>NC_014964.1:437500-1362500 GCF_000175295.2 Thermoanaerobacter brockii subsp. finnii Ako-1 | reverse complement strand
GCGGCAGTGAGTGGGAACGCCGTCGCTCAACGGATAAAAGCTACCCCGGGGATAACAGGCTGATCTCCCCCAAGAGTCCACATCGACGGGGAGGTTTGGCACCTCGATGTCGGCTCATCGCATCCTGGGGCTGAAGTAGGTCCCAAGGGTTGGGCTGTTCGCCCATTAAAGCGGTACGCGAGCTGGGTTCAGAACGTCGTGAGACAGTTCGGTCCCTATCCGTCGCGGGCGTAGGAAACTTGAGAGGCACTGCCCCTAGTACGAGAGGACCGGGGTGGACGAACCGATGGTGTACCAGTTGCACCGCCAGGTGCACAGCTGGGTAGCCAAGTTCGGAAGGGATAAACGCTGAAAGCATCTAAGCGTGAAGCCCGCCTCAAGATTAGGTTTCCCATCCGAGAGGGGTAAGACACCTCGAAGACCACGAGGTAGATAGGCCGGGGGTGTAAGAGTGGAAACACTCTTAGCTGACCGGTACTAATCAGTCGAGGACTTGACCGAGAAGGCTTTGTGCAGTTTTGAGGGTCTAGATTTCCGGTGGCGATAGCGGAGGGGAAACACCCGTTCCCATTCCGAACACGGAAGTTAAGCCCTCCAGCGCCGATGGTACTGCTTTCGCGGGAGAGTAGGTCGCTGCCGGTAAAATTTTATACATATTTAAAAGAGGTAGTCTGTTTTTAAAATGGGCTACCTCTTTTCTGTTTTTATCTCCGGAAATTGATGCTCAAGTGTTTTTAATCTCACAAAAAGAGTTCAGCCAGCATTTTTTCTGCTGGGTCAATGATAGGTACGTTTAATTTTTGTTCAAGTTTTTCTTTCAAATAAGGTAGGTGGGTGCAGCCTAGCACCAGCCCCTCTGCATTGAAGTTTTTAGGGACTAAATCGGCAAGATTAAATTTATCAATGATGATTTCTGGAATTTCGAGATTTTCAATTGCCCTTATTACTGGAAGCGTAGTGACCCCGATGATTTGAATCGTAGGATTATTTTCGTAAAAGATTTTTTCTATAGTCTTCAAGGACTGGCCATTGGCAGCCAAGATTACCAACCGCTTATATCTTGACGCCAGGCTATGGTATACTTGAAGTGGTGTTACAATATTGGTATCAGGGTACTTTTGTTTTACAAGTTCAAGGTCTATTGCAGCTGAAAGAGAATTGCAGTAAATCATTACCTTTCTTATGTTTTGCTTCTGGAAATCGCCTATGATAGAGATTACCTTCTGGGTGAGAGCATCAGGTTTTAAGAACTGGAGCATGTTTTGTTCATCGGGGCTTGAAGCGGCAGGGATTCCCACCGCTTCAAGCCCCTTTTTTCTTATAAAATCGACTCCCATCTGAGTATCTACTGGTGTACCAGCGATGACACCGATAGTTTTATCAGATCCTGACAATAAAATCACCTCCTGCTTAAAAGGCGGGTACGACAGCACCTTTATATGTTTCCTCAATGAATTTTTTAACTTCTGGAGAATTTAAGGCTTCGGCTAACTTCTTAAGTTCAGGCCTAGATTCATCGCCTTTGCGGACCACCAGTACATTGACATAAGGGGAATTTGCTGATTCGATAAAGAGAGCATCCTTAGTGGGTATAAGTCCAGCTTCCAAGGCGTAGTTGGTGTTTATTACCGCTGCGTCTACATCTGACAGTACCCTTGGCAGAGTAGCGGCTTCCAGCTCGGAAATCTTAATTTTTTTAGGATTTTCGACAATGTCATTTACTGTTGCTTTAATACCTGCATCTGGTTTTAATTTTATTACTCCAGCTGATTGCAGCAGTAGCAAAGCTCTTCCGCCATTGGTAGCGTCGTTGGGTATGGCAATGGTAGCGCCTTCTTTTAACTCACTGAGGTTTTTGATTTTTTGGGAGTATATACCCATGGGTTCGATATGAACTTTAGCAATATATGTTAAATCAAGATTATGCTCCTTTGAGAAATCTTCAAGATAAGGGATGTGCTGGAAATAGTTAGCATCTAATTCTTTTTCAGCTAGCTTTAGGTTGGGTTGCACGTAATCTGTGAACTCTACAATCTCTAGAGTAATTCCCTCTTTTTCGAGGAGGGGTTTTACGACGTTTAAAATTTGGGCGTGGGGCACTGGAGTAGCTCCTACTTTGATGGTTGTTTTTGATACGCCCTGGTTTTGGGTTTGTTTGTCGGAAGTGGGTCCTTGTTTTGTTCCGCATCCCGCAATAAAAATTGTTAGAAGGCTCAGTAATAAAAGTGTAGTTAAGAACTTTTTCACATCAATCTCCTCCTTTATTAAAAAAGTAAAATTTACCGATTTTTTGACAGCTGTTTTACTAGTACATCTCCTATGAGTTGAATTAGCTGTACCATAGCTACCAAAATTGCTACGGTATAAAGCATAATGTCGAGCATAAATCGCTGATATCCATATCTTACTGCTAAATCTCCTAGCCCACCACCTCCTATAACACCTGCCATGGCAGAATATCCCACTAAATTTATAGTAGTTATGGTAATCCCTGCGGCTATTGAAGGTAAAGCCTCGGGGACTAGCACCTTGGTTATGATTTGAAGGGGTGAAGCTCCCATAGACTGGGCTGCTTCAATGATACCGCGGTCTACCTCTCTTAATGCTGTTTCGGTAAGCCTTCCCATAAAGGGAATAGCCGCTACCGAAAGGGGAACAATCGCTGCGGTGGTCCCTATAGCTTTCCCTACAAGCAATCGTGTAAAAGGTATAAGCACGATTAAAAGTATTACAAAAGGCACAGAGCGAAAAATATTTACAATAGTGCCTAGTATTTTGTTTAAAAGTTCGTTTTGCAGTATCTGATTCCTGTCGGTTACCATCAGCAGGATTCCGAGGGGTACCCCGAAAATCGTTGCTATGAACGTTGACACCGCCACCATGTAAATAGTTTGCCATGTGGCAACCAGCAACAAGTTTATAGTTTCAGACATTTTCAATCACCTCCACGTCGAGTCCCAAATCTTTTAGATATTTTAAAGCAGCGTCTGTTTCACCGTTTTTGCCTCTTAGCTCAACTATAAGAGTACCGTAGGGCATACCCTGGATGTGGTCAATGTTTCCATAGAGAATATTGGTGTCAACATCAAATTTTCTTATAATGTTTGATATGACAGGTTCTGTTGTAATTTCGCCGAAAAAGGCAATTTTAATAATTTTGCCTTCCAAGTGTTCGTGGGACAAGTTTTCAATCCTATCTTTTAATTCCTTAGGCATTTCTGATAAAGTTACAGATTTCAAAAAATTTCGTGCGGTTTCTGTTTGAGGTTTTTTAAATACTTCAATAAGAGGTCCCTGTTCTACCACACGACTTTTTTCAATAACTGCTACTTTATTGCAAATTTGTTTAATGACATTCATTTCATGAGTTATGAGAACTATGGTGATTCCCAGCTCCCTATTTATATCTTTTAAAAGATTTAAAATAGAAAGAGTTGTTTCTGGATCCAGCGCTGAAGTAGGTTCGTCACAAAGAAGAACTTTCGGATCATTAGCCAGGGCTCGTGCTATACCTACCCGCTGTTTTTGACCGCCTGAAAGCTGAGAAGGATAGTTGTCGGCCTTGTCGGAAAGCCCCACGAGCTCTAAAAGATTTTCTACTTTTTTATCGATTGTCCTTTTGTCCAGCCCGGCAATCTCCAAAGGAAAAGCCACATTGCCTCTGACAGTTCTGGATGATAACAGATTAAAATGCTGGAATATCATGCCTATTTTTTTTCGCATTTCTTTTAATTCAGAGGGAGAAAGCCGAGTCATTTCAACACCATCTATCTCAATTGAACCGAAAGTTGGCTTTTCGAGCATATTTATGCAGCGCAGGAGAGTACTCTTTCCAGCACCGCTCAGACCTATAATTCCAAAAATATCGCCTTTTTCTATGTTGAGGTTGACGTCTTCCAAAGCCCTAACATTTCCTGAAGCTGAATGATAAACTTTTGTAAGATTTCTAATATAGATCATAGAAAAACCTCCTTTCCCAAAATAAAAATAAAAAATCCTCTTCTGACAGTACGAAGAGGTTTTTAAATCCTCTTATCTGCCAGAACTCAACGTTCTGCAGGAATTAGCACCGTGCAGCCGCATGTTTAAAACTTTCGGCCACCGGTTGCCGGGTTTCATCGGGCCAGTCCCTCCACCTGCTCTCGATAAGAGTTTTTATTTTATTATTCACTTTAGCAATTTAATTAGATAATAACATCAACATAAACATTTGTCAATAGGTTAAAAAAGTCATGATGTAAGTTATTTAAAAAATCATAAAGCTAACAGAAACAGAGGCAAGAAAAATATAGCAATAGTCTATTTGAGATGGATTTTTTTTGCTTCTATTTGCTATAATTTTGAGGAGGACAATGAAAGTTTTAATACAATTATTTCCATGGAAATAGAAAAAAGGAGGAGTGCTATGAGAACGTTTATTGGAATTGATTTAGATGAAAAATCAATAGGGAAATTATCAAGTTTTCAGGAAGAGTTAAAAAATTATACGATAAAAGGAAGATGGACTCATAAAGATAATTTCCATATTACTTTAAAATTTCTAGGGGAAATAGAAACAGAAAGTGTAATGAAAATAAAAGACTCTCTTGAAGTAGCAGTAAAAGATATTAGTCCCTTTTATATAAAATTTGACAAAGTAGGATTTTTTAAGGGAAATGGCGATATGCGAGTATTGTGGGTAGGTACAGAAGAAAATTCCTTTCTTAATAAACTGCATGACAATATAGATGAGGAATTATATAAAATTGGCTTTGAAAAAGATAAAAGAAAGTTTACTTCCCACATTACCATTGCCAGAGACATACGTTTAAGCATTGACATAGAAGAAGTAAATAGTCTTTTTGAAAAACAAGAAAAAGGAGCAATTTTAGTAGATACAGTTTTTTTGTATGAGAGTGTTATACAAGAAAATAGAAGAAAATATATTCCTATATTTAGTGTGCCTTTAAAATAAGAAGTAAGATGCCTAAAAAGCATCTTACTCTGGGTCTACATAAAGGGTCTTTTGGCTTGTATATATTACAAAACCTGGTTTTGCGCCAGAAGGTTTTTTTACGTATTTTTTTAAGGTATAATCAACAGGTACATTTGAAGAATGTTTCGCTTTGCTATATTTGGCGGCTAATTTTGCAGCTTCAATAAGAGTTGTTTCAGGCACAGGTTTGTTATTTGTCTTGATTATGACGTGAGACCCTGGCATGTCTTTTGTGTGAAGCCATATATCGTTAGGATTTGCGAATTTTAACGTTAGATAATCGTTTTGAGTGTTGTTTTTCCCTATATATATGTCGAAACCGTCTGAAGATACTACATGTAACGGTTGAGAAAGAGTTTGCCGTGATATTTTTTTCTTTTGCTGCTTATGTATATACCCTTGTTCAGACAGTTCATTTTTTATTTCCTCTATTTCTGATGGTAATGTACAATTTTCCAAGTTCACTAGTTGACCTTCTAAATAAGTTATTTCCTCAAGAGTATCGGATATTTGTTTTTCTATTATTTTATTGGCATTTTTTAACTTGCTGTATTTTTTAAAGTATCTTTGTGCATTTTCTGAAGGGGAATATTTTTTGTCAATGGGTATTTCAATTTCTTCACCAGTGTAATAGTTTATGGTTTTGAAGCTTTCCATTCCTTTTTTTAACAAATGCATATTTGCTGTTATAAGTTCGCCGTAAAGTCTAAAAGTGTCAGCATTTTTTGCTTCGTTTAATTCTTGTTGAAGTTTATCTAATTTGTTATAAAGTTTTTCTAAATTGTTGTTGATGATTTTTCTTAAATCCGAGGACCTTACTTGCAAATTTACTATATTTGCTTTTTCACTGAAAAATTTACAAGCAGCTTTGTTCACTGTAGGGAAAAAAGTTTTTGTAATATATTGAGATAAATCAATACAAGAAAAGTCAATTACTTCATTTTCCTGAAAGGCAATGCAAGGTTTTAAATTT
This sequence comes from Thermoanaerobacter brockii subsp. finnii Ako-1, assembly GCF_000175295.2. Classification (NCBI taxonomy): domain Bacteria; kingdom Bacillati; phylum Bacillota; class Clostridia; order Thermoanaerobacterales; family Thermoanaerobacteraceae; genus Thermoanaerobacter; species Thermoanaerobacter brockii. The sequence goes on along the minus strand of NC_014964.1, from coordinate 1,356,552 downwards.
AAGCTTAAAACATCTTCATATATTTTTTTTATGTTTTGATATAGATTTTCAATTTGCTCATCTTCTATTGATTCTACAAATCTGTCAGATATATTACATCTAAAAGTAACTTCTCTTGCCAAAGTGGGGCTAAATCCTTGTAAAATATCTACTAAGGTTTTTTCAATTTTTTTTGACTTGTAGTTATTAACAGCTTCTTTAAAAGAAGGTAGCGAGAGATTATTTATATTTAACTTTTCCTGCAGTGGTGGGTAGACATATTGCCTCCCAGGTAGTACTTCTCTTACTTTACTCATATCGGAATATACTCTTTTTATGCTATCTATTATCGTTTGAGTAGCTTTGTCAATTAATATGATATTGCTGTGTCTTCCCATTATTTCAATAATTAGAGTTTTAATTGTTTGATTTTCTAATTCGTCTTTTGTTTCTATGTCGATTTTTACTATTCTGTCAAATTCTACTTGTTTTATATCTATTATCCTGCCGCTTTGAAGAAATTTTCTCAATAGCATGCAAAACATTGGAGGCTCAGCAGGATTTTCTTTATTTTCTTCTGCAAGATATATTCTTGGATAATTTGCATTAGCAGACAATAGCAGTTTATAGTTTTTACCTTTATTTCGTATTATAAAGATTAATTCTTCTTTTTCAGGTTGATATATTTTATCAATTCTTCCACCAATAATTTCTTCTTTTAGTTCTTTTATTATTGCATGTAAAGTTATGCCGTCCAAAGCCATAGTATAACCTCCAGATTTTATTGTATATAAAAAGTATACCATGAAATCGAAGGGTTTAATAGTGAAAAATTGATTGTATTGATTTTAGTTGTAACATTTGTTACAATAAAACAAGATGTAAAAATAGGAATTAAAGTTTAATTGCCATAAGTAGAAAATTGAAAAGCAAGAGAAAGAAAGATAGAGGAGGTGGAAAGTTGAAGTGGTTACTTTTTGTGTATAAGGTCCCAAGTGATTCGTCAACAGCTAGGGTTACTATATGGAGAAGAATAAAAAAAATTGGCGCTTTGTATTTACAACAGTCTGTATGTATTGTGCCTTACATGGAAAGGTTTTTAAAAGAAATAGAGAAGCTAAAGGATGAAATTAAAGGCTTTGGAGGAGATTTTAAAGCCTTTGAAGTAGTGGCCCTTGATGAAGAAATAGAGAAGGATGTGATAGAACAATTTAATCATCAAAGGAGGGAAGAATATAGTGAAATAAAGGAACAATGTGAAGAGTTTTTTAAAGAGATTGAAAAAGAGATAGCAAGAAAAAATTTTACTTTTGCAGAATTAGAGGAAAATGAAGATGAGTTGAATAAGTTATATAAGTGGTTTGAAAAAGTAGCCCAAAGAGATGTGTTTGAGTGTGAAATGAAAAAAGAGGTTAAGGATTTATTAGAAAAAGCCAGTCGAGACTTTGAATATTTTGCTTCATTGGTTTATGAAAATAATAAAGAGTGAAGGGAGGCATTTTAATTGTTAAATGTAATTATTTTGGGGTTGACAAGTCTTCTTACAGATATATCTACTGAAATGGTATATCCTTTGATTCCACTTTTTCTCACCTCTCAACTGGGGGCAAGCCCGGCAATAGTGGGTATCATTGAAGGTTTTGCAGAAAGTTTAGCTAGCATACTTAAAGTTTTTTCAGGGTACATATCTGATAAAGTAGGTAAAAGAAAACCTTTAGCTATAGCTGGATATTCTTTTTCCACTATAGGAAAAATGTTTTTGTATTTTGCTACTTCATGGGGATGGGTGTTTTTAGGTAGAACTAGTGACAGATTTGGAAAAGGAATACGAACAGCCCCGAGAGATGCTTTAATTGCTGAAGCTGTAGATAAAGATAAGATCGGAAGAGCATATGGACTTCATAGAGCATTGGATACCTTAGGGGCAACGATTGGAATTGCTTTAGCCTATTATTTTTTGACTTCTTACAAAGGGAATTATAAGGCGGTTTTTATGTATTCTTTAATACCAGCTTTTTTAGGAGTTTTTGTGCTGTTTTTTGCTAAGGAAAGCAAAGTAACAAATCAACTTTCAAAAAAGCTTTCATTTTCTTGGAGAAGTCTTGATAGACGCCTTCAAATGTTTTTAATAGTTATTTTAATTTTTGCCTTGGGTAATTCCTCTAATCAATTTTTGCTTTTAAGGGCGAAAAATGTGGGATTTAGCGATTCGGATGTTATACTTTTGTATTTGGTGTACAACATAGTTTATATGATTTTTTCGTATCCTATGGGAAGATTGTCGGATAAAATAGGAAGAAAGAAACTTCTCATCATCGGCTATTTCCTTTACGGAATAGTGTATTTGGGATTTGCTGTTTTTGGCTTTAAAAGTGCTATGTGGATATTATTTTCTGTTTATGGTTTGTACATCGCTTTGACTGAGGGTGTTGAAAAAGCTTTAGTTGCGGAGATTTCTCCACCTCATTTAAAAGGTACAGTTATAGGGCTTCATGCTACTTTTACAGGCATTGGCCTTTTACCGGCTTCTTTTATAGCGGGAATACTTTGGGATACATTGGGAGTAACTGCACCTTTTTATTTTGGCGGAATTATGGGAGTTTTGGCTGCTATTGGCCTTATGATCGTTTTATGATTGTTTTCCTCACATTTTCTTAAAATATCTAACCAAATTAGCCTTTTTTGTGTTATAATATCCTTGAAGATTAGAAAATGGAGTGATATAGGTGAAATTTACTAAAATGCATGGATTGGGAAATGACTTTATAGTAATTGAGGCTCGAGAAAATGTAGATTATAGTGAATTAGCTATTAAACTTTGTGATAGGCATTTTGGTATAGGGGCGGATGGTCTTTTAGTCGTTGAGCCTTCAGGAATTGCGGATATTAGGATGAGGATTTTTAATGCAGATGGTAGCGAAGCAGAAATGTGCGGTAATGGTTCTAGGTGTTTTGCAAAATATGTTTATGAAAGAGGGATAGTAAAAAAAGAGAAAATGGCAGTGGAAACCTTAGCGGGAGTGATTATGCCAGAAGTTTTTGTAGAAAATGGGAAAGTAGAAAGTGTAAAAGTTTACATGGGTAGTCCTATTTTTGAGGCTAATAAAATACCTGTAAAAACTGATAAGCAAAAATTTATAAATGAGCCGGTAAAAATAGATGGGAAAGTTTATAAATTAACTTCTATAAGAGTAGGAGTGCCTCATACTATTGTTTTTGTAAAATCCTTAGATGAAAATATGATTAAAGAATTAGGTCCTAAAATTGAAAAATCTTCCATTTTTCCTCAAGGTACAAATGTGGATTTTGTAAAAGTAGAAGATAAAGAAAATATTTCTGTAAGGACTTGGGAAAGAGGTGTGGGGCTTACTCTTGCCTGTGGAAGTGGTGCCTGTGCCTCTGCAGTAGCTTCAGCAGTTTTAGGTAAGACGGAGCGAAATGTCAATGTCCATTTTAAAGGTGGTAAACTTTTAGTAGAATGGCTGGATGACAATAGTATTTATTTATCTGGAAGTGTGGAAGAAGTCTTTAGAGGCGAGATAGAGCTTTAGTTTAATACAGAGAGAATTTGACTATAATAAGAAAAAGGTGATATGATGATAAAAAGCATGACCGGTTATGGAAGAGGTGAGATTAAGGAAAAAGGCTATTATATAACTGTGGAAATTAAATCTTTAAACCACAGATTTTTAGACATAAATTGCAGGATGAATAAACTTTTAAGTGGACTTGAAGAAAAAGTGAGAGAATTTGTTTCAAAGCAGATTGCGAGAGGGAGAATAGAATTAAATATTGGTTTTGAAGTGTATGAAAGAAGTATTAATGTTATAGAAATTGATGAGAATCTTTTGTCAGAATATCTTAGAGTTTTTACTGATGTAAAGTCTAAATTTGAATTAGAAGGATTTATAAAGGTAAGTGATTTAGTGTATCTGCCGGAAGTTATCAGGGTAAAGAATGAGGATTTGGATTTAGAAGAAATATGGGAGTTATTAAAACTGCCATTGGGAGAAGCTATTAATAACCTCATTGACATGAGAAACAAAGAAGGTATAAAATTATACGATGATATAGTTAATAGAATGGGCAAAATTTCAGATATAGTAAAAGAGATTGAAGATTTGAGTTTTGTAATGGTAGAAGATTATAGAAAAAGATTGGAACAGCGTATAAGAGAATTGGGGGTAGATATAGACCCTAATAGGATGGCAATGGAAATAGCAATTATTGCTGACAAGTCATGTATTGCTGAAGAAATAACAAGGCTTAAAAGCCATATTATTCAATTTAAAGATTCTTTAAAAGAAGAAGGTTCTATAGGCAAAAAATTAGATTTTATAGTTCAGGAGATGAATCGTGAAGCGAATACGATTGCTTCAAAGTCAATAGACTATAGAATTTCTAACAAAGTCATTGACTTGAAAAATGAGATTGAAAAAATTAGAGAACAAGTTCAAAATATTGAGTAGGGAGGAAAAAGTATGTCGATTAAATTAATAAATATTGGTTTTGGCAATATAATTTCGGCGAATAGATTGGTGGCAATAGTCAGTCCAGAATCAGCACCTATAAAAAGAATAATTCAAGAGGCAAAAAATAGAGGTATGCTTATTGATGCTACATATGGTAGAAGAACAAGAGCAGTTATAATAACTGATAGTGACCACATAATACTTTCTGCTGTTCAACCAGAGACCGTAGCTAATCGTCTCAATTCAAATAAAGAGATATTAGAGGACACTTTAGAAGAAGACGAAGAAGAAGAGGAAGAGTAGGGGGAATTTGTGTTGTCGAAAAAGAAAAAAGGGTTACTTATTGTGCTTTCTGGGCCTTCAGGGGCAGGAAAAGGAACCATATGCAAAGCCTTGATGAAAAAAGAGAAAAATTTAAAATTGAGTATATCTGCCACCACCCGTCAGCCAAGAAGCGGGGAAATAGAAGGGAAAAACTATTTTTTTAAATCGGAAGAGGAATTTGAGAAAATGATAGAAAATGATTCTTTTTTAGAATGGGCAAAGGTATACGACCACTACTATGGAACACCGAAGGATTTCGTGTTAAAAAATTTAGAAGAAGGAAATGATGTAGTTTTAGAGATAGATATTCAAGGAGCTTTAAAAATAAAAGAGAAGTTTCCAGAAGGAGTGTTTATTTTCATATTGCCTCCTTCAATGGAAGAATTAAAAAATAGGATTAAAAAACGGGGGACAGAGACAGAAGAGGAGATAATAAAAAGATTTAAAAGTGCTTATGAGGAATTAAACTATGTTTCCAGGTACAATTATGTAGTTATAAATGATAGTGTAGAAGAAGCGGTTGAAAAAATTAAAGCTATAATTATTGCAGAGAAATGCAGAGTTGATAGAAATAAGGATTTGTACTTAGAAATCAAGGAGGGGTTGGTATGATTTTATATCCATCAATTGTAGATTTAATGGAAAAAGTAGATAGCAAATATACTTTGTGTTCTTTAGTTGCAAAAAGAGCAAGACAGCTTATTGCTGGTGACACTAAATTAGTAGACATAGATTCTGATAAACCTGTAACAATTGCTACAGAAGAAGTAAACAATGGACTTATTACTTATCAAAGACCGAAAAAATATGGAATAAAATAGAGGGTGTTGAAATGAATACAAGCAAAAAAAATGTAGTATTAGGGGTTACAGGAGGTATAGCAGCTTATAAAGCTGCAGACCTTACATCTCGACTCGTAAAAAAAGACATAAATGTGGATGTCATAATGACAAAGGAAGCTACAAATTTTATAAATCCTCTCACTTTTGAGGCTTTAACTAACAATAAAGTAGTTGTTGATATGTTTGAGGATAGGAAATATTGGGAAATTGAGCATATTTCTTTAGCAAAAAAAGCTGATGTATTTGCAATAGTTCCTGCAACCGCAAATATTATTGCTAAAATTGCTCATGGGATTGCAGACGATATGTTAACTACTACTATTCTTGCTACAAAGAGTCCTGTACTAATTGCTCCCGCCATGAATACAAACATGTATACCAATCCTGTGACTCAAAAGAATATTAAAATTTTAAAAGAATATGGTTTTTTATTTGTGGAGCCAGCTGCCGGAAGGCTTGCTTGTGGAACTTATGGCGCAGGAAGATTGGCTGATGTAGAGGAGATTGAAAAAGCTATTTTAGAGTTATTGGACAATGAGAAAAAAAGAGATTTTGAAGGGAAAAAGGTGTTAGTAACAGCAGGGCCTACTCGAGAGCCTCTTGATCCTGTAAGATACATTACAAATCGCTCTTCGGGTAAAATGGGCTATGAGATTGCAAAAGCTTTAGTGGAAAGAGGGGCACAAGTGATTTTAATTTCTGGGCCTACTTATATAGAGGTACCTAAAGATGTGACTTTTATTCCTGTAGAAACAGCGGTAGATATGTACAATGCTGTCATGATGCACCTTAATGAAGTAGACATTGTCATAGGGGCTGCAGCTGTTTCTGACTACAGACCTAAAGAGATGAAAAAAGAAAAGATAAAAAAAGATGAAGAGAAATTAACTATTGAATTAGTTAAAAATCCAGACATAATGTATGAAGTAGGACAGAAAAAAGGAAACAAGATTTCGATAGGTTTTGCTGCTGAAACTACTAATTTAGTAGAATATGCACAAAGAAAGTTAAAGGAGAAAAATATGGATTTAATAGTTGCAAATGATGTAACTCAAAAGGGAGCAGGTTTTGAAGTAGACACGAATATAATAAAAATCATAGATAGAGATTTAAACGTAAAGGAGTATCCTTTGATGACAAAGATAGAAGCTTCTCATGTGATATTAGATGAAATAGCTAAATTGTTGTAAGGCCTTTCGGCTTTTTTTATTTGGTAAATATTTAACAGGCGGAGGTTGCCATGTTTGCCGAGGTCGTTGTAGACATTAAATCTTCTAATACTGACAGGGTATATACTTATCGTATTCCTGAAGGAATGAATGTAAAAATTGGGATGAGGGTATCTGTCCCCTTTAATAATAGGTTTATAGAGGGATATGTAATAAGTATTACTGACAAGGCGTCTTATTCAGTGGATAAAATAAAGGATATCCATAGGATTTTAGACAGCTATAGCATATTTGATGAAAAAATGATTGAACTGGCTAAGTGGATGAAGGATTATTATAAATGTTATTTTTCTGAAGCTCTCCAGACTATAATGCCTGTAGGGATAAAGCAAGGGGAAAAGAAAGTAAAGGTTGTGAAAATAAATATTGATGAGATACCTTCACAGCTTTCCAAAAAGGCGCCAAAGCAATACGAAATATTACAATATTTAAAAAATAGAAGTCCTATTAGGCTTTCTGAGCTTGTCAAGGTGCTCAATATAGACTATGGAGTTATAAAAAGTTTACAAAATAAAGGGTATATAGAAATTTACGAGGAAGAAGTATTGAGATTTAGTGTAAAAGATATTGAAAAAACTAAGCCTCTATTATTGACAGAAGAACAACAAAGAGCTGTAGAAGAGGTTAAAAGGTCTATCTTGACAGGCACTTTTGATAAATATTTGCTTTTTGGTGTAACAGGAAGTGGCAAAACTGAAGTTTATCTTCAATTGATAGATGAAGCTATAAAAATAGGCAAAAGCGCTATAGTTTTAGTACCAGAAATCTCATTGACGCCTCAGACTATTGAAAGGTTTGTGAGTCGATTTGGCAATAGAGTGGCTGTAATTCACAGTGGCCTTTCACCGGGAGAACGTTTTGATGAATGGAGAAAAGTAAAAAATGGTTTAGTGGACGTAGTAGTTGGTGTGAGAAATGCAGTTTTTGCTCCTTTTAATAATCTTGGCCTCATTATAATTGACGAGGAACATGAGACCACCTACAAACAATCAGACTTAAGACCTAAATATAATGCTAAAGAAGTGGCAGAAAAGCGGTGTGAAATAGAAAAAGCAGTTCTGGTTATGGCCAGTGCTACTCCTTCTTTAGAGACCTATTATAAAGCTAATAAAGGAGAATATAAACTTATAAGACTTACAAAAAGGATTAATGTTTCTATGCCGCAGATAGAAGTTGTCAATATGAGTGAGGAATTGGCAAGCGGAAATACTTCAATATTTAGTCGCAAATTATTTTCCTATATAAAAGAAAATCTTAAAAGGAAAGAGCAAACTATTCTTTTTTTAAACAGAAGAGGATACTCTTCATTTGTTTCCTGCAGAGATTGCGGTTATGTGCCTAAATGTCCTAATTGTGATATTTCTTTAACTTATCATTTTGAAGATAAAAAATTGGTTTGCCATTATTGTGGTTATGAGGAGACTATGAAAGATACATGTCCTAAATGTGGAAGTAAAAGGATTAGGTATTTAGGCATAGGGACCGAAAGGGTAGAAAACGACATAAAAAAGTTTTTTCCTAATGCAAGAGTTTTGAGGATGGATGTAGATACCACAAGAAAAAAAGGGTCTCATGAGAAAATTTTTTATGACTTTAGAAATGGTAAGGCAGACATTCTAATCGGTACGCAAATGATATCTAAAGGCTTTGACATTCCAAATGTTACGTTGGTGGGAGTAATACTTGCAGATATAACTTTAAATCTTCCTGATTTTAGGTCCAGTGAGAGGACTTTTCAGCTGCTCACTCAGGTAGCTGGAAGGGCAGGAAGAGGTGAAAAGCCTGGAAGAGTAGTAATACAGACCTATGAAGATGACCACTATAGTATAGTTACTGCAAAACAGCAAAATTATGTGAAGTTTTACAACGAAGAGATAAAATACAGAGAAATTTTTAGATACCCTCCTTTTTCACATCTAATGAATATAGTGGTATCAGGAGAAAAGGAGGAAGAGGTTAAAAATACTGCTGTAAGCACTTATTTAACTTGTCAAAAGCTTATTAACAAACTTCAAAATAAGAGTTATAATAAAATATTAGGACCTGCTCCAGCTCCTATAAGTAAAATAAACAACCGATATAGATGGCAGGTCATTTTAAAAAGTGAAGATAGAGACATCTTGACGGAGATAGCAGAAGAAATTCAAAAGATGAAATATTCTAAAGATATAAGGATAGCTGTAGACATTGACCCTTTGAGTATAATGTAAATTTAAGGAGGTATTTATTTTGGCAATAAGGTATGTTAGAAAAATTGGAGATGAGGTCTTAAGAAAAAAAGCAAAACCTGTTACAGAGATAAATTCTCATATTTTGACTATATTAGAGGATATGGCACAAACTATGTATCTCAACGATGGAGTAGGATTGGCTGCTAATCAAATAGGAGTGTTGAGAAGGTTAGTTGTCATAGATGTGGGAGAAGGTCTTTTAGAGCTTATAAACCCTGAGATTGTATATGAAGAAGGAGAACAAGTAGGGGCCGAAGGATGTTTAAGTATTCCGGGAGTAGTAGGAGAGGTTAAAAGGCCTAAAAAAGTAAAGGTAAAATATTTGGATAGAGAAGGTAAAGAGAGGGAAATTGAAGGAGAGGATTTACTGGCAAGAGCTTTATGCCATGAAATAGACCATTTAAACGGGGTTTTGTTTATAGATAAGGCTATAAGATTTTTAGATGAAGAAGAAAAAGAACAGGTTAAGGAGGTATGACTTGTTGAAAATTGTCTTTATGGGGACGCCTGAATTTGCCGTCCCCTCTTTGCAAAAGCTTTTTGAAGAAGGATATGATGTAGCTGCAGTGGTTACGCAGCCAGATAAACAGAAAGGAAGAGGAATGAAATTTAGCTTTTCTCCTGTCAAAGAAGTGGCATTGCAAAAAGGAGTAGAAATTTTACAGCCGGAGAAAATAAAAAACAACCCAGAGTTTTTAAACAGATTAGAAGTGATAAATCCTGACGCCATAGTTGTTGTAGCCTATGGAAAGATTTTACCTGAAGAGATTTTGACTCTTCCTAAATATGGTTGTATCAATGTCCACGCCTCTCTTTTGCCAAAATATAGAGGAGCCGCTCCAATTAATTGGGCTATAATAAATGGTGAAAAAGAAACGGGTATTACTACAATGCTTATGGACAAGGGATTGGATACAGGAGATATGCTTATCAAAAAATCTATTCCTATTTTAGAGGAAGATGATGCGGAAACACTTCATGATAAGCTTTCTCGATTAGGAGCAGAAGTTTTGATAGAAACGTTAAAAGGGTTAGAAAAAGGCAGTTTGACTCCCGTGAAACAGCGGGAAGAGGAGGCTTCTTATTCACCAATACTTACTAAAGAAATGGGACATATAGATTGGAACAAAACGGCAGAAGAAATCCGAAATTTGATAAGGGGAATGAAACCTTGGCCTGGTTGTTACACGTTTTATGGAGATAAAATGTTAAAAATTTGGAAAGGCGAGATAGTTGAATACAATGGGAATGAAGAAAATGGAACAGTTTTAAAGTCAAAAGGCGACTTAATTGTGAAATGCGATAAAGACGCCCTAAAGATAGTAGAAATTCAACAAGAAGGTTCTAAAAAAATGGGTATTAGGGAATATTTAATAGGTCACAATATACCTGAAGGGACAATCTTTAGATAATTTAAAAAGGAGAATTACTTTTGAAGGGGAAAAAAAGAATTTTTTTGGGGATATTGGCAGTTACCTTTTTGGTTTTTACTTTAGTTGTTTTGGGAATTTTATACGTAATAAATAGAGGTAGAATTGAACTTTACAAATATCTACTTATTACGTTAATGATTTTTGTTCTCTTTTTGATGGCTTTAATTGTAGCTGTTATTGGAGCAACATTTTATGTGGTGGTCAGTAAAAAATCTAACAAATTTTTAAGCTCTTTCATAGCAAATTTCTTAGATCTTTTTTATCCCTTCGTGGTATTTGTAGCAAGAGTTTTGGATTTAAAAATTGAAAAGGTAGAGCAGTCTTATATTGAAATAAAGAATTTTTTGTTTAATAAAAATATAAAGAGATATGCTCCACAAGACATATTGATATTGGCACCTCATTGCATACAATACAGCGGCTGTAAATTTAAAGTGACTTATGATATAGATAATTGTAGACGATGTGGAAAGTGCCAAATCAATGATTTGGTAAATTTCAAGGAGAAATATGGCGTAAATGTGGCAGTTGCTACAGGAGGTACTCTAGCAAGAAAAGTAGTAAAGGACACAAAGCCAAAGGTTATAATAGCGATTGCTTGTGAAAGAGATTTGACAAGCGGCATGCAGGATGTGAAGCAAATCCCTGTGTATGGTATAATAAATGAGAGACCTAATGGGCCATGTTTTAATACTCGTGTAGAGGTATCAAAGATTGAAGAGACCATAAAAAAAATATTAAATGGAGGGTGAATAATATGTTTTGGGATACTACAATAATACTTTTAATACCTGCTTTAATATTTGCTATGTATGCACAAGCTAAGGTGCAGGGCACTTTTAGCAAGTATGCTCGTGTCAGAAATAGATATGGATATACCGCAGAGGAAGTAGCGAGAAAGATATTGGACAGTATGGGGCTTTATGATGTTAGAATTGAAAGGGTACCGGGCAATTTGACTGACCATTATGATCCAAGAGCAAGAGTTTTAAGACTTTCTGAATCTGTTTATGGGAGTGAATCTATAGCTGCAATAGGAGTAGCTGCCCATGAAGCAGGGCATGCGATACAACATGCGAAAGGTTATGTGCCTTTGACTGTAAGAAACAGTCTTGTTCCTGTAGCTAATTTAGGGGCTAATTTAGCTTGGCCTTTAGTAATTTTAGGATTTTTCATGGGTGCTCCAGGATTACAGTTGATAAATATAGGTATACTTCTTTTTAGTGCAGCAGTGCTTTTTCAGGTTATTACTTTGCCTGTAGAATTTGATGCAAGCAATAGAGCAATAGCGCTTCTTCAATCAAATGCGCTTTTTACAAGAGAAGATATTGAACCCGCTCGGAAGGTTTTACAAGCTGCTGCTTTGACTTATGTAGCTGCAGCATTAGTTTCTATTATGCAACTTTTGAGATTGATTATTATAAGAAATAGCAGAGAGTAAAGGAGAAAAATACGATAAATGAAACCAAGAGAAATAGCTTATAAAATACTTCAAGAAGTGTTGTCAAAAGAAGCTTATGCGAATATTTCTTTTAATAAGCATTTAAAAGGACAAGAATTAAAAGAAATAGATAGAGGTTTTACTAAAGAGTTGGTATTTGGTGTTATTGAAAGAAAGTACACATTAGATTTTATACTTTCTTTTTTTGTAAAGAAGGCTCCGGATTTAAAAACTATGATTTTTCTTGAAATGGGATTATACCAGCTTTTGTACATGGACAAAGTTCCTTCTTATGCTGCTATAAATGAGACAGTTAATATAGCTAAAAAAGTATTAGGGATAAAGAGAGCAAATTTTATAAATGCAGTTTTAAGAAACTATGATAGAGAGAAAGAAAGAGTAATTTTCCCTGATAAAGAGAGGGATTTAAAGCAATATTTGAAGGTAACATATTCTTATCCTGATTGGATTGTGGAAAGATTACTAAATAATTACGATGAAGAGAAGGCAGAGGCGCTTTTAAAAAGTTTAAATGAAAGGCCTGAAATTTGCTACAGGGTTAATACTCTAAAAATTGATATTGAAGATTTGAAAAGGCTATTAGATTCTGACGGTATAGCTTATAAAAAAGGCTATTATCTAGAAGAAGCATTGTATATATATATTAAAAACCCTGAAAGTCATCAATTGTACAAAGAAGGTTTTATTTACATTCAGGATGAAGCTTCTATGTTGGTTTCTAAAATTTTAAATCCCAAAGAAGGAGAAACAGTAATAGATGTGTGTGCTGCTCCTGGTGGTAAAACAACTCATATAGCACAATTGATGAAAAATAACGGCAAAGTTGTAGCTTTTGATTTGCACCCGCATAGATTGGAATTGATAAAAGAAAATTGTAAAAGATTAGGAATTACAAATGTAAAAACTGAGGCCTTTGATTCTACTTTTGTCAATAAAAAATATCTGGAAAAGGCTGATAAAGTCTTAGCAGATGTTCCTTGTACAGGTATCGGTATAATCAGGAAAAAACCCGATATTAAGTTAAAGAATTATACGAGAAAAGAAATTTCAGAATTAATTGAAACTCAATATAAAATATTAGATTCCAGTTCAAAATATGTAAAAAAAGGTGGATTTTTAGTGTATAGTACCTGCACCATAGGAAAGGAAGAAAATCAAAATGTAATAATGAAATTTTTAAAAGAACACCCTGATTTTAAATTGGTTGATATAAAAGCTGAGATGCCAAGTGGATTAAACATTGAAACTGCTTCTTTAGGATATGTACAAACTACACCTTTAGAACATGAAATTGATGGCTTTTTTATAAGCAAGTTAAGAAGGATAAAATAGGGGAGTTAGTCTGTGCTAAATGTCAGCTAAATAAGTTACCTACTGATTCTTGACAGGGACAAATCTTAATCTTAAATGAACACGGAGGTAATTTGAGTTGTACAATTTAAAAGACATGACATTAGAAGAAATGGAAGAATTCTTTGTAAATATTGGAGAGAGTAGATATAGAGCTAAGCAGATTTACAAGTGGATTTATGGCAAAAAAGTGACAGATTTTGATCAGATGACAGATATCTCTAAGAATTTGCGCTCAAAATTAAAAGAAATTGCTTATGTTTCCCAATTAAAAATTGAAGAGAGAAGGGTTTCTGAGATAGATGACACAGTAAAGTACCTTTTTTTACTAGAAGACGGTAATATCATCGAAGGAGTTGCCATAAAATACAGATTTGGAAATACTGCTTGTGTTTCTACTCAAGTAGGATGCAATATGAGATGTAGCTTTTGCGCTTCTGCTATTGGAGGTAAAGTTAGAGATTTAAAAGCCTCAGAGATGGTAGACCAAGTTATGGCTATAGACAGCGACTATGGCAAGATTTCTAATATTGTTTTGATGGGAAGTGGGGAACCTTTTGACAATTATGATGAAGTGATGAAATTTATAAAAATAGTGAATAACCCCCACGGTTTAGGAATAGGCAGCAGACATATAACTATATCTACTTGTGGAATAGTTCCTAAAATTTATCAATTTGCAGATGAAAAACTACAGGTGAATTTATCTATTTCATTACATGCTCCTAATGATGAATTGAGAACTCAACTAATGCCAATAAATAAAGCTTATCCATTAGAGGAATTGATGAAGGCTTGTAAATATTATGTAGATAAAACAAGGCGCAGGATAACCTTTGAGTATTCGTTGATTGAAGGAGTAAATGATAAAAAAGAACATGCGTATCAATTGGTTGATTTATTAAAAGGTATGTTGTGTCATATTAATTTAATACCTATTAATTACGTAAGAGAAATAGGTTTTAAAAAGGCAAACAATGAAAAGGTGATGATGTTCAAAAGAATTATTGAAGATGCAGGGATATCTTGTACGGTGAGAAGGGAATTGGGTAGCGATATTGAAGCTGCCTGTGGACAGCTGAGGAGAAAGTATTTAAAGGAAAGGTAGGGTTTTTATGATTGCAGCTGCCCTAACTGATATTGGCAATGTAAGAGAAAAAAATGAAGATTATTATTATGCTTCGGAAGAAAAAGATTTGCCACTGTTTATTGTGGCTGATGGAATGGGAGGCCATAATGGGGGTGAAATTGCAAGTAAGTCTGCAGTTGAAGCCATTGTTGATTATTTTAAAAAGAATTATTTTAAGCTACAGGATAGAGGAATTTCCTCTATAGAAGGTTTTATAGAGAAATCAATTAAATATGCTAATAAAATTGTTTATTCTCAAGCCTGTTCAGAATGTGAATTGACAGGGATGGGTACTACTCTTACTTTGTTATTTTTTGAAAAAAATCATTTTTTTATAGGACATATTGGAGATAGTAGGGCTTATTTGATAAGAGATAACAGCATAAAGCAAATTACAGAAGACCATTCTTTTGTAGAAGAACTTGTAAAAATGGGTAAAATAACTCATGAAGAAGCCCGGATTCATCCTCAAAAAAATATAATAACAAGGGCTTTGGGAGTTGATGAGGAAGTAAAAGTCGATATATTCCATGACGCTGTTATGCCAGAGGATATTTTACTTTTGTGTACAGATGGGCTTACTAATTTGGTGACAGACCAACAAATTTTAGATGAATTTACTAAAAATGAAGATATAAATACCTCCTGTATTAATTTAGTAAATATTGCAAAGGCTAACGGCGGATACGATAATATAACTCTTATCGCTGTTAAGGAGGTGACATCATGATTGGACGTATATTAGGTAACCGATATGAAATATTAGAGAAAATTGGCGCAGGGGGAATGGCTAAGGTTTACAAAGCAAAGTGTCATCTCCTTAACAGAATAGTGGCAATCAAAATTTTGAGGCCTGAATTTGCAGCAGATGAGGATTTTGTGAAAAAATTTAGAAGAGAGTCTCAGGCAGCGGCAAGTCTTTCTCATCCTAATATAGTGAGTATATACGATGTTGGACAAGAAGGAGATATTTACTACATTGTGATGGAATATGTAAAGGGACGTACTTTAAAAAAGCTTATAAGTGAAAATGGAGGACCGTTAGAAGTAGGTAGAGCAATAGAAATAGCACGACAAGTTTGTAAAGCCCTGGATCACGCCCATAAAAATCGAATAATTCACAGAGATATAAAACCTCAAAATATTCTTGTTACTGACGACGATGTGGTGAAAGTTACTGATTTTGGAATTGCACGAGCTGCTAATGGTTCTACTATAACTTACACCGGAGATGTGGTAGGAACTGCTTATTATTTTTCGCCTGAACAGGCAAGGGGTGGAATAGTAGATGAAAGGACGGATATTTACTCTTTAGGAATTGTCCTTTATGAAATGTTAACAGGAAAAGTGCCTTTTGAGGGAGACAGTCCTATTTCTGTCGCTTTAAAACACATTCAAGAAGATATAATTCCTCCTTCAAAGCTAAATGACAAAGTACCAAAAGAATTAGATCAAATAGTTTTAAAAGCTACTCAAAAAGATGTAAATCTAAGGTATCAAACTGCAGCAGATTTTCTTAAGGACCTAGATGTTTTTTTGCGAAACCCTAAAGAACTAAACTTCAAAGAAGAGGAAAACACAAAAACACGGGTGATTCCTTCTAAAGATGTAGAAGAGTTAAAGAGAGCGGCACAAAGAAAGGAGAAAGAAAAGAAAAGGCGAAACGTCATAAAGAGAATAGCAACTGTTTTATTAATTCTCTTGCTACTGGCTTCTTTGTCTTATGGTACCATATACGTCCTCAATAACTTTTTTAAAGTGAGCGATGTTGTGGTTCCAAATGTTGTTGGTTTGTCCTTAAACCAAGCAAGTAAAATTCTATCAGACCATAATTTAAAGATGGAGATAAGTGAAGAGCGGTATAGCGATAAACCTGAAAATACTATTTTATCTCAAGACCCTCCACAAGGGAGTGTAGTAAAAACTGGAACTACAGTTTATGTAGTGATTAGTAAAGGTACGCAAGTTGTTGTGGTGCCTAATGTTATAAACAAAGATTATTTAGAGGCTAAAAATATTCTTGAGAATATGGGCCTCAAAGCAAATATTATAGAACAATACAATGACCAGTTTCCTAGAGGATATGTTTTTGACCAAAATCCAAGACAAGGAGTACAGGTAGAATATAACACAGTGATTGATCTGTATGTTAGCAAAGGTCAACAGCCGGCAATAATGCCCAACGTAGTTAATATGACATTGGAGGAAGCAACAACTGCCTTAGAAAATGCTGGTTTAAAATTAGGTAAAGTCATTTATAAAGAGACAACTGATGTGCCAGAAAATGTAGTTTTAGAGCAAAGTGTTCCTCCAAACAGTGAGGTTCAAAAGGGAAGTCCGATAGATTTAATTGTCAGCAAGATGCCTCAAGATTCTTTACAACAACGAACTAAAAATGTTATTATTGAATTGCCCAACAAACCGGGTACTATGAAAGTGGATGTATATGTAATACAAAATGAGCAAAAGAATTTAGTATATTCTGATGAACACACTTATCAAGAAAGCCCCCTTACTGTTCCTGTAACGGCATATAAAGGTAAAGCTACAATTGAGGTGGATATAGATGGAGAAGTGTATAGTACAGTGGAGGCGAGATTTTAATTGACAAGGATAGAAGGAAGAATTGTACGAGGAATAGCTGGATTTTATTATGTAGCCACAGAGCACGGCATTGTAGAATGCCGTGCTCGTGGAAAATTTAGAAAAGATAATGTTACTCCCTTAGTAGGTGACATTGTGGAAATTCAAATGATAAACGATAGTGAGGGGTATATTTTAAACATTTTACCTCGAAAAAATGAACTTATAAGGCCCCCTATTGCTAATGTAGATCAAGCGATAATAGTTTTTGCTATTGCCAAGCCGGAGATTAATCGAGTTTTGTTAGATAAAATGATTGTCTTGGCAGAGAGCAATGATATTGAGCCTATAATTTGTATCAATAAGGTGGATTTAAAAGAGGATAGAGAGGCTTTTGATTTGGTGACTATTTATCAGAAAATAGGATATAAAGCAGTGACTACTTCCGTAGTAACAAAAGATGGAATTAAGGAACTGAAATCTTATTTAAAAGACAAGGTTTCGTTTTTTGCAGGTCCTTCTGGAGTAGGAAAGTCCTCTTTGATTAATTCTATTCAGTCAAATATAAAACTGAAGACAGGGGAAGTCAGTGAAAAGCTTTTAAGAGGTAGACACACAACAAGAAGTGTAGAACTTTTATCTCTTGATTTTGGAGGGTATGTTTTAGATACTCCTGGTTTTACTGCTTTGACATTAGATATTGATATTCAAGACCTTCGATACTATTTTAGAGAATTTTTAGAGCTTCAAAGGGGATGCAAATTTTCTTCTTGTCTTCATGTAAATGAGCCAGATTGTAATATTATAAAGGCTGTGAAAGAAGGGCTAATAGATAAAAACAGGTATTTGAGTTATCTTTCTCTGCTTAAAGAATTAAAGGAAAAAGAGAAGAGGAGGTACTAAAAATTGAAAATAGCTCCTTCAATATTATCTGCAAATTTTGCGAATTTATTAGAGGATATAAAAAAGATAGAAAAAGATGCTGACCTTTTACATATTGATGTGATGGATGGCCATTTTGTTCCAAATATTACTATTGGACCAGTAGTTGTAAAGTCCCTTAGAAAATTTTTTTCTCTTCCTTTTGATGTCCATTTGATGATTGAAAATCCGGATTTGTACATAGAGGAGTTTGCAAATTCAGGAGCGGATATTATAACTGTCCACCAAGAGGCTTGTATACACTTGCATAGGACAATACAAAAAATAAAAGGCTACGGCAAAAAAGCTGGGGTTTCTTTAAATCCAGCCACACCTTTAGAAACTTTAAAATATATATTACAGGATGTTGACATGATTTTGATTATGACAGTAAATCCTGGATTTGGAGGACAAAAGTTTATAGATTCAATGCTTAAAAAGATTGAAGAATTAAAGAAAATGAGAGAAGATTTAGGCTTAAACTTTGAAATTGAGGTAGACGGTGGAATTAACCTTTATAATGTAAAGGAAGTGGTTGAGGCAGGAGCTGATATAATTGTAGCTGGTTCTGCAATTTTTGAGTCTTCAAATCCTGCACAAACTATAAAAGAATTTAGAAAGGCAGTAGAAAAATGAAGGTCTTAATTATTTCTAATGGGGATATAAAAGATTATAATTTTTATAAAAAGCTGATAAAAGATGCAGATATGGTTATATGTGCAGATGGTGGAGCAAATCATGCCTACCGAATGAAACTAAAACCTCATTTAATAGTGGGAGATTTAGATTCAATAAAAGAAGAAGTTTTAGAATTTTATGAAAAAGAGGGGGTAAGGATAGAAAAATATCCACCCATGAAGGATGAGACAGATACACAACTGGCAATGTTAAAAGCGATAGAATTAGGTGCAAGAGAAATCACTTTTATAGGAGTAATTGGTGAAAGGATTGACCATTCTTATGCAAATCTTTCACTTTTGTTGTATCTCCTAAAACGCAATATTAAGGGTAAAATTGTAAATGAAATGAATGAAATATATTTGATTAATAAATTTATAGAGGTTGAAGGTAAAAAAGGAGAACTTTTATCTTTACTGCCTTATTCAAAGGAAGTAAATGGAATATACACTAAAGGTTTGTTTTATGGTCTTTCAGGTCAAAGTATGGATTTAGAGATGCCTTACGGTATAAGCAATGTTTTTACAGATAATAAAGCTACAATAGAGATAGAAGAAGGGCTTTTATTAGTGATAAAGCCAAGAGAATAGTTTCAAAATCCCCTTCCAATGAATAGTATATAGTAACTAAAGAGGGAAGGGGTGTTTTTATGGATAAATTTTTTTATAAGCTGAAGCGATTAAATAGGCAATTGAATTATTCGCTGGGATATATATTGATGGCTTTGGGTGTATTGATATTTGTTATGTATATTCCTTACTGGTTGTGGATGATCTTTTTAGGAATTTTTCTTGTAATAGCCGGTTACTATGTAAACATATATTTTAAGTGAAAAAATAAAAAAGCGTGCAAAAATGCACGTCTTTCTTTATAATGCCCTTTGTACTTTTCCTGCTTTTAAGCATTTTGTACATACATGGAGTCTAACAGGAGTATCATCTACTATAGCTCTTACTTTTTTTATGTTAGGTTTCCACTTTCTTATAGATTTTCTGTGGGAGTGGCTATATTGATAGCCTGCTAAAGGCCCTTTTCCACAAATATCGCACTTAAGCATAGTTGCACCTCCTTTAAAAGACAATAATATTTTATCAAAAAATAATTACTTGCACAATAGAAAAATTAACATAACGATATTATTTTATCATCATCCTTTGTAAATGTAAATACCTTTACAATAAAGCAGGTGTAAAATTTTAATAGGTGAGTAATATAGCATCGCAGGCTAGTTGATGTTATTTAAATATTCAGGTAAAATATAAATTAAGATTGATTTGGAGGGATATTAATGATTCAAATAAAAAACAAATATGGAGTAATAAATATCTCAAATGATGCAATTGCTGCTATAACCAGTAGAGCAGTAGCGGAGTGTTATGGGATAGTAGGCTTGGGGAGGAGAGGAGCAAATGGATTAATAGAAATATTTAAAACAGAGAATTCTGGCAGAGGAGTCAAAGTTTTAGCCACAGAAGATGGTGTAACACTGGAAGTTTATATAGTTGTCCTATACGGTGTAAATATAAAAACTGTTTCAGCGAATGCTATTGAAAAAGTGAAATACGCTGTCGAGAAATTTGTAGGAGTAAAAGTAGAAAATGTAATAATAAATGTTCAGGGAATTAAAGTTGATAATTGAGGAGGAAGTTGTGTTGAAGTACTTAGATGGAAAAACTTTAAAGAACATGATGATAGCAAGCTCTAATTATCTTTTTAACAACAAAGGAGAAGTTGATAGACTTAATGTTTTCCCTGTTCCAGACGGTGATACTGGCTCTAATATGGCATATACAATGCAGTACGCTGCAAAAGAGTTAGAGAAATCACAAGATACGATAAGAGAAGTTTTAGATGCTATTTCTAAAGGCACTTTAATGGGAGCAAAAGGTAATTCGGGAGTTATTTTGTCCCAGATTTTTAGAGGTTTTTCTAAACGACTTAGAGATACAAAAAAGATAACTCCTTGCGATTTTGCAGAAGGCTTGAAAGCTGGTGTAGAGGTAGCTTATAAAGCAGTTATGAGACCTGTAGAAGGCACTATTCTCACAGTATGTAGGGAAACTGCAGAAGAGGCTGAAAAAATATGTAAACAAATTGAAAATTTTGAAGAATTTTTCACAAAAATTATTGAAGCTGCAGAAAAGTCTTTACAAAACACTCCCAATCTCTTACCAGTTTTAAAAGAGGCTGGAGTAGTTGATTCTGGTGGAATGGGATTTGTTTATGTACTAAAAGGGATGTTTGAAGGGGTTAAAGGAAATAAAATTGAACCTATAGAAGTTTTAGAAGAGATAGTAACAAATCAGCAAGTTGTGGAGGATTTAAGATTTTTATATTGTACAGAAATATTAGTCAAAACAAAAAAGAGTTATGCAGAGGCTATTTTAAAAGAGAAATTTGGAAGATTTGGAGATAGTTTGGTGTTAGTTTCGGAGGAGGACATTTTAAAAGTTCATGTGCACACTAACAATCCTGGATTAGTATTAGAAGAAGGGCTTAAAATAGGTGAACTTATAAAAGTAAAAATTGACAATATGAAAATACAACATGAAAGTTTGGTAAGTGAAGAGAGAAAGCCTGAGAAAAAATATGGAGTTTTAGTTGTAGCTAATGGTCAGGGAGTTAAAAATCTTTTTTCAGAGCTGGGCTGTGATGTTATTATAAATGGTGGGCAAACGATGAATCCTAGTACAAATGACATTTTAGAGGGTATAAAAAAGATAAATGCGGAAAATATTTTAGTTTTCCCTAATAATAAAAATATAATAATGGCTTGTGAACAAGCAAAAGCCTTATCAAATAAGAAAGTAGAAATAATCCCAACAAATAATTTTAATGAAGCTATAACTGCCATCGTAAATATTGATACTGAAAAAAGTTTAGAGGAAAATGTAGCTAGAATAAAAGAAATATTAAGTAATATAAAGACAATTGAAGTTACTTATTCAATAAGAGACACGCAAATAAACGGTTTTGAAATCAAAAAAGGAGATGTGTTAGGTTTTATAAATGACAGTCTGGAATCAGTAGGAAAAGATTATAATAAAGTAGCACAAGAATTGATTTATAAAGCTTTAGATGAGGATTCTTCATTAGTTAGCATATATTATGGAGAGCAAGTTACAAAAGAAAAAGCGGAGGAATTGAAAAATTCTCTTTCCGTAGATGCAGATGTGGAAATTTATTTTGGAGGTCAGCCGCTTTACTATTATGTTATATCAATAGAGTAAAGGTGAAATGAAATGCCTTTGAATCTGGATATTCAGTACGTAAAAGGAGTTGGACCTAAAAGGGCAAAACTTCTTAAAAAATTGGGAATAAACACAGTAGAGGACTTATTATTCTATTTTCCCAAAGATTATGAGAATAGAAGCGATATTTTAAAGATTGAGGACCTAAAAGTTGGGGAAAAACAAACTTTTAGAGGTTACATCGCAGGTAGCCCGAGAGAAATAAAGACTTCAAAAGTCATCATAACTAAAGTGCCTGTAAAAGATGGGACAGGTGCAGTAGAATTAGTCTGGTATAATCAACCCTATATAAAGAATAATTTTAAAATTGGTGAAGAATATATAATAAACGGCAAATTGCAATTTAAATATGGGCAGTTAATAGTAGAAAATCCTGTTTTAGAAAAAAGTGAAGATTTTAAATTAAACACTGGAAGGATAGTTCCTATTTATGGGCTTACAGAAGGGTTGACGCAAAATGCTATCAGGAAGATAATGTTTAATGCGCTTCATGATTATGTACAGGAAGTGGAAGAGTTTTTTGATGAAGAATTTTTATCTGAAAAAGGATTAATGGATATAAAGAACGCACTAATTAATATAAATTTCCCCCAAAATGAGGCATATTTAGAACAAGCAAAATACAGATTTAAATATCAAGAACTTTTTTTGCTGCAAATGGCCTTATTTTTAATGAAAAGGTCTGTCAAAGAAAAAAAAGGAATAAAATTTGAACAGGCAGATTTAAAGCCTTTTCTTATGGGATTGCCTTTTAAATTGACTTTGGCACAGATAAAAGTTTTAAAAGAAATAATTGCAGATATGAATTCTCACAAAGTGATGAATCGCTTAGTGCAGGGAGATGTGGGCTCTGGTAAAACAGTTGTTGCAGCTTGCAGCATGTACATTGCTGTCAAGAATGGCTATCAAGTGGCAATGATGGCTCCAACGGAGATATTGGCAAAACAGCATTATTATACGTTAAAAGAGCTTTTTAGAAATACTGATATAAAAATTGGGCTTTTGTCTGGTAGCATTTCACCTTCTAATAAAAAAGAAGTATTAGAAAAAATCAAAAATGGAGATTATGATATTGTAGTAGGGACCCATGCACTAATAGAGGATAATGTTATTTTTAACAATTTAGGACTTTGTATAACTGATGAGCAACACCGATTTGGTGTGAGACAAAGGGCGCTTTTGACACAAAAAGGTGAAAATCCCGATGTTTTGGTTATGACAGCTACACCAATTCCTCGGACATTTGCTCTCATTCTTTATGGAGATTTAGATATATCAATAATTGACCAATTACCTCCTGGAAGAAAAAAAGTTAAAACATACGTTATTTCTTCTTCTGTGAGAGAAAAAGCCTACGAGTTTGCAATGAAGGAAGTAAAAAAAGGAAGGCAAGTTTATGTAGTTTGTCCACTAATTGAAGAATCGGATAAAATAAATGCGATGTCTGCCGAAATAGTATATAGAGAAATTTATAAAGATGCTTTTAAGGAAGCTAAAGTAGGACTTTTACACGGTAAAATGGCGGACAGCGATAAAGAGAAGGTTATGGAAGAGTTTGTAAATGGAAAAATTGATATTTTAGTTTCGACTACAGTAATAGAGGTGGGAGTAAATGTACCTAATGCAACAGTGATGATTGTAGAAAATGCAGAAAGATTTGGACTTGCACAGCTTCACCAATTGAGAGGTAGAGTTGGCAGGTCAGAATTTCAGTCTTACTGTATTTTGATTAGTTATTCTAATTCTGACATAGCTAAAAAAAGACTGGGAGTTTTAGCTCAAACTTCTGATGGATTTAAAATTGCAGAAAAAGATTTAGAAATAAGAGGGCCAGGTGAATTTCTAGGATTAAGACAGCATGGACTTCCTGAATTTAAAATTGCTAACATTTTTGAAGACATAGATGTTTTAAAGAGAGTGCAAAAAGATGTAGAAGAGTTACTGGAAAAAGACCCTAAACTTGAAAACTATCCAAAGCTAAGAAGTATTTTACTTAATCAATTTTATCAAAAATTAGAAGGAATAATATTAAATTAGAGAAGGAGAATAGTAGTATGGAAAAGATAGCAATTGTTACAGATAGCTTGTCTGACATACCTGAGGATTTAGTGAAAACTTATAGGATATTTATAGTTCCTCTGACTATCAATATTGATGGTGTAAGTTATAAAGATGGGGTAGATATAACAAAAGAAGAATTCTATGGGCTTTTAAAAGAGGGAAAAATGCCTACAACTACTCAAGCTTCACCAGTAGAATTTATGGAAGTTTTTAAAGATTTGTTAAAAAGTTATGATTACATAATTGCCATAATTTTATCTTCAAAATTAAGTGGTACTTATCAATCTGCTGTGATTGCGAAAGATATGGTGGACCCAAAAAGAATTGAGATTATCGATTCAAGACATTATTCTTTAGGAAATGGCATGTTAGTTCTTCAAGCTGCTAAAATGGCAGTTGCAGGGGCTTCTAGGGAAGAAATTGTTCAAAAAGTGTATGATTTAATCCCTAAAATTAGGTATATAATGGCTTTTGATTCTTTGGACTATCTATACAGAGGAGGACGTCTACCTAAATCACAGGCTTTTATAGGAAATATTTTGAATATAAAGCCTATTTTAATGAATGATGATGGGGAATTAAAAATAGTAGATAAGGTTAGAGGTCAAAAAAAGGTTATTCGCTGGATGATTGATTATATGAAAAATACAGGAATAGATTTTACAGATAGAGAAGTTGGATTAATTCATACAGATAAAGAAGAATTTTTAAATGAAATAGAAGCCGCCTTAAGAAGTGAGTTAGGAATAACTAAGTTTTTAAGGTCAAGAGCTGGCTGCGGAATAGGTACCCATGCAGGGCCTGCAGCAGTAGGAGTGTTTTTTGAGGAAAAATAAATTTTTATTATTTGCCATTTCAATCACTTTTATACATTTTTGAAAACAAATTTATAGTTTATAAAACAGTATTTTGGTTAAATTAATAATACAAATACAAATGGAGGTGATTGAAATGGCAGCAGGATCAGAAACTAAGAATCCTCTTGTGGTAAAAGAGGCAAAACAGGTTATGAGCCAATGGAAATATGAAATAGCAAGAGAATTAGGAATAACTCCTCCAGCTGATGGCTACTGGGGCAACCTCACATCTCGCGATTGCGGTGCTGTAGGTGGCCATATGGTAAGAAAAATGATACAAATGGCAGAAAGTCAGATGGCCAGCAAAGGAACTTGGAAATAAATCATATTATTAATATAAAAAAAGGATATCCCTTTGGGATATCCTTTTTAATATCAAAAGGTATATATAGCAATAGTTTACAGGTATATAAGCTAAATAGCGGGTTAAATTAATAATGGAATATGATTTAGGAGGTGATTAAAATGGCTGTAGGATCAGAAACCAAAAATCCTCTTGTTGTAAAAGAAGCCAAGCAAGTTATGAGCCAATGGAAGTATGAGATAGCTAATGAATTAGGAATAACTCCTCCAGCTGATGGTTACTGGGGCAATCTCACATCAAGAGATTGTGGTGCTGTAGGTGGCCATATGGTAAGGAAAATGATACAAATGGCAGAAAGTCAGATGGCCAGCAAAGGAACTTGGAAATAAAATAATTTATAATAAAAAAGGGCAGTCCTTGTGATTGCCCTTTTAAAATTTTAATCCAGGTAGTTGCCTACCTGGACTGGGAGAGGAGAAATTGAAGGAAGAATTTTGGGGAAATTTCTGTTCCCATAAATATTATTTGCCATTTTGAAAAAATTTTATACATATTTTTTGCGATATTTTTAAAAAATATGCTAAAATAATTGTTGAAGTGGGGGTAATGTCTTTGAGAGTGATAGCAGGTAAGTTAAAGGGAAGAAAGGTAAAATCTTTAGAAGGCAATGAAGTGCGTCCAACTGCCGATAGAGTTAAAGAATCCCTGTTTAATATATTGATGAACAAAATAGAAGGAAGTATTTTTTTGGATTTATTTGCGGGTACAGGAAATATAGGCATCGAGGCATTAAGCAGAGGGGCCCAGTTTTGCTATTTTGTAGATAAAAGTTTAAAAAGCATAAAATGCATAAGGGAGAATGTAACTGAATTAAATTTAGTACCTTTTGCTAAAATACTTCATCGAGATGTTTTAAAAGTTATCGAAATGTTAGACAAAAATAATACAAAGTTTGATATAATATTTTTAGATCCCCCTTATTATCAAAACCTTGTTGACAAAACTCTTATAAAGCTTGGAGAGGCTAAAGTTTTAAAGGAAGATGGCATTGTAATAGCAGAACACCATAAAAATGATAAAGTAAGAGAAATGTATGGAAATTTAGTAAAGATAAGAGAAAATAAATATGGGGAGACAATATTATCATTTTATAAGGAGGAAATATGAAAACTGCAATTTATCCAGGGAGTTTTGATCCAGTTACCTATGGACACATTGATATTATAGAAAGAGGAGCAAATCTGTTTGATAAGCTGATTGTAGCTGTGCTTTTAAATCCCTCGAAAAAGCCCTTATTTTCGGTGGAAGAAAGGGTAGAGCTTTTAAAAGCGGTAACTTATGATATTTCTAATGTAGAGATTGATTATTTTGATGGTTTATTAGTAGATTATGCTAAAAAAGTCAAAGCTAATGCTATAATAAAAGGCTTAAGAATGGTATCTGACTTTGAATATGAGTTTCAAATGGCACTGATCAACAAAAAATTAAATCCTTCTCTTGAGACGATTTTTTTAATGACTAATGCAAAGTATGGATATCTAAGTTCCAGTGTGGTAAAAGAAATTGCTCAGTTTGGCGGTTGTCTTTCTGAGTTTGTGCCGGATATTGTGGCTCAAAAATTAATGGAAAAATTTTCAAGATAATTAAAGGGGGGTTTATTTTTGTCAAATTTTGATGGTTTAGAAGTTCTTAATCTTTTAGAAGAATTAGAAGACATTATAGAAAACAGTTCTTCTATTCCTCTTTCTAACAAAGTTTTGATAAACAAAGAAGAAGTTTTGGACTTAATAAGACAAATCCGAATAAAATTGCCAGATGAATTTAAAAGGGCGGAATGGATCAAACAAGAAAGGCAAAGAATTCTTTTAGAGGCACAACAGGAAGCAGAAATGATAATAAAAGAAGCTGAACAAAAGATTAAGGAAATGGTGAGTGAAAGTGAGATAGTTAAAAAGGCGGAAAAGACGGCAGCAGAAATAATTTCTACTGCCCAAGCTAATGCAAAGGAAATAAGGTTAGGAAGTAGAGAATATGCTGATGAATTACTTGCTAAAATTGAGTCACAAGTGTCTGAAATATTAGAAACTATTAAAAGAAATAGAGAAGAATTAAAAGGCAACAAGTAATTAATGTTGTTGTAGATATTGTTTTATGGCTATTGCAAAAAATAGGATAGTTAAAGTGACAATTATAAAAATTATTGAAGAAAATTGAAATAGGTCCCAGGAATTTTTGTAAGTATATGGGTTGAAAACGTGAGAAATTGCATTTTCTTCTTGAATTTTTATTACAGAGAGTAACCAATGGGAGTATAAAGCCGCAAGAAAAAATTGGATTGTTTTTGCAATGAAATAAGGAAAATATTTTATTTTTGTTTTTGCTATTACTCCTAACACTTGTCCATGTATCGATATTCCGCCCCATGCTATTATAGCGCTTACTAATACTACTTTTTGTTCTAAAGGTGCAGAAACTTGGCTTATTAAGTTTGAACCTACTGTTATTTCTAAGAGGCCACTTAAAAAAGCAGGTATTAGACTTTTGTCAAAACCTAATAATAAGAATATAGGAGATATAAAGTAAGAAAGAAAATCCAAAATTTTATACAGTTTTAAAAGTTCTATTACAACCGAAAAAAGTATAACATACCCTCCTATTATGATAATAGTATTTGTTGATTTAAAGACAGCTTCTGACAGTATAGTGCTTAAACTTTTTTTGTTCTGCTCTCTTGTATAATACATTTTTTTGATGGCGGCATTTAAAAGGTTTTTTATTGAAGGAGGTTTTTTATAAGAATTTTTCTTGTAGAGACGAAAGAGAAGTCCAGTGGTTATAGCTGCTAAGTAATTAGAAGCCATGATTATGTATCCGGATTTTGGACTACCGAACATGCCAATTGCGACGGCTCCCAACATGAAAAGGGGGCCTGAATTGTTGCAAAAGGACATGAGTCTTTCTGCTTCTTCTGTTGTGCATAAATTTTCTTCCCAAAGTCTTGATATTACTTGAGCCCCCACGGGATAGCCGGAAGTGTATCCGATTGCCATCGCAAAAGAGCCACTTCCCGGCACGTTAAATAAGGGCCTCATTATAGGTTCTAAAAAAGTGCCTAAAAAATGTACTACTCCTAATTGTAAAAGAAGCTCTGAACCTATGAAAAAAGGAAGTAGAGAAGGAGTAATAGTAAAAAGCCAAAGGTTTATACCGCCTTTGGCGGCTTCTAATGCTTCTTTAGGGAAAAGTATTAAAGATAGTACCATTAAAATTAAAAAA
This sequence comes from Thermoanaerobacter brockii subsp. finnii Ako-1, assembly GCF_000175295.2. Lineage (NCBI taxonomy): Bacteria > Bacillati > Bacillota > Clostridia > Thermoanaerobacterales > Thermoanaerobacteraceae > Thermoanaerobacter > Thermoanaerobacter brockii. The sequence goes on along the minus strand of NC_014964.1, from coordinate 1,328,170 downwards.
GAAATAAAAATATTTAAAAAGGTGTTTTTCAAGATTTATCCCCACCTTGTTTTGATGTCATTACTATATTATTTAAAAAGTCCTTTAAAAATGAATGGTGGGGAGTTTAAAGTTTTATTAAAGGATGTATAAAATCTAAGCCGGCGATAGAGGAGTTTTTATAAGCTAAAGTATAGACATCAGTAGCAAATAAATCTTTTTCGAACATTTTAGTGTTAGATAGTTTTTCTTTATACTGAGATACTTTTGTGATTATAGGGAGGGGAGATTTTTTCTTTATTTCTCTTAGCATTTCTTTGCCCTTTTCATTAAAACCCAAAACCCTTATATAATTAGGGCCATCAAATTCTTTAAAAATTTGTTTATCTATATTAAGTAATAGATGAATGAGTATATGTCTTATTCTGCTTTCGGTGTATCGCTTTGATTTTACAAGTTTCATAAGTTCCTCAACATTATTAGTTTTATAAGAAGCTTTGTAAATTTTATTTTCTAAGCCTTCAGAGACATCAAATATGTGATTGAGAGGAATGTGATTTCTCAACAGATAAATTAAAATATTAGAAAATTCCTCTAAAGATACGGGACCTTGTTTTTTTTCAAAAGAACTTTGCAAAATTTCTTTTGTAAAGTCCGGGATATATTTTTCTAAGCCTTCTAGTCCCTTTTCAAAAATATGCTTTCTTATAGAAGAGGCACTGGCAAATTCTCCTTTTAGCTCTAAAGAGGTGTACAAAGAGCCTTTTCTCTTTATAGTAAAAGGTGTAATAGAACTACCTATTTTCTTTAAAGATTTAAGGTATTCTATTGCCAATATGTTATTGGATGTTTGTAAAATCTTTTCTATTTCATTATTATTTATAACTTTTTGTAATGCTAATTCCCGTGCTTTTGCAAAGGTTATGCCGCTTTTTAAATATTCTTTTAATGCTTTTCTATAATAAATTGGCTCTTCTAAAAGTATTTCAGCAATTTTTGTGAGTTCGTTTAAATCGCCTTTTTCACTCCCAAAGGAAAAACAATCTACTATTTTTAAAGAGTCTAATAGTTTCACCGCTCCATAAGCGAAATTTTCAGCTGTAGAGGTAGCATAAACTACTGGTAACTCGATTACCAAATCTATACCGGCTTTTAATGCCATTTGAGTTCGTTTCCATTTGTCTACAATTGCTGGTTCTCCTCTTTGCACGAAGTTTCCACTCATTACTGCTATAGTATAATCGCATTTGGTTAATTCTTTTGAAGTTTGCAGATGGTAAAGGTGGCCATTGTGAAAAGGATTATATTCGACAATAATTCCTAAAATTCCCATACAACTTCTTACCCTTTCAAAAAATTTTTTAAGATATACTTATTATTTTACATAAAATATGATAAAATGTAAAAGGGACATCGTGTATACAATATTATAGTGATAAAATTAAAAAAGGAAGGGAGATTTTAAATGGCAGTAATGGATAGTATCATACAAAAGGCTAAAGCTAATAAAAAAAGGATTGTGCTTCCTGAGGGAAGTGAAGCTCGAACTTTAAAAGCTGCTGAAAAGGTTATTAAAGAAGGTATTGCTGATGTAGTTTTATTAGGGAAGGAAGAAGAAATAAAAGAAAAAGCAAAGGGATTGGATATCTCGAAAGCAGAAATTATAGACCCTGAAAAGTCGCCTCTTTTACAAAAATATGCTGAAGAATATTATAATTTGAGAAAAACCAAAGGAGTTACAGAAGAACAGGCATATCAAATTATGAAAGACCCTATGTACTATGGGTGCATGATGGTCAAATTAGACGATGTTGATGGTATGGTATCTGGGGCGATTCACGCTACTGCTGATGTTTTCAGACCGGCTTTTCAAATTGTAAAAACTGCTGCAGGTGTCAAAGTAGTATCCAGCGCCTTTATAATGGAAGTACCTAATTGTACTTATGGAAGCGATGGAGTATTTATTTTTGCTGATTGTGCAATAAATCCTAATCCTAATGAAGAGGAATTAGCAGCAATTGCCATTGCTTCTGCCCATACTGCAAAAGTCCTTGCTGGAATTGAGCCTAGAATTGCTATGCTGTCATTTTCTACTAAAGGAAGTGCAAACCATGAATTAGTAGATAAGGTGAAAAATGCGACTAAAATCGCAAAAGAATTGGCGCCTGATTTGCTAATTGATGGTGAGCTTCAATTAGATGCTGCGATTGTCAAAGAAGTAGGAGAGTTAAAGGCTCCAGGAAGTCCTGTAGCGGGGAATGCAAATGTGCTTATTTTCCCAGATTTGCAAGCGGGAAACATTGGATATAAGCTAGTGCAAAGACTTGCTAAAGCTAATGCTATCGGACCAATTTCTCAAGGTCTTGCAAAACCTATCAATGACTTGTCAAGAGGTTGTAGTGTAGAAGATATTGTTAATGTTATAGCAATAACTTGTGTACAAGCTCAAGGGGTGCAAAAATAACTTTGAGGAGGCAGCGATTATGAAAATTTTAGTCATGAACTGTGGAAGCTCGTCATTAAAGTATCAATTGTTAGATATGGATAATGGGAAAGTGCTAGCGAAAGGATTGGCGGAAAGGATAGGTATCAATGATTCTCTTTTAACTCATCAAGTAGAGGGCAAAGATAAAATAAAAATACAAAAAGATATGAAAAATCATAAAGAAGCTATACAAATTGTTTTAGAGGCTTTAGTAGATAAAGAAATCGGAATATTAAAAGATATGAAAGAAATAGATGCAGTAGGACATAGAGTTGTGCACGGGGGAGAGTTTTTTACTGATTCCGTATTGATTGACGATGAGGTAATCAAAAAATTAGAAGCATGTATTGACCTTGCACCTTTGCACAATCCTGCTAATATTGAGGGAATAAAAGCTTGTCGGCAGATAATGCCAGGGGTGCCAATGGTAGCAGTTTTTGATACGGCTTTCCATCAAACAATGCCAGATTATGCGTATATTTATCCCATTCCTTATGAATACTACGAAAAATATAGAATAAGAAGATATGGATTCCATGGGACTTCTCATAAATATGTATCTTTAAGAGCTGCTGAAATATTAAAGAGGCCTATTGAAGAGTTAAAAATTATTACTTGCCATTTAGGGAATGGGTCTAGTATTGCTGCGGTTAAAGGCGGTAAGTCGATAGATACAAGTATGGGATTTACTCCATTAGAAGGGCTGGCTATGGGTACAAGGTCCGGAAATGTTGATCCTTCAATTATAACTTTCTTAATGGAAAAAGAAGGATTGACTGCAGAACAGGTTATAGATATACTTAATAAGAAATCAGGTGTATACGGAATTTCAGGAATAAGTAATGACTTTAGAGATATAGAAAATGCAGCTTTTAAAGAAGGGCATAAAAGGGCTATGTTGGCATTAAAAGTTTTCGCTTATAGGGTGAAAAAGACAATAGGTTCTTATACAGCTGCTATGGGTGGGGTTGATGTAATTGTGTTTACTGCTGGAGTTGGAGAAAATGGACCAGAAATGAGAGAGTTTATTTTAGAGGATCTAGAGTTTTTAGGCTTTAAACTGGACAAAGAGAAGAATAAGGTAAGAGGAAAAGAGGAAATTATATCTACAGAAGATTCAAAAGTTAAAGTTATGGTTATTCCTACAAATGAAGAATATATGATTGCTAAAGATACTGAAAAATTGGTAAAAGGTTTAAAGTAGATAATCTTGACAACGGGTTGTGGGGTTAGTATAATAGGTGATGTCAATTATTTTAAGGTGTGTGAAGAAAAATGAAAATCGATCTATTAAAAATCAAAGGACAGCTTGGCCGCAGCATAAATATAGACTATGTAGAGGACATAGAGAACATTGAATTTAAAGGGGAAGAATACAAAATTGTAACTCCTCTACATGTAAAAGGTACTATTACCGCGCAAAAAGAAGGGCTTTTGGCAGAACTTGATATTACAGGTAGTATAAATGCTGTCTGCGACAGATGTTTGGATGAGTTTATTTATAATTTAGACCTTAAATTACGGGAATATGTAGAGGAGTCAGTAGACGAAGAAGTAGATGATAGTTTTTACGAAAATTTTGATTTAACTACTTTTGTAGTTCATTTTGTGATATTGTCATTGCCAATGAAATTTTTGTGCAAAGAAGATTGCAAAGGCTTGTGTCCTGTTTGCGGTACTAATTTAAACCATCAAACCTGTAGCTGCAAGCGGGAAGATATTGATCCGCGGCTTACCGTCCTTTCTAAACTACTGCAATAGATGTAGGAGGTGTTAAGATGCCAGTTCCAAAGAGGAGGACATCAAAGGCTAGAAGAGATACCAGAAGGAATAATAGTTATAAAATAGCTGCACCGGCTTACGTTTTGTGTCCAAGATGTCATGAGCCTAAACTACCTCATAGAGTATGTCCAAACTGCGGCTATTACAAAGATAGAGAGGTAATAAAAGTAGAAGAGTAAGAGTCAAAAAAAGTAGTAATAGGAAAAGACCTATTACTACTTTTTTTAGTTGATTTTACAAAAAAAATAATTTATAATTTTGGGTAGGTCATAAAAACAACTAATATCTGGAGCTGGTAATATGGCTGTGCGAATGAGTAAAGTAGAAAGGCAAAGACTTTTAAAAGAAAAAATAAATACTAACCCCTTTTATACTGATGACGAGTTAGCAGAAATGTTTGGAGTAAGTGTACAAACTATAAGACTTGACAGGATGGAATTAGGAATCCCTGAAGTTAGAGAGCGTATAAAAAGTGTTGCAGAAGAAAATTATCAAAAAGTGAGAACTATTACAGGCACTGAAGTAGTTGGAGAATTAATAGACTTAGAATTAGGTAAAAGGGGTATTTCGATTTTTGAGCCTACAGAGGATATGGTTTTTGTCAAGACAAAAATTGTGAAAGGGCAATACATTTATTCTCAGGCTGAGTCTTTAGCTATGTCTGTTATTGATGCCTCTGCTGCTTTAATTGGAGTTGCAAACATAAAGTACAAGTTTCCTGTTAAAGTAGGAGATAGACTTGTCGCGAAAGCCGAAGTGATACGTCAAAGAGGAAACAAGTATTTTGTTTGGGTTAAGATAAAAGTTAAGGATAAGGAAGTATTCAGAGGAAAGTTCATTTTAGTGGCCATTGATGAGGATTTTCTAAAAAAAAGGAGTGACACTGTTGAGGTTAGCAATTGATGCTATGGGTGGTGACCATGCTCCAGAGGAGATAATTAAAGGCAGCTTAGAGGCACTAAAGCATTTTCAAGATATAGAAATTGTCCTTATTGGGAAAGAAGAAGTTTTACGCGGCCTCCAAAGAAAGGAGAAAAGGCTTAAGCTTGTTTATGCTTCAGAAGTTATTGAAAATGATGAAGCACCTGTTACGGCTGTTAGAAAGAAAAAAGATTCTTCAATGATAGTAGGTTTAGAACTTCTTAAAAAGGAAGAAGTGGATGCTTTTTTGTCAGCTGGCAATACAGGAGCTCTAATGGCAGGAGCATTGCTTACTTTAGGGCGCATTAAGGGAATTGACAGACCAGCTTTGGCTCCAATACTTCCTACTTTAAATGGGGCTACCGTGTTATTAGATGCAGGTTCTAATACTAATTGTGATGCTCAAAATTTGGTGCAATTTGCTGTCATGGGACATGTCTATGCTCAAAAAATGTTTGAGATAGAAAGACCAAGAGTAGGGCTTTTTAATATAGGAGCAGAAGAGGAAAAAGGAAATGAAGTAGTAAAAAAGGCTTTTGAAGAACTTAAAAAATCAAAACTAAATTTTATTGGGAATGTGGAAGGAAGAGATATCCCTTACGGCGTCTGTGAAGTTGTAGTCTGCGATGGATTTGTGGGAAATGCGATACTAAAGTCTATGGAAGGAATTGCTTCTGTGATTTCTCAACTTTTAAAGGAAGAGTTGACCCGAAATATTTTTACTAAACTGGGTGCTCTTTTGATAATGGGTGGATTAAAAAGAATAACTAAAAAAATGGATTACACTGAATACGGAGGAGCCCCTCTTTTAGGAATTAAAAAGCCAGTCATAAAAGCCCATGGCAACTCAAAAGCAAAAGCTATTTTTAATGCGATAAAACAAGCTAAAAATTTTGTAGATAATGATGTCTTAAATCACATAAAAGAAGAAATTGAGTCAATGGGAGATGAGTTAAGTGTGTGAAAAGATTGCTGCAGGAATTTTAGGTACAGGAAGTTATGTTCCCGAAAAAGTTCTTACTAATTTTGATTTAGAAAAAATGGTGGATACTTCTGATGAATGGATTACTACAAGGACAGGAATTAAAGAAAGGCGCATTGCAGATCCTTCACAAGCTACTTCTGACTTGGCTACTGAAGCCGCAAAGAAGGCTTTGGAAGATGCTAAAGTTGACCCTTCAGAAATTGACATGATCATTGTCGCAACTGTTACACCTGATATGAATTTCCCATCTACTGCTTGCATAGTTCAAGCTAATTTAGGTGCAGCCAACGCTGCTGCTTTTGATATCTCCGTCGGATGTTCAGGCTTTATATATGGACTTGCTATCGCTCAGCAATTTGTAGAGACTGGTATGTATAACAAAATATTGGTTATTGGAGCAGAAACTTTGTCTAAAATAATAAACTGGAAGGATAGAAACACTTGTGTTCTCTTTGGAGATGGAGCAGGGGCAGTAGTTGTGGGAAGAGTTGAAAGCGGATATGGAATATTGAGTTCTTATTTAGGAGCTGATGGAACTGGCGGGAAACACTTGTACATGCCAGCAGGTGGTTCTAGAATGCCGGCCAGCGAAGAGACTGTAAAAAAGAATTTACATACTATTTTTATGGAAGGGCAAGAAGTATTTAAGTTTGCAGTAAAAGTAATGGATAGTGCTACTATTGAGGCTTTAAACAGATGTGGTTTAAAACCAGAAGACATAGATATGCTTATACCTCACCAAGCAAACACAAGAATAATTGAAGCGGCTAGGAAGAGGTTAAAACTTAGCAATGATAAAGTTTATATAAACCTTGATAAATACGGGAATACTTCTGCAGCCTCTGTTGCTATAGCTTTAGATGAAGCCTATAGAAAAGGACTGATAAAAAAAGGCGATGTCATACTAACTGTCGCTTTTGGTGCAGGTTTGACTTGGGCATCAAGTGTTATAAGATGGAGCAAGTAAGGGGTGAAAAATATGTTTAAAACTAAAATAGTAGAAATGCTCAATATAAAATATCCAATATTTCAGGGTGGAATGGCATGGGTCGCAACTGCAGAACTAGCTGCTGCCGTGTCAAATGCAGGAGGTTTAGGAATAATAGGAGCAGGTAATGCACCAGCTAGTTTTGTAAGGGAACAGATACGGAAGGCAAGAGAACTTACTGATAAACCTTTTGGCGTCAATGTAATGCTTTTGTCTCCTTTTGTTGATGAAGTTATGGAGGTTATTTTAGAAGAAAAAGTAGAAGTTATAACCACTGGAGCAGGGAATCCAGGTAAGTACATACAAAGACTTAAAGAACGGGGTATTAAAGTTATTCCTGTTGTGCCTTCAGTAGCATTAGCAAAAAGAATGGAGGACATTGGTGTGGATGCTGTTATTGCTGAAGGAACAGAATCGGGAGGTCATATTGGAGAACTAACGACTTTGGCATTAGTACCTCAAGTAGTAGATGCTGTTAAAATTCCAGTCATCGCTGCAGGAGGAATTGCTGATGGACGTGGTTTTGCAGCTGCATTTTGCTTAGGAGCTTCAGGTATTCAAATGGGAACTCGGTTTGTATGCTCTACTGAATGTACTGCTCATCCTCGTTACAAAGAATATATTTTAAAGGCAAAAGACAGAGATGCCGTTGTTACAGGAAGAAGCACAGGTCATCCAGTCAGGTCATTAAAAAACAAACTGACAAGAGAATTTGAAAAGTTAGAGCAAATGGGTGCTCCTAAGGAACAATTAGAAAAATTAGGGGAAGGAAAATTAAGAGCAGCGGTAGTAGACGGTGATGTAGAATATGGTTCTGTGATGGCAGGTCAAATTGCAGGACTTATAAATGATATTAAACCTGTAAAAGAGATAATAGAGGACATAATGAAACAAGCGGAGGAAGTAATTGACAATTTGAATAAAATGAGGTGAAAAAATGAAAGTAGCTTTTATTTACCCCGGGCAAGGTGCCCAATATGCTGGAATGGGCAAAGAAATATACCAAAAATACCAAGAGGCAAGAGAAATTTTTGAAAGAGCAGATGAAGCTTTAGGGTTTAGCATATCTGAACTTTGTTTTGAGGGACCAGAAGAAGAACTTATGAAAACAGAAAATACCCAGCCGGCCATTTTAACGGTTTCTGTTGCTTTAACAAAGGTTTTGCAAAAGAGAGGAATAAAGGCTGAGGTTACTGCAGGATTGAGCTTAGGAGAGTATTCCTCTTTAGTATTGGCTGAAGCTTTAGATTTTGAAGATGCGGTTCGTTTAGTGAAAAACAGAGGAAAGTATATGCAGGAAGTAGTACCCCAAGGAGTGGGTACTATGGCAGCAATACTGGGACTTGAAAATGAAGTAGTAGAAGAGATTTGCCGTACTGTATCACAAGTTGGAATAGTAGAACCTGCTAATTACAACTGTCCTGGACAATTAGTTATATCTGGAGAAGTAAAAGCTGTGGAAAAAGCTGTCGAGCTAGCCAAAGAAAAAGGTGCAAAAAGAGCAGTAGTATTAGCAGTCAGCGCACCTTTCCACTGCAGCATGTTAAAAAAAGCAGGAGAACTCCTAGAGAGGGACTTAGAAAAAATAGAAATAAAAGATTTAAAAATTCCAGTAGTATCAAATGTAACAGCTGATTATGCGTCTAAAGACCAAGTGAAGGACCTGCTCATAAAACAGGTGAGTCATCCTGTGCTATGGGAACAATCTGTAAAAAGAATGATTGAAGATGGTGTAGATACTTTTGTTGAGATAGGACCAGGAAAAACTCTTACAGGTTTTGTTAAAAAGATTGACAAAACCAAAAATGCTTATAATTTTGAAGATGAGGAGTCCCTTTTAAAGACTCTCTCTGCTTTGGGGGTATAAGTATGGAAACTGAAAGAAAAACTGCTTTTATAACAGGTGGGTCAAGAGGAATAGGACGTGCTATTGCTTTACGCTTGGCAAAGGATGGATTTAATATTGTCGTCAACTATTCGAAAAGTGATAAAAGTGCTGAAGAGGTTGTAAAAGAAGCAAAAGAGTATGGAGTAGAGGCAATGGCTGTCAAATGTGACGTCTCTAAATACGATGAGGTTGAAAAAGCGATAGATAAAATTGTAGAAGAATTTGGTAGTATAGATGTTGTAGTAAATAATGCGGGAATTACAAAGGACAATTTAATTTTGAAGATGGATGAAAGCGAGTGGGACCAAGTAATAGATGTAAATTTAAAAGGTACATTTAATGTAATAAAATTTGCATCAAAGTATATGATAAAAAAGAGAAAAGGGAAAATAATAAATATTACATCAGTTGTGGGAATAATGGGAAATGCAGGTCAAGCTAACTATGCTGCTTCTAAAGCAGGAGTGATAGGACTTACTAAATCTGTTGCAAAAGAGTTAGCAAATCGGGGAATAACAGTAAATGCTGTAGCTCCCGGCTTCATTGAAACGGATATGACAAGTGTGTTAAAAGATGAAATAAAAGAAAATATGTTAAAGAGTATTCCTTTGAAAAGAGCTGGAAAACCGGAGGATGTAGCTGAATTAGTTGCTTTTTTGGCGAGTCCCGCTTCAGATTACATTACCGGGCAAGTAATAAATGTTGACGGAGGAATGGTTATGTAATATTATCATAATGTATAATTTTTGAGAGGAGGTGAAGAAGGTATGATTTTTGAAAAAGTAAGGGACATAATAGCCGAACAACTCGGCATTGATCCAGAGGAAATAACGATGGAGTCATCTTTTATAGATGATTTAGGAGCAGACTCTTTGGACATAGTAGAGCTCATAATGGCTCTGGAAGAAGAGTTTGATATTGAAATTCCTGATGAAGATGCTGAAAAGATTAAAACAGTAGGTGATGTAGTAGAATACTTAAGCAATCTTGAATAATTGAGGTCCCGCGTTGCGGGACTTTATGCAATATAAAATTTTACTCTATTTTGGAGGTTTTAACTCATGAACAGAGTAGTTGTAACAGGAGTAGGAGTCATTACACCTTTAGGTAATACTGTAGAAAAATTTTGGAATTCTTTAATAAATGGTGAGTCTGGAATAGACACTGTTACCAAATTTGACGTGTCGGAGTTTCCTACTAAGGTAGCAGCAGAAGTAAAAGATTTTGAACCCACTTTATACATAGATAAAAAAGAAGCAAGAAGAATGGATAGGTTCATCCAGTTTGCTGTTGCCAGCGCGAAGTTGGCGTTAGAGGATTCACAAATTGACCTTTCTAAAGTTGATTTAAACAGGTTTGGTGTTATTTACGGTACAGGCATAGGAGGAATTGAAACTTTTGAAAATCAGATGAAAATTATGTATGAAAAAGGTCCCGGAAAAGTAAGTCCCTTCTTCATACCTATGATGATAGCAAATATGGCAGCAGGTCAAATTGCAATAACTTTTGGGCTAAAAGGGATAAACGAGACTATAGTAAATGCCTGTGCTTCCAGTACTAATGCTATAGGAGAAGCTTTTAAAGCTATTCAAAGGGGAGATGCAGAACTTATAGTCACAGGTGGTACTGAAGCAGCTATAACTCCCATGTCTTTTGCAGGCTTTTGTGCAATGAAAGCTATGTCCACAAATGAGGACCCTAAAAAAGCCTCCCGTCCTTTTGATTTGAATAGAGATGGTTTTGTAATGGGAGAAGGGTCTGCAAGCTTAATTTTAGAATCTTTAGAACATGCGCAAAAAAGAGGAGCTAAAATTTATGCAGAGATAATAGGTTATGGTGCTACAGATGATGCTTACCACATAACTGCTCCTGCGCCAGAAGGAGAAGGAGCTGCTCGTGCAATGGAAGCAGCTTTAAAGGACGGAAAAGTAAGTTTTGACATGATAGATTATATCAATGCTCATGGAACTTCCACTGAATATAACGACAAATTTGAAACAATGGCTATAAAGAAAGTCTTTAAAGACCATGCGTATAAACTCTATGTAAGCTCTATCAAGTCTATGCTAGGCCATTTGTTAGGAGCAGCAGGGGCTGTTGAAGCTGTTGCTACTGTTTTGACTATAAAAAATGGCATTATACCTCCTACTATTAATTACGAAACTCCTGATCCAGAGTGCGATTTGAATTATGTGCCTAACGAGGCTATAGAAAAAGAAGTAAATTATGCGATTTCTAATTCCTTAGGCTTTGGAGGACATAATGGGACATTACTTTTTAAAAAATTTTAAAAGAGGTATGGAAGTGAAAAGAGAAAATTTGTCTGAATTAGAAAAGAGAATAAACTATAGTTTTAAAGATAAAAATTTGCTTATAGAGGCTTTAACTCACAGTTCATGGGCTCACGAAGGTAAAAATAGCAAGATTAGCAATGAAAGATTGGAGTTTTTAGGAGATTCTGTCCTAAGCCTTGTAATAAGCGAGTATTTGTACAAGAATAGAAAAGATTTAGAAGAAGGTTCTCTTTCTAAATATAGAGCTGAAATAGTTTGTGAGCCCTCCCTTGCCAGGTGTGCAAGAGAAATAGAATTAGGCAACTTTTTGCGCATTGGCAAAGGAGAAGAACTGACTGGAGGAAGAGAAAGAGATTCTATTCTTGCAGATGCTATGGAAGCGATACTGGCTGCTGTATATCTGGATGGAGGATTAGAAGTCGTTCGCAATGTAATTTTAGAATTGTTCAAAAATATCATTGAAGAAGTTTTGGAAGGGCTTATTTATCGCGACTATAAAACAAAACTGCAAGAAGTTGTTCAAAGCATGGAAATAGGGAAAATTATCTATGAGCTAATAGAGGAAATGGGCCCTGACCATAATAAAACTTTTGTAACCCAAGTGCGTATTGGAGATGTAATATTAGGAAAGGGTTATGGTAAAAGTAAAAAAGAAGCTGAGCAAGCTGCGGCTATGGAAGCATTGATTAAATTGGGGATATTGAAATGAAAAAAAAGATGTATATAATACCACTTTTTATACCCCATTTAGGTTGTCCTTTTAAGTGTGTTTTTTGCAATCAAAATTCAATAACAGGCCAACAACAGGAGATAACAGAAGAATACGTAAGGCAAACCATAGAAACCCATTTAAAAACTCTTCCAAGTAATGCAGAAATAGAGGTATCTTTTTTTGGTGGAAGTTTTACAGGAATACCACAGGATAAGCAAAATCTCTACTTGGGAATTGCGAAAGAATATTTGGACAAAGGCAAAATAGATGCTATTCGTTTGTCTACTCGTCCTGATTATATAGACACCGAGATTTTACAAAATCTTAAGAGATACAAAGTTTCAATAATAGAACTTGGAGTACAGTCAATGGATGAAGAAGTGCTTTTAAAAAGTAGAAGAGGTCATACAAGTGAGGATGTCGTAAAAGCTGTGAATCTAATTCGACAGTATGACTTTAAATTAGGATTACAAATAATGATAGGACTACCTGGAGATAACTTAGAGAAATCTTTAAATACCGCTTATAAGATTGTGGAGTTGAAACCTGATTTTGTGAGGATTTATCCTGCTTTGGTGATTAAAAATACTTATCTTGAAAGAATGTATAAAGAAGGAAGATTTTTCCCTCTAACGTTGCAAGAGGCTGTTGAAATCTCAAAGAAAATGTATATAATTTTTATTAAGAATAATATTGACGTCATTCGTATTGGACTTCAAACGACAGAAAATATTAATTACAATAAAGATGTAGTAGCAGGTCCTTTTCATCCTGCGATGGGACAATTAGTTGAGTCAAGTGTTATTCTTGACATTCTCATAAGGGTATTTGAGGATAAAAATATAAGTAACACAAAGGTTACAATTTTTTCTAATGAAAGGCGGATTTCCACAATTATAGGGCAAAAAAAATTCAACAAGTTGTTTTTAGAAAAAAAATACAACGTAAAAATGGAATTTAAAATATTAAATAGTCTGACTGACGACAAAATAGTTGTTTGTACTGATAAAAAGATTATGCGTATTTCTATAACCGATTTTATAAAAAATAATTTTTAAAAAAATTTTATAATAAAGAAGGAAATATTGGTTTTTTATCGAATATATAAATATATATCAAATGTATTCATTTTCACAATAATGTATGAAGGAGGTTATTTTACAGTGGAGGTTCTAAAAGTATCAGCTAAATCTAAACCTAAGTCTGTAGCAGGTGCATTAGCAGCCGTCTTAAGAGAAAAATCTTCAGCAGAAATTCAGGCGGTTGGGGCAGGTGCAGTAAATCAAGCGGTTAAGGCTATTGCAATAGCAAGGGGGTTTGTGGCGCCAAATGGCATAGACTTAATTGCGATTCCTGCCTTTTCAGAGATTGAGATAGACGGCGAAATGAGGACAGCAATAAAATTTATTGTAGAACCAAGATAATCTAAACCTGCTTTTTAGCAGGTTTTATTTTTATATAGAGGTGATTTTGATGGAAGGCTTCGTTAAAATTTTAGTGTTAGAAAATGAAATAGAAGCGAAATTGATAGAAGGCATTTTAAAAGAAAAGGGGATACCACATTTTATAAGAAGTTATCATGATACGGCTTATGATGGATTGTTTCAAATGGTAACAGGATGGGGAGAGATATTAGCACCTTCTTTTTATAAGGAAGAAATAGAGGAGATTGTAGAAGAAATACGAAAAAATGAAGATGAAATTTAAATGTAGATGTGGTAAAATGGAAGGTGCATAAGGAGTGGTGGTATGTACCTTAAGAAACTTGAACTTCAAGGCTTTAAGTCTTTTGCAGACAAAGTAACTCTTGATTTTGAAAAAGGTGTAACAGCAATTGTAGGTCCAAATGGAAGTGGCAAAAGTAATATTTCTGACGCTATTAGATTAGTTCTGGGAGAACAAAGTATCAAAAGTTTAAGAGGTTCTAAGTTAGAGGATGTAATTTTTGCAGGTAGCGAGAATAGAAAACCTTTAGGTTTTTGTGAAATAAATCTCACCCTTGATAATTCCGATGGTTATCTTCCTTTTGATTATACAGAAGTAGTTATTACCAGAAAAATTTTTAGATCTGGCGAAAGTGAGTTTTTTATAAATAAAACTCCTTGCCGTCTTAAGGACATATACGAGCTTTTTTTAGATACAGGAGTAGGAAAAGAAGGCTATTCAATAATAGGACAAGGTAGAATAGACGAAATCCTATCTGCGAAACCAGAAGATAGAAGACAAATTTTTGAGGAAGCAATAGGTATTTCAAAGTACAGATATAAAAAAGAAGAAGCAGAAAGGAAACTCACAGCAGCTAATGATAATCTACTTCGTTTAAACGATATAGTTGTAGAATTAGAGAAGCAGCTTACTACTTTGGAAACGCAAAAAAGCAAGGCAGAAGAGTTTTTAAAACTTCATCAGGAAAAAAGAAAAGTAGATATAAGTTTATATATTCAATTAGCAAAGAGGTCTATGAATCAGTACGATGCTTTAAAAGGAAAATATGAGAACTTAAAAAATCAATTAGATGTAAAAAAAATACATAAAATCAATCAAGAGGAGAATTTGTTATATAAAGAAAAAGAAATTCATGACTTAAAACAGCAATTGGACAGTGAAAAAGAGGAATATCACAATAAGTTAAGAGAGATAGAGATAGTCTCAGGAAAAAGGGAATTAATAATAGAGAAGCTTAGAAATTTAGAAGAAACCTCTCGACTTTACAGGGAGGAGTTAGAAAAAATTGCAAAACGTGAGGAAATTTTGAGGGAAGAACTTAAAAGGGTAGAGTCTAATGTAGCCCTTTTACATGTTAACAAAAAAGAATTAGAAGAGAAATTAAAACAATTTCAGGAAGAATATATAAGTTTACAAAAGCAGCAAAAAGATAAGATAGAAGAAGTTGAAAAAGCTAAGGAAGATATAATTGAAATTTTAAATAGCATAGCAGATGTGAAAGGAAAATTGTCTTTGAACAATTCTCTAAAGGAAGAGGCAATAAGTAGGCAGCAAAATTTAAAAAAGCATATAGAGGAAATTCAAAATCGAATAGAAATGTTGGATAAAGAAAAAACTAAAATTGTTGAAGAATTACAAATTTTACAAAAAGAACTGGATAACAAAAATCAGCAAAGGATTACTAAACAGCAAGCTTTACAAAAAATTGATAATGAGCTGATTTTGAAGGAAGATACTTTAAAAGTTATTAAAGAAGAAATTGAGAGAAAAAGGTCACGACTTTCTATTTTAGAGGAAATGGATAAAAATTACGAAGGCTATAGTGGAA
Organism: Thermoanaerobacter brockii subsp. finnii Ako-1; assembly: GCF_000175295.2. Lineage (NCBI taxonomy): Bacteria > Bacillati > Bacillota > Clostridia > Thermoanaerobacterales > Thermoanaerobacteraceae > Thermoanaerobacter > Thermoanaerobacter brockii. The sequence goes on along the minus strand of NC_014964.1, from coordinate 1,312,862 downwards.
CTGTGCGGAACTTGTTAAAACTCTCTGAAAATATTCCTTCTTTTAAAGAAAACATAATAGGAGTAGTGGGGGAACTTTTAGAGGTTGAAAATACTTATAGCACAGCAATTGAGGTAGCATTAGGCTCAAGTATACAGAATATAGTTATAAAATCTTCTGAGGGAGTAGCGGAAATAATTGAAAGGTTAAAACAAAAAGATTTAGGAAGAGCTACTTTTTTGCCTCTTGATTTAATCCGTGGGAGGGGTCTTTCTCAACAGGAAAGCAATATTTTGACTGAGAAAGGCGTAATTGGAGTTGCTTCTAAGCTAATAAAGTATAACGATAATTTAGAAGAAATTTTTAATTTTTTGTTAGGCCGTGTTATTATAGTAGATACCATTGAAAATGCAGTGAGGTTATCTAAAAAATATAATCAAGCTTATAAAATTGTAACATTAGAAGGAGAAGTTATAAATCCAGGGGGTGCAATAACCGGTGGCAGTTTAAAACCTAAACTTCAAAGTATCTTTAAAAGAAAAGAAGAGATAACTAAACTGAAAAAAGAAATTGATAGTTTAAAAAATCAACAAGAAATAGTGGGGGAAGAAATTGGGCAAAAAATAAATGATAAAATTCATGTAGAGGAGCAAATAGAATTATTGAACAAAGAAATTTCTGATATTAGCTACAATATAACTTCTAATGATCAAAGGAGGATTTCATTAGAAAAAGAAATAGGAAATTTATTAAATCAACTAGAAAATTATACTTTAGAAATTGATGAATTAAAGGAAAATGTTAGAAATTATCAACAAGAAATTGACCGGTTTTTAAAAGAGTTAGAAAGCTTAGAAAAAGAAAAAGAACAATTGGATGCCTTGATCAATGGTTTTAAAGAAAAAAACAATAAAGAAGAAGAAAATTTAGCAATTTTAGACAAGGAAATCACTGCTTTGAAAATTGAAATCGCTAAAATCGAACAAAAGCTCCAGAATGAACTTCATAACTTAAAAGATAAACGGCAAGAATTTGATAGAGAAAAAAACAATATAGTAGAGAAGGAAAAGAATATTAAAGAAATAGAAAGCTTAAAGGTCAATTTGAGTTTAGAGAGGGAAAAGTTGCAAGGAGAAATATATAAATTACAGCAAGAAGTAGAAAAAATTCAAAAAGATATTTCTTCTTTAGAAGATAATATTTTCCAAGAAGAAGAGGATTTACAAAAACGTAAAGAAAAATTTTCGATTTTACAACAAGAATTTACTAATATTAATGAAGAATTTCATAAGGTAGAAATGGAAATGCAAAGATTCCAGATAGAGATTGACAATATCAAAAATAGGCTTTGGGAAGAATATGAATTGACCTTAGACAGAGCTTTTGAAGAAGCTGAAGAAGGCGAGATTTCAAAATTAAGACAAAGAGCAGATCATTTGGCAAAGGCTATAAAAGGATTAGGTAATGTGAATATAGATGCTATTGAAGAATATAAAGAGGTAAAGGAAAGGTATGATTTTTTAAAATCTCAGATGGAAGATATTATAAAGGCAAAGGAATCTTTGATTTCTGTAATCGAAGAAGCAAATAAAATTATCAAAACAAAATTTAAAGATGGTTTTGAAATCCTACAGATTCAATTTAAGGAGACGTTTAGGCGACTTTTTGGAGGGGGTAATGCAGAGTTAATACTTACTGATGAAGACAATCTTTTAGAAACAGGTATAGAAATTAAAGCACAGCCCCCAGGAAAGAAATTGCAAACCCTTTCTCTTCTTTCAGGAGGAGAAAAGGCATTAGTTGCTATTTCCCTTTTATTTGCAATGCTAATTATAAAACCTACTCCTTTTTGTATATTGGATGAGATAGATGCAGCATTAGATGATGCAAATGTGGAGAGATTTGCTGAGTTTCTGAAAGAATTGTCAAGAGATACTCAGTTTATAGTTGTAAGCCACAGAAAAGGGACAATGATGGTGGCAGATGCGATATACGGTGTAACAATGCAAGAAAAAGGAGTTTCCAAATTGTTATCCCTTAAACTAAATACTGACGACAAAATAGGAGGCTTGGTAAAACATGCTTAATTTTTTTGACAAATCTAAAAAAGAATCCGAAACTGCTGAAGAAAAAAAAGGTTTTTTTCAAAAGATTAAAGAAGGACTTTTAAAAACAAGAGAAAATTTGACTTCTAAAATAGATAGTATTGTTACAATAGGTAGAAAAATTGACGAAGAACTTTTGGAAGAATTAGAAGAGATTTTAATTTTAGCTGATATAGGTATTAGTACTACTTCTAAGATTATAGAAGGAATACGTCAAAAGGCAAAAGAAAGAAAGATTTATGATGCATCTCAAATAAAAGAACTTTTAGCTGAAGAAGTTTATGAAATTTTGCAAAAGGATGTAGAACCTTTTACCTTGACTTCTCCTATGGTGATATTGAACGTTGGGGTAAATGGAGTAGGAAAGACTACTACAATTGGAAAATTAGCTTATTTGTACAAAAAAGAAGGCAAAAAAGTTATGCTAGCAGCAGGTGATACTTTTAGAGCTGCAGCTATTGACCAGTTAGAAATATGGGCAGAGAGAGTTAACTGTCCAATTATCAAACACCAAGAAGGCTCAGATCCAGCTTCTGTTATTTTTGATGGCATTCAAGCCTCAAAAGCAAGGGGAATAGATATACTTATTTGTGATACTGCAGGTAGACTCCACAATAAAAAGAATCTGATGGAGGAATTGAGGAAAATTCGCAGAGTTATAGATAGGGAATATCCTGAAGCGAGAGTAGAAACCTTTTTAGTTTTAGATGCTACAACTGGTCAAAATGCTCTTCAACAGGCGAAAATATTTAAAGAAGTTTCTGATATAACCGGTATTGTACTTACCAAATTAGATGGAACGGCAAAAGGTGGAATTGTGGTAGCTATAAAATCAGAATTAAATGTACCTATAAGATATATAGGAATTGGGGAAGGAATAGAGGATTTGCAAGCTTTTGATGCAAAATCTTTCGTTTCTGCTATTTTTCAGTAAATTAAATCGTAAAAAAATGAAAAAACACAGCTTGACAAAAAGCAGCCCTTCATATAAAATCTTAATGTAAAGGTTAGGACCTTAACGGGTGGGATTTTTGTGGATGATGATTTTTTATTTATGACTCTTTTGTATGATTTTTATGGTGCTTTGCTTACAGATAAGCAAAGAGAAATTTTTGAGATGTATTATTTAAATGATTATTCTCTTGGAGAAATTTCCGAACTTTTGGATATCTCGCGGCAAGGGGTTTATGATACCTTAAAAAGAGCAGAAAGCTCGTTAGAGTTTTTTGAGGAAAAATTAGGATTGGTAAAAAGACATCAAGAAATAATGAATAAACTGGATAAGATAAAAAAGGGCATTGAAATAATACGGGAAAGAGAAAGAGACCCAGAAATTTTAAAAATTATTGAGGAGATAGCTCGTGAAATAGAGGAGCTAAATCCGTAGGAGGTAAATTTTAATGGCTTTTGAAAGCCTATCTGAAAGGCTGCAGGAAATCTTTAAAAAGTTAAGAGGAAAAGGAAAACTCACAGAAAAAGATATAAAAGAAGCTATGAGGGAAGTAAAAGTTGCCCTCTTAGAAGCGGATGTCAACTTTAAAGTAGTAAAAGACTTTATAAACTCTGTTACAGAAAAAGCTTTAGGGCAAGAAGTGATGGAAAGCCTGACCCCGGGGCAACAGGTGATAAAGATAGTCAATGATGAGCTTATAGCCCTTATGGGGTCTACTCAAAGCCGGTTAAATATAGGGAATAAAGTTCCTGCAGTTATAATGATGGTTGGACTTCAAGGTTCTGGAAAGACTACTGCTTGTGGGAAATTGGCAAACTTGTTAAAGAAGCAGGGAAAAAATCCCCTACTAGTAGCCTGTGACGTCGTCAGACCGGCTGCCATAAAGCAGTTACAGGTTGTGGGAGCTAATGTAAATGTACCAGTTTTTACAATGGGGGACAAAGTAAACCCTGTTGATATTGCAAAAGCTTCTATTGATTATGCAAGGTCTCATAACTCTGACGTAATTATCATAGATACTGCGGGTAGGCTTCACATAGATGAAGAATTAATGGAGGAACTTGTAAATATAAAAAAAGCAGTACAACCAGATGAAATTTTGTTAGTAGTAGATGCGATGACAGGTCAAGACGCAGTGAATGTAGCGTCTTCCTTTAATGAAAGGTTAGATATAACAGGAGTTATATTGACAAAATTGGATGGAGATACGAGGGGTGGAGCAGCTCTTTCTATTAAGGCTGTTACACAAAAACCCATAAAATATGTGGGTACAGGCGAAAAGTTGACAGATTTAGAGCCTTTTTATCCTGATAGAATGGCCTCTCGTATTTTGGGAATGGGAGATGTTTTGACTTTAATTGAAAAGGCCCAAGCAGCAATTGATGAGAAAAAGGCACAAGAGTTAGGTCAAAAGCTTTTAACAAAACAGTTTACATTGGAAGATTTCTTGGAACAATTGCAGAGTCTTAAAAATATGGGGCCTTTAGACCAACTTCTCAGTATGATCCCTGGAATGAACAAAAACATGCTTAAAAATGTAGACATTTCTGAAAAAGACTTAAAGAGGATAGAAGCCATTATTCAATCTATGACTAAAGAAGAAAGGCAAAACCCTTCTATTATAAATGGCAGTAGAAAGAAAAGAATAGCCAAAGGCAGCGGTACCACCATCCAACAGGTAAATAGCCTCTTAAAACAGTTTGAAGAAACTAAAAAGATGATGAAGAAATTTGCTGATATTGACAAAGACCTAAAGAAAGGTAAAATGAGGCTGCCTTTCTTTAGATGATATCGGAAGGTGGGCAACTTTTGAAGGAGGTGAGAAAGTGGCAGTCAGAATAAGATTAAAAAGGTTTGGGGCTAAGAAAAGACCTTTTTACAGGATAGTAGTAGCAGATTCAAGGTCACCAAGAGATGGAAGGTTTATTGATGAGATAGGATATTACAATCCTATAGCCCAGCCTGCTGAAATAAAAATAGATGTTGAAAAGGCTAAAAAGTGGCTTAGTGTTGGTGCCCAACCTTCAGATACTGTAAAGTCACTGTTTAAAAAAGAAGGTATAATTGGCAATAGTGCATCTCAATAATCCTCTCTTGTGAGGAGGTGTAATAATGGGAGAATTGGTTAAAACTATAGCCAAAGCGTTAGTTGACAATCCTGATGCTGTAGAAGTCAATGAAATAGAGGGACAGCAATCTGTTATCATAGAGCTTAAAGTTGCTCCCGAAGATATGGGAAAGGTAATTGGGAAACAGGGAAGGATTGCTCAAGCAATTCGCACATTGGTTAAAGCTGCTGCCTTAAAAGAAAAGAAACGTGTGATTGTTGAGATAATCTAGGTGGTGGTATGGCTGATTATTATAATGTAGGAAAAGTTACTTCTGCCCATGGCATTAAGGGCGAAGTTAAAGTATATCCTCTTACCAATGTTCCCGAAAGGTTTTATGACCTTGAGTATGTATGGATTTTTGATGACCAACAAAGGCCCCACAAATATGACATTGAATATGTCAAGATTATATCTAAAGGAGTTTGTGTAAAATTAAAAGGAATTGATACTAGAGGCGATGCAGAAAAATTAAAAGGGGCCTTTTTAAAAGTTGACTCTCAAAATGCTTTGGAGTTAGAAGAAAATGAATATTTCATCAAAGATTTAGTCGGGATGAAGGTGTATACAGAAGAAGGAAGTTTTCTGGGTACATTGGTAGAGGTACTTAAGACAGGTGCAAATGATGTGTATGTAATAAAAACTGAGGAGAGGGAAATACTAATTCCTGCTATAAAAGAAGTGGTCAAAAAAGTTGATGTTGACAATAAAGTAATGGTGGTCCACCTTCTGGAGGGGCTATGATGATTTTTGACGTTTTAACCCTATTTCCTGAAATGTTTGATAGTGTTTTATCCTATAGTATATTGAAAAGGGCTATTGAAAAAGGAAAAATAAAAGTTAATTTGATAAATATAAGAGATTTTTCAAAGGATAAACACAAAAGAGTAGATGATTATCCTTATGGAGGCGGGCCAGGAATGGTGATGATGCCTCAGCCTCTCTTTGATGCAATTGAATTTGTAAAAAGTCAAGGAAATATCCCTGTATATTACCTTGGTCCTAAAGGTAAAATTTTTAATCAGGAAATGGCGGTTAAGATGTCTAAATTAGAAAGAATAGCCCTTTTGTGTGGACACTATGAAGGAATAGATGAAAGAGTCTATTCTGTTATTGATGAAGAAATTTCTTTAGGAGATTTTATATTGACAGGCGGAGAGATAGCCGCCATGGCTATCATTGACGCTGTAACAAGACTTATTGAAGGAGTACTTTCACACCCTCAAAGCGCTATAGAAGAATCCTTTGCTAATAATTTATTGGAATATCCACAGTATACAAGGCCAGAAGTTTTTAGAGGTATGAAGGTGCCAGAAATTTTACTAAGTGGTAATCATGCCGAAATAGCTAAATGGCGAAGGCAAAAGTCTTTAGAGATAACTCTTTTAAAACGGCCAGATTTGCTTAAAAAGGCTGTTTTGACTGAAGAAGATAAAAAATTTTTGCGAGAAAGAGGGTTTGACATTTAGAAGCTGGAAGGAGGGAAAAATAATGGACTTAATAAAAGCAGTTGAAAGTCAGCAGATGAGAAAAGACTTAACTCCTTTTAATGTAGGAGATACTATAAGGGTACATTATAAGGTTATTGAAGGAGATAGGGAAAGAATTCAGCCTTTTGAAGGGATAGTAATTAAAAAGAGTGGATCAGGTTTAAGAGAGACTTTCACTGTAAGACGTGTATCTTATGGCGTTGGAGTTGAAAGGACTTTTCCACTTCACTCTCCCAGAATTGAAAAGATAGAGGTTATAAGGAGAGGTAAAGTCAGAAGAGCAAAATTGTATTATTTGAGAAAGAGAGTAGGAAAAGCTGCTACAAAGATAAAGGAATTAATGTAAAAAGGGGTTATAAACCCCTTTTTTAAATATGTGGAGGAATTGATATGATACAGTGGTATCCTGGACATATGGCAAAATCTAAAAAGGAGATAGTTTCTAACCTTAAGTTAGTAGATGTAGTATACGAAATAGTAGATGCGAGAATACCTAAAAGCAGTAGAAACCCGGATATTGATGATATTGTAAAAAATAAGAAAAGGATCATTCTTCTCAATAAAGCTGATTTGGCTGATGATGTAATTACGGATTTATGGATAGAATATTTCAAGGGAAAGGGAATAGAAGCGGTAAAAGTTAATTCAATTACAGGATTTGGCCTTAAAGAGATAAATGAAGCAACTAACAAAGTTTGTCAAGATATTTTGGAGAAGAAAAAGCAAAAAGGAATGATTCCAAGGCTGAGAGGAATGATTGTAGGTGTTCCAAATGTCGGTAAATCTACTTTTATTAATAAATTAATTGGCAGTAAAAGGGCAAAGACTGGCGATAAGCCGGGGGTGACAAGGGCTTTGCATTGGATAAAAACTCCTTATTTCGACCTTTTGGACACTCCTGGCATACTCTGGCCAAAATTTGACGATAAAAAAGTAGGAATTATGTTAGCAATTACTGGAGCTATAAAAGATGAAATATTGGACATAGAAGAAATAGCATTAAACTTAGTAGCAATCTTAAAAAAGTATTATCCCAATTATTTGATGTCCCGCTATAAAATTGATAAAATAGTAAATGAGGATTTTGAACTTTTAAAAGAAATAGGTAAAAAAAGAGGTTGTTTACTTGCAAGGGGAGAAGTAGATACATTAAAAACTTCTCATATTTTGTTGGAGGATTTTCGAAAGGGGAAATTAGGGAGGATTTCTCTGGAAAGACCATAAGGGGGATTTGATTTTTATGCTTTCTAAAGTAAAAAGTATGGCAGTCTTGGGGATAAATGCCTATGTGGTAGAGGTGGAGGTAGATTTATCTACTGGAATTCCTTCTTTTGATATTGTAGGCTTGGGTGATACAGAAGTTAAGGAAGCAAGAGACAGAGTAAGGTCTGCTATCAAAAACAGCGGCTTTGAATTTCCTCTCAAAAAAATCACTGTAAATTTAGCACCAGCTGATACTAAAAAAGAAGGCACTGCTTTCGATTTGCCTTTAGCAGTAGGGATTTTAAAATGCACAGAGGAGATAAAAGTGGAAAAAGAAGACATAGCCTTTGTAGGTGAACTTTCTTTGGACGGAAGTCTAAGAGGCGTAAATGGTATACTGCCAATGGTAATAGGGGCAAAGGAAAAAGGTATTTCCTCTATTGTTGTTCCTTATGAAAATGCACATGAAGCGGCAGTTGTAGAGGGGATAAAAGTATATCCTATGAAAAATTTAAAAGAAGTGGTTGAATTTTTAAATGGAGATAGGGAAATAGAATCTTTTACTTTAGATATTAATAGTTTTTTTGATAATGTAGAATACGACGTAGATTTTGCTGAAGTAAAAGGGCAGGAAAATGCAAAAAGGGTACTTGAGATTGCCGCTGCCGGAGGCCACAATGTGCTAATGATTGGCCCTCCTGGAGCGGGTAAAACTATGTTGGCAAGGCGTTTTCCTACTATTCTTCCTCAGTTAAGTTTTGAAGAGGCTTTAGAAGTTACCAAGATATACAGTATAGCAGGATTGCTTCCAAAAGGTACGCCTCTTATCACTACTCGACCTTTTAGAGCTCCTCATCATACTATCTCTACAGTTGCTTTAGTTGGGGGAGGAAAATATCCTAAGCCTGGGGAAGTATCCCTTGCCCACTATGGAGTGTTATTTTTAGATGAGATTCCTGAATTTAAAAAAGATGCAATAGAAGTTTTAAGGCAGCCGTTAGAAGATGAAGTGGTTACAATTACTCGTGTAAATGGTAGCTTTAGTTATCCAAGTAAATTTATTTTAATTTTAGCTATGAATCCTTGTCCTTGTGGCTATTATGGAGATGATACTCACGAATGCCATTGCAGTGTAAATGAAATAAGAAGATACCAAAATAAAATTTCAGGACCTTTGTTAGATAGAATTGATTTACATGTGGAGGTAAAACCTCTTAAAAAAGATAAATATTTCGAAGAAGAAACGCCATCGGAAAGTTCCAAGGAAATTCGCGAACGAGTTATAAAAGCACGAGAAATGCAACTTAAAAGGTATAAAGGTACTGGTATATACTTTAATTCTCAATTAAAAGGAAATATGTTAAAAAAATATTGCAAACTTGATGAAGATACTAAAAAATTTTTAAATGAGGCTTTCGAGAAGTTTTATTTAAGTGCAAGAGGATATAATAAAATTTTAAAAGTTGCTCGTACAATTGCTGATTTGGAAGGTGCAGAAAATATTAAGTTTGAGCATGTAGCAGAAGCATTACAGTATAGGATTGTTGATAGCAAATATTGGCATAAATAAAAATTACAATAAAAATTTTATGTAAAGTAATTAATTCTCAAATGTGATAAGAAGGTGTTAGCTTTGGAGATAACAAGTTTTTTTAATAGGGAAAGTATAAAAAATATTTTCTTTATTCTTATAGGGACTTTAATGTCTGCTATTGGTATTAACATGTTTATTGTTCATGCTAAACTTTTAAGTGGAGGAGTCTCTGGTATTGCACTTATTATACAGTATTTAACCAAGTTTCCTGCAGGATACACTATATTTTTGCTAAACATCCCACTTTTAATTTTGAGCTATAAAAAAGTAAATTTAAGGTTTACAATTTTTACTATTATAGGTACTGTATCACTTTCTTTGTTTTTGGTGCTTACTTATTCAATAAAAAATATATTACATATAAATGATCCATTACTTTTGAGTTTATACGGCGGAGTGTTAAATGGTTTAGGTATGGGAATAGTTTTTAGTAATCACGGGTCAACTGGCGGTTTAGATATAATTTCTGTAATTGTAAAAAAGAAATATGATAATTTTGAAATTGGGCATATTTCTTTTATTGTTAACTTTTTTATCGTAGCCATTGGAGCTATATTTTTTGGTTTGACCAGTGCTCTTTACACTCTTGTCTCAATGTACATTACTTCCTACATGGTAGATAAAACTCTAAAGGGATTTAATAGACAAAAAATGGTACTTATAGTTACTGACAAAGTAGAAGAAGTGAGTAAAGAGATAATGACCACATTAAAAAGGGGGGTTACTTTGTTACATGGAGAAGGAGCTTATACTAAGGAGAGTAAAAAGGTTTTATACTCTATTGTGTCTTTAACACAGCTTCCACAACTTAAACTTATTGTACACCAAATAGATGAAAATGCTTTTATCTCTATATTAGATGTAGCCGAAGTTCATGGAAAAGGATTTATGAGGGAATTATTTTAAATTTCATTGCAAATTTTGAAATTTTCTCTTATAATTTTTTCTAAACGACATAAAATACTCAATTGAAAAGGAGTTGATAGCTTGAAAAAAGTTTTTTCAGGAGTACAACCCTCGGGAGACATTCACATAGGTAATTACTTGGGTGCAATGAGACAATTTGTTGCTCTACAAGAAGATTATGAGTGCTTTTTTTGTGCCGTTGATTTACATGCTTTAACAGTTCCTCAAGACCCTAAAGTTTTAAAGGAAAAAACTATTGAATTGGCAGCACTTTACCTTGCAATAGGTTTAGATCCTAAAAAAGTTACCATTTTTATTCAGTCTCACGTTCCTGCCCATGCAGAATTGGCATGGTTGCTACAATGTATAACCTATTTTGGTGAATTGAGCAGGATGACACAATTTAAGGATAAAAGCAAAGGAAAGGAATCTGTTTCAGTTGGACTTTTTACATATCCGGACTTGATGGCAGCAGATATACTTTTATACAATACCCATTATGTTCCTGTAGGAGAAGACCAAAAGCAGCACTTAGAACTGACAAGAGACATTGCGCAGCGTTTTAACAACAGATTTGGTGAAACTTTTGTAGTTCCTGAGCCTATGATTTTAAAACTTGGTGCGAGAATAATGAGTCTTACTGACCCTACTAAAAAGATGAGTAAAAGTGACAGTGATCCAAATAACAGAATCAATCTTTTGGATGAGCCTTCTGTAATCAAAAAGAAAATAATGAGAGCAGTGACTGATTCTGAGACTGAAATAAAGCTTGATTGGGAAAACAAACCGGGTGTTAGCAATCTTTTGACTATTTATAGTTTATTTACAGGTATGGAAATAGAAGAAGTTGTAAATAAATTTAAAGGACAGGGTTATGGCACTTTAAAGAAAGAATTAGCAGAGGTTGTAATAGATAAATTGACTGTTATACAAAAAAATTATAAAGACCTCAGTAGAGATTATGTTTTGAAGGTTTTAAAGGAAGGGGCGGAAAGAGCTCAAGCTGTTGCAGAAAAAACTTTGAAAGAAGTAAAAGAAAAGATGGGATTGATATTAAAAGATTAAAAAGGCGTTTGGGAAATGACTTAGTTTTTCAAAGGCTAATGTATCAGGATTTAAATAAACCTCAATCACGTCAAAACGAGGCTGAAAATTTCGAAATTTTTCTGTTGAAGCCAAGTACAACTGGGCAATTTTCAATATTCTTTGTTGTTTATGAAAATTTACAGCTTCACTTCCAGTTCCAAAAGAGGTAGAGGTTCTTGTTTTTACCTCTACAAAAACTATTTCTTTTTTGAATAGAGCTATTATATCTATTTCCCCAATTTTGCATTTAAAATTTTTCTCTAAAATTTTATAACCTGATTTTAATAGATATTGGGCAGCTATTTTTTCTCCTAAGCTGCCTATTGTTTTTTTGTTCAATGTTTTTCATCCTTTCAGAATTTTTTCAATAAAAGTCTTTCTGTGGATAGGACAGGGACCGTATTTTTTTAAAGCTTCAATATGTTCTTTTGTACCATAACCTTTGTTTTTTTCAAAATTATACTGAGGATAGATTTTGTGGTATTCTTTCATTATTTTATCTCTTTCAACCTTTGCCAGTATAGAGGCAGCAGCTATAGAAATACTTTTTGAATCTCCTTTTACTATCGCTTTTTGATTTATCTCTATTTGAGGAATGGTAATAGCATCTACTAAAAGGTAATCAATTTTTTGTTGTATTTTTGAAATAGCAATCTGCATGGCTTTGTAGGTAGCATTTAATATATTTATTTTATCAATTTCTTCGCAATCAACTATTCCAATGGCATACGAGATAGCTACTTTTTTTATTACCTCTGACAATACTTCTCTTTTTTCTTCAGATAGTTTTTTCGAGTCATTTATCTCAGGGATGAAAACTTCTTTAGGAAGTATTACACAGGCGGCGACTACTGGTCCTACTAAAGGACCTCTTCCCGCCTCGTCTACTCCAGCAATGAAATTTAAATTTAATTGATATAATTGATTTTCATAGTATTTTAGATTATTTATTCTTTCTGTTTCTTTTTCAAGCCACTTTTTAGCCGCTTCATTTAAGCTGAGAGATTGAAAGTCACAAAAGGGATTTTGGTATAAATAGTTTTTGAGTTGGCGTAGGTTATATAAGTTTGACATTGTATCACCTTTCTTTTTTCTTTATTTTATCACAGGTTATGTATTATAATAAAGATAATTAGGGAAAACGATGTTAAAGGGGAGCAATTATGGAAAGGGAAAAGATTTTTAAAATATGGTTAAGTACTGTCAAAGGAATAGGGTATAAAAGTTTTGTTCAATTGATGGAATTTTTCAAAACTGCGGAAGGTGTGTATAAAGCAAAAGAAATTGATATTTTTAAAGCAATAGGAAATAGAAAATTAGTACAAAATATAATAGAAGCTCAGAAGTTGAACCCTTTTGATTATATAGAAAGATTGCAAAATTCAAAAATAAGTGTATATACATTAGAAGAGGAGGAATATCCGAAAGAATTAAAAAATATTTATGATCCACCTCCTGTTTTATATTTGAAGGGGAATATAAATTTAAAAGATAATTTGCGCATTGCCATGGTGGGCGCAAGAAATGCTACTTTTTATGGAAAACAAGTGGCACAAAAATTGGCATATGAGCTGTCAGAAAGAGGTATAACAGTTGTAAGTGGCATGGCAAGAGGAATTGATAGTTTTTCTCATATAGGAGCGTTGAAGGGAAGAGGAAAAACTATTGCTGTTTTGGGAAATGGCATAAACATAGTTTATCCAAGAGAAAATAAAAAGCTGATGGAGCAAATTAGTGAGGAGGGATTGCTGGTTTCAGAGTTTCCTCTTGATTCTCCTCCACTGCCACAAAATTTTCCTCTGAGGAATAGAATCATAAGCGGGTTATCTCTTGGGGTAGTTGTGATAGAAGCAGGAATAAAAAGTGGATCTTTATTGACGGCTCAATTTGCCTTAGAACAAGGAAGAGAGGTTTTTGCAGTACCTGGGAATATAACGAGTGCTTATAGCAGAGGAACAAATGAGCTCATAAAACAAGGTGCGAAAATTGTAATTGGTGTTGAGGATATTTTAGAAGAATTTAATTTAAGAGAGGATGTACAACAAAAGATTGAGGAAAATCTTATGTCTTCTCTGACGGAGGAAGAGAAAGAAGTGTACGATTTTATTTGTGAAGCTCCAAGAGATATAGAAGAAATAGCAGGCTATGTGAAAATAAAAATCTCAAAAGTTAATGCAATTTTATCTTCTTTAATGTTAAAAGGTATGATTGAAAAACTTCCTGGCAATAAATATGAGAAAAAAATATTTTGATAATTGTCAAAAACTTTGATATAATTATAAATTGTTTTGGAGGTGTCGAAATGGCAAAATCTCTAGTTATTGTGGAATCTCCAGCTAAAGCTAAGACTATATCTAAATTTTTAGGCAAAAATTTTAAAGTAGCAGCCTCCATGGGACATGTTAGGGATTTGCCTAAAAGTCAATTAGGTATCGATATTGAAAACAATTTTGCTCCTAGGTACATAACTATTCGGGGAAAAGGGGCTATTATAGAGAATTTAAAAAAAGAAGCAAAGGATGCAGATAAAATTTTTTTGGCCACTGACCCTGACAGAGAAGGAGAAGCAATTTCCTGGCATATTGCCCAATTGTTAAATTTGAATATTGAGGAGCCTTGTCGCATAGAATTTCACGAGATCACAAAAAATGCAGTGCAAACTGCTCTTAAAAGCCCTCGCTCTATAGATTTAAATTTGGTAGATGCGCAACAAGCCAGGAGAATTCTTGATAGATTAGTAGGATATAAAATAAGTCCCCTTCTTTGGAAAAAAATAAAGAGGGGATTAAGTGCAGGCAGAGTTCAATCAGTAGCAGCTAGGCTTATCTGCGACAGAGAAAGAGAAATAGAAGCCTTTGTGCCAGAAGAATATTGGAGTATTACCGTGATTCTCTCTGATAAGAAAAACTCTGGCAAGTTTGAGGCAAAATTCTACGGTACCAAAGAGGATAAAGTTGAGTTAAAGACAAAAGAAGATGTAGACAAAATATTAGCAGCATTGTCTGAAGAATACATTATAGATAAAGTAAAAACAGGTGTCAAAAAGAGAAATCCTTCTCCACCTTTTATCACTAGTACTTTACAACAAGAAGCTTCGAGAAAATTGGGATTTACTGCAAAAAAAACTATGTTAATTGCACAACAATTATATGAGGGGGTAGAAATCAAAGGAGAAGGCAGTGTAGGTCTTATTACTTATATAAGGACAGATTCTACAAGGGTCGCAAATGAAGCTAAGGCAGAGGTATATAAATATATAGTTGAAAAGTTTGGAAAAGGGTATGCCAATCCTGAAGCAAATTATGTTTCTAAAAGAGCCAATGTGCAGGATGCTCATGAAGCTATAAGACCTACTTCTATTTACAGGGATCCCGAGAGTATAAAGGATTCCTTAACGCCAGACCAATATAAATTGTACAAATTAGTTTGGAGTAGATTCATAGCAAGTCAAATGGCACCTGCAATTTACGATACTGTTTCTATGGACATAGTAAATAATGGATATGTTTTTAAAGCCTCAGGGTCTAGCATTAAATTTTTAGGTTTTATGACAGTGTATGTAGAAGGAACAGATATGCAAGAAGAGGAAGAAAAAACTGTACCTGTACTTCAAGAAGGGACCAAATTGTTTTTAGAGGAATTAAAGCCAATGCAACATTTTACCCAGCCTCCGCCTCGATATACAGAAGCTTCTTTGATTAAAGAATTGGAGGAAAAAGGAATAGGTCGTCCCAGCACTTATGCTCCTACTATCTCTACTTTGTTAGAAAGAGGATATGTGGTAAAAGATAAAAAGAATTTAAAACCTACAGAATTAGGTTTTATTGTAACAGACGCATTAAAGGAGTTCTTTTCAAAAATTGTAGATGTAAAATTTACTGCTGAGATGGAAGAGCAGCTAGATAAGATTGAAGAAGGTCAAGTGAAATGGTATGAAGTAGTGGAAGAGTTTTATAAAGACTTTTACAAAACTTTGAAGATTGCAGAAGAACAAATGGAAGAGATAGAGGTAAAGGAAGAAGTAGAAGTAACTGACATTAAATGTGAACTTTGTGGAAGAAATATGGTTGTAAAGAAAGGCAGGTATGGAAAATTTCTTGCTTGTTCTGGTTTTCCTGAATGCAAAAATACAAAACCTTTATACGAAAAGGTTGGTGTTAAATGCCCTAAATGTGGTGGAGAAATTGTAAAGAAAAAGAGCAAAAAAGGCCGAACTTATTACGCTTGCGAAAATGCACCTGATTGCGATTTTATATTGTGGGACAAACCTGTTGAGGAAAAATGTCCTGTTTGTGGTAGCATGTTAATAGAAAAAAATACAAAAAATGTACATATACTAAAATGTTCTAATCCAGGATGTGATTATCAAAAAGAAGTTAAATGAATTTAACAAAAATTTTGAATTAATTCTTGAAGCATTGTGAAAAATGTGTTAATATTAAACTATCTAAAGGGGTGTAAACATGTTTAAGGGTACTACCATAATTGCTGTGAGAAAAGGCGATAAAGTATCAGTGGCTGGTGATGGACAGATTACCTTTGGAGAAAATACAATTTTAAAACATGGAGCGAAAAAAATTAGAAGATTATATAATGGAGAAGTAATAGTAGGATTTGCTGGTTCGGTAGCTGATGCTTTGACTCTTTCGCAAAAATTTGAAGAAAAACTTGAGCAGTATGGAGGTAATTTAAAAAGAGCAGCAGTAGAATTGGCACAGGAATGGAGAAAAGACAAGATTTTAAGAAAGTTAGAAGCTCTTTTGATTGCGGTAGATAAAAAGGATACTTTACTTATTTCTGGCACTGGTGAAGTTATTGAGCCAGATGAGGATGTGATTGGGATAGGATCTGGAGGAAATTATGCTATGGCTGCAGCCTTAGCGCTACGGTATAATACTGATTTAGATACAGAAGATATAGCAAAAAAAGCTTTAGAGATAGCTTCAAAGATTTGTGTTTACACTAATAACAACATAACAGTTGAGACTTTATAGGGGGTGCTCTAAGTGAAGAATTATACTCCCAAGGAGATTGTAGAGGAATTAGATAAGTATATTGTAGGACAAAAGGAAGCTAAAAAGTCAGTAGCAGTGGCTTTAAGAAATAGATATAGGAGAAATCTTTTACCTGACGATTTTAAAGAAGAAGTGACCCCCAAAAATATAATTATGGTAGGCCCTACTGGAGTAGGAAAGACAGAAATTGCTCGAAGAATTGCGAAATTAGTAGAAGCTCCTTTTGTAAAAGTGGAGGCTACTAAGTTTACTGAGGTAGGATACGTAGGACGAGATGTAGATTCCATGGTGAGAGACCTTGTAGAGGCTGCTGTAAGAATGGTAAAAGAGGAAAAATTAAAAAAAGTTACTGAAAAAGCGAAGAAAATTGCAGAAGATAGGCTAATTGATTACATAATTGGAAAAAGAAAAAAACAAACTAAAAATCCTTTTGAAGTATTGTTTAATTATCCTTCTGCCGAGAAAAGTGAAGAGACAGAAGAAGAAAGTATGCAATACAAAAGAGAAGAAATAAGGCAAAAGTTAAGAAATGGCGAGCTAGATAATTATGTAGTGGAAATAGAAGTAACAGATACATCTACACCAATGCTTGAGATGTATACTAATTTAGGGTCCGAAGAAATGAACATAAATTTGCAAGATATATTTGCTGACATTTTACCTAAAAAGAAAAAAATTAAAAAAGTTCCTGTGTATGAAGCAAAAAGAATTCTAGAGTCTGAAGAAGCTCAAAACCTTATAGATATGGATGAAGTAATTGAAGAGGCTATTAAAAGAGCAGAAAACGATGGAATAATTTTCATAGATGAAATTGACAAAATTGCCAGCAGCGGTTATACAGCAGGACCAGATGTATCAAGGGAAGGAGTTCAAAGGGATATTCTTCCTATAATTGAAGGTTGTACAGTAATGACAAAATACGGTCCTGTTAAGACAGACCATATATTGTTTATAGCAGCTGGTGCTTTTAACGTTGCAAAAGTGTCTGATTTAATCCCTGAGCTACAAGGAAGATTTCCTGTAAGAGTTAATTTAAAACCTCTCACAAAAGAGGACTTTATAAGAATATTAAAGGAGCCTAAAAATGCTCTTACAAAACAGTATCAAGAGCTTTTAAGAACAGAAGGAATAGAAGTTAAATACACTGATGAAGCAATTGAGGCTATTGCAGAAGTAGCATATCTTATAAATCAACAATCGGAGGACATTGGCGCAAGAAGATTGCACACTGTCATGGAGAAGTTGTTTGAAGAATTATCTTTTAATGCGCCAGAATTGGGAGGGCAGCAAATAGTGATAACTGAAGAGTATGTAAAAGAGCAATTAAAAGATAGTCTAAATAAATACGAAGTTAGTAAATACATTTTATGATAATAAAAAATAAAAACATAGGAGGATTAGAAATATGAGCACACTATTAGAAAAAACTAGAAAAGTAAATCGAATTTTGCAAAAAACAGGAATTCAACCAGTTGATTTTAATGAAATGGCCAATATTTTAAAAGATGTCATTGAGGCCAACGTATATATTTTGAGTAGAAAGGGTAAAGTATTGGGTTATAGTATATTAAAAGATTATGGAAATGACATTTTTGCTCAAAGTAAAATAATACCTGAAGAATATAATGACAAACTTTTGCGAGTGACGGAGACGCTGGCTAATGATAAAGGTAATCTTTTTAAAGAGGATAAAGTTTTATCAGATTTAATTTTGACTATAGTACCTGTCAATGGCGGTGGAGACAGGTTAGGAACTTTAGCCTTATCAAGAGGGGTAAAAGAATTTACTGACGATGACTTGATATTAGCAGAATACGGTGCTACAGTAGTTGGCCTTGAAATTTTAAGGTCAAAAAATGAAGAAATAGAGGATGAAGCAAGAAAAAGAGCAGTTGTTCAAATGGCACTAGGAACACTTTCTTACTCCGAATTAGAAGCTATAAAAAATATTTTTGAAGAGCTAAATGGAAAAGAGGGATTATTAGTTGCAAGTAAAATAGCAGATAAAGTAGGTATTACAAGGTCTGTAATTGTAAATGCCCTTAGAAAGTTTGAAAGTGCTGGCATAATTGAGTCAAGGTCTTTAGGAATGAAAGGTACCCATATAAGGGTACTAAACGATAAATTATTAGAAGAGTTAGAGAAAATGAAAAGATAAATTTAAACCCTTATTGAAAAATATAAGTCTCCGCTTTTATGCATGGGGTTGTACTTTAGCATGAAAGCAGGAGACTTAATTTTATGTAAAAGAGTCCTATAAAAATAGGACTTTTTTCTTATGGTGTAAACTATTACGGCATGATATAATATTATTCGATAAAAATTGATATTATTTTACAAAAAAGGCAGTGTTAGAACAAAGTTAAATATTTATTTTTTGGCTTATTTTAGCAGGATTTTTGGTTTGTTTGTCGAATTAAGTATAGTGTGGTCGAATAAGAGGAGGCGAGAAAATGCTGGATTTAGGAATTGAAAATATAGATTTATTACAAAAGGGATTGTACGCAGCCACTGTAAGAAACAATGTGATTGCCAATAACATCGCTAATGTGGATACTCCTAATTTCAAAAGGTCTGAAGTCAAATTTGAGGATATTTTAAAAGATGCTATAAATGGTACAAAGTTAAGAGGTTATGTTACAAACCCTAAGCACATTCCTATTGGCCCACCTGCTATTGATTCCATACAACCGGAAATTATTCAAGTAAATGACACTTCCATGAGGTTAGATGGAAATAATGTAGACATAGATGCCGAAATGGCAAATTTAGCTAAGAATCAGTTGTATTACTATGCCCTTGTGCAAAGGGTAAGTGGAGAGCTTAATTCTATCATGACTGCTGTAAAAGATGGGAGGTAATTTACAATGAACTTATTTAGTTCTATGGATATAAGTGCTTCGGGTTTGACGGCGGAAAGACTTAGAATGGACATAATTGCCCAAAATATAGCTAATGTAAATACTACAAGAACAGTTCAAGGAGGGCCTTATAGGAGAAAATTAGTGGTTTTAAAAGAAATACAACCTGACAGTTTCGAAAGCATTCTAGATAAAGTTAAAGGTAAATACAGTGGCAAAGGAGTAGAAGTTGTACAAATAGCTGAGGATGACCAAACTCCTCTTAGAGAAGTTTATGACCCTGGACATCCTGATGCTGACCAAAATGGATATGTAGAGTACCCAAATGTAAACATTGTTTCTGAAATGGTAGATATGATTTCTGCTACTCGTGCTTATGAAGCCAATGTAACAGCCTTTAATGCTTCAAAAGCTATGTTTCAAAAGTCTTTAGAAATCGGTAGGGGGTAGACATAAATGGTTAATCAAATAACACCGGTTAATCCAGTAACTTTGGATAGCACTTTAGAAGCAACACAGAATGGCAGTAAAATAGATACTTTTAGCGACTTTTTAAAAGAAGCCTTTAACAAGGTAAATGATTTACAGTTAACGGCAATGAAAAATGACCAAAAACTTGTAACTGGTGAAATTGACGATATAAATCAAGTGATGATAGATGCTGCGAAGGCTGACATTGCACTGCAGCTTACAATTCAAATAAAAAATAAAGTGCTGGA
Source organism: Thermoanaerobacter brockii subsp. finnii Ako-1 (assembly GCF_000175295.2). Taxonomy (NCBI): domain Bacteria; kingdom Bacillati; phylum Bacillota; class Clostridia; order Thermoanaerobacterales; family Thermoanaerobacteraceae; genus Thermoanaerobacter; species Thermoanaerobacter brockii. Next base: position 1,292,844 of record NC_014964.1, on the reverse strand, counting down.
GGCCTATCAGGAAATAATGAGAATGCCATTGTAATGTCTTTAATTGAAATGAGGTGAATTAATGCCAGACTTCATTGCCAATTTTAGAGAACAACTGACAAACTTTTGGAATAAGTTTGATAAGAAACAAAAGATACAGTTAGGAATTATTGCTATTTTACTTTTTATAGGCATTTCTTTATTAGTTTACATAGTTAATAGGCCTAATTATGTAGTTTTATATTCAGATCTAAGTATAAAAGATGCAGGAGCGGTAGTTGAAAAATTAAAAACCGAATTCAAGATTCCATATAAAATATCGAACGATGGGACGACAATTTTAGTTCCTGCACAATACAAAGATGAGGTGAGGATGAAACTTGCGACAGAAGGAATCCCACAAGGGGGATTTAGCTTTCAAGACGCTATGAATAACTCCCTTGCTACAACAGACCAAGAGAGAAGACAAAAGTATTTGTATTTTCTACAAAATGAAATACAAAATTCTCTAAAAACTATAGATGGAGTGCAAGATGCTATTGTCAATATCGTAGTACCTGATCAAAATGCCTTTGTACTTTCAAATACTACTAATCAAGCTACAGCGGCTGTGATGCTAACTTTAAAGCCAGGTGTGACTTTATCCTCTTCGCAAGTCAAGGGAATCATAGATTTTGTATCTAAGAGCGTAGAAGGTTTAAAACCTGAAAATGTTACTGTAATTGATAATAATGGTAAAATTCTTACTGCAGAAAGTGATACTACTGCTGAAAATGCTAATACTCAATTTGCTCTTCAAAAAAAAGTTCAAGAAGACTTACAAAACAGCCTTCAAACATTGTTAGAACAAGTGTTTGGACCAGGTAATGTAGTTGTAAGAGCAAATGTTACTTTAAATTTTGATAAAAAGACGCAGGATACTATAGAGTATTTGCCTGTTCAAGGAAATGATAATAAAGGAATTGTAAGGAGTATACAAGAACTCAAAGAAAAAGCGACAGGTACACAAGGTGGAAGTCCAGCAGGTACTGCTACGAACAACCCTCCTGTAATTTCAACAACTGGCAATGGTACTTCTGATTACAATAGAACTGAGATTACTATAAACTACGAAATAAATCAAATTAAGACAAGTCTTGTTCAAGCACAAGGCAAGATTGAAAATATTTCAATAGCCGTCGTTATAAATCAAAATTTAAATAATTCAATGAAACAACAAATTGCTGACTTGGTTACAAAAGCTGCAGGAGGGGATTCTCTTGTACAAGTATCGGTTCAAGGAATGCAGTTTAACCAAGACCTGTTAAAAACAATGCAGCAGCAGGCAAAAGCTTCAAAGGGAGTACCAGTATATGTGTGGGCTATATTAGCGGCTTTAGTGTTAGGAGGCGGACTGTTCCTTATTATGATGAGAAGGAAGAAAAAAGAAACCTCTTTAACTACAGCTGAACAGGAGGTCTTAGCTACTGTAGAGCCTACTTATGAGATAGATTTCTCTGATAAGGACGAAAAGAAAAAACAGATAGAAAAACTTATAAAAGAAAAGCCGGATATTGTTGTTCAGATTATTAGGACATGGCTTAATGAAGAGTAGGTGGTGTTGTTATGGCGAGAGGTGCACTCACAGGCAGGCAAAAAAGTGCAATGCTTCTCATTGCGTTAGGGCCCGAGCTTTCAGCTCAAATATATAAACATTTAAGGGAAGATGAAATTGAACAATTAACTTTAGAAATAGCCAGTATAAGAAATCTTACTCCTGAAGAAAAACAAAAAGTTATAGATGAATTTTATAACATGTGCGTAGCGCAAGAGTACATAATAGAAGGTGGAATAGAATATGCAAAAGCAGTTTTAGAAAAAGCTTTAGGTACTCAAGAAGCTTTTGAGGTTATAAATAAATTGACTTCTACTTTGAAAGTAAGGCCTTTTGACTTTATAAGAAGAGCGGATCCCTCTCAAGTTTTAAATTTTATACAAAACGAACATCCTCAGACTATTGCAATGATTTTGTCTTATTTAAAGCCTCAACAAGCAGGAGCAATTCTATCCTCACTGCCTGAAAACTTACAGGCAGAAGTAGCTATGCGAATAGCAACAATGGAGAGCACTTCTCCTGAAGTAGTAAAAGAAGTTGAGAGAATTTTAGAGAGAAAATTGTCTTCCTTAGTCACACAAGATTATACTTCTTCAGGTGGTATTCAGACAATTGTAGATATACTAAATTCTGTAGATAGAAGTACAGAGAAAAATATCTTGGATACTCTTGAGTCTATAAACATTGAGTTAGTAGAAGAAATAAAGAAGAGGATGTTTATATTTGAAGATATTGTCACATTGGATTCTAGGTCTATACAGAGAGTATTGAGAGAAGTAGACAATCACGATATTGCTCTTGCACTTAAAGGTTCTAGTGAAGAAGTGCAAAGGGTTATTTATAGTAATATGTCTAAGAGACTTGCTGATATGATAAAAGAAGACATACAGTATATGGGACCTGTAAGATTAAAAGATGTAGAAGAAGCACAACAAAGAATTGTAAATATCATAAGAAAATTAGAAGATGCTGGGGAAATTGTAATATCACGAGGAGGAGGGGACGAAATTATTGTATAGGATATATAAACAAGGAGAAATAAACTTTTCCTCTCCCGTGATTTTAAGAATTGTGGAAAATGGCAATTACAAAGAAAAAGTGGAGAAAGTAATTGAATTGAGTGAACAAAGAGAGGATATAAAAAAAGAAAGTGCGGATTTAGCAAAGCAAATAATAGAAAGGGCGAGACAAGTCCAGCAAGAGATACTTAGGAAGACTAAGGAAGATGTAGAAAAAATCTTAATAGAAGCAGAGAAAAAAGCTAAGAAGATTGAAGAAGAGTATAAAGAAAAGGGCTATCAAGATGGATATACTGCAGGATATCAAGAAGGATACAAAAAAGGAGAAGAAGATGCTAAAGCTATAATAGAAGAAGCAAAGACTATTAAAGAAGAGATTATTAAAGAAAAACAACGAATGTATAAAGAAGCAGAAAGTGATATTGTAAATGTAATTTTGCTGGCGGTAGAAAAAATTGTAGGTAAATATGTGGAAGAGGATAAAGACATAATATTGAACCTTATCAAAAAAGGAATGGAAAACTACAATGCTTTTGACAAAGTAACGGTAAGGGTTAGTGAAGAGGATTATGAACACTGTATTAAAAACAAAGACAAAATTCTTAAAGACATAGAGTTTTTAGATGATGTAAATATCTTAAAAGATTTATCATTAAAAAAAGGAGATTGTGTAATTGAAACAAATTCTGGAGTGATAAACTCTGGCGTTAGTACACAACTTAAAGCTTTAAAAAACTTATTTGCGGGTGTGCTAAATGAGTAATATTGTTTTGAATAAATATAAAAAGGCTCTTCAAGAAAAAAGGCTAATTCAATATTATGGGAAAGTTTCTCAAGTAATAGGATTAACAATCGAAAGTACAGGGCCTCTTTCCAACATAGGAGAAATATGTAATATCAAGACTATTAACGGAAATACAATTTTGGCAGAAGTTGTAGGTTTTAAAGAAGAAAAAGTGTATCTCATGCCCTTAGGAAATATGGAGGGAATAGGAGCTGGCAGCAAAGTTATAGCTACAGGTCAAACCCTTAGAGTTAACGTAGGAAATGAACTCCTCGGAAGGGTATTAGACGGTTTAGGCAATCCTATAGATGGCAAAGGACCGATAAAATTTGAAAAATCTATTCCTATTAATAATGTGCCACCTGACCCTTTGGAAAGGAAGCGAATTAGAGAAGTTATGTCTCTTGGTATAAAAGCGATAGATGGACTACTTACCTGCGGCAAAGGGCAGAGAATTGGTATTTTTGCAGGAAGTGGTGTAGGAAAAAGCACGCTGTTAGGCATGATGGCAAGAAACGCGAAAGCTGATTTAAATGTAATAGCTCTCATAGGAGAAAGGGGAAGAGAAGTAAATGAATTTTTAGAAAAAGATTTGGGGGAAGAAGGCTTAAAAAAATCTGTAGTTGTAGTAGCTACTTCTGATACCCCAGCTCTTATAAGAGTAAAAGGCGCTATGACTGCAACTGCTATAGCTGAATATTTTAGAGACCAAGGGTTAGATGTTCTTTTGATGATGGATTCAGTCACTCGTTTTGCCATGGCTCAAAGAGAAGTAGGGCTTTCTATAGGGGAAGCTCCTGTTTCACGAGGTTATACTCCTTCTGTCTTTTCAGTTTTACCTAAGCTTTTAGAACGATCTGGATGTTCTAAAAAAGGCTCTATTACAGCTCTTTACACTGTGCTAGTAGATGGGGATGATTTGAATGAGCCAATTGCTGACGCAGTAAGGGGTATACTCGATGGGCACATAGTTTTGTCAAGGAAACTGGCTAATAAAAACCATTATCCTGCTATTGATGTATTAGCAAGTGTTAGCAGGGTGATAAATGACATAATTACAGAAGAACATAAAGAACTAATAGCGAGGTTTAAAGATATTTTGGCGACTTACACAGAAGCGGAGGATTTAATAAATATAGGAGCATATAATTTTGGCAGTAATCCTAAAATTGATGAGGCCATTGAGCTAAACGACAAAATGAACAATTTTCTTAGGCAGAGAATAGACGAGTCTTATGACTTTGAAACTACAAAACAACTGCTATATGAATCTATTAAAAGGTGATAAAATATGAAAAAATTCGAATTTAATTTGCAGCCAGTATTAAATTTAAAAGAACAGTCAGAAAAGATTGAAAAAGAGAAATTAGCAAAGGTCATGGCAGAGATAAATATTCAAAAAGAAGAATTACATAAATTAACTAAACATTTAAATGAAATCTTAGAAAAAACAAAAGTGGAGATGAAAGAAGGAACTACTATACATAAAATTCTTGAATCAGATGTGTATGTAAAAAAAATTCAACAGATGATTGAAGACAAAAAACTTTTAATAAAAAAGCTAGAAAAAGATGCTGATTTGATAAGAGAAAATCTTTTAAAAGTTTCAAAAGAGAAAAAGGCATTAGAGAATCTCAAGGAAAAGAGGTTTTCTGAGTACCAATACTTAATGGCTATAGAACAAAATAAATTTGTAGATGAACAAATAAGTTTTAGAGTGGCTAAATCCTATTAGGAGGATATATATGCAAAATCAAGATATACAAACAAAAAGAAACTCCAAAATTTGGCTGATAATTTTAATAATTTTTTTGATACTCGTAGGTGGAATAGTCTCAGCTGTTTACTTTAATCTATTCGGAAGTCAAACTTTTTTGAAAAAGCAATTAGCTAATGTTCCGGTTTTAGGTAGTTTAATTTCTCCAGTGCCAGTAGAAGACAAAAATACACAGATAAATAAATTAACTGACGAATTAAAAGCAAAAGATGAAAAGATTGCTGAGTACGAAACTCAATTGAAAGAAAAAGAAGACCAAATCAATAGTTTAAAAGCCGAATTGGAAAAAGTTCAAAAGGAGAGTGATTCACTCAAGCAACAGTTAGAAAATAAGCAGACTAACTTGAAAGACATAGCTAGTTATTATCAAAATATGGATCCGCAAAATGCAGCGCAAATACTCAATAACATGTCAGATGAAGATATAATAAAAATATTGAGGTACATGGATAAAGATAGTGCTTCAAAGATATTAGAATCATTAAAAGCTGAAAAGGCAGCAAAAATAACAAATATTTTATTGAAAAATGCTACTATGATTCCTTAGAAAGGAGGTGAAAAGAGTGATAGGAGTGGTGCCGGATACTGATTTATTACCATTTAAGATACAGCAGCCAAGGGCTGATAAAACCAAACCAGTTGTAGATTACAAAAAATTCCCTTCCCCAAAAGATAATAAGGCAAATAAATTTTCAGAAATGTTACAGCAACAGATGGCAATTAATGAAAATAAAGAAAATTCAACGGACAAAGTGGTATCTGATGGCAATGTTGAGTTAAATAGTCTTTTTTCAACTACACAATCACTGAAAAAAGAAAAAAATTTAAAATCTTTCCAAACAGAGGATTTATCGTTAGCAGATGTTTTCAATTGGTTGCAGCAGTTAATAAATGGATTAAACGTGGCAATTCAAAAGGATGATGGCAAGGAGTTAAGTGAAAAACAAAATTTTTATGTGGAATTGCAAAAAGAAGTACAAAAACTGATACAAGATTTTTTAAATAATGGGGTTTTGAATGTTGATAAACTATCGCAAAAAATAAGCCAGTTGTTAGAAGAAAAACTTGGTGTTAAGTTACAACCAGATGCAATAGCTACGGCAATTAAAAGTGACAACTTTAAGGAAGTTTTAAAAGTCTATAGCGATAAAAATGTAGATATAAACAACACGAACATTCAGACAACAGACTCAATTGTATTTTCACAACAAGCCATTAAAAAAGATGGGACAGATAATTTAACTCTATTAAATGAAAATTTATCTTTGATAGACAATCAGCGTATCCTTGAGGAAAATAAAGAAATCATACCAAAAACAAAGGATTCACAACCTGACTCAAATAGCAAGATTTTGACAATTAAAAATGAAAAAAATCTTGGAGAAAATCAGCAATTACAACAAAATGATTTTGCGTTTTTAAAAAATGATGGGAAGACTTTTGAAAACCAACTGATTAACCATCAAAGTTCGAAATTAAAAGAGGCTCCAGAATCACAAATTTTTGACCAAATAGTAAAGAGCATAAATTTTTTAAAAAACGACATGTTCTCTACTATAAGTATACAATTAAAACCAGAATTTTTAGGAAAACTCCAGATAAATCTTAAATCTGTAGATGGAAATATCATCGCTACTATAATAACTGATAGCGAGAAAGTGAAGCATCAAATTGAATCTAATATAGGGATTTTAAGTGCTCAATTAGATTTAAAAGGAATTAAAATAGACAGTTTTAATGTGACAGTGGATAAAAATATGCAGTTTACTTCTCAATACAATGGACAACAGCAAAGTTACAATGACAACTCACAAGAACAGAATTTGCACAGAGTATATAGTGGGTATTTACACTATGATTTGGCGGAAGCAGAAGAAACAGAAACTTTACAACAAATTTACAATATCTCACAAGACCATATAGATGTGAGGGCGTAGAAAGGAGGGATATTATGGATATAAATACTAATTACAATGTTACAAGTATTTACAACAACAGAGTATCAACTCTAAATTCTCAATTAGGAAAAGATGATTTTTTAAAACTTTTGGTTACTCAATTAAAAAATCAAGATCCTTTAAATCCTATGGATGATAGGGAATTTATTGCACAGTTAGCACAGTTTTCTACATTGGAGCAAATGCAAAACATGAATAGCAGTATTAATGCAATAAGAGCTATAAATTTGATAGGCAAAAATATATATGCTACTATTACTGACAATAATGGGAATTCTCGAACTGTGATAGGAAAAGTAGATGTTGTTTATAAGCAAAATGGAGAATACTTTTTAGAAGTGAACGGTATAGATATACCATTGGATGCTGTTACAGCTGTTTTAGAATGAGGTGATAAAATGTCTGAAATTGTAAGAATTCCACAAAACATAAATGTTAATTACTTAGCCCAGAGGGCATCAACTAATACCACGGCTTCTACATCTTTCAAAGAAGTTTTAAATGTGAAAATTGATGACCTGAAATTTTCAAAGCATTCACTTATGAGGATGGAAATGAGAAATGTTAAAATTACTCAAAGTGAATATCAAAAACTATTAGAAGCAGTGAATAAAGCTAGTGAAAAGGGAATAAAAGATTCTCTCATCATTATGAGCAACAAAGCTTTTGTGGTAAATTTAAAGTCTAAAACCGTCATAACGGCGATGGATGGGGAAATGTTGAAAAACAGTGTTTTTACAAATATAGACGGTGCTGTGATAATCTAAGCCGGACCTTAACAGGGGGCTTATCGCTTTTGAAAGACTGAGAAAGCGAGCAGCACCGAAAATAAAGGGAGGAGAAAATATGTTAAGGTCAATGTATTCTGCAGTTTCAGGGTTGAAAGCTCATCAAGCAAGAATGGATGTAATAGGAAATAATATAGCGAATGTCAATACTGTCGGATACAAAGCCAGCAGGATGACTTTTAAAGAGATATTTAGCCAGACGATAAAAGGCGCTTCTGCACCGCAAGGAAATGGTGGCGGAACCAATCCCCAACAGATTGGTCTTGGAGTAGCTATAGCTTCAATTGATACATTGTTCACAAGAGGCGGTGCACAAAGGACAGATAATCCTACAGACCTTTCAATTGATGGGAATGGATTTTTCATAGTCTCCAAGGGAGGAGCAAATTTGTACACAAGGGCAGGAAACTTTAGTTTTGACTCTCAAGGTGATTTAGTAACACCTGATGGATATAAAGTTTTAGGTTGGATGTCAACTGATGGTAAAACAGTAAACACTGATACAGGAAATTTAGTTCCAATAAGCCTTAAAAATTGGTCAAGTATAGACCCGGCAGCGACTACACAATTGGAAATAGGAGGAAACATAAATGCTTCCACAGAAATTAATGGCGCTATAAGTTATAACATATTAGTGTATGATTCACAAGGAGGAAGCCACATAGCTACAATTACTTTTACAAAAAATGATGCTACTACTTGGAACTGGAGTGTGTCTTCTTCTGATCCTGCTATTTCTTCTGTAGATGGTTCGGGTACACTTACTTTTGGTGCTGATGGAAGGATTTTACCAGATGCAAATGGTGTAAGAATAGCAAATGGCACACTCAACTTTAATATGAATACTGCCGTGACAAGTGCGACTATTGGTCCTGTTTCACTTGACCTTTCACGTCTTACAATGTTTTCGAGTGAAACAGATTTAAGGGAACTTAGCAAAGATGGAAATGAGGCGGGTTCTTTAGAGAGTATCAATATAGATAAATATGGCGTGGTGTCTGGCATATATTCTAATGGACGTAGGCAGGTAATTGGTCAAATTGCTATTGCGGATTTTCAGAATCCCATGGGCTTAGAAAAAGTAGGGAATACTATGTTTATTAACACAGTAAACTCAGGAGAACCAATGATAGGAGCAGCTGGTACAGATACAAGGGGTTCTATAAATCCTGGAACTTTAGAGATGTCTAATGTAGATTTAGCCAACGAATTTACCGATATGATCGTAACTCAAAGAGGTTTTCAAGCTAATGCGAGAGTTATAACTGCCTCTGATGAAATATTGCAAGACCTTGTTAATATGAAGAGATAATTATAGTCTGCTGGGCACAAAGCCCAGCAGATGTAATGGAGGAAAATTATGATTTATGTTACGCGTCTTAATAATGAAGAATTTATTATCAACGCTGAGTTAATTGAATTCATAGAGAAAACTCCCGATACTGTCATAAGCCTTACTACTGGTAAAAAAATAGTTGTAAAAGAAACACCGGAGGAGATTATACAAAGAGTTATCGAATACAAACAAAGAATTTTCACAATAGAAAAGGATAAAGAGGTGTTAGAATGAAGAGTAAAACAATTTTGATTGTTATTCTTATTATGATTTTATCGTTTAGTATTGCTTTCGTATATTTTAATAATTTTGCATCTAGTAACAAACCTAAAGAAATCACATATTATAATTATTCTCCTGGCGGAGAATTTATAACTAATTTAAAGGGAGACAGAAAATTTGTCAAGGCAACAATAAAGTTGCAAGTTGCAGATAAAAATACTTTAAAAATCTTAGAAGAGCGGACCCCCCAGATTAGAGATTTGATAATTCAAATTTTAAGAGGAAAAACAGATCAAGATGTGGAAGGGCCTGAAGGACAAGAGAAGTTAAAAAACGATATAAAAAATCAGATAAATAAAATAATAGGTGAAAGGAAAATTGTAAATGTATATTTTGAGGAATTTATTGTTCAATAGGGAGGAGGGGGTTTTTTGGCTGAAATATTATCACAGAGCGAGATAGATGAACTATTAAAAGCTTTTAGTTCTGGTGGGTTAGATGTCCAAGAAATTGAAGAAGTAGAAGAAACTAAAAGTAAAAAGATAAGAAATTACGATTTTAGAAGGCCTAATAAATTTTCAAAAGAACAACTGCGAACTCTTCAAATGATTTTTGAAAATTTGTCAAGGTCTCTAACTTCCTTTTTGTCAGGATATTTGAGAACAATAGTGAATGTTACAGTGGTCTCTGTTGACCAGCTGACTTATTATGAGTTTAGTAATTCTTTAAATAATCCGGTTTTCATTGCTATTATTGATGCAGCCCCTTTAGAAGGCCTTTTTCTCTTGGAATTCAATAATAATACTACTTATGCAATACTTGATAGAATTTTGGGAGGAATGGGAAAAGGCGAGCTTTTGGATAGGGATTACACTGAGATCGAGATTAGCCTTTTGACTAAGATAGTAAAACAAATGCTTTCACTTTTTAAAGAACCATGGAGTAATATATTAGATATTAATCCCTCTTTAATAAGAGTGGAAACTAATTCGCAGTTTGCTCAAATAATATCTCCTAATGAGACAGTAGCTTTATGTACTTTATCTATAAAAATTAATGAAACAGAAGGAATAATGAATTTTTGCATGCCTCATTTGACATTAGAACCTATTGTACCCAAATTAACGACAAAATTTTGGTTTTCTAGCATGAAAAAAGAAGAGAAAGTAAATCCTGAGCTTATAAAGAGTAAAATAAGCAAAACTTATATACCTCTTACTGCTCAACTTGGTTCTACAACTATTACTGTAAAAGAATTTTTGGATTTTGAGATAGGAGATATAATCATGTTAGATAAACATTTCAAAGAACCTGTAGACATAATAATCGATAAAAAAGTCAAATTTAGAGGTATACCTGGAATCAAAAATAACAAATACAGTGTAAGAATAACAGAAGTTATTTACAAAGGAGATGAAGAAAGTGAATGACTTTTTATCACAAGAAGAAATAAATGCATTATTAAAAGGCTTAACCGAAGAATCTAAAGAAAATCAGTCCCAAAGTGGAAAAGAGTTAACAGAAGAAGAACAGGATATACTAGGTGAAATTGGAAATATAAGTTTTGGCACTTCAGCCACTACTTTATATACTTTATTGAGAAATAAAGTTACTATTACTACTCCAAAAGTTTCAGTACTGTCGTGGGAAGAGTTGAAAAAGGAATTTAATATTCCTTACATTGGGGTTGAAGTAGAGTATACGGAAGGACTAAAAGGTCATAACCTTCTTATTTTAAAAAAAGAAGATGTACTTAAAATGACAGATTTGATGATGGGGGGAGAAGGAAAAGTAGAAGATGGAGAAATTACTGATCTGCATTTAAGTGCAATAGGAGAAGCCATGAACCAAATGATAGGTTCTGCTGCTACTTCTCTTTCTACCCTTCTCAATAAAACTATAAATATTTCACCCCCTAAAGCTTTTGTTGTCGATTTTACTGCCTCTTTGCCAACAGATATTTCATTTCCGGAAGGCGATGTAGTAAAAATTGCCTTTAAAATGGAAGTAGGAGAAATAATCGATAGTGAAATTATGCAGCTTTTGCCTCTTGATTTTGCTAAGGAACTAGTGCAAAGTGTTTTGTCGAAAAATGAAGAAAAACCATCAGAAGTGACTTTCCAAGAAGAGAGTTCTAATGTTATAATAGAAAATGATGAAAAGATTGTCGAAACAGCTAATAATATATCACCAGGGGGGAAAGTTACCAAGAAAGAACAGAAAGTCAATGTAAGTCCTGTAGTTTTTCAAAGCTTTGACGAAGATTCTTCTTCTAAAGGCAAAAAAGATAAAGAAAATTTAGATTTAATTTTAGATGTTCCTCTTACTATTACTGTCGAATTAGGCAAGACTAAAAAACTTATAAAAGATATTTTAGAATTAAGTGAAGGTTCTATTATTGAATTGGATAAATTGGCAGGTGAGCCAGTAGATATTTTGGCAAATGGAAAGTACATAGCTAAAGGGGAAGTAGTGGTAATTGATGAGAATTTTGGGGTTAGAATTATAGATATTGTTCATCAAAGCAAAAGAATTAGCAATATAGAATAAAGATGAGGAGGAATCATTTGTGAGCAAAATAATGATAGTTGACGATGCTGCTTTTATGAGGATGATGATTAAAGATATTATTTCAAAAAACAATTTAGGGAGTGTAGTAGAAGCCGAAAATGGTGCTGTAGCAGTAGAAAAATATTTTCAAGAAAATCCAGATCTGGTTATTATGGATATTACTATGCCGGAAATGGATGGAATACAAGCAGTAAAGGCAATCCGTGCAAAGGATCCCAATGCAAAAATAATAATGTGCTCTGCTATGGGGCAACAGGCTATGGTTATCGAGGCAATTCAAGCAGGAGCAAAAGATTTTATCGTAAAGCCTTTCCAACCTGATAGAGTAGTGGAAGCTATTAAAAAATTGTTGAAGTGAGGCGCTTAAAGTGTCTAATGGCACAGAATATGTTTTTCAATTGATATGGTATTTAATTGCTTTCCTTTTAGTAATTGGAGCGGCTTTCTATATAACCCGATTTATAGGACAAAGTACTTTAAGATATACTCGCTCTACTAATTTACAGGTGATAGACTATATTATTTTAGGTAGAGACAAAGGTTTATATATAGTGAAGGTAGGAGACAAATTTTTTCTTATAGGTGTGAGTAACAACAATATAACTTATCTTACAGAAATAAATAAAGAAGATATGAAAGTTCCAACTAATGATAAAGATTTTGTGACAAATTTGAATATTTCAATAGAACGATTAAAACGGCTAAAAAACAGATATTTGTCTAAAAAAGATGGTGAGCAAAAATGAATTTAGGAGATTTGGTTTCATCAGTGACAGCTCCTTCAAATATGGCAACAAGTTTACAAATAGTTCTTCTATTAACAGTTTTGACATTAGCTCCATCTATTTTAATAATGATGACTTCTTTTACTCGGATAGTGATTGTATTATCTTTTTTAAGAAATGCATTGGGGCTACAGCAAATGCCTCCTAATCAAGTACTAATTGGTTTGGCTTTGTTTCTCACTTTATTCATAATGGCACCAATTGGGCAAGATATCAACAATAATGCTATTAAACCTTATACTGAAGGAAAAATAACTCAAGAGGAAGCGTATCAAAATGCTATCAAACCATTGAAAAATTTTATGTTGAAGCAAACAAGGCAAAGTGATTTAAATCTTTTTGTAAGTTTAGCTAAAATTAAAGTAAATAATGCAGAAGACCTTCCCATGAGAGTGGTCATTCCTTCTTTTATCATCAGTGAATTAAAAACTGCTTTTGAAATTGGCTTTATAATTTACATTCCCTTTTTGATAATTGATATAGTAGTCGCCAGTGTTTTAATGTCAATGGGTATGTTTATGTTGCCACCTGTTTTGATATCTCTTCCCTTTAAAGTGTTACTTTTTATTTTGGTGGATGGATGGAACCTGGTTGTAAAATCTTTGATTTTAGGTTTTAGATAGGAGATGAAACAAGTTGAATACGGGAATGGTTATAGATATAGGAAGAGAAGCTTTAACTATTGCCTTAACAGTTGCTACTCCTTTATTAGCAGTAGCATTAGGGGTAGGACTTTTAATTAGCATTTTTCAAGCTACTACACAAATTCAGGAACAAACTTTATCTTTTGTTCCTAAAATTGTCGCTATACTTATAAGTCTAATTCTATTTGGGCCATGGATGCTTACTACTTTGGTCAACTACACTCAAAGGTTGTTTTTAAATATTAATAATTTTATAAAGTGATGTAAAATGGATATAATTCAGTATTTACTTCAAAATGTTCAAGTTTTTATATTACTTTTCGTCAGAATGCTTGGCATTTTTATACTTACACCTTTTTTTGGTACAAAAAATGTTCCTACTACTTTTAAAATAGGTTTAGGTTTTTTTGCTGCAGTAATTGTTTTTGATACCATGGGACCAGTGGATTTGCAAATAAATAATGTTTTAGATTACTTTATTGTTGTCATATCTGAGTTCATTGTTGGACTCGTGATAGGGCTGGCATCTATGATATCCTTCAGTGCTATACATTTAGCCGGTCAGCTAATTGATTATCAGTTGGGTTTTGGACTAGTAAACATTTTAGACATTCATAGTGAAACCCAAGTTCCTTTAATGGGAAATTTCATATATATTTTGACAATCCTTATCTTCATGCTTATGAATGGCCATTATACCTTATTTACAATGTTGGCTAAAAGCGTTGATATAATTCCTATTGGCAAAGTTGCTTTTGATTTATCTGGTATGTCTCAGGTCTTAACAAAAATGGTCTCTGATATGTTTATATTAGGTTTTAGAATAAGTGCTCCTATAATTTTAACAACTCTTTTGACAGATTTAACTCTGGGAATAATCTCCCGTACTATACCTCAGCTTAACGTCTTTATGATAGGAATGCCAGCGAAGATTTTTGTTGGAATCTTTACTTTGCTTATTATGTTGCCGATGTACCTGACAATTATAGATTTTATGTTTAATGGAATGAATGCTGACATTTTTAGATTGATGAAATTTATGACAAGGTGATAGTTTTGAGTAAAATAAATTTACAATTGTTTGCGGAAGAAAAAACTGAACCAGCTACTCCTAAAAGGCGACAAGATGCAAGAAAAAAAGGGCAAGTCTTCCAAAGTAGGGAAATAACTTCTGCTTTAGTAATTGTAGCAGGTTTTTTGGCAGTAAATATACTTACAATGCCTTCTTTAGAAAAAATGATGGCTTTAACAAAATATTTGCTTTATACTTATTCTGGAGCTAATGACGATGTTTTTAACGTAGTAGGTATACGAAATCTGTTTACATACGTCTTGCAGCAAGCAATATCAATAATTATGCCTATAATCTTATTGATTTTTGTCGTTTCTCTTGCATCAACTTATCTTCAAGTAGGCTTTGTATTTACAACCGAGCCCCTTGCCTTTAAATTGGAAAGATTAAATCCTGTGGAGGGCTTTAAGAGAATTTTTTCAAAAAGAGCATTAGTAGAATTAGCTAAATCTATTGCTAAAGTGGCAGTTCTTTTCTATATAATGTACTCTTTTTTAGCTTCTCAATATAAAGGTATACCAATGCTTCTTGATATGTCAGTTCAAGATATATTAAAATACGCTTTAAACATACTTTTGGGAATTACTATTAGAATAGGAATTGTACTTATTGTTCTTGGAGCGTTAGATTATTTCTTCCAGTGGAGAGAATATGAAACAAGTCTTAAAATGAGTAAAGAGGACATAAAGGAAGAGTTTAAAGAGACAGAAGGAAACCCACAGATAAAAGCAGAGATAAGAAGAAAGCAGCGACAAGTTTCTATGAGAAGAATGATGCAAGACTTAAAAAAGGCAGATGTCGTAATAACAAACCCAACTCATCTTGCTGTTGCTCTTATGTATGACAGCAATGTCAATGATGCACCTGTAGTGATAGCTAAAGGACAGGATATGATCGCCCTCAGAATAAAAGAAGAAGCTAAGAAGTTAACTATCCCTATAGTAGAGAATAAGCCATTGGCTCAAGCACTGTATAGGTCTACTGAAATAGGAGACATGATTCCACCAGAGCTTTATCAAGCTGTAGCTGAAGTTTTGGCTTATGTCTACAGCTTAAAGGGAGAATAGGAGGGATAATTTGAAAGCCTCTGAGCTTACTGTGGCTCTTTTTGTAATAGGAATAGTTTTACTCATAATAATTCCCGTACCACCTGTTATCATGGACTTTTTATTAATATTTAACATAACTTTGTCTATAATAATACTTTTAACTACTATGTATGTAAAAGATGCTTTAGATTTTTCTATATTTCCTTCTATATTATTAATAACTACTCTTCTGAGACTGGCTCTTAACATTTCGAGTACAAGACTTATTTTAAGCAATACCTACGCAGGTAACGTAATACAGGCCTTCGGAAGTTTTGTAATAGGTGGAAATCCAATTGTCGGATTTATTATTTTCTTGATAATTGCAATTGTACAATTTATCGTCATAACCAGAGGAGCAGAGAGAGTATCTGAAGTGTCAGCAAGATTTACCTTGGATGCAATGCCGGGAAAGCAAATGGCAATAGATGCTGATTTAAATGCAGGCCTCATAACAGAAAAAGAAGCGCGGGAGAGGAGAAAAGAAATACAGCAAGAGGCAAAATTTTATGGAGCAATGGATGGTGCTAGTAAATTTGTCAAGGGCGATGCAATTGCTTCTATAATTATTATCATCATAAACATTGTGGCAGGTCTCATTATTGGAATGGTGATGAAGGGAATGGATATAAATAGAGCTTTAAATACTTATATTGTTTTAACAGTAGGCGATGGTTTGGTAAGTCAAATACCAGCACTTTTAATATCAACTGCTACTGGAATGATTGTCACTCGTTCAGCTTCTGAGTCGAATTTAGGAGGGGATGTAATAAAACAACTTTTCAATCAGCCTCATATTTTGAAAGTGGCAGCTGGGTTACTCTTTGCACTGGTATTGGTGCCTTCTTTACCTAAACTTCCTCTTATCTTAATAGGTTCGTTGTTTGCATATCTTGGATTTGCAGGAACTCAAAAAGTAACAATAAAAGAAGAAGAACAAGAAGAAAATATAAAAGAGTTAGAGAATATAAGGGATCCTAAAAAAGTATATGAATTATTGCAAGTGGACCCTATTGAACTGGAATTTGGTTATGAATTGATTCCTCTTGCAAGTGGAGAATTGTTAGATAGGATTGTCATGATAAGAAGACAAATTGCTCTTGATTTGGGTATCGTGGTCCCAATGATTCGTTTAAGAGATAATATTCAATTAAAGCCTAATGAATATATTATAAAAATTAGAGGAAATGAAATTGCCAGAGGTAAGGTATACGTTGATAGATATATGGCTATGACGGCAGGAGAAATAGATGAAGATATTTCTGGGATTCGAGAAAGAGAACCAGCTTTTGGATTGCCTGCAATTTGGGTAGATGAAAACGAAAGGTCAAAAGCAGAAGCAAGGGGATATACAGTAGTAGATGTTCCTTCTGTCATCGCTACTCACCTTACTCACGTCATAAAACAGCATGCCCATGAACTTTTAGGAAGGCAAGAAGTACAGAGTTTAATTGACAATGTAAAAACTACAAATCCTGCCTTAATAGAAGAATTAGTTCCTAAGCTTTTAACAATAGGTGAAATAGAAAAAGTGCTTTCTAACCTTTTAAGAGAGGGGCTATCTATAAGAGATTTAGTTACAATATTAGAGACTTTAGCTGATTATGCTCCTATTATACGAGATACAGATGTTTTAACAGAGTATGTAAGACAGGCTTTAGCTCGTACTATTTCCAATAAATATGCTCCATATGGTAAGATTGAAGTTATAACGTTAGATCCGAGTGTTGAACAGTTAATATCCTCTAGTATAACTCAGACAGAACATGGTTCTTATTTAGCATTGGAACCTTCTTCGGCACAAAGGATTTTAAAGAGTATCCATGAATTAGCAAAAAAGGTAACTTTAAAGGGTGGACAACCTGTAATTCTGACAGCGCCTGTAACTCGATTTTATCTCAGAAAGTTAGTAGAACAAATTTCTCCTGATATTGCTGTTTTGTCATATAACGAACTTTTACCAAATATTGAAGTTGCATCGGTGGGGACGGTGAGATTAAATGAAAGTTAAAAAATATATTGCTAACGATTATCAAGAAGCTTTAAGAATGATAAAAGCGGAAATGGGAAGTAACGCTGTAATACTTCATCAAAACAAAATTAAAGAAAGAGGGATTATAGGACTTTTTAAGAAGAGTAAAGTGGAAGTAGTAGCAGCGGTAGAAGATTACCCACCGGTAATCCCTAAAGAAAGTATTACAAAAAATGATATAAATGAACTTAAAAATTTGATTAAAACTATAGCTACCAATAAAAATGGAACGGTTACAGAAGCTAAGGAGAAAACCTTAGTTTCTAAATTAATAGATTATGGAATAGAAAGGGAAGTGTCTCAGTTATTGGGGGAGGGAATTGATGAATTTGATAATAAAGGAATAAAAATTTTAAAGGAACGAATAGATGCTTTTATGGGACCTCCTCAAAAATTGAATACTGAAAAAAGCAAAAAAATTTTGTTCATTGGACCTACTGGAGTGGGGAAAACTACTACCATTGCAAAAATTGCTTCTAATTTGATATTGAATGAAGGTAAAAATGTAATGCTTGTTACAGCAGACATTTTCAGAATAGCGGCGGTAGACCAGCTGAAAACTTATGGAGAAATTTTAGGAGTGCCAGTAAAAGTAGTAAATAATATTTTTGACCTTCATAAACTTCAGCCAGAGTTTGAAAAGTACGATGTTGTTTTGATAGATACAGCGGGAAGAAGCCATAAAGATGAAAAGCGAATAAATGAATTAAAAACCTTCATTAAATATGCAAACTGTGATGAAACTTATTTATGCTTGAGTGCTACGACTAAATCGGAAGATTTAAAGGAAGTGATAAAAAGATATGAATTTGCAGGAAATTATAAATTGATTTTTACAAAATTAGATGAAACCGATAATTATAGTTCTATTTTAAATGCTGTTTATTATTCAGGGCGGCCAATTTCTTATTTTACAAATGGACAAATAGTTCCTGATGATATAACTTTAGCAGGAAGTGAAATTATCGCCTCAAGCATAGTAAAGGGGAATTAGTATATGATGGACCAGGCTGAAAGTTTAAGAAAATTGGTTTCCCAAAAAAAGAAGATAAAAAGAAGCAGGGTTATTACAATTACAGGTGGTAAAGGCGGAATTGGCAAAACATGTATCTCAGTAAATCTTTCTTTGGGGCTTAAAAAATTGGGCTATAATGTTACGATTATTGATGCAGATTTGGGATTTTCAAATGTCGAAATTGAATTAGGAGTTACTTCTAAGTATACTTTATTAGATGTTTTATACAACAACAAAATGATAACAGAAGTTATAAGCGAAGGACCTTTAGGCATAAAATACATATCTTCTGGTGGAGATTTCAACCTTATCAATGAAGGAGTGGATTTAAGCCTTTTTCTAAACAACATTAAAATTTTAGACTATTATTCCGATTTTATTATTATAGATACGGGTGCAGGGCTCAATAACGTAGTTAGCAATTTTTTGAAAGCGGCTGATGAAGTTTTACTCATAGTAACTCCTGAACCCACGTCTATTATGGATGCATATACTCTTATTAAGTATTCACTGGTAGGTGAAGATAAAAAGATTAATGTGCTGATAAATAAGGTAAAAAATTTTAATGAATACAAAAAAATTTATGACAGGTTTGAAACAGTAGTTAAAAACTATTTAGGTGTATCTTTGATTGATTTAGGTTATTTGGAAAATGACGAAAAGATGATGGAATGTATAATTGAGCAAAATCCCATTGTCCTTAAATACGAAAATAGTAAAACCTCAAAAAGGATATTACAAATTGCAGCTCAAATTGCTAATCAATCTCCTCCTATAGAAAATAAGGGGTTGTGGGGTATTTTTTCTAGACTTATCAATAGAGGAGGATTTAGATGAATGAGATAAATTTACTACCGGGGCAAAAATTGAGGATAGGTTTAAACAATGGCAAGACCATGTACTCATCTCAAGTACAGGATATTTCCAAAAATGGAACTATATTAATTGATACTCCAGTATACAGTGGACATTTAGTTCCTGTGAGAATAGGTTCAATAATCCAAGTAATTTATTTTACAAAACAAGGTTTGTTTACCTTTTACGCGAAGGTTTTAAATAGATTTTCTGGAAAACTTGCTCTTTTAGAAATAATGCCTATAAGCAGTGTGGAAAGATTGCAAAGGAGACAATATTTTAGATTAGAAAAAGTGATTCCATTTACTTACACCATTATTGGAGAAGAAGAAGATAAGGTTTATAAAGGCCTTATTCAAGATATAAGTGGTGGAGGATTAAAATGTAAGGTAGATAAAAAATTAGAGGTAGGGACTGTCATAAATTGTGTTTTTACATTAGATCAAGAGATAACAGTAAGCGGAAAAGTAGTGAGATATGAAGAATTATTAGAAAAGGGATATGAAATTGGCGTCTGTTATGTGGACATTGATGAAAAAGTAAGAGAAAAGATTATAAGCTATATCTTTGAAGAACAGAGAAAAAGTAGACAAAAAGGGATTGAATGATTTATGAAAAATGATTGTCTTGTTATAATAGGGGCTTCTACTGGGGGGCCTAAAGCACTGCAATATATATTAACAAATTTACCAAAGGACCTTTTTGCTTCAGTAATTGTAGTACAACATATGCCAGAAAAATTTACTAGAATGATGGCAGAAAGATTAGACCAAAGTTGCAAGATCAAAGTAAAAGAAGCAGTAGATGGAGAGGTAATTTTGAAAAATGTAGCTTATATTGCACCTGGCGATAAAAATTTATTATTAATTGAAGAAAATGATAAAATAAAAATTAAACTTTCTACGAATTTTGAATCTGTTTATAAACCTTCTATTGATGCTACTTTTATAAGTGCTTCCCAAATAAATGCCTGCATAATAGCTGTTATTTTGACAGGTATGGGAAGTGATGGTTCAAAAGGACTTAAATATTTAAAAGAGAAAGGAAGTTTTATTATATGTCAGGATATCGAATCTTCTCTGGCAAAAGGAATGCCTTATAACGCTATAAAAACAGGATTTGTTGATAAAATCCTTCCTTTGGATAAAATTCCAGCAGAAATAATTGAGAAGGTGAGGGGATTTTATGGAAAATAATCAATACATCGATATATTTATTGAAGAATCACAAGAGCATATAGAAAATTTAAATAGCAATTTATTGCTTTTGGAAAATGACCCTAAAAATAGGCAAATAATCGATGAGATTTTTAGGTCTGCCCATACTTTAAAGGGTATGGCTGCTACTATGGGCTTTGAAAACATGAATAAATTAGCTCATAAAATGGAGGATGTATTACAAGAGGTAAAAAATGGCGAATTAAACATTTCTCATCCCATCATGGATATTCTCTTTAAGTGTGTAGATACCTTAAGTGAGATGCTGGATTCAATATCACAAACAGGAGAAGATAATGTACCTATTGATGAGTTGATGTTTTTACTTTCGGGCGTTAGTTCTAAATCTAAAAATAAAGAGCCTGTTGTAGAAAAAGAAAATAATGTTTCCAGTAGCGATACATTATTGAACGTATACGAAGAAGATATAATAAGAGAGGCAGTAAAAGATAATTACAAAGCATATAAGATAACAGTACATATTGACAAAGGATGTGTTATGAAATCCGCTCGTGCTTTTATAATCTTTAATAGTTTAGATGAAATAGGAGACATAATAAATTCTTTTCCTTCTGTAGAAGACATTGAAGATGAAAAATTTGAGGAGAGTTTCACTGTTCACATCATTACAAAAGAGGATAAAGAAAGTATTGAAAAAAGATTACTGTCTATCGCTGAGGTCAACAAGGTGGAAGTGGAACTAATAAATATTGATTTAAATAAAGAAGGAGAAACATTTGTCAAGGAGGCATCTTTTTCACAATCTCAAAGTTTTGAGAACATAAAAAAATCTCAAAGCAATAATAAAACTTCAAAAAGTGTAAGAGTAGATATCGACAGATTGGATAATTTAATGAATTTAGTAAGTGAACTTATAATCATAAAAACCCGCCTTGAAGGATTAGAGGCAGATAACAGGAACTCTGAAACTGCAAGTGCTATTGAATATTTAGAAAGAATAACTACTAATTTACATGATGCTGTTATGAAGGTAAGAATGGTACCGGTTGAAAGAGTATTCAATAGATTCCCAAGAATGGTAAGGGATTTATCTTACGAGTTAGGCAAAAAAATTATTCTCAATATGTATGGACAAGATACAGAAGTAGATAGAACTGTTATAGATGAAATCGGTGACCCTTTAATTCACCTCATAAGAAATTCTATTGATCATGGTATCGAAATGCCACAAGAAAGGTTGCAAAAAGGGAAACCAGAACAAGGTACTATTAATTTGAGAGCTTATCATGAAGGTAATAATGTCATAATAGAAGTTAGTGATGATGGAAGAGGAATTGATATAGAAAAAGTCAAAGCAAAAGCAGTAGAGAAAGGCATTTACACTGCTGAGCAAGTAAATGACCTTTCGAAAGATAAAATTTTGGACCTTTTATTTAGGCCAGGTTTTAGTACTTCTGACAAAGTTACAGATATTTCTGGCAGAGGCGTAGGATTAGATGTAGTAAAAAATAAAATCGAATCTTTAAACGGCTCAATTGAAATATTATCAGAAATAAATAAGGGAACAAAATTTATAATTAAACTTCCTCTTACTTTAGCAATTATACAAGCTTTATTAGTAAAAGTAGGAGATGAAAAATTTGCAATTCCCCTTAATTCAATTTCAGAAATAGTTCATAAAAAAGAGGAAGAAATACACAATGTTCAAGGAAAGGAAGTAGTTCTTTTTAGAGGAAAGGTAATTCCAATAATAAGATTAAATGAAGTATTAGAAACCAAAAAGATTTCTAATAATGGAAATTTGGTGTGTGTAATCATCAAAAAAGGAGAAAATTTAGCATGCTGTACTGTAGATGAATTAATTGGCCAGCAAGAGATAGTCATAAAATCATTAGGGAAGTATCTTTCTAATGTCAAAGTTATTGCAGGAGCTACAATATTGGGAGATGGCCAGGTAGCCTTGATTGTCGATGCCAACAATTTGTTTTAACAAGGAGGGAGAATTTTGAGCCTATATGTTATCGCCAAAATTGATGAGGAAGAATATGCAATAAACATAGAAAAAGTGCAGACTATAGAAAAAGTAATGCCTATAACAAGAGTTCCTCAGACTGAAAGTCATGTAAAAGGCGTTATAAATTTAAGAGGAGAAATAATTCCTGTGATTTCTTTAAGAGTAAAATTGGGTTTAGCAGAAAAAGAGTATGATGAAGATACAAGAATTGTGGTTTTAAAGGCTTACGATATGTTAGTAGGCATGATTGTAGATAATGCTAATGAAGTGGTTGATATTGCAGAAGAAGATATTGATAACTTGGTTTTTAATGAGGCTTCTGACGAATTTGGAAAATTCGTCAGCAAAGTAGGAAGAATTAAAGATAAGGTATTTCTCATTTTAGATTTAAAAAAATTATTAGATGTCAGGGTGTGAGAAATGTGGATATTAACCGATTAAATGAAATGTACATAGACATTTTAAAAGAATTAGGAAATATTGGATCAGGAAATGCTATAACTGCTCTTTCAACAATGATTGGCAAAAAAATGGACATGCAAGTGCCAAAGGTAAAAATTCTAGATTTTAAAGAAGTATCAGATATATTTGGCTCTGCTGATACGATCATTGTTGGCATTTATTTCGATCTAGATGGAGATGTAAAGGGTAATATTCTTTTTGCACTTGATATAAAAAGCGCTGCTTCTCTTATTTGGAGTCTCATGGGATTGGAAGTAAAAGAAGAATTTGATGAGTTAGAAAAATCCGCTTTAGAAGAAATAGGAAATATTATGGCGGGTAGCTATGTAGCCTCGTTATCTACTCTTACTTCTTTAAATATAAAAATTTCACCTCCCGCAATAAGTATAGACATGGCAGGAGCAATTTTGAGTGTTCCGGCTATTAAATACGGAGAAATTTCTGATAAGATTTTGTTTATTGAGACCCAATTTATAGAGGGAGAAAAACTTATAAAAGGTGATTTCTTCTTAATACCAGATATTAATTCTTTTGATTTAATACTAAAAGCGCTTGGAGTTGAAGTGAATGGAAAATAAGATTTACAGGGTTGGAATGGCAGATGCAAAGGTCACACAAAGCCCAGGAATTCTTACAACTATTGGGCTGGGGTCTTGTGTGGGAATTGTTCTTTATGACCCTTTAACTAAAATAGCAGGGTTAGTGCATATAATGTTACCTTATAGTGACAAAATATCTGATAATTCTAACAAACTTAAGTTTGCCGATACCGGTATCCAAATTTTGATTGAAGAAATGGTAAAAATAGGTGCTAATTCTAAAAGGTTGATTAGCAAAATTGCTGGAGGAGCGCAAATGTTCTCTTCTAAAATAAATTCTGACATTATGAACATAGGAGAAAGAAACGCTATTGCTACTAAAGAAGTGCTAGGAAAACTTGGCATACCAATCGTTGCGGAAGATATAGGTGGAAATTATGGAAGAACTATTGAGTTTTATTCTGAGGATGGAAGACTATTAGTTAAAACTATTGGTTATGGAATAAAATATATTTAAAAATTGGGGGAATTTTGTATGGCATTAGTGGAGGAGGATATATGGAAAACTTATAATTCTAATAAAGACCCAAATCTACGAAATGAAATAATAATCAAGTATATGCCGCTTGTCAAACATATTGTCAAAAAACTCATCATTTCTGATATTACTCAATCTGAGTATGAAGACTTGATAAATCAAGGAGTAATTGGCCTTATCGATGCAATTGAAAAATATCAGCCTAGTAAAGGTGTAAAATTTGAAACTTACGCTACTTTAAGAATAAGAGGAGAAATAATAGACTATTTGCGGAAAAAAGATTGGATGCCTCGAAGTCTCAAAAAAAAGTACAGAAAAATAGAAGAAACCGTAGAAACACTTCAACAAAAATATAATAGGGAACCTACAGTTGAAGAAATAACAGAAGCTTGTGGCTTAAATGAAACAGATGTTTTAAAAACTTTAAGCTATATCAATGTTTCTAACATTAACTCTTTAGAGGAAGCTATTGAAAATAACTTTAAATTACATGCTATTTCAGATGTCGAACTAAAAAACCCAGAAGAGGAAGTATTGTACAAAGAACTAAAAAGAAAGCTAGCAAATGCTATTGAAAATTTACCAGATAAAGAAAGATTAGTAATAACCTTGTATTATTATGAAGATTTAAACTACAAAGACATAAGCAAAATTTTAAATTTAACAGAGTCTAGAATATCACAAATTCATACAAAAGCTATTAAAAGGATAAGGGAGATATTAGGTGAATACTTTTAAAATGGGGGCTTTAAAATGGATGAAAAAAAGTATAAAGTACTTATTGACGTATCGAGAGATAAACAACAGGCCTATTTGACTTTAATTGAAGACCCCGATGGCATTAGTATTAATAAAGAAGTTTTATTACAAGAAATCGCAAAACATAATATAGTATACGGAATAAAATTCGAAGTTATAGATAATATTTGTAAAGATTTGAAAAAGGTAAAAGGTGTATTAATTGCAGAAGGGAAAAAGCCTATAAATGGAGAAGATGGAAAGATAATTTTTGAGATAGACGTAGAAAAGGCTGCAACCCCAAAAATTTTGGAGGACGGAAGTGTAGACTATAAAAATTTAGACTTGTTTAAAAACATCAAAAAGGGCCAAATAATAGCTCGAAAAATAAATCCTACCGCAGGGCAACCAGGAATTGATGTTTTTGGACAAAAAGTTGATGCTTTAGGCGGGAAAGATGTAAGACTTCCTCTTGGAAAAAATACTTATATTGATGATGATAAGCTTGTAGCTTCTGTAGATGGTCATATCGTGGTTTTAAACAACAAAATAGAAGTACACACTCTTTTGGAAGTAAAAGAAGTCGACACTTCTGTAGGAAACATAAAAACGGTAGCAAGTGTAAAAATTACTGGAAATGTTAAATCAGGTTTTACTGTTGAAAGTGAAGGTAATATAGAAATTTTTGGAGTAGTGGAAGCAGCCACTATAATAGCAAAAGGAAATATCAGTATTCATAAAGGAGTACAGGGCGCTGGAAGGGCAAAAATTATCGCAGAAGGAAATATTACAGCAAAGTATTTACAAAACTGCAGTGTAGAAGCCGGAGAAGATATATACAGTGAAGCGATAATTTATTGCGATGTAAAAGCAGGAGGAAGTGTAAAACTTTTAGGAAATAAAAGCCAAATTATTGGCAGTAAAATTGTAGCTGCAAGAGAAATTTCAGCGGCAAATATTGGTTCAAAAATAGGAACGTATACAGAATTACAAGTAGGTATACTGCCTCAAAAGAGGCTGAAAATAGCGGAATTAACTTGTCAAATAGAACAAAACAATGCCCAGTTAGAAAAAATAGGAAAAATTCTTAAGTACATAGAAAAAATCGAAAAATTACCTCCTGATAAAGAGGAGATTTATCATAAAGCTAAAAAATCTTTCCAAGATTTAATTTCTCTAAATCATCGTCTAAGTGAGGAATTAAATTCTTTAAAGGAGGAAATAAAAAGTTCTAGTATTGGAATTATAAAAGTTTTTGATACAATATTTCCAGGAACTAAACTCGTCATTGATGACGTGACTTTAAAAATACAAGAACCTATTAAATATGCTATGTTTATAAAAAATGAGGAAGAAATAAAATTTTTTCCTCTAAAATAAGGAGATGAATTTTATGTCTTCCAATTCCCCTATTGATTTAAAATCTATTCTACCTCGTACTGTAGAGGCAGGAAATTTGAAACAAATTGACCTTCAAAAGCCTGTCATTTATTCTCAGCAAATAATAACCATTTCTAATAGAGAAAATGAAATAAAGAAGACAAAGCCTAATGAACTCGAAAAAACAGAAAAAACTCTTATAAAAGATCGCCAAAACTCTGAACAAAAAAATAAGCAGGAAAAAGATAAAGGTAAAAAAAGCAAAAAAACTATAGGCCATATAGACATAAAAGTGTGATAATATATTGACATTTAGCAAAATATATAATATAGTATTCATTGTCAGTCAATAACACACGCCTAATGATTGCAAAAAGGGTGCCTGAAAAGGTCTTTTTGCAAGAGGATTTAGGCGGAGGAATAACCATAGGAGGTGTATGTATGTCGGTAATTTCAATGAAGCAGTTATTAGAGGCAGGGGTACATTTTGGTCATCAAACAAGAAGATGGAACCCTAAAATGGCTCCTTATATTTTTACAGAAAGAAATGGAATTTACATCATTGATTTACAACAAACGGTAGAAAAATTGGAACAAGCTTATGAATTTGTCAAAAAGTTGGCCA
Source organism: Thermoanaerobacter brockii subsp. finnii Ako-1 (assembly GCF_000175295.2). NCBI lineage: Bacteria > Bacillati > Bacillota > Clostridia > Thermoanaerobacterales > Thermoanaerobacteraceae > Thermoanaerobacter > Thermoanaerobacter brockii. The sequence continues at coordinate 1,265,851 of NC_014964.1, read as the reverse complement.
TGGAAGGGGGCACTATTCTTTTTGTTGGGACCAAGAAACAGGCTCAGGATTCTATTAAGGAAGAAGCAGAAAGATGTGGTATGTTTTATGTAAATCAAAGGTGGTTAGGTGGAACCCTAACTAATTTTAAAACAATTAGAGGAAGGATTCAACGATTAAAAGAACTCAAAAAAATGGAGGAAGATGGAACTTTTGATGTTCTTCCTAAAAAAGAGGTAATAAAACTTAGGAAAGAAAAGGAAAGATTGCAGAAATTTTTGGGCGGAATAGAGAATATGGAGTCATTGCCTTCCGCTTTATTCATAGTTGACCCCAAAAAAGAAGCTATCGCAGTGGCAGAAGCTCGAAGCTTGGAAATACCAATTGTAGCTATTGTAGATACCAATTGCGATCCTGAGCTAATCGATTATCCTATTCCAGGAAATGATGATGCTATAAGAGCTGTCAAGCTTATTACTTCCAAGATTGCAGATGCAGTGATTGAAGGCAATCAAGGTGAACAATTTGCTGCTTCAGAAGAGTGAAAATTTTTGTCTAGTGGTAAGGAAAAAGGCAAAGCTCCTTACCACTATTGTATATCATTTATCATTATCTAAGGAGGTTTTTCTAATGATATCAGCACAAGCTGTTAAAGAATTAAGAGAACGAACTGGCGCTGGAATGATGGATTGTAAAAAAGCTTTAATGGAAGCAAATGGAGATATGGAAAAGGCCATAGATATTTTAAGAGAGAAAGGATTGGCTGCTGCTGCTAAAAAAGCAGGTAGAGTTGCTAATGAAGGCTTAGTTGATGCCTACATACACAGTGGTGGAAGAATAGGGGTTTTAGTAGAAGTAAATTGTGAGACAGATTTTGTTGCAAATACTGATGAATTTAAAAATTTTGTTAAAGAAATATGCATGCAAATTGCTGCCGCAAATCCAAAATATATTTCTCGTGAAGATGTGCCACAAGCTGTTTTGGAAAAAGAAAGAGAAATTTTAAAAGCACAGGCGTTAAATGAAGGGAAACCCCAAAATGTCGTAGATAGAATAGTTGAAGGACGTATTGAAAAATTTTACAAAGAGAATTGCTTGTTAGAACAAGAATACATTAGAGACCCAGAAAAAACAGTGAAAGATTTGCTAAATGAGACGATTGCAAAATTAGGAGAAAATATTGTAATAAGAAGATTTGTTAGATTTGAAAGAGGAGAAGGTATTGAAACTTCCTCAAATGAGTAATAAAATTAAATAGGCAACCACATAGGGACACGGTTGTGTCCCATTTTTATAAATTACTTAAAAGATTAAGAAGGATTTTCAAAATTTTTATAGAACTTATAAGAATGGGGTGTTATTGTGTCGTCAGTTGTTTACAAGCGAGTAGTTCTGAAAATCTCAGGAGAAGCTTTGGCAGGAAATAAAGGATTTGGAATCGATTTTGACACAGTTAATCGAATAGCAGACGAAATAAAAGAAGTGAAAGAAATGGGAGTTCAAATTGGTCTTGTAGTTGGCGGAGGAAATATATGGCGTGGAAGAGAAGGTATTGGGATGGACAGAACTACTGCAGACCACATGGGAATGCTTGCGACTGTAATTAATGCTCTTGCACTGCAAGATGCTTTAGAGCAACGGGGAGTTCCTACAAGAGTTCAGACTGCTATTGAGATGAGAGCAATTGCAGAACCCTATATACGCAGAAGAGCAATAAGACACTTAGAAAAAGGACGAGTTGTTATATTTGCTGCTGGGACAGGGAATCCCTTCTTTTCAACTGATACTGCTGCTTCATTAAGAGCAGCGGAAATAGATGCAGAGGTCATACTATTAGCTAAAAAAGTAGATGGAGTCTATGACAAAGACCCAAATAAATACAAAGACGCTGTAAAATTTAAAGAATTATCTTATTTAGATGTTTTAAACAAAGGTTTAGGAGTAATGGATTCAACAGCAACTTCTTTATGCATGGACAATAAAATACCAATCATAGTTTTTGACCTTACTACCTACGGAAATATAAAGAAAGTAGTAACAGGAAAAGATATTGGTACAATAGTGAAGGAGGTTTAAGTATGAGTGATTATTTAAAAGCTAGCGAAGAAAAAATGCAAAAATCTTTGAGCGTTTTAAAAAACGAATTAGCTGCTATAAGAGCAGGTAGAGCAAATCCTGCACTACTTGACCGAATTATGGTAGATTATTATGGTACTCCAACTCCTCTTAACAGATTAGCCACCATTACAGCTCCGGAGCCAAGAGTACTAGTTGTACAACCGTGGGATGTTTCAAAAATAAGCGATATTGAAAAAGCAATACAGAAATCAGATTTAGGAATTAATCCAGTTTCTGACGGTAAAGTGTTAAGATTAGTTTTTCCTGAATTGACTGAAGAAAGAAGAAAAGAATTGGTAAAGTTAGTTCATAAAAAAGCAGAAGAGGCAAAAGTAGCAGTAAGGCAAATAAGAAGAGATGCTAATGATGCTGTAAAAAAAATGGAAAAAAACGGCGAAATTTCGGAAGATGAAAGAAAAAAGAGAGAAGAAGAAATTCAAAAATTAACTGACAAATATATTAAAGAGATAGACAAAGTGGTGGAAGCTAAAGAAAAGGAGATAATGGAAATTTGACAGATTATTATAATAATTTTATAGGGATGGATTTACATAAAATAATAGAAAAATTACCTAAGGACTTAAAATTTAACGTTGTAGAGACAAAATCTATTTTTAAATATGAGGGTTCTCGTTTAAAAGTTGCCAGGATAAAAGAACAAAATAACATTCTTGAAATTACTGTTATTAGAATTTAATCCCCCTCTGACGAGGGGGCGCCCTTATAAAATGAGGAGGAAAATAAATGGTGTTTTTTAGACAAAAAAATAGAGATTTGAGTGACAAGATTGATAAAAATAAATTGCCTATTCACATAGGGATTATCATGGACGGAAATGGAAGATGGGCTCAAAAAAGAGGGATGATGAGATTTTATGGCCATAAAGCTGGTGTTAATGCTGTAAGAGAGGTTGTAAAAGCCTCTAGAGAATTAGGGATAAAATATTTAACTTTATACGCTTTTTCAACTGAAAACTGGAAAAGACCTAAAGAAGAAGTAAATTTTTTAATGGATTTACTCGTTGAATATCTCTCTAAAGAAGTAGATGAATTGAATAAAAATAATGTATTGATTAACTTCATAGGGGATATTTCTGTTTTACCAGAGAAGTGTAAAATTGAAATAGATCGGGCGCAAAATGTAACAAAAAACAACTCTGGACTTGTACTTAATATAGCGTTAAATTATGGCGGAAGAGATGAAATAGTAAAGGCTGTGAAAAAAATTTGCACAAAGATTTTAAATAAAGAATTGTCCATTGAGGAAATTACAGAACAAACTATAAGTGAAAATTTGTATACTAAAAACCAGCCAGATCCAGATCTTATAATAAGAACAAGTGGAGAAAAAAGATTGAGCAATTTCTTATTATGGCAATCTGCTTATTCTGAGCTTTGGTTTACAGAGGTACTGTGGCCGGATTTTGGCAAAGAACATCTTATTGAAGCAATATTGTATTACCAAACTCGCCAAAGAAGATTTGGGGGAGTATAGTAAGGAGTGGTAAATAAATATGCTAAAAACAAGAGTTATAAGTGCGATAGTAGGCTTGCCAATTTTATTTTTCATTTTAATAAAAGGGGGGAATATGCTTAAAATTGCATTAGTTTTAGTAAGCATATTAGGACTTAATGAATTTTATAATGCTATAAAAAATATTGGGGTACGGCCTGTAAAAATTTTTGGATATTTGTCAGCAATCCTTTTATATTTTTTAGAAAGTAAAATCGCAAAAGTAGATGTATTAGTTATAATCGCAATGATGCTTTTTTTGCTGTTTTTAACTAATAAAAAATATAATCTCAAAGATTACGCTTTGACTTTGATGGGAATCATTTATATACCTCTTTTCTTTTTGTACATACAAAAACTTAGAGAAATGCCTGAAGGAATGTACATAGTATGGTTTGTTTTTATAGTCTCTTGGATGACGGATACTTTTGCCTATTTTACCGGTAGATTTTTTGGAAAGCACAAACTTGCTCCTACAATCAGTCCCAAAAAGACGATAGAAGGAGGGATTGGAGGAATCATAGGCTCTACCATCAGCTGTGCTGTATTTGCTTGGCTATTTCCTCAATCGAATGTCAGTATATATCTTTCTGTAATTATAGGCTTATTGGGAAGTATAATCGCTCAATGTGGAGATTTAATTGCTTCCTTTATAAAAAGAAATTGTTACATTAAAGATTTTGGAAATACAATTCCTGGCCATGGAGGAATTTTAGATAGATTTGATAGTATTTTATTTGTTTCTCCTTTCATATACTTTATTTTTCAGTACTTAATTTAGAAAGGGATGTACTTCATGAAAAAGGTAATAATTCTCGGCTCAACTGGTTCTATAGGTACACAAACATTAGACGTAATAAAAAATTTTAGAGAAAATTTTGAAATAGTAGGACTTACAGCTTATAACAATGTAGAACTTTTATCGAAACAAATTAGAGAATTTAATCCTAAAGTTGTAGCAGTAAAAGATGAAGATAAAGCTAACCAATTAAGGGAGAATCTAAAAAAAAATGTCGAAATTCTAACTGGCAGCAAAGGGCTTCAAGAAATTGTGAAGTACGATGCCGATTTAGTGGTGGTAGCTGTAGAAGGGATTGCTGGCCTTATTCCAACAGTTACAGCTATCCAGAGGGGAAAAGATATCGCTTTAGCGAATAAAGAAGTACTTGTAACAGCTGGACAAATTGTGATGGATTTGGTAAAAAAGAAGGATATAACTCTTTTACCTGTAGATAGTGAACACTCTGCTATACTCCAATGTTTAAGAGGAAATGACAAAAAAGAAGTATCTCGATTGATTTTAACAGCCTCTGGAGGTCCTTTTAGGGGGAAGAAAAAAGAAGATTTGAGAAAAGTAACTGTAAATGAGGCTCTAAATCATCCTAATTGGAAAATGGGGAAAAAAATCACGATAGATTCTGCCACTTTAATGAATAAAGGGTTTGAAGTAATAGAAGCAAAATGGCTTTTTGACATTTCTGAAGATAAAATTGATGTGATTGTGCATCCCCAGAGTATAATTCACTCAATGGTAGAATATATAGATGGTAGTGTAATTGCACAATTGGCTGCTGCCGATATGAGGATACCTATTCAGTATGCATTAAATTATCCTACTCGCAATTACATAAATGGAATAAATTTTTTAGATTTTTCTCTTACAACTCAGCTAACTTTTGAAAAACCCGATTTAGAAACTTTTAGATGTTTGTCGTTGGCATATGAGGCTTTAAAAATTGGCGGCACGATGACTACAGTGTTAAATGCGGCTGATGAAATAGCTGTGTCACTGTTTTTAAATAAAAAAATAGAATTTTTACAAATAGCTGAAATCATAGAGGAGAGTATGAAAGAACATAATAATATACAAAATCCCACTTTAGATGATATAATAAATGTGGATAAAGAGGTTAAGGAAAAAATAGCAAAAAAATATATGAGGTGATACATTTTGACAATATTGATAAGTATAATTGTTTTAAGCGTTTTAGTAATGTTTCACGAATTTGGACATTTTATCGTTGCAAAACTTTCTGGAGCTAGAGTAAATGAATTTTCTATTGGCTTTGGTCCACGACTTTTTAAGAAGAAATACGGAGAAACAGAGTATTCTTTTAGAGCATTGCTATTCGGTGGTTATGTTGCTTTAGAAGGTGAAGATGAAAAATCTAATGACCCGCGGGCTATAGTAAATAAGCCTTGGCCTGTAAGGTTAGCTGTCTTTGCTGCAGGTCCTTTAATGAATATATTATTAGCTTTTTTATTGCTTTTTATTGTATTTTTTAATATAGGAAGTCCGATACCACAGGTAAAATCCGTAATGGAAGGCTATCCCGCTGAAAAAGCAGGAATTTTGCCGGGGGACAAAATTGTAATGGTAAATAATACAAAGATAAATACATGGGAGGAGTTAGAGAAAGCCATAAGTTCTAATGGAGAGCGAGTATTGACAATTGAAATTCAAAGGGGAAATCAAATTTTACAAAAACAAGTAAAACCAATTTTTGATAAAAACGCTTCAAAGGTAATGATAGGAATTGTTCCAGACTATGAGCGTTCTATCTCTCTTGCCTTTAAAACTGCCATCAATCAGACAATATATTTTTCGAAACTTATTATTTTGTCTCTTGTAATGTTAGTAACCGGAAAAGTCTCTGTCAATGATATTATGGGACCTGTGGGAATTGTTCAAGCTGTTGGAACAGTCGCTAAAACAGGTGTTATAAATTTACTAGCTTTTTCCGCTCTTATAAGCGTAAATTTAGGCCTTTTTAATCTATTGCCACTACCGGCTTTAGACGGTGGAAGGATTTTGTTTGTGTTAGCAGAGGCAGTAAGAGGTAAACCATTGCCACCTGAAAAAGAAGGCTATATTCATTATTTAGGTTTTTTACTGTTGATTGCTTTGTTGATTTTTGCAACCTATAGGGATATTCTACGCATTTTTTAAAAGGTGATAAAAATGAGAAAAATTACTCGCGAAGTCAAAATAGGCAATAAAAAAATTGGAGGAAATAATCCAATTTTAGTTCAGTCTATGACTAACACGGATACCCACGATATTGAAAAAACAATAGAGCAGATAAAAAGACTAGAAGCTGAAGGCTGTGATATTATAAGAGTTGCTGTTCCAGATATGGAAGCAGCTGAAGCAATAAAAGAAATAAAGAAAAATATAAATATTCCTTTGGTAGCAGATATTCATTTTGATTATCGATTAGCTATAAAATCAATTGAAAATGGAGCAGACAAGATAAGAATTAATCCCGGAAACATAGGAAGAGAAGAAAATATCAAAAAAGTGGTAGAAATAGCAAAAGAAAAAGGTATTCCTATTAGAATAGGTGTAAATTCTGGTTCTTTAGAAAAAGAAATATTACATAAATACAAGGGAGTAACTGCCGAAGCAGTTGTGGAAAGCGCTTTAAAAAATGTTTTAATTTTAGAAAAGTTAGGCTTTTATGATATAGTTATTTCGCTTAAAACTACAAATGTACCCCTTACTATAGAGGCTTATAAACTCGCTTCTTCAAAAGTGGATTATCCATTGCACGTGGGTATAACGGAAGCGGGTACTATTGAAGCCGGTACTATAAAATCTGCTATAGGAATAGGAACATTACTTTATTTAGGAATAGGAGACACAATACGAGTTTCTTTAACGGGTGATCCAGTCCATGAGGTGAGAGTAGGAAGACAGATTTTACGTTCTTTAGGTCTTTTAAAAGAAGGAGTCGAAATCATTTCCTGCCCTACCTGCGGCAGAACAAAAATTGACTTGATAAGGTTAGCAGAAGAAGTAGAAAAAAGGACGAGGAATATTAAAAAGCCCTTAAAAGTTGCTGTTATGGGATGTGCTGTAAATGGACCAGGGGAAGCAAAAGAAGCAGATATAGGAATAGCAGGAGGAGATGGAGAAGGAGTTATTTTTAAAAAAGGAAAAGTTTATAAAAAAGTTAAAGAAGAAGAGTTAGTAGAAGAATTGATGAAAGAAATTGAAAAATTACTTGAGGAGGATTCTTAATGATTTCTGTTGTAATCCCAGCTTTTAATGAAGAAAAAAATATTGGGAGAGTTTTGTCAGTCTTAGAAACAATAGACCTGATTGATGAAATCATAGTTGTAAATGATGGTTCTACGGATGATACAAAAGAGCAAGCCTTAAAATACAATGTAAAGCTAGTAGATTTGCCGAAAAATCAGGGCAAGGGGAAAGCATTAAAAGCAGGAATAGAAAATTCTAAAGGCGATATTATTGTCATGTTAGATGCCGATTTGATTGGACTTACTGAAAAACATTTTGTAAATCTCGTATCTCCTGTATTAAAGAATGAAGCAGATATGACAATTGGAATTTTTTCTGGTGGAAGAAAATCTACAGATTTTGCACAAAAAATAGCACCCTTTTTGTCAGGCCAAAGGGCAATAAAAAGGCAGTTTTTAGAAAACATTGAAGAGATGGAAATCAGTAGATTCGGAGTAGAAATTGCTTTAAATAGACATGCTGAAAAGAATAAGTTAAGAGTGGTAAATGTGCCTCTTGAGAATATGAGTCATGTCATGAAAGAAGAAAAGCTGGGATTAATTAGAGGATTTTATGCGCGATTAAAAATGTATTTTGATATTTTAAAAATGTGGATTTAGAAAGAGGGATTTGATGATTCCAGCATCTTTTCCGCAGGAATTTGAAATAAAAAAAGTAAAACTGTTAAAAAAAGAGAGAAAATTAATTGTAAGCGTATCTTCCAATAATAACATAAATTCTCAGATAAGAAAATTTCAGGATTTTTTGCTTAATAAATTTCCTTTAATTAAAGAAGTAGAAGTCGTAGTAGAACAGGAGAAAAAATTTAATAGTCTTCAGGACATATTAGACAATTTTGAGGAAATAATCTTAAAAATAAGCGAAGAATACCCTGCTTCTCTTAGTTTTTTAAAAACCTGTGATGTAGTAACAGAGAATCAAAAGATAATAATTAAAGCTCCCAACGAAGTAGTCTATCAATTTATAAAAAGCAATAAAATTGATTTTGTTCTTAAGAAATTTCTAAAGGATAAATATGGGTTTAAAACAGAAATAGATGTAGTCCTTTTAGAAGAGTTTGAAGATACAATGGAAAGAATGATAATGGAGGAAGATATAAAAGTTATTGAAGAAATCACTAAAAGCGGGCAGAAGCAAGAAACCGGCAAAACAACAGAAAAAATGGAGGATAAAGAAGATTCCCAAGTACTTTTAGGGAAAGAAATAAAGGCTGAAGTGATATCTATCAAAGATGTTACTGCAGAAACAGAAGAAGCGGTAATTGAAGGTGAAATCTTTTCTCTAGAATTTAAGGAATTAAAGTCTAAAATTTTAATGACTTTTGATATAACTGATTATACTTCATCGATACTTGTAAAAGCCTTTTTAACTGAGGAAAAGTATAATTATTTAAAAGAGAATATCCAAGTAGGCAGTTTTGTAAAATTAAGAGGGAAAGTTTTCTACGACAAATATGAAGGAGACTTAGTAATAAGTCTAAAAGACCTGCAGTTGATATCTCCGAAAGAAAGAAAAGATTTAAGTGAGGAAAAAAGAGTGGAACTTCACTTACACACTCAAATGAGCAGTATGGATGCAGTAGCCTCTGCAACAGAAGTGATTAAAAGAGCAGCAAAATGGGGACATAAAGCCATTGCTATAACAGACCATGCAGTTGTACAAGCATTTCCTGAAGCGATGGAAGCATCTTCTAAATACGGTGTAAAAGTCATATACGGTGTAGAAGGTTATTTAGTGGATGATGGTGTACCTATTGTAACAGGAGATACAGAAGCCACTTTAGAAGATGAATTTACTGTTTTTGATATAGAGACGACGGGTCTTTCCAATATAAATGATGAAATAATTGAAATTGGTGCAGTAAAAATAAAAGAAGGCAAAATAATAGATACTTTTGAAACCTTTGTTAATCCCAAAATTCCTATTTCTTCTTTTATAACAAAACTTACTGGAATTGACGAATCTATGGTTAAAGATGCTCCTTCTATAGAAGAAATATTACCTAAATTCTTGGAGTTTGCTTCTAACAGTGTTTTAGTAGCTCATAATGCAAATTTTGATGTGTCTTTTATAAAATCTAAAGCTAAAAAATTTAATTTAAATGTAAACAATGCAGTTTTAGATACCTTAGAACTAAGTAGACATTTATATAAGGACTTGAAAAATTACAAGCTAGACACACTGGCTGACCATTTACAAGTAAAATTGGAACACCACCACAGAGCAGTAGACGATGCTATGGCTACAGCTGAAATATTTATAAAAACTATTGATAGGTTAAAAGAATTAGGAGTAGAAAAGGTAAAAGATATAAATGCTATATTAAAAGAAAGTGAAGTTGACATACGGAAACTTCCTGTCTATCATGTCACGATTTTGGTAAAAGACCAAAAAGGATTGAGAAATTTATACGAAATAATCTCTAAATCCAATTTGGAATATTTTCATAGAACACCTCGTATTCCCAAAAGTTTACTTATTAGTAGGAGAGAAGGTCTTATCATTGGTTCTGCTTGTGAACAAGGGGAAGTTTTTAGGGCGATTGTATCTAACTTAGAAGAAAAGAAACTAGAGAATATTATTTCTTTTTACGATTATTTAGAAGTACAGCCTGTTGGAAATAATGAGTTTTTAATTGGAAAAGGAGAAGTAAAAAGCGTAGAAGAATTAAGAGAAATCAATCGAAAAATTTACCTTTTAGGTAAAAAATACAACAAATTAGTAGTGGCAACAGGAGATGTGCACTTTTTAGATCCATGGGATGATATATACAGAAAAATTTTAATGGCAGGAAAAGGATATAAGGATGCAGATAGGCAGCCGCCTCTTTATTTTAAAACAACTGATGAGATGCTAAAAGAATTCGAATATTTAGGAGAAGAAGTAGCGAAAGAGATTGTAATTGATAATCCTAATAAAATTGCTGACCTTGTAGAAGAAGTAAAACCTATACCAGATGGAACATTCCCTCCTGTGATAGAGGGAGCTGAAGAAGAATTAAGAAAGCTTACTTTAGATAAAGCCCATGAAATATACGGTGACCCTTTGCCAGAAATAGTACAAAATCGCTTAGATAGAGAATTAAATTCTATAATTAACAATGGATATGCAGTTATGTATATTATAGCTCAAAAATTAGTGTCTAAGTCTTTAAAAGATGGGTATTTGGTTGGTTCTAGAGGTTCTGTAGGCTCTTCTTTAGTAGCCACTATGAGCGGAATAACAGAAGTTAACCCGCTGCCGCCTCATTATGTTTGTCCAAATTGTAAGTATTCCGAGTTTATAACTGATGGAAGCTATGGTTGTGGTGTGGACATGCCGGATAAGACTTGTCCTCACTGTGGAACTTTGATGAGGAAAGATGGTTTTGATATACCCTTTGAAGTGTTTTTAGGTTTTGAAGGGGATAAAGAACCAGATATAGACCTTAATTTTTCTGGGGAATACCAACCTATTGCTCATAAGTATACAGAAGAACTTTTCGGAAAAGGCCATGTTTTTAGAGCAGGTACTATTGGAACTTTAGCAGATAAAACTGCTTATGGATATGTCAAAAAATATTTTGAAGAACGCAATTTAATAGTTCATAAATCAGAAATCAAAAGACTTACTGTTGGTTGTACAGGAGTGAAAAGAACCACAGGGCAACATCCAGGTGGAATAATGGTAGTGCCAAAGGACAAGAGTATTTATGACTTTACTCCAATACAGCATCCTGCTGATGCAGAAGACACCGATGTTATAACAACTCATTTTGACTACCATTCAATAAGCGGAAGGCTTTTAAAACTGGATATTTTAGGGCATGATGACCCTACAGTTATAAGAATGCTGGAGGATTTAACCGGCATTAATGCAAGAGAAATTCCTTTAGATGATAAAAAAACTATGAGTTTATTTACCAGTGTAGAAGCATTGGGAATAGACCCTGAAGAGCTAAATACTCCTGTGGGTACTTTAGGATTACCTGAGTTTGGTACAAAGTTTGTAAGACAAATGCTTATTGACACTCGTCCTACTACTTTTGCAGAACTAGTACGCATAAGTGGACTTTCTCACGGCACTGATGTATGGCTTAACAATGCTCAGGATATAATAAGAGAAGGAATAGCTACATTAAAAGAAGTAATATCTACAAGAGATGACATAATGCTTTATTTGATAAGCAAAGGTATGGACAAAAAATTGTCTTTTAAAATAATGGAAAATGTGAGGAAAGGCAAAGGTGTAACACAAGAAGAAATAGAAGAAATGAGAAAACACGGTGTTCCAAATTGGTTTATTGAGTCTTGCCAAAAAATAAAATATATGTTTCCGAAGGCTCATGCTGTGGCATACGTAATAATGGCATTTCGAATTGCTTATTTTAAAGTTCATTATCCAGAAGCCTTTTATGCTACTTACTTTACCGTTAGAGCAGATGACTTTAATTTGGATATTGTATTAAAAGGGAAAGACAGCATAAAAAATGCTATAAAAGAGATAGAAGCGAAAGGAAATAATGCTAGTCCTAAAGAAAAAAGCCTTTTAACAGTATTAGAAGTAGCTTTAGAGATGTACCTAAGAGGATTTAAGTTTATAAATGTAGACTTATATAAATCTGATGCAGTCAAATTTTTTATTACTGAAGAAGGATTGCTACCACCTCTTAATTCTTTAGAGGGAGTAGGAATACAAGCAGCCAAAACAATTGCACAAGAAAGAGAAAATGGCAAATTTCTATCTGTTGAAGATTTTAGAAACAGAACAAAGGTCAGTAAAACAGTTATAGAAATATTAAAACAGTATGGCTGTTTAACCGATTTGCCAGAATCTAATCAATTAAGTTTATTTTAGTGTTGCGTTGGTAAAAGGTGTATGCTATAATTGTTATGTCAACATAGATTTTTTGCACAAAGAGTGGGTTTTCCCACTCTTTAGTTTATATAATGAAAAATAAAAAGTTTTAGGAGGAGAAGGATATGTCCAAAATAGAACAGATTGCAAAGGATTTAGTAATGCCTGTTTTAGAAAAAAATAATTTTGAACTGGTAGATGTAGAATACAAAAAGGAAGGAAGCCACTGGTATTTGAGAGTCTATATAGATAAAGAAGGAGGTATTACTTTAGATGATTGTCAATTGGTTAGCGAGTATTTAAGCGATAGATTAGATGAAGTAGACCCAATAGAACACAGTTATATTTTAGAAGTATCTTCTCCCGGTCTCGATAGACCTCTTAAGAAGCCTCGAGATTTTGAAAGAAATATCGGAAAAGAAATAGAAATCTCCCTATATGCCCCTATTGATAAGAGAAAAAAGTTTGAAGGTGAACTTATAGAGTTTACTGGTGATAAAATAATTATTCTCTATAATGGAGAAAGAAAGGAATTTGATATGAAGAATGTAAGTCTTGTTAAACCAGTAATAAAGTTTTAAAATTAAGGAGGGAGAATAATAATGAACGCGGAATTCATAGAAGCTTTAAATTCTATCTGTGAGGAAAAAGGTATCCCAAAAGATACAATGTTTGAAGCAATAGAAGCTGCTTTAGTTTCTGCTTACAAGAAAAATTATGGAACTTCTCAAAATGTTAAAATTGTCATGGATAGAGAAACAGGAGATGTTAAAGTTTATGCACAAAAAACGGTAGTAGAAGAGGTCTACAATGACCTACTAGAAATAAGTTTAGAAGAAGCGAGAAAAATAAATAAAAAATACCAGATAGGAGATATAGTTGATATAGAAGTAACTCCTAAAAACTTTGGCAGAATTGCAGCACAAAACGCAAAACAAGTTGTGATTCAAAGGATTAGAGAAGCTGAAAGAAATGTAATTTATGAAGAGTTTTTAGCCAAAGAAACAGAAGTAGTAACAGGTATTGTAACCAGGGTTGACAAAAAAAATGTGTTAATTAATTTAGGAAGAGTAGAGGCTATATTAGGCCCATCAGAACAAATCCCGGGGGAAACTTTTGCACCAGGAGACAGAGTTAAGGTGTATATTGTGGAAGTAAAAAAGACTACTAAAGGACCTCAGATTTTAATTTCTCGTTCTCATCCAGGACTTGTAAAAAGATTGTTTGAATTGGAATCCCCAGAAATTCAACAAGGAATAGTTGAAATACGGAGTATTGCTCGAGAAGCTGGTTCACGGACAAAAATGGCGGTTTTTAGCAGGGATGAAAATGTGGACCCTGTAGGAGCTTGTGTTGGATATAAAGGTGCAAGAGTACAAGCTGTTGTCAATGAACTAAAAGGAGAAAAAATAGATATAGTCAAGTGGAGTTCAAAACCTCAAGAATTTATAATGAACGCTTTAAGTCCAGCAAAGGCTTTGAGTATAGAAATTTTAGATGAAAAAGAAAAAGTAGCAAGAGTAATTGTACCTGATTATCAATTGTCTTTAGCAATTGGAAAAGAAGGACAAAATGCGAGGCTGGCGGCAAAGCTCACCGGTTGGAAAATAGACATAAAAAGCGAATCAATGGTAAAAAGTTAAGTGAGGTGAAAAGATGAAGACCAAAAAGGTTCCAATGAGAATGTGCTTAGGCTGTCAGCAGATGAAACCAAAAAAGGAATTAATACGCATTGTAAGACGAGCGAAAGATTCAGTTGTACAGGTGGATTTAACAGGTAAAGTGCCGGGAAGAGGTTGTTATATTTGCAAAGATATAAATTGTCTTGAAAAAGCTTTTAAAAACAAAAGGTTAGAAAAAGCGCTAGAAGTACCAATTTCTGATGAAATTTACGAACAATTAAAGAGGGAGATAGAGGATGAAGAATGACAGATTTCATTCTATGCTCGGAATAAGTAAAAAAGCGGGTAAACTTGTCTCTGGTAATTATAGTGTGGATAAATACCTTAAACTTAAGAAAGTTTTTTTAGTGGTATTGGCCACTGACGTGTCAAAGAATACTTTTAAAAAGTTTGCTACAATGTGTGAACGAAATAAAGTCCCCTATATTGTATATTCCACAAAAGAGCTATTGGCAAAAGCGATAGGAAGAGAAATAGTCGGGGTAATTGGCATTACAGACGAGGGATTAGCAAAAGTATTACTAGATGCTGCAAAGGAGGAAAATTATGGAGGTGAATAAAATGTCTAAAACAAGAGTTTATGAATTAGCAAAAGAATTGAATTTATCTAGTAAAGACCTTATATCCAGATTAAACGATTTGGATATAAAAGTTAAAAACCACATGAGTACGTTGGAAGATGAAGAAGTAGACTTAATCATGGATTTACTAAGTGACAAACCACAACAAACGGATGAAATAAATCAACAGGAAGAAGATATATTTGAAGATAATTTAGAGGATTTGGAAGAAGAGAGAGCTTACAAAAAGAGTTTCAAAAAAGGTGGTAAGAAAAATAAGAAGAATAACAAAAAAGTGATTTTAACAGAGGAAAAACAAGAGGACGAAATTAAAATAATCACTATTCCCGAGTTTTTGACTGTAAAAGAGTTAGCAGAAAAAATGAAAGTCAATCCTACAGAGATAATTAAAAAGTTAATTGCAAAAGGAATAATGGTTACAGTAAATCAACAGATTGATTTTGAAAATGCATCTAAAATTGCTGAAGAATATGGATTTTTGGTGGATAAAGAAGAAGTAAAAGATGAATTAGAATTGTTGTTAGAAGAAGCGCCTGATGATGAAAAAGATTTGCAACCTCGTCCACCTATTGTTACTGTAATGGGCCATGTGGACCATGGTAAAACTTCTTTATTAGATGCCATTAGAAATACAAATGTCACTATGAAAGAAATGGGAGGAATCACACAGCATATAGGTGCCTCTGTAGTTGAGGTAAATAACAAAAAAATTGTGTTTTTAGATACGCCTGGCCATGAAGCTTTTACTGCTATGAGAGCAAGAGGAGCCAGCATTACAGATATTGTCGTTTTAGTCGTAGCTGCAGATGATGGTGTTATGCCTCAAACAGTAGAAGCAATAAACCACGTGAAAGCTGCCAATGCACCTATGATTGTAGCTATAAACAAAATAGATTTGCCGACTGCAAATCCTGATAAGGTAAAGACAGAGCTAAGTGAGCTAGGGTTAGTGCCAGAAGAATGGGGAGGAAATACAATTTGTGTACCTGTTTCTGCAAAGAAAAATATAGGTATAGATAATCTTTTAGAAATGATTTTGCTGGTGGCTGAAATGGAAGATTTAAAAGCTAATCCGAATAAGCCAGCAAGAGGTACTATAATAGAAGCGAAGTTAGAAAAAGGAAAAGGTCCTGTTGCAACCGTAATTGTACAAAATGGTACTTTACAAATAGGAGATGCTATTTTAGCGGGTACCACCTATGGAAGAGTAAGGGCAATGTTTGATGACAAGGGGAAAAGAATTAAAAAAGCCGGGCCTTCTACGCCAGTGGAGGTTTTGGGCTTTTCTGAAGTACCAGAAGCCGGAGATAAGCTCATAGTAGTAGAGGAAGAAAAAAAAGCAAGAGAATTGGCAGAAAGACGTAAAGAACTTCAAAAAGAAATGGAACTTAAACGAAAGCAAAAAGTTTCACTAGAGGACTTATTTAGTCAAATACAGGAAGGTAGCGTAAAAGAATTAAATATTATCATAAAAGCTGATGTTCAAGGTTCAGTAGAAGCATTAAAGAAATCCATTGAAGACTTAAGCAACGAAGAAGTTAGAATAAAGGTAATTCACGGAGCAGTAGGCGCAATAACTGAAACGGATGTTATGCTTGCATCAGCTTCTAATGCCATAATAATAGGTTTTAATGTAAGGCCAGAGACAAATGCTAAAAATCTTGCAGAAAAAGAAAAGGTAGATATAAAGCTTTATCGAATTATATATGATGTTATTGAAGATATTAAAGCAGCTATGAAAGGTCTGTTAGAGCCAAAATATAAAGAAGTAGAGTTAGGAAGAGCTGAAGTTAGGGCCGTTTTTAGGGTACCTGGTGTAGGAAATGTAGCTGGCTGTTATGTGTTAAGTGGTAAAATTTTAAGAAATGCCGATGTACGTATAATAAGAAATGGTATTGTAGTCTATGAGGGTAAAATTGCTTCTTTAAAGAGATTTAAAGATGATGTGAGAGAAGTACAACAAGGATTTGAATGCGGTATAGGTATAGAGAAATTCAACGACATAAAAGAGGGTGACATAATAGAGGCTTATCAAATGGAAGAAATTCCTCGTTGAAAGGATGAATACAATGCAGTACAGGAATAATCGACTTTCAGAAGAAATAAAAAAAGAGATAAGTAAAATGATTTTAGAAGAAATTAAAGACCCAAGAATTAAAGCAATGGTTAGTATAACTGATATAGAACTTACTAAAGACTTGAGATATGCTAAAGTTTATGTAAGTATTTACGGAAATGAAGAAGATAAACGTGAAACTTTTGAAGGGCTGAAAAGTGCAGCTGGATATATCAGACACGAAATTGGACGGAGAATAAAAATGAGATATACTCCTGAAATCATCTTTGAGTTAGATCACTCTATAGAATATGGGGCTCATATTTCTGAAATATTAAAAGAACTCAATAAGCAAGAGGGTGATGGTAATTGATATTAATTGATGCAATAAATCACATAAAAGATGCTAAAAGTGTAATTGTAGTATCTCACATTGCACCCGATGGAGATGCTATAGGCACTGTTACAGGAATGTATAAAGTATTAAAAAAAATGGGAAAAGAAGTAGATGTATTCATAGATGACGAAATCCCTGAAATGTACAACTTTGTTCCTAATGTAGAGAAAATATCAAGACCATTTTATAAAGAGGCAGACGTGGTTTTGATTTTTGACTGTGCTGATGAAGAAAGATTGGGCAGTACCAAAGAACTTTTAAAAACTTCTGCTGTAACTATTAATATTGACCATCACATTTCAAATACTTTGTATGCCAAATTGAATTATGTAGATACTAACGCAGCAGCGACAGCAGAAATAGCCTATCAAATTGTTAAATTGTTAGGAGTAGAATTTGATGAAGAAATAGCTACAAGTTTCTATACAGCGATTTTGACAGATAGTGGTGGATTTATGTACGAATCAACTACTTCTATAACTCATCAAATAGCTGGAGACTTAATAAACAATGGCGCTAAATTTAAAGAAATAGGAGATAAAGTTTTTAATACTCTCAAATTCAACAAAGCAAAACTTTTAGGAAGAGCCTTAAATAGCCTTACATTATATAAAGATGGAAGAGTTGCTTATATGGAAATTTTAAAAAAAGACTTCCAAGAAACAAACACAAACCTTTCACATATAGAAAATATTATCACTTATGCTAGAAATATTGAAGGAGTAGAAGTAGCGGTACTTTTAGTTGAAAAAGAAGGAGAGATAAAAATTAGTTTAAGGTCAAAAGAAAAAATAGATGTAAATAAAATTGCAAATATTTTTGACGGTGGAGGCCATGTAAGAGCTGCTGGATGTAGCATCAAAGGAAATATTGGAGAAGCCAAAGAAAAAATTTTACAGACAATATTCAAAGAATTAGA
This sequence comes from Thermoanaerobacter brockii subsp. finnii Ako-1, assembly GCF_000175295.2. NCBI lineage: Bacteria > Bacillati > Bacillota > Clostridia > Thermoanaerobacterales > Thermoanaerobacteraceae > Thermoanaerobacter > Thermoanaerobacter brockii. Next base: position 1,247,726 of record NC_014964.1, on the reverse strand, counting down.
GGGATAAAAATTGGAGGGAATGCTCAATATTTTAAAACCCCCTGGTATGACTTCTCACGATGTTGTAGATTTTATTAGGAAAATCTATAATATACGAAAAGTAGGGCATACAGGAACTTTAGACCCAGATGCAGCAGGAATACTGCCTGTTTGTGTAGGGAATGCCACTAAATTTGTCTCTTATCTTCTTGAGCACGACAAAAGATATAGATTTGAAATAACCTTTGGCTTTACTACAGACACTTTGGATAAAAGCGGCAAAATTGTAAAAGGCGGACCTGTAAGGATTCTGAGGGAAGAAGAATTAAGGCAAGTCTTAAATGAATTTAAAGGGAAAATAAAACAAATTCCTCCAATGTATTCTGCAAAGAAAATAAAAGGAAAAAAGTTATACGAATATGCAAGAGAAGGAAAGACAATTGATATTCCACCTATTGAGGTTACCATATATGATATTGAATTAGTTGAATATGAACCACCTTATCGGGTATTAATAGATGTGAAATGTTCTAAAGGCACCTATGTGAGAGCTTTAGTAAGAGATATATGCGAAAAATTAAACATGCCGGGATATATGTCTATGTTGATAAGAACAGAGGTTGGTGCTTTTAAAATAGAAGATGCTTATACTCTTGAAGAAATAAGGGAAAAGAAAGTATTATTGCAGCCAATAGATAAGTTTATTGAATTACCTTCTGTACAATTAAACAAAATGGAAGCTGAAAAAATTTTAAAAGGCCAATTTATTCAAAATAGATATCCTATTGAAACTTCACTTTTGAAGTTATATGATAATAATGGTAAATTTCTCGGCATTGGGATTTTAGAGCGAAATAAAATCCGTCCAAAAAGACTTCTTTGAGGGGGAAATGATAATTTGCAGATTGTTTATGAAAGCAATGCATCAAAATACAAAGAGGCCAAAGTAATAGCTTTAGGCAATTTTGATGGAGTTCATATAGGTCACCAGGAATTAATTAAGCAAGCAATAGCTCTTTCTAAAGAGAATAACTTAGCGAGCGCTGTTTTCACTTTTAAACAGCATACTTCAAAAATTTTAACCCCTGACAAGCAACCAGAGCTTATAACTACTTATCAAAAAAAGGTAGAAATTTTAAAGCAATTTAACCTTGATTACGGAATATTTTTTGACTTTACTGAAAGTTTTTCTAAATTAACTGCTGAAGAATTTATAAAAAAAATTTTAGTAGAGCTATTAAACATTAAAATAGCAGTGGTGGGACATAATTATAGATTTGGCTACAAAGCTTTAGGGAATGTAGATACATTAAAAAAATATTCCAAAATATATTCATATAAAGTTTATGTTGTCCCACCAGTTATAAGGGAGGGTATTGTAGTAAGCAGCAGCTATATCAGGGAATTAATAAAATCAGGTAAAGTTGAAGAGGCAAATAGTTTATTAGGACGTTTTTTTTCCTTGCAAGGAAAAGTGATTCATGGACAAGAAATTGGGCGAAAATTAGGTTTTCCTACTGCTAATCTACAAATATCAGAAGATTTGGTTTTGCCAAAAGCAGGAGTATATGTGACGCGAGTAAAAATAGAAGACAAATTTTATATAGCTGTCACAAATGTTGGCTCGAAGCCTACTTTTGGTGGCAAAAGCATTTCTGTCGAATCTTACATTTTAGATTACAATGAAAATTTATATGATAAATATTTAGAAGTTGAATTTATAACAAGAATAAGAGATGAAATTAAATTTCAAAATTTAGAAGCCTTAAAAGAACAAGTTTTTAAAGATATTAATTATGCTAAAAACTTTAAAAATATTTTACAACAGAAACATTATGTGATAAAATAAAATAGCGATTTACCTTATGCTTTGATACCCGTATCTCCGGCGGTATTCTATGCATAAGGCGTATTCTAAAAGATGGAGGTGAAAAAAGTGCTGGACAAAGAAAAAAAGGCAGAAATAATCAATAAGTTCAAGCTCCACGATACTGACACAGGTTCTCCAGAAGTTCAAATTGCCCTTTTAACTGAGAGAATAAATAACTTAAATGCTCATTTGCAAGTTCATAAAAAAGACCATCATTCAAGAAGAGGTCTTCTTAAAATGGTTGGGCAAAGAAGGGCACTGTTAAATTATTTAATGAAAACAGATATGGAGAGGTATCGTGCCATTATCGAAAAATTAGATTTAAGAAAATAGAGCGAGATACCTCGCTCTATTTTCTATAAAATTTTACGAAAGGAGGATAACATGGAAGAACGAACTTTTGAAATGGAACTAGCCGGGAGAAAGTTGTTAGTCCAGATAGGAAAAGTAGCTCAACAAGCAAATGGAGCAGCTTGGGTAAAATACGGGGATACTGTCGTTCTAGTTACTGCCTGTGCTTCCAAAGAACCCCGAGAAGGAATTGACTTTTTTCCTTTAACTGTTGAGTACGAAGAAAGATTGTACTCTGTCGGTAAAATTCCTGGTGGTTTCATAAAAAGAGAAGGGAAACCTAGTGAAAAGGCAATTCTCTCTGCTCGGTTAATTGACAGACCAATTAGGCCTTTATTTCCCCATGGTTATAGAAATGATGTACAAGTTATAGCTACAGTTTTATCTGTTGACCCTGACGTACAACCAGAAATAGTCGCAATGATTGGTTCGTCTGTTGCTCTTTCAATTTCTGATATTCCTTTTAATGGTCCTACAGGAGCGGTAGCAGTAGGATTAGTCGATGGACAATTTATAATTAATCCTAACCATGAGCAAAGAGAAAAAAGCTTAATGCATTTAGTGGTTTCAGGAACGAAAGATGCTATTGTAATGGTGGAAGCAGGGGCAAAAGAGATTCCTGAAGAAACTATGCTAGATGCTATAATGTATGCTCACGAATATATCAAACAGATTGTAGAGTTTATAGAAGGAATAGTTAAAGAAGTAGGTGTTCCGAAAAGCGAAGTAATTTTACATGAAATAGACAAAGACCTAGAAGAAAAAGTAAGAGCCTATGCAACAGAAAAAATATACAATGCGTTAAGAACAGCAGAAAAGAAAGAGAGAAACGACAACTTAGATAAAGTTGAACAAGAAGTTTTAGAGCACTTTAAAGAAGAATATCCTGATAATCTTGCTGATATAGATGAAGTACTTTACAATATAATGAAAGAACAAATGCGAAAAATGATAACAGAGGAAAGAATAAGAGTAGATGGCAGGGGCCTTGACGACATAAGACCAATATGGTGCGAAGTAGGAGTGCTACCCAGAACTCACGGTTCTGCGATTTTCACAAGAGGACAAACTCAAGTGCTTACAGTAGCAACATTAGGTGCATTAGGAGATATTCAGATTTTAGATGGCATAGGAGATGAAGAAGCAAAAAGATATATGCATCATTACAATTTTCCACCCTACAGTGTTGGAGAAGTAAGGCCTCTAAGAGGTCCTGGTAGAAGGGAAATTGGTCATGGAGCTTTAGCAGAAAGGGCTTTAGAACCGGTGATTCCTTCTGAAGAGGAATTTCCCTATACTATAAGATTAGTGTCAGAAGTTTTAAGTTCCAATGGTTCTACTTCTCAAGCTAGTGTTTGTGGCAGTACTTTAGCTTTAATGGATGCAGGAGTTCCAATAAAAGCTCCAGTTGCAGGAGTTGCTATGGGGCTTATCAAAGAAGGAGATGTAGTTTCTGTACTCACTGATATACAAGGAATTGAAGACTTTTTAGGGGATATGGACTTCAAAGTAGCAGGCACAGAAAAAGGAATCACAGCGATACAAATGGATATAAAAATTCCTGGAATTGACAAAGAAATTTTGAAAATGGCTTTAGAAAAGGCCCGAAGGGGTAGACTATACATTCTCAGCAAAATGTTAGAAGTTATAAAAGAACCGAGAAAACAGTTATCAGTATACGCACCTCGTGTTATAAGGATGGTAGTTGACCCTGAAAAAATTAGAGAAATAATCGGACCTGGTGGCAAAACCATAAGTAAAATTATTGCAGAAACGGGAGTAAAAATTGATATTGAAGAAGATGGCAGGTTATACATTACTGCTTCTGATTTGAGATCTGGCGAAAGAGCTAAGCAAATGATTGAGGCTATAACAAAAGATATAGCAGTAGGAGAAATTTATTTAGGAAAAGTGCTTAGAATAACACCCTTTGGAGCTTTTGTAGAAATTGCTCCTGGTAAAGAAGGACTTGTCCACATTTCTAAGCTATCAAAAAAACGGGTACAAAAAGTAGAAGATGTAGTAAAAGTTGGCGATGACATATTGGTAAAAGTCACAGATATAGACAAACTCGGAAGAATAAGCCTTTCAAGAAAAGACGCATTGCCTGATGAAGAGGAAGAAGAAAGAAACTAAAGGCATAAACCGACCCACGGTTTATGTTTTTTATTTTTTAGTAATATATTCGCCGCCTGTTTGAATAAAATTAAAGTGAGAATATCAACGGGTGGTGTTATAATGAAAATATTTTATATAAAATATCCTAAAAAAAGCTTTTGGATTATTTTTTCCTTAGCAATATTACTGCTCATCTTTTTAATTTACATAATTACACGCAGCGTTTCTGTTTTTAACAGCAATGAACCTATTTATAAAGGAGATACAAAGGAAAAAAAGATTGCCTTTGCTTGCAACGTCGCATGGGGAGATGAGTACATACCAAAAATGTTAGATATTTTTAAAGATAACAATATCCATATTACATTTTTTTTTGAAGGAAAATGGGCAGAAAAAAATCCTGATGTTGTAAAAGATATTTATCAAAAAGGCCATGAAATCGGAAGTCATGGATACACACATGTAAAATATACAAATTTAAGTCGGCAACAATATGAAGAAGATATTAAAAAAAGCGGTGAAATTTTAGAAAAAATTACAGGAACAAAACCTACCCTTTTTGCACCACCGTATGGTGATTTCAATGATGAAGTAGTAAAGGTAGCAGAACAATTAGGATATAAAGTTATTCTATGGAGTTTGGACACCATAGATTGGAATAATCCAAGTCCTCAAACAATTGTAGATAGAGTTATGACTAAATATCACAACGGTGCTATTGTGTTAATGCACCCTACTCAAAATACTGTGGAAGCATTGCCACAGATAATAAAACAACTTAAAGAAAAAGGTTATAAAATAACTAAAGTATCGGAAGTAATTGTAGATAACAATTAAATTTGCTATAATAATAATTAAATTTGCAAAGGAGGATAAAATGTACGAACAAAAGATTATTGAAGGAGTAAAAGTTGTAACTTGTAAAATTCCTCACGCATATTCTGTATACATAGGGATATGGATTAAAGCAGGCTCTATGTACGAACATAAAGCTATAAACGGAATATCTCATTTTATAGAACACATGGTTTTTAAAGGTTCTAAGCTAAGAAGTGCAAAGCAAATTGCGGAAGAAATGGATAGTATTGGTGGACAGTTAAACGGCTTTACTGAAAAAGAAAGTACCTGTTTTTATATAAAAGTCTTAAATACTCACGTAAAACAAGGTCTTGATATACTTTTTGATATGGTATTTAACCCTGCCTTTAAAGAAGAAGACATAGAAAAGGAAAAGCAAGTCATCTTTGAAGAAATATTGACAGAATTAGATTCTCCTGAAGACGTAGCTTATAATCTTTTAGCAAAAACAATATGGAAAGGACATCCCTTGTCTTTCCCTGTACTTGGTACTTTTTCTACTATTAAAAAGCTAAACAAAGAACAAATTGTAAATTATTATAATGCCCATTATAACAAAGATAACATAGTCATTTCTATAGCAGGAAATTTTGGCGATGATATCTATGAAATACTGCAAAAATATTTATCAAAAATTCAAAAAACTAATGTTATTTCTCAATTAACTTCTCCAATTTGGCATAAAAACAAAGCTTTTTATGAAAAAGATTTTGAACAGGTAAATTTATGTATTGGTTTACCTGGGATAACTTATGACTTAAGGAAAGTATATGCTTTAGCCGTCATTAATAATGCTTTTGGTGGAGGAATGAGTTCAAGACTATTTCAAAAAATAAGAGAAGATAAGGGATTGGTTTACTCGATTTATTCTTATCCTTCTACCTATCACCATGCTGGGGTTTTTTCTATTTTTGCTAGTATGAACGCTAATAATTTTAGAAAGGTATATGACTTAATTTTGCAAGAAATGGAAGAAGTGCATTCAAAAGGCTTAGCAAAAGAAGAGATTGATAAATTTAAAGAGCAACTTCGCATAAATGTATTAATGGATTTAGACAGTATAAGCAGTAGAATGAGCACAATAGGAAAATCCATGCTTTTATTTAATAAAGTGCATACTGTAGAGGAAATACTTCAAACAATAGATAACTTAACTTACGAGGAAATAAATGACTTAGCTAAAAAAATTATAAATCCTGATGACATGAGCATAGCCGTGGTTGGAAAACTAAACAAAAGAGATAAAGGGTGGTTAGAAAATGTCCATAATACTTAAGATTAAAAAAACTGATGATGCTAAAGACTTACCTTTGCCTGCTTATATGAGTGAAGGAGCCGCTGGCATGGATTTATATGCTAATGTTAAAGAGGAAGTCATATTACAACCTGGCGAAATAAAACTAATTCCAACAGGTATACAAATTGAACTTCCTCCAAATTTTGAGGCCCAAATAAGGCCAAGAAGCGGCCTAGCTTTAAACTACGGAATAACTCTTTTAAATACTCCTGGTACAATTGATTCCGATTACAGAGGAGAAATAAAATTGATAGTCATCAATTTAGGAAAAGAAGCAGTCAAAATCGCAAGGGGACAAAGAATTGCTCAAATGGTAATCAATCAAATAGTAAGACCAACAATAGTAGAGGCAGAAATCCTTTCAGAAACTAAAAGAGATGAAGGAGGATTTGGCCATACCGGTATATAAGGAGGGGTTCTATGCGGTTAAGCGAATTTGGAAATAAAGAAATTGTAAATTTAACGGATGGAAGAAGATGGGGATTAGTAGAAGATTCAGATTTAGTTATTGATGAAGAAACAGGAAGGATTCATTCAATAATAGTATATGAATCAAAAGGTTTATTTAGAGGAAAGACAAACTATATTGAAATAAGTTGGGACTCTATAAGAAAAATTGGTGACGATATGCTTATTGTGGAATTCGAAGAAAAGAAAAGACGGTTTTATTAAAAATATTACTTTTCTTTATCACTTTAATGAAGTATAATAATATAAAATGTCTCAACTTAGATACCTTCAAAAGGAAAGGATGAGAACGTGAAAATATTGGTACAAAAATTTGGTGGAACTTCTGTATCAACACCTGAGAGAAGAGAAATGGCTACATCAAAAGTAATTGAGGCAGTTAAAAACGGTTTTAGCGTGGTAGTAGTAGTTTCTGCAATGGGAAGAAATGGAGATCCTTATGCCACAGACACTCTAATAAACATGGTTAAATCAATAGATAGCAATATTTCAAAACGAGAATTAGATTTATTGATGAATTGTGGTGAAATAATCTCCAGTGTGACTTTTGCTGCAACCCTATCAAAGAAGGGTTATAAAGCAAAAGTATTTACCGGAGGACAAGCAGGCATTATAACAGATGATAATTTTGGCAATGCGGAAATTATAAAAGTAGAACCAACAAGACTTTTAGAAAGTTTAAAAGAGGGAATTATTCCTGTAGTAGCAGGTTTTCAAGGTATCACAGAAGAAGGAGATTTAACTACGTTAGGGCGAGGAGGCAGTGATACAACTGCTGCTCTTTTAGGTGAAGCTCTAAAAGCTTCCGCGGTAGAAATATATACAGATGTAGATGGAATAATGACAGCAGATCCTCGCATTGTTTCAAAAGCTCATATTTTGAAAAAAATAAGTTATAATGAAGTATTCCAATTTGCAGAACAAGGAGCAAAGGTAGTACATCCTAGAGCGGTAGAAATAGCAATGAGAGGTAATATACCCCTTGTTATAAAAAATACCATGTCAGACAGTCCAGGTACCATTATAACTCAATATAATGAGGCTTACGATAATATTTACGATATAGACAAATTAGTCACTGGAATTGCCAATATGGACCATAGAGTTCAAATCGTGCTAGAAAACAGTGAAAATACAGAAAGTATATTCGAAAAAATTGCAGAAGAAAAAATAAGCATTGACCTTATTAATATTTTTCCTGAAAAACAAGTTTTTACAATATCAGAGATGGATTTTAAAAAGTTACAAAAACTTCTTGAAGAAAACAATATAAAATATTCCTACAGAACTAATTGCTCAAAAGTCTCTATAATTGGTAATAGAATAAGAGGCGTTCCAGGAGTAATGGCAAGAGTAATAAAGGCATTATCAAGGCATAATATAGAAATTTATCAAACAGCTGACTCTCATAATACTATTTCTTGCCTTGTAAGTCAAGATAAAGCTGAAGAAGCAGTTAGAGTTCTACATGACGAATTTAATCTTTAAAAGGGAAGCGCATACTATTGCGCTTTTTTTTTATACTAATTATTAGGAGCGTGATAAAGATGAGCAATTTTTTAAAAAATGAAGAAACAGAACAACCTCAGACTTTACCACATGTTCAGGAGAATTTAAAAAATTTAGGCCAGACAAACGTACCTAATTTTGAAAGCAATATTCATTGTCTTACTATAATAGGGCAAATTGAAGGCCACATGATACTGCCTCCACAAAACAAAACCACAAAATATGAACACATAATACCACAATTGGTAGCAATAGAAGAAAACCCTAATATAAAAGGAGTTTTGATTTTATTAAATACTGTAGGAGGAGATGTGGAAGCAGGTCTTGCTATTGCAGAAATGATAGCAAGCCTTTCTAAGCCTACTGTATCTATAGTATTAGGTGGAGGTCACAGTATCGGGGTGCCTTTAGCAGTTTCAGCAAATTATTCTTACATAGTGCCAAGTGCTACCATGACAATACACCCTATCAGAATGACAGGATTAATAGTAGGAGTTCCCCAAACTTTTGATTATTTCAACAAAATGCAAGATAGAATAGTAGAGTTTATTGTGCGAAATTCAAAAATAAAAAGAGATACTTTTATGAAGCTTATGCTTAAAACTGGAGAATTAGCCAACGACATAGGAACAATCTTAGTTGGAAAAGAAGCAGTAGATTACGGTTTGATTGACGAAATAGGGGGTATCAAAGAAGCTTTAAAGAGGTTACACAATATGATAGAAGAAAGAGAAAAAAAGAAAGGTGAAGAATAATGTTATATACAATAATTCCCTATGAATTAATTTTTGAAAAAAGAGAAGATATACCCACCAATTATATAGAACTAAAGATGGGGAATAAACAGTTAGTAGTAGAAAAACTCTCAAATGGAAATTATATAATTCAAAGAATGTATTCTACTAATCCTTTTGATTACCTAAACGCAAAATATACTCCAGGAAGCATGATAAGTATTTATTAGAAAAATTTTTGTGTTATAATAGATGTGTTTAAAAAATTAGCACATCTATTTTTTTGTTGCTATTTTACATAATTAATACTAAAATTTTTATAGAAGAAATTATAAACAGGTGGTATATATGATTGATAAAAAACAAAAGTCTCTCAAAAACGAAATCATTGGAATTATATTTTTGGCTTTTACACTTATTTCTTTTTTAAGCCTTTATACAGATACAACTGGTGCTATAGGTAAAAACATAGGAATTTTTTTAAAGGGTTCTTTTGGGATAGGTTCTTATGTTGTATCTGCTTTACTTTTAGTATTTGCGTTGATGTTTCTTTTTAATAATCGAGATTTTATAAAATTACATAAAGCTGCAGCACTTTTTGGACTTTTTCTAACCCTCATAAGTTTAGATCATTTGTATTATTTCCCTTCTAATGAAGGATTAAAAAATTATATCTTAGCTGCTTACACTAATGGTATAAACAATATGGGTGGAGGAGTTGTTGCTGCCTTACTGGTATATTTTCTAGTAAAACTTTTGGGTATCACAGGAAGCTATATATTATTGTTTTCTTCTTTGGCAATTTTTATAGTGCTTATTACAAATGTATCTATCGTAAACTTAATGGAATCTTCCTATCAGAAGTTTAAACAACGTAAAAAAAAGATAAAAAAAACAGACCATGAGAAGGAAGTAATTTCTACCTCTACTTCTCAGGAGGATTTCACACCTTTAATTGAAGAAAATATAACAGATAAAAATAGAACAATCGATATAATTGAACAAGTAGAAGAAGAAAGAAAAATCTATGAAAAAGGTACAAAAGATAAAGAAGAGGTTATAGAAAGCGAGTATCTTCCTCCTCCTATAACCCTTTTAAAAGAGGCAATTCCCCCACCAAAAATAAAAAATGAAGTGTTAATGGAGAAAGTAAAAAAAATAGAAGACACCCTTAAAAACTTCGGAGTTGATGCAAAAGTTATCCAAGTGACAAAGGGGCCTGCAATTACTCGTTTTGAATTGCAACCTAGTGCAGGAGTCAAAGTTAGCAGAATTGTGAGTTTAACAGATGACATTGCTTTAAGTCTAGCTGCGCCTTCTGTGAGAATAGAAGCGCCGATTCCTGGTAAATCTGCTATTGGAATAGAAGTCCCAAATGATAAAATAGCTCCAGTATATTTGAGAGAAGTAATAGATAGCAAAAAGTTTAGAAATTTTAAATCAGGCTTAGCAATTGGTTTAGGAAAGGATATCGCTGGTAATATTGTCATAGCAGATTTATCTAAAATGCCTCATTTGCTCATTGCAGGTGCGACAGGTTCTGGTAAAAGTGTTTGCATAAATTCTCTTATAGTGAGTTTGTTATACAAAGCCCCTCCACAACAGGTGAAAATGATATTGATAGATCCAAAAGTAGTAGAACTTAATATTTACAACGGCATTCCTCATCTCTTAACTCCGGTTGTCACAGACCCTAAAAAGGCAGCCGGTGTCTTAAATTGGGCAGTACAAGAAATGACTAAGCGTTATAATTTATTTGCCCAATATGGAGTTAGAGATATAGACAGCTATAACGAAAAATACAAAGAAAACAGCTTATATAAAATTGTAATCATAATTGATGAGCTTTCTGACTTAATGATGGTCTCTCCTGCAGAAGTAGAAGAATATATATTTAGGTTAGCTCAAATGGCAAGAGCTGCTGGCATTCATTTGGTCATTGCTACCCAAAGACCCTCTGTTGATGTAATAACGGGAGTTATTAAAGCCAACATCCCTTCAAGGATTTCTTTTGCTGTATCTTCTCAAATTGACTCAAGAACAATCTTGGATATGACAGGTGCAGAAAAACTTTTAGGAAAAGGCGATATGCTTTTTAACCCTATAGGAGCAGCAAAACCTATGCGAATTCAAGGAGCTTTTATCTCTGAAGAAGAAGTAGAAGCTGTAGTAAATTTCTTAAAAAATCATTCTAAGCCTCAGTACGAAGAAATAGAAATTGAGGAAAAGACAAATGGAAAAATTTTTGAACAACAAGAGGATGAGTTATTAGAAGATGCTATTTCTGTAATTTTAGAAACAGGGCAAGCTTCTATTTCAATGTTACAAAGAAGATTAAGAATTGGGTACGCGAGAGCTGCCCGAATTATAGATCAATTAGAGCAAAAAGGTATTATAAGCGGTTATGATGGTTCTAAGCCAAGGCAAATTCTTCTATCAAAAGAAGAAATAAAAAAAATATTAGAAGAATCTTAAAATAGAAAGGAAATGCAGATGAAAAATGTAGGAATTATATCCCTTGGATGTCCCAAAAACACAGTTGATTCGGAAAAAATGTTAGCAATTTTAAAAGAAAAAGGTTATAACATAGTAAATGATAAAAATAAAGCTGACATACTCATTATAAATACTTGTGGCTTTATAGAGGATGCAAAAAGAGAGTCGATAGAGTACATCATTGAGATGGGAAAACTCAAAAACCGCAGGCTAAAATACCTTATTGCAACTGGTTGCTTGTCTGAAAGATATAATAAAGAATTATTAAAAGAACTTCCCGAATTAGATGCAGTAATTGGCACTGGAGATTTCCCCAAAATTGCAGAAGTAATAGAAGAAATAGAAAAAGGAAAAACTGTTTTAGAATATGGACACGCTAATTTACTAAATGATGAAGGAATACAGCGCATTTTAACTACGCCAAATTATTACGCCTATTTAAAAATTGCAGAAGGTTGCAGCAATGCTTGTTCTTTTTGCATAATTCCAAAGATTAGAGGAAGATACAGAAGTCGCAAAATGGAGGACATACTTAGAGAAGCCGAGGAACTCGTCAAAAAAGGTGCAAAAGAACTTATACTCATTGCTCAAGACACTACAAAATATGGAGTAGACGTTTATAAAAAATTTATGCTGCCCCAACTTTTAAAAGAAATTTCTAAGATTGATGGTTTAAAGTGGATTAGGTTACTTTATGCATATCCTGATAGTGTAACAGAAGAACTTGTTGAAGAGATAAAAAACAATGAAAAAATAGTAAAATATATTGATATTCCGCTACAACATTCTCATGATGAAGTCCTAAAAAGAATGAATAGAAATACTAATAGACAAAAAATAGAAGAGGTTATAAGTAGATTGCGTAGCATTCCAAACATGGTAATACGCACTACTTTTATGGTAGGCTTCCCTGGAGAGACAGAAGAAGAATTTGAGGATTTAAAACAGTTCATAAAAGAAAAAAGATTTGAGAGAGTAGGAGTTTTCACATATTCTCGAGAAGAGGGAACTAAATCGTATTATATGAAGCCTCAAATTAAAAAGAGTGTCAAAATTAAAAGACAACAAGAGTTGATGGAGATACAAAAAGAAATTTCTTATCAGCATAATCTTTCAAAAGTGGGGAAGCAGTTAGAGGTACTTATTGAAGGCTTTGAAGATGGAATATATTATGGCAGAAGTTATATGGATGCCCCTGAGATTGATGGTGTTGTTTATGTAAAAAGCAACAAAAAACTCAAAGCTGGAGATTTTGTGGTAGCAACTATAACAGATGCCTATGAGTACGATTTGGTGGGGGAATATTAATGAATTTAGCAAACAAACTTACAATGTTAAGACTTTTTTTAATACCTATTTTTATGTTTTTTATGCTTGTCAGAGGTCCCTACAACGATTTTATAGCTGCAGGAATATTTTCACTTGCAGCATTGACCGACAAATTTGATGGATATGTGGCAAGAAAGTTTAATCAAATAACTAATTTTGGGAAATTTATGGACCCACTGGTAGACAAAATAATGGTTTCTTCTGCTCTAATAGCCTTAGTGCAAATGGGACGCATTCAAAGTTGGATTGTAGTAGTTATATTAGCAAGGGAATTTTTAATAACAGGTATTAGGACAGTTGCTGCTGATAAGGGAATTGTCATTGCTGCCAGCAATTACGGTAAATACAAAACTACTTTTCAAATGATAGCAGTAATTGCACTGATGCTTAATAATTACCCTTTTAGCCTTATAAATTTTCCTTTCGACACTATAATGGTGTATATAGCTTTAATTTTGACAATTTATTCGGGTGTAGATTATATTATAAAATCTAAAAATTTATTCAAAGATTAAAGAGGTGTTTTAATTGAGAGGAGAAATTATTTCTGTTGGCACAGAGCTTTTATTAGGACAAATTTTAAATACTAACGCCAAATATTTATCTGAAAAATTGGCTCTTTTAGGTATAGATATATATTTCCATACTAACGTTGGAGATAACGAAGAAAGATTAAAAGAATGTTTAAATATCGCTTTTAACCGCTCTGACCTTATAATAACAACAGGTGGATTAGGCCCTACTGTTGATGACATTACAAAAGAGACAGTGGCTTCTTTTTTAGGTCTTCCTCTTGTAGAAAACATAGAAGCAAAAGAAGAGATAATAAGATTTTTTGAAAAAATAGGACAAACACCTACCATGAACAACTTCAAACAAGCCTTTTTCCCAGAAGGTGCAAAAATCTTGCCAAATAAAAATGGAACAGCTCCTGGCTGTATAATAGAAAAAGATAACAAAATCATCATAATTTTGCCTGGTCCACCTTCTGAGCTAATTCCGATGTTTGAGGAATCTGTATATCCTTATCTTAAAAGCAAAACTAATGAAACTATAAAGTCTCGAGTAATCAAAATATTTGGCTTAGGTGAATCAAAAGTAGAGGAAATGGTAAAACCTCTTTTGTTTAATTCTAATCCTACTGTTGCTCCTTTAGTAGGTGATGGATACGTAACTTTGAGAATAACTGCAAAAGGACATGATGACAAAGAAATTTTAGAAATGATTGAGGATATGGAATCAAGGATTAGAGGTATCATAGGTGACTATATATACGCTGTAGATGAGGAAGAAATGGAAGAAGTCGTGATAAAATTACTACAGAAAAACAAATTAACTCTTGCTGTCTCTGAATCTTGTACAGGTGGTTTATTGGCAAAAAAGATAACAGATGTATCAGGGGCTTCAAAAGTCTTTAATTTAGGTGTTGTTTCTTACAGCAATGAAGCTAAAGAAAATATCTTAGGGGTTAGAAAATCTACTTTAGAGTCTTATGGAGCAGTAAGCCATGAGACAGCAAAAGAAATGGCAGAAAATATAAGAAAATTGGCCAATGCTGATTTTGGTTTGTCTACTACTGGAATTGCAGGACCTACAGGTGGAACACCTGAAAAGCCCGTAGGATTAGTGTATGTGGGTTTTGCTACCAATGAAAAAGTCTATGTAAAAAAACTAATGTTAAGTGGTGATAGAAGTAAAATAAGGACAAGGACAGTACTACATGCTTTAGACATTGTAAGAAGATATCTTCTGGGAATAAAAATTGACTAGTTATGTCCATTAATATATAATTAATTTAATACAATACCTTGTATTCTTGGGAGGTAAATAATAAATGATAGAAAAACAAAAGGCTTTAGAAATGGCTATAAGTCAGATAGAGAGGCAGTTTGGCAAGGGCTCTATCATGAGATTGGGAGATACTGCAAAATTGAATGTAGAAGTAATACCTACAGGTTCTCTTGAATTAGACATTGCTTTAGGTGTCGGAGGAGTTCCAAGGGGAAGGATAATAGAAATTTTTGGCCCTGAGTCTTCAGGAAAAACTACCTTAGCGCTACATATGATAGCAGAAGCACAAAAAATGGGAGGAACGGGTGCTTTTATAGATGCAGAACATGCTCTTGATCCTGTATATGCAAAAAATCTTGGGGTCAATATTGAGGATTTATTGGTGGCGCAGCCTGATACGGGCGAACAAGCCTTAGAAATTGCAGAAGCCCTTGTTAGAAGTGGTGCTGTTGACATAATTGTGATAGACTCTGTTGCTGCTTTAGTACCTAAGGCGGAGATTGATGGTGAAATGGGAGATAGCCATGTAGGGCTTCAAGCAAGATTGATGTCTCAAGCTTTGAGAAAATTAGCAGGGGTCACCAGTAAGTCTAAAACTATTGTGGTCTTTATAAACCAGCTTAGAGAAAAAGTAGGTGTTCTGTTTGGAAATCCTGAAACAACCCCTGGAGGAAGAGCTCTGAAATTTTATGCTACAATAAGACTAGATGTGAGAAAAGTAGATGCAATAAAACAAGGAAATGAAATAATCGGAAATAGAACCCGTGTCAAAGTTGTAAAAAATAAAATTGCTCCGCCTTTTAAACAAGCAGAATTCGATATAATGTATGGAGAAGGTATTTCAAGGGAAGGAAGTATTTTGGATATTGGCACAAGTATAGATATAATTGAAAAAAGTGGTGCTTGGTATTCCTATGGAGATATACGATTAGGGCAAGGAAGAGAAAACGCTAAGCAATTTTTAAAAGAAAACAAAGAAATCGCTGATGAAATTGAAAGAAAAATTAGAGAAAATTTCAATCTAGCTTATAATAAAATAAAATCCTCCCCTGATGCAATAGTAGAATGACCCCTTATTGTGGGGTTATTTTATTACAAAGGAGAAATAAGCATGATAATAACTACTATCGAAAAGCAGAAAAAAACGCAATATAATGTTTACATAGATGGAGAATATGCCTTTAGTTGCAATTTAGAAGATTTGAGCTATTTAGGCATAGAAAAAGGAAAAGAAATAGATAATGAACAGTATAATTATTATGTAAACTATATTGCAACAAGACAAGCGAGTGACTACGCATTTAAACTTTTATCAAAAAAAATGTTAACAGAAAGAGAACTCTTTCAAAAGCTTGAAATGAAAGGTTTTGAAGAAAATGTTATAAAAAGTGTTATTGAAAAGCTGAAAAGCTATAACTATATCAATGACAAAGTTTACGCTAAATTATTTATAGAACAAAAAATAAACCAACTATACAGTAGGCGAAAAATTTATTACGAACTTATAAAAAAAGGAATTAGTAAAGAACTGATCCAAGAAAGTTTAAACAATTTTTATCCTGAAGAAAAAGAAGTTGAAATAATAAAAAAAATAATTGAAAAAAAATCAAAATTCCAAGAAGACACTAAAAAGTTAAAAAACTATCTTTACAACAACGGGTTTCAAATTGAAAACATTAGTGATGCCTTGAAAGAAAAGGATTTATAACTTGACATAATTTTGAAAAGGGACTAAAATAAAATATGAATATCTTAGGTGATTGCAAAATGAGATAAATATTAGAGTAAAAAAGTTACATTACAAGGAACAAAATAAAGAAATTACATTTTAAAGGCACGTTCAAGAGGGGAAAAGAGAAATGGCAGAAAGATACAAATTCAAAAAAGACAATACTTAACACACCTTTTTAATGTAAAAAGGTGACAAACAAATCAAACCATAAGAACAAGTCATCAAGCCAAAAGTTTTTTCAAAGATAAAGGATGTTCAAAAGTACCAAGCTTTGCAGTAATAATTAAACCAATATGTTGAGTGATAGCCCCAAGAAAAACATCAGCTTTGATTGACCTGGTATTTATGAGTTTAAAGCTATCAACAGCGATAGAACTTTTTAAAAGGGAAATAGATTTTTCAATAATAGGGCGTTTTTCATAAAGTTTGGACCACTTTTTAGAGTTACGAGGGACAACAGTGTTTTTTCTAAAATCAATATCAAGGGTAGTATAAAATATTCTGCCGCATTTAGAAGAGGTACAGGGGTTATCACATTGAAGGATATAAGTAGTTTTACCGTTTAGTCTAACTTTTTTGGACATAGGGCAAAGCCATTTAATTCTGGTAGTTCTACCTTTTTCCCGGACGATGCCATCATAGGACATTTTAAGAGAAGGGTCACGGGGGCAGGTAGGGATACCATCAGAGTTAAAAGTAGGCTGAGGTAAGTTTTTAGAATTTCGAGGGTTAATAGGGATAATAGGGATTATGCCAAGCTTTGAGAACAAGTATTTGTAATTATCAAAAGAATCAAACCCAGCGTCACCTAAGAAGTATCTATAAGAGAAATTAGGATGTAAATTAAAGAATTCCTTAAGAGAAGGGATTAAAGTCTTAGAATCGTACAAATCTTTAGACTCGGCAGCAGATTTAGCAGTATTGACATTTAAAGAATCATCGTCATAGAAACTAATATGCTGAATAATGCCTAAGCCATTAGTGAGGATGGTAGCTTTGATAGAGTAACAATAATGGCCATTAATATAAGAGAATTTAGCATCAGGATTAGAGTGAGCGAACTTAGGCATTTTAGAACAAGCATAAGAGTGGGCATCAAAATCAGGATTAGATTTAGAGAACTTTTTAATATTTCTATAAAGGGAATCAAAGAACTTAGGATTATTTTCTCTGACATAAGGTTCAAAGCCAGTAGTATCAGCGATGAGGATATTAGAAAGGGAAGGATTAATAGCCTGACAAATAGGCTCAGTTAAATTAACAAGATTATTGAAGAAATTCTCCAAATCTTTGAGGAAAATGGATTTAAATCTAGAGAATTGAGAAGGATGAGGGACTCTTTTAAAACCACAAAGCTCTCTTAATTCTTTAGATAGCTTAAGAACATGGACAAGGAGTTGAACAGTAGGGATAGAGAGAATTTTTTGGATAATCAAAGCAGTGAGCATAGATTCAAGAGAAAAATCCCTATGACGCCCGAAGTGAGAATAATAATGGGCGTAAAAAGAAGGTGGAATAAGTTCAGATAAATCAATAAAGGAATCAAAGAGTTTAATAAACTTGGGTTTATCTTCTTCAAAGAAGGATTGAACATCATCGTAAATATCGGAGAGAGAAAGTTGTTTAGCTTTGATTTTCATAGGATTTCCTCCCTTTCTTTTCGTGATTTGGTCTTTTATATAAATTCGACGAAAGTGGAGGAATTCCTTTGAAAATATATAGCAGAATCCCTTAATCCATAAGGATTTTGTGATTCTGCAAAGACCTATATGAATATCTACTAAGGAGGTGTAAGAGTATTAGCCATGTTCAATTGATAATCACAGCACTTATTGCAATAGCGGTCGGCTTTCTAATTGGTTATTTGGCAAGAAAGATTATTGCAGAATCCAAAATAAAAAGCGCAGAAAATTTAGCGCGGACCATATTAGAAAGTGCAAAAAGAGATGCTGAAAATAAAAAAAGAGAGCTCTTATTAGAAGCTAAAGAAGAGATTCACCGCATGCGAACCGATTTAGAAAAAGAAATAAGGGATCGCAGAGGTGAATTACAGCGTTTAGAAAAAAGACTCCTTCAAAAAGAAGAAACCTTGGATAAAAGAGCTGAAACTTTAGAACAAAAAGAAAGTTTTTTAGAAGAAAAGCAAAAAGAAATTCAACAATTGGAGGAACAAATTTCTTTACTCTATCAAAAGGAAATAGAAGAATTAGAAAGAATTTCGGGACTAAGCCGTGAAGAGGCAAAAGCCATTTTATTAGAAAATGTTCAAAAAGATATACAACATGAAATGGCTGTAATGATTAAAGAAATGGAAAACAAAGCTAAAGAAGAAGCAGAAATGAAAGCAAGAGAAATAATTGGCAATGCCATTCAACGTTGTGCAGCTGATCATGCTGCAGAAACAACTGTGTCTGTTGTTACCCTTCCCAATGATGAAATGAAAGGTCGCATAATAGGTAGGGAAGGTAGAAATATAAGGACAATAGAAACATTGACGGGAATTGACCTTATAATAGATGATACTCCTGAAGCTGTTGTCATTTCAGGTTTTGACCCTATACGAAGAGAAGTTGCGCGGATTGCGCTGGAAAAATTAATCGAAGATGGGCGAATACATCCTGCAAGAATAGAGGAAATGGTGGAAAAGGCTAAAAAAGAGGTAGACAACATGATACTCAAAGCAGGAGAAGAAGCGGCTTTTGAAGTAGGAATTCACGGTTTGCATCCCGAGCTGATTAAGTTATTAGGAAGACTTAAATTTAGAACTAGCTACGGTCAAAACGTCTTAAAGCATTCAATCGAAGTAGCTCATTTGGCAGGACTTATGGCTTATGAATTAGGTGCAGATGCACTAGTTGCCAAAAGAGCAGGACTTTTACACGATATAGGTAAGGCCGTAGACCATGAGGTGGAAGGCCCTCATGTCATGATAGGTGCAGAACTGGCTAAAAGATATCATGAATCTGATGCTGTTATTCATGCTATAATGGCTCATCATAATGATGTAGAGCCTCAGACTGTTGAGGCAGTATTAGTACAAGCAGCAGATGCTATTTCTGCTGCAAGGCCAGGTGCAAGACGAGAAGCATTAGAGGCCTATATTAAGCGTTTAGATAAGTTAGAACAAATTGCTAATTCTTTTGAAGGTGTAGAAAAGTCTTATGCTATACAAGCAGGAAGAGAAATCAGAATAATGGTAAAACCTGAAATTGTCGATGATGATGATATTGTCATTTTAGCGCGAAATATAAGCAAAAAAATTGAAGAAGAAGTTGAATATCCAGGTCAAATCAAAGTGACTGTCATAAGAGAGACAGTAGCTGTAGATTATGCAAAATAAAGGATTGAAAAAAAGCGTGCGATAAGCACGCTTTAAAAGTTTCATCATAAATTTTCATTAGCTATTGTTTTAATAGCCAGGTTTGTGTAATAATAAGTTTAAGAAAATTATTTTTTGGAGGTTAAGAATGAAGATACTTATCATCGGCGATATAGTTGGAAGACCAGGTAGAAACATATTAAAAGAGCACTTACAAGAATTAATATCAGAATACAATATTGACATAGTTATAGCGAATGGAGAAAATGCTGCCGGAGGAAATGGACTGACTCGCAAAGTTGCTGATGAACTTTTTGAAATGGGAATTTCTGCATTAACAATGGGAAATCACGTGTGGGATCAAAAAGAAATATTAAAATTTATTGATGAAGAAGTGCGAATTATAAGACCTGCCAATTATTTAGAGGAAACACCTGGCAGAGGTTCTATAGCACTTAATTTTAAAAATTCAAAAATTGGTATTATAAATTTACAGGGAACTACTTTTATGCCTTGTAATAGAAATCCTTTTTTTGTAGCTTTAGAAGAAGTAGAAAAACTAAAAAAAGAGACGAATATAATCCTCGTAGATTTTCACGCAGAAGCTACTTCTGAAAAAATAGCAATGGGATATTTTTTAGATGGAAAAGTAAGTTGTGTGTTTGGCACTCATACTCACGTACAAACGGCAGATGAGAAAATATTACAAAATGGGACAGCTTATATAACTGATGTGGGTATGACAGGTCCTAGTGATTCTATATTGGGAATAGATAAAGAATTAATAATTAAAAAATTTACATCTTCTGTACCTGTACGCTTTGAAGTTGCAAAAAAAGGTCCTGCCCAGATAAATGCCATTGTAATTTCTGTAGATGAAATAACAGGAAAATGCTATAGCATAGAACGCATTAATAAAATTTATGCATAAAAAGGAGGATTTTTAAAACAAATGTAGAATATTAACAAAGAGAAAATCATTTGTCTTTAAGGGGGAAAAACAATGGAAGTATTAAAAGTTTCAGCAAAATCTAATCCAAATGCTGTAGCAGGAGCGTTGGCAGGGGTGTTAAGGGAGCGTGGAGGTGCAGAAGTACAAGCAATAGGTGCAGGTGCAATAAATCAAGCTGTAAAAGCTGTTGCAATTGCAAGAGGGTTTGTAGCTCCCAGCGGAATTGACTTAATTTGCATTCCTGCTTTTACAGACATTGAAATAGACGGTGAAGAGAGGACAGCAATAAAGTTAATTGTAGAGCCACGATAAAAAATAACCTGCATTTTGCAGGTTATTTTAAATTGTAAAGGTAAAATTTAGAGGAAAGGTTGGGATATAATGTTTGCAGACCTTCACATGCATTCAAAAGCTTCCGATGGAACTAATTCACCATCTGAAGTAGTTCGATTGGCAAAAGAACATGGACTTAGCTGTATTTCTCTGACAGATCACGATACAGTTGATGGGCTTGAAGAAGCCATGGAAGCTTCTGCTAAATATGAGATTGAAGTTATTCCTGGAATTGAGTTTAATTGCTATTATCAAAATCAAGAAGTTCATATTTTAGGTTATTTTATAAATTACAAAGATAAAAAATTTTTTGAAAAGTTGGAAGAAATGAAAAAGTTGAGAAATGATAGAGCCAAAGCGATTTTAAAAAAATTAAATGAATTAGGGATTGATATTTCTATAGAAGACGTATTGGAATTCACAAGTGAAAAATTCATAGGAAGACCTCATATAGCAAGAGCCATGGTAAAAAAGAATTATGTAGAAAGTGTAAAAGAAGCTTTTGAAAAATACATAGGAGTGGGTGCTCCTGCTTATGTAGAAAGATATAGAATCACTCCTTTTGAAGCAATAAACCTTATTTTAGAAAATGGAGGTGTCACTGTTTTAGCTCATCCCGGTTTACTTCAAGATGATAATATTATTGAGGAATTAGCCCCAAAAGGTTTAATAGGAATAGAAGTTTACCATTCAAAACACACTACTGAAGATGTAGAAAAGTATTTAAACAAAGCTAAAAAATACAAGTTAATCATAACTGGAGGCTCAGATTTTCACGGTATAGAAGTAGATGGCAGAGACCTTTTAGGAACCATAAAGTTAGACTATGAATATGTAAAAATATTGAAAAGTAAAGCTAAAAATTTTGTAGAAATATCAAAATAATTAAGTTAAAATAATATTGTGATTCATATAACGAAATCCTCTGGAGGTGTAAAAATTGGATTTATCCCAAAATGCCTTACAAATTACCCCTTCTATGACATTAGAAATAACAGCAAAGGCAAAACAGCTAAAAGCTCAAGGCGTAGACGTTATAGACTTCGGAGTAGGAGAGCCAGATTTTGATACATCTGATTACATAAAAGAAGCTGCAATTGACGCTATAAAAAAAGGCTACACCAAATACACCCCTTCTTCGGGCATTTCTGAATTAAAAAAAGCAGTATGCAACAAGCTTTTAAAAGATAACAGCCTTAAATACCAACCAGAACAAATTGTCATATCAAACGGTGCTAAACACTCTATATATAACGCTCTTTGTGCAATTTTAAATCCTGGCGACGAAGTTATAATTCCTGTACCTTATTGGTTAAGCTATCCTGAGATGGTAAGGCTGGCTTATGGAAAGCCTGTCTTTGTAAAAACAAAAGCAGAAAATGACTTTAAAATTACAGCCGAAGAATTAAAAAATGCTATTACCTCTAAGACAAAAGCTTTAATTTTAAATACCCCCAACAATCCAACTGGCTCAGTGTATACTAAAGAAGAGTTAGAAGAACTTGCAAAAATTATTGAAGAAGCAAATATTTTTGTCATTTCAGATGAAATATACGAAAAATTAATTTATGAAGGCAGTCACATCAGTATCGCCTCTTTAAATGAAAAAATTAAAGAACTGACAATTTTAGTAAACGGTATGTCTAAAGCTTATGCTATGACAGGATGGAGAATTGGATATACTGCTTCTTCTTTAGAAATTGCAAAGGTTATGTCAAACATTCAAAGTCACACCACCTCAAATCCCAATTCAATTGCTCAATATGCCAGTGTAGCCGCTTTATCAGGAGATGAAACTGTTATTAAAAGAATGGCAGAAGAATTCAATAAAAGAAGAATTTATATGGTTGAAAGGATAAATAAAATAAAGGGGTTAAAATCAAATAAACCTCAAGGGGCTTTTTATGTAATGGTAAATATAGACGAATACATTGGAAAAGAAATAAAAGGAAAAATTATTAGAGGTTCCATAGATTTTGCAAATGCTTTAATTGAAGGAGCAAATGTAGCAGTTGTTCCTGCTTTGCCCTTCGGAATGGACAATTACATTAGGATTTCTTATGCTACTTCCATTGAAAATATTGAAAAAGGCTTAAATAGAATCGAAGAATTTTTAAATAAAGCATAATGAGGAGGTAAATATGCGAGATACTTATCAGAATCCGTTAATAACAAGATATGCTAGCAAAGAAATGGCCCAAATCTTCTCTGACGACGAAAAATTTAAAACTTGGCGAAGATTATGGGTAGCTTTGGCAAAAAGCGAAAAAGAATTAGGGCTCAATATTACAGATGAGCAGATTAAAGAAATGGAAGAAAATATAGACAACATAAACTATGAAGATGCGGAAAAATTCGAAAGAGAATTTCGACATGATGTTATGGCTCACATACATGCCTATGGTCTTTTGTGCCCCAAAGCAAAACCTATAATCCATTTAGGAGCTACCTCTGCTTTTGTAGATGACAATACTGATATAATTCTTATGGATAGAGCTCTTGAACTAATTGAAAAGAAACTTCTCAAAGTAATAAAAATTTTATCCGAATTTGCACTAACTTATAAGGATTTACCCACTTTAGGTTATACTCACTTTCAACCAGCTCAACTTACTACAGTTGGTAAAAGAGCATGCCTTTGGATACAAGATTTAATTCTCGATTTACAAGATTTAAGATATAGAAGAGAAAACATAATGTTAAGAGGAGTAAAAGGCACCACTGGTACACAAGCAAGTTTTATGGAACTTTTTGGTGGTGATGAAGAAAAAGTAAAAGAGCTAGACAGATTAGTAATAGAAAAAATGGGATATAAAAAGTCCTTCCCTGTGACAGGACAAACTTATACGAGAAAATATGACTTTATGCTCTTGTCTGTTTTAAGCGGTATTGCTCAAAGTGCTCACAAATTCAGCAACGACCTAAGGCTTTTGCAACATTTAAGAGAAATTGAAGAGCCCTTTGAAGAAAAACAAATAGGCTCCTCTGCAATGGCTTATAAAAGAAATCCTATGAGAAGCGAGAGAATGGCAGCTTTAAGTAGGTATGTTATTGTCACACTTTTAAATGCATCTATTACTTCTTCTGCTCAATGGTTTGAAAGAACTTTAGATGATTCAGCTAACAGGCGAATTGTAATACCCGAAATGTTCCTTGCCACAGATGCTATATTAAATCTTTATATAAACATTGCGTCTGGTTTAAAAGTAAACAAAAAAGTAATTGAAAAAAATGTGATGAAGGAATTGCCTTTTATGGCTACAGAAAAGATTTTAATGGAAGCAGTACTTAAAGGTGGGGACAGACAAGAGTTACATGAAGCTATAAGAGTATACTCCTTAAAAGCGGCAGAAGAAGTTAAAAATGGAGAAGAAAATAGGTTGCTTGATTATATACAAAATGACCAAAGATTTAAACTTTCCCAAGAAGAAATTAAAGAATTAGTTGACCCTATAAAATTTACCGGAAGAGCTGTAAGCCAGACTGAAGAATACATTAAGGAAATTGTAAACCCTATTTTAGCAGATTTTAAAGAAGATGTAGAAGCAAAAGTAGAAGTGTAAAATTTTTTCACTTTCCACATCCCAATATCATAGAATAACAATAAAAATGGTATTGGGATGTGGTGGTAGATGGGAATATGGCCAGTTTTCTTTGAAGGATATAAAATAGAAAAAAAGTCAGAAGATAAACCTAAAGAAGTTACAACAACTGTAGATGATAAAAAATTACAAGAAGAAGCTTTAAAAGAGCTAAATTCTTTGATAGGCCTTAATAAAGTGAAAGAAATTATACAAGAAATTTACGCTTTCTCGCAACTGCAAATAAAGCGTAAAAAGGAAGGATTAGCCACTGAACCTATAGTATTACATATGATATTTAAAGGTAATCCAGGAACAGGCAAAACTACTGTAGCAAGGATATTAGGAAAACTTTTAAAAAGTATAGGAGTTTTAGAAAAAGGCCATGTAGTTGAAGTAGAGAGAGCTGATCTAGTAGGAGAATACATAGGACATACTGCTCACAGAGTCCGTGAAAATGTAAAAAAAGCTTTGGGAGGAATTTTGTTTGTAGATGAAGCTTATTCTTTGGCAAGGGGTGGAGAAAAAGACTTTGGCAAAGAAGCTATTGATACTCTTGTCAAAGAAATGGAAGACAATAGGAATAAATTTATACTTATATTAGCAGGTTACAAACACGAAATGGAATATTTTTTAAATACCAATCCCGGACTTCGCTCCAGGTTTCCAATCCAGATAGATTTTCCTGATTATACTATAGATGAACTTCTTCAGATTGCGGAAGTCATGGTAAAAAACAGGCAATATAAGCTTACAGAAAGTGCAAAGAGAAAATTAATGAAAATATTGATTCGTGACGACAATTCAAGAGAAATAGGAAACGCGCGCCTTGTAAGGAATATCATAGAAAGAGCAATTAGAAAACAGGCTGTAAGAGTTTTAAACAAAATAAATATAACCAAAGAAGATTTAATAACAATAGACAGTATAGACATTAGAGAGGACTGAGAAAATGGACACAAAAAAATTTTTGCAGAACAATTTCCATATAAACTCAAAAATAATCGAAGTTATAGAAAAAGCAGAAAAAGATTGTTATCCTGTATTTAGAAAGATTGATAAGACTGTAGAGTACAATCAGTATAAGGTCATATATCATTTCCAAAAGAACAAATTAAGCGATATCCATTTTAATGGCACAACTGGCTATGGATATGGTGACATCGGGCGAGAGACAATCGAAAAGATATATGCAGGAATATTTGCCGCAGAAGACGCTTTAGTAAGGCCTCAAATCGTTTCTGGAACTCATGCTATAGCATTATGTCTATTTGGCAATTTAAAACCAAATGAAGAGCTAATTTCAGCTTGTGGGAGGCCTTATGATACGTTAGAAGAAATAATAGGGATAAAAGGGGAGGGGAGGGGAAGTTTAAAAGAATACGGAGTTATATATAAAGAAATTCCCCTCCTTAATGATGGAAAAATAGATATAGAAAGTGTAAAAAAAGCAATAACCTCAAAAACTAAAATGGTGATGATTCAACGATCAAAAGGGTATGACTATAGAAAGTCTTTGAAGATAGAAGATATAGAAAAGGCAATTAGTGAAATTAAAAAGGTAAAAGAAGATGTAATCATATTTGTAGATAATTGCTATGGAGAATTTACTGAGATAAAAGAACCAACAGAAGTAGGAGCCGACATTATAGCAGGTTCTCTTATAAAAAACATAGGTGGGGGAATTGCCCCTACAGGTGGATATGTAGTAGGAAAAAAGGAATTAGTTGAAAATGCTTCTTATAGGCTATATGCCCCTGGCATAGGAAAAGAGGTAGGTCCTTCTTTAGATTTAAATAGATTGATTTTACAAGGGTTATTTTTTGCACCTCAAGTGGTAGGACAAGCTTTAAAAGGAGCTGTTCTTTTAGCGAAAATTATGTCAGACTTAGGCTATGAAGTTACTCCAAAATATGACGAAGAAAGAACTGACATAGTTCAAGCTATCAAATTTAAAACTGCTGAAGAGTTGATATCTTTTATCCAGGGAATACAAATGGGGTCCCCAGTAGACTCTCATGTAATTCCTGAGCCGTGGGACATGCCAGGATATCAGGATAAAGTCATAATGGCAGCAGGAGGATTTATACAAGGATCTTCTATAGAGTTAAGTGCAGATGCCCCTATAAGAGAACCTTATATCGCATACGTGCAAGGTGGTCTTACTTATCCTCAAGTAAAATTGGCAATGGCTATTGCTTTAAATAATATTTACAAAGAAGAATAAGCTACGAAATAAAATTCAAGAGGAAAGATTTTCCTCTTGAATTTTATTTTCAATCTTCCTTTTGTGATAAAGGGTTTTTATTTACAGCTTCTTTTAATTGCGAATCATCTACATGGGTATAAATTTGCGTCGTAGACACGTTAGAATGCCCTAGGAGCTTTTGTAAAGTCCTTATATCTACATTACCATATCTGTACATCAAAGTCGCGGCTGTATGGCGCAATTTATGGGCAGAATATTTTTTTCCTTCTAAATTAGCATTTTTTAAATGTTTTTTTACGGTATATTGTACAGTTTTAACACTTATGCGTTTAAGCCTTTTGCTCAAAAACAAAGCCTTTTTATCTTTGACTCCTTCTTTAGGTCTTACCTTCAAATATGTATTTATTGCATTAATACAGGCATCATTTAAATAAACTGTTCTTTGTTTATTTCCTTTTCCTATAACAGTTAGTTTATCATCTTTTATGTCGTCTAAATTTATATTCACCAGTTCAGAAACTCTGAGCCCACAGTTTAAAAACAAAGTGATAATTGCGTAATCTCTTTCTTTAAAAGGTCCATCTATGGAATTTAAAAGTTTTTTACTTTCATCAAGGGTGAGGTAAATAGGCTGTCTTACAGAAAGTTTTGGCGACTCTAATTCTTGAGTAGGATTTTTGCTTAGCACCTTAGCTTTTTTATAAAGATAGTTATAAAAAGACCTTAAACTTGCTACTTTTCGAGCACGAGCATGGGGAGTATTAGACCTTTCGTTAGCCACAAAGTTAAGATAGGCGTATAAGTCGTTTAAATCAACAGACTCTATCAAATCAACATCCACATCAGAGATATCTATTTCATCAAATTCAACATCAGGACTAACTTTTCCGCGCCTTTGCTTTAAAAAACGCAAAAACAAAACTAAATCATAGGCATAAGCTTTTACAGTATTATAAGAGCGGGCTTTTACAGTTGAGAAGTAGTTTAAAAATTCTTCAAGAAGAGGGGGATATTTAATAGAACCATTATTGGAAGTATTATTAGAAATTTCATTAGACATTTTCAAAACTCCTTTCTACAATCCTAATTATACGAAATAACTATTTCGTATAATTACTTGTATATATCATAACATAATTTCTGAGCCAAAATCAAGTATTTTTTGGTATAACTTCGGCATCCTTGCCTTAATTATTTTACACCATATAAACAAAACCCCAAAGGAAATTTGTAAATTCACTCCTTGGGGTTTTGTCTGGTATTTCTTTTTATTTGCTCTGTAGCCAGTCTATCACATAAATTATTGTATTCATTATCTGCATGGCCCTTTACTTTAATCCAATTGACTTGATGATTTTTTGAAATCTCTAAAAGCTCCTTCCACAAGTCCTGATTTTCTACTGGAGTTTTATCTGATTTTAGCCAATTGTTTTTCTGCCACTTTTCAAGCCAGCCTTCTTTAAAGGCATTTATTACATAACTACTATCACTATATAAATTAACTTTACAAGGCCTTTTTAAGGCTTTCAAACCTTCTATTACTGCTTTTAATTCCATTCTATTGTTTGTAGTATTTTCTTCAAATCCTGATATTTCTTTTTTTGTTCCTTTGTACAGTAAAACTGCTGCCCAGCCACCTGGACCAGGATTACCACTACAAGCTCCATCTGTGTATATTTCAACAACATCGATATTATTTGACATTTTTACTTCAATCCCTTTGTTTTTTGATATGCTGCAGCCACTGCTTCAATCACTGCACTTCTCATTGCATTTTTTTCCAAAATCCTTATACCTTCAATAGTTGTACCACCTGGAGATGTTACCATGTCTTTTAATTGGCCAGGATGAAAACCTGTTTTTAATACCATGTTACCTGCACCAGCTACAGCCTTTGAAGCTAATTTATACGCAACATCTCTTGGTAATCCCAATAGTACACCACCATCTGCCAATGCTTCAATAAACATGTACACAAATGCTGGACTACAACTAGAGACAGCCATTGCAGCATCAATTAACTTTTCTTCTACTTCTACAATTTCCCCACAGGTTTTAAAAATCTTCTCCACAATTTCTTTATCCTCTTGTTGTATCTCTTGTGAGTAACTTATAGCAGTAACACCTTCTCCTATTAAAGCAGGAGTATTAGGTATTGTTCTCACTATTTTTCCTGCTTTTAAAATATCTTTGACATGGCTTATAGTTATACCTGGAGCTATAATGATTATTATCTTTTTATCAGTTACTTTTGCTCTTATTTCCTCCAAAACAACGTCGTAGATGTTAGGTTTTACTGCTAAGATGATAATGTCCGACTTTTCAGTTAAATCAATATTGTCTTTTGCAATAGCAACTCCAAATTCTTTCTCTAATCCCGCTGTTTTTTCTTTCACTGGATCGTAAAGAATTAGATCTTCTGCCTCTATAAAATCCGCTTTTAATATGCCCTTTATAAGGGCAAGGCCCATATTGCCAACACCTATGAAACCAATCTTCATTTTGGCAAACTCCCTTACTTTATTATTTCAAAAAAACAGTATTAGTTGCCCTAATACTGTTTTTTTGTTTTTTTCACTCTTCTCTCTTCTCATCTTTATCAGAAGCAGAGAAGATCACAGGCTTTTGAGGTGTAATTGTCGAAATAGCATGTTTGTAGATAAGAAGTTGCTGTTTGTTCTCTGACTCCAACACCACTGTAAAATTATCAAATCCTTTCACTAAACCCTTTAATTGAAATCCGTTGATTAAGTAGACAGTTACTGGTACATGCTCTTTCCTCACTTGATTTAAAAAGATATCCTGTAAATTAATAGCTGCTTTTGAACTTGCCATCTTTATCCCCCTTCTTTAATATGTATCATTAGTTATATTCTATCAAAAATTTAATTTTCCTGCTAAATATTTAATAATATTTTTCTTGAGTTCTTCATAATTTTTATAGTCATCTACAAAAAACCATTTGATAAAGTCATAACCCTTAAACCAGGTGATCTGTCTTTTTGCATACCTCCTTGTCCCTTTTTTAATTTTTTCAATAGCTTCTTCTAAAGAAATCTCTCCTTTTAAATATTCGACAATTTCTTTATATCCTAAAGCCTGCATAGCAGTACTGTCTTTATTATACCCGATTTTTAGCAAGTTTACCACTTCTTCAACCAAATTATTTTTTATCATTTCATCCACTCTTTGATTAATTCTATCGTATAAAATTTGTCTGTCTCTGAAATTAAGCCCTATCATTATAGGCTGATACTCTGGATTTAAACGCATACCACTCATTTTTTGATAGTAAGAAATAGGTTTCCCTGTAAATTCATAAACTTCTAAAGCTCTGATGATTCTTCTAATATCATTTGGATGTATTTTTTTTGCCGCCTCTGGGTCCACACTTTTTAATTTTTCATAAAGATATTGACTGCCATAAGTATTTGCTAATTCTTTCATTTTCTCTCTAAATTCTTTGCTTCCTTCAAAATCAGAAAAGTGCATGATGTAAATTATTGAATTGATATATAAACCAGTTCCCCCTACAATTATAGGAAGTTTCCCTCTTTTGTAAATATCCTTTATAATCTCTTTCGCTCTTTTTTCATATTCTGCTACACTAAACTCTTGATCTGGCTCTACAATATCTATCAAATAATGAGGGATGCCTTGCATTTCTTCCTTTGTAATTTTTGCTGTACCAACATCCATGTACTTATAAACTTGCATAGAGTCAGCAGAAATGATTTCTCCATTAAATTCTTTTGCCACGTCTACTGCTAATTTAGACTTGCCAGAGGCTGTGGGCCCAACAATAAGCACAATTTGTATAGCCATCCCATCACCCTTATATTACATAATTCTTTTAAACATCTTTTCTAACTGAGTTTTTGTTATAGCGATTATAACAGGTCTTCCGTGAGGACAAGTATAAGGATTTTCTGTAATTTTTAAGTCATCAAAAAGTTTATTAATTTCTTTTTCAGATAAATTATCCATAGCTTTTACTGCAGCTTTACAAGCCATCATTATAATATTTTCTTCTTTTAAGGATATTTTATTGACAAGTTCCTTATCTTTAAGTTTTTCCACTATATCTATAAATAACTGCCTTGCTTCTGGCTGTCCTAAAATTACAGGCACTTCTCTTAATATTATAGAATTGTTCCCAAATTCCTCAAATACATAACCTAATTTATTTAAAAGCTCTTTTTCTTGATGAACAAGTTCTAAGTCTCTTGGTTGTAATTCTACTACAATAGGAAATGTTACCTGCCTTGTTTGAATTTTTTCATATTGGGAAGTAAATTTTTCATATAAAATCCTTTCGTGGGCAGCATGTTGGTCAATTATATAGAATACATCTTCCTTTTCTACGATTATATAAGTAGAAAATAATGTGCCCACTATTCTTATATCACTTATTTTTTTAGCAAGGTCATTTTTATTTATTTCTTCTTTTTCATGTTCATATTCCTCATAAACAGCCAAATGGTTATCTAAACTACTATTTTTACTATTTTCTTTTAATACATTATCTTTTAAAAAAACATTCTTACCTTTAAATTCATTGTCAAATTTCTTTTTTTCCTTTTCTACTTCTTTATCAGAAGAAGTAAAGTATAATTTCGTCTGCTCAGCTGAAATAGTTGGAGTTTCAATTTCAAAGATATTTTTCTTTTCTTCAATTTTTACTTCTGGTATCAAGTTGTATTTATGAAGGCTATCCTTTATAGTTTTATAAACAGCTTCAAAAATTCTTCTTTCATCTGAAAATTTTATCTCTAATTTTGAAGGATGTATATTCACATCAATCTGCCTTGGGTCTATTTCCATGTACAAAAAAACAGCAGGATATCGGTTCACAGGTATATAAGTCTTAAAAGCTTCATCTACAGCGGCCGAGAGGGTCTTATTTTTTACGTATCTTCCATTTACATAGAAAAATTGCATATTCCTATTTGAATAATTTAAAGAATTTTTACCTGCTAAAATCTTTAATTTCAAATCTTCACTTTCAAAAGAAGCTGACATAAGAGAAGAGTAGACTTCATTTCCAAAAAGCCTCAAAATTACATCTTCTATATTTCCATTACCTGATGTTATAAACTGTAGTTTCCTGTCTTTTACATATTTAAAAGAAACTTCAGGATGGGAAAGGCACAATTTAGTTACAACATCAGTTATATACATACTCTCTGTTGAAGGACGTTTCAAAAACTTCCTTCGTGCCGGCGTATTAAAAAACACATCTCTTACTTCAATACTACATCCTTTTGCACAACCACAAGTAGTTTTTTCTACTACCTTCCCACCTTCCACAACAACTTTAGTACCAAATAAAGCTCCTTCTTCTTTAGTCTGTAAAGTTACATGGGAAACTGCCGCAATACTAGCTAAGGCCTCTCCTCTAAAACCTAATGTCCCTATACTATAAAGGTCATTGTCAGATTTTATCTTGCTGGTGGCGTGCCTTTCAAAAGCTAAAATGGCGTCTATTTCATTCATTCCACAACCGTCGTCAGATACCTTTATATAAGGAATGCCACCTTCTAAAATTTCCACTGTAATATTTTTGCTTCCAGCGTCAATAGAATTTTCAATTAATTCTTTCACTATAGAGGCAGGTCTTTCAACAACTTCTCCTGCAGAAATTTTATTTATTGTCTTTTCATCTAAAAGATGAATTTTATTCATAATACTCCGCTCCTCAAGGAGATTGCCTTCTCCTTTAATTCATATAAATAATTTAGAGCTTGAATAGGAGTCATGTTGTCCACATCGCAATTGGCTATATCATCAATTAGCGAATCCTTTGCCGTAGAAAAAATATCTATTTGAGTAAAGGCAAGTTGCTGTGATGCATTTTCTAATTCTGACTTTATGACCTTATCATTTTCCAAACTGTTCAATATCTCTTTTGCTCTTTCAACAATGCTATAAGGTAGTCCTGCTAATTTTGAAACTTGTATTCCATAGCTTTTATCAGCGCCACCAGGTACTATTTTCCGTAAAAATATTATGTCATCTTCTCTTTCTTCTACTGAAACATTATAATTCCTGACTCCCTTCATCTTGCCTTCAAGTTTTGTCAATTCATGATAGTGAGTAGCGAACAAAGTTTTAGCCTTTATCTTTTCATGAATATATTCAATAACTGCATGAGCTATACTCATACCATCATAAGTGCTTGTACCTCTCCCTACCTCATCTAGTATTATCAAACTTTTACTAGTGGCAGATTTTAATATATTTGCCACTTCAGACATTTCAACCATAAAAGTACTCTGTCCTGCAAAGATGTCATCGGATGCTCCTACTCTTGTAAAGATTTTATCTACAATCCCAATTTTAGCGTAAGAAGCAGGGACAAAGGAGCCTATCTGCGCCATCAGTACAATTAAAGCAACCTGTCTCATGTAAGTAGATTTACCAGCCATATTAGGTCCCGTTATTATCATGATAGGATTTTCAGGACCAATATCTATATCATTTGCTACAAAAGATTCATCAGAAATAGTCTCTATTACTGGATGTCTCCCTTCCTTGATGACTATTCTGTCACTATAATCTACTATCGGTTTTATATATCTATTTGTTTCCGCAACTTCTGCAAAGGAAATGAGTACATCTATTGTGGCTATATATTTTGCTGTGTTTTGTATTCTTACAATTTGTAGTTCTACTTTTTCTCTTATTTCGTTAAAAAGCTGATATTCAAGCTCAATTAATTTTTCTTCTGCTCCTAATATAGTCTCTTCTATTTCTTTAAGCTCAGGTGTCACATACCTTTCTGCATTTGCCAAAGTTTGTTTTCGTATGTATCTTTCAGGAACCTGTGGTATATTAGATTTTGTAACTTCAATATAATAGCCAAAAACTTTGTTGTAACCTATTCTCAAGTTCTTAATGCCTGTTTTTTCTCTTTCTTCAGCCTCAAGATTTGCGATCCAATTTTTACCTTCTGTTGAAGCCTTTCTTAGCTTATCTACTATTTCATTATACCCGCCTTTTATGATATTTCCTTCTTTTAATTGAGTAGAAGGGTCATCTTTTATCGACTTATCTATTAATTCGTATATATCTTGTAAAGTATCAAATTTCTCGCATATCTCTTTTAAAAGCCTTGAATTGAACTTTTCTAATATTTCTTTGATGTAAGGCAAATTTTGCAGAGATAGCTTTATAGAAATAAAATCTTTTGGATTAATACTCTGGTAGACAATTTTGCTGGCCAATCTTTCTAAATCGTATATTTTGTTTAAAAATTGTTTTAAATCTTGGCGATTTTTATAATCATTAAAAAGTTCTTCAACTGCCTCCAGTCGAGCATCAATGTGCTCTTTGCTAAGCAAAGGCTCTTCCAGCCATTTTTTTAAAAGCCTTCCTCCCATAGGAGTTACAGTTTTATCTAAAACTCCTAATAAAGAGCCTTTTTTTGACTTGTTTCTATTAGACTCTAATATTTCTAAATTTTTTATTGCATTGCTGTCTAATCCCATATAGGAGTTATCTTCATATATAAGCAATTTGTTTATATGCTTTAAAGCAGTTTTTTGTAATTCTTGTAAATAGCTAAAAAGAGCCGCTAACGAATTAGCCATATAAGGCTTATCTTTTATACCTAATTCTTCGGATTTTTTATTAAATTGAGTTTCTATTAATTTAATTTTTTCTTCATAGTCAAGCTGCTTTTCATAGATATTTACAGCACAGTTATTATTCTTGAAAATTTTTATGTATTTATTATTTTTTAAAAAATCTTCATTAGCGATTATTTCTGAAGGAGCATACTTTGTTATTTCATCATAAACTCTTTTAATGTCTTTACAATTTTTAAGTTCTGTAGCGTATAAATCTCCCGTTGTTACATCAACAGCACAAATTCCATAATTGTCCCTTCCTTTAAAAACAGACACAAGGTAGTTATTTGTTTTTTCATCCATTGATTCAGGATTTATTATTGTCCCCGGAGTATATATTCTTACTACATCTCTTTTTACCAATCCTTTTGCTTTTGCAGGGTCTTCTAATTGTTCACAAATAGCAACTTTATATCCTTTCTTTATCAACTTGTCTATATAAAAGTCTGCTGCATGGTAAGGAACACCAGCCATTGGGGCTCTTTCTTCCGTTCCTGCGTCTCTCCCTGTCAAAGCTATTTCAAGCTCTTTAGCAGCAATTTCCGCATCTTCGTAAAACATCTCATAAAAATCTCCTAGGCGGAAAAAGAGTATTGCATCTTTATATTTTTCTTTTATTTTAAGATATTGTTCCATCATTGGAGTGACGGCCATTTTTTTGCACCTCCGACTCCTCTTTATTATATCATAAAAATTAGCGCCCATATAGGCGCAGTTTTATCTTATAACTTCTACTAATTCTCCCTGCATTGTCCAAGCCTTTGTTTCAGTTATTTTAACATTAGCAAGTTTGCCGATAAGGCTTTCATCTCCCACAAAGTGGACTACTTTATTGGTTCGAGTTCGAGAGGTCAATTTATTACTGTCTCTTTTACTAATTCCTTCTATCAATACTTCCACAATTTTTCCTCTCAATTCTGCACTTTTTTCTAAGCTGATTTTGTTTTGCAACTCTATAAGTCTTTCTAAACGCTCATGTTTTACAGCATCATCTACTTGGTCTGGCATATTTGCCGCAACAGTGCCTGCTCTTTTAGAGTAAATAAAAGTATAAGCGGCATCAAATCGCACTCTTTCTACTAAATCCAACGTCTCCAAAAAATCTTCTTCTGTTTCACCTGGAAAACCTACGATTATATCTGTTGTTATCGCAATATCTGGAATGTTACTTCTTACTTTGTCAATAATTTCTAAATAGTGTTCTTTGGTGTATTTTCTATTCATCTTTTTTAAAATCTTGTTGCTACCAGCTTGTACAGGTAAATGCAAATGTTCACAAACTTTATCTAAATCCCTAATGGCATATATTAATTCATCGGAAATATCTTTAGGATGAGAGGTCATAAACCTTATTCTCTCAATTCCTTCAATATCATTTAGCTTGTAAAGTAGTTTTGCAAAAGTTATATCTTCATCAAGGTCTTTTCCGTAAGAATTTACATTTTGCCCTAATAAAGTGATTTCCTTATACCCTTTTTGGGCTAATTCTTTTACTTCTGCTATTATATCTTCTGGCTTTCTGCTCTTTTCTCTGCCTCTTGTATAGGGTACTATGCAATAGGTGCAAAAATTATTGCAACCATAAATAATATTAACCCATGCCTTTAAATTGCTGTCCCTTTTGACAGGTAACTCTTCAATTACATTTTTTGTATCTTCTATAATATCTATAACTATATCTTGAGAGTTCAAAGCCTCCCATAAAAGCTGTGGAAATTTATATATATTATGAGTGCCAAAAACAATATCTATATAGGAATATTTTTCTTTAATAGCTTCTACTACATTTTTTTCTTGCATCATACAGCCAGATACACCAATAATTAAATTAGGATTTCTAGCCTTCAATTCTTTCATTTGTGATACTCTTCCCAATACTCTTATTTCAGCATGTTCTCTTACAGCACAAGTGTTAAAAAGTAAAACATCAGCTTGTTCCAGATTTTCAGTATATTTATATCCCATCTTTTCTAGCATACCTGCCAATTTCTCCGAATCATGGACATTCATTTGGCAGCCGTAAGTTTCAATGTGATAATAAAGGTTTTTACCCTTATTTTCTTCTGCAATTTCTTTCATTATTTTTTCTTGTTTTTTTAATTCTTCTTCAGTCACATAAATATTGGTAGGCATTATTATTAACACCTCTTTTATCCCTGTGGAATAATTTTTTTGTAGAAAAAAGTTTTAATTGGTTCAAAATTGTATCTATATGGCAATATTATCTGCTCTGTGCTACCTACAAAAAATATACCGTTATCATTTAAAGACTCATAAAATTTTTTATATATTTTATCTTTAGCTGTATCATTAAAATATATTAACACATTTCTACAAATTAATAAATCTATATTTTTAGGATATTCATCATTTAACAAGTCATGCTTTTCAAATTGTACGCTTTTTCTAATATCTTCACTTATCTGATAACTTTTGTCATCAATTTTTCTAAAGAATTTTTTTAAATATTCTTGAGGTACTTTTTTTACACTCTCAGCCGAATATATACCTTTTTTAGCTTTTTCCAATACTCTTCCATCTATGTCTGTAGCAATAATTGTCACATCTTTTAAATCTATAAACTTTGTTAAAAGCATGGCTACAGAATAAGGTTCTTCTCCAGTAGAACAAGCTGCACTCCAGACTCTAAAACTTTTTTTTATAATGTCAGGTAAAAGGTCTTTCTCTAAGATTTCCCACTGTGAAGGGTTCCTAAAAAATTCTGTCACATTAATAGTAATATAATTTAGAAACTCTTCATATAATGTCTTATTAACAGAGAGTTCATTAAAATATTCCTCATAAGAGCTAAATTTGTGACTAGTGATTAAAGATTCTAATCTTCTTTTCATCTGCTTTTCTTTGTATAAAGATAAATCTATTCCAGTCAATTTATGTATTTTTTTAACAAAGTCCTCATAACCTACCATAAATATGTTCACCCCTAATTATAGAAAAAAGTGGCTTTAAAAGCCACAAACAAGCCAGATCCTTCATATTTTGAAGTTTAATCAGTAATTAACCACCTTCACTGGTTTTTCAAAGACTCCACGTTTGACCTCTGTTGCAGTCATGTTTTGTGCTCTTAACATTTTCGCTATATAGTTACAGGCATCCCACGGATTGACATCATCACCACAAGTAAATACGTCAACCGCGGCATAACCCAGTTCTGGCCAAGTATGGATAGTTATATGAGATTCTGATATGACCACTACTCCGCTTACGCCCTGGGGATTAAATTTATGGAAAGCAACTTCCCGTATCTCTGCGCCTGTCACTATTGCAGACTGAACCATTATGTCTTCGATTAATTCCAAGTTGTCTAAAATATTGCTATCGCACCCATAAATTTCTGCCAAAATGTGGCGACCCAAAGCATTCATTTTGTATCGTGCCTCCTTTACTAAAATAATGTATACATTCAATGATTTTAATTTTAGCAGATTTTTTTCTTTTGTCAAGGTTTTTTACATGACAGTTTAAAAATTTTTATTAAATATTTCTCCTAAGGTGATTCTAAGCTCTTGATGCTCTATTTCTGGAATATCTTCTTCTTCAAGAGGCACTTCTTTAAGATTTATTTTTTTATCTTGTTGGTTTATATTCAATATTTCTACTTTTATAGTATCATTTATTTTGTATGTTTTGATACTATTTTCTAAATCATTTTTATGAATCAATCCTTCTATCCCTGGTTCTAGCTGTACAAATACTCCAAAAGGCGTAATATTAGTAACAGTTCCCTTTAGCACGTCTCCTTCGTGATATTTTGTTTCTGCATTCTCCCACGGATCTGGCAATACTTTTCTCAGGCTCAAAGTAATTTTTTCTTTTTTTTCATCCACATTTAATATATAAACCGAGACTTTATCTCCAATTCCCAATACTTCTCGCGGATTTTTAATTCTTTCCCAGCTAATTTCACTTAGAGGGATAAAACCATCAAAACCTCCTATGTCTACAAAAGCTCCCTTATCTATTATGTTTTTTACTTTTCCTTCTACTATGTCTCCTTCTTTCAAATTAGATAAAAGCGCTTTTTTAACTTTTTCTCTTTCTAGTTTCAGTACTTCTTTTTGAGATCCAACAATCTTCTTGCCGGGAATATACTCAATTATTCGAAGCCGCAAAGTTTTACCTAAATATTCATTTAATTTATCGACATAATGTAATTCCAGTTGAGAAGCAGGAATAAAAACCTTAGCTCCTAATGAGTAGGCAATCACTCCGCCTTTTACAACCTCAATAACTTCTCCTTCAATTATCTCTTCATTTTTATAGGCTTTTTCAATTTTTTCTCTGCTCAGTTTATCATCAGCCATAACTTTAGAGGCTAATACGTTTCCTTCATCATTTTCCACACTTATTATATATAAATTTAACTCATCCTCAACATTGAAGGTCTTTTTTACATCAAAATTAGGATTTAAAGAAAGTTCATTTTTAGGCACAAAAGCATCTGATTTATAGTCAATATTTGCAATAATCCCCTCATCAGAAACTTTTATCACTTTTCCCTTGACAATGTCTCCAGGTCGCAACGTCTTAAAAGTATAACCTTCTAAAAAATCACTCATCCCCATCTTCCCCTTTTAAAAATCTAATTTTTTTTATCACGTCCTCTATCACATAATCGGGGGTTGAAGCTCCTGCTGTTACTCCTATAATCTCATGGTCTTTTACCATCTCAAGAGTCAATTCCTCTGCATCTTCTATATGAAAAGTGTTTTTACAATTTTTTTCACATATCTTTTTTAGTTTTTGAGTATTAGAGCTATGTTTTCCCCCAATTACAAACATTACATCTACCTTTTTTGAAAGCTCATCAGCAGCATCTTGTCTTTTTTGTGTAGCATCACATATAGTATTAAAAAAAATAAGGTCTTTAACTTTTAGCTTTATTACTTCTAAAATATCTTTCCAATGCTTTTCAATGAGAGTAGTTTGAGCAACTGCACATGCCTTTTCTAATTGAGGTAATTCATAAGCTTCTTCAATTGAATTTACCACATAAGCAGTGTCATCACACCATCCGTTTACTCCTATTACTTCTGGATGATTTCTATCTCCTACAATGATAATAGAGTAGCCCTTGTGGTAGTACTCATAAACTATATTTTGTACCTTTTTTACAAATGGGCAGGTAACATCTATGACTTCAACTCCTTTTTTAGCGAGAAAATCGTATAATTTTTTAGACACCCCATGACTTCGGATAATTAATTTATCGCCCTCAGTTAATTTATCCAGCTCTTCTTCTTCAATAACATTAACCCCTTTTTTCGATAAGTCCGATATAACTTGTGGATTATGAATAATTTCACCTAAAGTATATATTTTCTTTCCATCACCTTTTTCAATTTCCTGATATGCAGTTTCAATAGCTCTTTTTACTCCAAAGCAGAAACCTGCATACTCAGCAATCAATATTTTCATTCTTTACCTCCTACAGCAATTTTGCAATTTCCTGCATTATTTCTTCCCCAATAACAGAAAGTTGCTTAGAGGAAAGTTTAGAATTTGCATATTTTACAAAACTTATTGGTTTACCGATATTTATAATAATCTTAGAAAAAAGACGATATCTCCCTTTAATTCCTATAGGCACTACTGGGGCATTCCCCTTAATTGCCAACATAGCAACTCCTGGCTCAGCCTTTTGAAGCTGACCAGTTTTACTTCTTGTACCTTCAGGAAAAATTCCAATTGCTCTTCCTTTTTTTAAGTAAGTTAAAGCAGTTTTAATAGCTGATAAATCAGCAGTACCTCTTTTAACGGGAAAAGCCCCTAAGCCTGTCCCTAAAAGAAGCCTTAAAAAAGGATTTTTAAAAAGCTCTTCTTTTGCCATAAAGTATATTCGCCTATTTAAAAGGGCTCCTATGACAGGAGGATCTAAAAGACTTATATGGTTAGAACATATGATTACCGGACCTTTTTTAGGGATATTTTCAAGTCCTCGTATTTCTATTCTAAATATCACTTTTATGATTGTCCGTACAATAACTTTAGCAATATAATAAAACATACTTAAATTTCCCCTTTTAATCCTTCCTTTATGATATTGTACAGTTTTTCTACAACTTCTTCTTCTGAAAGATACGTAGTATCAATGACAATAGAATCTTCAGCAATTTTTAGAGGAGATGTATCTCTCTGTGAATCTATGGTGTCACGATTTTCTATTTCTTTTAACACCTCGTAATAACTTACATTTACATTTTTAGTTTTAAGTTCTCTATAACGCCGTTTTGCCCTTTCTTCTAAAGAAGCGGTCAAAAAAAACTTAAACTGTGCATCAGGCAGCACAACCGTACCTATATCTCTCCCATCCATTACTACATTTTTACCTTCAGCAATTTTCCTTTGTTTTTGTACTAAAATTTCTCTAACTTTAGGTATTTTAGATACCAAAGATACTTTTTCAGAAACTCCTGGTTTTCTTATTTCTTCAGAAATGTCTTTTCCATCTAAAAAAATTTTTTCTCCTTCTAAGATAATATCAGCACTTTGCGCAATATCAGCTATTTTGTTTTCTTCTATAAGATTCACTTTCTCTTGTATGGCTTTATATGTAATAGCTCTATACATAGCACCTGTATCAATGTAGGTATAATTTAAAAGTTTAGCTAATTTTTTTGCAACAGTGCTCTTGCCAGCCCCCGCCGGCCCATCTATTGCTATTTTTACAGTCAATACTATCACCTCAAACTAAGTCTGGACGCAGTTTTTTTGCTTCTTTCAAATAAACGTGTTTAACCTCTTTATCTTCACTTAAATTTGTAAAAACCGCAACTCTTATGCAATGGCTGAGACTGCCTTTTACCTCCATTTCTTGTAGGCACATCATAGGTATTGAGGTCATACCCATATTCCTAACTGCTTCGGCAGGGTAAACCGCATCTAAATCACAAGTTGCGCTAAAAAAAATAGAAATGATATTTTTCTTTTCTAATTCATTTGCTTTAATAATTTCTTCAATGAGAATAGTAGTATCCTTTAAAATATCTTCTTTTGTATTTTTGGAAGTTATAGCACCTCTTATGACTTTTATAGGGCATTCTCCTCTCCTATCATCCTTTGTCTTTTTTATATTATAGCATAATTACCCTTTACAAATAAATCATTTCAATCTAACCATGCATATTTTTTGTATATTCTTCTCTACTTTAACTACAGTAGTATTTTGCGGCTCAATTACATTTTCACTAATTGCTACTACTTTAAAATGAAGAGGTTCCTTTTCTCGGGTGCCATCTATTTCCAGAATTTGATTGGGCCTTACTGTAATAGTAATAGACTTGGTAAAAAAATTCGCAACTGGTTCTCCGTTCAACAATACAAAGGAATTTAATGCTTTGTCCTTTTCTACAACTTCAATTGTCACTTTGCCTTCTTGTGAAAGATTAGAATTTAAATTAATGCCCTCTAATCTTTGTGTAGAACTTAAAAAAACTCTTATGTCGTCATTTGTCATCAAAAGTTGAGTTATAGCTATACTTAAAAGCCCTAATATTATCAATACTACAAGAATACTTTCACTGTCAATATATCTGTATTTTTTCCTTTTGACTCTTTTTCCCATGTTTATCCTCCTTTTCTTTATTATATCTTATGCAAAGCAAATAAAAAAATGCGGAAAACCGCATTTTACTTATGCATTAATTCCTGCCACATAGCCTGTAGAAAAGGCAATTTGCAAGTTGAATCCACCGGTAAATCCATCCACATCTATAATTTCACCTGCAAAAAATAAGCCTTTTATTATTTTAGACTCCATTGTAGAGGGATTTATTTCTTTTATACTTACTCCACCACCTGTAACAATAGCTTCTCTTATAGGCCTTAGGTCTTTTACCTTAAAAGTAAGATTTTTTAAGCTATTGACCAATTTTTTTCTTTCATTTTTGGTTATTTCCCTAACTTTTTTATCAGGGTCTATATTCGCCCTTTTTATAACATATAGGATTAATGAATGAGGCAATAAATCTTCCAAGGCATTTTTCAGATTTTTATTTTGGTACTTATTAAAATCTCTTAATACTCTTTCCTCCAGCTTTTCAATATTAAGTCCCGGCTTTAAGTCAATTTTTATTACTACTTCTCCCTTACCTAAGTAGTCATGTAAAAACCTGCTTAAGGTGAGTATTGCAGGGCCTGACAACCCAAAATGGGTAAAAAGCATTTCTCCAAACTCTTCTCTTATTAATTTCTCTCCAAAAAAAGCAGAAACTTTGACATTTTTAAGAGTGAGTCCCATCAATTCTCTTACATTTTCATATGTAACAATCGGCACTAAGGAAGGAAATGGCTCTATAATTGTGTGCCCCAATTTCTTAGCAATTTCATACCCATCACCAGTAGAGCCAGTCGTAGGATATGACACTCCTCCTGTTGCTAATATTACACTATCGCAGTTTAAAGCACTCTCATCAACACTTATGCCCTTTACGTGTTTATTTTCCACTATCACATCACTTACTCTGCAGTTATAATTTATCTTTACTCCATATTTTTTAAGCATATTCACAAAAAAATCTCTCACTTCTATTGATTTATCTGAAACCGGAAAAACCCTTAAACCTCTTTCTATTTTAGTTTTAAGCCCATTTTTATTTAAAAACTCTATTAAATCCTTATTAGAAAACTTGCTAAAAGCGCTATATAAAAATTTACTATTTCCTGGAATATTCTCGAAAAATTCTTCTTTGTCAGCAAAATTAGTAATATTACACCTTCCATTACCTGTAACTAATAATTTTTTACCTAAAATGTTATTCCTCTCATATATACTTACTTCTTTTCCCATCATAGCTGCTGATAAAGCTGCCATCATTCCTGCTGGGCCGCC
The DNA here is from genome assembly GCF_000175295.2 of Thermoanaerobacter brockii subsp. finnii Ako-1. Lineage (NCBI taxonomy): Bacteria > Bacillati > Bacillota > Clostridia > Thermoanaerobacterales > Thermoanaerobacteraceae > Thermoanaerobacter > Thermoanaerobacter brockii. The sequence goes on along the minus strand of NC_014964.1, from coordinate 1,204,318 downwards.
GCCTACTACAAATACTTTTTTCATATTATTTTTTCATCTCTCCTTAAATGACAAGTATCGTTAAATAGCACCAGAACAGTTTTACCATCTTCCTTAACATCTACTATATTAAGAGAAGTATTATCAAGTCTAAATCTAGGATAAAAACTTAAGTCAATTCCTAAAAGCCCCAAAATCAGTGCTTTTATAGAAGTCCCATGAGAAACAATCAATACACTTTTGCCATCATTCTCTTTAACTATCTCCAATGTCTTTTTTAGCATTCTCTTTTGAACTTCTTCTAAAGTCTCTCCTTTTTCTATATTAGCTTTAACAGGATTCATTTTCCATAATGTATATATTTCTTTATACAATTCATTGATTTCTTCCGCTGTAAGCCCTTCCCATATACCAAAGGACATTTCTCTAAACTCAGGAATTTTTTGAACTTCTAATCCAAATTCTTTTGCAATTATTTGTGCAGTTATATACGCTCTTTTTAAATCACTTGAATATATACAATCTATTTTCTCATTTTTTAATCGACTTGCCAGTAGTTCAGCCTGTTTTAAACCTGTAGGTGTCAAATCAATATCCTGCACACCTTGCATTTTATTGTGTAAATTCCACTCTGATTGCCCGTGACGTGCTATATATAGTCGTGTAGTCATACAATTCCTCCTTAAGTTTTATGCGAAATTAAGGTAAAAGATTTGATCTGCGTAAGAAAGCTTTGACACCTCCCACTTTCTCTCTTTTATTGCAATTTTCTTAAAAGGCAAGCCTAACTCATTTATAAATTTTTCAAATCTTTCATCCAGCCAAGGAGGTGTCCAAGTACCCGACCTACAAATGTGTATAACCCCTATCAAATTCTCTTTTGGTAATTCTTCTACCGATTTATAATACTGTATGTTGTAAAGGTTGTTAAAATCCTCAAAATCTAAAGGCTTTTCAAAGGTGTAAGGACTATATACAATTTTGGCTCTTTTTACTATATTTTCTTTTAAAAGCTTACCTAGCCAATTAGCGCAATTTAATTCAAAATCCAGTGAAGGTAGTCCACCATATCCTAAATCAGAATGGGCATCAAAAGAAACTACTTCAGAACACTCAAAATTTTTTGCCAAATAATAGGCAACTTTATGGGATTCAGAGACAAAAATTTTAATGTTTTTATCAAACTTAAACTGTGTCTTTATTTTATCCCAGAAGCCTTTTATGACTTTACCTACTTTTATAGTCTTTTCCAAATCTTCTCCCTCTAATTTCCCTTTTATATATCTCTTATACCACAGTTGAGTCAAATTTTTATCATTTTCTATATAAGAGAAAAACCACTCTTTTTTAGAAGGTATAAAATAATCCCAATCTACAGTTAGAAGACTCCTTACCATAAAGAAGCCTCCTCTAATAAGCTTTTTATAATATTTTACCATATAACAAAAAGACCTTCAATGAAGGCCTTTATAACCAACCACTAATTTTCATAGCTTCATAAACCCGTTTAATCGATATCATGTAAGCTGCTGTCCTCATATCAACTTTGTACTGCTGTGCTAATTCATATATAGCGTTAAAAGCATTTACCATCATAATTTCCTGTCTTTCTTCTACTTCTTTTTCTGTCCAGTAATAATTCATGAGATGCGGAATCTGGCTCGTTTTATTTATGTTATACTCTAGCTTTTTATCTAGGATAATGAAAAACTCAATTTAAAAGGCAATTTTCTTTAACATGCTAACATTTCATCTTTTAAATCTGTAATAAACATATGTCCCGGTGAATGAGTTATCATAATTTCAGGTTTTGATTTCATTGCCACCGCTTGTGGCGTTACTCCACATGCCCAAAAAACAGGTACTTCTCCTGCTTTTATCTCAACAGGATCGCCAAAATCCGGCTTATCAAGAGAAGCTATACCTATAGCTTTAGGATCCCCTATATGAACAGGAGCGCCGTGAACTGATGGGAATCTCGAAGTTACCTGAACAGCTCTTACTACAAGGTTCTGAGGAATTGGTCTCATACTGACCACCATATAGCCATGAAAAATTCCTGCTGGCCTTGTTTCTATATTGGTAATATACATAGGGACATTTTTACCTTCTTCAATATGTCTTACAGGAATATCATTCTCTAGAAGAGCTTTTTCAAACGTAAAGCTACAGCCCAAAAGAAAAGCTACGAAATCATCGCGCCAGTAATCTCTTATATCATTAACTTCTGCTTCTAGTACACCTTTTTTATAAATTCTGTATTTGGGAATATCGGTTCGCAGATCCGCTCCTTTTGCAACTCCTTTTGGTTCTGGACTTCCTACGTCAGTTACATCGAGAATAGGACAAGGTTTTGGATTTCTAAAAGCAAATAGAAGAAAATCATAAGCAAGTTCTTTGGGAAGCATTACAAGATTAGCCTGGGTATATCCCAAAGCGATACCAGCAGTAGGCCCTGTTAAAACACCTTCTCTAATCAGCTGTCTTGCTTCCGAAGGTTTGAGATTTTCATAATTTATTTTTTCCGGCATAAGATCATCTCCTTAACATTTTTTATTTATGTAATTTTTTGGTTAATCAATATTTTGATATACTGTTAGTTTGCGTATCAAAACATAGCTCAAAGGGGTTCAACACCAACATCATAATATCTATCATTTACTTTTACCTTAAAATATTTTAAGACTTTCAAAGTTTCCTTAATCTCCTTGATTTTGTTTTCAGTTTCTACAAGAATTTTATGCGCCTCAAAAAGGTCAACAGCTCTAAACCTTACTTTGTCTCCTGGTTTTAATTGAGCAAGCTTTGACAAATCAACTGAAATAACTGTCGCTATTTTTGTATAGCCGCCTGTAGTCTGGGCATCTTTTAATATTATAATTGGTTTTCCATTCCCAGGTATTTGAATAGCCCCCGGTAAAAGCCCATCCGTAATTATATCATGCCTTTCCTTAGCTTTAATTTCAGGTCCTTCAAGCCTGTAACCCATTCTATCAGAATCTTTTGTAATTACGTACGTAGAACTCAAAAAAACTTTTATAGCTTCTTCATCAAAATAGTCATCTTGAGGTCCCAATATTATTCTTATTTCTTCTTCACTAGAATAAGAAGGTATATATTCATCTCGGACCTTCCTTGCATCTAACCCTGACTGAGAAACCCCACTTATGAGGATATCATCCTTTTCAATACGTCTTCCTTTTATACCCCCTAACTTCCCTCTAGTGTAAGTAGAAACACTATTCATTATCAAGTTTCCTTTAAATCCTCCAGCTACTGCAAGATATGCTCGGAACCCCGACTTTATTGGTCCAAAGGATACAATATCGCCCTTCTGTACAGGAAATGAAGACCAACAGGGTCGTGGAAAACCATTCACTAGAGGTTGAATCTCAGCCCCGGTTACTGCGATCATAACATCACTTAGGACCTCAAGAGTAGGTCCCATCAATGTTATTTCCAGACATGGAGCATTTTCATCGTTTCCCACCAATATATTAGCAATTCTTAAAGCAAATTCATCCATTGCTCCCGATGTAGGTATCCCTTGACTTTCATATCCAAATCTACCTATATCTTGAATAGTTGTAAAAAGACCCTGACTTAATACTCTAAAGCACTCCATTTTTTCACCTACCTTGCAAAGTTTCTACTATTTTTGGTTTTTTTACTGTTCTTAGAGAAAGTTTCGTTACTCATAATCGTATATTTTAATTTGATATCTTTTCATTTCTATTTCTTTTTCAATCTTGTAAAATTCCTCTCCTGTTATCGGCACAAACTTTATGTAATTACCTGCTTCAAAAAGAATAGGCCTCTCTCTTTCTGGATCATATAATCTTACAGGAGTCCTCCCTATTATCCTCCAGCCACCAGGACTAGAAAGCGGATAGATACCTGTTTGGTTACCTGCAATGCCTACTGACCCTGCCTTTATCTCAGTTCTCGGATTTTCTAATCGTGGAGTAGCAATTTTTTCAGACATACCTCCTAAATACGCAAATCCCATTGTGAAACCAACCATATAAATTCTATAAAAAGGTTGTGTATGAATACTTATTATCTCTTCAGCAGTCATATTATGGTATTTAGCTACAAAATCTAAATCTGGGCCAAATTCTCCTCCATAAGCTACCGGAATTTCATATATTTTAGACCTAAATTCTTCTGTACTTTCATTCTTATCTTTATTGCTTGATTCAATTAGTTTTAATAGTTCATCGTAAGCAATTTTTAAAGGATCATATTTAATAAGCAAAGATCTATAAGTTGGAATCATAGAAATAATTCCTGCACTCTTCTCTTTTTCTAACGTCCTATAAAGATTTACTACTTTTTTATTGCATTCCTCACTTATTTCATTTCCAAATTCAACTATAACAGCCTTGTCCCCGCATAAGAGAATTTTAGGTTTTTCATACATTATAATCAACTCCCTGTATTATAAAAACTCACCCATGGGTATTATTTCAACTCCATTTTCTTCTAAAGTCTTTTTTATTCTTTTAGCAAATTCTACAGCCTGGGGATTATCACCATGAACACATATAGTATCAACTTTCACTTTTACTAGACTACCATCTATAGCCTCACAAACTCCCTCTTTAATCATTCGAAGCACTCTTCTGCAAGCCAATTCTTCATCGTGTATAATAGCATTTGGAAGCTTTCTAGAAACTAAAGTACCATCAGGATTTATGTTTCTATCAGCAAAAACCTCACAAGCAAATCTCAACCCTACTTTTTCAGCTGCCATCTGCATGGCTGTATTGGCCATCCCAACGCATATGAGATTTTCATTTACTGAAGCTATTGCTTCGGCAATTGCTATAGCAAGTTTTTCATCTGTTGCAGCCATGTTGTACAAGGCGCCATGAGCTTTAACATGTTGCAATTTTATACCGTTACTTATAGCAAAAGCTTGTAAGGCTCCAATTTGATATATGATATAATTTTTTACATCTGTGGGTGATACATCTATATTTCTTCTTCCAAATCCCAATAGATCAGGAAATCCAGGATGAGCTCCTACCGCCACTTTATTTTTAGCACATCTTTCAACAGTATTTGCCATTACAATAGGATCACCTGCATGAAATCCACAAGCAATATTTGCTGATGAAATGTATTTTACTATTTCCTCATCCATACCTATTTTATACACCCCAAAACTTTCACCAATGTCACTATTTATGTCCACTCGATATTTCATAAACATACCTCCTTTTTTACTTAGAGTTATGTCAGATAAACCCCTAATTTTGGGGGATATCAAACCTTACAATACTTGATACAAAAAGATTTGAGAAAAAAAAAGAAGGATTCCCTCCTCTTGGTGTTGAAGGTAGTGGTTGATAAAACATAAAGTTATACAGCTCTACTATAGTGTGTTTGAACTCTTCATTATATTTTCTTTGTCACTTTGACATCTTGTAGACACTTCCTCTCTTTGTAATTCTATTTTACCTTGTTCAAGTTATAGTGTCTACAATATTATACTAACACCAATTATATTATCTTTAGGGCTGTCAGGAACATCCTCAACCCGAGAATTACGGTTACGACTACGACGAAATACCCGAGTATATTGGATACGGTGGTGTTTGCAAATTCTTTCATGATCTTTTGGTTGTTTATTACCACAAGCAAGAGTATTGCCGAGATGGGAAGCAGTACGCCGTTTACCGCCTGGGCAAAAACTATTACCTGTACTGGGTTGGCGCCCAAAAAGGCCACCGTGGCACCAATTAGTAATACCAGCAGCCATATTATACGAAAATGCCTTTCCTTTAGGTCGCTTTTCAGCCCGAGGACGCCAGTTATAGCATAGGCGGCGGCCATGGGTGCCGTTATGGCCGAAGAAATCCCGGCGCAGAACAGGCCTATTGCGAAAAACCATTTTGCCCATGGCCCCAGCAGGGGCTCCAGCTGGCTCGCCATGTCGGCGGCGGTTTTAATTTGTACGCCGGTGCTGAACATGGAAGAGGAAGTAATGATTATGGCCATGGATATAATTCCGCCCAGACCTATAGACAGCATGGTATCGGCTCTTGATTCCGATATGGCTTCTCTCTTGTCTTTGTAACTACCCCAGCGTTCGGCTGTAATGGATGAATGAAGGTACAGGTTATACGGCACAACGGTTGTCCCTATGAGTCCGAGGGTTACTATGAGGGCGCCTGGTGGAATCGTTGGAACAAAGATTCCCCTAAAAACCTCACCCCAGTTGGGAGAGATCACTACGGCTGTGGCGACGAAGACAATGCTCATCATTATAACTATACCGACCAATACCTTTTCGATTAACTTGTAACTGCTGGTCCAGAGGAGGAATCCTGCTATCAGCGCGATGAGGACTACCCAGACTTGTTTTGAACCTCCAAGAATCACCTGCAATCCCATAGAGGCGCCACTTATATTGCCGCTCTGGAAGGCGGAGTTCCCAATTCCCAGGGCTGCGATCACAAGAGCTATTACGACAATTTTGGCCGTTGGGTTTTCCTCAAAGGTTTCTCTGATGGTGCTTCCTAATCCCTTATTGGCTACTATCCCGATGCGAGCCGACATTTCCTGAAGTATTATAGTCGCTATGGTTGAAAACAGTAAGGCCCACAGCAGAGTGTATTTGTAATTGACGCCCGCCAGGGTGCAGGTGGTTACAGTACCCGGGCCTATAAATGCTGCAGCGACAATGGCACCCGGTCCTATGCTGGCTATTTTTTGCCACAAAGTTTTTCGATCTTCCATACCATAAATAACCTCCTTAGCATTTTTTTATTTAGGTCTTTGCAGAACTCCAAAATCCTCACAAATTAAGGGGTTCTGCTATATATTTTCAAAGGAATTCATCCACTTTTGTCGAATTTTATATAGACAATTAAATTCAAAAACGAATACTTTAACAGGACAAAATACCACACAAATGCCGCAGCCTTTGCACCATTCCTCTATTATTACCAGTTTTTTGTTTTTTACCAATCTATCACCCTTATTCCCTTTACATTACCTCCAAATAATCCAAGTCAAAATATAACCAGTTATAACTGCTGTTAAAGTAAATGGAATACTTAACTTCATAAAGTCCTTTGCCTTAACTTCATATCCTTCTTTTCTTAGAATTCCTAATCCAGTTATATTAGCAGATGCACCTATTGGAGTTATATTACCTCCCAATGTTGCCCCAACAAGTAGGCCAAAATAAAGAAGATAAGGCTGTATTCCCATTTCTTGAGCAATTTTTGATACAACAGGAAGCATCGTAGCAGTATATGGTATATTATCAATGAAGGCAGATACAAAAACTGAGAACCAAACTATAATAGTATAGATTAAAAATAAGTTGCCCTTTCCAAATCTTGAAAATATTTTACTAATATCGTTTATAACTCCAACCTCAGAAATTCCACCTATTACTACGAAAAGCCCCATCAGCAAAAGGATTGTTTCATAATCAATTTGTAAAAGAGTATTATTTAAAGCATGTTTATTTTTGCTTATGACGACCTCCTTAATTATACCTATTAAAAGCAATGTTGTGCATATTAAACCATTTGTAATTTCAGGTTTATTAGGAATAAAGGAAGCAATTATTAATAATGCTACCATCAAAATCAAAAGATATGATGGGAAATAGTCCTCAACCTCTTGCTTTTCCTCAAGATGAATGGGTTGATTATATTCTCTAAAAAAGAGCAATAAAATAGGTATTGTAGCTACTGCCCCAATTTGAACTATCCAAAACAATCCCATCCTACCTTTAAAAAAGAAAAAGTCAATAAAATCCATTTTAGCATAACCACCTAATAAAAGCGAGGTAGTATCTCCAACTAAGGTTGCAGCACCTTGTAAGTTTGATGAAATAGCTATTGAAATAATCATATAGACTGGTGAAATATTAAGCTTCTTTGCAATATCCATAGCAACGGGTGCTATTATTAAAACAGTAGCTACATTATCGATAAAAGCTGAAACTATGCCAGCAAAGGCTGCAAGAGATATTATGGCCCATTTTATACTTGCGACTTTGTCTATTATAACATCAGCCATCAAAGCAGGCATCTTTGATTCGATAAACAGGTTTACTATTCCCATAGTTCCGCCAATCATCAATATAACATTCCAATCAATGTAAGATAGAGCTTTTTGAAAGGGAAGTATTCCAATTAATACAAATAATAAAGCTGAAAATAATGAAATATATGTTCTGTATTTAGGTAAAACAAGAAGTAGAATATATGTCGCTATAAATATTAATATTGCTATTAACTTCATCTGTAGCCTCCTATATTTCATTCTTTAGTTTGTTAAAAGTTTCTACTGGACTTTTTGCAAAATAGAAATATTAGCAACGGGAAAGATGATAGATTAAGCTCTATGGTAATAAACACTCTAATTTTAATAATAACACAGAGGACTTAAATTGTCTATCAATTGTCTAGTAAAGCTAATTGCTATTTTAGATGAGTACTTTCTTGAATTTAAAGAAGTGTTTAAGGATCTTTGCAGAGAAACTCATTAAGAAATCCAAAGACAAGTTAATAAACACTAACAAAAAATTTAAGGCCCCCTATAATTACATAAACAAGAGAGCCCATTAAAGAAAAAACAAACAGTAATTGCAATTGCAGTAAAGTTTATAAGAATAATGTTTACGCTAATTTTGTACTAACCCTTTATAACCAACCTCTAATTTTCATAGCTTCATAAACCCGTTTAATCGATATCATGTAAGCTGCTGTCCTCATATCAACTTTGTACTGCTGTGCTAATTCATATATAGCGTTAAAAGCATTTACCATCATAATCTCCTGTCTTTCTTCTACTTCTTTTTCTGTCCAATAATAATTCATGAGATTTTGTACCCATTCAAAATATGAAACTATTACTCCTCCTGAATTAGCTAAAATATCCGGAACTACAAACACACCTCTTTCTGCTAAAATCTTATCTGCTTCAGGAGTTGTAGGACCATTTGCTCCTTCGCAAATTATTTTCGCCTTTACATCTGGCGCATTTGCAGAAGTTATCTGATTTTCTAAAGCTGCTAAAGCTAAAATGTCTACCTCCATTGTTAAAAGCTCTTCATTTGTTATACTGGTTGTTCCCTCAAAATTGCACACTGTTCCCGTCTTATTTACATGCTCTAGTAATTTTTCAACATCAATTCCATCTTTATTGTATATACCTCCATACACATCACTTACTGCTACAATTTTAGCGCCTAATCTTTGAAGGTTTAAAGCAGTGTAACTTCCAACATTTCCAAAGCCCTGTACAGCTGATGTACAATTTTTGAAATCCATCTGTAAACGTTTTACAGCCTCCCGTGCCATCAATGCAACTCCATATCCAGTTGCAGCAGTTCTTCCCTTAGAACCACCATATATCAAAGGTTTTCCTGTAATGACCGCAGGGCTATTGTAGCCTACAATTTTGTTATACTCATCTACCATCCAAGCCATAATTTGCATGTTAGTATTTACATCTGGTGCAGGTATATCTTTATTAGGACCTATTATGCTCGTTATTGCTCTTATATAGCCCCTGCTCAACCTCTGTAACTCATCGTTAGACAATTCTTTTGGATTTACCACTACTCCACCTTTTGCTCCTCCGTAAGGAAGTCCTACTACCCCACATTTAAATGTCATCCACATGGATAAGGCTTTTACCTCATCTAATGTAACGTCAGGATGAAATCTTATTCCTCCTTTTGTGGGTCCTAATGCGTCATTGTGTTGAGACCTATAACCTTTAAAGACTTTTACTGTACCATCATCCATCTGTACAGGAATAGAAACTTCTAATACTCGCATAGGTTCCTTTAAAAGTTCATAAACAAATTCTTCTACCCCCAGCAAATCACAAGCATTTTTAATCTGCTTTTGCGCAATAATCAAAGGATTTAATGACTCTTTTGACATTTTATTATCCTCCTAATTTTAAAATTTTGAAGCAAATGAATCGATTTCTATGTTATATATTCTACAAAATTTTTAATAACCCTTCAAAATTTTATAATTAATTTGGTTTTGAGAAATATACCCCATATTCATCCCAAATACTCTCTAATTTTTCAAAAGTATCGGCTATCTTTTCCTTTTCTCTAAGGCCCACAGCTACCACAAGAGCATTGACAAGACTTAAAGGTGCCACTAATGAATCCACAAAAGAAGCCATGTTGCTTTTCGCAATTAATATCTCATCAGCAACAGAGGTAAGAGGAGAAATCAAGCTATCTGTTATTGTAACGATTTTTGCATTCTGAGATTTTGCATATTTCAGCACATCTAATGTTCTTTTTGAGTATCTCGGAAAACCAATTCCTATCACTAAATCATTTTCACTAACTCTGAGAATTTGCTCGAAAACATCTGATACGCCCGCTTTAACGACTGACACATTTTCCCGTATTAAATTTAAATAAAATCCCAAATATTCTGCAATGACAATAGAACTTCTGGAACCTATTATATAAATTTTTGTAGCATTGATGATATCTGAAACGACTCTTCTAAAGTCATCCTTATTTATTTCATTTATGGTCTCTTTTATGTTTTCTATGTCGGCTTTTAGTACATTATTCAATATAGCAATTTCATCTGTCTCTTCTGTCATTTCTAACCTTTGGACTGTTGTAAGTTTATTTTTTATAAGCTCTTGCAGTGCATTTTGAAGTTCTGGATATCCATTATAGCCTAAAGTATTAGCAAATCTTACAACAGTTGATTCACTTATATTTATGCTGGCTCCCAATTTTGCAGCTGTCATAAAAGCTGCCTTATCATAATGATTTATAATGTACTCTGCTATTATCTTTTGGCTTTTGCTTAATTTTGTATAATTATCTTGTATCCTTTTTATCAAATCATCTGTTTTTGCCATATTTCACTACCCCTCATTTTTACAAGATTATAGCCTTCTCTCAATGCTCTTTTGTTAATCTCTTCTGTGGCTGGAGGTACTCTATTTAAAACAGCTCTTTCTAAAGATTCTTTTGTTACCACATTAGTTAACTCTGCTATTACACCTAAAGATATTATATTCGCCACAAAAGCTCTTCCAATTATCTCTTGCGCAGTTTTTATTATGGGAAGTCGGACAACTTTTTGGGTATCTTCATCATTAGGAATTATTGATTCGTCTATTATAATTATCCCATTTTCTTTCATGTCATTTTTATAGCATAAATAGGCAGAAGACGCAAGAGTAAGTAGTATGTCTGGTTTTAATACCTTAGGATACGTTATATATTCATTACTTATTATTACTTCTGCTTTGCTGGATCCTCCTCTTGCCTCAGGACCATAGGACTGACTTTGAACACTATTTTTACCATCCAATATTGCAGCTTCCGCCAAAATTATTCCTGCAAGGATTAAACCTTGCCCTCCTGAACCACCTAATCTTATTTCTATTGAACTCATTTGTAATTCACCTTCAAATTATTTAACATTTTTTGATATTCTTCTACAAATTCAGGCTCATCAATATTTAAAAGCTCTCCAATAATAAATTTGTCATGAAGCTCTTCAGGGTCCATTTTACTAGCTTGTTTTATGTCTACTGCATGGTCTTTTAACCACTTTAGCATATCTGCAGGTGTTCCTTTTTTATTTTTTCTTCCATAGTAAGTAGGGCATATACTCAAAGCTTCAATGAAGGAAAAACCTTTATGAGAAATTCCTCTTTCAATTAGTTTTGTCAATTGTTGAACATGGTAAGCAGTACCCCTAGCTACATAAGTCGCACCTGCTCCAATGGCCAATTTGCAAATATCAAAATACCTATCAATATTTCCGTAAGGTGCAGTAGTAGCTCTGTCAAACCGTGGAGTCGTTGGAGAATATTGTCCTCCTGTCATTCCATAAATATGGTTGTTGTACATCACTACAGTTAAGTCTATATTTCTTCTGCAAGCATGAATAAAGTGATTACCTCCAATAGCCGCATTATCTCCATCTCCAGTAATAACTATTACTGTAAGCTCAGGATTAGCAAATTTAATACCTGTTGCAAAAGCAATAGCTCTTCCATGGGTAGTATGCAAAGTATTAAAATCCAAGTATCCTGATGCCCTTGAAGAACAACCAATTCCAGATACAATACATACCTTGTCTTGGTCAAGTCCTAAGTTGTCAATTGCTCTTACAATAGCTGCCGTTACTATTCCATTGCTGCAACCTGGACACCAAATATTTGGTAACGTTTCCTTCCTAATGTATTTTTCTACTAATTCAGATGCCATTTTTAAAACTCTCCTTTATTTTCTCTACAATCTCAAAAGGAGTGAAAAACTCTCCATTAAATTTGTTAATTTTCCCTACATAGGTATTACCTTTGATTATTCTATCTACTTCATAGTAAAGTTGCCCTGTATTCATTTCAACTACAAACACTTTCTTAAATCTAGGATATATTTCCCTCAATTTTTCATCAGGGAAAGGCCATATGGTTATAGGTCTGAAAAGTCCAATTTTTATCCCTTCTTTTTTAAGTTCTTCCATTGCCGCTTCACAAGCTCTGGCAGAAGAACCAAAGGATATGAGAAGTACATCTCCTTCTTCAGTATCTTTTTCTTCAAACATCAGTATGTCTTTTTTATTGTTTTCAATTTTCTCCATCAATCTTTTTATCAGTTTTTCAGTTACTTTAGGGTCATTTGTAGGCAATCCTTTTTCGTTGTGAGCAAGTCCTGTTACATGAAATCTAAAACCTTTACCAAAGGGTACTAAAGGGACAACTCCATTTTCTATATCCTCATAAGGTAAGTAATTATCTTTATCTTGGGGCATAGGTCGTTCAAAAATTTCTATATCTTTATATTCATCTAAATTAACTGCTTCTCTTAGATGACCTATAACTTCATCCATAAGTAGAATTACAGGTGTCCTGTATTTTTCAGAAAGATTAAAAGCTTGAATAGTAATATAATAGGCTTCTTTTACAGAAGAAGGTGATAAAACAATTATAGGATGGTCTCCATGAGTTCCCCATCTGGATTGCATTACATCCCCTTGTGCAGGAGAAGTAGGCATTCCTGTGCTCGGACCCATTCGCTGAACATCCACTATAACGCAAGGAATTTCTACCATAGCAGCAAAACCTATGTTTTCCTGCTTTAAAGAAAACCCAGGACCCGATGTAGCAGTCATTGCTTTTAATCCAGTAAGGGAGGCTCCTATAACTGCTGCCATGCTGGCGATTTCATCTTCCATTTGAATAAATTTCCCTCCTACAAAAGGAAGCTTTTCGGCACAAAACTCAGCAATCTCAGTAGAGGGAGTTATTGGATATCCTGCATAAAATTTTAGTCCAGCAGCTATAGCTCCTTCCACTACCGCTTCATTTCCTTGCATCAATACCGTAGGCATCATTCTTTCACCTCTAAATATATGGCAAAATCAGGACACCTGAGCTCGCAAAGGCCACATTTAGTGCATTCATCAGCATCTATCAGCCTAACCTTACCATTTTTTAGTTCCAATACTTTAACAGGGCAAAATTCTACACAAATACCGCAGCCTTTGCACCATTTTTCTATTATTACGAGCTCTTTATTTTTTACCAATCTATCACCCTCATTAAATTTTATTTGCAATATATAATATTCTATATAAAAATAAAAAATCCTCCATAAAATGAATAATAAATGTCATGAATATTTTTGATACAATTCTTGCATCATATAGAATGTTACAAATATTTACTCTATTTTTATATCCCAGGAGTTTAAGATGTTTATCATATTGTACTCTGTTAAATCAAAATGAATTGGAGTAATAGAAATATAACCTTCTTTTACAGAAACAATGTCTGTCCTTTCATCCTTTTCTATTTCCGAAATTTTCCCTGCCATCCAATAGTACTCTTTCCCTCTTGGGTCATAATTTTTTTGAAAAGTCTCAATATAGATACTCTTGCCGAGTATTGTAGCTTTTACTCCCTTTATTCCCTTCTTAAAATCGGGTATATTTACATTCAATAATGTGTTTTTAGGTAATCCTTTTTCTAAAACTTTTTCTATTAAATTCTCCAAAAATTTATATATACGCCTATCTTCAATATCAGCAGTTTCTGCACGGGAAACTGCAATAGCAGGAATGCCGTAAATTGCGGCTTCTATAGCCGCAGAAACAGTACCAGAATAAAGTATATCTGTCCCTAAATTTAAGCCTTCATTAATGCCAGAAATTACAATATCAGGTTTTTCTCTCAACACCACTTCAATCCCTAATTTTACACAATCAGACGGTGTACCATTTATTGCATATATTTTCAAACTATCCTCTTCCTTTACTTTTTTAAGCCTTAAAGGTTTATGTAAAGTTATAGCATGGCTTATAGCACTTCTTTCTTTTTCAGGAGCTACTACCGTTACCTTATACTTATCTTTAAGATATTCTGCTAATTTTAACATCCCTAATCCTTGTACTCCATCGTCATTAGTAAGAAGTATTTTCATTTTCTACCTCCTCTAATTAATAACGTATAATTACTTTGATTTTATTACAAAATTTATATATAGGCAAGGAGTGATACAGTGATACAAATAGACGACGCGGGAAGTGGAAGTTTGGTAGGTGGAACGTGTATTGGGGCTATGAGAGTAGAAACTGGAGAATTTTTCTATGATATAATTCCCATAGAATATTATAATGAAGAAAACTTTAAAAATAAATTGTATTTAAGAAAAGCCTGTGAAATTGGGAAAAAACTTTTAGAAAAACTTAAAGTAAGTAAAACTGAAAAAATACAAGTTTGTAGAGGTTACATGTTTGACACTTTTAGAAAATGGTTAGAACAAGAAGAGTATAATTGGGAAAGTACACAAATATTAAATCCTCTTCAGGATATAATAGAAAATTCTTTTGAAAATTACGCTTTATCTTTAGGATTGCCAGAAAAGTTTTTAAGATACACAAAATATCCTTTTCATTTTCATCGATTGCTGAGATGGGTATATGCCGATTATGAAAACAGAGCCAAATTGTGCAAAACTGGGTGGAATAGCTGGAAAAAATACGGAAAATTAGAGGTAGAAATAAGCTACACTTATTTGCAAGAAAACAAAAATTACCTATGCTTAAAATGTGGAAAAAATATTCAACCAGGGACTGTAAAAGTTATAAAATATACAAGCAATTATCCTAATACTATATATCTTCACATTAATTGTTAAGGCACCTTAAAAGGTGCCTTAACAATTCGCAGAAGGTATACATATTTGTTGTCCTGGGTATATCAAATTGGGATCTGGTATTTGTGGATTTGCTCTTATCAATGCATCAAGACTTACACCAAACATATTAGCTATAGACCACATGGTATCTCCCGGTTTTACTGTGTATATTGTTTTGCAGGTTTCTGGAGATACTGGTGGACAATAGAAAGGTATGCAAATTTGTTGTCCTGGATATATCAAATTAGGATCCGATATCTGAGGATTAGCTCTTATTAAGCAGTCAAGACTTATTCCAAACATATTCGCTATAGACCACATAGTATCTCCTGGCTGCACTGTATAAAAAGTCTTACAATGTCCCGGATGAGGATGATGTGGATAATAGGGATGATGGTAAGGATACTTAGGATAGTTAGGATTATAATAAGATCCATCTATTGTCATCCTATTTCCCTCCTTTAAACTTTCTACTACATGTTATGAAGGATAAAAATATATGTTACAGGAGGAATTTAAATATACACAAAAAAACAGGGAAATAATTTTCCCTGTTAAACTGGATATGTCATATATTCCATATTAAGAAGAGTTGCATCTATTTGATATTTTTTTGCTCTTCTGTATTCAAAAAACTTCTTTGCTACTTGTGGGAAAAGAGCATAAGATAAAACATCTTCTTCTTGTTCATAATACTCTTTAATTTCTTCTTTAATCGCTTCAAATTGCGGTTTTAAAAGGTCTGCTGGTCTAATATCTATTACCTCTTCATCTCCTATTATTTTTTTCTTTATTTCTTCTGAAATTGGCGCTGGTGGTCTACCATACAGTCCTTTCACATAATCTTTTACTTCTTTTGGTACCATTTTATACCTTTCTCCAGTTATTACATTCAAGACAGCTTGAGTCCCTACCATCTGACTCATAGGAGTAACAAGAGGTGGGTATCCTAATTCTTCTCTAACTTTAGGAATTTCTTTTAAAACCTCTGGGTACTTATCTAAAGCATTTTGTTGTTTTAATTGGGAAATTAAATTTGATAGCATTCCTCCTGGAACTTGATAAATTAATACATCTGTATCTACGCCCATAACCATAGATAAATCTATTTCTTTACTGTGATTTTGTTTTACTTCTTTAAAGTATGAAGCAATTTCTGATAATAACTCCATATCCAAACCAGTGTCATATTGAGTGCCTTTTAAAATAGCTACCATTGTTTCTGTAGCAGGTTGAGAAGTTCCTAATGCCAAAGGTGAAATAGCAGTGTCTATTATATCTACTCCAGCCTCTATTGCTTTAAGATAAGTCATAGCCGCCATTCCACTCGTATAATGGCTGTGCAACTGTATAGGAATATTTACTGCATCTTTAAGGCTTTTTACTAACTCATAAGCAACATAAGGAGTTAATATTCCTGACATATCCTTTATGCATATGGAATCCACTCCTAATTCTGTCAGCTCTTTTGCTACTTTAATATAATGGTCAATGTTGTGAACAGGACTTATAGTATAAACAAGGGTACCTTGAGCGTGGGCTCCCGCTTTTTTAGTAGCTTTAACGGCAACTTCAAGATTTCGTACATCATTTAAAGCATCAAAAATTCTTATTATATCTATTCCGTTAGCAACAGCCCTCTCAACAAATTTTTCTACTATATCATCAGGATAATGCCTATATCCTAATAGATTTTGTCCTCTCAAAAGCATTTGAAGAGGGGTATTTTTTATCCTCTTCTTTAATCTTCTCAATCTTTCCCAAGGGTCTTCGTCAAGAAATCTCATACAAGCATCAAAGGTAGCTCCTCCCCACGCTTCAATAGAATAATATCCTACTGCATCCAATTTTTCTGCAATTGGGAGCATTTCTTCCGTCGACATTCGAGTAGCCAAGAGTGACTGATGGGCATCTCTTAATACAGTTTCTGTAATTTTAATTTTATTACTCATATTAATACCTCCTCATAATATATTATACTATTTTTTCAAAAGAAACAAAATAAAAAAAGAGCCAAAAGGCTCAAAATTTTTAGAAGAAGGAAAGGATAGATTCCCTTATAAGTTTAGCTGCTAAAATAGAGGTTATACCAGCTATATCGTGAGAAGGCGAGACTTCCACCAAATCCATCCCAACTACATTTAAATCTTTTAAAATATGAATTGCCTCTAATGCCTCTTTTGTGGTTATTCCCCCTGGTTCTGGTGTACCAGTGCCTGGTGCAAAAGCAGGGTCTACAACATCTATATCCCAGCTAATATAAATTGGATAATCTTTTATATCATCAATTACACCTTTCAAAGGTTCAACTACTTCATACAAAAACATGTGGGTATTTTTTTCTGCAAACTCAAATTCTTCTTTTTCACCTGACCTTATCCCAAAATTATACATTTTAATACCTTTAGCAATATCCCATACTTTTTTCATTACTGTGGCGTGAGAATAAGCTTCACCGAAAAATTCTTCTCTTAAATCAGTATGGGCATCAAAATGAAGGATTACAAGGTTATCCCCATATTTTTTTAAGTACTCTTTTAAAATTCCATAAGTCACTAAATGTTCTCCACCCAAGAACAATCCTTTTTTTCCACTTTTCAAAATGTCTTCTGTAGCTTTTGAGATTAAATCTAGACTCTTTTTCACATTCCCATAAGGAAGTACTAAATCTCCTAAATCATAAAATTTCTTATCTTCCAACCTCCTATCTAAATACACACTATAATATTCTAAACCATAAGAGGCTTGCCTTATGGCAGCAGGTCCAAAGCGGCTTCCTGCTTTGAAACTCACTGTGTAATCCATAGGCAAACCTAGTATAACTACCTCTGCCTTTTCATAATCTTCAGTAGCCCCTAAAAACTTTCCCGGATCAACAAAATATTTTCCTTCTATCATATTACACCTCATCAAAAATATCCTTCACAAATTTAGGCAGTACAAAGGCCGCTTTGTGAATTTCAGGTGTATAGTATTTAGTATCTATTCTTGGAATAGAATTTATGTCCACTTCTTCAGGGTCATATTTTTTTGAACCCATGGTAAAAGTCCACAAACTTCCTGGATAAGTCGGTATTGTTGCTATATATGCTTTTGTAATAGGATATATTTCTTTGAACATTTTGCTGAGTTTGTTTATCAATTTTCCATAAATAAAAGGTGATTCTGTCTGAGCCACAATAATACCATCTTCTTTCAAGCATTCATATACGGCTTTATAAAAATCAGAAGTAAAAAGACCTACAGCTGGCCCAATTGGGTCAGTAGAATCCACTATTACCACATCAAATTCATTTTTGTGTTCATTAACATATTTAATTCCATCTCCAATCATTATTTCTACTCTTGGGTCATCTAATGCCTGGCTTATTGTAGGAAGATATTTTTTAGAATTTCTCACTACTGCCTCGTCAATTTCTGCCAAAACTACTCTTTCTACAGAAGGGTGCTTTAAGACCTCTCTTACTGAGCCTCCATCTCCGCCTCCAACAATTAATACGCTTTTTGGATTTTTATGAGTAAAGAGGGGTACATGTACTATCATCTCATGATATACAAATTCATCTTTTTCAGTGGTTTGAAGTATACCATCTAAAGTTAATACTCTTCCAAATTGATATGTATCGAGTATTGCTAAATGTTGATAAGGAGTTTTTTCTACCACCAATGTTTCTTTAACTTTCAAAGAAAATCTCAAATTTTCATCCTGATTTTCTGTAAACCATAATTCCATTGAAAACACCTCCAAGATTTTTAATAATATATTTAAAAAAATATCTCACTCTCCAAAAAACTCTCTTAATTTAACTATCTGAAAATCGCCTTTTTCTTTAAAACCTAATTTACAAAAAAAATCTTTATAAAAAGGTATATTGACACAAGCATTTTCTAACCCCATATCTAGGGCATGATTAAGTACTACTCTTACCATTAAATTTTCAACCCCCTTATCCCTGTAGGAAGGCAAAATTGCCAAATTAGTTATTATAGCATTATTAATTTCTACTTTCATAGAAATAAAACCAAAAGGCTTGTCTTCTCTTGCAATCATGAAAATCTCTTCAAAAAAATTTAAAGTTCCCTTTAAATTACACTCATTAGCAATTTTTTTAATAATTTCGAAATCCTCTGCTTTAGCAAAGTTAACTGAAAACATACTTCACCTCAAGCTTTTTAAATAATCTATTTCCTTTTGTGTCAAATACCTCCACTTTCCTGGTTTTAACCCTTCTAAAGACAAGTCACCAATTTTAGTTCTTGTAAGAGAAATAACAGGATGTCCAATAGCCTCACACATTCTTCTAACTTGTCTATTTTTCCCTTCATGAATTTTTATTTCTACAACACTTGTCCCATTTTTAACTGCTAAAATCTCTATTTCTGCTTTCGAAGTCAAATAATCTCCTATCAAAAGTCCATTTCTAAACCTTTCCAACTCTTCTTGTGTTGGAATTCCTTTGATTTTTGCAATATACGTCTTCACAATTTCATGTCGAGGATGCATTAAGATATTGGCTATCTCCCCATCATTTGTGAGTAACAGAAGCCCTGATGTATCATAATCTAAGCGGCCAACAGGATATATTCTTTCCTTAACTTTAACTAAGTCCATCACTGTAGGCCTGCCAAACTGGTCTTTTACGGAAGTAATATATCCTGTTGGCTTATTTAACATAATATAAACTTTTTTCTTTTCTCTTCTCACAATTTTATCATCAAATTCAATTATGTCAACATCAGGATTGATTTTTACTCCCAACTCTTTTACTACTTTTCCATTTACTTTTACACGGCCTTGTAAAATATACTCTTCGCACTTTCTTCGTGAGGCTATTCCACATTCTGCTAAGTATTTTTGCAACCTTTCCATTTGTGTTCACCCATTTTTTCGTTTATACAAGTTTTTCGTCATAAATTTTTAATAAATTATTTCTCATGATCCTTTCTTTTATCAAGTTGGTATCAGTAGTATAAAGGCCTAATTGTTTCATCCTCTCAAAATATTCTGCCCCTGCAAAAGTATACCTCTTTTTCAAGCCTTCTTTCGTCTTTATGCTTTCATTAGCATATGCTATCAAATCACCAGAAGCTAAATTCCTCGGTAACTCCAAAAGAGGCATGCCAAGAGCTAATCTTACACTGTTATGTCCAGCAAGACATCCTGTCACCATTGCCTCAGTATGCCCAGTAAACAAGCCAGACTTCTCTCCTGCACATAATAAATTATCTAAACCTATAACTTTCATTGTATTATCTCGTGGTGCCATTGACAAATATCTTACAGAATTAGCTTTTCCTCCAGAATAAGGGTCATCATAACGTGCTCTTTCTAAGCCCGGAATTTTTCTAAGTTTTTCTAATGGATAAAAAGGAGTCATGAGCTTTACATAACCAGTATCTAATAGTATAACATTTTCCGCGTATTCTGGCAATGCATATTGTTGACACACCTTCAAATTCAATTTTTCCATGTTAATATCTTCTTTAGGCACAGGCAATACTACTACTCCATCTCTTTCTAACTTTTCTCTTATCTCTTTGCTTAAAGATTCTTTATTTAATTTACATGAACCACTAAAAGCACCATAAACTTCATCTGCCCTCATTCCTAAAAGGTCTTCTACACCTGCCCTATAACTTATGCTAATTCGAGGGCCAAAAGAAGGACATCTTAAAATACACATAGCACATCCGTTTCCATATCTTAGGCAATTACCCATAGGTCCTGTAGAACCAGTAGTCTCTATAAAAACATCTCCATACTCTATAGTATCATCTGCTAAAACTATTCCTTTTATTCTTTTGCTGTTTTCCATTACCACATCTGTAGCCCTCGCCATCAATTTAATAGTAACACCTTTTTCAAGTAACGTCTCTCTAATCATTGGTTCCACCATTGTCACATCATACAGACTTGCATGAGCATGACCAGGGAATTTTACATTTATATGTCTTGCTGCCTTGTCTGTTATTTCAATAAGTTCATTTCCTCCTAAATATATAAGTTCTTCTGCAGCAGTATACCTCCCGTTATTTCTCATTATGCCTCCCACAAGTCCACATCCCAAAAGCATATCAGTCTTTTCTAAAAGCACTACTTCTGCTCCTGCTTTTCGAGCTGTTAAAGCAGCTGCACAACCAGCCCAACCTCCACCTATTACAACAACCTTAACCATGTAACATCTTCCTTTCCAAAGCTTTTCTAATATCCACTTGAACCTTACAGGTTCTTACTTTTTGGTCTCCTATCTGAACTTCACAACAACCACATATTCCTTCACCACAGCATATGGTATTATTGTTTGAAACCGCTAAATAGGCTTCTTGATTATATAAGTCCAAATAATTTAAAATATTCACATGCTGTTCATCAGAACCTCCACTATATACAACCGTTATCTCTTTATCTTTAATTAACTCCTTTAAAATTCTTTGTCCTTCCTCACTTAAAAGGTCTGCTTCAATTATCGTTATATTAAACTCTTTCAAATAGTCATTTATAAAATTCACTCCTACTTTTCCCTTGTCTACAATAGCAATAACTTTGTTTTTGTTGTTTATTAGTTTTGAAATAACAATTACCCCCGGAGCTTGTGCAATTCCTCTCAAAACAACTAAAGCCTTAGAATTGTGAGTTCCTTTAATATACCTATAACCTAAAAGTCCATTCCAATAAGGCCCTCTTAAATAGACCTCTTCTCCTTCCTCAGCTTTTTGAATCAATTTTGTCTTTGGACCGCTTACTTGTATAGCTATCTTGATTATTCCTTCAAGCTCGTCTGCATACATTACTGACATTGGAGTATCAAAAAAAGGTGGGCTTGAAATTCCTCTTAAAAAAACAAAAGAACCTGGTTCATTCAAATCTCGTGCCATCTTATTTGGTACTTTAAGAGTCAAAATTATAACTTCTTCGTTAATTTCTTCCCTTTTTAATACTTTAGAAAAAATCGTGCTGCGGGTAGCTTTAGCCTTGTATCCTGCCCAAACAAATTCCTGAAAAATACAAACTCCTCGCCAATTACAATCGCAAAAATTTTTCCCTTGAAGTTGTGAACATACTATGCACTCATTTAATTCAGCCAAATAGCAAGGGCAATAATCGGTACCTGCGTCAATGCATTCTAATCTATTTGCCAATTTATCTCACCTCCAATTTCACACTAATAAAATATTCTTTAAACTTAAAAACTATTACAAAACAAATAACCCTCTTGAGTTATACTCAAGAGGGATTTAGCACCTTTAACCAATTTTTTATTATCTTTTGAAAATTGTAACCAAAATCTTCTTGTTCCACCTTCTTTAAGGCTACACAATTAACATCACAAATTTTTTCTTCTCCTATTTTTACTGTCACATAACCTATTTTTTCACCTTTTTCAACAGGAGCTTTCACACTTTTGGGAAAATGAAATTCTAAATTCACATCCTGCTTCTCATCTTCTAATGCCGGAATGATACATTCTCTCTCACTTACAACCGATACACTATTTTCTTTTCCACCTTCTACTTTTATCTTCTTAATTAATTCCCCTTTTTCTAAAACTTTATAGGGTTTGTACTTTGAAAAAGCATAATCTAATATTTTCATGGAATCTTCCCACATAGGAGGACTATTTAAAACAACTGCAATAAATCTCCTTCCCTCTCTTGAAGCAGAAGATACAAGACACCTACCTGCTTTATTAGTAAATCCAGTTTTTACTCCATCTGCTCCTTCGTATATCCATAAGAGCTTATTTTTATTCCTCAAATATCTATCCCATTCTCTCCCTTCCCAAGGAATTGTCTTTTCTTTTGTTGATACAATCTCTGCAAATTTAGGATATCTAAAAGCATACCTCGTTATTAAGGCTAAATCATAAGCGGTAGTATAATGGTCATCAATACCAATATCTAAACCAGAAGGTGTCACAAAATGTGTATTATATGCCCCTATTTCCCTTGCTTTTTGGTTCATAATTTCGATAAAATTTTCTACACTACCACCTATATGTTCTGCAATAGCTGTGGCAGCATCGTTCCCTGAGTTTAGCATAAGTCCATAAAGCAAGCTTTCCATATCAATTTTTTCTCCTGGCGAAAGCCAAATAGACGAACCTCCAACACTTGCAGCCCTCTTGCTGACAGTTACAATATCATTTAAATTACCTTTTTCTAAAGCCACCAATAAAGTCATTATTTTTGTGGTGCTTGCCATTGGCAGCTTTTCATGAGGATTTTTTTCATATAACACTCTCCCTGTCTCTTGGTCCATTACAATTGCTGCTTTAGCAGAGATAGAAGGATAGCTCTCAGCATACACTTTTACAGAAGACATAAAATACAGCAAAATAAAAAGATAAAGCACAAATTTTTTCATTTTATACATGTTATAGTTATAGTTTTTTACACCTCACTTATGATGCTTCTTTTCCACATCAATATTGACTTTGTCAATTTTTAGTTTAGTATATTTGGGCACCAAAAAAAAATTTGCCTTCGTTTAAAACACCTCATACTACTAAACTCTAGTGTTATAAATAGGAATATGAGGTGTTTTTATTTTACCCATAAACTAATTATCTTATACCTCTTTGGGAAAAAAGGAGCTGTACTTGTTATATTTTATATCTCTGCATAGCTGCTTTTTCTTTTGCTCAATGTATTCTTTTACTGTTGTCCCTTCAAGCTTTTGGTTTAGATTTTTTTATAGTCAACAATGATACAGTGATACTTTGTTCCTCCAAAATTTCCTTTAAAATTCATATATTATAAGCTATGTCACTCATGCTGTAACTTCTAAGCTGTATTATTATGTAGAAAGCTAATATATTTGTCATCTATGATATCGCGGCAAAAATTATTTTCCCAAGATAAGCCTACCTTCGCCGAAAATTAACAAGTTACTGTCTCGATCTTATCCCCTCAGTCTAGCTATCACCCATGCTGGGCGCACACAGAAAAGAGGCTATAAAAGCCTCTTTTTTACGAACTTGTACTTTACACAATTTTTTTAATTTTTTCTTTTTGCATGGTGTTGTTACCCTTTAACCTGATTTTAATTTCATCCCTTACCTTTCTGAACACGTCCAGCCTCTGTAAAGTATGGAGGCTTTCCTTGTCTCCTTCAACGGCCGGAATGAACCCTTTTGGAAAGGGGGCTGCCGAATAGCTCATGGAATAAGAAACCCTTTATAATTTCCTCTTCACGGGCGAAGAGCTGCTTTTCTTTTTTGGTAAGCACTATCGGTTCCTGCCCTACTTCCGCCTGTCTATGGGGCATATAGTTTTCCATTTCGCCCTCACCAATTAGTTCGGATTCGAATTCGTAATCTTCAAAACTAGATCCAGACTCTGTTTTAATATTCGATTCAAGGCCGTTATAGGGTTCGTCCGCTGCACTTACTCCTGCAATGGGTTCAGAAGCATATTCTGGCTTTTTCGGAAAGGCATCATTAAAGGATTTAATTTCTTCCCCCAATTGAGGTGTTCCTACTGGAATCTTCCGGGGTCTGCCGGGCTTTTGCTTCCTGCCCAGCAGCTTGCGCACCCAATTGGCTACTAAAAATACAAAAACGATCAAGGATAAAAGGTTATCAAAATCCACGAAGACTCACCGCCTTTATTCTTTTTCCTCCTGCTGCCTCTCCTGCCCCAGTTTTGAGAAGGATTCCCTCATCATGGTATCGGCTATAACGTTTCTCATGTTGTAATAGTCCATAACTCCGATCTTTCCGGTGCGCAGAGCTTCGGCCATAGCCTTGGGAACTTCGGCCTCCGCCTCGACCACCTTCGCCCTCATTTCCTGAACCATAGCTTTCATTTCCTGTTCTCTCGCCACGGCCATAGCCCTTCGCTCCTCGGCTTTGGCCTGGGCAATCCGCTTATCGGCTTCGGCCTGATCGATCTGAAGCCGCGCACCGATATTCCTTCCCACATCCACGTCAGCAATGTCTATTGATAAAATCTCAAAGGCGGTTCCGGCATCAAGACCCTTATTCAGCACAGTCCTTGAAATAGAGTCCGGGTTTTCCAGCACTTCTTTATGGCTATTGGATGAGCCCACGGTAGTAACAATACCCTCGCCCACACGGGCTATTATGGTCTCCTCACCGGCACCGCCCACCAACCGGTCGATATTAGCCCTCACGGTAACCCGTGCTTTTACCTTCACCTCGATGCCATCCTTGGCTACAGCAGCTACTACCGGAGTCTCGATGACCTTAGGGTTTACACTCATCTGAACGGCGTGCAGCACATCCCGCCCCGCCAGGTCTATGGCCGCCGCCCTCTCGAACTCCAAGGAGATGTTCGCCCTCTGGGCCGCTATCAAGGCATCTATGACCTTGTCCACATTACCCCCGGCCAGGTAATGGGCCTCAAGCTTGTTTATTTCCACATCCTGCCCTGCTTTGATGGCTTTGATCAGCGGTTTCACTATCTTATCCGGCGGAACGCGCCTTAATCTCATGCCTACGAGGGTAAAAATACCGATTTTAACTCCCGCCGCCAAGGCCGAGATCCAAAGACCCAGAGGTATGAAACTTAAAATAACCGATAAGAAAACGAAAATTAAACCGATTACTACCAGCAAAAATATGAATTCTGTCAAAATAAACCCCTCCTTTTATTTTAATGAATCCTGATCGACCACGATCCTGATGCCTTCGACCCTTACCACCCTTACCCTCTCGCCGGCTTCTATAAATTTTCCGTCGGACACCACGTCCAGTTTAATGCCGTCGAAATCAGCTATGCCGGCGGGTCTGAGCGGGGTAATCGTCACTCCCGTACGCCCTATCAATTCATGTCTTTCCTCAGTGGCGGAGTATCCCGAAGATTTATCCAGCCGCGAAAAGAGCACCAGCCGGTCGAAAAGCGGCGACCGGGCCAGCCTCCTGATGAGGAAGGCGAGGATGACCATGCTTACCACCATGGATATGGTGACTGTTATAAGACCCTGCTTCACGGTGGCCGAAGCCGTTACTATACCAGTGATTATACCTGTTATGCCCAGCAACCCGAAAACGCCAAACCCCGGCATCAGGGCTTCGACGGTGAGCAGGATCAGGCCGGCCAGAAAGAATATGACCGATTCCCAGCCGGCAAGTTCTGCTATCATGTGACCAGCGAAAAACAGCACCAGGGAGATTATACCGATAAGACCGGGTGCCCCGAAACCCGGGGTCAGGACTTCGGTGATAATCCCTATGAACCCAATAGTGAGGAACATCGGAGCCACAAAGGGGCTGGTCACGAAGCTGGCAATCCTCTCTGAAAAAAATGGCTTTACCTCTTTTACGTCCCTGTCACCGACTCCAAGGACGGTCAGGAGTTCCTTCCTGTCGGCGGCGATACCGTCGGCCAGTTTCAGTTCCAGAGCTTTTTTAGCGGTAAGGGAAAGAATTTTTCCCCTTTCCTTTAAACCCTCTATTTCCACATCGGCATCGGCCATAGCCGCAACAATCCTTGGGTCCCTTCCTCTTCTCTCCGCAGCACCTTCCAGCTTCGACCTCCAGTAGGATATGGTTTTCTCTTCTTTGGGTACCGTCTCCGCCGCGCCTATTGTGGAGCCGGGAGCCATGTATAGGTTTTCGCAGGAAATGGCAATCAGCACTCCCGCCGACGTGGCCTGGCTGTTGACATAGGCCGCCGTCGGCACGGGGGAGTTCAGAATGGTCTGACTTATCTCAACGGCGGCATCCACCAGCCCCCCGGGCGTATTTATTTCGAAAACCAAAAGGGCTGCTTCTGTTTCCTTTGCTTCTTCAACGGCCCTCTTTACAAATTTGGCCATGCCAGGGTCCACCGTGCCCCTTATTGGTACGAAAAGGACTTCTCCCTTTTCCTTCGGCAAACCTGAAACGTTTGTAAAAAGCGAAAAAAACAATAAAGCCGTAATTAGAAAAATAACAAAAGTTCCTACCCTGGATCTCACCGGACCACCCTCTATTGCTTAATTTTTGGTTAACAACTGACGTTTCTTCAAGCCCTTTATTGTTTTAATTATATCACAATTTAGAGCGGTTAAATATATCTATGAGTGAGTGCCTATTATAATATCTAGCGTTTTTACCCCCTGGTTTCGGATATAGTTTCTACAGTAGGACCGTACTCTCGATCTCCGCCGCAATAAGGATATAAAAAACATCTCGTTCTCCGTTTTCAGCTACTTCATTTTTATCTTCAGCTTCGGGATATTCATCTACGTTCCTGATTACTGCTTCATCTTCAGCTTCTTCAATTTCCCTGTTACCATTATTTACTGCATATCTACCTGCCCGTACAGAACCGGTTAAGTTCGGTTAAGTTCCTTTTCGGTAGCGGCTATCACCACCGAACCGGCCATATCACCCGTCACGTTGACCAAGGTCCTGCCCATGTCCAGGATGCGGTCTATTCCCGCTATGAGTGCTATGCTCCCCAGAGGCAGACCCACCGTCTGCAGTATCGCTGGGAGGAAAAAGATGCTCACGCCGGGGACTCCGGCAGTCCCTATGGAAAACATAGTGGCGGTCAGTAGTACTGCCAACTGTTGCGAAAGCGAGAGCTCGACGCCGTAAAGCTGGGCGGTGAACAGAACGGAGATCCCCAGGTGAAGGGCGGTACCGTCCATGTTAATAGTGGCACCCAGCGGCAACACAAAACTGCAGATGGACTTTGAAACGCCCAGCTTCTTTTCCGTCACCTCCATGGTGACCGGCAGGGTCCCCGAACTGCTGCTGGTGGTGTAGGCCGTCAGCATCGCCGGTGCGGCGCTTTTAAAGAATTTGACAGGGTTCATCCTGGTAAATATCCAGACCAGAGCGGAGTATACCATAAAGAGTTGGATGGCAAAACCCAGGTAGCCCGTTATTATTAGCTTCCCCAGAGGAAGGAGTAGCGATGGACCGTGATCGGCAACTACGGGTACAATAAGTGCAAAAACGCCTATGGGTGCGTAGTACTCCATGATTATCCAGACTATTTTATAACTGATCTCAGCTAGGCTGTTGAAGAAGTCTAGGACCGGTTTGCCCTTTTCACCGACTAAGGTAATGGCTATTCCCAAGAAGATGGCAAACACTATGATCTGGAGCATATTGCCTTCGGCCATTGCCTTTACCGGGTTTGACGGGACGAGATCCGCAGGAGTTATCAAAGGAGGCTCTCCTTTGATCTCCACTTCCTCCACAGGCAGCGTTATACCCGTGCCGGGCTTAATGATATTGGCCAGAATGATGCCAATGGTTATGGCAAGGGCGGTGGTGAGGAGGTAATATGCAATAGTCTTGGCTCCTATTCTACCCAATTTCTTAACATCGCCGAGGCTGGCCGTTCCCACTATCAGCGAGGAAAGGACCAGCGGCACTACCATCATTCTGATGAGGTTGAGGAACAGCTCTCCAAAGGGTTTAATGTAAGTACTGGCCACATCGGGAGCCGGTGTAAGTAAAAGGCCGACAAAGACACCGACAATTAGAGCGATAAAGATTTTGGTTGCGATGCCAAACTTCACTTTCACCAGTTAACCCCCATTTCATTTTTGTATCGTCACAATAAAGTTAGTTAAAATTCTACCTCCTCCCAAACCCTTTTTACACATTATACCAGGCACTACTATACATTGTCAATGATAAATTATTAAACGATGGTGTCAAGATACGTAGGATATTTTTTAACGACAACCCCTGAAATATCTTAAATCAACGCTTTCCTGTTATGCTTGTTTTTCTTATTAGGGCATGAACCTTTACTGAGTGGGAAGGCTCTTATGGTATCTCTTCCATGTTTTTATTTGTCTTGCAGAAGATTTTGTTTAAAAATATGCTGTACACAACAAAAAATACGTGAGACGGTTAAATTTCTCGTACAGAAATATAACACAAGAAATCCTTTTGAACTTATTGATTACCTCAGATTTTATCTTATCTATGTGGAATTTAATGATAACTCAAAGCAAGGCATGTTTTTTAAAAATACAAAAGGAATGCTTTATACACAAAAAAGTGGGGTTTCCCACTTTTTAAATATCAACATTGTTATTTATTATTGGATTTTGTGTCTTTTTTGTCGACTTACTTTTATTGAACAAGTTTTGTATTTCTTCTATCAATTTAGGCGTCAAGTCTATTATTCTCTCTAACATAGCACTTTGAGTAACTGGCAAGAGTCTGATTTGCCCTTGTCCAACCACCATAAAGGCAACAGGTTGTACAGAAACCCCTGCACCACTGCCACCTGCAAATGGCATGCTTTGAGATGAATCTTGTTCTGTACCTTTTTTATCATTCTTTGGCAAGTTAATTTCACCGCCTCCAGCGGCAAAGCCAAAGGTCACACGGGAAATAGGGATTATTATCGTTCCATCAGGAGTTTCTACAGCATCTCCTACTATTGTATTGACATCTATCATGTCTTTTAAGCTTTCCATGGTCGTTTTCATCAAAGCATCGATTGGGTGGTCACTCATTTATTTTCACCTCCCATTTAAACTACCCAAAAACTTTATTCCATTAATAATAATATTACCACAGGTTATTTTAAATATGCAAATTAAATTTCCTTCTAACTTATTCTGACCATAGTAAGGTGTGATATAAACCTCCGGTGCATTAGTAAAAGTAGCATTATTATATATCGGCATAAGAGCTGTATATATTATTCCCCATAAAGAGCCGTTCAAGATAGCAGTCCAAGCTGCATCTTCTAAGCCAATTTTTAAATTTAAATAAAATTTATAAACAATAGTATCTTTTAGCACATCTTTTAAAAATTCTATAATCTTAAAAAAATCTTTATATCCTATATCTAAAGTCGAAAATTTTCTCTCTTTTTTAGTTCTCTCTAATTTTTTTGTTCCTGCACTTTTAAGTATCTGGATGCCAAAAATTTTAAAATACAATTCCTCTTTTTCGGGCTCTTTCTGTAATTTAAAGGTCAAAAAATTTACAAAAAATATATTAGTTACTATTTCCAGGGAAATATTTTTCTCCTCTTTATTCGCTTTTATTTTAATTTTAAGAGGTAAAAAATACAGTAAAATCAAAAAAATAAGGATTATAAAAACAACAGACAAATATTTCATCATTTCACCTCATATCACGCTGTTTATAAGCCTTTTCTAAGCAAGATTTGGGTCTTTATTATAGTTTTGGTAAAAAAATTGATAGTTATTAAAAACTGCCTATATTGTATTTTTATCCATATAAAGAAAATATAGTATCTTGATATATGATAACCTCTTTTTAAAAAAATAGCAAGTACAATTGTAAAAAACTTCTATGTAAAATTGTACTTATAATAATATAAATATAGCAGGTAACTCTTTATAAAAGAGCACCTGCTTTTTTTAACATTTCATTTTATTTAAAAAGGGATGCCAACCAATCGAAAAAGCTTTTTATAGCGTCTAAAATTGCTTTTAATATACCTTTGTTCTCTTCTACTGTCTTCTTTATTTTATCAACATCTACCCCTATTTTCTCTAATTGCTTTTTTATCATTTCAACATTTAGATTGAGTTGATTTATCTTTTTCATAAGTTGTACAATCTGAGATATCTGCTCATCAGTTAGTTTAATGTTAAGCTGTTTAGCAATATCCCTTATAACATTTGCAATCTCATTTTCATCTGCAAGTTTTTTTGCAATTACTTCTTCTTTAACCTTTTGAATAAGTTCAGCTGCTTTATCTTTTCCTATCTTTTCCCCTAAAGTACCTGTTATAACCAATTCTTCATTAGCTGTCTTTTTTGCCTCGTCACTTAATTTTTCCCCTGTTGCTTCTTCAAATGCCTTCATTATCCCTGTAAGAGCTGCCGTGCCTGATACATCAAAGGGAGCAGCTACTACCACCTTTGCATCTTTAATGCCTGCTGTCACCATTGCATTGGCATACATCTCTTTAGAGACCCAGCTTATGTTGTGAGTATCAACCATAATTCCTTCTCCCTGTGGGAGAAGTTTCACATACACTGAAGAAATGGCTCTGCTACCTATCTGTTTATCAGGTACCAATCCCTTTAAATATTTTCTTTCTTCCTCATTTGTAACCTTGATAACTTTAGTCGTGTTTGGATTGACCCCAAAATATTCCATCATTTCTTCCTGTTGTTTAGGAGTAAGGTCTGCACCTAAACTTACTATCTCTTTTTCATTTGCAAAGGCAAAAGTGGTTGAAAGAAATGTAAAAGTAAGCCCTATTAAAATTAAAAGTAAAGACACTATGCTTCTTTTCATACATTAAAACCTCCTCCTTTTTTAAGGTGTGATTTCGATTTGCGGCAATTCTTTTAAAGATTTAATTCCAAAATACTTTAAAAAGTCTTCTGTAGTAGTGTACAGTATTGGCCTACCAGCAGATAAAGCCCTTCCACTTTCCTTGATCAAATTATACTCCAGCAAAGTATTTATAGCTTTATCGCTTTTTACCCCCCTTATTCTTTCAATTTCTGCCCTCGTAATAGGTTGATTATAAGCTATTATAGCCAAAACCTCTAATGCTGCTTGAGAAAGTCCTTGTTTTATTTCTAATCCCAAAGCTTGTCTAACTATTTCTCCATAATTATCATTTGTACACATTTGAACTTTATCTTCAAAAAATATAATATCTAAACCGCGATTTTCTCGGTCGTAATATTCTTTTAATTTATTTACAACATCTACTATTTCCTCTTGAGAAAGTCCTACCACTTCGCATAGGGTTCTTAATTTTACTGGTCCCCCTGCTGCGAACAATATAGCTTCTATTTTTCCTTCATTGCTCATTTTTTTCTCCTCTCCCAAAGGATTTAATAAGTATATCCCCATAAGTAGTCTTTTGTTCTGCTATAATTTTATTTAATCTCACTAACTCTAAAACAGCAATAAAAGATACAATAATTTCTCCTTTTGCCCGACTTTTCTTAATAAATTCACTAAACCAAAGGACAGTTTTTTTTACCAATTTCACTAATAACTCTTTAATCTTACTCTCTACAGTATATTCATCTTTTTTTATTTCTATTTCATCTTCTTTGGCATTATTTTTTGAAATAACTTTAAGATACGCCTTATATATATCTTCACTAGAGTAGTTAAAAGCAATTTTTTTATCTATGTATTTTACTTCAGGCTCTTCTCTAAAAAAACGAGAACCAATTTTGCACATTTCTTTAAAAGTCTGGGCAATAATTTTATATTTCTTGTACTCAATCAATTTAGTTACCAATTCTTCTCTTGGGTCTACTTCTTCCATTTCCAATTGTTGTCCCTCAAACTTCTGTTTGGGAAGTAACATTTTAGATTTAATTTCTAATAAAGTAGCTGCCATTACAATAAATTCTGATGCCACATTTAAATCCATTTCCTGCAAAGTTTTAATATATTCCATATATTGATCTAAAATAACTGAAATCGGGATATCCATCAAATCAATTTCATTTTTTTCTATAAGGTGAAAAAGTAAATCAAAAGGTCCTTCAAACACTTCTAATTTTACGTTGTACATCTTCACACCCCAAAAGGCTTTAAAATAAGAGTTATAAAAGAGTCCAAAGCATTCATAAGAGGCCCCATAATTTGTCCTATAACCCCAGTGAAAACAAGAAGGAGCAAAATAACCTGCCCATACATTTCATATTGAGAAATCATATAAGCTTCTCTTGGGGGTAATAAACTCCACAATACTTTTGAACCATCCAAAGGCGGCACAGGTATTATATTGAAAACAGCAAAAACTAAATTGTAAATGTACAATAGATATAAAAGTGGATACAATATTGGGACATCTTTAAATGCTATCATCAATATTCGAGAAACGATAGCCAACAAGACGTTGGAAAGAGGGCCTGCTAAAGATACAAGCAATACACCTTTTTTTCTATCTCTAAAATATAAAGGATTAATAGGAACAGGTTTCGCCCACCCAAACCTTAAAAGCCAAAGCATTAAAAGACCAATGGGGTCAATATGAGCCAACGGATTTAATGTAAGCCTACCACTTTGCCTTGGAGTAGGGTCCCCCAATTTATCTGCCACATAACCATGACTAAATTCGTGGAAACTCATCGCAATAAGAAGTGCAGGTATTCTATATAAAAAATCTATAAAATCTATCAAATTTATTCTCCTTTCTTTAATTTTTCTATCAGTTTTTTCAAAAATGCAATTTCTTCATCTCTTGTAGCAATAATTCCATTAATTTTCGCCTCAAACACATTATCCATTAATTCCCCATATAAAGGACTGGGAGGAAGTCCTAAATTTTTTATGTCTTTTCCCTTTACAGTCAATTTACCTTTTATAATTTTTTCGGCTTTTTCTCCTTCCATTACTTCAATAGCTCTTAAAACTTCCTCTTTTGTTTCTTCTATAGTTTCTCTTATTTTTCTGATATTTTTATTTTGGCAATTGAGTTGCTCTCTTAAAAAAACCAAGTCTTTTAAAGCTTTGAGATAAATTTTATTTACTCGCAACCTCTTTTCAATTTTATTAATATCACTCTCTTTTAGGTAGTAAAAAAGCACTAAAAATCTGTATAATTCAACTTCTAAATTTGCATCCACTCTATCGAGATTTCGAGTATTAAGTGTAATTCCATCAAAAATAACTTTATCAATACCGTAAGAAATAAATTTATCAATCATCTCTTTGGCTTTAATTTCTTTCAAAATTAAAAAGATCTCATTCCTTATTCTATCAGCAGACAAAAGTCTAATATTTTCTATTGATTCCTTCATCAAATTGTGTGTCTTTTTTTCAATCTCAAAAGCATATCTAGTAGCATATCTTATAGCTCTAAATATTCTGGTAGGGTCATCAATAAAACTTTTAGAATGAAGGACTCTAACTAAACCCTTTTTCAAATCCTCTAGTCCGTTAAAATAGTCTAAAATTTTTCCTTCTATTACATCATAAGCCAAAGTATTTATAGTAAAATCTCTTCTTGCCATGTCATCGTATATATTTGAAAATTCGATTGTTGGCAGTGCAGCAGAACGTTCATAATACTCTTTACGAGCAGATATAACATCAATAGAAAAACCGTCATAACTTAAAGTAGCAGTCCTAAAAGCTTCATACACTACAATATCACCTTTTAAATAAGAAAGCAATGTATAGGCAAACTTAATACCGTCTCCTTCCACTACTACATCAATATCAAGGTTTTTAACCCCTAATAAAAAGTCTCTTACCACTCCACCTACAATATAAGATTTAATTTTTGTTTTTGAAGAAATTTCCTTCAGCAGTTTAATTAAATCTATTCCGTTAACCTCTATACGCAAAAAATCACCCTTTTACCAACAAAATAATTCCTTGCTTTTTATATTATACCATAGGAAAAGATAAAAAAATAAGTATAAGTTAAAATTCATTAACCTATACTTATTTCTTAGTCTTTGAATTAAAAATTAAAGAAAAAATGTACCCAAAAAATACTGCAGCAGAAATTCCTCCGGCAGTGGCTGTCAATCCTCCTGTAAAAACTCCAATCAATCCATCTTTCTCAACAGCTTTTATTACACCTTGGGCAAGAGAATTTCCAAAGCCCAAAAGGGGTATTGTAGCTCCTGCACCACCTATATCTATCAATTTTTTATAAACTCCAAGACCTCCAAGTATTGCTCCTAATGTTACATATGTTACTAATATTCTTGCAGGAGTTAATTTAGTCTTATCAATCAAAATTTGTGCAATAGCACAAATCAAACCTCCCATTAAAAACGCTTTTATATAATCCATATTGACCTCCTTATAATGTTGTCGATATTGTAATAGCATGGGCAATCCCAGGAATAGATTCCCCTTGCTGGCTACTGGTAGGAGATAAAAGAGCTCCCGTCGCCATAAATAAAACTTTTTTATAGACTCCATTTTGTATTTGAGATAACAGCCATCCATTCAAAACTACTGCAGAACAAGCCGCACCGCTGCCACCAGAATGGACGTCTTGTGATTCATCAAAAATTTCTATTCCACAATCTTTATACTTGCTCTCTATGTCATACCCCTCTTTATACAACAACTCTAAAAGTATATCTCTCCCTACTCTCCCCATGTCTCCCGTCATAATAAGGTCATAGTCTTCTATTGTAAAACCTGTATCTTTAAAATGAGTGATAATTGTATCTGCTGCAGCAGGTGCCATTGCTGCTCCCATGTTATTGGCATCCTTCATCCCCAAATCTACAACTTTGCCAGTAGTAGCATGGGTAATATAAGGGCCTTTTCCTGTGGAGGCTAAAATTGTAGCTCCTGCACCTGTCACCGTCCACTGTGAAGTAAAAGGCCTTTGAATGCCTTGTTCTAAAGGATATCTAAACTGTCTTTCTGCAGTAGAAAAATGGCTGGAAGTTGCCGCTATTATATAGTCAGCATAGCCTCCATCAATAAGCATAGCCCCTAAAGTCAATCCCTCTGTCATAGTAGAACAAGCACCATACAATCCGAAATGTGGCACATTCAATTGTCGCGCAGCAAAATTTGCGCTTATAATTTGATTTAACAAATCACCACCTAGCAGGTAATCAATGTCTGAAATTTTAAGGTTTGCCTTTTTTAATACTAAATTTACAGCATCTTGAAACATTTTTGACTCTGCTTTTTCCCAACTTTTTTCTCCATAAGTATCGTCTACTAAAATCATATCAAAATAATCTCTTAAAGGTCCTTCTCCTTCTTTAGGTCCTACAATAGTGCCTCCAGCTATTATAGAAGGAGGATTTTTAAACTTAACAGTTTGTGTACCTAATTTTTTCTCCGCCATATCTAACTTCCCCTTTTACTTCAAAAAATAATATATCAAACCTATAATAATTGAAGTACTTACACCATATACAATAACAGGTCCTGCAATTGTAAACATCTTAGCTGCCGCCCCAAAAACAAAACCTTCCCTTTTAAACTCCATTGCCGGTGACACAATAGAATTTGCAAAACCTGTTATTGGCACTATAGAACCTGCCCCTGCAAACTTCCCTATATCGTCATAGACCCCAATTCCAGTTAAAAAAGCTCCAAGAAATACCATAGTAATTGATACAAGAGTATTGGCATCTTGCATAGAATAACCTCTTGATAGGTAAAAATTTAAAAAGAACTGCCCTATGTCGCTTATCAATCCTCCTACTACAAAAGCCATTACTACGTTTTTAAGCAAAGCAGGTTTAGGCTCATATTTCTGTGCTATGTTTTTATATTCTTGCTCTTTTTTTACATCTCTTTCCATTAATTTCACCCTTTCTTATGACAAGAGCACCATAGACGGTGCTCCTTTATTTTCAATCTAATTCTTTATCTGCTCTATAAGCTATTTGTATATTAGCTTTATATTCTACTATTTTACCATTTTTTACATTAGCTGTTTGGTTGACAACTTCAATTCCTGATATATTGTCAATAGACTTAGCTGCTTCTTCTACAGCTTTGTGTATTGCATCTTCCCAGCTAACCGTTGAATCTCCTACCACATTTAATACTTTCACAACTGCCATACTTTTTCCTCCTCCCTTATATACCAAATCAGCACTGTCAGGTATTTTTTTATTGGTTTTGTGCATATAAAAATAGCTAACAGCAAAAATTAGCAATATTGTCACGATTATAATTAACATCTTTTTCATTTTCATTTCACCAGCCATTATTAGTATGTGAAGATAAGCAAAATTAATTCAAAAAAAGTGTAGTATTTGTGTTAAAATACTACACTTCTTCCAATTCTTTTCTTAGTTTTTGTAAAACTTTTTTCTCAAGTCGCGATACTTGCACTTGTGAAATTCCTAAAATATTTGCCACTTCCATCTGCGTCATATCCTTGAAATATCTCAAAAATATTATTTGTTTTTCTCGTGGTTTAAGTTTATTTATAACCATCTGTAAAGCTAATTTATCGTCTATATCAACTTCTTTTTCCTCTTCACTCACCATTTCAATTAAAAGCTTGTCATCTTCGTCATGAGTTGCGTTGTCATATAATGACTCAGCAGTAGCAGCCGATTCAAAAGCCATAGCAATTTCTTCGGGACTTACATTTAATCTTTCAGCAATTTCATTAATTGTTGGTTCTCTATTTAATTCATTGCTTAAAATCTCTTTAACATAAAAAGCTTTTGTAGAAAGCTCCTTTAAAGAGCGACTCACTTTTATTAATCCATCATCTCTTAGAAATCTCTTAATTTCTCCCATTATTATAGGTACTGCATAGGTAGACAATTTTACATTGTAAGATTCATCAAATTTTTGAATTGCCTTTACAAAACCTATACAACCTATTTGATATAAATCCTCCAATTCATACCCTCTATTAGAAAATTTTTTAACAATACTCCAAATAAGGCCACTATTTTCTAAAATTAATTTTTCCAAGCTTTCTTTATCATTCTTTTGTGCTGCTCTTATCAATTCCAAATTCTCATCACTTTTTTCAAAATTCCCTTCTTTCATAAAGTCACCTCATTTATCAGACCCTATATATTTTGTCATTCGGACAAGAGTTCCCTTTCCTGGAGTTGATTCAACTTCTAATTCATCCATAAAGGTCTGCATGACAGTAAAACCCATTCCTGCTCGCTCTTCTTCTAAGCGAGTAGTAAAAAGAGGTTGCATAGCTTTCTCAATATCTTCAATCCCTTTTCCCTCATCTATGACTTCAATTGTTATTTTGTTACCTGAAATAAAAGCTTTAATAGTAATGATGCCGATTTTATTCTCATATCCGTGAATTATGCAGTTAGTAACTGCTTCTGAAACAGCAGTTTTTATATCTGCAATTTCCTCAATTGTCGGATCTAGTTGAGCAGCAAAAGCTGCAACAACAGTCCTTGCAAAAGACTCATTTTGCGACTTACTTAAAAAATTTAACTCCATCATGTTTGTGTATTCCATGATAATCCCCCTTCTATATTTCCTTTAAGGCTTCTTCAATGTCATTATAACATTTAATTATACGCAACAACCCAGAAACTTCAATAATTTTATGTAATTGCTTATTGGAATTTACTATAGCTACCTTGCCATTATTCTCTTTGACTTTTTTATATCTTCCTATTATAACGCCAATTCCTGAACTATCCATAAAATTTACATTTTTAAAATCAAAAATTAAATTTTTACACGACTTTTTTTCATACTCTTCATCAATAACATTTTTTATGCTCTCCGCCACATGATGATCTAACTCACCTTCAATTTTGGCTATCAAGGTATCCCTTTTTTTTGCAAATTTTACTCCCATTTTATCAACCTCCCCCCTATTATATTCGATATAAATTTTAAAATTCCTCCTTTTTTGTGATATTTTTCTAAAAAATATAAAAAAGCACTAAACGACTGTTTAGTGCTTAAAGTAAATTACTGATATTTTAGCCAACCAATAAAAACTTTATTGAGATTTTCAAAAAAGTTCGCTTTTTCTACTACTTCCTGAGGATATATGTTAAATTTCTTTATAACCTTGCCATCCTGTGTTATTTTTACAGTGCCTATTGGGACCTCTTTGGCCAGAGGAGCTAATACAGCATTCTTTAGCTCCACCTCTGTTTTTATATTTTTACCTTCTCCTTTTTTAATCAGTATATACTCATCATCGCGGCACACAACACTAACAGCCTCTCTTTTCCCTTTTAAAACTTTAACATTGCCAAAACTTTGCCCTTTTGAAGCTACTTTTACGCTTTCATAATTAGCAAATCCATAATCTAATAACTTAGCCGCTTCACTAAACCTCGTCTCAGAATCAGGTGCTCCGAACACCACCGCTATTAGCCTTGTATCTCCCCTTTTAGCTGTTGCTGCCATACAATAAAGTGCTTCCGAAGTAGATCCTGTTTTAATTCCATCTACTCCTTTATAGCGCCATAGTAATTTATTAGTATTTATGAGACTAAATTTCCCATTTCTTAAAGAATCTAATTTATTGGTTAAATATTTAAATATGCTCTCGTGCTTTACTAATTCCCTTGAAATCATTGCAATATCATATACGCTCGTCAAGTGCCCTTCCTCAGGTAATCCAGTTGCATTTTTAAAAGTAGTATTTTTTGCTCCCAATTCTTTAGCCCTTTTATTCAT
Organism: Thermoanaerobacter brockii subsp. finnii Ako-1; assembly: GCF_000175295.2. Classification (NCBI taxonomy): domain Bacteria; kingdom Bacillati; phylum Bacillota; class Clostridia; order Thermoanaerobacterales; family Thermoanaerobacteraceae; genus Thermoanaerobacter; species Thermoanaerobacter brockii. The sequence goes on along the minus strand of NC_014964.1, from coordinate 1,165,141 downwards.
CATTTCAACAAAATTTTCCTCTGTACCCGCAATATACTCAGCTAAAGCAACAGAAGCATCGTTTGCCGAATTCATCGCTATAGCCTTCATTAAATCATCTACTGTCATTTCCTCTCCTACTTCTAAATATATTTGTGTACCTCCCATATCAAAGGCATGTTTACTTGTAACAACTTTATCTGTTATTTTAATTTTACCAGAATCTATTGCTTCAATCGCCAGTAAAAGAGTCATTACTTTGGTAACACTGGCAGGCGGTAAGGGCTTATGGCTATCTTTTTCATAAAGAATCTGTCCCGTATTAGCCTCCATCAAAATAGCAGATTTTGACTTTAAATTTAAAGTATCAGCATATACTGTGCCATTTAAGACAAAAGAAATAGCTAGTATCACACTCACTAATAATGTTAAAAGCCTTTTAAACATAAAATCACCCTCCTCATCACTATTTATTTTGCGCTGGAGGGTGAATATTATACTTTTTATATTTTTAAGCACGAGGGTGAAATTTATTATAAACTTCTTTTATTTTTGATTTTGAAATTAAAGAAAGTAAATTTGTATTTAAATCTGTTTGATAACCTAACATTTCTTGAACAGCTCGAATATCTGCACCATTTTGAAGCATATGCTGCGCAAAAGATTGTCTTAGCGTATTTGGAGTAACAGGAAAGCCAGGATTAATTTTATCAGTGTATTCTCTTATTATTTTCCAACATCCCTGTCTTGTAAGTTTTTCTCCACGCAAATTTAAAAAAAGAGTATTTTCTCCATTTTTTGCTTTTCTTCCTTTTTCAATATAATTTTTTAAAGCTTCAATTGCATGAGAGCCTATAGGAATAACTCTTTCTTTATTAGAACGAATAACTACATAACCATAAGACAAATTCACATCTTCTAATTTTAAAGAAATAACTTCAGAGACTTTAAGTCCTGTAGCATAAAGTAATTCAATAAGAGCCTTATCTCTAAGTCCTTTTTCATCATTCCCAAAGTCTATTGAAAGTAGCATATCTACCTGTTCAACTGTTAAAGCAGTAGGTGGTTTTTTTTCTACTTTCGGGGTATTAATCATGTACGTTGGGTCTTCTTCTATTTTCTTTTTCATAAATAAATAATGATAAAAGGCTTTGAGAGAAGAAACATTTCGCGAAACAGTTGCTTGCGATTTACCTTTTTTCTTTAAATAATAAAGATAATTTAGTATTGTCGATTTTTTGACATTATAATAGTTTATTCCGATTTCTTCAAGATAATTTAAAAATTGTTTTATATCTCTGTTATAAGATTCTAGAGTGTTTTTGGACAGTTTTTTGTTCTTTGTTAAAAAATCCAAAAACTCCCCAACCACATTATTTAACATATTCTTTACCCCTACAATTCTTGAATTTTTATAATAAATCCATTTAATTATAAATATTCAACATAAATCGTCATTTTCCTTCTTTTATGGTGAAAAAATCGGTAAAAGTAATATATAAGGTGAAAGATAAGATTCTATCAAGCAGCCTATTAATATAACTAAAAACCCTGCATATACCATAAAAGTATAAGATACGAATTGTGATACTAATTCTTCTAAATAAAATTTGCGATTTTTCAAAAGATATAAAGAAAAATTAATAGCCGTTACAGATATAAACAAGATTCCTAATAAGATAAAAATATTTTGAGGCAAAATTCCCATCAATACGAGTAGTATCCCTTTTGTTTCAAATTCTTTTATCAAAACTCCAATAGAAAATCCTAAAATAAAACCTCTTATCCCCACAAGCAAAAATATAAAAGGAATCCCTATAATTGTAGCCCCTAAAATCCATAAAGCAAAAACAGTGACAAGATTATTTAAAAGCGACTGTTTAAAAATTTGAGAAGAATTCAAGTCTACAGATTTTGCAATTTGGTAAAATTTTGAAATATACCCTATTATTTGTTCCATCTGTATGTCAGTAATGTTATTAACAGTAAAAGATCCTGCTGCTATTCCTATCATTAAACACATTACAGCTAATACATACAATAAAAAATTATTTTTAATATGCAAATAAAGATTTCCTTTTAAAAACTTCAAGAATATTGCCCCCTATTTTTTATAAAGCTAATTTAAATTTATGATTCAAAAGGGGACAATATTCCTTTTAAGTGATAGTAACTTTGCCATATATTCCTCCTCCTCCCGCTGAAATATCCAATTCCCCTTCTCTTCCTCTCAAAATATTTAATGCATTTGAAGGCCCTATCACTTTTTCTAATTCTTCATAGGGTGCATGATGCAAAGCATACAATTCACTTCCAAAGTAATTCACCAATTTTTCGATAGTCTTTCGTCCAATATTAGGAATAAATTCTAATGGAATTTGATAGACATATAAAGGTCTAAAAAGAGGATGTTTTGTATCATAATCTTTAATTTCCTCTATTCTGTCCTTTACACCTAAAACTATATTTGAACTTCCACATTTTAAGCATTTTTTTACAGGAGGTCCTTCCTTCGCAATATAGCCACAATCCAAGCAAAAAGTTCTGTGGTATTTCCCTAATTTAGGATTTAAGCCATAATTTTTTACAATTTCTCTTCCCTTTTCTCTTTTTATAGCCAACAAAATCTCCTCAAAATTTGCCTCTTTTATATCAAAAACATTAAACTCTCTGCCTATTTTTTCTAAAGAATGGGCATCTGAATTGGAAAGAAAAGTTTTATTTTGTAACTCCTCAATCTGATCAGCCATATCAGAGTCTGCACTAAGGCCCAACTCTACTCCATAAATATATTGATAAAAATCTTTAAAGACATATTTAAGCCTATCAGTAGAACTGCCATAGTAACTTTTAAAGGGAGTGAAAACATGGGCGGGAATCACAACCCCGCTGTATTTTTCTGCGATTTCAACAACCTGTACACTTGTAAGATTTACTCGTTGAGAGCTTAGATTTATATTTTTAATGTATTTAGAAATTTCTTGAGAAAACAAAGAAATACTCTCAATATCTCTAAAATAACATGTTAAATGAGGAGAACCCTTTTCCTCTTTGCCAATTTCTATTTCACTGCCTAAAATCAAAGTAACTTTATTTTTATACCTAAACCCTCCTTCTTCAAGGGAGAATAATATTCCTTCTTGTATATATTCTTTTAGCTCCTCCAAAATAAGCGGAGAAGCACCATCTACAATGCCAACTATGTCAATTCCCTTTAATATACTTTTTTCTAATATATTTAAAACAGTTAAATTTTTTGAGGCCGCAATTTTTACAGGAGCTCCTTTTATACTCCTTGCAACATGAACATGCAAATCTCCGTAAAATTTCATAAACTATTCCTCATTTTTAAATAATATAAAATTCCAATTATCGTTTTAGAATCTTTTATTTGATTTTGTAAAATCATTTCCCACAATTCCTCTGGAGTATATTCATATACTTCTAAAAATTCATCCTCATCAGGTTGAGCAGTGTATTTTTTTAAATCTTTTGCAAAATACAAATACATTTTTTCATTAGAAAAACCGGGAGTAGTATAAAAAGTAATCAACTGCTTTATAAAACCTGCTTCATAACCTGTCTCTTCTAATAACTCTCTTTTAGCACAAATCAAAGGGTCTTCACCCTTTTCTAATTTTCCTGCAGGTATTTCTAATAAAGACTCCTCTGCAGGTTTTCTATACTGTTTGACTAATAAAATCTTTCCTTCTTCATTAACTGCTACTATGGATACACCGCCAGGATGCTCAACTATTTCTCGCGTAGTAACTTTTCCATTAGGCAGTTTTACCTCATCTACTCTTAAATTTATTATTTTCCCTTCAAAAATCTTGTTGGTGTTAACTGTAACTTCTTTTTGTTCCAAAATTCATCTTCCTTTCCGTGTATGATTTTAGCAATAAATACATACTATAGAAATGAGGTGAGAAAAATGATTATAGTTGGAAACACTCTTTATTATGCTGGAAAATTTTCCACACTATTATTTTTATTAAAGGAATTAAATAAAAAATACAAAACTTTAGGAGAAGTAATCAAATCAGTTTCGCACTAATTTAGAAGACACATAAAGGGCTGCAGCTCCACAAGCATTAAAAAAGTCTGGCTCCTTTTCATAACCTCTTCCCATTGTTGACAAGTTAAAGTCAGCTTCTTCTATGTATTTTCTTATAATTTCAGCTTCAATAAATTCTATTTTATATCGCGAAAATACAGGATTTGAATTTATCTGCTCCTTTATTATTTTTTCTTTTTCTTCTTCCATTGTAGGAAAAGTCAAAACACAGGAACTGTTACACAGCTCTAAAACAGTTATAGTATGGTGACTAATCCCTTGATGTCTCTGCCTTTTATCATTAAACCCAATTCTTGGGATAAGTACAGGCTTACCTCCTAATTTATTTGTAGCATCTATTATATGGGCTTGTTCTACCCCTGAAAACCCATATTTGGTGCCTGTGCCTACTATTCCCGGTCCCATCGCTACTATAACAACATCTGTTTTTAACACTTCCTTTGCACCTATCAAAGCAGTATAAATATTTACACACTCATAATCTCCTCCAAAAGCATGTCCAATTGTAACTGTTTTATCTATTATTCCCCTCTTTTTAAGCTCAAAAACTGTATTGCTGAAACTAATAGGCAGACACCCTCCATCTGTCATCACATATGTAATTTTAAGGTCAGGATTTGTACTTTTTAGCGCTAAGGCTACAGGGGCTACCATGCTGTGAAGTTCTCCAACTATTACAGGTAAATCTTCTAAACTTTTAAACTCTTCAAAAGCAGTATGATAAGGACTGTTTTGCTCCTCCATAGTCAATACATTTATCTGAAAAGGCGTATATCTCAATTTCATAATATGCCCATTTCCCACAGCATCGTATTCAGAGTATTTGAGATTTACAATTATAAAGTCATAGCCACCTGTCCCAAGATTTAAAAGGCGAGCAGTTCGGTTTACATAAACTTTATCTCCTACTTCTATTTTCCCAGTTACATCGTCATAATTTAAAGCTAATACCTTTTCTCCCTCTGACTCAACCTCTACAACAGTTATACCTTCTCTTTGTGACACAATTTTACTTACCTTAGCTAAATAAACACTAATCACACTATCTTTCTCCTTTTCTTCCTAACATATCGAGGTAATTTAAAAATTTATTTTTTTCGATTAAAGCAGTTAAAGAATATTTTTCTGCAAAAATATGTAATAAAATTAGCAATGCCAATATTATCAACTTGCCATATAAATCAAAAATAAGAATACTGCTTATTCCCAAAGACATCCCTAAAACATTTGATCCAGTATCCCCCATCATCACATTTGCTTTTAAATCCTCTGGCAAATACACTAAAAGAGTCATAGTCAGCAAGACTAAGAAATGGGGATGAGTTTTCCCGATTATTAGAAAAATTAAAGAAATAACCAAAAAAGTTTTTCCGCATCTTCCTGGTCGTAAGTCTACAAGGTTTAAAAAATTCGTAAAAAGTGCGATTAACAAGGTATTTATTATCAATTCCTCTATATTATTTTTTCCAACATTAAAACTTATAAAAAAAGCAATTAAAACTCCTGATAAAGCCTTTAAACTGCCTGTAGTAGGCTTTCCTTTTAAAAGCATAGTTATATGCCCTTTTAGCCCTCTTACACTTCTGTCTCCTAATACATCATCTATAAAACCGACAAAAGAAATCAGTGATAAGCTCAATAAAATTATGTCTTGATATTCTATTCTAACTCCAAATAAATTGAGAAGTACAATTGACACAAATAAAGCAGGAACAAATACAATACCACCACAAACAGGTATCATAACTTTTTTATAGTTTTCCTTCAAACACAAAGGCTTGTTAATAATGCTATAAAAAAGCTTCTTTGTTATAACTGTCATTATTAAAGGAATTAATATTTTAGCCCAAAACACTATCTCACCTGCTATTCTTTAATATTCTTTGAAAATAACTTATACACTAATACTTTTAGTATATCCCAAAACTGCTTCCCTCTGTGCAGGAAGCCTTTCAAGTCCCTACCTGTAACAGAGTGAGTCATATTTACTTCTACTTCTTTTATTTTATACCCTTTTTTTAATATATCTATTGTCATACCAACTTCTATTCCAAAACCTTTATAAAAAGCTTTTAAACTCTCTAAAACTTCTTTTTTAAAAGCCCTTTGACCTGATAAGACAGATTCAATTTCATATCCTGTAAAGTATTTTACTCCTTTTCTGGCTAAAGTTTTAACAAAGCCAAATCCAGCTTTTACATTTGTCTTTGGAAATTTAGCAATTGTAACATCTGCTTCTCCATCAAGAACAGGTAATATAAGTTTTTTGACTTCTCGTGACGAAAGGCCTACATCTGCGTCTAAAAAAACTATAACATCATTTTTTACATATTTTAAACCTTCTTTTAAAGCTGTTCCTTTGCCAACATTTCTCTTCATATTGACTATTTTAGCCCCTGCTTTTCTTGCCTTTTCAGCAGTATTGTCAGTTGAGCCATCATTTATTACGATGACTTCATCAACTTCTTCAACATCTTTTAATCCTTTTATGGTATCAATTATTCTTTCTTCTTCATTGTAAGCAGGTATCAGCACACTAACTTTTTTCTTCATCTATCTACCCTCACTTTTTAGAATTAGCAGCGGAATTATGAGTAGAATTGTCAGCCTTCATAAAAGAATCTGGCATTAAGCTCATTGCACTTTGCTTAATTCCATAATTGCCTTCTTTACCCTCCATTACCATTATAAGTGACGTCTGCCCTATTATATCCTCCACATTATCTATTGTGGAAATATGTTGTTTTTTATACACATCAATATACGAATATTTAGTATCACTTTGTTCAACACCTATAATAGGAACATTAAGTAGTTTCACTTGTTTTATAATAGGAATATCTATAGAAGCTATATTATTATCTTTATTATTACTTCCTCCAGCTATAATTACAAAATCTGTATTACCTGGAATCCCTGTAAAATCTATATAACCATTCGTCTTTAAATAATCAATAAGGTCGACATCCTGACCTGTTACAATTGCATTAGCTAATTTTGAAGCTACAAATTCATTCAAATGCTTTTCGTCTACTGTAACTCCATATTTATTAGAAAGGAAGTCTATTAAATTTTGCACTTCCAATTCATCGCCAGTATCAAAACTGTCTTTTATAACAGTAATCGACTCAATAGTAGCTCCTGCCTTTAAAAGAGCATTTCTCATGCCAGAATATATAAACTCATTTGTAGTTTCAATAATCGCTACCTTAACTCCACTTAACTTATCAGCTACTAACTCAGGAAAAATAATTTGATGATATTGATTGTAATACCCTATCTGTTTATTTAACTCTTGAACAGTGTTTTTTAAATTATTATTTTCTGTTTGTAAATCCTTAAACTTTTGTTCTAACTCGTTTATAATTGAAGTTTGTTGCTCTGAAAAAACTTTTTGTCCATCTAACATAAAACCTATAAAAATGCCAATTCCTAAAGCAATAAAAATAGAAGCAATTGTTAAAACATAGTATTTAATATTTATATTCATAAAAATCCTCCTCAAAATCCGATTAAAAGGCGAATTCTAAGTTGTAATAGCTTCAATAACTGCTGCATAGGTGGAGAAAAATACGCTATTACTCCAAGAGGAATCAATGCTGCTAGTATAATGCTAAATATATAAGAAATTTTGAAAGTTTCCCTGTACAGTTTATTTACTCCTTTAGCATCGATTAATTTTTCTCCTACTTTTAATCGCACTAAAAAAGTGCTGGACATTCCTTTTCTTCCTTTTTCCAGAAAATCAATCATGCTGGAATGGGTCCCTACAGCAACAATTAAGTCAGCACCTTTTTCAAAAGCCAAAAGCATAGCTATATCTTCACTTGTACCTGGGGCCTTAAAAATTTCTGCTTTAAGACCTAATGCTGTTACTCTTTCCAAGCCAGGTGCTCTTCCGTCGGGATAGGCATGAACTACGATTTCCCGAGCCTTTTTTAAAGCCTCATCACTTACACTGTCCATATCTCCAATGACTATGTCAGGAATAAGACCAAACTCTAAAAGAGCATCTGCCCCTCCATCTACTCCTATTAAAATAGGTTTTACATCGTTGATATACTGTTTTATTGTAAATAAATCTTCTTTGTAATCCTTTCCTCTAACGACTACAAGAGCATGTCTATTTTTAAAACGAGTTTTAATATTGGGTAATTCAACTCCCCCTAGAATAAAATATTTTTCTTTTTTTGCATATTCCAATGTATTTTCAATAAATTTATCTAATTCAACACCTATGTTTTCGCGGCTTTCTTGCAATTTATAGTTTATAACGTCTTTTGTAAGAAGTTTCCCTCTTTTTATAAACACACCGTCTTTATATATTTCATTATCTATTATAGTTATTTTGTCATTTTCTTTCAATAAAACAAAAATTTCTTTTCCTACATCGTCAATAATTGGAATTCCCGCCTCACACAAGATAGAAGGTCCCATGTTAGGATATCTGCCACTTATAGACTTATCAGCATTTATGACTGCCAAAACTTTTTTTTCAACTAAGGATTCAGCAGCCACTTCATCTATATCTCTATGATCAATTATAGCTATTTCTCCAGGATTTAGTCTTTTCACTAAATTTTTAGTTCTTTTATCCATTTTAATTGTCCCTGTTATTTGCATACAAGCTTCCTCCATAAAGTAACATCGCTTATTATTATAGCATAAAAAATTTTTACATGAAATAAAAAAGTCATTTTATTCAGTTACATAAAAATCCTTCCACTTGTTGAATCCTCAACAAATAGAAGGATTTTGGGCTCTACTTTTATGTTTATCATATTTTTAAATGGGAGGTTAAAAAAGAGAAAGCAGGTATCTGCCCCTTTTACCCTGCTTTCATCCCCAACCTCAATTTATCAGCAATAAGCGCAATGAATTCAGAATTTGTCGGTTTACCTTTTTCGTCATTTATAGTATATCCAAAAAGTTCATTTAAAACCTCTGTTTTGCCCCTGCTCCAAGCAACTTCTATTGCATGCCTTATAGCTCTTTCTACTCTGCTAGGAGTAGTATTGTACTTTTCAGCAATTTTAGGATATAACATTTTAGTTACAGAATTTAAATATTCCATATTGCTAATAACAAGAGAAATAGCATCTCTTAGATACATATAGCCTTTTATATGAGCTGGTACTCCTACCTCATGAATAATTTCTGTAATCATTGCTTCAAGGTCATAATTTTTCTTCGCTTTTACCACAGGAAAAACAGTCTTTGATACTACATTTAATTCTGGTTCCATAAGCTCAGAAATCCTTTTTGACAACATAGCTAAATCAAAAGGTTTTAAAATATAATAATCTGCTCCTAATGCAATAGCCCGTTGAGTTATTTTTTCTTGGCCTACTGCAGATAAAACTAAAATTTTAGGCTTTTTTAATTGTTCTTCATTTATCTTTTCCAAAACACCAATGCCATCTAAATAGGGCATTATAATATCTAAAATTAACAAATCTGGCGATTGATTTTTAATGAGTTCAATCGCTTGGTTGCCATCATTGGCAACACCTACCACTTCAATATTTTCTTGAGTAGATAAATACTCAGCTAAAATAGTAGCAAACTCTTTGTTATCATCTGCTATTCCTACTCTAATCTTCTTAACCAATTATTTAACCTCCCATTGCTAATATTAGTATATAATATTTATTCTACATAATATTTGAATTTCCTTCTTTTTCCCTTAAAAATTTTTAGTTATTTGTAAAAACCTGCTTATTATTAAGCAGCGTATTCATTTCATTAATCATCCATTCTGCATAAACAGCATATCCTTTTGTAGGGTCATTCACAAAAACATGAGTAACTGCTCCTACCAGTTTTCCATCTTGTATAATAGGACTACCACTCATACCCTGTATTATGCCTCCAGTCTTTTTTAATAAATTCTTGTCAACAATTTTAATTATCATACTTTTAGGGCTAGGAGTTTCTTGATACACTTTTTTGATAATTTCAATATCAAATTGCTGTATACCTGTATTATCAATGGTAGCCAATATTTTAGCTGGCCCTTCTTTTATTTGGCTTTGATATGCTATAGGAATTTCTCCATACAAATCGTTCTTAAAGTCTTCATACATATTCCCGTAAATTCCAAATTCAGTGTTTTTTAATATATTACCTATTGTATCAACTTCTTCTAAAAAAATCCCTTTTAATTCCCCGGGTTTACTTCTTCTTCCATGGTCAATAGAAGTAATTCGAGAATTCATAATTTCTCCATTTTCTACTGATAACATGTGACCAGTATCTATATCAGTTATAGCATGACCTAAAGCTCCATACATCTTACTAGCAGGATAATAAAAGGTTAAAGTACCTATACCAGCAGTGTGGTCTCTCACCCAAAGACCTATTCTGTATTGTTTATCCTCTTTTGACTTTATAGGATAAATAGTAGTATAAAAAATATTATTTTTTCTGTTTATTTTTAATTTTAAAGCTTTCCCTTGTAATTCATTTGCAATGTTAGTGATATCTTCTGCTTGCTTTATTTCTATGCCGTTGACTTCTAATATTATATCTCCTATCTGTATTTTTCCTTGCTTATAAGGACTATAAATTTTACCGTCCTCACCCATTATATCTGAATAGCCTACTACTAATGCTCCCTTGGTATTTAAATTAACCCCTATCGCTTGGCCGCCCGGTACTACTTTTATGGTCGGAACGATGTCAACACTGATATGCTTTATAGGAAATATTCCAAAGAGCTTAAAATCCAAATTTACTGTGCCAGTGTTTACTGCTTCTATAGTAATAGGTTCTTTCAAATTTAAAACATTTTTATCTTCTGTATCATTAATTTTTAAAAAACCTTTTTTATCAGCTTGAAAACTTACTTTTATTGGTATATTAAAGTTATAATTAACTTTTTCTCCTTGAAAAAATTTAAAACTTGAGGGAGTTTTCGCTATATCTTGTATAGGAGTAAAATAATTTGCAAATACTAAAAAAAAGCTTAAGAATATAAAAAGTAACAATTTTACTGTATTTTTTGTCATCTTCTCACTTCCTTTTTTGCAGCTTATTTAATCTAAAATTAACTTAACCTTTTTTAAAGCTTTATATACTGTCAATATATTATCCGATAGTAAAAGGAAGTGAGATTAAACTAAAATATTAAATTTTGCTTTTAAATTGAGATGCAATATCTAATAATTCTTTTGAATGTTCTAAAGTAGTCTGAGTAACACGCGATCCTCCCATAATACGAGCTAATTCATTTATTTTGCCTTGATAGTCAAGTTTTTCCATATTTATATAAGTTCTTTCATTTTTTGTAATTTTGGAAATTCGATAATGTGTATCTGCCATAGAGGCAATTTGAGGTAGGTGAGTAACACAAATCAATTGATGTTTTTTAGAAAGATATGCCATTTTTTCAGCTACTAATTGGGCAGTTTTCCCGCTTATTCCTGTATCAACTTCGTCGAAAATCAAAGTGGAAATTCCATCTGCGGAAGCGAGAATAGTTTTTAACGCCAGCATAATTCTCGAAAGCTCACCACCAGAAGCAATTTTAGATAAAGGCTTCAAAGGTTCTCCTCTATTTGTAGAAATTAAAAATTCAATTTTATCAAATCCTGTTTCAGTAGGTTCTTCCATTTTTTCTATATTCACTTTAAAATAAGCATTTGGCATATTAAGTTCAACTAAAATTTGATTTATATTTTTTTCTATATTATCTGCTATTTGCTTCCTTTTGAGATGTAATGCTTCACCAACTTCTAAAATTTTTTCCCATAACTTTTGCTGCTTAAGCTTCAATTCTTGTTGCTTTTCTTCAAAATTTAATATATTCTCTAATTCTCTTTTTTTATTTTCTTTAAATTCTAAAATATGCTGTATTGTAGGTCCATATTTTCTTTTCAAGGAATTTATTTGATCTAATCGTATTTCTATTTCCTCTAAACTTTGCTGATTAAAATCTAAGCCATTCAAGTAATCCCGTACCTGTAAGGCACAATCCTCTAATTCATAGAGAATATTCTCCAGCTTATCTTTTAAGTTTTTTAGCTTTTCATCTATAGAAAGGGCTGTTTCTAAATTTTTTATTACAACATGTAAATTATCTAAAACAGAAAAGCCTCCACTACCTTCATACAAAATTTTGTAACTAGAATTCATAGCGGTAAATAATTTTTCGAAATTCATAAGCAAATTTCTTTTTTCTAACAACTGTGTTTCCTCTTCTACACTCAAATTCGCCTTTTCAATCTCTTCAATTTGATACTTCAAAAGGTCAATTATTTCATTCTTTTCTTTTTCATCTTTAAAAAAACTTGAAATCTCTTTTTGTATCTTTCTATATTCTTCTAACACCTCCTTAAATCTTTCTTTTAAACTTTTAAACTTTTGGTCACCAAAATTATCTAAAATAGAAAGATGTTTTGTATTGTCTAAAAGAAACTGATGCTCATGTTGACCTAAAATATCTACCAAGAAAGCACCTATTTTACTCAAAAAAGAAAGAGGCACTATTCTGCCATTTATCCTACAATAACTTCTTCCACTGCTTGTAATTTCTCTATTTATTATCAAAGTATCATCCTCTTCTAAATTCAAACCTACTTCTTCTAAAATTTCTACAATTTTATCCTTGTTGGAATCCACAAAAAATATTCCTTCTACGATAGCTTTTTCTTCACCAGTACGTATTATATCTCTACTGGCTCGACTACCTAAAAGCAGCAAAACCGAATCAATAACTATAGATTTCCCTGCCCCTGTCTCTCCAGTTAATACATTGAATCCTTCTTCGAATTGTAATTCTACCTTGTCAATGAGTGCAACGTTTTGGATGCTAAGTGCTAAAAGCATAACAAAACCCCCAGAAATCACTTGACTAACTTTTTGAATTTTTCCAACAATTCTTGAAGAGCTTCTTCATTTCTCACTAAAACAAAAATGGTATTATCTCCCGCTAATGTGCCTACTATATTCTTCCAATTTAATGTGTCAATGGCCTCTGCTGCTGCAGGAGCTGTGCCTGATAACGTTTTTATGACTATGATATTTCCGGCATAATCAACGCTCACTATAGACTCAGACAATAAAGTCATTAGTCTATCTGTAATATGGCTATCTACTTTTCCCATCGGGGCGTATTTATATCTTTTTCCATCCTCTGTTAAAACTTTTATCAGTCTCAATTCTTTTATATCTCTTGACACAGTCGCTTGAGTCACATCAATACCTTGTTTTTGAAGTTCAGCTGCTAACTCTTCCTGTGTTTCAATTTCTTTTTCAGAGATTATTTCAAGAATTTTAGCGTGTCGAGCTATTTTCATCATATTAGTCTTCACCTCTTTTTACTTTTTATCTTTCTGTAAGTTTGTCCCTCAACAAGTCAAAAAAATTGGTATTTTTTACTCTTATGAGATTGGTATATTCATTGCTCTTTTTAATGTAAATTATGTCTCTATAATCAAGTTTATATCCCTGTTGCCCATCTGTTGTTATCATTAAATCTTGATTTTCTTCGCTTATTTCCAACCTAATTACATCATCTGGTGAAACTATTATAGACCTCGAATATAAAGTATGAGGACAGATAGGTGTTATTATTATAACTTCTACTGTAGGATATACAATAGGTCCTCCTGCTGAAAGTGAATAAGCAGTTGAACCAGTAGGAGTTGCAATTATTACTCCATCTGCTAAATAAGTATCTACATAATTATTATTGACATAGGCATTTATACGAGCCATTCTTGAAAAAGCTCCTCTTGTAATGACAATGTCATTCAAAGCTCTAAAATTAATAATCTCCATATCATTTTTAACTACATTTGCCTCTAGCATCATCCTTTTTTCTACTGTATATTCTCCTTTATATATTTTATCTAAAGAAACAAACACCTCATTCATATCTACTTCTGTAAGAAATCCAAGATGACCTAAATTCACAGCAAAAATAGGCGTCCCAAAAGGTGCACAAAGCCTTGCAACATTTAAAATAGTACCATCTCCACCTAAAGCAATTATGAAATCAGATTTACTATATATATCTGTGGATTTTTTACCATATTCATCATAACCCATTTTAGAGGCAACTATTTCATTAAGATATGGTTCAGAATCATGTTCCAATAGCCATTTTACTACAGATTTTGTCACTTCTAAGTCTTTATCTTTATTAATATTTGGAATTACACCGACTTTTTTCATTATAATATCACCACATTTATCATATTCTACAAAAAAACAAATTTTCCTGCTACAAATTTTTAAATGCCTCTTTTACAATTTTCGTAATGTCAAAATTGTGTTGCTTTTCAATTCCCTTTTTGCCGTAAATTAAATACTCTATATTGCCTTCTGCCCCTTTTATAGGAGAATAGGTAATACCTATTATACCGTAGTTAAACTTTTGAAACAAAGTCACAATTTTTTCAATCACTTCCCTATGAACAGCCGGGTCTCTCACCACGCCTTTTTTACCTACTTTCTCTCTTCCTGCTTCAAATTGAGGTTTTATTAAAGCTATCAAATCTCCCTCTGGTTTTAAAAATTTATCTGCAGAAGGTATAACAAGTTCAAGTGAAATAAAAGAAACGTCTATTGTCACCATGTCCACTGTTTCAGGCAATGTTTCTAAAAATCTTATATTAGTTTTTTCCATGTTTATGACCCGAGGGTCATTTCTTAAACTCCAATCCAATTGCCCGTATCCTACATCTACAGCATATACTTTTATAACACCATGTTTTAAAAGGCAATCAGTAAAACCTCCTGTAGAAGCTCCAATATCTAACGCAATCTTGCCAGTCACATTAATATTAAAAGTTTCTATTGCTTTTTGTAACTTTAGCCCACCCCTACTTACATAAGGTAAAGAATTAATTTTTATTTCAATTGAAGAATCTATGTTGACAAACTCTCCAGCTTTTTCAATTTTCTTGCCATCAACATATACTTCTCCTGCCATAATAGAAGCTTTTGCTTTTTCTCTTGAGGAGAAAAAACCTTTTTGAACAAGCAAAACATCCAATCTTTCTTTTTTTGAAGCCATATTTACCTCATTTCCTTATATTTTTGTAGTATAGTATTTGCGATAGACTCAGCATCTAAATTGTATTTTTTAAACAAGTTTTCCACATCTCCGTGTTCAATAAATTTATCGGGAAACCCCAAACGCAAAACTGGCTTATAAATTCCGTTAGAATTTAAAAGTTCTAATATAGCGCTTCCAACGCCACCAGCTATGACATTGTCTTCTACTGTAACAATAAATTTGACTTTGTTTGAGATATCCAAAATTAGCTCTTCATCTAAAGGTTTAACAAATCTCAAATTGACAATAAAGGGTTGCAAATCAGAAACTTTTAAAATTTCCTTTGCTTCTAACACCTTTCCTACCATTCTTCCTAATGCAAAAATTGCTATTTCTTTTCCTTCAGTAACTAACTCTGCCTTTCCAAACTCTATACTGCATTCTCTTGTAATATCGAATTCTCCTGCTTTTCCTCTTGGATACCTTATGGCAACAGGGAACTCAAGATTTCTTGATAATTTAACCATTTCAACTAATTCATTTGCGTCTTTTGGAGACATAATCGTTATATTAGGAATTGGCCTTAAATAAGACAAATCAAAAACTCCTTGATGGGTTTCTCCATCCTCTCCTACAATTCCTGCTCTATCAATTGCAAAAACAACAGGTAATTTTTGTATACATACATCGTGTATAAGCTGGTCATAAGCTCTTTGTAAAAAGGTAGAATACACTGCAAAATAAGGTTTGTATCCTTGTACTGCCATTCCTGCTGCAAAGGTAGTAGCATGCTGCTCTGCTATTCCTACATCAAAAAATCTTTCAGGAATCAATTTTGCAAAATGAATAAGCCCTGTTCCCTCTGGCATGGCAGCAGTTATTGCAACAATTTTGTCATCTTGCAAGGCCATTTCAGTAAGAGTCTTCCCAAATACATCAGAATAAGTCGCCTGCCCCTCATTTACAAACTTACCTGTTTGTATGTCAAAAGGAGCTGCAGAATGAAATTTATCAGGAAATTTTTCTGCAAATTTGTAACCTTTGCCTTTTTTTGTGATAACATGTACTAAAATAGGTCCTTTTATTTTCTTCGCTCTTTCTAAAACCTCTATAAGGCTACCAACGTCATGTCCGTCAATAGGTCCTAAATATGTAAAACCCATCTCTTCAAAAAACATTCCTGGCACTACTAACTGTTTTACAGAATCTTTTATCCTTTCGATATATTTATGAAGGCTTTTCCCTATTGGAGGTACAATATTGAGTAAATTATCAACCTCTTGTTTTAATTTATTATAAGTAGGGTCAGTTCTAAGTTTACTTAAATACAAAGATAAACTACCTACGTTTTCCGAAATAGACATCTCATTGTGATTTAGCACGACAATCAAATCTGTTTTAGACCTTCCTGCATTATTTAATGCTTCAAAAGCCATGCCACCAGTTAAAGCTCCATCCCCAATTACCGCTACAACAGAATATTTCTCGCCCTTTAAATCTCTTGCCTTGGCAATGCCCAATGCTGCAGATATAGAGGTACTACTGTGTCCTGCTCCAAATATATCATGCACACTTTCCGTTCTTTTAGTATAACCAGAAAGGCCATTGAATTTCCTCAAAGTATCAAACTGGTCTTTCCTACCTGTAAGCATTTTATGTACATAACACTGATGTCCTACATCCCAGATTATTTTGTCAACTGGCGAATTAAAAACATAATGAAGTGCAATTGTAAGTTCAACGATTCCAAGGTTTGATGCTAAATGCCCACCTGTTTTAGACACTTTTTCTATTAAAAACTGGCGTATTTCTTCACAAATCAGCGGAAAGTCCTTTTTGTCTAATTTTTTCAAGTCATAAGGGCTATCAATTTGTTCCAGCATTTAAATACCCTCACTTTCTTTTCTTCCTTTTATTATTCTTATTATTATTCTTATAATCTGGCAAAATCTTTATACCCGTGTTTTTTTCTATCCAAGCAAAAATTACAGCAACTGTATAAACAATAGACTGGCTTTTAGCTATACCTATATTTTTACCAATAGCTTTTCCTCCAATTGTAATGGCAGATAATAAACCTCCTAAAATCGCAGTATAAATAGAACCTTTGGGTCCCTCAAAAGCTAATTTTACAATTATTGCCATCAGAGCAGCACCAGAAACAATTCCAGAAATATCTCCTACTACGTCATTGCAAAAATTAGCCACAATATTAGCATTTCTAAGAAGTTTTATGGCTTCCTTTGCTCCAAATACTTTTTTAGCCGCCATTGCATGAAAAGGTTCTTCTCTGCCTGAAATTACTGCTGTACCTATTATATCAAAAATTATACCAATTAACACTATAAAACCAAGAATACAAAAGGCTACAAGGAGATTGCTCTCTTTTAATGCAACATCAGAAAAAAAATTTAATATAGTGGCAAGAAAAAAGGTTATAATAGTTATATGTAAAATCCACTTATAATTCGTATTTATGTTTTTATTTTTCATAATAAAAAAAAGACCTCCTACATGTATAAAGGCAAAGTGGTAGCATATTGGGTAAACTTTGCGGCTTAGGTCCAGTAGGATTTCCCAAGCGTGCACTGAACGTCGCCGTTCAGCGGTTCCCCTTTAAGCCCGCTTTTACCTTGTCGCCAAAGGTAAGACTGGACTACCACTTAGTCCGCACCGTAATCCCCAATATGCCGCCCGGCAAGGCGCAGCCTAGGAGTTTTCCTCAACAGAGGGACTAACCCCTATCCTCTTTTGCAATTCGGGTTTCATCAGCAATAGCCAGTAATTCAAGAGCTCTTTGAATTATGGCTTACAACTGATATCCACCCGAATCACTCAAGGCAGGCTACACTGTCCGCAGCTTTATGGCCGCGAGACAGGTTCATCCTACCCCGTAGCCTGTAAAAGCCACGCAAGTAGGTCTCCGCGGAGGAAGGGTCAACGCCCACATGCCATTGTGGATCGCCCCCCCTCCTTAACTCCCAGCACCAGCCCCCAACTGGGCGTTGAAAGCCAGCACCAGGAACTTCATCGATGTGCCCTTGACGGATTTTTAGGCCCGTCTTCGGGATTAGCGCCTCTGACTAGGATACTGCACCACTTTGCCTTTCTTTTCAAGGTATATTAATTATAACATAATAAAAATGACAATATCAAACCTCTACAAAGTCTGTAGAAGGTTGCTACAGTCATTTAACTGTCAAAAAACTCATTTCTTTCAAAAAGCATTGTCAATACTCCCTTAAGCTTTAGTTTACTCTTTCAATCAAATAATTGGAAAGCTCTTTTAAAAACTCTGCTTTTTCTCCAAACCTATCTAAAATCTTTATAGCATTCTGTGTAAGCTCTACAACCATCTCTTGAGATTTTTCTAATCCAAAAATATTGACAAAAGTAAACTTGCCTTTTTCTTTATCACTACCTACTTTTTTACCCAATTTTTCCTCTTCTCCTATTACATCCAATATATCATCTTTTATTTGAAAAGCAAAACCTATTAAGCGTGCATATTCCCTTAAGGCATGAATCTCTTCTTCTGTAGCACCAGCGATGTAAGCTCCTGCGCAAACAGAGGCTTCTATCAAAGCTCCTGTCTTGTGTTCATGCATAAATTTTAATTCTTCATAAGTAAGCTCCGTATTCTGGGATAGTATATCTACAACTTGCCCACCAATAATTCCTTTACATCCTGAGGCTGTCGCAATCTCATTGGTAGCTTTCAATATTCTTTCATAATCTTCCGGATGTTCTAAAGCATGTCTTACTAACACTTCATACCCTAAATTTAAAAGCCCATCGCCAGCTAAAATTGCTATAGCTTCCCCATAAACTTTGTGATTCGTGGGCTTTCCTCTTCTTAAATCATCATTATCCATTGCTGGAAGGTCATCGTGAATCAGAGAATAAGTATGAATAAGTTCAATCGCACAAGCTACAGGAAGAGCTTTTTTTATATCTCCTCCTAAAAGCTCACAAGAAGAAAGGCATAAAACTGGTCTTAACCTTTTCCCTCCCGCAAACACACTATATCTCATTGCTTCATAAATTATCTCTGGTTTTTCATCTATATCAAGTATTCTGTGTAGTTCTTTCTCAACAAGCTGTTGTTTTTCTCTTAACTTTTCTTTAAACATCCTTTTCCTCCTCTTTAAAATCAATTTCTTCATTTTCGTTGATGAGAAGGGTTATCTTTCCTTCAACCTCACTTAACCTTTTTTCTAATCTCTTAGAAATTTCAACACCTTCTTTAAACAAGTTAAAAGACTCTTCCAACCTTAAATTTCCTTTTTCTAGTGTATTTACAATTTCTTCTAATCTCATCATTTCTTCTTCAAAAGTCAATTCCTCATTCATTCTCTTTCACCTCTTGTACAATCGCTTTAGCTTTGCCATCTTTAAATAAAATTTTTATTTCATCATAAGGTTTTATATCTTTCACAGAAGAAATAACTTTTTCTTGCTTATCTAAAACAATTGTATAACCTCTTGTAAGTACTTTTAAAGGACTTAAAGAATTCAACTTTTCTGCTAAAATTAAAAAATCATTTCTTTTATGTTGGTATATAGAAAGCATTTCATTGTATAAAGAGGCTGTTAAATTTTCAACTTTATGCCTTAAAATTTCACTTTTCTTAGTGGGGCTATTAAGATACAAAGCCCTTTTAAGCCCTTCAAATTCTTTTTTCTTGCGATTTAATTCAGCAGTCATCAATGTTAATAATTTCGTTTTTAATAAAAACAATTCCCTTTGGTAAACTTTTATGTCTGGTACTACAATTTCAGCAGCTGCAGAAGGGGTAGGAGCTCTCAAATCCGCCACAAAATCAGAAATAGTAAAGTCTGTCTCATGGCCTACAGCAGAAACAACTGGTATGCGAGATGCATAAATACATCTTGCCACTTTTTCTTCATTGAAAGGCCAAATTTCTTCTAATGAACCTCCACCCCTTGCTAAAATAATTACATCAATGTCTTCCCTTTTGTTCAAAATTCGAAGAGCATTACATATTTCATCGGCGGCTGAGCTTCCTTGCACCAAAACAGGAACCACTAAAATGTCTACTGTTGGATTTCTCCTTCTCGAAATTGTTATTATATCTCGTATTACAGCCCCTGTTGGAGAAGTCACCACAGCAATTTTTTTAGGATGTTTAGGGATAGGTTTCTTTTTATCAGAATCAAAAAGTCCTTCTTTTTGCAGTTTCTCTTTAAGTTTATTAAAAGCAAAGTATAAAGCTCCAATTCCATCCGACTGTATACTTTGAGCGTACAGTTGATAAGTTCCATTTCTTTCATATACAGATATTCTACCTGTCACAATCACTGACATACCATCTTGCAAAGTAAAATTTAAAAGCTTTCCATATTCATTAAACATCACACATTTTAAAGAGGCTATTTCATCTTTCAAAGTAAAATATATTCCTGTGCTATGATATTTCAAATTAGAAATTTCTCCTTTAACCCGCACATTTCTCAAAATTATATCATTATCCATCATTTTTTTGATATAGTCTGTAATTTCTCTGACTTCAAGCGCCTTTAACTGCATATTTAAAAGCCTCCAGGGTATTTTTAAGTATCATAGCTGTCGTCACAGGTCCAACTCCTCCTGGAACTGGTGTTACGTAAGAACACAGGTCTTTTACACTTTCAAAGTCTGCATCTCCATATATATTATCTTGGTAAACGTTTATACCCGCATCTATAAGTATTGCTCCCTCCTTAACCATATCTCCCTTGACCAAATTCATCTTACCAGCCGCTAACACTAAAATATCCGCTTGTCTAGTATAATAAGCCAAGTCTTTTGTTTTTGAATGGCACACAGTAACCGTACAATTTTTGTCTAATAAAAGCTTAGCTACAGGTTTTCCTAAGATATTACTTCTTCCTATTACAACAGCATGTTTTCCCTCAAATTGAGTATTAATACATTCCAGTATATGTAAAATTGCTTTAGGAGTACAAGGTACAAAAAGTGGTTTCCCTGCAAAAAGCCTTCCCATATTATAATTAGATATGCAATCAACGTCTTTATAAGGGTTTATAGTATCGTAGACCAACTCAGCATTAAAGTTTTTAGGAAGGGGCATTTCTATCATTATGCCGTGAGTATTTTTATCTTCATTTAAAAACTTTAAGGTGTCAAAAAATTTTGACTCTTCACTTTCTGAAAAATAATAGATTTTAGCTTCAATCCCCACATTTTCACAGGCTTTAACTTTAGAGTTTGCGTAAACCTTTGAAGACTCATCATCTCCCGCCATCAATATCGCTAATTTGGGCTTGTAGCCAAACTTCTTTATCTCTCTTTTTACCTCTTCTCTTATCTTTTTAGAAATCTCCTTACCATCAATTATCATTTGATTCACCTTCCTCCAATCCTTCATCCCTTACAAATGCTCCCAACAAACCGTTTATAAAAGCAGGAGAATCTTCTGTGCTGTATTTTTTGGCTATTTCTACTGCTTCGTTTATAGAAATATTTACAGGAATATTCCCGTATTGCATCTCATAAATGCTGCACCTTAAAATAGCCAAATCTATTTTTGGCATGCGGTTAAGAGCCCAATTTTGAGAGTATCTTTCTATTTCCTTATCAATTTCTTCTAAATGTTCAATAGCCCCTATTACGGTATTTTCTATATACTCTTTTTGCTCGCCTGGGTCCTTTTCTTTATAAAAATTTTCAAGTATTTTGCTTATAGGTAACCTTGAAACGTCGTATTGATAAAGCATTTTTACAACCCATTCCCTGGCTTCTGTTCTGTTCATTGTCCCAACTCCTTGAATTTTACCTCTTACATATATTGTACCATAACTCTACTTAAACTAACCCTCTGTCTAACAGAGGGTTAGTTTAAGTAGATGTTTTAATTTTCCTCTTCTTTAACTTGTTGCTCTTGCTTTTTATTTTCCTTATCCATATTTACCCCTTGAACGTGAATATTAACTTCAACAACTTTTAATCCTGTCATATTTTCTACAGCATTTTTAACATTTTCTTGTACATTCCAAGCTACTTCAGGAATTCTAACACCATAATCCACAATTAAATACAAATCTATTGATACTTCTTTTTCTCCTACTTCTACCTTTACGCCCTTACCTAGATTCTTTCTTCCTAACATTTCAGAAATGCCGTTTACAACTCCCCCACTCATTCCAGCTACTCCAGGTACTTCCGTTGCCGCCAAGCCTGCGATTACACTAACTACTTCTTCAGAGATTTTAATAGTTCCTAGCTCTTGATTTTCATTTGCATTTAAATTTTCTTCCATTGATTCTTTCACCCCCTTAAAAAGCAAAAATTTTTAGAGAAAATAAATATTTGTCAAATAAATTATATCATAATTGTAGATACAAAAACAATTAAGTTTTCTTATTCCAGTCTCGTCATAATTTTTATATTATCTAATGAAACTCCTGTTTGTCTGGAGACAATATCTACAATTTGTGCCACTTCTTCTTCTGACAGTTTATCTGTCTGTACAATTACATTTACTATACCATTATCTATCATCACAACTGCATCTTGAAACCCTTTAGCTTTTATCAAATTTTCTATTATCATCTCTTGATTTGTTATTTCTGTAAGTTTTATTATTTGCCTTTGAGCTTCGTCTCTTGTCGCTTCACTGGTATTTTTATTTTCTACTATTTCTTTTAAAGCATCAATACTTCTACTTCTATTTATTTCCCTTTCTTCCCTATAAGTGGTAAATATTCCAGTGAAAACTTTATCTTTTTCTGTACTAGTTTCCTTTGCAGAAGAAGTACTTGTTTGAATAACTTGCGAATTCTGACTGTACCCATTTTTAGCAGCTTCTTCTTTTTTATTGGTATACCCATAGTTTAAAACAAAAGCAATAGCAATTAGCAAGACAAGAGATATAATCGCCACAAGCTTTTTTCCCATATAGACCATAAAAACTCCTCCCCACTCTTATTTTGAAGATATTACCTTTACTTTATAGGCAGGAATCCCTAAAGCAGTTTGAACTGCCGAAGAAAGTTCGTATCTTAATCTTGGATCTTTTGCTCCATCAGCAACCACAATCACTCCCCTTATTTCTGGCATTATTCTTTTTAATACAATAGGAGCATCTTGCCCAGAGGTATCTTGAGAGGTTACTACTTTGTTGTTTGATTCTGTTTGAATGGTTTCTCGTATTCCTCCACTACTATCTTTTTCATTTGTAGTAGTACTGGATTCTACTACATCCATTGCCGCTACTACCTCTTCATCTGAATTTAGTGTTATGAGGACCTCAACATTTCCCACCCCTTCAATTTTTGACAATATATTTTTTAAATCCTTTTCTAATTTTTGAGCATAATCTTCACTACTACTTTCTTTTTGAGCTAATACCAATTCTTTGTTATCGTTGTTATTTGAAGGGCGAGGTTTTGAAAGAGCACTCGCACCTATTAACAAAATTAAACCTATTAAAAAGATAACAGTCAAATTCTCAACCAACTTTTTATTATCTTTTAAAAGTTTATCTTTAAGTTTATCAAAATCCACTCAAGTACCTCCTTTCAATTTATTCCTCTTTTATAGTTATATTCTTTAAAGGTACATTATAGAATGCACTTATTGTTTTTTTAAACTCTTCATAGTTAAATTTTTTATCTTCTGTCGGTTTTGCTATTTTTTCTGAATCTTGAGAAACCGTTCTAGCATTTCTAAAAGATAAAGTTATTTCTTTAATTTTTCCAAACTCTTTGTCATTTAGGTCTTCTATAAAAGAAACATCTACTCCCACTCCCTCAATTTCATACAGATTTAAAAGCTTTTCTTTAATCTGTTCAATCAGCCTTTTTTTATATTCTGCCACAATTAAATTATCCCTCTGCTTTTCTGCTTCTTTTGAGATTTGCTCCATATTTATGTTTTTTAAAAAGTAATCATTTTTAAATACGTAGGCTTCTATATTTGCTCCTCCTTTTAAAAAATTTATCAAGGGATTTAAGATAGTAATCATGATTACAAACCCTATCGCAACTTTAGCATATTTTTTTAAACTGGAGGAAGGAACTAAAAGTTCTAAAACTATCGAAAGGATTGCAATATAAATTATCTGTGTTATCCAGTCTTTTAAAAACTCCATTGTTTCACCTACCTTAGCATAGTGGCAATATTAGCTGTCCCTATAATAGCTGTTATTGTAAAGAACATCATCACAGTAACAGAAGCCAATACTCCAAAAACATAAGTTAAAGAAGTTGCCACATCTGAAAGGCAATTTACTATCCTTTTGTCTGAGATTGGTTCAATCACTGCTGCTGCAAAGCGATAAATGATTATGAGAGAAAAAAGCTTTATTAAAGGTACTGCAGAAATTATCACAATTGCTATAAGCCCATAAGTGCCTACTGCTCCTTTTATCAATAATGATGCCCCTATAACTGCATCGACACTATCAGATAAAAGCCCTCCTACCAATGGCAAAAAAGCACCAACTGTATACTTCGCCGTTCTCGATATTACCCCATCTGCCATTGAAGAAGATAAACCTTGTATAGTTACTACTCCTAAAAAAATACTTAATAAAATTGAAATAGAAGCTGTAGACAAAGTCTTTAAAAAATCCCCCATTTTATTCAAGCTAAACTTTTCAGAAATATTTCCTACAATTTTTACAGCTGTCATAAGTAAAATAATAGGCAATATAAAATCCCTCATTAGATGGGCTATAAACTCAACTGTCACAATGACAACAGGGTGAAAAAACGCTGCAGAGGTAAAAGCACCTACTGAGACGAGTAAAGTTATAAGTACAGGTAGCATCGATTGCATAAAATTAACCATGCTGTCAATTGCATCTTTGCCAATTCCTAAAGCTTCTGTGAAGCTTTTAACCGCTATTACGATAAAAACTATATAAACCGCTAAAAAAGCAATCTCACTTATATTTTCATTTTCAAAGGAACTGTGCAAATTCATTAATATGCCGCCAATTACAGCCAAAATTAAAAGTTGTGTTAAAAGTCTTACAGAGGAATATAATTCTTTGAAAAACAATTTTAATAAATTTTCAAAGAGTTCCTTTATATTAAAAGGTTGTTTTCCTGATATCACATCTTGTATATAAGTCTTTATATCAACATAGGGAAGTATATTGCCATTTTTTTGATTAGCTTCTTTTACAAAGCGGTCAATCTGATAAGTATCAATGTCTTTCAATTGGTTTTCTATATCTTGTTGTCCTGTATCCGCTTTGGCAGTTGTTAATAAAGTCATAATCATTAGAATTATAAAAAGTACCTTTTTCAATCTTTTACACCTCACGGCATTATTGAAAGAATTGTTTCCATTAATGCAACAATTATAGGTATTGATAAAAAAATTATGATTACCTTTCCTGCTATCTCTATTTTGGAAGCCA
Source organism: Thermoanaerobacter brockii subsp. finnii Ako-1 (assembly GCF_000175295.2). Taxonomy (NCBI): domain Bacteria; kingdom Bacillati; phylum Bacillota; class Clostridia; order Thermoanaerobacterales; family Thermoanaerobacteraceae; genus Thermoanaerobacter; species Thermoanaerobacter brockii. Next base: position 1,139,685 of record NC_014964.1, on the reverse strand, counting down.
AATTTTTCTCATTTGCGTCGAGACATAGCTGAACTCCAAATTCCGTTATATAAGCTATACCAATGATTTTTAAAGTTGTCATAAAATAAATATTGTCAAGTCCACTTTTTCTAGCAAGAGTATTCAAGACTTCTACAATTGCGCTGAGTTTTGGAAGAATCATCATAAAGATGATGACTCCGGCTACCAAACTTAAAATTATTGCCATTTCAGGATTTGTTTCTTTTAGAACTGTCAAAATAATCAAAACCACTATTCCTAAAATAACAATTTGAAATATTTCCATTCTATCACCTAATAAAGTTGAAATATTGTTTTTACTGCATTAAACAAATTGTTTATCATATTTATCACCATCATCAAAACCACTACTATTCCTGCCAGTGTCACCATCATTGCTTGTTCTTCTCGCCCTGAACGGATTAATACTTGATTTAATACTGTTACCAGAATGCCAATTGCCGCAATTTTAAAAATTATATCTATGTTCATTATAATCCTCCTCTATAAAAACAATATGATTATCGCCAGTCCTGCTAAAACTCCAATATTTTTGTACAGCTTTTCGTTCTTTTTACTCTCTTCTTCTGCGTTACTAAGTTGCCTTTTTAAAAGCTCAATGGCTAAATCAAAATTTTTTTCTTGATTGTATACGTCAGAATTGCCAAGTCCATACCCAAAAGACCTCAAAATTTCTACATCTTCTTTTTTAAGATAGCCATTGTCCCATTCCTTTAAAGCTATCTCCCAAGCTTCTCCTGCAGTATAACCCTCATTTTGTGATAATATCATTCCTGTCTTAGAAAAAACAAATTTTATACTTTTATCTGAAGAGCGAGAAATTGCCATGAGTATTTCTCCTAAAGGAGCTTTTGAATATGTGATTTCTATTTTAAAAAGATTTAATGAAGATATCATGCTTTTAAGTATCCAACGCCTCATTTTATATTTCAAAGCAAACAAATACCCTAAACTACTGGTAGAAAAAATAACTAAAACTATTCCAAGTAATTTCATTTTTCAGTCCTTCCTCTCCTATATGGCCCTTTAAACAAAGTATTAAAATTCTCATCTAATATTTTTTCTACTGTACCTGCCCCTAAACGATTGCTTAAAATTACATAACGTTCAAAATATCTTAAAGAAATAACGTCTTTTAAAACAGGTTTTTTCATAAGGTCTTCAATGTCATTTGCATGAACTGTAGTTATAATCTTAACACCAGTATTCAGCACTTCATGAATCGCTTCTATATCCTCTTTTTTACCTATCTCATCTGTCACTACTACTTCTGGAGACATAGACCTTATAAGCATTATCATGCCATAAGCCTTAGGACATCCATCTAACACATCAGTCCTAATTCCCACATCCATTTGAGGTATACCATTGTAACAGCCGGCAATTTCTGACCTCTCATCTACTACGCCTACTTTTTTACCTTTAAATCCCAAAAAATCTATTCCATTACTTATCCATCTTGTAATATCTCTTAAGAGAGTTGTTTTGCCACATTGAGGAGGTGATATTATTAAAATGTTATATACGTCTTTAGAAGGAGTAATTAAATATTTTAATATTTCCTCTGCCACTCCTATTATCTCTTTTGATATTCGATAATTGTATCCAGAAATATTCTTTAAAGTCTTTATATAACCATTTTCTAACACACATTTTCCAACTATACCTACTCTGTAACCACCTTTTAAAGTAATATATCCATTTCTTATTTCTTCTTCAAAAGCATAAAGAGAAGATTTAGATATTAATTGAAGAGCTTTTTCACAATCTTCAGAAGTAACAATATAGGCCAAAGAAGGTGAAAAAGAAATAGTCCCTTCTTTTGACACAAACTTTTCTTCATTTTTCAAATAAACTGTGAGAGGTCTATTTACTCTAAGACGTATTTCTTCTACTTCTTGCAACAGGTCATCAGGAATTTTTGTAATTACCTCTCTTACTGACGGAGGAAGAGCATAAAGTACTTCCTCAAAATTTTTTCTTGTGTTCATATACCTGTCCCTCCTCTTGTAAAATTATATTTATAAGGCTAAATATTTATGAATAAAAAATACCCACTAACTTTTCGTTAGTGGGTATTTTAAATTAATCTTCATCATCATCTACAATTTTCAAATCTTTTACTTTTAGGGTTTCATTGCAATGAGGACATACCAACTCAGCATCTTCATCTTCTAGAAGTTCTTCTTCCACACTTATCAACATATGGCAATTAGGACATTCTACCTCTACATACTCTTCATAATCCTCGTCTTCATCCTCATATTCCTCATCATCGTCATAATCATAGTCATAGTCGTCATCCTCATCCTCATAGTCCTCATCGCCATATATGTGGTTTTCAATTTCAGAAAGGTCTTCATCTATTTCTCCCACATAATCATCTAATTCGGAATGGGAAGCTTCCAGCTCATTTATAGCATCTGCAAAATCCTCTAAAGTATCTAAAATTGCCAAAATTATTTTACCTTCTTTTGTGCTGTCATCTATCCCTAAGCCGTCTGCTAACCCTCTTAAGTAGGAAACCCTTTCATTTAAGTATTCCATATTCCACATACCCTCCTTTACAAAATAGTATTTGACAAATTGCTGCGTTTATACCCTCTCTAAATATTCTCCGGTTCGAGTGTCAATTCTTATTTTGTCTCCAACGTTTATAAACAATGGGACTTGGATGACAGCACCAGTTTCTACAGTTGCCGGTTTGGAACCACCCGTTGCAGTATCTCCTCTAAATCCAGGCTCTGTTTCTACAACTTCCAGCTCAACAAAAGTAGGAGGCTCAACAGAAAAGGCTTCGCCTTTATAGAACTTTACTGTAACAACCATATTTTCCTTTATGTATTTAATTGCGTCCTCAACTTTATCATAATTTAAAGGAATTTGCTCATAAGTTTCTGTGTCCATAAAATAATAAAGTTCTCCATCATTGTACAAATACTGCATTTCTCTTCTTTCTATAACTGCTTCCTCAAACTTTTCTGTTGGGCTGAAAGTTTTCTCTATTACAGCCCCTGTCATCACATTTTTAAGTTTTGTCCTCACGAAAGCTGCACCTTTTCCTGGCTTAACATGCATAAAATCCACAACTGTAAAAACCTGTCCGTCAACCTCAATAGTTACTCCTTTTCTGAAATCACCTGCTGCTATCAAAAAAATCCCTCCATCGCTTTAGTTTAATTCAATTAAATATTTCGATGATTTAGTTAAATTTATAACACCATCTTCTTTTAATAATACCATATCTTCGATTCTTACGCCACCAAAATCGGGAATATATATACCTGGTTCTACAGTAACAATTGCTCCTTCTTTTAAAATTTCTTCTTTTTTGAAAGACAAGCTTGGCGCCTCATGAACTTCAAGCCCTACTCCATGTCCTAAAGAGTGACTAAAATACTTACCATAACCTTTTTCTTCAATGACAAACCTTGCTAACAAATCCGCCTCTTTTGAGGTAAGTCCTGCCTTTAAATTAGCTATCGCTTTTTGCTGTGCTTCTAAAACTATGTTATATATCTCTTTTTGCTTTTCATTAGCTTTTCCCATCACTATCGTTCTTGTCATATCAGAACAATAACCATTTACTTTACATCCAAAATCTATTGTGACAAAATCACCTTTTTCTATCACTTTTTCAGAGGCTTTTCCATGAGGGAGAGAGGACCTTTTACCTGATGCTACAATCGTATCAAAAGATAGGTCTTCTGCTCCTTGTTTCTTCATAAAATACTCTAATTCTAATGCTACTTCTTTTTCTGTCATTCCTACTTTAATGAAATTTAACAAATACTCAAAAGCCTTATCAGTAATATTTTGTGCTTTTTTTATGTTTTCTATTTCTTCCTCATCTTTTACCATTCTCAAAGTCTCTACCAAATTAGCCTGTGGTATTAGCTCAATCTCTAAAAACTCTTTTAATTCCCTATACTGTCCATAAGAAATACTTTCTTCAAAGGCTAATTTTTTTATCCCCAATGTTTTAATGTATTCTTTTAAAACTTCTTTTATGCCAGTTTTGTGCTCGATAACTTCAAAATCTTTAACTTCCTTTTGAGCTTGCTCAGTATATCTTCCATCTGTAATAAAAATAGCTTTATCGTGGGTCACAAGAGCTACGCTGTCATCTCCAGTAAAGCCAGTAATATATGTAACATTGACAAATTTGTAAATCACAAAAGCCTCTATATCTCTTTTCTTCATCAAATTTCTCAAATTTTGTAATCTTTTATTCATGAATTTACCCCCCAATTGAATCCTCTAAAAGCTTAACTGCATTGAGGGCAAGGACATAACTATAAGGTCCAAACCCCGTTATCACACCTTTGCATTTAGATGCAGTAACAGAGGTCTTTCTGTAATCCTCCCTTCCAAAAATATTTGAAATATGAACTTCTATTACTGGAACTGACACAGCTGCAATAGCATCCATAATAGCTAAACTGTAATGAGTGTAAGCTGCAGGATTTATAATTATAGCATCGAAATTGTTTTCTGCAGAATGAATAAGATTAATTATTTCTCCTTCACTATTAGATTGCTGAATCTTGACAGCTATATCTAATTTTGCAGCCTCTCTTTTTATCAGATTATTTATTTCTTCGTAATTTATATCTCCATATACCTCTTTTTCTCTTTTACCTGTCAGATTTACATTAGGGCCATGAATTATCAAAACTCTTTTCATAATCTCACCTCACTTTACTATAATACACCTTATTTCCTTATTTGTCCACTACCTAAAATTACATATTTGTAGGTGGTAAGCTCCTCAAGTCCCATTGGCCCTCTCGCATGCATTTTTTGTGTACTTATTCCTATCTCTGCCCCAAAACCAAATTCTCCTCCATCTGTAAAGCGAGTAGAAGCATTTACATACACAGCAGCCGAATCTACAGATTTTAAAAACATCATGGCATTTTCATAATTTTCTGTAATAATGCTTTCCGAATGGCCTGTCGAATACTTTGAAATATGATCTAAGGCTTCTTCTATGCCATCTACAACTTTTACAGCCAGTATAAGGTCTAAATATTCCGTTTCCCAATCCTTATCTGTAGCCTCTTTAACTTGAGGACATATTTCTTTTGTAATTTGACACCCTCTTATTTCTACTCCCAAAGAAGTCAATTCTTCTACCATTAAAGGCAAAAACTCTTTTGCAATAGATTTGTGAACCAAAACTGTCTCTACTGCATTACATACCCCTGGCCTTTGAACTTTTGCATTCACAATGATGTCTTTTGCCATATTAAACTTAGCTGTTTCATCAACAAAAATATGACAATTGCCTACTCCTGTCTCTATTACAGGCACTGTAGAATTTTCAATGACATTTTTTATAAGACTGGCTCCACCTCGAGGAATAATGAGGTCAATTAGACCGTTTAACTTCATCATACGGTTTACTTCTTCTCTATCAGTATTTTCTATAAGCTGTATTGCACCTTCAGGAATCCCAGTCTCATAAGCAGCCTTGGCAAGAATAGAAGAAATTGCTATATTAGAATTGATTGCATCGCTTCCTCCCCTTAAAATCACAGCATTTCCCGATTTCAAACAAAGGCCTGCCGCATCAGCTGTCACATTCGGGCGAGATTCATAAATTATACCTATTACTCCAATTGGCACTCTCATTTTGCCAATTTGAAGTCCATTTGGCCTCTTCCACATCTTTTCTATACTTCCTACAGGGTCAGGAAGAGCAGAAATCTCTCTTAATCCTTTTGCCATAGCTTCGACTCTTTTTTCATCAAGTTTTAGTCTATCAATAAGAGAAGCTTTTATATTCCTTTTTTCAGCCTCCACAACATCCTTTTTATTAGCCTCAAGTATTTTTCCTATATCTTTTATTAAAGCATCTGCCATGTGATTCAAAGCTAAATTCTTTGTATTTTCATCTAACACAGCCATTCTTCTGGCCGCAGCTTTTGCCTGTTTTGCCTTTACTTCAACTTCCAAACTTCTCACCTCTTTCAAGTATTACAAGATTATCCCTATGGATTACTTCATCGTAATATTTATAACCTAATATCTTTTCTATCTCATGAGTTTTACAACCTTTTATCTTTTCAACTTCTTCTGAAGAATAATTAATAAGTCCTCTGGCAATCTCTTTTTCTTGATGGTCAACCACTGCAACACAGTCTCCTACATCATAATCCCCTTCAGTTTTTACAACTCCACTTGGTAATAGACTTTTCCCATGCTTTATAATAGCTTTCGCTGCTCCTTCATCAATAAAAAGTCTTCCGCTTACTTTCGCATTAAAAGCAATCCAAACTTTTCTGCTACTTATTGGCTTTTTCATAGGCAAAAATGTAGTGCCAATTTTTTCGCCATTTGCTATTTGATTTAATACATTGTCAATTTTCCCATTCGCTATAATCATCTTAACTCCTGAATTCCAACATATCTTTGCTGCCTGAATCTTTGTATACATTCCCCCAGTTCCTCTTTTTGTCCCAGCACTACCAGCAATTTTAAACAATTCATCTGAAAACTCTTCTACGACTTCTATAATTTTTGCCTCTTTATAAATTCGAGGGTCTTTATCATAAAGCCCATCAATGTCAGTTAAAATTATTAAAATATCAGCCTCAACTAAACTAGCAAGCAGCGCCGCTAAAGTGTCATTGTCTCCAATTTTAATTTCATCAACAGTTACTGTATCATTTTCATTTATTATTGGCACAACACCCCATTTGAGCAGGTTTGACAAGGTATAACTGACATTTAAATATCTTCTTCTATCGCTAAAATCTTCCTTAGTCAAAAGAACTTGCGCAGTAATTTTGCCATATTCATTAAAAAACTTTTCATAAATTTCAATTAAAAGCCCTTGCCCTATAGCCGCTAAGGATTGCTTTTCTGGGATGGTTTTAGGTTTTTCCTTTAAATTTAATTTTCCCATTCCCGCCCCAATTGCCCCAGAAGTTACTAATACTACTTCCTCTCCTCTGTTTAATAAATTAGCAATTTGCCTTACTAACTTCTCCATTATTTCTAAATTCAATTTACCATTTTCATATGTCAAAGTGCTTGTACCAACTTTTACTACAATTCTCATACTTTCGACATCCTTTTTGCAATATTTAGATATATCTCTTTTAGTTTTAAAGCATCTTCTGCCATAGTTCCTCTCGATTCACATATGACAATAGGCTCCATCTTTCTTTCATAGAAAAGCTGTGCCAAAGGCTCAAATTCTGGCCCGTATTGAGTGTCTTTCAGTGTCCAATGCCTTTTTTCTCCCTGATCTGTGTATTCAATTCTACTAAAATGGACGTGTATCTTTTTCGCCCTTTCTTTTCCCAAATACCTTTCAATAATATCCAAAACCTCTGCATAATCTTCTATAGACTTAAACCTTCCAGTATCTCTTGCATGTAAATGGGCAAAGTCTATAGTGGGAATAATTCTCTTATCCACATTACACAGCTCCAATACTTCTTCTAAAGTACCCAATTGGTTTTTCTTTCCCATTGTCTCTGGACATAGGGTTATGTCAGTAAGTCCTTTGTCCTCTATCTCTTTTAAAATTTCCTTTAAAAGTTTTTTTGCTCTCTCTAAAGCCTCTTTTCTCGTCCCTTCTGTTGCAGAACCAGGATGAAAAGTTACCCTTTTAGCCCCCATCCATTTTCCTGCAATTAAACTATCTATTAAGTATCTCTTGGAATTCTCCATTTTGGTTTTATCCGTAGTAGCTAAGTTTATGTAATAAGGAGCATGAACAGTAATAGTTATGTTGAATTTTTGTGCCCCTTCCTTAAGCTCCTTAGCCATCTTTTCGCTAATTTTTATTCCCCTTGAAAAAGAATATTCATACGCATCAAGCCCCATGTTATGGAGCCATTCAGGCATTTCTAAAGAAGATTTATGCCCTTCTTTGTAGAAACTATCAGAATTCCCAGATGGTCCAAATTTTATAGCCAATCCTCTCATCCTTTCTTAAGTCTAATGTAAGCCTTTATAACTTCCTCTGCTACTTCATCTATTGTCATATCGGATACATCAATAGTATAGTCGGCAAACCTATAAAAAGGCTCTCTTTCTTTTAGAAGCTGTCTTATTTTCTCTTCTGGATTATCCACCATAAGAAGAGGCCTGTCTTTATTCTTTCCTATATTCCTCAATATAATTTCTGGCCTGGCTACAAAGCAAATGACTACACCATTTTTTCTTAATTGTACAATATTTGAAGGGTTTAATACAACACCCCCTCCTGTAGCAATCACAAAATTTTTTAATCGAGCTGCTTTTATAACCGCTGCTTTTTCCAATCTCCTAAAATAGTCTTCTCCATATTTTTCAAAAATATCTGAAACAGTCATATTTGCCATTTTTTCAATCATTTTATCCGTATCTATAAAACCGAAGGACATATTGGTAGCTACTTTTTTGCCAACAGTAGTCTTGCCAGTAGCCATGAAACCTGTTAAAACGATATTTTTCATTAAAATTTCCTCCCTAAGGCAATGAAGGTATTTTCTCTTTTAAAACTTTTTCTATAGTATCAGTTATTACCTTATTTACATCTATGTTTTGAGGAGATTGAGAAGCAGAAGGCTGGTCTACATTATTTGATTGTTCACTTCTGGTATCATCATACAGAGACTTGAAAGGGTTACTTTTACCTTTTAAAAAATCTATCGGTATTGAAGTACCACCACTGTCTTTCATTGAATAAATAAAGATCTGTAGAGTCAAAAGAAGGTTTTGCTGATTTTGGTCTTTTTCAATAGAGAAACTTTGAATGTTACAAAGTCTCTTAGAATTTTGTATTTCCTTTAGAAAAGCTATAATCTCATCGTAATTACCTGAAACAGTAATATTTACGGGTATTGTCACAAAATCTTCTTTTTTCACATTACTAGTTTCTTTTTGACTTTGATCTTGGTTTTCAAAAGTTAAGCTTTTTGTCTTTACACCTGTATCATTGACCATTTGTTGTAAATTAAAAAGAAAAATTTCTATATCCCTTTCTTCTGGTAAAATCATGCTTAATTCCTTTAGTTGAGTTTGTTGCTTGTCTAAACCTTCTCTTAAATTTTTATTGTTTAAAGCAGTTACTTGTTCTAAAATTTGTCTTTTATTTTTTAATTCAATAGATAAATTTCGTATTTCTAAAATTTTGGGAGTTAAATAATATTGATAATAAAGTGCAAAAAATCCGAGTATGACAGCAAAGTAAATTAATACTCTTTCTCTTCTTGTAAGCTTCATCTATGATACCACCTTGATTTTTACTTGTAAAACATATTTTAGAAGGCCTTTATCTGTCAAATCCACCGATATCACTTTCACATCTTCTACATAACTTATACTTCTTAGGTTAAGCATAAAAGCTGCTATATCAGATTCTGAAAGTGCTTGTCCATCTATTTCCAAAATATTTTTCTCATATTTCAAAGAATCAATAGATACTTTTTCAGGTATATTTGAGGCTAAATTTTGCAATATACCTACTGCATCCACTTTTTGCTTTTTCAATTTTTCTATTAAGCTTTTCTTCTTTTCTATATAAGCGGATAAATCTTTTACATTTTGCTGCAACTGAGAAATGTCTTTAAATTTACCTAATTCATTATCTGCGTATTTTAAGTCTTGATACAATTTATTGATATATACCAGTGGAAAAGCTATTAAGGCAAAAATAACGGTGGTTAAAACAAACACAAAAAAAAGACGGGATATTTGTTTTTTTCTTCGCATTTTTTGTTCCTTTAGTTCAGCTGGTATGAGGTTTATATCCTTCAACCTATTCCCCCCTTAAAAGGCATCCATAAACAGGTAAAAAGTATAAATAATCTTCTGTTTCTATCACAAAAGTAGGTATCCTAAAATAATCTTCCACGTATTCTCTCAATCCTAAAAGTTTAGAAGTACCACCTAACATGATAATTTTTTGTATATTTTTATGATATGTGGCATAATAAAAGTCAAATATTCTGCTTAGCTGTTGAAACACTTCCGAAAAGGATAAAAGTATAGTATCTTCTATATCCTTATAGTTTTCTTCTCCAATAAATTTTTTTGCCCTTTTATATTCTTCTGCTGCTTGAAAATCTATATTAAAGGCATTCGCAATTATTTGTGTAATTCTATTGCCACCAAACTCTATACTTCTGCTAAAAATATAAATACCACTATCAATCACTGTCACATTGGTAACAGCAGCCCCTATATCTACAACTGCTACTATTCCTTCAGCTAAATTCACCTTTTTACAAGCTTTATAAATTGAATTGCTATAAATATCAATGGCTTCTACTTTTAATTTTAACATCTCTGCTAATTTAACATATTTTTCTATTATATCCTTAGGAGAAGAGGCAATCAGTACTCTAATCGTTTTATTTTTCTCTGCAATATTAGGTAAATATCTATAATCTATTACATAATTTTCAGTGTCAAGGATGTATTGCTCAATCTCATAGTATAAGGCCTTTTCGACTTCATCTTCTTTCATTAATGGCAATTCTAAATCCCTTATTATATTATTTGAGCTGGAAATAGTAAAACACACTTGTTTTTCTTTGATATTGTTCCTTTTCAAAGTCTCATTAATTACATCTGCCAATGAATTTATATCAATAATTTTACCATTAGTTATCACATTAGAAGGCGTATTTATCATTAACCTTTTACCAAAAAATTTATTCTTTTTTTCTCCAATTAATAATTTTGTATTAAAATTTCCTATTTCAATTCCAAGCATTTTTTACCTCCTAATGGCGCTTATTGTTATTCACTTTAATAGCAGCCATTGTTATGGCTTTTATTATGTCTACCTCAAATTGCCTGACTAACTCGTTTGTCTTTACATACAGTTCTCCTTCTTCTGATACAACATATTTCGGAGGCAAATTGTTAAGGGCTAAAGCTTTTATGTCCATCCTACACCTGTCACACTTACAAACGTCCAGGTCTTTTAAAACCCTGTCCATCATCTGCTCAACAGCGTCTTCCATGTAATTTTTAAGTTGCATAAAATCCTCTCCTTATTTTTATTGTGTTTGTGGAATTGAATCAATTATCCACTTGTCTACTATAGGTGGAGACTGTGATGCATTACCACTAAGAATCACCTTATAATTTGCACTCTTATCAGAACCCATCTTCGTAATATTTACATTAATATTAAATGTAATCTCCGCATAACCGTAACGTACGATTTTGTTCATTCTACCTTCCGTCCATACACGTACTTTATAGGTCAAAACTTGCTCTCCTTCATTTTCAAAAACTTCAATTGAAGGAGGATCTATTTCTATACTGTCAATTTTATACTCTTGTCCTGCATCACCCAGTGAAATCCACTCCCCTACTGGGATGTCAAGTCCAAATGACTCACTTAATAAATTTTTTGCATCTTTTTTATATTGAATTTTAGTTGTATTTTTATTCTCAACTACATTTATCCAAAATTCACCTTTCCCTTTTCCTTTACCTTTTCCTTGATAAGCATCTGATAAAGCTATAGTAAATTCATTTTTTACTCGTTCAAGGCCAGCTTCTGCTGCATAAGTGGCTGATATAGAATTTGCATAAGCATGAGAAATTTTGTAATTGGTAATAGTTACTTCTAAAATCGCTACAGCTAAAACTGTGAGAATCAAAATTACCATTAAAGTAAAAATTAAGGCAGAACCTCTGTCATTGAACATTTATACCACTCTTCCTTAAAAAAACATCTGTAGAAAGAGAAAACCTGTTTGACCCCTTATCATCGCTTTGTCCAATTATTTGGATATTTATCATGTTGCTGTTAGGTTTTTTAGTCACCTTAAAATCATAAATATTGACAGCTAATTGAAGCTTGCTACCTCTACTGTCTGTGTCAGATTCTTTGATACGGGTATAAAGAATAGGTTTTTCTAGCGTTATTGTATAATCACGATACCCTCTATCTGTTAATACTTTTTTTATCGATAGACCACAGCCATTATCAATAATTTCGACTTCAGAAGGCCCTTTTTCTAATAAAGATACAATATAATTCATAGCAAACCTTACATTTTGTTCCACATCTACACTATTTTGTGTGCTTGAAAATGACTTGTACCCCGAATAATATAAAGATGAATAAACCCCTATCACAATCCCCAATATTGCCAATGTCACAATAAGTTCAATAAGGGTAAATCCCTCTTCTTTTCTCACCACTATTTTAACCACCATAGCCAAAATTTTTGTTTTGGTAATCTCATTCCAACCCAATGTAGCTACCACAAAACCTAAAAATAAAGTAGTCAAGACATTTCTCAAGTACCATAAGAAGTTATATTTGTTGTAGGCGCCAGAATATAAAGGGTGTACATAGGAGTGTTTGATCCAATTTTTCCTACTTTGATCTGATATTGGGATAAATTTCCTATAGAAGCCTTTTGCTCAACATGAATTTTAAAACCTTCTTTTTTAAAGTCATTTGCTATTTGGTCCAAATCTGAATTATTTTTTATAATCCCCGCTTTTATGTTTTCTGCAATTGTCTGCGCAATAGTGGCTTCTTTTGTCTTTATCTTAGAATCAGCAGAAGTAATAACAGATTGACTAAAAATGCCTAAAAGAGGTATTGCCACTATTGCAAACATAGCTATTGAGACAAGAACCTCTATTAAAGTCATGCCTTTATTATCTTTTAAAATCTTCATAAAATCACCCCTAATAGTTCTTCCCACTTATCATAATGCGCCCTGTTACTACCGCCACACTTATGTAAATCTCGCTTCCTTTATCATTTTTTAAAGTTATTGTACATGCTCCAATAGGAGTCCCCATCTGATTAAAGTATATTTCTACCTTTCCCCCATCTTTTTTACTTATCTTAATTCCCTCAGGTAAATTTTTTATCTTGATATTTTCATTGTCATCTTTTCTCTTTATGTAATACCTCGTCTTAGTGTCATCGCTTTCAAAACGTAAAATTTCTCCTTCAAAAATACTTTTTTGCTGTATGTACCTTAAGTCATTTACAACCTCACGTGCAATAAGAGTAAGCCTTATATTTGACCTTGTCGTATCAAAAAAGTCAGTCGAAGGAATAACTATAAGAACTATAATGGACAAGATAGCCAAAACTGTTACCAGCTCTATTAAAGTTAATCCTTCTTCCTTTTTCATAAGCTTAGCCTCTTATAAATTTTATATAATAATTTAACATCTCATAGCCATACAAAATCGAGATGAGCCATGCAATGGAAATGTAGGGTGCAAAAGGAATGTAATCTTTTCTTCCTTTAATTTTCAAAGCTACTAATATAACGCCACCCAATGCTCCAATGATTACAGAAAGAAAAAGTACTAAAATTGTAAGCTTCCACCCTATAAAAAATCCAATTAAGGCCATAAGTTTTATGTCTCCTCCTCCCATCTCTCCTCCTGAAATTAAGGAGATGAGAAGGAGAATACCCCCACCCAAGACCAATCCCATTATGTAATCTATAAAGCCATAATTGTACATCAAAACTCTAAATATTATTCCACCTATAAAGCCTACTAAAATGATTTTATTTGGCACAATCCTGTGTTCTATATCAATAAAACTTACAGCTATCAAAATAGAAGCCAAAAACATGTAAGAAAAAGCTTTAAAATCTAAACCGAATTTATAGTAAATTATCAAAAACACAATTCCTGTCAATAGTTCCACAATAGGGTACCTTATTGAAATCTTTTCTCCACAATACCTGCATCTTCCTTTAAGTAAAATATAACTCAATATAGGTATTAAATCAACAGCATTTAATTCATGACCACAACTAGGGCAGTGAGAAGGCGGATAGACTATTGATTCTTTTTTAGGTACTCTGTGTATGACCACATTTAAAAAACTTCCTATAATTGTACCAAATAAAAATATGAGTGTGTAAAGTAGTATTTTCATAGTGACCTCCTAAAAAGATATTAAGGAGGGCACAAAAATGTGCCCAAAATGTATTATTTAGCAAAAGCTATTTTACTTCTGGATAAAGCTGTTTACCATTAGAATCTTTAACTATTGCTTTACCGTTACTATCCATAGTAAGTGTAAAATCACCCCCACTTGACGTCTTTGGTACTTTATTCAAATATCCTGCATCGACTAGATCTTGTATATCAGTGGTTGTGTTACCTGTTTCTATGTAGTATCTCTCAGCCGCTTGCCCAATAATTTGTGCGTTCGCTATATCGGCATTAGCCTTAGCATTTGACAATGAAGTTGTCACTCTTGGCACTGCAATGGCTGCCAATATACCTAAAATTGCAATGACAACAATCAATTCAATTAATGTAAAACCTCTTTCATCCTTGTTTAATGCTTTTACAAACCATTCCATCCTTTTTCACCCCCTTTCCCAATATCACTGGCCTATAAAATTGTATAATTCAAAGAGTGGCATAATTATTGAGATAACTATAAATCCCACTACTGTTGCCAGCATAACAATTATTAATGGTTCTAATAGAGTTGTCATTTGTGACACGGCTGTATCCACTTCTCCGTCATAAAAATCAGCAGTTTTATTTAATATGCTGTCCAATGAACCTGAACTTTCACCAATACCTATCATCTGAATCACCATTGGCGGGAAAATGCCAATTCTTTTTAGAGGTTCTGAAAGGGGTAAGCCTTTTTTTATATCGTCTTGCGCTTTTTTAAGTCCCTCTGCTACTACTGTATTACCCACAACTTTTTCTACTACTTCCATTGCCTTCATAAGCGGTACACCAGCACTTATCAATGTTCCTAAAGTCCTTGTAAACCTGGAAATTAAAATCTTTTTGTTTAAAGGGGCAAAGATTGGCATGTTTAAAAGCATTCTGTCATAAATGCACCTTCCTTGAGGTGTCTTTAAAAAACTCGAAATCGAATAAGAAATCACCAAAATTACTCCTATGTAAAAATACCAATATTTAGATATAGAACCGCTTATAGCGAGGAGAATCCTTGTAGGCAGTGGCAGCTGTACACCTGCATTTTCAAACATCCCCACAAAAATAGGCAAAACATTTGTCAAGAGAAATATAACCACCAAAATCGCTACGATTGACACAATTACAGGATATGTAAGGGCAGACTTTATTTTCTGATTTAATTCATTCTCTTTTTCATAGTGTTCTGCCATTTCATTCATCACTTTATCTAAAGTACCGCTTACTTCCCCCACTTCCACCATATTATATAAAAGCATAGGAAAAACATCACTGTGCCTTTTCATAGCATCAGAAAGAGTCCTTCCTTTTTGAACTTCTTCGTACACCTCTCTCAAAGCATTTTTCAGTCTTTTATTCTCCACTTGTTCTCTCATAGTAACCAAAGAGGTCACTATAGGAATCCCTGCATTTATCAGAGTGGCAAACTGCCGACAGAAGACCGCAATATCTTTTACTTTGACCTTTTTAAAAGAACTAAAATCGAGTATGTCTTGTTTGACTATCTCTTCTTGTATGTCGATTATATAATAATTTCTCTGTTTTAAAATGTCAATACACTGAGATTTTGAGTCAACTTCCAAAGTCCCTGTAACGAGATTTCCTCCCATATCCCTTGCCCTATAAGCATACAACGGCATATAATCACCTCTATATCATGCGAGAAAAATTCTCTTGGTCTACGCAATATGTCAAAGCATCCTCTAATGATATAACTCCTCTTTTTAACAGATGTAAAATAGACATATCCATTGTCATCATTCCAAACTTGCTACCTGTTTGAACTGCCGACTGTATCTGGAAAGTCTTCCCTTCTCTTATGAGATTTCTTATAGCAGGAGTAGCAATCATCACTTCTGTCGCAACTACTCTGCCGCTGTTGTCCTTTTTAGGTATAAGCTGTTGAGAAATAATTCCCTCTAAAACATTTGAAAGCTGAATTTTTATCTGCTGCTGCTGATGGGGAGGAAAAACATCAATAATCCTATCGATCGTCTTAACGGCTCCTATTGTGTGAAGAGTGGACAAAACAAGATGGCCTGTCTCAGCAGCAGTTATAGCAATTTGGATGGTTTCTAAATCCCTCATCTCTCCCACTAATATAACATCCGGGTCCTCCCTTAAAGCAGCCCTTAAAGCTGAAGCGTAAGATGCCGCATCATGCCCAATCTCTCTTTGATTTACTATGCTTTTGTTGTGTTTATGTAAATATTCTATAGGGTCTTCCAATGTGAGAATATGACAAGTCCTTTTAGAGTTTATCCAATCCACCATCGCAGCCAGTGTAGTAGATTTACCACTGCCAGTAGGTCCTGTTACCAATATAAGCCCTCTTGCCTTTAAAGCTAAGTCTTTAAGTATTGGAGGAAGTCCCAATTCCTCTATTGTAGGTATTCTCAAAGCTACAGACCTTATTGCAAGGCTATAACTTCCCCTTTGTTTGTATACATTTATTCTAAACCTTCCTAATCCTGTAACTGAATAGGACAAATCAATATCTCCATTTTGTTCTAACTTTTTCAATTGCTCACTTGTCAATAAATCCTTAACTATTTCTTCAGTCTGCCCAGGGGTAAAAGGTTCCCCTTCTAATTTTTCTAAATAGCCATTAATTCTAAGAACTGGAGGTACTCCAACCGTTATATGCAAGTCTGAAGCTTTTCTTTCAACTACTAATTTTAAAAGTTCCTTTGTATCCATATCCCTCATTCCTCGTAAGTTAGTCTTATCATTTCATCAATTGTAGTTTTTCCTTGTAATACAAGTCTTTTAGCACTTTCTCGTAAAGTTTTCATGCCATTTTTTACAGCCTGAGCTCCAATAACATCAGAGGAAACCTTAGCATTTATAAGCTCTCTAATATCAGAAGTAACAGTCATTATCTCATATATAGGAATTCTTCCCCTATAGCCTGTTTTATTACAAACAGGGCACCCTCTCCCCTTGTATAAAGTAATGTCTTCATTTTCTGAAATTCCCAATAGCTCTTTTTCGCCTTTGGAAGCTTTATAAGAAATTCTACAGTTATCACATATTTTTCTCGCCAATCTCTGAGCAATAACCCCTACTACAGAAGAAGACACAAGATAAGGCTCTATACCCATATCTACAAGCCTAGTCACCGCTCCCGCCGCATCATTTGTATGCAAAGTGGAAAGGACTAAGTGCCCTGTTATGGCAGAGCGAATAGCTATCTCAGCAGTTTCAGTATCTCTAATTTCTCCAATCATAATTATATCAGGGTCTTGCCTCAAAATTGACCTAAGAGCAGTCGCAAAGGTAAGGCCTGCCTTTTCATTAACTTGTACCTGGTTTATTCCCTCAAGGGAATACTCAACAGGGTCCTCAACAGTTATTATATTAATATTGGGTTTGTTAAGCTCTCTCAGCATTGCATAAAGAGTGGTGGTTTTCCCACTACCTGTAGGACCAGTCAAAAGCACAATGCCATTAGGCCTTTTGATAAGTTTATCAAAGAGCACCAGATCCTCTTCTTCAAAACCTAATTGCTCCTTTGTCATTATAAAATTTTCCTTGTCTAAAAGCCTCAATACCAATTTCTCTCCAAAAACAGTGGGCAACGAAGAAACTCTTATGTCAATATTTTTACCACCTGTAGTAAAATCAAATCTGCCATCTTGAGGAAGTCTTCTTTCAGCGATGTTCATATTAGCCATAATTTTTACTCTTGTCACAACAGGGGCATGGGTACTTTTTATAGTCCTCATAGCTTCTGTTAATTGTCCATCTATCCTAAATCGAATTCTAAGGTCTTTTTCAGTAGGTTCAATGTGAATATCTGAAGCCCTATTTTTTATTGCCTGCTCAATTATAGAATTTACAAAGCGTACAGCAGGCGCGTTTTGTACTTCTTCAAGAATCTCATCTGGCAGCTCTTCTTGACTTTCACTTTGAAACTCCTTTTTAAAATCCTGTACTGCTTTTTCTGCCTGTTCTCTTCCGTAAATTCTATCTATGGCTTTTAAGATGCTTCCTTCAGAAGCAATTAAAGGCTTTACATTTTGTTTCGTAATGATTCTCACATCATCTAGTGCAAAAATATTCAGAGGGTCTGCCATTGCTACCAATATACCATCTTCATCTTTTTTTATAGGAATAATAGTATGTCTTTTAGCAACGGCTTCAGGAATTAATTTTGCTACATCGGGATCAATATAGTATTTTTGCAAATCTACATGTGGAATACCTAATTGAAATTCTAAAGCCTCTAGTATTTGGCTTTCTGTAACATACCCCAATTTAATAAGAACTTTTCCTAACTTTTCTCCTGTTTTGTTTTGAACTTCTATTGCGTGCTTTAATTGTTCTTCTGTTATAAGCCCTACCTCAAGTAAAAGCTCCCCTAGCTTTTTCTTGGCCATAAAATATACCTCCAAAAATAATAAAGCCGACATAAAGCCGGTTGCACCACTGTATCCGTGAGGCATAAAGTGCCCACATATAGCCTCACTTCATCTACTCTTTATAAAATATTCTACAAATTATGCGTAATTCCTTCTTTTAAATACCTGTATACCAAATTTTTGTCGAAAAATCCCCCTGTCCATAATTTGAAAGAATAATTAGCTTGATTTACCAACATAGAAAGTCCATTAGAATACTTTATTCCATTCTTTTTCGCATGTTTTAAAAGAGCAGTTTCAAAAGGATTGTAAATAAGGTCATAGACAAATTTAGCTTTCAAAACCACTTTTTCATCAGCAGGAGAATCTTCTGTATTTGGATACATTCCTACGCTTGTAGTATTAACAAGTATATCTATTTCTGGTAGTTCTTTTACTTCATTTATACTGCAGTAATCACACTGAATCTTAAATTCTTTTTTAATGTACTCTGACAAATCTTTTGCTCTCTCAACACTTCTATTGGCAATTATTATCGAATCTATCCCTTTTAGAGCAAGGGCGACACAAACAGCTTTAGAAGCTCCACCAGCTCCTAAGACAACAGCTTTTCTTCCTTCAATTTTTTTTCCTACTTCTGTTAATGAGTCTATAAAGCCATAGACATCCGTATTATAGCCTTTTAATATTCCTTCTTCATTGACTACAGTATTGACTGCGCCAATTTTTAAAGCTTCTTCTGAAACCACATCTAAGTATTTAATTATCTTCTCTTTATGTGGCACAGTCACATTAACTCCTTTTATTCCCAAAGATTTTACTCCATTTACTGCATCTTCAAGCTTTTCTGGCAAAACATCAAAAACAGTGTAGACACAATTTAAATTTAAAGACTTAAAAGCATAGTTATGTATTAAAGGGGATAAACTATGTTCTACAGGATGGCCTATAAGACCATACAGTTTAGTATTTGAATTAATCTCCATATCTCTCAATCCTTTTAAGTACATGTTTTTCCGCTTTTCTCATAAGTTTAGTCCATCCTAATTCCTCTTCTGATAGAGGTTTTACCAAAATAGTATATAAACCTGCTCTTTTGCCACCAAAAATATCAGTAAATATTTGATCTCCTATTAAAGCTGTTTCATTAGGCTTAGCATTTAAAATCTTTAAAGCCTTTTTAAAAGCTCCTTTTCTCGGCTTAATGGCCCAAGCTATTCCAGGTACACCAACTTTTTCTTTAAATTCATTCACTCTTCTTTTAGTGTTATTTGAAATGAGACAAATTTTAAACCCCTCTTTTTTTACTTTTTCAAGCCATTCAATAGTCATTTTATCGGGAAATTTTGATTTTTGAGGCACTAAAGTATTGTCAATATCTAAGACAAGACTGGTAATTCCTTTTTCTTTTAAAAAGTCTAAATTGATATCATAGATATTTTCCACTATAATATCAGGAATTAACTTTTTATACATATCTTCACCTCATTTAGTTAAAATTATATAATAAAAAAAAATAAACTGTCAATACAAACAGTTTTACATGGAAAGCTCTTTAAAAAGCTTATTTAAAGCCTTCTTCTCAATCCTTGAAACATATGATCGAGATATACCCAGCATTTTTGCTATTTCTCTTTGAGTTCTCACTTTACCATTATATAACCCGTATCTCATTTCTATAATTAACTTTTCTCTATTTTTTAAAACGCTGTTCATTTTACTGTACAGCTTTTTAATTTGAAGTTTTTTCTCCACTTGCTCTGATATTTCATCTTCCTCTGTGCCAAGGACATCCATTAAAGATATCTCATTGCCCTCTTTATCGACACCAATAGGGTCTTGGAGAAAAACCTCTCCTTTCATCTTTTTTTCCGTTCGTATAGACATAAGTATTTCGTTTTCTATACATCTGGCTGCATATGTGGCAAGATGTGTTCCTTTAGAAGAATCAAAGGTGGAAATTGCTTTTATAAGCCCTATTGTCCCAATAGATATTAAATCATCTATATCTTTACCTGTGCCACTGTACTTTTTAACAACATGAGCTACCAACCTTAAGTTTCTTTCTATTAAAATATTCCTCGCTTCCTCATCACCGTTTTTATAAGCTTCTAAATATTTCTTTTCTTCTTCTGGAGTAAGTGGATTGGGAAAAGAGTTGGTGTTTGTCAAGTAACCAAGATTTAAGATTTCCTTTACAATTGAAGCCAAAATTGCAACAACAACTTCCCACATTGCCGCCACCCCTTTTTTCAACATTACACATCTATTATATGTGCTTTATTTAAAATGGTGCACGTACATCAATATTTCATTATTTCCTCCGCTATTTCTTTAAAAAGAGGAGCAGCTTTAGTTCCTCCAGTATCTCCGTTTTTTACAAAAATCGAAATTGCATATTTAGGTTTATCAAAAGGAACAAAACCTGTAAACCAAGCATGATATATATTTAGCTCTTTACTGACTTCAGCAGAACCTGTTTTACCAGCACTGCCATACGTAGTCTCAGCCCTTTTCCCTGTCCCTTCTGGGTCAATAACCACTTCTCTCATCATCTCTTTTAAAATTTTAGCGTTTTTTTCGCTTATCACCCTGTAAGACTTTTTCTGAGACAATTTTTCAATTTCTTTCCCTTCTTCATCAACTATTGCAGTCACTAAACGTGGAACATTCCTAACACCGTTATTAGCTATTGTCGCTGCGATATCAGCTGCTTGAAGAGGCGTCATCAGCACATCCCCTTGCCCTATTGACAAATTCCCAATTCCTGCTCCATAAGTATCAGACAATTTAGGCAATCTCCCTATTTGCTCAGGTATTGGCAGACCATCATCATTTTCTATTCCAAAATTTCTCGCCATCTCCAAAATATTTTTGGCCCCTGTTATTTGCCCAATCTTTATAAAAGTAGTATTGCAGGAAACTGCAAAACCTTTTACCATGTTTATTACTCCATGACTTTCTCCTTTGTAATCGTGAAATACTATTCCATTTATATCATAACTACCACTACAATAAAAAGTATCTTGTAAATTCACTTTATTATATTCTAATGCTGCAGCAGCTACTACAATTTTAAAAATAGAGCCAGGGGGATACATTGAGACAGCTTTGTTTATAAATTCTTCGTTAGAGCTATTTAAATAAGCTTGAATATTATTTTGGTCAAAATTAGGTCTACTTGCCATTGCAAGTATATCACCTGTTTTTATATCTAATACCACTGCTGCTCCATCTACCATATTCTTGTCAAGAACATTCTCTACTGCCTTTTGTATGTGATAATCAAGAGTAGTTTTTACCCCCAAAACTTCTTTTCCAGAAGTTTTTAACCTTACTCCTAACCCTTTTATATAATCAGTATTATTCCCATCAGTAAACACTGCAATGCTATCTTCCCTTTTGCTATTTAAAATTCCATCAAAAGCATCTTCTAAACCCATTTTTTTATCTCCTATATACCCTATTACATGTTTTGCTAAAGAATTTTGCGAATACCTTTGAGGCAAAGCTAACTTAAAAATGCCTATAGGTAATTTGTTGTTTAAATTAAATTTAACTTCATATTTCACATAATCTTTTGCACTTCGAAGGGATTTTAGCACATCCTCATAGTCTACTGCAGCAATTTCACTTATAACCTTAGCGGCTTTTTCTTTGTCAGTTAACATTTTAGGTATAGCAAATATATATTCTTTGTATTCTCTATCCGTAAAAGGAATCATATTCCTGTCGTATATTTCTCCTCTTCTCTCCAAAATTTTAAAGCTTCTAATTTTTTGTTCCACCGCTTTTTGAGAATAAAAATCTCCTTTGATTACCTGAATGTAAAAAAGCCTAAAAATCAATGTTAACATTAAAATTGACAAAACTACCCTCAAAAAAACAATCCTATAATTTCTATTTTCCATAAAACTTTGCTCCTTTCAGGAAAAAGTATTCCCAAAAGGAGCAAGTTTTAACCTAATTTTTAATTTCTCGACGCAGTATAAAAAATTCTTCTACAGGATACTTTACAGGAATTTTCACTATCATTTGAGGATGGGGAGCTACTTCAATCTCATTTCCTTCTTCATCCCACATTTTTTCAATTTGCTGCTCAAACTCTACTTTAGGACCCATAATCTCAATTTTATCTCCCACAAACATCCTGTTTCTTTGCTCTACAACAGCAATTTCTGTATTGGGGTCATATTCTTTTACAATTCCTACAAAATCATGAGTACGTATATACTTAGAAGACTCATAATTTTGAGCGTCAGGACCTGGCTTGCCAAAATAAAACCCTGTGGTAAATCCTCTGTGACTTGCTTTAGAAACCTCTTCAAGAAGTTTTTTGTCAAAAACATAATCTTTTCCTTTTTCAAGGTAATCGTCAATCGCCTTTCTGTAAGCCCTTGTCACTACAGCAACATAGTAGGCACTTTTGTTTCTTCCCTCAATTTTAAAGCTTGTAACTCCAGCCTCAACAAGTTCTGGAATGTACTCTATCATGCATAGGTCTTTAGAATTCATAATATATGTGCCCCTTTCATCTTCGAATATGGGCATATACTCTCCTGGCCTTTTTTCTTCTACAAGATAATATTTCCACCGGCAAGGTTGTGCACATTCACCTTTATTAGAATCTCTTCCTGTAAGGTAATTGCTTAAAAGGCACCTTCCTGAGTAAGAAATGCACATAGCCCCGTGGACAAATGCCTCTAATTCTAAAGTTTTTGGTGTCTTCTCTCTTATTTCTTTTATCTCCTTTAAAGATAGTTCCCTTGCCAAAATTATTCTTTTTGCCCCTAAATTATGCCAAAACAGAGCACTTTTATAATTCACATTATTTGCTTGCGTACTTATATGAACATCTACTTCAGGAGCTACTTCTTTTACAATAGAAAAAATCCCTGGGTCAGAAAGAATAATAGCATCTATGCCAAGGTCAACGACTGATTTAATGTATTCAGGCAATCCTTCCAAATCCTCATTGTGGGGAAAGATATTTATAGTAATATATGCTTTTTTTCCACTTTTCCTCACATATTTTATTGCTTCTTTTATCTCTTCAAGAGTCAAACCAACAGAAGCCCTTAAACTATAGTGTTTCCCTCCAAAATATACCGCATCTGCTCCGTAATTTATAGCTATTTTTAATCTTTCCAAATCTCCAACTGGTGCCAAAAGCTCTAACATGATTATTCTATTCCTCCTTAAAACTTAAAGCCAATCCGTCTCCTAAAGGCAAAATTACCGTGTACAAAGTTTTATCTTGATATAATATTTCTATAAATTCTCTCATTCTGTACACAATAGTTCTTCTCTTATGTTTTACATTTTTCTCATTTACAACATATCCCTTATACAAAATATTGTCCCACAAGATTACGCCCTCTTTGCTTAAAAGTCTTTTCAGTTCTTTGTAAAATTCTATATATTGCCCTTTCGCCGCATCTACAAAAATCAAATCGTACATCTTAGTTAAATTTGGAAGAACTTGCTGTGCTTCTCCACAAATAAGCTCGATTCTATCTTCTACTTTTGCTTTCTTAAAATTTTCTTTAGCTATTTCAGCCAAATTTATATCCCTTTCAATAGTGACTACACTAACTTCTGAATAAGCTTTTGCCATTATTATAGTAGAATAGCCAATAGCAGTACCTATCTCTAATATATTGTTAGGCTTTTTTAGCTTCACAATAAAACTTAAAAAATCAGCAACTTCCGGTTTTGCAATAGGGATATAATTTTCGTAGGCATATTTCTCCATCTCATCTAAAGGATATCCAAATTTATGAGCTATCCCTCTTATAAATTTCATATCATTTGGAGTTATTTCCATAACTCAACCCTTTCATTTAGTATTATTATTTTCAATTGCTTCAATTTCTTTCTGAGCTTTTAAATGCTCTTCATAAGTTATACTAAAAATATGGGACCCATCTTTCTTTGCAACATAATAGTAAAAGTCATGCTTTGTTGGAAAAAGAGCTGCTTCAATCGATTTAAGTCCAGGATTGCAAATGGGACCTATAGGCAACCCATAATGTTGGTAGGTATTATAAGGGGAATCTACCTGCAAATCCTTGTAAGAAAGCACATCTTTATGAATTCCTAATGCGTATACAACAGTAGGACATAATTGAAGTTTCATATTTTTTTTCAGTCTATTATATATTACACCCGCAATCATAGGTCTATCACTGTCAATAGCTGCCTCTTTCTCCACTATAGAAGCTATTATTACAATCTGATCAGGAGTCATTCCTACATTTTTTGCATTATTTTTTATAGTACTATTATAAACTTCTTGAAATCTCTTAAGCATGATATTTATTATTTCTTTTTCATCTGCATTTACAGGTATAAAATAGGTGTCAGGAAAAAGATATCCCTCTAACCTGTTTGGCCTATCTTTAGGAACATCTTTTAAAAAGTCATAGTCAAATGTGTCATTTTGAGCTATTTCTAAAAATTTGTCTTTATTTACTAAACCTAATCGGGATAATTTGGTGGCTATGTCTTTTAATGTATACCCTTCAGGAATCGTAACTTTCACAGTATCAATTTGAGCCTTACCAGCAAATATTTTTTTTATTATTTGGTCAGTAGTCATGTTAGGACTTAAGAGATATTTTCCGGCTTGTAATTTTCCATCAGCACCTAAAACTTTTGCTCTCCATATAAAAAATCGTTCGTTTCTAATTAAATTATTTTCTTTTAACAACTTAGCTATCTGGGAAGTAGAATAGCCATTAGGGATGTATATTATTTTTTCAGCTACATCACTCTTTGTAGTTACAGGTTGAAAAAGGCTTTGGTAATATATAAAAGCAGAAAAAAACAAAAAAATTATGACAACTACAATTACCACAAATCTACTTTTTCTTTTGTATTCGACATTATTCATTACATTTCTCTCCCTTTTGTAGGTATACCTAAATTATATAATTAATTAAAAATGAAAACAAGTAAGCCTTCCGCTTACCTGTTTTTATAAAGTATACTTATCTTTTAATCTTTTGTATACTGCAATCACTACATACCCAAATACACCTGTCACAATAGCTTCACTTAAAGCAATATACAAAACTACAAGATAATAGGGCATTTTCGTGAAATAACTTACCCATATTGAAACAATAAGAGCATTTAATATTATAGGAGGCAATATACCTTTGTAAAAAGTTTTAGTCTTTGATGTAAGGTACGCAGCAAGTAATGTCACTAAACTTCCACCCAAAATATCGAGAAGTCCAAAGGGGCTTCCTATATTGGCTAATAAACATCCTATAAAAACCCCCCATATTGCTGCCGGCTCTACCATGGGTAATACAACTAAAGATTCAGATATTCTAAATTGAATAGGGCCATAAGAAACACTGCCCAAAAGAATAGTAACAACAAAGTAAATGGCTGCAATGGCTCCTGCTTTTACAATGTACTTAGTATCTATTGTTTTCATCTACTTCATCTCCATTGGTTCCATGATTATTTTTAGTATATCATCCATTATCTTGCCAAGAGCGTATTCTAAAGACAAGTAAGAACTTATCTCAGGATTAAGATTCAATATCTCCCATAGCTTTTCTAACACTTCTTTTTCTTTAGGATCCACTTTTTCACCCGACAACTCTTTAGCTTGAATCTCTAATTGCTTTTTTCTAAAATCCTCTAACATTTTCTTATTTTGCTCATTTTCATTTATTTTTTGATACGCCCCTTTAAAAGCTTTGTATTCTGGCAACTGTCTTATAGCATTAGCCAGTTCATAAGCTTTGTCGTAGACGTTCATATTTAAGCTCCTCCTGGTTAAATTTCCATTATGATTGGCAATATCATAGGATTTCTCTTAGTTTTTTCATATAAGAAACTGCTTAAATCATCTTTTATCATTGATTTTATAGTAGCCCATTCGCTAATTCCCTCTTTCTTACACTTTGATAACACATCTCTGACAACATTTTTGGATTCCTCCATTAAATCCTCTGATTCTCTCACATATACAAATCCTCTGGAAATTATGTCGGGACCCGCTATAATTCCTCCCGTTTCTTTAGAAATAGTAACCACTACTACTAACAAACCATCTTGAGCCAAATGTTTTCTATCTCTTAAAACAATATTTCCTACGTCTCCAACACCCAAGCCATCTACTAACACTTTCCCTGCTGTTACTGTTCCTGCAATTCTTCCAGAATTTTTTGTAAACTCTAACACTGTCCCGTTATCTACTATAAAGATATTTTGGGGAGGCATTCCCAAAGTCTCTGCAAGTTTAGCATGCTGAACTAAATGTCTGTATTCCCCATGAACAGGAATGAAAAATTTAGGTTTTATTAATGTATGAAGTAGCTTAATCTCTTCTTGACAAGCGTGACCCGATACGTGAATATCTGCCAATGCTTCATAAATTACATTGGCACCCTTTTTAAATAATTGGTTGATAACGCGAGAAATAAGTTTTTCATTTCCCGGAATAGCAGAAGCAGAAATTATCACTGTATCTCCCGGTACAATCTCTACTTTTTTATGCTCAGAAGAAGCCATTCTGGTAAGAGCTGACATAGGTTCCCCTTGGCTGCCTGTCGTTATAATGGCAACTTTATCATGGGGCAATTTATTGGCTTCATCAATATCAATCAAAAGGCCATCAGGAACAATTAAATAGCCTAATTCCATCGCTACATTAACTACATTTAACATGCTTCTGCCTGAAATAGCAACCTTTCTTCCATACTTGTGAGCAGAATCTATAATTTGTTGCACTCTGTGGATATTAGAAGCAAAAGTCGTAACTATAATTCGCTGTTCCGCTTTTCTGAATAGATTGTCAAAAGTCTCTCCTACTGTCCTTTCTGACATGGTATAACCAGGTCTTTCAATATTGGTACTATCGCACAACATCACAAGTACCCCTTTTTCCCCTAACTGGGCAAAGCGGTGTAAGTCTGCAATTTCTCCTCCTATAGGAGTAAAATCTATTTTAAAGTCTCCCGAATGAAATACAGTCCCTACAGGAGTGTGAATCGCCAGAGCAGCAGAATCTGCAATGCTATGAGAGGTCCTTAGAAACTCCACTTTAAACTGACCAATTTCGACAATCTCTCTTGGCTTCACAGTTATCAATTTACTATCTTTTAAAATACCCTGCTCTTTTAACTTATATTCTACTAAACCAATAGTCAAACGAGTCCCATACACAGGAACATTAAGTTGTTTTAAAATATAGGGTAATGCCCCAATATGGTCTTCGTGACCATGAGTTAAAACAATTGCTCTCACTTTTTCCCGATTTTTCAATAAATAAGTAATGTCGGGAATGACAAGGTCTATTCCCAACATTTCATCATCTGGAAAAGCGAGACCGCAATCCACAACTATAATGTCATTTCCGAATTCAAAAACCGTCATGTTTTTGCCGATCTCATTTAACCCGCCCAACGGTATTATTTTGAGTTTTGCCTTGTGTGCCAAATACTTATCTCCTTTCATTAGAAATTTTTAGCTTTAATTTTATTTTTCCAAAAAACCAAAAACACTTACCCGTACCTTACACCAGTTAATATAAATTATACTTTATTTAAAAAAATACTTCAACCCTGTTAATGTAAATTATTTCTCAAACAAAAACCCAAATTTAATTATAACTCTTCCTACATTTGCTACAATAACCAAAAAATTTTACATTATGGTCTATTATTTCAAAATCTTTAGTTTTTTCTATTGCCTCTTCTAAATTCTCCAAAAGGTCTCCTTCCATTTCTATAACTGCTCCGCATTTTAAACAAATCAAATGATGATGCTGATGGTTTTCATTATGATATAGCTCGTATCTATTTCGACCATCGTCAAAATTTAATTTATAGACAATACCTAATTCCTCAAATAACTGAAGGGTCCTATAAACTGTAGCAAGCCCTATTTCAGGATATTTTAGCCTTACAAGGTCATATATTTCCTCAGAGGAAAGATGTTTATCCCTATTTTCCATAATGACGTCCAATATCACACGCCTTTGAGTTGTCAACTTATATCCCTTATCTTTTAATTTTTCTTTAAATTTTTCAATTTCATTCATCTAAATCACCGCCAAATAATATCAACTAATATTAGTTTATGATATTCATTTTCAATTGTCAAATATTTTTTTTCGATTTTTTAGTAAATATCAAATTTTATAGTGGACAGAGATATTTCAATTGAGAATCCAATTTCCATTTTACATAGAAATTAAATTTTGTGGGTATATAAAATTAAGATATACCAAAACGGTATATCTTAATTAATTTCATTCTAATTTTAATTTACTCTTCATCGTCAAAATCTTCATCATCATAATATTCTTCATACTCTTCCATCAGCTCATTGTATGCTTCGACAGCATCATTGAACTCATCTTCGTCTTCGATCCCTACAAAAATATCATTGCCATTTTCATCTTGTTCCACTCTCAGGATGTAAGCATCTTCTCCATCACCATCGACAGGGACCACAACTGCATACCTGGTATCGTCAAGGTCAAATGATGCTACAAGTTCGAAGTCTACTTCATGGCCGTGCTCGTCGATTAGCTGAATGATTTCTGGTTCCATACTATTTCACCTCAATTCTACTTCAAGATAATGTAATTGTATAACATACCAAAAAGACTGTCAAGTTTTTAATAAAAATTTATTTATTTATTTATTTTTTTGTGAATCTAAGTAGTTCTGAAGTATAAGAACTGCAGCCAGCTTATCAATTACTTCTTTTCTCTTTGCCCTACTTATATCAGCTTTTTCTATTAAAACCCTTTGTGCTTCTACTGTAGTAAGCCTTTCATCCCACAAGATTATTGGTATACTAAAAGCTTCCTTCAAGTGTTCAACAAATCTCATAACTTTTTGTCCCTGTGGCCCCAAAGTGCCATTCATATTCTTAGGCAATCCTACAATTATCATTCCCACTTCATATTCATTTATTATTTGTTTTATTCTCTCAAAATCTTTTTTGTTACTACTTCTTTTAATAGTAGTAAGTCCCTGTGCAATTGTGCCTGATAAGTCACTTATAGCTACCCCGATTGTTTTATCCCCCACATCTAAACCCATAATCCTCAAAGAAACCTCTCCATTCTAAAATTGCCTCACACAAAGTGAGGCAATTTCATTTTTCTTATTTTTGGGAAGACAAATACTCTCTCAAAAGTTCTTCTACTAATTCATCTCTTTCAATTTTTCTTATCAAATTTCTCGCATTTTTATGGCTGGTTATATAAGTAGGGTCCCCAGACAATATATAACCTACTATTTGATTAATTGGATTATAACCTTTTTCAGAAAGAGCTTCATACACTGCTGTCAATATTTCTCTAACAGTTTTTCTATCAGTTGTAACGTGATACCTCAGAGTCTGTTCGTTTTTATCTACCATAATATATCACCTCTAGATACATTTAACTACCATCAACTTTATAATAACCTATATTTACTTGGCCAGTCAAGCTTTTCTCAATTTTTTAACTGTTCTTTTACAATATCTATAGCTTTGTTTAACGCTTCCTCCACCTTAGATGGATTTTTGCCTGTTCCTTGAGCCATGTCCGGTCTTCCACCACCATTTCCTTCAGATACTTTGCACACCTCTTTAATAACAGCTCCCATATTTATCCCTTTTTGAACAACATCTTTAGTAGCCATACCGACAAATATAGCTTTTTCTGGGGTAGAAGATGCTAATACTATTGCAGCAGTTTTTAATTTATCTTTTAAAATATCTCCCAATGCCTTCAAAGCCTCACTATCATAATCTTCAACCTTTGAAACCACTACTTTTATACCATCTAATGAAATAGCAGAATTGATTAAACTATTTGCCAAAATAGAAGCCATTTTTATTTTTAATTGTTCTATCTCTTTATCTTTTGTCTTTAAAACTTGCTGTAAACTCTCAATTTTTGAAACTATCTCTTTATCTTGGGCTTTTAATAAATCAGAAGCCTCTTTTAATATCTCTTCTTTTTCCTCTAAATATTTTATTGCGGCAAGTCCTGTTAAAGCTTCAATTCTTCTTAAACCTGCACCAACTGCACTTTCAGATACAATCTTAAAAATCCCTATTTCGTTAGTATTTTTAACATGAGTTCCACCACAAAGTTCCATGCTGTAATCATCAATTTTTACAACCCTTACTTTATCCCCGTACTTTTCTGTAAATAACGCAACAGCCCCTTCTTTCACTGCCTCATCATAAGTTTTTTCTTCAATATGCACATTTAAACTTTGGTATATCTTTTCATTAACCCTATTTTCTATTTGCTTTAACTCTTCTTTAGTCACGGCTTGATAATGTGAAAAATCAAATCTTAATCGATCATCAGCCACAAGAGAACCAGCTTGATGCACATGGTCTCCTAATATCTCCTTTAGGGCTTTATGAAGAAGATGAGTTGCAGTGTGGTTTCTTGCAGCATTCCTTCGACTTACCACATCAATTTGAGCTTTTACTTCATCTCTTACTGAAATTAAACCTCTTTCAATTGTTCCAATGTGTATAAACCTATCTCCTACTTTTTTACAGTCTTTCACTTTTATCAAAACATTTTCATTCTCTAAAATTCCATTGTCTCCTATCTGCCCACCACTTTCAGCATAGAAAGGAGTAACATCTAATATGATACTCACATCATCTCCAGCTTCTGCTTCCTCAACAAGCTCTTCATCTTTTACAATAGCTAAAACTTTTGAATTGCTTTCATAAGTATCATATCCCACAAACTTTGTTTTAATATCTCCTAAAGTAGAATATATGTCTTGTTCCCACAAACTATTATCTTCTTTTCTGCTGCTTCTCGCTCTTATCCTTTGTTTCTCCAACTCCTTTGTATATCCTTCTTCATCAACAGTAATGCCGGCTTCTTGCAAGATTTCTTTTGTTAAATCCAGTGGGAACCCATAGGTATCGTATAGTTTAAAAGCCTTGGAACCTTCTAATACGGTTTTACCTTGGACTTTTAGTTCATTTATATAATCTTGTAAAATTGTGAGCCCTTGGTCTATTGTTTCCTTAAATCTTTCCTCTTCCAGTTTGACTATTCGCTTTATATAGTCCTTCCTATCAATTATTTCAGGATATGCCTCTCCATAATTTTCTACAACTGAATCTACTACCCTATACAAGAAAGTATCATTTATACCCAGCAACTTACCATGCCTTGCCGCTCTTCTTAAAAGCCTTCTCAAAACATAGCCTCTTCCCTCATTAGAAGGCAAAATTCCATCTGATATCATGAAAGTTATTCCTCTTATATGGTCAGTAATAACTCTCAAAGACACATCTTTTTCTGCATCTTTTCCATACTCTACCTCCGCAATCTGGGATACAAAATTAGTTATACCTCTTATTACATCTACATCAAATATGCTGTCGACTCCCTGCATTATTGTGGCTATTCTCTCAAGCCCCATGCCTGTATCAATATTTGGATTAGGCAGCCTATGATAATTTCCTTGTTCGTCCTTATTAAACTGAGTAAAAACTAAATTCCAAAATTCAATAAACCTATCGCAATCACATCCAACTCCACAAGTAGGCTTCCCACAGCCTTTTTCTTCACCTCTGTCAAAATAAATCTCTGAAGAAGGGCCACAAGGTCCTGTGCCAATCTCCCAGAAATTATCTTCCTTACCCATTCTCACAATTCTTTCAGGAGGTAACCCAACTATTTTGTTCCAAATCTCAAATGCTTCATCGTCTTCCTCATAAATTGATACCCATAACCTGTTAACTGGCAATCCCAAAACTTCTGTGACAAATTCCCATGCCCATGGAATAGCTTCTTTTTTAAAATAATCACCAAAAGAAAAGTTACCTAGCATTTCAAAAAAGGTACCGTGACGTGCTGTTTTACCTACTCTTTCAATATCAGGAGTTCTTATGCATCTTTGGCAAGTAGTTACTCGTTTGCTAGGGGGAGTTTCTTTTCCTGTAAAATAAGGTTTTAAAGGAGCCATTCCAGAATTAATTAACAATAAGCTTTTATCATTCTTAGGAATTAGAGAAAAACTTGGTAGTCTCAGGTGCCCTTTGCTTTCAAAAAAGCTTAAAAATTTTTCTCTAATTTCGTTCATCCCGAGTTTTTCCATAAAAATCCTCCTTTTTGATACAATAAAAACCGTCCCAAATTTGGGGACGGGCTTTTACCCGCTCTTTTTTGAGTATATTATACAAGATTGAATATAACAAGTCAATAACTGGTTTATTTCTCAATAAAAATCTCTATTACAATAGCTTTAATCATTGCCACGATAGGGACAGAAAGTAAAAGTCCCCAAATGCCAAAAAGCTCTCCTCCTGCAATTAATGAGAAAATTACAGTAACAGGGTGAAGCCCTACACTGTCACTCATTATTTTTGGAGTAATAAAAGCATTTTCTACCTGTTGAACTAAAAGACATATAATTAATGCCCAAAACCCTTTTGTCAAAGAATCTAATAAACCTATCAAAACTGTGGGAATAATAGATAATATCGGTCCTACGTAAGGTATTATATTTAATATACCAGCTAATACTCCTATTAAAAAGGCATATTTAACTTTAATTAAAGAAAGTCCTATCATTGTGAAAATCGCTACAAAAGTGGAAATATAAATTTGTGCTCTTAGGTATTTGCTTAAAATTTTATCTATTTTTTTAAGTATGTTAAAAAATTTAGTAGAATATTTTTGCGGCAGTATTCGTTCTATTTCTTCTTTAAAAACTTTTTTATCTTTTAAAAAATAAAAAGTCACAATTGGTATGATTATTAT
The DNA here is from genome assembly GCF_000175295.2 of Thermoanaerobacter brockii subsp. finnii Ako-1. Taxonomy (NCBI): domain Bacteria; kingdom Bacillati; phylum Bacillota; class Clostridia; order Thermoanaerobacterales; family Thermoanaerobacteraceae; genus Thermoanaerobacter; species Thermoanaerobacter brockii. Next base: position 1,106,607 of record NC_014964.1, on the reverse strand, counting down.
ATCTACTGCATCTTTTAATATGGTAATAACAGATTTAAAGGCAGAATCAATGTGGTATGTAAAAGCATTGTTTAAACTACCCAAATTTTTATCTAACACCTTTTCAACTTGAGGCGGAAGATAAGATAAATAGTTAAATTTTAGTTGTATTAAAAGCTTTTGAATTTCTTCTGCATAAAAGGGTATCATTTGTAAAAGAGCGATGAATTCATTTATCAACAAAGGAACTATGTAAAAAGAAAAAAATAATATTCCTGACGCCACTATTAAAAACACTAAAAGAATTGATAAGAAGATAGAAAAACCTTTTGAATTAAAAAATTTTACCATTGGATTTAATAAATAGGCTATTAAAGCAGAAACAAAAAATGGGGAAAGTATATTTTTAATACTCACCCAATTCTTTATAAAAAAATATAATAAACCTGTGGCACCAATGATTAAAAAAAGTAGATACGTTTTTTTAATTTGCATTTTATCACCTGAAAAATCTATTTGATTTTTATTTTGTTCATTGTACGCCATATTTTTGTCATATTTTTTTCTATCATATCTCTATAACGTCTATATTTTTTCATGTCTATCTTAGGTATTATATATGCTGCAGTTACTATTCCTGCTAAAAATCCCTTTATATATTTGTCTCTATTCATAAAAGCCCTCCTTTGAAATCTAAAAAAATTTCTGCTTTTTATAGATTTCCCTTTTTAAAATAAAAAATGCACACTTTTTGTGTGCACTTATTTAAGCTTCCTTTCAATTATTCCTCCTCCTACTACTACATCCTTATCGTAAAAGACAACTGATTGTCCTGGAGTTATAGCTCTTTGAGGTTTTAAAAATTTCACTAATACTTTATCTTCTTCATATGGCTTTATAATAGCCTCTTCTTCTTTAGCTGTGTAGCGTATTTTTGCAGTTACCTTCATTTCCTTTTCAAGTTTTTCAATGGAAATAAAATTGTTATTTGAGGATATTAGCTCTTCTCCCCACACATCTTCTTGATGTCCAACAACAACTACATTGTTTTTCACATCTATATCCACGACGTATAAAGGCCTATCAGAAGATAAACCTAATCCTCTTCTCTGACCAATTGTATAATGTATTATTCCTTTATGATACCCTAAAAATTTACCGTGAACATCTCTAAATTCTCCTGGCTTTATTTCATCTTTAACTTGCCTTTTTATCAATCCGCTGTAATCATTATCTGGGATAAAACAAATTTCTTGACTCTCTGGCTTTTTAGCAACAGGTAGCTTTAACTCCTCTGCTAAAGCTCTTATTTCTTCTTTTTTGTAATTTCCTAAAGGGAAAAGAGCATGTTCTAACTGCTTCTGTGTCAAACGATATAAGACATAGCTTTGATCCTTAGAAGAATCTATACCTTTTTTTAATAAATATCTTTTTGTTTTTTCATCATACTCTTTTCTGACATAATGGCCTGTAGCAATGTAATAAGCTCCCAACTCAAATGCTTTCTCTAAAAGCTCTCCAAATTTTATTTGCCTATTACACAATACACAAGGATTAGGAGTCCTTCCTTTTAAATATTCATTGACAAAATAATTTACTATTTTATCATAAAAGATTTTACTCAAATCAACTGTGTAATGAGGTATTCCCAATATCTCTGCAACTTTCTTTGCATCTTGTGTAGCTTTTAAAGAACAACAACTCTTATCGCTATCAAAAGCTTTAGCTTCATGGTCTACCCATACTCTCATTGTAAGACCTATAACATCAAATCCTTGCTTTTTTAAAAGATATGCAGCTACAGAGCTATCTACTCCTCCACTCATTCCAATTGCTACTCTATTGTTTATCTCCATGTTATATATAAAATCCTCCTTTAAAAGTCCTATAAAAGTCCTAAAATTATTATTTCCCTAAATGTAATACATAAAAGCACTTTTTTGATTTAATCGCCTGTAATCATCCACCATATCCTGTAAAGTAATAGAGTCTATCACTTTATTTATACTGTCTCTTATTCTTTCCATCACCAACTTCGTCGGACAACCTCCTGCTCTGCTGCATTCAAAAGGAGTATCTTCCAAAACGCAATCTGCAGGAGCCAATGAACCTTCCAACGTTCTTATCACATCTCCAACAGTTATCTTATCAGGAGGAGCCGCTAGCATATATCCCCCTTGTGCTCCTCTGACACTTTTCACAAGGTCAGCTTTTCTAAGGATTGCTATAAGCTGTTCTAGATAATGCTCAGAAAGTCCTTCATTTTCGGCAATTGTCTTTAAAGAAATGGGGCCTTCCCCGTAGTAAAGGGCTAATTCAAACATAGCTTGTATCCCATATCGACCTTTTGTAGATAGTTTCACGATTATCCACCCCTGAATTCCTACTATTTTACCCGGATTTCAACAAAAAGAATACCACTTAAAAAAGTGGTTGTCAACACTTAATTTTCTATAATTCTTTTGCTTTATCTTGCAAAGAACCCGGCATTATTTGCATTAGTTCTATTCTAGACACAAATGTTTAAAGCCTGCCCTTTCATCTTCATCTTTTCCCTTGTCGATTCCTCCGGGAAAAAGTTCAATGAATTGTCCCTCCGCCACTTTTAGATATACAAGCATTAATTCTCCATTTTCATGGTTTAACCTAAATGCTTCTTTTAGACCTAATTTTTCACAATAAAACTCTATGCTTCTGTCAATATCTGTGACTTTGTAGGCTACATGCCCTAAACCTATTATCATTTTAAAACCCTCCTAAAAAATATTATTCCTCACTCTATTATAGCAATCCCTTCAAATTTTTCATAATGCAAAAAGAGGCGCATTTTTACGCCTCTTCAATGACTTTTTCTACATATTCAGAGGTAGAACAGGATAAAATCCCTCCATATCTCAGTTTGAACTTTATTATATCTCCAACTTTATATGGATATGTGGAATTTGTAACATTTACAATTAAATGGTCACTGCTTGAACCTATTAATTCAATAGAGCTGTCTATAGGAATTAGGTCATTCATATTGACATCCTGTCTTCCTATAGCCAAAATTGCTCTTTTCATTATCCCCCTATCCACATATACTTGTCTTTCTCCAAAAGCATCCATTCCTAATATACCTCGTGGATAAGAAGGTTTTTCTTTTAATTCGACTATCTGTGCTTCTAAAGTAAATACATCGTCATAAGTATGGGGAATTCTGTCTCCAAAAGCTGTTTCCCTACCTAAGACAATAGCTTCTCCTATTCTAAGTTGCGTTATTTCTCTTGGTATGAGACCATTTTGAACTAAGTACAGACTGCTTGAGTTTCCTCCTGAGACTATATCCAAATTCAAGTTAAATTTTTTGTTGATAGAATTTTTTATTTCCACAAGCTCTTCTAATATATCTGGGGTAGGGATAACTGAACCATAACAAGTTAAATTAGTACCTATTCCTCGAAGTCTTATGCCTTCTAGTTTTACTATTTGTTCTACTATTGGAATAACATCCTCTTTTAATACACCCTCTCTCAAATCCCCTAAGTCTACCATTAGGATTATTTCATGAATTTTCCTTTGTTTTTTTGCCTCTTCTGACAGGCTTTTTATTGTATCTATTTCTGAGTTTAGGCTTATATCTGCATATTTTATAACTTCTTCCACTTCACTTTTCATGGGAATTCGAAGAAGCATTTTAGGTACCGGTATGTGTTGTAATTTTTTTAAATTTTTGATTCGAGAATCTCCTAAAATTTCTACTCCACCTTTTACCATCGTCTGTGCTACTTCTGGAATAGCACAAAAAACTTTTGTAACACCTACTACCTTTATATTTTTCTTTTCACACAAATTAACGATAGTTTGTGTATTTTCTCGAAGTTTTACTAAGTTTATTCTCAACAAGGGATACATTTAATCTCCCCCATTTCTAAATGCCAAAGCTATTTTTTATTAATTTCAAAGCTTCGTCAGGATATTTCTTAGACAAAACACCACAAACCGCCATGATATAATCTCTGTCAATTAAAACTTTTGCCGATGAAGGAGGATAAAGCTCTTTTCCACTTCCTCCATCATTTATATTTTCTAATAATTTTTCTCCTCCTTCAAGTCTTGAAAATATTCCACCGGTACCTATTATCCATTTAACATTTGTCAAATCTCTTCCTTCCGCATAAAAGGTTCTTCCTGTAGGTCCAAAATAACTGCTTAATTTACCTGCGTGACGCTTTACTGCCACTTCTAATGCCTTGCTTGCAAGATATATCACAAATTCTTTTTCTTCTTCTGTTTGTGGTATTGGCTTTATATTGTTTATTAGTTCCTCTGCATTACTGAATTTTTTATATATATCCTCTCCGCACAAATCAAATAAATTTCTTGAATTAACAAAAACCCCCAAATCCCCCTCTACTGTGCGTTTAGCCAAAGGCTCTGGATTTACAGTTATTTTTTGTATTTCATCGCTTCCTTCAGTAACAGAATGAACATCTGTAGTAGCTCCACCTATATCCACTACCATCAAATCACCTATGTCATTGTAAAGAAGTATAGCACATTCCATGACAGCACCTGGCGTTGGGATTATATTTCCTGTCACCAATTCTTTTACTTTACTCATACCTGGCGCTGTTACAATATGCTTTTCAAAAACTTTTTGAATCATTTTTCTTGTCGGTTCTACATTTAAATTGTCAATTGATGGATAAACATTGTCTACAATGTATACTTCCTGACTGGCTTCTTGAAAAATGTAGGAAATTTCTTCTCTGTTCTCTATATTGCCTGCATAAATGACAGGAACATTTAGTTTCATTTCTGCTAACTTTTCTGCATTATAAAGAGCAGTTTCTCTATCTCCGAAATCCACTCCACCTGCTAAAAGTATTATGTTTGGTTTTATTTGTTTTATTTTTTCTAAATCCGTTCTTCTCAGTTTTCCTGCTGTTATAAGTTTTATATTGGCTCCTGCCCCAAGGGCAGCCTCTTTAGCTGCCCTTACAGTCATGTCGTAGACTAAGCCATGTACAGTCATTTTGAGGCCACCAGCAGCACTGCTACAAGCAAGCATCTCACTATATACAAAATCTCCAATTTTATCTTTTAAATCCTCAATAGCCCCCTCAAGGCCAATATTCACATCCCCATCTAAGACTGTGGTAGGAGCCACCCCCTGACCTATAAAAACAGGGTTGTTTCCGAGAATAAAGGCATTTACAGTTGTCGTAGTACTTCCAACCTCAGCTACAAATATGTCAATTGTTTTCTTCATTTTCCTTTTCCCTTCTTTTTTTAACTAAAAAACTTGCCACTTGATTTCCTTTTGTACCCCTTCCAAATCCTGCATCAAAGCCAACACTTTTAGCAAGGTCGATTGTAATTTGCGTACCTCCACCTACTAAAATTACTTTATCTCTTATTCCCTTTTCTACACAAAAGTCGTGAATTTTTTTCATATTCTTTATATGGACATCATCATGGGTTATTATAGTGCTAACTAAAATAGCATCAGCATTTTCCTCTATAGCTGCATCAACTAACTTTTCTGCAGGGCAAGAAGTACCAAGGTAAGTAAATTTTATGCCGTATTTTTCAATTCCGCCGTGTTTTATATCCAAAATCTCTCTTAAGCCCACAGAATGTTCATCATTTCCTACAGTTGCAGCAACCACCTTCATAGGCTTTCTCTTGATATCTCCTTCTATTTCCTCATCTGAAAGTATTTCCTCTTGCGGCGGTATTTCTAATTCATTTTTGTCAATAGAAAATTGAACACGTCCTCTTACTTCCACGTACGTTCCCTCTGCAGGATGCATTGGAAGTTTACCTAAAACGACTACATCAGTAAGCCCCAGCTTTTCTGCGTATTTAATAGCCGCGTATTCAGCAGTCCTTTCATCTACAGGCAAAAATAGGTTCATGCTTATTATGCCGTCTCCTGCCCACTCCACTTCTGGTTTTATTTTATCTCCTTTTCTATACTCAACAGTTTCTTTCAATCTATTTTCTACATTGTCACTTTCATCTAATTCGTCTATATATTGAATTTTCTCATGCTTGCAAAGAGTACATCCATTTATTAAATCGCAAGGTTTATTAAGCCCTTCTGGCAAATTGTTATATCCAAAGTGAGAGCATACCGGCGCCATATAGTCTTTATCTCTTTTGTAAACAGTACCGGCGCCAATACCACCATTTATAGTTCTTACTATGCCATCTCCATTTCTCTCTGGATAATAGCCTGAATCCACAAAGAAACCTTCTTCTACTGCCTTAAAGTATCCTCCAACTTCTAAAATTTCTTCCATAAAGAGAATGGCTCTCATCTTTAATTCTCTTACTTTTTTGCCTAACTCTCCATCAAAATTGAGTTTTACCATCTCTTTAAGGCCATCCATGCCTATAAGGGCTTGTTTAGCAGTGTTTATCGCGTTTATATTGTTGTAATGCCATGGTACATTTCTTCCCTCATCAGGAGTAATAGTACTTTGTATGTCTGCAGATGTCAATCGAGATATTAAAAGGTTAAGCACATGTGTCACAGTTGCTTCTCTTGTATCGTGCTCAATATATTTTGTGTTCATCTGTGCCCTCATTTTATAATCTTTAAAAAGTTGTCTTAAAGCCACTGCATAAGGCAAATCCAAACGTATAGAAGGAGTTGGTGGAGCATTTGGTGGCACTGTAGATAAGGCTATGTTTTCTGGTTTCATTCCTACTTTTCTCGAATAAAGTGTATTTATGGCATGCTGTACTAAAAGTTCAGGCATAACTTTCCATCCATATTTTGCTGTTGCATTGGCGTTATGAGCACCATCAATTTGAAGTATATTAGCATCTGCCATTATTTTCTTAGCAACTGCTGCATCTACAAAAGACCTTACCATGTTTATATTTCTATAAAGGACATTGTACTGAGGGTCTTGATGGGCACCATTTACCCCTTCTTCAGCGAACATAACAGCTACTTCAGGTCCAGCTATTCCACTTACATAAGAGTGAAAGTTTATAGGCCTACCGACTTCATCTTCAATTAAATCCAATGCTTTTCTCGTCGCTCTTATTTGTTTTCTCGAAATAGGAACTCCTCCTACACCCTCAGGTGTTCCTTCAATAAGTCCATCAAAATGACTTTGTCCTAAAGTTCTGATTACCATTATGTGGTCTGCTCCATGCCATGCTGCCATCCTCATGCGCCTTATATCATCTTCAAACCTTCCTGAAGCTATTTCTGTAGTTATCACACAATCTGGCTGAGGATCAATGTTTCCAAAGTGTTTTGCAGCAGGAAGTGGAATACTGTTTTTAAGTGGTTTTGAAACCTGATAATACTCAAAATCGCCAATTTTGTGTTTGCCTACATCCTCTCTCCAGTGCCATCCTCTTCTTCTCGGCACATATTTATCTAAATCTTTTAAAATCTCTTCAATATCTATTTTTTTATCCTTTTCAAGCTTCATTTTTCCTAGCCTCCCTTGCTATATCATCAAGCACCTCCAAGTACTCTCCGTTAGCTATGGCTTTTCCAGCAGCAAGGTAATCTTTTTTTGAGTCTTTCTGCAACTTTTAACACAATATTTCCTGCTCCTTTTGGCAAAAGCCCTCTTTCCTCAATTCTGTTTACAATCTCCTTTGCCTCAATACCAGAAAAACCCATTCGTAAAAGCACAGAACGCTCAATAGATGGAGATGTGTGATAATATGCCGACTCTATCAAGGGGTCTACAATTTTTTCTGCCAATTCCCAGAAATATGCGTCTAATTCTTCATCTGTCATGTGTTGAAGATGTTTACTCCTCGTTTCAAAATCGTCTACTCTTTTCACATTATCACCCCATCCTATAATTCTGAAATTATTTCTCTTACAAATTCCTGACTGGACTTGGTATCTTCAGCCAAAAATTTAATGTCTCTATCATCTTTAGGCAATCCAAAGTGTTGAATGCAGTTTTTAATGTAAGACTTTTTCAAATTCAAAAGATAAACTTCTCTCGCCTTTATCATAGAAGGATGTTCAGGTAAAATTATGTTTTGTCCTGGTATCTCATCATCAGGATTTCCTACTAGAATTTTTATACCATTTTGCATAGCAAAAGTAAGCTGAGCCGTTGGATTTTTACCTGCCCCTGTATATTCTGTCTCCTGCACCACTATTATCTGGTCGTTTTCCATTTGCTGTGCCAAACTGAAAGCTGCCGCTAAAGAGGTATTTCCCGCTGGTCCTCTTTCTAAACCTTCTAATTGAGCTAAAAGCTCTGTCATGTAAAAGACTTCCCCTTGCTTGACAAGGTAATACCCATCCATGTACCTTAAAGGCCTTGCAGCATTTCGAGGCACATCTGCTCTGTCCGGCCAAGTTGCAAATGGGATTCCAAATCCTGTATGTCCTGTTGTAAAAGATTTTCTGTTAAAATCCTTGTCTGAAGCCATATGAAGCCCTGTTAAATCAACGCTCACGCCGTATATTTTTGTGTTTACTGCTCCCGCTTTCATAAGTCCTCTTGCAGTACCCGTCAAATTGCCTCCACCAGCATGGGTGGCTACAACAACATCAGGAAACTTACCAGTCCTCTCTTTTACTTGCTGAGCTATTTCATATCCCAATGTTTCAATACCAGCAACTCCAAAAGGAGTGTACAAAGAAGCATTAAAATATCCCGTCTCTTCTAATAGCATCAAGTTTACATAAAATAATTCCGGTCCAACAGTTAGTTGTATGACTTCCGCTCCAAATGTTTCACACTTTCTTCCTTTTTCCAATATCTCTGGCTGCCCTATACCTCTACTATCATAAGCTTCTTGCACTACGATGCATTTTAAACCTTTCATGGCAGCTTGTGAAGCCACTGCTGCTCCGTAATTACCACTAGTGGCAGCTATGACTCCCTTATATCCCTTTTGTTTTGCGTGATATAGAGAAACACTAGCCCGCCTTTCTTTAAAGCTTCCTGAAGGGTTACAAGCTTCATCTTTTATAAAGATTCTGGCAGCTTTTCCTGTTGGCGAAACTTTTCTCGCTAATTCTGTCAAGTTTTTTAACTCTATAAGAGGAGTATTTCCTACATTTGCTTCCCTTTGTATTTTAACAATTTCTTCTAAGGTGTAACCTGTTTCTTTCATCATTTTTTCATATTCAAAAGCAATTCCACCTGATTCAAATTTTTCATAATCTATTCCCAAAGATCTTTTCATTATTTCGTTTTTCCTAGCCATTACATCCTTATACCTACTCATTCTTCTTCACCGCCATACAATATCTCTCTTGCTTTTATACCTGCTTTTATGAGCTCAGGAATTGGATTGCCAAAATCGTGAATATGCCGTGGATTGATTTCTACTAAAATTCCTTCCACTACTCTACCCGTCAAAGTCTTAATTTTGACTGTGTCGCCAATCTCTCCATCTTGTAAAAGTAAACCTTTAACCCACATCGTCAAAGGAGTCCCTTTGGTATCTTGAGGTGTATTTTCAGATCTTTCCGATGGTTCTAAAATAACCTGTTTAATTTTTACCCAATCGCCTTTTTGAGCCATTTTATCTCCTCCTGATCATATCTCTTGCATCGCCCATAATAGCTCTAGGTACAGGCAAATCCAGCATAGTAACAAGACCTGGCTGCGCATTTATGACGTGAGGTATCGTATTGACACAAAGTGCAATAGTACCTAAGCCTCCAGGTATTTCAGGCTTTATAGACACCTTTATAGTCGGAGTTCCTTTAATCTCAATATAGTCTCCAGTCTCTACTCCTTCTTTTTGAGGTAATATCTGTTGAGGATGTTCTAATTCTATTTTCACCTCTCCATCTACTTTTCCAAACCCTATTTGGCGACATCCAGCAACGTAACCCGGCTCAACTTTTGCATAAGGGGTCTCTCTATAAGTTTTAGAAATTATAGGCTCTCTTATCTGCTCAATCCCTGAAAGTTTCCAGCCTAAAGCATCACAAATCATTGAAATAGACTCAGGAAAACCTATATGCCCTGCAACAGTTCCTTTTTTTACGCCTTCTTCAAATTCTTCCGGAGTAAGACCCACCCCTTGCTCTTCCATAACAGCTTTTCCAAAAGGTGATAAGTCATTAATCCTTGCTGCTTTAATGGACTCAACATCTACGCAGGCTCCCGTCAGTGCAATGATTAAATAGTCTAATACAAATCCCGGATTTATTCCTGTACCCAAGGCAGATACGCCATTTTCCTTCGCAAGCCTGTCAATTTCTTTGGCTAATTCCGGATGTTGAGCAGAAGGATAAGCCATCTCTTCAGCAGTTGTAATGACATTGATTCCGCTTTCTACAGCCAATTTAATGAGCGGGAAAACCTTTTCTACATAGGAGGATGTAGCAATAACCGCTATATCGGCACTTCCTTTTTTTATAACATCTTGAGGCTCAGAAGTGATGTAAACAGGTTTAGAATTTGTCCCTAAGATTTCATTTAAATCCTTTCCTACTTTGTTAGGGTCAGTATCAATAGCTCCGACTATTTCCATGCCTTTTTTAGAAAGTATCATTTTAGCAATGCCGCTTCCCATTGCACCAAGTCCCCATACTACCACTTTTATGTTTTCCATTCTATCACCTCTAAGAATTTTCTCTACATCTATATTGTATACATTTACTTAGGCTAAATAAAAGCTTTTCCATTCCTTAAAACACGAAGAAAACCCAATTTAATATTGGGTTTTCTTCGTGTTACAAAAGTATGCCTTAGTATGTTTCGATTTTCGTAATTTTTTGGAAAATTAAACAATTCTTTTTATATTTATTCAAGGAATAAAATTAAAAATCCTGCATAATGCAGGATTTTTAATTGTTTAAATGCTTTTCTATAAACTTTACAAAGTCTGCTTTAGGTCTTGCTCCTATTATTTTATCTACCATCTTGCCATTTTTGAAAAGTCCTATTGTAGGTATGCTCATTATTCTAAATTGCATTGCCAGCTCATTTTCTTCGTCTACATTAACTTTTCCTACTTTAATCTTTCCTTTATACTCTTTTGCTAGTTCATCTATTATGGGAGCAACTAATCTACAAGGTGCACACCATTCAGCCCAAAAGTCTATCAATACTGGTACATCAGAGTTTACAACTTCTTCTTCGAAATTATCGTATGTAATTTCTACCTCGTCAGACTCTTCTGATTGTGTAGCACCACCATTGAGATGTTTTTCTATAAATCTTACAAAATCTGCTTTAGGTCTTGCTCCTATTATCTTATCTACCATTTTACCATTTTTGAAAAGTCCAATTGTAGGTATACTCATTATTCTAAATTTCATTGCCAATTCATTTTCTTCATCAACATTAATTTTACCTACTTTGATTTTTCCTTCATATTCTTTCGCCAATTCGTCAATTATTGGAGCCACCATTCTACAAGGCATACACCACTCAGCCCAAAAGTCTATTAAGACTGGTACATCTGAATTTACAACTTCTTGTTCGAAATTTTCAAGTGTAATAACTAATTCTGCCATAAAACCACTCCTATACTCTTATTTCATTTTTATTTTTATACAAAGCAATTGCTTTATACATTTATTATAAAACAAATTGCTCACAAAACCTAACTTTTAAAATCACTTCATAAATTTTATAAATGTCTCAACTAATTCCTCTATCATGTCATCCTGCTTTTCAGTGCACATTGCTCCCTTTACACAGCTGGTAGTATAGCTTTTAAGAAGAATTTTACCAACGCTGTTTATCGCAGACCTAACAGCAGCTACTTGTACCAGTACATCTACGCAATGGGCGTCATTTTCAATCATTTTTTGTATGCCTTTTACTTGTCCTTCAATTTTTCTTAATCTTCTCAATAAATCTCCTTTGCTATCTTGGTACATACTATACCTCCCAACCCCATCGGGGTATCCAATGAATAGTATAAAAGTTTTTCACAGATATGTCAATAGCCTTTTGTTATTTTTTTAATAAATCCTTAACTACCTCTGCAGCAAGTATGAGGCCGACAGCAGAAGGCACAAAAGAAATACTGCCAGGTACTGGTTTCGATATTTTTCTCTTTTCGTTTTCATAAAAATTTTTTATAGGTTCTTCTTTAGAATACACCACTTTTAAAGATTTAATACCTCTTTTCTTAAGTTCTCTCCTCATTACTTTTGCCAAAGGACATACACTTGTTTGATAAATATCTGCAACTTCAAATTTTGTAGGGTCTAATTTATTTCCTGCTCCCATACTGCTAATTATAGGTATACCTAATAAAGTGCATTTCACTATTAAATCCACTTTTGAAGACACTCTGTCAATTGCATCAATTACATAATCGTATTCTTTTGATAATAGTTTATCACTATTTTCACTGGAATAAAACTCTTTAAAAGTTAAAACCTGGGCTTCTGGATTTATCTCTAATATCCTGTCTTTCATTACATCAACTTTAGGTTTACCTATCGTACGAGTGGTAGCGTGTATTTGCCTGTTTACATTTGTAACACATACATCGTCTCCATCTATTAAAACCAATTTTCCAATTCCTGCTCTTACTAAAGCTTCAACAGCAAAAGAGCCTACTCCTCCTATTCCAAAAACAGCAACAGTACTGTTTTTAAGTTTTAAAAGCCCTTCTTTCCCTATTAAAAGCTCTGTTCGCGAAAAAATGTCCACACTCTTCCCTCCATAAAAAAACCCCATAGTGCCGTGCCTCCCGGTAGTTTTTGAACCCGGACTCACAAAGTGGGTGCCCTCTTGGCAGCTTCATATTTCCGTTCGAAGACGGCCTATATTCCACTGCCAAAGCCCAGGCTCCCTTATTATTGGTGTTGGCTCAAACTTTCACCGGACCTCACGTACACCACAGGGCTTTTCAGCTTTATTCATCTTTCTATATAAATAATAGCACAAAAGCCTCTATTTTTCAACTGGTAAACGTTTATAGGTCTACCTTTATGTGCAATTCCTTTAACTGCTCTTCTGAAACCTCAGAAGGAGCATCTGTCATCAAGCACACTGCATTTTGAGTCTTTGGAAATGCAATTACATCCCTTATGGTGTCGCTTCCCGTTATAATCATTGCAAGCCTATCCAACCCATAAGCTATACCTCCATGGGGAGGAGCACCGTATTTGAAAGCCTCCATCAAAAATCCAAATCTTTCCCACGCTTTTTCTTCGCTAAATCCCAAAACTTTAAACATTCTTTTTTGAAGCTCAGTATCGTGTATCCTTATACTTCCTCCACCAATCTCTGTACCATTTAAAACTATGTCATAAGCCTTTGCCCTGACTTTTAAAGGTTCCTTTTCCAGTAGCTCTATATCTTCATCTTTAGGAGCAGTAAAAGGATGGTGCTTTGCTACATACCTTTTTTCTCCTTCGTCGTACTCTAAAAGTGGAAAATCTACTATCCAAACAAACTCATATTTATTCTCATCAATTAAATTAAATCTCTTGCCAAGCTCTAGCCTCAAATGAGCTAAAGTATCAAAAACTATTTCATCTTTGTCTGCCACAATTAGTAGCAAATCTCCGGCTTCTGCCTCAAGTCTTTCGAGTATTTTCTTCATTTCTTCTTCACTTAAAAATTTAGTAGCAGGAGATTTCACTTCCTTTTCAAAAACTTGTATCCACAAAAGTCCTTTAGCGCCATAAGTTTTTGCAAACTCTACCAGTTCGTCCAACTGTCTTCTTGGCATAGAAGCAGCACCTTTTACATTTATACCTCTCACAGAACCGTTATTTTTTAAAGCAGTCTTAAACACATTAAATTCTGATTGTGCCACTATATCAGATAAATCCTTAAGTTCCATTCCAAACCTCAAGTCTGGTTTATCTGTCCCAAATCTTTCCATAGATTCTTGATAAGATAATCTTTTAAAAGGAATTGGTACATCAATGCCTAAAGTCTCTTTAAATATCTCTGCAATCATTTTTTCGTTAATTTTCAAAACATCTTCTACTTCTACAAAAGACATTTCTATATCTATTTGTGTAAACTCTGGTTGCCTATCTGCTCTTAAATCCTCATCTCTTAAACATTTGGCTATTTGGTAATACTTATCAAATCCAGAAATCATAAGAAGTTGTTTGAATATTTGAGGAGATTGAGGCAAAGCATAAAATTTTCCTGGATAAATTCTACTCGGTACAAGATAGTCCCTTGCCCCTTCTGGAGTACTTTTAATTAAAAGAGGAGTTTCTATTTCTATAAAACCATTTCTGTTTAAAAAATCGCGGACAACTTTAGTTATTTTAAACCGAGTCATCAAATTTTGTTGCATTGAAGGCCTTCTCAAATCTAAGTATCTGTATTTCAACCTTATAGCTTCTGATACATTGCTCCTATCCTCTATTGGAAAAGGCGGAGTCTCTGATTTGCTTAAAATTTTTAAAGTATTAGCATATATTTCAATTTCTCCTGTAGAAATTTTAGGATTTACATTTTCCGGAGCCCTTTTTACCACTTTTCCCTCTATTGCCAGTACATATTCACTTCTTACGCTTTGCACTTTTTCAAAGGCTTCAGAAGAAACCTCATTGCTAAAAACCACCTGCACAATGCCTGTTCTATCTCTTAAATCTATAAATACTAATCCTCCATGGTCTCTTCTCCTTTGCACCCATCCCATTACTACAACTGACTTATCTACGTCTTCAACTGTCAATTCTCCACACATGTGAGTTCTTTTAAGGCCATTTAATTGTTCTCCCATTTAACTCCCTCCGTTTATATATTTTTTATCCTTTGTTCTATCTCATCAATGGATATTTCTACTTCGCTTCCAACTCTCATATCCTTTAATTTAACTTTGTTTTCCTTCATCTCTTCTTCTCCTATTACAATAGCAAATTTCGCATTAAGCTTATTTGCGTACTTCATTTGTGCTTTTAAACTTCTATCCATGTTATCTCTTTCTACTTTTAATCCATTAAATCGCAGTTTATTAGCAAGGGCAAAAGTAAATAATTTTGCTTCTTCCCCAACATAAGCTATAAACAAGTCTACACCTTCAGGTTTAGGAATCTCAATGCCATTTTGCTCTAATGTAATAAGGAGCCTCTCTAACCCCATTCCAAAACCTACTCCCGGCATAGAAGGCCCTCCGCATTCTTCTATAAGGCCATCATACCTTCCTCCACCGCATACAGTCCCCTGAGCTCCGATGTCTTTTGAAATTATTTCAAAAGCAGTTTTGGTATAATAATCAAGTCCTCTCACAATTCTGGGGTCAATTATATAATCATAGCCCATTATATCTAAATACTTTTGTAGCTCTTCAAAATGACTTTTGCAATCATCACACAAATAATCTGTAATGAGAGGGGCATCTTTGGTTATCCTCTGACAACTTTCTACTTTGCAATCCAACACCCTCAAAGGATTTATCTCATATCTGACTTTACAGTCGTCACACAAATACTCCAAATTGTTCTTCAAAAACTCTTTAAGCACTTTATTATAATTTTTTCTACAAACAGGACATCCTACACTATTTATTCTAAGCTCCAAATTATTAAGCCCCAATTTTTTTAAAAGTGTCATAGCAACACTTATAACTTCTGCATCTGCAGAAGCGCTTTTAGCACCAAATATTTCGACTCCAAATTGGTGATGTTCTCTTAGCCTTCCCGATTGAGGCCTTTCATATCTGTAAACAGGAGTTATATAATACAATTTAGTAGGCTGCGTCTCTGCATACAAATTGTGCTCTATAAATGCTCTTACAGCTGGAGAAGTACCTTCAGGCTTCAGAGTAATGCTTCGCCCTCCCTTATCCGTAAAAGTATACATCTCTTTTCTCACAATGTCAGTCGATTCCCCTACTCCCCTTAAAAACAACTCAGTATGTTCAAAGCCAGGCGTTCTTATCTCTTTAAAACCGTAAACATCACATATCTCCCTTATGAGTCCTTCTATATATTGCCATTTATATGATTCTGAAGGGAGAATGTCCTTTGTCCCTCTTGGCGCTTTTGTAAGCATTTTACCAACTCCTTTTACATTTTGTAAAAACTTTATACATTTAAAAACCCCTCGTCTGCAACAATTTGCAGGGACGAGAGGTTAAATCCCGTGGTGCCACCCTGATTTGGACTCATTCCCTTAACGCAGGTTCACGGAGCCAGCCTACATTATCGACTGGTCTGCTCACAGGTGTCTTTCGCAATAGCATAAGTATGAAGATACTCTCAATCACGGTATCTTCTCCCTGTATACCTGCTATTGCTACTCTCCTGGTCATCGCATTTATCCATCATTTTACTTGTTATTATACATTATACTATTATTAGCTGTCAATCACAATTATCTTTAATCTACTTTCATAATAATTTATCCACCTATTGACAAAAAAATATTAATGAGTTAATATTTTGATGTATAAAATATTTTGTATTAAAAATTTTTGAGGTGAAAATTTATGAACAAAGATTGTGATATTAAGCTTTTATATGACCTGTTTCGTATAATTAGACAAAAACTCAATAATCAACTGAAAGCAAATGACCTCTCTGAGTTTCAAAAAGACCTCACAATTGGAGAACAACAAGTAATAATAATTTTAAGCGAAAATAAAAGCAATCCAATGTATATGAAAGATATTGCTTTAGAATTAGGTATTTCCCCCAGCACCCTTACAAGCATAGTAGACAAACTTGTAGAGAAAGGGTTAGTTCAAAGGAACTTTGATTTGGAAGACAGAAGAAAAATAGAAATTTCTTTGACAAAAAAAGGCCAAGATCTTTATAAACACTTAGCAATGTTTAGGGAAAAAATTTTGCAGCCAATTTTTGAAAAACTCTCTCCTCAAGAATTAGAAACATTAAAAAACATATTACAAAAAATCAAAGAAGAACTATAAATTTTGAGGGTGGTGTTTATGAAAAATACTGTTAAAACATTAACAATAGTCACAGTAATTTTAGCAATTGTAGCTTCTACCGTTTATGCAATCTCTATAAAAAACAAAAACTCTGCTTCCACTGTAGAGGTAAATGCTGCTAAAGTTGAAAAAGGTGATATAGTTTCTTTATTCTCTACCACAGGAGTAGTAGAATCAAAGTCCAAACAAGAATATTACATATTATCTCCTACTAAAGTTTTAAAAGTCTATGTATCCGTTGGAGATAATGTAAAAAAAGGAGATAAACTTCTAGAATTAGAAACACAAGATTTATCTATACAATATCAAATTGCACAAAAACAACTGGAAATGGCGCAAATGCAACTGGATGCATTAAAAAAATTAAAAGAAAAACAGTCACAACAATCCCAAGTCGCAGCTCAAATTCCAAATACCTCTTTGCCACAACAACTCCCTTCGGGAGAAAGTACAGTACAACAACCCTCCACTTCACAGATACAAACTTCTTCTCTTAGCCTTGACGACCAAATAAAACTCCAACAAAAACAAGTAGAAATTGCAGAATTAAATCTCAAAAATATAAAGCAAAATATGTATAAACAGCAAAAATATGTTATTGCTGAATTTGATGGGACAGTAACCATAGTAAATGCCAAAGATAATAGCTATTTTACCTCCTCTCAATTTCCTGCAATTGCAGTAGAAGACTTAAACAACTTGCAAATTGCACTTGATGTAAAACCTTATGATGCGGTAAATTTAAAAGAAGGGCAAAAAGCCTACATACATTTTGCAGATAAAACTTTTGAAGGAGTAGTAAGTAAAGTAAGTCCAACTGCGACAAAAGTAATCACTCAAACAGGTGGAGATAATGTCGTAAAAGTTTATGTGGACCTTTTAAGCAATGATGGCACAATAAAACCAGGTTTTAATGTAGATGTCGACATAAAAATTGCCGAAAAAAAAGATGTAATAAAAGTTCCATCAGAAGCAATCGTAAGTGACAAATATGGTAACGAATTTGTGTATGTAGTAGAAAATGGTATAGCAAAACAAAGGAAAGTAAAAAGCGGACTCGTTTCTGATTTGGAGACAGAAATCATAAAGGGAGTAAATGTCGGCGAAAAAGTCATACTAAATCCCACCAGTTCTATCGAAGATGGTACAAAAATCACAATAAAGGGCGGGAAAGACTGATGATTGAATTGAGCAATGTAAGAAAGGTGTACAATCTTGGAAAAGTCCAAGTGAATGCATTAAAAGGCGTCTCTTTAAAAATAAATAAAGGTGAATATGTAGCAATTGTTGGTCCCTCTGGCTCTGGTAAATCTACTTTAATGAATATAATTGGTCTTTTGGATAAACCCACATCTGGAAGTTATAAGCTCAATGGAACCGAAATATCAACGTTAAATGATGACCAATTAGCTTATTTAAGAAATCGCCAGATAGGTTTTGTTTTTCAGTCTTTTAACCTTTTGAGTAAATTAGACGCACTGTCAAATGTAGAACTGCCAATGTTGTACGCCAAAATACCAGCAAAAGAGCGTAGAAAAAGAGCAATAAAAGCTTTAGAAATAGTGGGATTAAGTGAAAGAATACACCACAAACCTAATGAACTTTCAGGGGGGCAGCAACAAAGAGTAGCAATCGCTCGTGCAATTGTAATGAATCCTTCTTTTCTATTAGCTGACGAGCCAACAGGAAATCTCGACACAAACTCCAGTATTGAGATAATGAGAATTTTTTATCAACTAAATGAATCGGGTACTACAATAGTGATGGTTACCCACGAACAGGACATAGCAAATCACGCAAAAAGGATACTTCGCTTAAGAGATGGAAACATTATAGAAGATACCCCTATCGCAAACAGAATAACTTATTAGCAGGTGATAAAGGATGTATATTTTAGAAGCCATAAAAGTAGCAATTGACAGTATATTAAGTAACAAATTAAGAGCCCTTCTTACGATGTTGGGGATTATAATCGGAATTGCTTCAGTTATAACAATAGTGTCTTTAGGAGCAGGCGGTCAAAAAGCTATTTTAGGCGAATTCGAAAAAATCGGCGTTAGTGTATTTTCTATCAAGACGAAAAATAATGTTGAAATAAGAGAAAGCGATAAACTGACTCTCAAAGATGTAGAAATGATCAGAAAAAGACTTTCTTCGGTAAAATATGCGGCGCCAATTACAGAAAAATTTGGACTCGCTAAAACAGATAAACTTACCAAGAGGGCTATTTTTATAGCAACAGATTTTGATTATGGAAATGTCTCTAACATAAAAATAATCTATGGCCGCTTTTTAAATGAAAAAGACATTCTCATGGGTAGAAATGTGGTACTTATTGATAAAGACTCTGCAAAAGAACTTTTCGGTTATGAAGATTGCGTAGGAAAAACTATTAAAATAGGCAGTTCTTCTTCCTTTGACACAGCAAAGATAATTGGCGTTATTGACAGTGGTAATTTAAAAAGTTTAGGAGGCTCAATAGCTGACCAAATACCTGTAATAGTTGCAATTCCAATAACTTACGCGCAAAAAATCTTCCAAGACGTAGATATTTCACAAATTTACGTAATGACCTACAACCAAAACCAATTAGATGAAGCCTCCTCTCAGGCTGTGCGCTTAATAGAAGCACTTCATCACAACAAAGATAAATACGAAGCAGAAAACCTCATCGGTTTCCTAGAAGAATTCAACAGAATATTAAGCATATTTACGGCAATCATAGGAGCAATTGCTGGTATATCGCTTATAGTAGGTGGAATCGGAATCATGAACATAATGTTGGTTTCTGTAACTGAACGCACCAGAGAAATTGGAATAAGAAAAGCCATAGGCGCAAGGCAAAAAGACATTTTAATGCAATTCTTAATTGAGGCTGTCGCAATTTCTCTCTTAGGGGGTGCTATAGGTATTTTCTTCGGTTATATTTTATCAAACATCATTGGTCCTTTTATAAATATAACCCCCATCATCTCTATAAACACAATATTAATCGCTTTTCTTTTCTCCTCAGCAGTAGGAATATTCTTTGGAATATACCCTGCACAAAAAGCAGCTAGACTCGACCCAATCGTAGCACTCAGATACGAATAAAAGCAAGAGGTAAATCACCTCTTGCTTTTATTCCCTCAAAAACAAATTAATTCTCTTTTCTTTTCCAATTGTTGAAGACTCGCCATGACCCGGATATATCACTACGTCATCTTCCAATACCAAAAGCTTGTTCTTTATAGAATCCATTAAAGTATCAAAATCTCCACCAGGAAAATCATATCTTCCTATCGAGCCTTTGAAAACAGTATCTCCTGTAAAGCAGACATTGTCAATTTTAAAACACACTCCGCCTTTTGTATGACCTGGAGTGTGTAGGACTTCTATTGCGTATTTCCCAAAATATAAAATATCGCCACCATTTAATAAAATATCTGCGGCACTGCACTGTATTTTTTTATAGACCATTTTAGATAGATTTAAACTGGGATCTAAAAGCATGGGAGCATCTTCTTTTGAAATAGCAACTTCTGCTTGAGTAACTTTCCTCAGCTCCTCTACTCCACCTATGTGGTCAAAATGACCATGAGTGAGTAAAATATATTTTACTCTTAATTTGTTAACACCAATATAATCTTGTATTTCAGATAAATATTCCCCTGGGTCTATTACAATTGTCTCCCTAGTTTCCTCGTCAGAAACAATATAACAATTGGCTTTATAAAGTCCTACCACATACCTTTGTATTTTCATAAAATCACTCCATTAAAACACTTTTTTAGAATCAATGAGAATTGTAACTGGTCCGTCATTTTCAATTAATACTTTCATCATTGCCTGAAATATACCTGTTTTGACACTTACGCCTCTTTTTTCAATCTCTTTGACTAATAAATTAAAATACTTCAAAGCTTCTTGTGGTTTTTGAGCCATCATAAAGTTAGGTCTTCTGCCTTTTCTCACATCTCCAAGCAAAGTAAATTGAGAGACAAGAAGGACTTCTCCTCCTATATCTAAAAGAGACAAATTCATTTTTCCTTCTTCATCTTCAAAGACCCGCAAATTCACTATTTTATCTGCCATGTACATTACATCATTTTCATTATCATCAATAGATATACCAACCAAAACAACAAATCCTTTACCTATTGAACTTACCATTTCTCCACCTACACTTACTTCTCCGCGACTCACCCTTTGAACAACAGCTCTCAAAAAAATCACCTCTATGCACTTAATCTGTAAACGTCCATTACCCCTTCCAAAGCTTTCAACTTATTCATAACTCTTTCCAGTTGGTCTTTTGAAATAATCTCTAAAGTTAAGTTAATAATTGCAATATTGTCTTTTGTTGTTCTAGCATTGACAGCCTTTACAGCAATTTTTACATCTGCAAGAACACTAGTAACATCTGTCAAAAGTCCAAATCTATCACTAGCCATAATCTGTATATCAGCTTGATAAAGGATATTTCTATCTTGATCCCACTCAACCTCTACAATTTTGTTTCTATCAAAAAGATATTCTTTTACATTGGGACAATCTTTTCTGTGAATAGAAATTCCCCTTCCTTTAGTAACATAACCTATTATTTCATCCCCTGGAACAGGAGAACAACATTTTGCAAACCTGACCATTACATTGTCTACACCTTTTACAATGACCCCCGTTCCGCCTGTTTTCTCTTTTTTCTTTCCAGCCTTATCAATTGGAACGGACTTTAAACCTATTTCTTTCTGAGATTTTTTGATTTCTTCTTTAATTCTCGGTATTACCTGATTTAAAGTTAACCCTCCATAACCAATTGTTGCATATAAATCCTCTATTGTGTGAATGTTGAGTTTTTTAAGCACTTCCTCCCATATCTCACTTTTTATCATAGCAGGTTGTATTCCATGACGCCTGAGGTCTCTTTCTAACATTTCCTCGCCGCGAGCGATATTTTCTTCTCTTTTTTCTTTTTTAAACCACTGTCTGATTTTGTTTCTCGCTTGAGAACTTTTGACAATCTGGAGCCAGTCTCTACTTGGACCTCTGTCTTTATTTGGACTTACTAATATCTCAACAATATCACCGTTTTTTAATTGATAATTTATAGGGACTATTTTACCGTTTACTTTAGCACCATTTAATCGATGACCTATTTCAGTGTGTATGCTGTACGCAAAGTCAATAGGAGTAGACCCCGCTGGAAGATTTATGACATCCCCTTTAGGAGTAAAGACAAAAACCTCATCTGTAAAAAGATCAATTTTTAATGTTTCCATAAACTCTTTTGCATCTTTTAACTCTTTCTGCCATTCTAAAAGCTGCCTAAGCCAAGAAAGCTTTTGGTCAAATTCGTCCTCTGTAGTCTTACCCTCTTTATATTTCCAATGGGCTGCAATACCGTATTCTGCCGTTTTGTGCATCTCCCATGTTCTTATTTGTATTTCAAAAGGTTCTCCTTTAGGACCTATTACTGTAGTATGAAGGGATTGATACATATTAGGTTTTGGCATAGCGATATAATCTTTAAATCTTCCAGGAATTGGCTTCCATAAAGTATGCACAATTCCTAATACGCCATAACAGTCTTTTACGGTGTTAACAATTATCCTCACTGCTAACAAATCGTAAATTTGCTCGAAAGTTTTATTTTGCGTTTTCATCTTTTTGTAGATACTGTAAAAATGTTTAGGTCGCCCATCTACTTCTGCTTGTATTCCCATTTCTTTTAATTTCTCTTTAATTGTAGTTATGATATTTTGTATAAACTCTTCTCTTTCTTTTCTTTTGGCAGCAACCTTTTCTACGAGGTCATAATACTCCTCCGGATGCAAATATCTCAAACACAAGTCTTCTAATTCCCATTTTATCTTAGATATTCCTAAGCGATGAGCAATAGGGGCATAAATCTCTAAAGTCTCTTCCGCTTTTTCTTTTTGTTTGTCAAGAGGTAAATATTTGAGAGTTCTCATGTTGTGAAGCCTGTCAGCCAGTTTTATGAGTATCACTCTAATGTCTTTTGCCATTGCTATAAGCATTTTTCTCATATTTTCTGCCTGTTGCTCTACTTTGCTCTTGTATTCTATTTTACCAAGTTTTGTAACTCCATCAACCAAATCAGCAATTTCTTTTCCAAAATTTTCCATTAATTGGTCATAAGTTACATCTGTGTCTTCTATTACATCATGTAAAAGGCCTGCTGCAATAGTGGTAATATCTAATTCCAGGTCAGCCAAAATAAATGCAACTTCTATGGGATGAACAATATATGGCTCTCCTGAGTTTCTCATTTGGCCCTCATGGGCATTTACAGCAAAGTCATAAGCTTTGTATATTAACTCTAAATTTGCATCATCACCCATGTATTTTTTTATCCTATTTATCACTTTGTCCAACATAGTTATCACACCTTATAATTAAAGTGGCTCAAAGCCACTTTTGATTAAAACTTTATTAATGAAATTATATCATATCCGTCAAGCTTTTTTCTACCATCTAAAAAAGTTAATTCAGTCAAGAAAATAATAGAATCTACAATTCCCCCTAAGCTTTCCACCAATTTTGCAGAAGCGTAAATTGTGCCTCCTGTCGCCAACAAATCGTCGACTATCACTACTCTTTGTCCCTCTAAAACAGCATCTTTGTGTATTTCAAGAGAATCTGTCCCATATTCCAGTTCATATTCATAGCTTAAAGTCTCTGCCGGCAATTTACCCGGTTTTCTTACAGGAACAAATCCTACTCCTAATCTGTAAGCCAGTGGCGCTCCAAACAAAAAGCCTCTTGCTTCCGGAGCAGCAATGAGATCAAATTTTCTCCCTTCCAATGCCTTAGCCAGCATTTCTATAGAATAATTAAAAGCTTTCGCATCTTTTAAAACAGGTGTAATATCTTTAAATTTTATTCCTTTTTTAGGAAAATCAGGTATTTCTCTAATCATCATTTTAATTTCTTCCAGCGTCATTACAAAAACCTCCTTAAATTTTCTGGCTGACAATGAACTTGGCAAATTCAATAAACTCTTTTTTAGCTGAAAATATCTGTTGCATTATTTGAGTTTGTTCAATATTAACCTTTTGTGACACAGAATTTTTACTTAACATAAAAATATTATCACGTTCTTTTACATTTATCAATCCTATTTCTTTCATTGCTTTTATGCAAAATGAAAATTTTATTGGATTTAAATTCAGTTGTGGATGCAAATGATCTTTAAATAAAATGTTGTTTCCTTCTTCTATAAATTTGTAAAGTTTAATAAAGTCCTTTCTTTGAGGAAAAATTTCGTCAAAGGATTTTAAGTTATAATATATATCTGCTTCTTTAAAAACTAAATGAATCCTCTTTCCTTGTGAATGAGAAAGAATGTGGTAAAAGATTTCTTTTTTAAAGGGTATATCATAAATAATTATATCATCGTAGTATTTTAATGGTTTTAAAGAATTTGGGAAAAATAGTATACCATTTTCTTTTTTACAATCCACATTGCATAAAGAAAAATCCAAAAACTTTTCTTTTTTGAGATATCTAAGTAATGACCTAAGTTCTACAATTGTATTTACTATGACAACTGTTTTGCTTTCTCCTTTAAAAAGTTTCAGCACATATTCCCACTTATTATTAATTCCTCTTTGGTCAATTATATAATCAACTTTTTTGTCTATCTCTTTTTTGTCGGGCTTATACTCTACCATGATTTTGCTCAAGTTTTTATAGTAGGAAAACAAAGGCAACTTAATTCTTAAATCTTTTACATTTATCACTACTAACTCTATACCGTTCCAGCTATTTATTTCAATGCTTCCCACAACATCTATTACATCTCCTATTTTTACATCGTTTCCTTTTTCTGATGCATCAAATAGCATAAGCTCATACACAAACTTGTCTTTTTGGACGATGATTTTTTTGTATTTTCCACCATTTAAGTCAAATACTTTTGTAACTGTCAAACCCTCAAATAAAAAATTAGGCCGAGGATTATTGCTGCCAAAAGGTTTAAACCTTTGAACTTGTTTAGCTATTTCTATATCTATCTTTTCATTTTTAACCTTTGCATCTATTCTTAAACTTGGAATTAAATCAAGATCACTAAGCACCGTATCAGCGTATTCATTTATCTTAGTTTTAAAAATCTCCAAATTGTTTTTTTCAATATTTATTCCAGCAGCCATTTCATGACCGCCATATTTTATCAAATAATCTTTACAGTATTCTAATGCTTTATACAAATTAAAGCCTTCTATGCTTCGCCCTGAACCTTTTCCTTCCCCTTCTCCTAAACTTATAAGTATAGAAGGTCTATGAAACCTTTCTGTTATCCGGGATGCCACAATTCCAATAACACCTGGATGCCAATTTTTATCCCACAGTACAATTACTTTTTCCTTATTTAAATCAACCGTCTCTTTTATTTTTTTGATTGCTTCCTGAAGTATTTGATTTTCTATTTGTTGCCTATTTAAATTTTCTTGATTTAAATATTCTGCTATCTCTTCTACTTCTTTTTCATCTTGGCTTATCAATAACCTCACAGCCGCTTCTGCACTTCTTAATCGCCCTGCAGCATTGAGGCGAGGAGCTAAGATAAATCCCACATGATATTCATCAATTTCAATATTTTCCAATCCAGAAGCTTTTATGATGGCTTTTAAACCTATATTTTGTGTTTCATTTAGTCTTTTTAGCCCTTCTTTTACAATTATTCTGTTTTCTCCTAATAAAGGAACAATATCTGCAATAGTTCCTATTGAAACAATATCCAAAAGTTCATAAGCTTCTTCTCCAATAAGAGCTTGTGACAGTTTAAAAGCAACTCCCACCCCTGCCAGGTCACAAAAAGGGTATTCACTATCAGGTAAATGAGGATTTATCACAACGTCTGCTTGTGGTATCTCCTTAGGGATACTGTGGTGGTCAGTTATAATTACATCTATTCCCAAAAATTTAGCTTTTTCCACTTCCTTAACAGAGGTTATACCACAGTCTACACTAATTATAAGTTTTGTTCCTCTCTGTGCAATTTTGTCTATCGCTTCTTCATTTATACCATATCCTTCAACTAATCTTTCTGGTATGTAATAATCCACTTTTGCCCCTAATTTTTTTAAGGTTAAATATAGGATAGAGGTAGCAGTAATTCCATCTACATCGTAATCCCCATAAATGGTGATTAGATCCTTCGAGGCAATATGTTGTTGTATCAAATCTTTTGCCTCTTTTATTCCCCTTAGAAGATAAGGAGAGTACAAATCTTTCAAATCAGGATTTAAAAAACTCTTAACTTCTTGGAGGTTTAATCTTGCTGAAAGCATATCAGCAATTATTTTGGGTAACCCATAAGTTTTTTGTACTTCTTCAGACAATCGAGAATCTTTATTCTCCTTCAAAATCCACCTGTAAATTTTGGACATCAAATCACCCACAAATTCTCCTATTTTTTTCTCCTCTCAATTATAAAGATTCGATAAAAGACCCATAAGCACAGAAGTAAAGCAACCACATAGCCAAAAAGCCCCAATGCATTGTAGCCGAAAATTTTATATCCCCCTTGAAATGTCAAAACCAATGAAGAAGCTACAATTAATGCTGATGCTATGATACTTATAATAACTTTATTCACCATAATATTTAAGTCATAACGTAAGCTTTCACTTTCATCAAGGTTTATTCTAACTTTTATATCGTCTTTTATAAGCTTTGTCATTATACTTTGGATTTTAAAAGGAAGCTTTCTCAATACTATTATTGCCTTATGTAAATCTTTCGAGTTTTCTTTTAATATTTTAGTTAAACTGATGTTTCTCAAATATACCTCTTTTATAAAATCTTTTGCCACACTAGAAATGCTAAAATCGGGATCTAAGCTTCTGCCTACACCTTCTACTGTAGCTAAGGACTTGAGAAGTAAAGTAAACCCTGGAGGTAAAATCAGCTTATGCTTATAAACAGTTGACATTATTTTCCTCATTGAATCATTCACACTGATATTTTTTAGAGGAGTATTGTAAAAATAATTTATTATATGGCTCAAATCAGACTTAAGAGTTCTAAGGTTAGTATCAGGCCTTATGGCACCCATGTCCGACAAAACTTCTATTACTTCCTCAATATCATTCTCAGCAAAAGCTTTAAAAAGGTCAATTATCATTTCCCTTGAGGATTTATCAAGGTAGCCTACAATTCCAAAATCTATATATGAAATTTTGCCATCATTTGTAATTAAGATATTGCCAGGATGGGGATCTCCGTGGAAAAGACCAAATTCATAAACTTGTAAAAATATAGCCCATGCTCCCTCTCTTGCAATTTTCTTTAAATCAAAGCCTTTTTTAACAAGTAAATCTCTATTTTTTACACTTATACCTTCTACGTACTCCATTGTAAGAACGCGCTTTGTAGTGTATCCCCAATATACTTTAGGTATGTAGATATAACTTTCCTTTTCAAAATTTTCTCTAAAGCGTTCGGCATTATTCCCTTCTTGTGTGTAATCCAATTCATTGAGAAGAGATTCGGCTAATTCATCAACAATTTCTACAAAATCCAAAGGAGCATCAACTATACGCTCATTCAAAATTTTAGCAATATTCTTTAGAATTATTATATCAGCATTTATCTTTTGGGATACTTCTGGACGCTGTACTTTAACAACGACATCTTTCCCTTCTTTAATTTTTGCCCTATAAACTTGTCCAATAGAAGCTGAAGCAATAGGAGTTTCATCAAAATAAATGAAAAAATCCGATATTTTGCCTTTTAATTCACTTTCTAAAATATTCTTTATAGTTACAAAGTCTTCTGGTTCTACATCATCTTGAAGTTTAGCAAGTTCCAATAAAATATCATGGGGAATAAGGTCCCCTCTTGTACTTAAAAGCTGTCCCATTTTTATAAAAGTAGGACCTAATTCCTCTAATGTTTTCCGAATCCTCTCTCCTGCTCCCATGTAATCATGACTTTTCAGTATATGAAAAGGTATATGTCCACCTTTTAATAAAATATCAGAAATAAAACCAAAACCATTTTTAGTTAAAATCTTTAATATCTCTTTATATCTTCTGGTAATATTTTTATTTCTAAAAATAAAAGGCAAATTCATTTTTTCACCTCAATAAAAATCTAGTAGCATTATCTCTAAAAAGAGATATTATGCCACTAGATTTTTTGTATTTATTTAAAACTTAGGCTTTTATAGGTTTATTAGAGGTTTTTCTTCTCTTTTCTCTATTCTTAATTAATACCCAAAGAGGAGTAGAGATAAATATCGAAGAATATGTTCCCGAAATTATCCCAATAAGCAAAGGCAATGCGAAATCTTTCAATGCCTTGGGTCCTAAGAAATACATTAAAACAAGGATAATCAACGTAGTCAAAGTTGTATTTATTGACCTTGTAAGAGTCTGATTTACACTAACATTTGCAATTTTTGCATAATCCGATCTTCTCATGATTTTTAAGTTATCCCTTATTCTGTCAAAAATTACGACAGTAGCATTCACAGAATAGCCAAATACAGTTAAAACTGCTGCTATAAAAGGAGCGTTAACTGTTATGTGAAAAATAGCATATATAGAAATTAATATAATCACATCGTGGAGTAAAGCAATAACTGCAGCCCCACTCATTTCAAATTCAAACCTAAATCCTAAATAGATAAACATTACAGCAGAAGCCAGCAATAGAGCACGTATCATTCCAAATTTTATTTCTGCGCCTAAAGAAGGTCCTACTTGTTGTGACATTATCAGATCGTTTTCCGTTAAATTATATTTTGACTCTATATCTTTTATTATAGAAAGTCGAGTTTCATTAGATATTGGGCTTGTCTTTATTGAAACAGTATCTCCCTTTGTGCCTATTTTCTGCACTTGAAAGTCTTTGACTTTATAATTGTTTAATATTTTTATGATGTCAGCAGTATCAAAAGATTTGCCAATTTGGAATTCCATTATTGTTCCACCAGTAAAATCTATACCCCAATTAAATCCATTTACAAACATTGCTATTACACCAATTAAGATTACAATTCCTGATATCGCAAACCAAATCTTAGTTTTACCAATGACGTCTATATGAAATCTGTGTTGATTCACTCAATTTCCCTCCTACGCTCCGTAAAATTTTATATTTCTTGTCAAATCCAAATCGACAAGTGCAAGCAACAAAAATCTCGTTACAGTTATAGCTGTAAACAAGCTGGATATGACACCTATTAGAAGTGTTAAAGCAAAACCTTTCACATTTCCAGAGCCCATGTAAAAAAGTATAATAGCACCGATAATAGTAGTCATATTAGCATCAAAAATGGCTCTGAAGGCCCTTGCAAAACCTGCCTCTAAAGCAGCTCTTATGCTTTTACCAGCCCATAGTTCTTCTTTAAATCTTTCAAAAATTAAAACATTAGCATCAACAGCCATACCAATTGACAATAGGAAGCCTGCAATCCCTGGTAAATCTAAGGTTATATTAAATAAAGCATAAATTATTAAATCTATCAATATATATATTAAAAGGGCTATATCTGCCATTACTCCTGGCAATCTATAAAAAACTGCCATAAATAGTAAAATAAGTAGTACACCATATATACCAGCTTTTACACTAGCATTATAGGCACTAGGGCCTAAAGTTGCACCTACAGAACTATAGGCTATTGGTTTTAATGTAACAGGTAGAGAACCAGCTCTTATAAGAGTAGCTAATTCAGATGCTTCTTGGAAATCCTTCAAGCCTGTAATGACTGCATTTCCATTTGTGATAACGTTTTGCACAGTTGGAGCGGAAATTACCTTATCATCTAAAAGTATTGCGATTGGTTGCTCTATAAACTTTTGTGTTGCTTCTGCAAATTTTTTTGTACCTTCCGCATCAAGTACAAGTGTAACTTCTGGTTGTTGCACACCTGTTTGACTCTGACCATATACTGCTTTAGAGTCTTTAACATTGGCACCAGTTAGTATTACTTGTCCATCTGGACCTACAAATTTTAATTGAGCAGTTTTACCTATTATTTCTATTGCTTTGTCAGGGTCTTTCATACCAGGTAATTCTACACGAATTCTATTTGAACCCTGTTGAGCTATCACAGGTTGTGTTACACCCAGGGCATCCACCCTGTTTTTTATAACCGCAATCGCTTTATCTATCGCGTCTTGTGTAACATCCCCCTGAGCTTCTAATAATACATAAACGCCACCTCTTAAATCTAGCCCTAATCTTATGTGCTTTTGCACAGGACTTATAGAGTAATTACCCACATTTATTCCAAAAAATGCTACATATGCAACTATTGCTGCAATAAGAACAACAGAAAAAAATTTGATAAAACCTCTACTTCTCATTCGAATCCTCCTTCATAATTCAACTATTTTCTATTATATTACTTTTATTGTAAACGGTCAATTTCCCAAAGTTGGAAAAATGTAATTTTGCTAATTCTACATAATGTTCATAGGAGCGATGAATATTTTCAATTTCCTCTTGAGTAAGTTTCCTTATAACTTTTGCAGGATTTCCAAAAGCAAGACTGCCCTCTGGAATCTTTTTACCTCCTGTTACCAATGAACCAGCTCCAATTATACAATCATCTCCTATCTCTGCATCATCTAATATAATCGTTCCCATACCTATTAGTACATTATCTCCTATCTTACAAGCATGAACTATCGCCCCATGTCCTATTGTACAGTAATTTCCTATATAACAGGGATGTCCCTCTGTAACATGTACAACACAATTATCTTGTATATTAGTTCCTTCTCCAACAACTATTTTATCTATATCTCCTCTCAGCACAGCCCCATACCATATATTTGCATCTTTTTTTATTTCTACATCTCCAATAACCTCTGCTGTTTCCGCTATATACGCCTCATCATCTATTTTGGGCTTCATACTTTTATATTCCTTTATTATCATTTTCCTCACCCTTTAGCATTTGATATGCTTTTATGGCAATCGCATTTTCAAAACGCCTTTTTTGCATTTCACAAGCCAGCTCGTAAGGTTTATTAATATCTCCATTTATGTTGTAGTTATTTGCAAAGCAACCTCCACTGCAATAGAACCTCGCCCAACATTTCGTACATTCTTCTTTTTTGTAAATATCGCTTTCCATAAATTTTTGCTGTAATTCTTTATTAGTTATACCTTCTTCAAGATTCCCTAATTTAAATTCCTCAATACCCACAAATTGATGGCAAGGATAAATATCCCCATCGGGAGTCACCGCTATATACTCAAAACCAGCACCACAGCCTTGAAGTCTTTTTTTAATGCAAGGCCCTCCTTCTAAATCTATTTTAAAATGATAAAAAGAAAAAGGCCTTCCTTCTTCGTATCTCTTTACATATTCTTCTGCTAATCTGTCATATTCATTTAAAATTCTCTCTAAATGCTCTTCCTTTAATGTATAGTCTTTATCTTCTTTTTCAACTACCGGCTCTACAGATATTTCATAAACTCCCAAATCAGCAATATGCAACACATCATTAGCAAAATCCAAATTTTTTGCTGTAAAAGTCCCTCTCACATAGTATTCTTTTTTCCCTCTTGATTCAACGAATTTTTTTATTTTTGGAACTATTGTATCATAACTTCCACTGCTGTCTACACGTATCCTCATGCTGTCATTTACTTCTTTTCTTCCATCCAAACTAAGTACCACATTAGAAAAATTTTTATTAAAATACTTTATTTTCTCATCATCCAGCAAAACCGCATTGGTTGTTATGGTAAATTTAATTACTTTTTTATTTTCTTTCGCCTTTTCTTTTCCATATTCTACTAACTGCTTGACTACCTCAAAATTTAAAAGGGGTTCACCGCCAAAAAAATCAACTTCAATGTTTCGCCTTTTCCCAGAACTTTTTATTAAAAAATCAATTGCTTTTTTGCCCGTCTCAAAATCCATCAACTTGCGGCTACCTTTAAAATCCCCAGTAGAAGCAAAACAATATTTGCACCTTAAATTGCAATCGTGAGCAACATTTAAACACATCGCTTTTATAACAGAATCATTTCTCGACACTGGAATATCTTTATATATATCTTCTGAAAATAATAACCCTTTTTCTTTTAATTCATCAATTTCTGCAATAGCTTCCAGTATATCTTCTTTTTTATATTTATGCTGAAGTAAATTTACAATTTCTTCTTTTGAGTGATTTTCATAAAAGTCCAAAATATCATAAATAATATCGTCTACCACATGGATAGAGCCACTTACCGGATCTACTACAATATTCATTCCCAGTCTTTTAAATTTATGCATTAGCTCTGACATTTTTTAACCTCCATTGCAAGTTTAAATGGCAGTAATTACACTTTACTGCCATTTGAGTAATATGTATTAATATTGACACTCTTGGTTTGCTACAGTACAAGAGGTTTTACAAGCAGACTGACAGGATGCCTGGCATTCGCCGCAACCTGGCTTTTTTAAGCTATTTTTTAACGTTGGCCTGTTAATTGTTATAACACGCTTCATTTTTCTTCCCTCCTCTTCCTGATTTATTATAACACATAAAGAGAAGGAATTAAAGCTATAAATTGATACCTATCATACCACCTAAAGCTCCTAAAATAGCTCCCCAAGCGTATTTTACTGCCCAAGAAGAAGTAGGCTCTAATTCTTTTACAAAAAATGCTCCCAAAATCAACATAACAGTTACATATAAAATACCAGCAATTCCTCCATTTAACCATCCTTTGCTAGTAGTATGCCTTGCTGATAAAGCACCTGATAAAACTATGCCTGTTATAGTTATCAACAAAGTAAGGGTAGGTAAAGTTAGTTCAGATACGGCTGTAAAAGTCAAAAGCAAAGCGTAAATTATGAAAAAACTAAGAGTGATAATGTATGCTATTAAAACCCCTGTAAAAATTCCAGTAATATTTATGCCAGTTCCCTTTTCCACACCAAACCTTCCTTTCAAAGTCTCACCCCCACAGTTTTCTTACTAATATGTATGCTTTTTATCTTAAACATAGTACATAAAAAAGATGCGGCAAACCGCATCTTATCATTTCTCTTCTTTATCGCTTTTGTCACTGGCAGAACTTACAACTCCACCTACTGCCCACTTTGCAATCTTGAGCCTTACCTTATCTGCACCCATTTCTAATGTTATCACATCATCTTTTATGTTTAGAATTTTACCATAAAAACCACTTTTTGTAATAATCTCATCACCTGGTTTTAAAGAATCCAGCATTTCTCTCTCTTTCTTTTGTCGCCTTTGTTGAGGTAAAATCAATAAAAAGTAAAAGATTGCAACAAAAATAAGCATCTGAACAATTACGTAAGTCGTTTCGGGATTCATCAATACTCCTCCTTATAACCATATTTTTTAAAAAATTGTTTTTTAAATTCAAGCAGCCGGTCTTGCCTTATAGCTTCCCTTATCCTCTCCATCAATTTAATAAGGAAATATAGGTTGTGTATAGTTGCAAGCCTTGCTGCTAAAATTTCGTTAGCCTTAAATAAATGTCTTATATAGGCTCTTGAATAATTTCTACAAGTATAACAATCACATTCTTCGTCTAAAGGAGAAAAGTCCTCCGCATAAGGAGCATCTCTTACTATTAATTTGCCCTTGCTGGTAAAAACTGTCCCATTTCTAGCAATTCTCGTCGGAAGCACGCAGTCAAACATATCAACTCCTCGTATTACTCCCTCTATAAGGTCATCAGGACTTCCCACCCCCATAAGATATCTCGGTTTGTCTTCAGGTAAATATTCTGTAGTTAAATCTACAATGTCGTACATTACATTCTTTGGTTCTCCTACGCTTAATCCACCTATAGAGTATCCAGGAAAATCCATATCTACTAATCTTTGAGCACACTCTTTTCTTAAATCTTCATAGGTCCCTCCTTGGACAATTCCAAAAAGAGCTTGTTTTTCAGTATTTTTGTGGGCTCTTTTTCCCCTTTCAGCCCATTTAATAGTAAGTTCCATAGATTTTTTTACATAATCGTAATCTGCAGGATAAGGTGCACACTCGTCAAAAGACATCATTATATCCGAACCTAAAGCATTTTGTATTTCTATTACTTTTTCGGGAGTAAAAAAGTGCCTAGAGCCATCTATATGAGACCTAAATTCTACACCGTCTTCTGTAATTTTTCTTAAAGAATTCAAGCTAAAAACTTGAAATCCTCCACTGTCTGTTAAAATTGCTCTATCCCAATTCATAAATTTATGAAGGCCACCAGCTTTTTCTATAATCTTATGCCCCGGCCTTAGATAAAGATGATAAGTGTTGCTTAAAATAATCGTCGCTCCAATTTCCTTTAATTCTTCAGGAGTCATAGATTTTACAGTTGCTTGTGTTCCTACTGGCATAAACACAGGCGTTTCTATAATTCCATGTGGAGTCTCTAATATTCCTAATCTCGCATTTGTTCTGCTATCTTTTTTGATGAGCCGATATTTAATCGCTGCCATTATATCCTCCTATTCTGCTCAAATTATAAGCATTGCATCTCCAAAGCTAAAAAATCTATATTTCTTTTCAACGGCTATTTTATAAGCCCTCATTATGTTTTCCTTACCAGCAAAAGCTGACACCATCATAATTAGAGTAGACTCAGGTAAGTGAAAATTTGTTATCATGCCGTCAATAGCTTTAAATTTGTAACCAGGATATATAAAAATATCAGTCCAACCACTTTTTTCTTTTATATAACCATCTTCATCAGCAACTGTTTCAAGAGTTCGAGTAGAAGTCGTACCGACTGCTATGATTCTTCCTCCACTTTTCCTAGTCTCATTTATTTCCTCAGCTGCTTCTTTTGTAACAATGTAAAATTCTTCATGCATTTTATGATTTTCAATTACTTCTTCCTTTACAGGTCTAAAAGTACCTAACCCTACGTGAAGAGTAATAAAAACAGTTTTTACTCCCATTTGCCTTATTTTTTCTAATAACTCTTCTGTGAAATGAAGCCCTGCAGTAGGAGCAGCTGCAGAACCTTCATATTTTGCGTAAACAGTTTGGTATCTGTCTTTATTTTTTAATTTTTTCTTGATATAAGGGGGAACAGGCATTTCGCCTAATTTATCCAATACTTCTTCAAATACTCCTTCATAATAAAATCTTACTATCCTTCCCCCTACATCTGTAGTATCCAAAATTTCTGCTATTAACTCTCCATTTCCAAACACAAATTTTGACCCTATTTTGGCTCGCCTTCCGGGTTTTACTAATATTTCCCATTCATTATTGGATATTCTTTTTAAAAGAACAAATTCTATTTTTCCACCCGAGTCTTCTCTTCTTCCAATAAGGCGTGCAGGAATTACTTTAGTGTTATTGAGTACTAAACAATCCCCTGGTTTTAAATATTTTGTTATGTTTTTAAAAATATCATGTTCTATTTCACCGGTTTTTTTATTTAAAATCATTAATCGAGAACTTGCTCTGTCTTCTAAAGGTTCTTGTGCAATTAATTCTTCTGGTAGTTCAAAGTAAAACTCACTGCGCTTCATATCTTACTCCATCCTTTTATTGTTTTGTTTATAATTTGTCCATAAAAAACTTATTTTATAAATCTATAGCATACGAACATGGTACTGATTATACCTTTAAATCAAATTTTTTTCAATAGACAAAAAATTATCTTCTAAAAAGCCAAAAAATTAATGTTAAAAACAGACTTAATAAAAGGCTTGTCATAATAGGAAAATAAAAAGTGAAATTTCCTTTTTGATAAACTATATCTCCCGGCAAACGTCCTAAGCCAATTTTTGAACCCACGGAAAAAAGCACCCCTATTAAAATTAATATAGCTCCCATAAATATCAACATTTTGCCAAAACTATCAAACACCTTCTATCCTCCCCTGTTCTATATAAGGATATTTAAGGTAATCATAAGCCAATTTTGTAACAACTCTCCCTCGCGGAGTCCTGTTTAAAAAACCTATTTGCAAAAGATAAGGTTCATAAACATCCTCTATTGTATCCCCATCTTCTCCTATTGATGCAGCAATAGCATCGATTCCTACAGGACCACCCCCAAACTTTTCTATAATAGAAACCAAAATCTTTCTATCAATGTATTCTAATCCTATCTCATCTACACCTAATACGTCTAAAGCTTCTTTGGAAGTTTTAAAATCAATGTATCCATTTCCTCTTACTTGTGCGAAATCTCTCACCCGTTTTAAAAGTCTATTGGCAATTCTGGGAGTCCCCCGTGACCTTTTAGCAATCTCCAAAGCGGCCTTTTCATCAATTCCAATGTTTAAAATATTCGCTGACCTTTTAATTATTTCTTTTAATTCCTCCACAGAATAGTAATCCAAACGGTTTATAACCCCGAATCTGTCTCTCAAAGGAGAAGTCATAAGCGCAGCTCTTGTGGTAGCACCAATTAAAGTAAAACGTGGAAGGCTAAGCCTTATAGACCTGGCACTTGGACCTTTTCCTATTACTATATCCAATTCAAAGTCTTCCATTGCAGGATATAGAATCTCTTCTACACTTCTATTAAGCCTGTGAATCTCATCTATAAAAAGTATGTCATTTTCCTGTAAATTAGTCAAAATTGCTGCCAAATCTCCCGACTTTTCTATAGCAGGACCTGAGGTTATTTTTATTCCTACTCCCATTTCATTAGAAATTACTGTGGCTAAAGTCGTTTTCCCAAGGCCAGGAGGACCATATAATAGGACATGGTCAAGGGGCTCTTTCCTCATCTTAGCGGCTTCTATGTAAATTTTTAATTCCTCTTTTATCTTTTGCTGACCTATATACTCAGAAAGCCACCTAGGACGCAAACTGTATTCGGAGGCATCTTCCTGTGTAAAATTTTGAGTTAGTATTCTTTCCTCCATTTAATTCACCCTATTTCATTAATTTTTTCAAAGCTTGCTTTACAGCATCTTCTACGCTATCACAGGTGATATCTGCCAAAGCATAAATAGCTTCACTCTTGGTGTAACCCAACGCTAATAAAGCTTCTAAAGCCTCATTTGAAAAATTATTATCACCTTCAAAAACTATTTCTTTTGGAAGCTTATCTTTTAATTCCAAAATAATTCTCTCAGCAGTCTTTTTGCCTATTCCCGGAGCTACTGT
Organism: Thermoanaerobacter brockii subsp. finnii Ako-1; assembly: GCF_000175295.2. Taxonomy (NCBI): domain Bacteria; kingdom Bacillati; phylum Bacillota; class Clostridia; order Thermoanaerobacterales; family Thermoanaerobacteraceae; genus Thermoanaerobacter; species Thermoanaerobacter brockii. Next base: position 1,069,730 of record NC_014964.1, on the reverse strand, counting down.
AAGAGCTTTATAATCGCCTGCGTTAACTGCTTTTACAAAATTGTCAATAGAAACCACGGACAAAATAGACAAAGCTCCTTTCGGCCCTACACCACTAACAGACAATAATTTTTCAAACAAATCTAGCTCTTCTTTTGTTTTAAAGCCAAAAATTTGAAAACCATCTTCTCTCACCTGTAAATATGTATAAAGCTTGGTTATATTTCCTTTAGAAGGTAAAACTTTTAAAGTAGAAAAGGGAACAAAAACCTTTATACCTATACCCATAAAGTCAATCACTACGTAATCTTGTCCAATATCTTCAATTATCCCTCTAACATACTCAATCATCTTGAATACCCCAGCTTTTCAATCATATTGTTACTGTGACAATGGCATATAGCAACTGCCAAGGCATCAGCTACATCGTCAGGTCTAGGAATTTCCTCAAGATCTAATAAAGCCTTCACCATTTGTTGAACTTGATGTTTATCTGCTCTTCCGTACCCTACCACTGCTTGTTTAACTTGCAAAGGAGTATATTCAAAAACCTTTATTCCCGAATTGACAGCGGCTAAAATAGAAACTCCTCTGGATTCTCCAATAGTTATGACAGTCTTTGCGTTTTTATTGTAAAAAAGCTCTTCTATAGCCACTACATCAGGGCTGTATGATTTTATAAGTGATATAATTCCATTATATATATCGTGTAGGCGCAAAGCCTTATCAATACCAGCTTTTGTAGTAACTGCACCGTAGTCTATAACAGTAAACTTATTGGATTTGTAATCTATTATACCATAGCCCATTATGGCAATTCCAGGATCTATCCCTAATACCCTCATTATATCCCCTCTCCTTTTATTTATTTTAACATCAATGACCTTTATAAACAAGAAAAAGTTCTCCTAAAAACATAGGAGAACTTAAGAGCTTAAATTTGCTAATATTTGGTATGCTTCGTCTTTGTCTTTTGTAATTATATTTTCCATCACTCTTTCTCTGTCAAAAGGTGTTAAACTGTCCAGTGGTATGTCGGTTTTCTCTACAATTTCCTTATTGCCATTTCCGTCACTTTTTAATAAAACCACATATCCATTTATACTAGAAATTATATAATAATCTGCAGGCAACCCTTCTTTTTCTCTATAGAGAACTATTTCCTCTTCATCAAAACTTTTAACTTTCCAACTACTATATATCTTTGCAATTTCTTCCTTGCTTTTTCCATAAAGAGAAGGGGTTAAATTTTGAACTTCACGCACTATTTCTCCATTTTCAAGATATTTAGTTTCAAATATAAGTTTACTTTGAGAAATTAATTTTTTGGCAAGAGCTTCTTGCTGAGAAGTAATCTTCTGTTCATAAGTTATATTTTTTTCTGTTTTTTGCTGCTCCCTATCTTTAACGTTAATTAAATACCCAACCATCACTCCTATAAATATAGCTAACAAATATATCATAACCAATTTATAGGAAATTAACTTTTTCATAGCATCTCCTCCTGTTTTATGTAATTATAACCAATTTTAAAAAATTTATTCTCTTTGCAGGATTTTGTCAAAAAATATCGAATAATATCTATAAGGGAGGAGATGATAAAGTGGCAAATCAAATTGTAGTTTTTAAATTAAACAATGAAGACTTTTGCGTAGACATTAATCAGGTAATAGAAATTATACGGCTTCAGACGATTATTAAAGTACCTGATGCCCCTTCTTTTGTAGAAGGCATAACTAATCTAAGAGGAACAGTTATTCCTATTGTAGATTTAAAAAAGCGTTTTAATTTGCCTTTATCAGAAAAAAATGACAACAATCGGATTATTGTAGTAAATGTCACTAACAGACCAGTAGGTTTCATCGTAGACTCAGTAACAGAAGTTTTACATATAGACGATAGTTCCATCCAAGAAGCTCCAGACATAATAAAAGGAATTGGGAAAGAGTATATAACATCTATTATCAATTTAAACGACAGATTAATAATCAACTTAGACTTACATAAAGTTTTAACAGAAAAAGAAAAGAAAGAGATAGAAGAAATGTAGCCTCTTCTATCTCTTTCTTTTATTCGTCATTTTCGTCTTCTATTTCCACATTGTGATAAACGTTTTGTACATCGTCATTTTCCTCTAATTTGTCAATTAATTTTTCGAATTTCTCATAGTCTTCAGGACTTAGTTGTATAGTATTTTTAGGAAGCATAGTAACTTCTGCTTCTGAAATCTTATACCCCGCTTTTTCAATCGCTTCTTTTACTTCTTGAAAATTTGAAGGTTCAGTGATTATTTCGAATTCTTCATCTTCTGCAGAAAAGTCTTGCGCGCCGGCATCTATTGCAACCATCGCTAACTCGTCTTCATCAATAGAATTATCTTTTTCAACAATTATAATTCCGACTTTGTCAAACATCCACGTAACAGAACCAGCTGCTCCTAAACTACCACCATGCCTATCAAAAATATGCCTTATTTCACCAGCAGTTCTGTTTTTATTGTCAGTCAAAGCTTCAACAATTATGGCAGTACCAGAAGGACCGTATCCTTCATATATTACTTCTTCTAAATTAGCTCCTCCTAATTCACCGGTACCTTTTTTAATAGCCCTTTGTATATTTTCATTTGGCAAATTATTAGCTTTTGCCTTTTCTATAGCATCTCTTAATTTACTGTTAGTGTTAGGGTCTCCACCGCCTTCTTTAGCCGCTTTTATAATATCTTTGGTAAGCTTTGTAAAAATTCTCCCCTTTTTAGCGTCCATTTTCTCTTTTTTGTGTTTTATATTAGCCCATTTTGAATGCCCTGACATAAAAAAACCTCCTTTACTGTGTCTAAAATATTTTAACACAATAATATAAGGCTTGTAAATCTAATCCTCTCTAAAAAGTTGTGTGCTTAAATACCTCTCTCCACTGTCAGGAGCTATTGCTAAAACCTTTTTACCTTTGCCTAATTTCTTAGCAACTTCAATTGCTGCCCATAAGGAAGCACCTGTAGAAATTCCTCCAAGTATGCCTTCTTTTTTTGCTAAAAGACGAGTCACCTCAAAGGCATCTTCATCTTTTACAGCAATTACTTCATCTATGACATTTTTATCTAACACCTTAGGAATGAAGCCTGCCCCAATCCCTTGAATCTTATGAGGACCAGGCTCTTTACCAGAAAGTACTGCTGCTGAATAGGGCTCTACTCCAATAATTTTTATATTAGAAAATTTATTTTTTAATATTTTTCCTACTCCTGTAATAGTTCCTCCCGTACCTACACCTGCAACAAAAACATCAAGTCCTTCGTTAAAATCTTCAATTATCTCTTTGGCAGTAGTCTCTTCATGAATTAACGGATTTGCAAAATTTTCAAACTGTTGTGGCATAAAATAGTTTTTATTCTGCCTTACTAATTCTTCCGCTTTTTTTATAGCGCCTTCCATCCCCAATTTGCCAGGGGTAAGAACTACTTCTGCCCCATATGCCGTTAAAAGCATTCTTCTTTCCATACTCATAGTATCGGGCATAACTATTATTACCTTATACCCTTTTGCTGCCCCTACCATCGCTAACCCTATCCCTGTATTTCCGCTGGTAGGTTCAATAATTACACTTCCTTTTTTTAATTTTCCTTCTTTTTCTGCCTTTTCTATCATGGAAAAAGCTACCCTATCTTTAACACTGCCTGCCGGATTAAAAAATTCTAATTTTAAATAAATTTCCGCCCATTCTTTTTCAACAATTTTATTTAACTTAACAACTGGCGTTTTTCCAATCAGCTCAAAAACATTGTTGGCAATCATAAAATTTACCTCCATTTGCACATTACTATAAAAATTTTAAACTTTCTAAGCTAAACATGTCAAATGGAAATTAGAATATCAAAAGAATTTAGTGAAAAAATAATAATATCAAGCTGTAAAAGGTGATAAAAATGACTGATAAACTAAAACTTTTCTCTATAGGCTTTATAACTGGTATCGTAAACGGTCTTTTAGGTACAGGAGGAGGCACTTTAATAGTCCCAGCATTGGTATTTTTGCTTGGCATAGAAGACCATAAGGCTCATGCTACAGCAATTTCAATTATACTTCCTATCACTCTAGTCAGTAGCTTAGTGTATTTGCAAAATAAAATAATCGACATCCCTTTAACTATTAACATAGCTATAGGAAGTACGATAGGAGGAATTATTGGCGCATATTTTCTTAATAAACTCTCCATACCTTTATTAAGAAAAATTTTTGGAATAATAATGCTTATAGCTTCCGTCAGGATGTGGATATCATGAAACTATTTCTAATAGGACTTTTTTCAGGAATTGTAGGAGGAATGGGAATTGGAGGAGGGACAATTCTCATTCCTGCCTTGACAATCTTTATTGGAACCGAGCAACACATTGCTCAAAGCGTTAATCTTTTTTCTTTTATTCCTACAGCAATTATCGCATTAATATACCATTTTAAAAGTAAAAACATAAAGTATAAAATCATATTGCTTATAATAATAGGTGGAATGATAGGAAGTTTTGTTGGAGCTATTATAGCAGCAATCACAAAAGCCTTTATATTAAAAAAAATATTCGCTGTTTTTTTATTCTGTATGGGAATATACGAATTTTTCTCAAAACCTCGCAAATAATCAAATAAGAGGAGATGGCTCTCCTCTTACTTCCTCTTATCGGTTTCCAACATTACACAGGTATTATAAATAACTTTTAGCCCAAGGTTTTTAGCTTTTTCCACCAGTTCCTCACTTTCTGCCCCCGGTTGGAACCAAATAAATTCCACACCTAATTTTGCCGCTTCCTCTAGGTACTGTCCACCTCTATTAGGAGGAACTACCATATCTACAACTTCTGGTATTACAGGTAAGCTCGATAAAGACTCATAGCAAGGATCTCCATCTACTTCTTGAAATTTTGGATTAACAGGATAAGCTGTATACCCGTTCAATTTAAGAGTTCGATAAATTTGATAGCCATATTTACTCTCTCGAGGGAGTGCTCCTACTACAGCCCACACCTTTCTTTTCATAGCTTCTTCCACGTAATCTATGTAGGAATAATCCCACTCCATTCTTTTTAACCTCCTAAATTCAATAGGGTCTTAATTAATGCGCCCCCATTTACTTTTCTCTCTTCCTTTTATAAGGGATAAAGTTTATGTCCCATAATATTCATCGCCTTTTTTAAAAAGGTATACATCTTCCTCAATTTTTATATCACACCTTTTACTTGTCAAATCATTTATAAAAGTTTGAAATTCTAATAGATGGTCTTCTTCAATATGTAATACTATAGAAACTCTATCTGAATATATAATATCCTTAATGTAATAACCTTTTTTTAAAAGCTCATTTTGAATTCTTCCCAGGAAAGTATAATCAAAAGTGAGTATAACACTTTTCGCAGGTATTTTTTCTATTATTCCAGCAGCATCAATACCTACTTTTGCCCCTTTTGTATAAGCTCTCACTAAGCCTCCTGCTCCTAACAATATTCCGCCAAAATACCTTGTAACTACAACAACAACGTTTTTTAATCCTTCTTTTTTTATTACATTTAATACAGGTATGCCTGCTGTGCCAGAAGGCTCTCCATCATCACTAAAACGCTGAATTTCATCATTTTCTCCAATAACATAAGCGTAAACGTTATGGGTTGCCATTCTGTGACTTGCCCTAATTTCCTCTATAAATTTTATTGCCTCTTCCTCTGAAGAAACTGGTTTAGCATGTCCAATAAATTTGGAACGCTTTATTTCAATTTCAGCAACTCCGTAAGAATATAGTGTTTTATAACTTTTAGCCAAAATAGCACCCCTTTGTCATTATACCAAATTATAATCAAAAAATAAAGCCGTTGCCGGCTTTATTAGGCTTTATTAGGCTTTATTAGGCTTTATTAAAGCTTTTCCGCTTTATGCCAGAGCCTTCGTCAACGTCTTATATTTAAAGTAAGAAACGTTTACAAGTGATTTGTCTTGACTATAGGTAATCATCTCCAAAGCCTTGTCTATAGGATAAAATCCTCCATCAACAAAACCATCTTCCTTGCTAATATTAAATTCCTCATCGGCGGTAGTCATGAGATACCAAATGATTTTATTAAAGACAGGACGTTGACGGGTAACAGAATAGAATTCGTAGCTGGTTTCACCAGCAGTAGAAAGGACTTCAACAGATTTAAGACCTGTTTCAGCACAGACTCTTCTTATGGCCACATCAATAGGCAATTCATTATTTCTAATAACCCCTTTTGGTAACACCCACTCCCCCTTCTCATTTTTGAGGATGAATACATTATCTCCTTTAAATACAACTCCTCCAGCGCAATCTCTTATTAACATTTCCAAGCCCCCTAAAATTTTTATTTTTTCTCTTAATATAATATTCTTTAAAAACTCTTAAATTCCTTCTCAAATTTTTAATTTTATTTTTATTTTTCCGCATATCTCCACAATTATACATCAAAATTTAATTTTCCCATCATAAAATTAATTTACCAGTATAAAAATCTTCAAATTAATAAAAAATATCTAATGTACAAAACAAGGAAGGAGAGTTTTAAATGCATATAATTTATCACTGTTATGGTGGAACACATACTTCTGTTATAGCCGCTTATATACATACCGGAAAACTGTCAATGGACAAAATTCCCTCTCGAGAAGAAATAGAAAACATACCTTTGTTTGATAAATTAAATGGTCAAAACGACCCTGGTCACATTGTCCCAATTGGCACAGATGAGTATGGAAACAATATATACTCTATGGGAGTAAAAAATGCTAAAAAATTGATTGAACCAGCTCTCAAAGATTTGTATTATCATATTTTTAACACAAATGAAGGTCTTCTGTTAATTGACACTACTGCTGCTACCAATTGGATCATGAAGATTGGAGGATTTACTTCTATAGCCTTAAAATTTCCTGTTATAGGAAGGCCTTTAGTCATTTATGGTACGCAAAAAGCTTATAAAAAAATTGTTCAAATAGTTAAAAATGTAAAAGCTCAAGAAAAAGCAGAATACAATGCTATTAAACGATGATAAAATCTTTAAATCTTTCTTTTGTTTCTTTTTGTACCTCCGCTTTTATTATTATCCCTTTTTCATCATAACTTTCTTCAATTACTTTTGTTTTTTCTTTTAAATAATTGTATTCTTTGGTTTTATCATAAGGCAGGAGGAAATTAACTATTTCTACGTCTTTAAAAATCTCTTTTTCTATTGCCTGCAATAATTTATCAAGTCCTATTTTGTTTTTAGCAGAAATGTAAATTTCTTTTTCATTCCCTTTTGGCACTACATCTAAAAGGTCAATTTTATTAAAAACATTTATTCTTGGAGTATTAATAACATCTAAATCTGAAAGAACCTTTTCTACAACCTTTATCTTTTCCTCCATATCTGGCGAAGTCACATCAATTACATGAAGCAATAGATCTGCATATTTAGCCTCTTCCAATGTAGATTTAAAAGCTTCCACTAGGTCGTGGGGCAATTTTCTAATAAAACCTACAGTATCAATCAAAATCACTTCTCTCCCTGAAGGCAAAACAAGTCTTCGCGCAGTAGGGTCAAGGGTTGCAAATAATTTATCTTCTACGTACACTTCCGCATTAGTTAAAGCATTAAGCAGCGTGGATTTTCCTGCATTTGTATACCCTACTATCGCTATCACAGGAATACGGTTTTTCTTACGCCTTTCCCTTTGTAAACTTCTATGCCTTTCTATTTCTTCTAACTTCTTTTCTATCGCTTTTATTCTATTCTTTATATGCCTTCTATCTGTCTCTAATTTTGTCTCACCAGGACCCCTTGTACCTATTCCACCACCTAATCTTGAAAGTTGTCCACCAAGACCTACAAGTCGGGGCAAGCGATACTTTAATTGAGCTAATTCAACTTGTAACATTCCTTCTCTTGACTTTGCTCTTTTTGCAAATATATCAAGGATAAGATTTGTTCTATCAATAACTTTTACATTTAAAAAGTCTTCTATATTTTTAATTTGTGTACCGGTAAGTTCATCATTGACAATGACAAGGTCAACTTCTTGATTTTCAACAAAGAATTTTAATTCTTCCAGCTTTCCTTTACCAATATAGTGAGCTTTGTCAATTGTATTGCGCTTTTGTGTCATTATTCCTACTACTTCAGCTCCAGCTGTTAAAGCAAGCTCCTTTAATTCCTCCATACTTTCCTCATATTCAGGTGTAGAAACAATTCCTACTAAAATAGCTCGTTCTTTATATCCTTCTCTATTTAATTCCTCCATAACATCACCAGCCTAAAAAACTTTGTAACTATAATATATTTTATTTTTAGACAAAAAGCAATTCTTTTTAAATTATGGTTCCAGATAAAAAGGAGCCTTCTTTCTATTTTAAAAGGCTCCCTCTTTATATTATTTTTTATTTTTGTAAACTAATAGTATAATACTCTGAGATAAATAACTTTTTACCTACGGCCTTTTCTATGGCATCTCTGAAATCTTTATTTTTTACTACAATAGTACCTTTTGTTCCTGTAATTTTGAGCTCTACTGGCCTATCAAACATCTTATTTGTAATCTCTACATTTAAAACAACACCTACTTGAGGATATGCTGACGATATTTGATCTCTTGTAATATTTACATTCCACCAGTATGTAGCATATTTAGAATTATCATAAGGATCGGGTTTTCCTTTTAGATAAGGAACATCGCTACCACCCCATGCAAAAGTCGAATCCACTGTATATCCTCCTGCAGATGCACTGTACACAGTATCTGCTAAGCCACCATTGTAAGTTACAACTTCACCTTTAGTAGCTTTTATCAAATTATCGACCTTATCATTTACTACAGAAAGTCCTTTATATACTTGTGATAATGTAGAATCATATACATCAAAAATCTTTTTATCACTAATCCGTATTAACGCGTATGTCCTGGCTGCTAATGTTTGAGCTTTTAAAGCTTCTTCATGCCAAGAAGAAGGCATTTCTGCAGGTACTACACCTCTTAAATATTCTTCTAAAGGCAATATGTTTATTAAATCCAAATTCTTAGAACTATTATTTGGATATATCTTAAATTCGCCTGCATAAGGAAGTGGATTACCTTTATTTATGTATGACAGTACCCCCGTGTCACTTGGTATTACTCTAACAGCATCTATGCTTACTATCGTTTGTGGAAGTTGAGTACTATCATCTATTACTTTATCATTGGTAATTACAATATTTCCATCCATATATTTGAAAGATGTTGTAGATTGTGCTGGACACGCTATTTGGTTTTCTACTATTTGTTCTGTAACGTTATCTTTTGTTTTGTATACTACACTATACGGCTGGTCGCTGGTAATGTTTATATCTGGACTTCCTAAATCTAAAGAAATCTTTACTTTGATATTAACATTATCCGTATTACGTTTTTCTATATTGACACCTGTATAATAGTACTTAATTATCTCATCATATTTATATTCTTGTTCCGCCATACCCTTTGCACCAAATTGAGTCATACCCACTCCATGGCCATATCCGCCTTTTCCTTGGACATAAAAACCTTTTACAGCTTTCACCTGATTGTTTATTTCTATTACTTTTGTGATAGTATTTATACCAGCAATTCCGTCAACAGCTAAAGAATAATATTTTTGAAAATCCATTACTGCATTTAATGTATTATCATCATAAGTTCCTGTAATATCTTTTGTATAATAGCCTATTTCCTTAAGTAATGTTTGTAATAATTTTACATCATCGCCAGTATCCCCTTTTTTCATATTCCTTGAAAACCCACTGGGATACTGAATTTTTGGTGAGTCTGTAGGTTGAGATGCTTGCTGGTCTTTTCCAGCCAATAAACCTTGTATTGCTTTTTGTGTGAGAGGTCCCACAATTCCATCCGGAGTCAAATTATTTGCCTTTTGAAATTTTATAACTGCATCCCGTGTTATCGAACCAAAATAGCCTGTCGGTGTAGTATTAAAATATCCTAATTTTGCAAGAGCATTTTGAAGCTCTTTTACATCGTTCCCTTGCATTCCATACTTCAAAGTCCTTGTCACTGTACTTTGAGTTTGGTTTGAATTGCTGGAGTTCTGTGTCGTGTTAGTACTTCTATTTACATCTCCTCTGGAAGGTAAACTTACATTTAACTTCTCCGAAATAGCTTTTTGTGTGAGAGGTCCCACAATTCCATCCGGAGTCAAATTATTTGCCTTTTGAAATTTTATAACTGCATCCCGTGTTATCGAACCAAAATAGCCTGTCGGTGTAGTATTAAAATATCCTAATTTTGCAAGAGCATTTTGAAGCTCTTTTACATCGTTCCCTTGCATTCCATACTTCAAAGTCCTTGTCACTGTACTTTGAGTTTGCAGTGAAGTATTAGAAGTTTGAGTTGTTGCCTTAGAAATAGCATTTAATTTATCCATAAGAGCTTTTTCTGTTAACGGCCCATAAATACCATCCGGTACTAAATTATAATCCTTCTGCAAACGCATAACAGCATTCTTAGTAGCTGGTCCAAAATAATCAGTAGGATTAGCAGTAACAAAGTAACCTGCCTTATTGAGATTTTGCTGTAGATGCCTAACTTCTGGGCTGCGCATTCCATACTTTAAAATTGTAGCAGCATAAGCACTATTAGCTAATGACAAAACTAAAGTTGAAGAAAGTAAAACGCTAATTACTTTTTTGTTATTCATTATAGCTTCTCCTCTCCCTTCTTCCCAAGTGTTTCAACTTAGGAAGACATTAAAAATTACGTTTTTTTAGATTATGTATATAAAGTAAGAGACACCAATCCAATAAGTTATATCGTCATCTTTTTAAAATACTTTACTAAGTATTCCTGCGTTCTTTACATAACCTAATATTCTACACTAATCATTAAAAATCCTGCTTTTTTTAAAAAAATCTCCGTAGAAAATTCTTCCATATGTTGAAAATAAGAAGGCTTTTAAAAAATAATGTCGAATTTGAATAGATTACAAATAAAAACACCTACACAAAAATATAAAAAGGGTATTGAATTTTTTACTGACCTGTGATAATATATCAAATGTAATAACTCGCCGAAGTGGTGGAATTGGCAGACGCGCTGGACTCAAAATCCAGTGGGGCTCACACCCCGTGTGGGTTCGACTCCCACCTTCGGCACCAATTAGAAATGAAGGATTAGCCTCCTCAAGCGAGTTCGGTGTTGCTGGGGAGGTTATTTTTATTTTACAGTAAAGCTTCGCAACCTATTTAATGCAGCAGCTACTTCCTGAAGTCTTGGCAATGCCAAATTGCCCGGATGCTTACCATAAAAAGAAGATACCTCGTCCAGTCCTTTTTCGTATATATCCTTATATACCTTTTTTAATATTTCCTTTATACTGCTTTTTTCATCTACATATTTACTAGCAATATAGCGTATTATCTCCCCTATTGCATTTGTTTGACTTTTGTCTACTAATTGTTCCACATAATCCAATTCGATTTCTTGGTATCCAAATCTAATAGTATCCTCATCTTTTGACTTTATCTTTTTGCCTTTTACCTCAAGCCCTTTTTTAAGAGGAATTCTTGGTTTTATAACTATAGGCTCATTATTTCCCTCAACTTCCCTATTTGTTTTAAATTGTTCAGCAATTTTCTTTGCCTCTTGTGTCACATCATAAGGTCTATAGTTGTGCATTTTAATTACGCAATTTGCAACATCAAAATAATCTCCACTGCCACCCATAACTAAAATCGTAGAAATGCCATTATCTTTATATAGCTGTTTTACTCTATCAATAAAAGGAGTTATAGGTTCTTCTTTTTTTGCAATCAGTTTTTGCATCCTCGCATCCCTTATCATAAAATTAGTAGCTGAAGTATCTTCGTCCAAAAGCAGTAAGCTAGTGCCTATTTCTATCGCCTCAATAATATTTGCTGCTTGAGAAGTACTGCCACTGGCATTTTCGGTAGTAAACCTTGTGGTATCTACGTTATTTGGCAAATTATTTATAAAAGGACTTATGTCTACTTTTTCTATCCTTCTGCCATCCTCTGCTCTTATTTTTACTGCATCAGCTACAGTTATAACAAACTCTCTGCCATCACCTGGTATGTGATTGTATACCCCTTTTTGAATAGCTTGTAACAAGGTAGACTTGCCGTGATAACCGCCGCCCACAATAAGCGTAACTCCTTCGGGTATTCCCATCCCCGTTATCTCTCCTCGATTTGGAAGTTGAAACTTAATCCTCAAGCTATCCGGCGACTCAAAAGGTACTACATTACCGCCTTTTAAAGGTCTATCACTTATGCCGCTTTCTCTAGGAAGAATCGCACCATCAGCCACAAAAGCCACAAGCCCTCTCTCTTTTAGTTGACTTCTAAGGTAATCTTGGTCTTCCACTGTCTCAACCCATAGCCATATATCTTGTACGTCGAGGCTCTTTTTTAAAAGACTTTTTTCTACAATTTGAGGTAAAAATTCAAGAAATATTCTTTGGGCACCACTGCTATTTATTCGTCTACCAAAAGCAGGAAGTCCTATGCTCAATCTTGCTTCTACATAATCTTTGTTAACTACCATTGCACTTCTTTTAATTATTTGTTGACCACCTTTGTCTATGTAAATATCCCCACTATGTCCTGTACCTTTTAAAGAAGGCAACCTTTTTATAACTTCAAAAACTGACCTTGTCAAAAAATCTTCTAAAGCAACTTGCCTTGAGGGATTGTTATACATGGAAAACTCAAAATCAGCTATATTTTGAGGCACTTTAACCCTTATCCTTGAAGGAGGTGCAAAAGGGTCTCCCTGAACATGGTCAATATACAGTATAAATTTTTCAAACTCATATTCTCCTTCAAGGTCTTTGTAAGCTTTATACCCCTTTCCATCTATTTTATCAAGCTTTTTCTTAAGGTATTCTTTTGTCATCTGTAAACACTCCTTTGTTATAATTTCCATACATTTTTTATATTCTAATTTCCACTTTTATTAAAAATACATTCCTTTTACAAATTCATTTTGAAAATCTTCATGAGTTGATAGTTCTATATAGCTTATTTTACTTTGTAGATGTATAGCTCTTTCCAATTCTTTATCAGAAAGCAATGCCATTATCGCACCAACTCCAGCACTATTGCCTACTTGAAGGATTTTGCCTTGAAGTTCCTTTGGTAAAAGCCCAATTGCTATTGCACTCGCAGGAAGAATATAATTTCCAAATCCTCCTGCCAAAAAAACTTTTTTTATTTCATTTACATCAATGCCCATTTCTTTTATCATGATGTTAATGCCAGCAAGTATGGCACTTTTTGCCAGTTGTATTTGCCTTATATCTTTTTGTGTCACATATATTCCATCTTCTATCAAAAATGCCGGTTCACCTTTGTAAACAGTTATCCTTTCTGCAATATCAACAGGTACATTTTTAACTTCTTCTTTAGACAAAAATCTGCCAGTAATATCAACAATGCCGTACTTCAAAAGTTCAGAAATAATATCTACAATACCGGAGCCACATATTCCTTTAGCTTTTTTATTCCCTATTGTAGTATAAAAAGGTCTTTTACTAAAATCTACATGGTCTATAGCTCCTTCTACGCCATTTAGTCCAAAAGTTATTCCTGCTCCTTCAAAAGCAGGGCCTGCTGCTGCCGAAGAAGCAATAAGGTTATCTTTATTCCCCAATACCATTTCGCCGTTGGTTCCTATGTCTACAAGCAAACATAGTTCCTGAGATTGGTCAATTTTGTTTGCCAAAACCGCTGCCACAGTATCTGCTCCTACATAAGAAGATATAAGCGGTAATGTTATTACGTATCCTTCCTTGTTTATGTTTATGCCAATTTCTTTTGCTTTTACTTCTATCTTTGAGGTAAAAGTCGGCACATACGGAGATACTGCTATATTCTTGGAAGATACATTTAAAAGAAAATGTATCATTGTAGGATTACCCACTGCCACAATTTCATGTATATCGCTTTTGTCTATGGAATTTTTTACACAAAACTCTTCTACAATCTCATTTATTTTATTTATTAGAGCTGAATGCAACTGATATAATCCTTGAGAATTAGAAATACTATAAGTTATTCTCGTTATAACATCAGCCCCAAAAGTTCTCTGTGGATTTAAACATGAATACACATCTACTTCCTTACCTTCATCTAAGTCATACAAATAAGCAGCAATAGTAGTAGTTCCTATATCTAATGCTATACCATAGTTGTATTGTTTTGAAGCAGCTTTTTTAATAGAAATTATTTCATTTTTTCTAATAGTAATATTTACCTTATAATCATTTTCTTCTAAAACTTCAGGAAGATTACTTAAAAGCTCTAAAGGAATTTCTATTTCTCCACCCACAGCCTCTTTAATTCTTTTAACATAGTCTCTTTGGTCGTTTAAAGTTGGTCTTCTAATATCTACTGTAGAAGTTTTTATGCGAGGGTGTGACTCAATACTTAACAAATTATTTTCTTTCGTCAATATCTTTGCTTTTTGCTCTTCAGAAAGTACTTTGACCTCTAAATCCCTATCTATCTCAACAAAACACGCAAGCCGAACATTGTTTTTTATTTCTTTATCTGTCAAAAAGTATTTTTCATCATCAGAGATATCAAGTTCCTCATTTAATATAACTTTACATTGACCACAGATCCGACTACCACCACAAAAATTGTTAAGTCCTATTCCATTTCTTACAAGAATATGAAACAAATTTTCTCCTTCATTTGCTTCAATAACTTTTGTATTACTACTAAAATGTACAGTCACTTTATATTTAGATTCACCGGGAACATTTCTATAAATACAATCTTTTGCTTCACAATCGTCACAGACTGATTTTTTTACAAGTCTTTTGACATTTTCCCCTACTCCACATACAAAAGACACTGTTTTTTGGGGTGTTATGATAAAACTGTGATTAATATTTACACCGATTTTTGAACTGTCCACAAGTTTACAAATCACAGCCTGATTTTTTATGTCCCATTTATTTCCTGGGTAAAAAATATCTGTAACTTCTTTACCATACTTTTGCGCGTTTTCTCTTACCTCTTCCCAAAAATTATTCGTCAATATTTCAAGGAACACGCCTGCAATAACATCTAAAATCATTCCTTTTGTGTAATTACTTTCTGAAAAATAATCATTTACCCTTTTATCTATTCTATCTCCCAGTGTAATGATTGCTAAAATTATATATTCCGCTTCTTTTAAATTTTTTACTATATAATCCCCAAACAAATAATCTCCAGTTTTAAAGATTATTTTATTTTCTCTCTCATCAATATGAAAATTATCACATACTTGGTGAATCATTTTGTAATCTATCAAATTTTGTACTTCGCCAGTTGCTTCCTCAATTAAATATTGATCCACATCAAAATTCATGTTTTTTAATTTTTCTAATGACAAGTCTTTTACTTTTTGCACAACATCTTTACTAAACATTTCCACACCTCATTAAATCCCATATTGTCATACCGTTTTGTTTATTATTATAAATTTCTATAGTAAAAATCGCAAATAAAAATTTATATAGAAAACCTCCCTCTATTATCTTTTATTTTCTCTTAATATCTTAGTTTTTCTTTAATTTTCTCATCACAACAAGAGCATCTCATGGCTTATATTATCATTTCTTACTTATCTAACCATTAAATAGGTAAGTTTAATAAACCTCATATCCTATTTCCATATTATGGCGGGATAGCTCCACTTATCTCATGGGGTTTACCCTCCCATGTCTCACTGGATCTCCGTCCTTAATTCCTTCGTTCTACCTGCCATGAGGTGGATGTCATTTCTGCTCCATTGCAGGGTCTTTGCCCGTATGGTGATTATTTTTTATGACAATTCCCGCTCTTGTTGTCAATATACCATCTTGACTAGTTGTTTTTGCTTTATTTCTTCCTTTACCTTTTATGTCACGTCGTTCACACTTTCGTTTTCCCTAAAAATTAATTCTTCTTAAGGATCAGCTTTTTAGATGTGAGTAAGTTAAAGCTGAAGAGAAGATAATTAACCCTTAATTGATTTTATAGTATGTTGGCACTTTTTATGCAGCTTCCTGTAAGGCTGGCCTCTTTATATCCTTCATCATCTTGATTGGGTCATATTTTACTCCTTTCTTTAATATGACATAAAATATCCTTATCAGTTTGTTGCACAATACTATTAGTGATTGCTTCTTTTTAACGGGTTTTGCGCTCTGGTAGTGTAATATTTGTGAAGTTCACGAAACTCTTCGTTTTTGCAACCAAGGCCATTACTGCAGTAAATAGTACTCTCCTCAATCGTTTCCTCCCTCTTTTACTTATTGTTGTTTCTCCTTTATACTTACCAGAGCTATTCTCTACTAGGTTTAATCCTCCTAGTTTTTGTATCTGTTTTGGATGTTCATATTTCTCAATGTCTCCTACTTCTGCAATAAACCCTGCTACTGTATTCATCCCTATCCCTTTGATTTCTAGTAGTTCTTTAACCCCTGGTATCTCAACTATTAATTCTTCCATCTTCTTCTCTATTTCTTCAATTTGTTTTTTGAGAAATTCGTATTGTTCAATGAGAGTCTTTATCTCGTATTCCGCCATCTTTATGCCCTGCTTCTTCCCTATGCTCTCCTTAGCAGTTTCTATCAGCTTTATAGCCCTTTTTTCTCCTACCCCTCTTTGTACTTCTTTCTTCCATATCGATATTATTTCTTCAGCACTCTTTTTTGCTATCTTCTCAGGCGTTGGAAATTCTCTTAATGTGATAAGTGCTGCTTTCCCTTCCCAGTCTGAAAATACGGTGTTAAACTCCGGAAAGTATATGTCCATCCATCTTGTTATTTGATTTTTTGTCATCCCTATTTGTTTGTTCAACCTGTCTTTTATGTCCATCGCTACCCTTAATTCTGCATATACTCCTTCAGGTATTGTCGGTTCTACATATCTCCCGTCTTTTACTAGCATTGCTATTGTTTTTGGGTCTTTTTTATCGCTTTTTGTGGGAGAATTGTCATCTAATTCTTTGCTCCTCTTTACATGGAATGGATTAACCAATACTACCTTTATGTTATTGTCTTTAAGGTATTGGGCAAAACATAGCCAATATTGCCCTGTCGGTTCTATCCCTACTATTAGTTTGTTTTTCTTATGTCTCTCCATCAAGTCTTTTGCCCATCTAAGAAATTTTGTTATACCTTCTCTATTGTTCTCAAATCTTAGGTATTTTCCATATTCTACTCCTCTGTAGTCAAATGCTCTGGCATAATGGCTTTCTTTTGCTATGTCTACTCCCGCAATTAATGTGTCTTCTGTTACTTGCAAAATCTTTTCATTTTGTGTATACTTCATTTTAGGTACCTCCTGTTTATTTTGATAATTCGAGGTAAGTTCTAGAACTTACACTCTGTATTTTATCAGGAGGTACTTATTTTTTCAAAGTTCATTCTCCCTTATTTTTTATTCATTACAGGAATGCTCTACTTATCACAAAATGCATTTGACATTTCAGGGTTTTTCTCATACTATATAGTATAGTGTAATTAAAAATAGATTAGCAGTTTAAAATTTCTCTAAAAAATTTTTAAATTAAAGCAAACTTATTATTGAAATTTACAACAATATGTCTTATAATGAATTGAAATTATTTTTAAGGAGCAGCGATGCTCTGCAAAGCCTATGCCTTTGAATTACTTATATCAAGGTTTTAGGCTTTTATTCTGAGCCAAAACTTATGAAAGAAGGTGTTAGATGCGTTGAAAAAGTTAGATCAAACCCAAACTCCTTTATTTGATGCCTTAATGGAATATGTAAATAACAATACTATCCCTTTTCACGTGCCAGGCCATAAAAAAGGTGTGGGAATGGCAAAAAAGTTCTTAGACTTTGTGGGCAAAAATGTATTGTCAATGGATGTAACAGTGTTTCAGCAAGTAGACAGCTTGCACAAACCTACTGGACCAATTAAGTATGCCCAAGAATTAGCAGCAGAAGCTTTTGGTGCCGACGCTACCTTTTTCTCTATACACGGAACATCTGGTGCAATTCAAGCAATGATTTTAAGTGTAATGGGAGAAGAAGAAAAAATTATCGTTCCTCGAAATATTCATAAATCTGTAACGTCAGGAATTATATTAAGTGGTGCTATACCTGTTTATATGCAACCAGAAATTGATAAAAATATCGGTGTTGCATTAAATGTCACCCCAGAAACAGTAGAAAGAGCGTTAAGAGAACATCCCGATGCAAAAGCTGTTTTAATAATAAACCCGACTTATTACGGAGTTTCTACGGATATAGTAAAAATTGCTGAAATTGTTCATGATTATGGCGCTATACTCATGGTGGATGAAGCTCACGGACCACACCTTAAATTTAACGAAAAATTGCCTATTTCAGCGATGGAAGCAGGAGCCGATATCTGTGCACAGAGCACTCATAAGATTATTGGCTCAATGACGCAGAGCTCGATGCTTCACGTTAAAGGCGATAGAATTGATATTAATAGAGTAAAACAAGTAATGAGTTTACTCCAGACAACAAGTCCTTCATATATATTGTTGGCTTCCTTAGATGTTGCAAGAATGCAAATGGCTACAGAAGGAAGAGAATTATTAGATAAAACAATAGAATTAGCAGAGTACGCTCGAAAAGAGATAAACAATATAAAAGGACTCTACTGTTTTGGTGAAGAAATTGTTGGCCGAGATGGTGCCTATGACTTTGACCCCACAAAAGTTACAATAACAGCTAAAGGCCTTGGAATAAGCGGCCATCAGTTAGAGAAAATATTGGCAGAAAGATATTATATACAACCTGAACTATCAGATATGTATAATGTTTTATGTGTATTCTCTATTGGTGATACAAAGGAAAAAGTCGATTATCTCTTAAGGGCTTTAAGAGAAATAAGCGATGAATTATACAATGAAAACATTGAAATAGCGAAACCTATAGATATACCAGAAATACCAGAACAAGTAGTATCACCAAGATATGCTTTTGGCTCCTCCACTGTTGCACTACCTTTAAGAGAAAGTGTAGGGCAAATAAGTGCCGAGTTTTTGATGGCTTATC
Source organism: Thermoanaerobacter brockii subsp. finnii Ako-1 (assembly GCF_000175295.2). Lineage (NCBI taxonomy): Bacteria > Bacillati > Bacillota > Clostridia > Thermoanaerobacterales > Thermoanaerobacteraceae > Thermoanaerobacter > Thermoanaerobacter brockii. The sequence goes on along the minus strand of NC_014964.1, from coordinate 1,050,697 downwards.
CTCCAGGTATTCCAGTGCTTTGCCCAGGGGAAAGAATAACATTAGAAATTATAGAATATGTAGATAAAATGAAAGAAGCTAACTTAAGCATACAAGGCACCGAAGACCCGGAAGTAAATTATATAAAAGTAGTAAATGACCGGCAAGTTTTAAACGTGATAGCATAATGTTTTACTAAAAAAGGAGTATCTTTCACAAAAAGATACTCCTTTTTTAGTAGCTATTTTAAATATTTTGACAGCTTTTCAACTAAATGCTCTTTAGGCATAAAACCTATAACTTTGTCTACCATTTTTCCATTTACAAAAACTCCCATCGTAGGTATGCTCATAATTCTATATTTAGAAGCGATTACTGGATTTTCATCTACATCCAGTTTTGCCACTTTCATCTTATCTGCGTATTCTTCCGCAAACTCCTCTAACACTGGAGCCATCATTAAACAGGGTCTACACCATTTAGCCCAAAAATCTACTAAAACAGGTTTATTAGAATTGTATACTTCCTCTGCAAAAGTCTCATCTGTGACATTTACTGGTTTCATTTGTGTATACACTCCTTCTACTTGCTTTTGTACATTTTCATTTATCGAGAAATTGATTTATAATACTCTTCAATTTCGTCATATGTCATAGCCCCATTGCTAATTGCTCTTATAATCCCGTTTTTATCTATAAAATAGGACATAGGTATAAATTGAACCTGATAATCGTAAATAGTACTTAAGTCAGTATCCAGTAGTACAGTAAATTCATATCCTTTTCCTTCTAAATACTGCTTTACTTTTGATGGGCTTTCACCCAAATCTATTGCAAGTAAAACCGTATCATCTTTATGGCTTTTTATAAACTGATTTAAAGCTGGCATTTCAATTATGCAATAAGGACAAGTTGTTGCCCAAAAGTTTAGTATAACTTTTTTTCCTCTTAAGCTCGACAAGGTCACAGTATTGCCATCTAAATCTTTTAACGTAAAATCTGGTGCTATATCTCCTACTTGATTCCCTATCTTAGGCTCACTTTGCTCAGTTGTATTTGAATTTACATTTGAACTTGTATTTTGATCTTCATTATTGCTAGGAGAATTATTTTCTGCCACTTGAGAAGGTGCAGGCTGCACACTTTTTGTGTAATTATTCAACACAAAAATAAGTGCCCCTATAACTATCACAGCAATTATAGTAAAAATTAAACTTTTATTTTTCACACTAACCACCTCTTAATAAAAATATCCACTTATCTTGATTAGCATGTTAAAATATAAGAGAACTCCAAATATTATGAGAATAACCCCACTTATTACCTCTATATAAGGCAATATTTTGTTAATCCTTTTATACATACTTTTAAACTTGTCAATCAATAAGGCTGTAATTATAAAAGGTATACCAAGCCCCATAGAATATGCAAAAAGCAATATCACGCCTACACTTAAAGTACTGACAGACCCAGCATACAACAATATCGAAGCGAGAATTGGACCTACACAAGGTGTCCATCCTGCTGCAAAAGTTATACCCAATACTAATGACCCTATATAACCGGTCTGTACCTTTTCCATATTTATTAATTTGACTTCTTTGTTTAAAAATATTGGTCTAAAAATCCCAGTCATTTGAAGTCCAAAAAGCACAATTATTATCCCACTTACTTTCCTAAAAATGTCTTTATAGGCTAAAAAAAGCTTTCCTAGTTGGCTTGCAGTCGCCCCCATTAAAACAAACACTATGCTAAATCCCAAAACAAAGAGAAGCAAATTTATTAAATTATTCTTTTTATTTCCAAAAATATATGACACATAAGCGGGAATTAAAGGCAAAACACAGGGTGATAAAAAAGAAACAATTCCTGCTAAAAATGCAGTGTAAATTGGCACATCTACACCTCCCTCCCCTATAGGGTATAACTATCAAATATTATATTACAATTATAACTACAATACAATAGCGTTCATATATAATAAAACACCGCTATTCATGTTTTTACCTATCTATAACCATTTTTTCCTTACATTATAAATTATACAGTTATCTTTTGAAAATATAAAAAAACAGGCTTTCGCCTATTAAACAATTACTTCTATTTCTTTTAAATCTTCATCGGGTATAAGTGAAGCAGCCTCCTTATCAATTATTATAGTTACATCGGGATGTAAAGCTAAAACAGTAGCAGGCACTTTAGTAGTCAATTGTCCTTTTATAGTTTCTTTTATTGCCTCTGCTTTATTTTTTCCAGATGCCAAAAGGACAATTTTCTTTGCTTTCATGATACTTCCAAGTCCCATAGTAATCGCCTTTCTTGGCACTTCCTCTGCGCTTTTAAAAAATCTCTTATTAGCATTTATCGTCTTTTCAGTCAAAGTAACCACATGTGTTTTTGTCTCTATACTTTCATCTGGCTCATTAAACCCTATATGTCCATTTATACCAATTCCTAATATCTGTAAATCAATTCCTCCTGCTTTTTCTATTTCTTCTTCATATTTTCTACATTCTTCTTCTAAATCCTCGGCTATACCATTTGGAATATGAACATTTTCTTTTTTAATGTTAATATGATTGAAAAAATTGTGGAACATAAAATAATGATAGCTTTGAGGATGGTCTGGAGATAAACCAATGTATTCGTCTAAATTAAAAGTAATGACATTAGAAAAATCTATTTCCCCTCTTTTATACATCTCAATTAAATGTTTATACATCCCCAGAGGCGTAGAACCTGTAGCAAGCCCTAAAACCGTATTAGGTTTTTCTTTGATTTGCTTTTTCACAATTTCTGCTGCCTTTTTACTCATTTCCTCATAATTTACAGTTATAATTACTTTCATCTTATGGCCTCCTTATAGTAAAATTAAATTATTTGTATTTAAAAGCACATCGGCTACCGCCCCAATAGCAGAAGCATCTTCACCAAGTTGAGCTACTTTAATGTCAAAATCAAAAGGCACAATCCTTTTCACTTTCTCCTTTAGCTCCTGGCGTATATCAATTTCATAGTTTAAAATGTCTCCTCCAATTATTATCACTTCTGGGTTTAAGATACTTACAATATTGGCAATACCCATGCTTAAATTTTTAATAAATTGAGATACAGCTTGTACACAAGCAGGATTTTGTTTTTTATATTCTTTTACTACACCCTCCATAGTTTTTACATAAGGCAAACTTTTAGAAACTGATTCAACTAAAGCAGACAAAGAAGCCTTTCTTTCAAAATAACCATAATCCTCGTAAGAATAAACTCTTTCAAAAGCATCCTCTCCTATGGCCATGTACCCTACTTCCCCTGCAGCGTAACTATTGCCTCGTAATAAAGTACCATTTACATATATTCCCGAGCCTATACCATTTCCTATGTTTATAAGCACAAAATTCTCTATTTCACGGCAACAACCAATCCATCTCTCGCCCAGTGCAGCATAATTTACACTGTTGTCCACGTAGATGTTATAATTAAAAATTTCACTCAACCTTTTCTTTAAATCAAAATTACTCCATTTCAATCCTGGTGCATCAACAATTCCTTTTTGTATATCTGTGATTCCTGGAAGACCAATACCAATTCCTATTATATTTTTATCTTCCTCAGCAAGTTCTTTTATCCCTTTCACAATTCCATTAAAAGCCTGTTCTTTAATGCCAGTTTCCCATTTTATCTTTTTTAAAATTTTCCCCTCTAAATTAGTCAGAATTCCTATCGAATTTGTAGATTCAACGCTTATCCCTATAACAAATCTAGCATCAGGATTAAAAGAAAGCTGTATAGGCTTTCTCCCTACTGTACCTTTTTCTCCGTAACCATTTTCTATTACCAAACCTTCTTCAATCAACTCATCTACAATGGCAGAAATAGTAGATTTGCTCATTTTTAAAACTTTAGAAACCTCTATTCTCGATATGGGTTGCATCTTTTTAATAACATCTAAAACATTGGCTTTATTGATATTTTTAATTAACCCTGAAGTGCCTTTAGTATAGTCTTTCAATATCTCGCCTCCATTAGTTCATTATCTGAACTAATTATCTAAAAAATTAGTTCGATATCCGAACATTTTCTTGTAATTATTATACCATAATAATTTGAAAAATGTAAATAATAAATTTTGAGACTACAAATATACAAGGAAGGTGCCTTATAATGAATAAAAAAATGAAATACATTGCAATAATTACTTTAATACTTTTATAGCCTTTGTGCAAAACTCCTGTTAAAAAACTTTATCCAACTCCTCAAATTTATCAAAGAGTATTAGTCTTTGCACCTCACCCTGATGATGAAACATTGGCTTCAGCTGGCCTTATTCAAGACACTATGAGATATGGTGGTGAAGTAAAAGTCGTAATAATAACTAATGGAGATTCCTTTAAAAGGGCAGTTATTGAAAATTATGACATTCCTTTTCCAACCCCTCATGATTTTTTGCGTCTTGGATACGATAGACAAAAAGAAACTCTCTCTACCTTAAAATACTTAGGAGTAAAAGAGGAAAACATTATTTTTTTAGGATATCCTGATAAAGGTTTAGTTTATCTTCTTGAAATAGTTTTTATATTGATATTACAATAATTCCTAATATAGCATTCTCCCTTTATTATTGCTCCATTAGAAATAATAGCATTCTAAGTCATCAGAAGTATAGTTTACTAAGTACATACAATCGCCTCCTAAATATCTCACAATTTTAAAATAGCACTTTTTTAAAAAGGTTACAATAATGTGTGTAAAATTTTAGTCTAAAAATATAACTATGCAAAAACTCAGCAACCTTCAAAATTTTGACAGACATGTTACAATCAAATAAGTTGACATTTTATGATAAATTTTTTACAATATATTGAGTAAAGGGGAGTAGTTCGCATAGCTTATATGTGGTAAAGTCAACATATCGGGAAACCCTGGCTTTACCTTAAAGAACGAGACCTTTACATAATATGTTTTACATATTATGTAAAGGTCCTAATTTATTTATAGAGCAAATATAATAGTTGGGGAGGCAATAAAATGGAGGCACTTGTCACATCATTTGTCCTTATCTTTACTTCTGAGATGGGAGATAAGTCACAGCTCATGTCAATGGCCTTTGCTACTCTTTTTAAAGTAAGGACTGTTCTTATAAGTATATTTATCGCAGCCTTAATAAACAATGGTATTGCTGTGATATTTGGTTCGTATATCACCGAATACATTCCCATTTTTTATATAAAATTTTCAGCTGCTTTATTATTTTTGTTTTTTGGAATTTCAACTTTAATAGAGGAAGAAACAAAACAGGAAAAAATAAAAAATTCAAAATACGGTCCTGTTGCAACTATTATAAGTACATATGTACTATCAGAATTTGGAGACAAAACGCAATTGGCTGCTATAGCTTTGACTGCATCATATAACAGTCCTCTGTACATATTAATAGGTACTACTCTGGGAATATTTTTAGCAGATGTATTAGGGATAATTGTGGGCATTTATTTTAATAAAAGAATCCCTTCAAAATATTTAAAATATCTATCTTCTTTCATATTCATCGCCTTTGGTCTTTCTACTTTGTATAAATTGTTTTTCTAAGTCAAAAACGGGTACTTAAGTTGTACCCGTTTTTGACCCTCTCATCGGAAGTTTTACCTGCCGTAACAGAAAACCATATTTCCTATTCTTGCCGCTATAGGAAGTGACCACAGCCACGCATTTGTAGAACTCTGGTCAAAATAATATAACGCTCCGTTTGTTGGGTCAACACCACTCAACGCATCTCTTGCCGCACTTATAGCATCAGCTGAGGCAGGTCTATTTATCCACCCATTTAACACAGGAGTAAATTGGTAATTTCCGTATGCATCGACTTGATATATCACGTCTTTTATAGTATTAGGGAAAATACCACTTTTAACTCTGTTTATTACTACGGCCGCAACTGCTACTTTAGCCTGGTATGGTTCTCCATCTGCTTCCGCGGTAACAAGTCGCGCAAGGAGGTCAAATTCCTCTTTTGTGTAGGGGATTACACCCCTTTCAATAGAACCTCTGCTGACATCCTGATATGTCCTATTAGAAGAAGTAGCACTGGGTATAATAAAGACTTGTCCAGGATATATTATGTCGCTTTTGTATCCGTTTACAGATTTGAGCATATCAACAGTAATGCCGTATTTTAAAGCAATTAAGTACAAGCTGTCACCTTTTTGGACAACATATGTGTTATCACTTCCCGGCACTTGTAAAACTTGTCCTGGGTATATTACGGTACTTTGAAGGCCGTTTAAAGACATCAACTTAGTATAGGTAGTTCCATATTTTTGGCTTATACCCCATAAGGTATCGCCGGGTTTAACTGTGTAAGTTGCGGCAAATATTGATTGGAAAATAAACAATCCGCCTATAACTGATGCGATGAGAGGTTTGACCTTGATGTGAATATTAAACATGTTGTTCCCCCTTTCGCCTCCGAGGTTAGTTGACGGGTTCGGGTGAGGGCCACCCTACCACGAAAGTGGATTCACCCCAATTTAGTTCCCCCGTACCCCTTATCGGGGATTCGGCATATTTTTAACTAAATTATAACCGGATATCTAATTTGTGTCCATATTAAACTGGTGGAAAGATAGGTACTTACTGGCACTCACTATAGCCACAGAAAGGACAAAAAACACATCCTCCTTCATGAACCAATTTAGCACCGCAATCCGGACATGCAAACACATTTACATTATTTTGATCAGCTTTATTTTCTTTTAGCTGTTTTTTATCCTCTGCCACTTGGTTTTTCATTTTAATCACCTCTATATATTGTTGTATTATTATAATAACACACAATATATAGGATTTCAAGAGCAAAGTTTGACAAAAAAATAACATCCTTCTGCTTTTTTTTGTAAAACTTACATTTTTTGATTATTCATCACCAATGATATTAAAGCATATCAAAGGTTTTATAAAAATCCGGATACGAAATATTTACACATTCAGCATTTTTTATCTTAGTTTCTCCTTCTGCCATAAGTCCAGCAACCCATAAAGACATGGCAATCCTGTGGTCATTGTAACTTTCCACTGTATTCCCTTTCAAAAATCCCGTGCCTTCTATAATCATCCCATCTTCTGTTTCAAAAATTTTAGCTCCCATTTTCTTTAATTCTGAAGTGATTGTATTTATTCTATTGCTTTCTTTTACTTTTAACTCCTCGGCATCTTTTATCACTGTTTTCCCTTCTGCGAAGACTGCTGCAACTGCTATTACTGGAATTTCATCAATAAGCCTTGGAATAAGACTTCCTCCAATTTCAATTCCTTTTAGCCTTGAAGTCTTAACTGTTATATCCGCTACTTTTTCATTGTTTATAGTTCTTTCATTTGTTAAGACAATGTCTCCTCCCATCTCTTTTATCACATCAATAATACCGGTTCTTGTAGGATTTACATTTACATTTTTTATAGTAACCTCCGAATTTGGAACGAGAGTTGCAGCAACAATAAAATATGCTGCTGACGATATATCCCCTGGTACAATAACTTTCTGCCCTTGTAATTTGTAGCCAGGGTAACAAGTTATTTTTGTGCCATTTACCTCCACTTTAGCACCAAAAGAACTAAACATGAGTTCCGTGTGATTTCTTGAAGGGTAGGGCTCTTCAATAGTCGTTTTATCATCGGCGTAAAGGCTTGCCAACATTATACTGGACTTAACCTGTGCACTGGCAATTGGCATTTTGTAATATATGCCTTTAAGTTTGTTTCCAAAAACCGTAAGAGGTGCAAAATTTCCTTCTCTTGCTTCTATTTTCGCTCCCATCATACTAAGAGGAGTTATCACTCTTCCCATAGGGCGTCTCTTTATAGAATCATCGCCTGTAAGCGTTGTCTCAAATTTTTGACCAGCGAGAATACCCATCAAAAGCCGAATAGTAGTACCCGAATTTCCTACATCAAGAATTTTTTCACTTTTATTTAGATAAAGTCCTTTTCCTTGAACTTTAACATTTGTGCCTTTTAATTCAATGTCAACACCCAAATTTTTCATACAGTTAATAGTAGATATACAATCTTCTCCTAAAAGAAAATTTTCAATCTCTGTAATTCCTTCTGCAATTGACCCAATCATTACAGCTCTATGAGATATTGACTTATCTCCTGGGACAGAGATAACACCTTTTAAAAATCTTTTCTTCTTTACTTCAATATCCATAACAACACCTCAAGTTATAGTGTTTCGATATTTTCTCGCATCTTCAAGAAATTTTTGTATACTCTCAATATCATCATTTTCTAAATAACTAATAAAGTCAGTCAAGACTTCTTTATAATTTTTTAATAAATCTAAAATAATTTCCCTGTTTGTGCAAATTATATCTTTCCATATCTCAGTTTGAGATAATGCAATTCGCGTAGTATCTTTAAAACCACCAGCTGCGTATTTAAAGGCTTCATTACATTTGTTATAAGCAAAATTCGTCAGTATAGCAGAAATGATATGAGGTACATGGCTTATAACTCCCACAATAGTGTCGTGTTTATTATAATCCATTATCATCGGTTTTGCACCTATTTTTATTATTACTTCTTTTATAAACAGATCCAAAACCTCATCATTTGTAGTATCAAAAGGTGTCAACAAATAATTTGAATTGACAAATAAATCTGCATCAGCGTTGTCATAACCTGCTTTTTCTGTGCCAGCCATGGGATGGCCCCCGATGAAAAAAATTTCATCGGGTAAAAATTTTTGTACTTCTTCCATTATGACTTTTTTTGTACTTCCAACGTCAGTTACAATACAGCCTCTTTTTAAATAATGAATTATATTTTTTACGCTTTCAACGACTTTTCCAACAGGTGTACATATAAAAACTATATCAGCATCTACTTGAAAATCGATGTCTGTCACGCCGTAAGAAATTACTCCTTCTTCTAATGCTTTTTGTAAACTGTCTCTATTTATATCAACACCAATAATGTCTATATCTGTGTATTTTTTTAATGCTTTTGCCATTGATCCCCCTATAAGACCCAATCCTACAATAACCGCTTTTTTTATCATGAAAAATCCCGTCCTACCGCTTTAGCGATAACTTTTATATCTTGACATAAGGCTTCAAAATTTTCTGGGGTAAGGGATTGAGCCCCATCGGATAAGGCATTTTTGGGGTCTGGATGTACCTCAATAATGAGTCCATCAGCTCCTGCTGCTATAGCAGCTTTAGCCATAGGAGCTACAAGGTGCCATTTCCCAGTGCCGTGACTGGGGTCAACAACTATAGGCAAATGACTCAATTTTTTTATAGCTGGAACTGCACTTAAATCTAAAGTATTTCGCGTATAAGTTTCAAAAGTCCTTATTCCTCTTTCACAGAGGATAACGTCTTTGTTGCCTTCACTTAAAATATACTCAGCAGCACTTAACCACTCTTCTAATGTTGCAGCAAGTCCCCTCTTCAATAAAACAGGCTTGTTAATTCTACCCACTGCTTTAAGCAATGGGAAATTCTGCATATTTCTCGCACCTATCTGTAGAACATCCGCGTATTGTGCCACTAGTTCAACTGAATGTACATCCATGACCTCTGTCACAATCTTAAGTCCAATGAGTTCTTTTGCTTCCTTAAGCATCTTTAAACCCTCTTCTTCAAGACCTTGGAAAGAATAAGGAGATGTTCTCGGTTTAAATGCCCCTCCTCTTAAAAATTGAGCTCCCGCTTTTTTAACCGCCATAGCACTTTCAAAAAGTTGTTCTCTGCTTTCTACTGCACAAGGTCCTGCCATTATAACTATGTTGTTTCCACCTATTTTTACATCCTCTACTTCCACGATGGTAGGCTCTGGTTTGAAAATTCTGCTGGCGAGTTTGTAAGGCTCCACAATAGGAATGACTTTTTCTACTCCCTCCATCATTTCTATAGCCTTACCTTCTAATTTTTTCTTATCACCTATAACACCTATGACTATTTTTTCTTCACCTTTTGAAATGTGGTAACCTAAACCGAGAGATGTTAAAAGATTTGTAATATCAGAGATTTGCTTATCAGTGGCATCAATATTCATAACAATTACCATTTTCAATTCCTCCATTCTACCGTTCTACTTAAATTTAGGATATGAACCTAATACTTTTAAAAAATCCGTTCTACCTTTTAACTCCTCTAAGGCATCCTTTACTATCTCATCTTCTCTATGCCCCTCAATGTCCACCCAAAAAACATATTCCCCAAGTTTTTTCCTTGAAGGTCGAGATTCTATTTTTGTCATATTAATTTTTTTGTTGGCCAAAACACCTAAAGCGTTATATAAACTGCCTGGAACATTGGGAACAGAAAATACTATTGAGGTCTTGTCTTTACCTGTGACAACCCAATCTTTTTGAGAAAGAATTAAAAATCTCGTATAATTTTCTTTCACATCTTGTATGTTTCTATCAATTATTCTCATGCCGTAAATAACAGCTGCTCTTTCAGGACCTATCGCCACTACTCCGGGTTTAGATTTGACACCTAAGACTGCTTGGGCAGTACTGTCTGTAGCTTTTACTTCCGCATTGGGAAATTTTTTAGATATATATTCCCTGCACTGAGCAATTGCCTGCTGATGAGAAAGTATACAATGTACATCTTTAAATTCAACTGGAGCATCCGAAATCAAGCAATGGGAAATAGGTATTATCACCTCTCCTTTTATCATTATCCCATTTGCGTCGTTTATCAGCATATCTACGGCAATATTTACAGAACCTTCGATAGAGTTTTCAATAGGAATTACTGCCTCTTCGCATAAGCTATTGCTTATACAATTTATGACTTCCGGAATGGTGTTAAACTCTACAACTTCACAGTTTTCAACACCTTGTGTGTATTTTATAACAGCTTCTTCAGAAAATGTTCCTTTAGGACCCAAATAGCCAATTTTCATCCAACACCCCCTTGCAAATTATAATATTAGTGATATTTTAATACTTTGCATAAGTAGAGTCAAGTAAATTTTTCATAAAGTCTAAAAAAGATAAAGAAAAAAGCGGTTACCCGCTTATTTTAAAACTTTTAAGATTTCTTCCTCTTTAACAGTCGTAACTTCAGCTTTTCCTAAACCACGAAGAAGAACAAAATTTATTTTGGCTTCTCTACTCTTTTTATCAAGTTTTATAGCCTCTACGATGTCTTCTTTGTGCAAATCCTCATAATCTGTAGGTAATCCTGTCCTTTGTATTAAAGAAAAAATTCTTTCAAAATATTTTTCATCAATATACCCTAAATTTAATGCAAGTTTACAAGCGTATACCATACCTATAGCAACAGCTTCACCGTGAATATACCTCTCATAACCTGTTAAAGCTTCAATGGCATGTCCTATTGTATGGCCAAAATTTAATATTGAACGCAGGTTTTCTTCTTTTTCATCAAGAGATACGATTTTCCCTTTTATTTCGCAAGATTTTTTGATTATATGCCTTAATTTATCTTCTTCTAAATCTAAAATTTCATAAATGTTGCTTTCAATATACTCAAATAAACTAAAATCCCATATAATACCATATTTGATTATTTCAGCTAATCCACCAAGTATTTCTCTTTTATCTAACGTGTTTAAAACGGCGGTGTCTATATATACCATTTTAGGTTGATGAAAAGCTCCTATTATGTTTTTGCCTTTTTTTAGATTGACTGCTACTTTGCCCCCTACACTGCTATCAACCTGCGCCAACAAAGTCGTAGGAATTTGCACAAAGTCTATTCCCCTCATGTAAGTTGCTGCGACAAATCCCGCTATGTCTCCTACAACGCCTCCTCCAAGAGCTATAACTGAACTGTCTCTTAAAAGTCCATAGTCATAAGCTTTTTCAAGAAGCCTTTGTGCCATTTCCATTGTTTTACTTGTTTCCCCTGCAGGAATAACTTCATATGACACATCAAAACGACTTTTTTTAAGACTTTCATTGAGTTTTTCAAAATACAAAGGATAAACATTAAAATCAGTTATTATAAATGTTTTACTACTTCTTACATGTTTCTTTACTATTTCTCCTAATTTATCAAAAGAATCATAGGCAAAATAAATAGGATAAGACCTTTCTTTTAAATCAATTGTTATAAAATCCAAAGTTCACACCTCACACTTTTTTATTTTAATATTATACATCATTAAAAAGAAAAAGTTAAGCAAAATGAGTAAAACAATATTTCAGCTTAAACTTCTTCTGGCTCTTTATCAAAATAAAAGAGGTACATGTCTTCAAATTCTGGTTCTACTGATTATTAAAAAACAAAAAAGGACAGTCTCTTTTACTGCCCTCTTGATTCATTATAGCATTTTTTCAAACTCATCAAGCAATTTTTCAAAAACATCCAAAGCATCGTTTACTGGTTTTGGAGTAGTTAAATCCACTCCTGCCTTCTTTAAAAGGTTTAAAGGATAATCAGAGCTCCCGCTCTTTAAAAACTCCTTGTATCTTTCTACAGCTTTTTCCCCCTCATTTAGTATCATCTGAGAAATAGCTATTGCCGCAGAAAATCCAGTAGCATATTTATAGACATAGAAATTTCTATAAAAATGTGGGATTCTCGCCCACTCATAGCTTATTCCTTCATCTACTACTATGTCATCTCCATAGTAGAGCTTATTTAATTCATAATATTTTTTGTTTAACACTTCCGCTGTAAGAGGTTCTCCTCTTTCTGCCATTTCGTGTATGAGTTTTTCAAACTCAGCAAACATAACCTGCCTATAGACTGTTCCTCTGAATTCCTCAAAAAAGTGATTTAAAAGATAAAGTCTTTCTTTTTCGTCTTTTGAATTTTTTAAAAGATAATCCATCAGTAGAGCCTCATTACAAGTAGAAGCTACTTCTGCCACAAAAATCTTATATCCTGCATACACATATGGTTGTGTCGCATTTGAATAATACGTATGCAAAGAATGTCCCATTTCATGGGCAATTGTAAATACATCATTTAATTTGCCCTGATAGTTTAAAAGTACATAAGGATGGGTGCCATAAGTTCCCCATGAATAAGCTCCAGAAGTTTTACCTCGGTTTTCATAAACATCTACCCAACGGGAATTAAACCCTTTCCTTAGTAAATTTATGTATTCATCTCCTAACGGTTGTAGTCCTTCTAGCACGAGGTTAATTGCTTCTTCATATGTAAATTTCTTATCATATTCCTGTATCAAGGGCACATACAAGTCATACATGTGAAGTTCGTCTAAACCTAAAAGTTTCTTTTTAAGCCTCACATATCTATGTAATACATCAAGTCTACTATGTACTGTCTCTATAAGATTGTTGTAAACTTCTACACTTACATTATCTTCAAATAGTGAGGCTTCCAATGAAGAATTATATTTCCGTGTCTTCGCGTAGAAAATATCTTTCTTTACATTTCCTGCCATTGTAGAAGCAAAAGTATTTATAAATTTTTTGTATGTGTCATACATGGCGTTAAATGCGGCTTTTCTGACGTTTCTGTCTTTACTCTGCATGAAGCGTACAAAATTGCCATGAGTTAATTCTACTTCTTTGCCTTCTTCATCTTTAATAGTGGAGAATCTCATGTCAGCATTATTCAACATAGTATATACATTTGAAACAGATTCTGCCAATGTTTCTGCTTCTGCTAATATTTTTTCTTCTTCCGATGAAAGTACATGAGGTTTAAACCTGATTAAATCTTCAAGATATTGCTTATAAATCTTTAATTCTTCTAATCCTTCTATCATTTCCATTAATTTTTGTGTATCAATGGATAAAATCTCTGGAGCTATAAAAGAAGTAGCACTCATAACTTCAATATTGAGTCTCATGGCCTTGTCAGTCAAAGCTTGATATTTGGGATTAGTATTATCTTCGTCTCTTCTCATACGGGCATAGGCAAAAATTTTGCTGGCTGTCATCCCAATTTGGTCATTAAGTTTTAGTACCTCTAATAAATTTCTTGAAGTGTTAATTTTGCCTTTAAACTTTACAATTTCTTTTAAAAGCTCTTTTGTCTTGTTATAGTCTTCTTCCCACAAATTCTCATTTTCATATATATCCTCAAGTCGCCATTTATACTTATCTTCAATTTCGCTTCTATCTTTTAAAACCTCCACTTTAATCCCCCCGTTCAACTTTTTCAAATATCTCTTTCTTAAGCCTTATCCCTGTAGGAGTCTTTGCAAGTCCCCCTTCTGCAGTTTCCCTTAAAGCGTAAGGTATAGCTTTCCCTACTTTATACATAGCTTCTACCACTTCGTCAAAGGGTATGACACTGTCCATTCCTGCTATTGCAAAATCAGCGCATATCATAGCATTAAGCGCCCCAAGGGCATTTCTCTTTTCACAAGGGATTTCTACCAACCCTGCAACTGGGTCGCATACAAGCCCTAGCAAATTCATTATAGCAAAAGAAGCTGCCGTCAAACACTGTTCTGGTGTTCCCCCCATAAGTTCTACTAAAGCTGCTGCAGCCATCGCTGAAGCAGAACCTACTTCTGCTTGACATCCCCCCTCAGCTCCAGATAAAGTAGCATTTTTAGCTATTATAATACCTATGCCGGTAGCAGTGAAAAGAGCTCTTGTCATATCATCATCACTTTTGCCAAATTTTCTCGCCACCGTAATAAGAGCTCCCGGAATAACTCCACTGGAACCTGCAGTAGGAGCAGCAACAATTTTACCCATAGAAGCATTTACTTCTGTCACTGCAAGAGCAGAAGCAGCAGCTTTTGCCATTGTTTCACAAGAAAGAGTATTGCCAATGATTATTCTTTCATATAGTTTTTTTGCATCTCCACCTGATAAACCACTTACTGATTTTAAATCTTCATTTAAACCTTTATTAATAGCTTCTTTCATTACTTTGAGGTTATTTCTCATCTTTTGAAAAATTGTATCAAGGTCTTCTCCTGTCTTTTCTTGCTCCGCTAGCACCACAATTTGCGATATTGGTAAGTTAAATTTTTTTGTAAGTTCTAATAGTTCATAACCATGATTAAATTGATACATTTTATACCTCCATTACATAGGATTTATTATTATGGCATTTAAAATTCCATCAATGTTTTTTATGGTTTCTTTTGCAACATCAGGTATTTTTTGGTCTGATTCTATGACCATAATAGCTTTGTCACCTTTTGAATGCCTGTACACTCTCATAAAAGCTATATTTATTTTGTAATCTGCAAAAATTTTAGTGACATTTGCCACTATCCCTGGTCTATCTATGTGATTTGTAATCAACGTTTCATATTCACCAGTAAACTCTACCTCTATGCCATTTATCTCTTTTAAAAGCACATTTCCTCCACCAATAGAACATCCTAAAATGCTGTTTTTCTGTCCACTTTTACCTGTTATTATCATTTTTACAGTATTGGGATGTGGTGATTCTTCGTCACTTTCAGTAAATTTAAACTTTATCCCTTGCTGTCTTGCTATTTCAAAAGAATGAGGCAGTTTCTCATCATCTGGGTCAAAACCTAATATCCCTGCCACAAGAGCCTTATCCGTACCATGTCCCCTATATGTACGGGCAAAAGATTCATACAATACAAATTCCACTTCTGATATATCTTCTTCCACAATTTCACGAGCAATTTTCGCAAGCCTTGCGGCCCCTGCTGTATGAGAACTGCTGGGTCCAATCATCACAGGCCCCATAATATCAAATACACTGTATTCTCTCATACAAAATCCCCTTACGTAAAAGTTTTCTTAACTATATTGTACCTTTAGCCCTATAAAAATGCAATAGAACAACAAGCCAGTAAATCTGACTTATTGCTTTTTTATTTTCAATTTTTTTATATTTAAGGGTTTTAGCTTATTATGCTTGATTAGCACCTCTTTAAAAGCTACGTCAATAGTCGTACCTTTTTGATACTCTAAATATACTTCTTCAAAAAATTCTTTGCCGAATTTTTCAAATAAAAGCTCTATATATTCATCTGTATTTTCTTCATCATATGAGATTTTTCCAAAAACAAAATTTTTGCCCTTAGACCATTTTAACTTCATGATTTTTTACTCTTCCTTTATCAAAACAGCTCTTGTAGGGGAGGCTTCGGCACCTCTAATTTTTAAAGGCGCAGCATATAAGAAATATTCTCCTTCTTCTACATCTTTTAACCGTAGTCCCTCAAGAATAACTATACCTGCTCCTAAAAGAATCTTGTGAGTTTCATGCTCTGGCTGATTTCTCTCAATTCCTAATGCATCAATACCTACACCAATTACACCTTTTTCTTTTAAAAACTGGGCACCGCTTTTATCTAAATAGACAAATTCAAAATCGAAATCCTCTCTAAAAGAATTTCTTGTTTTAAATATTATAAAATCTCCTTTTTGAATGTCTTTACTTGCAAGGTCTTCCGATGTTATTTTATCAGATATATTTGTAAAGTCAAATACTTTACATTTAGTTATAACCTTATTGAGGTCTATATTTTCTACTGTATCTCCTCCCCTAATCATGTGTAGAGGAGCATCAATATGCGCTCCTGTATGCATGTCCATGCTAATACGGGACTCTCTCACATCGCCACTATCAACGGTAATAGTATGTTTAGGCCTTTTTTCTTTTTTATTTTTGTAAACAGTCATATTTTCGTGAATTTCCATCGAAATATCGTATATTTTCATTTAATTTACCCCCTTTTTTTATACATTCCACCACATTCTATTGTCCCTTAGTAACAGCTCACTTGCTTCTTTAGGTCCCCATGTCCCCGGTTGATAATTAGGAAAGTCAGGCGTTTTGTCTTTCCATGCTTCAGCAATAGCATCTACAAACTTCCAAGAATATTCTACCTCATCCCATCGCGTAAATAAAGTAGAATCTCCTCTCATGACATCGTAAAGAAGTCTTTCATAAGCTTCTGGAGAATTACTAGAAATCTGGCAATTTTGACAAAAATCCATATCTACAGGTTGTATGGTGATATCTCCTGCCCCAGGAACTTTTGCATTAAATTGAAGCTTTACACCTTCCTCAGGTTGAATTTTTATAACTAATAAATTTGGCAATAAATTTTTATATTCTTTAAAATACAAGATTCCTGGCAACGGTTTGAACTGTATTACAATTTGTGTAGACTTTTCCGGCATTCTTTTGCCTGTGCGAATGTAGAAAGGTACTCCTGCCCAGCGAAAATTTTCCACATGCACTTTCAAAGCTACAAATGTCTCTGTATTAGAAGTAGGGGAAACTTTGTCTTCTTGTCTATATCCTACATATTGCCCTCTCACAACATTTTTCTCAACAGCCTCGCGAGTAAATATCTCTAAAGACTTCAGAACTTTTACCTTCTCATCTCTTATAGACTCTGTATCGAGATTTACAGGCGGTTCCATTGCCGTTAAAGTTAGAAGTTGCATCATGTGATTTTGTACCATATCTCGTAAGGCCCCAGCTTTTTCATAATATCCACCGCGATTTTCTATTCCGACTGTTTCACTTGAAGAAATCTGAACATTATCAATATACCTTCTGTTCCATACGGGCTCAAAAAATACATTAGCAAATCTAATTACCATTATATTTTGAAGCATTTCTTTTCCCAGATAATGATCTATCCTATAGGTATTTCTCTCTGTAAAAACATCAGTTATCATTTTATTTAATTTCCGCGCCGATTCCAAGTTTTCTCCAAAAGGTTTTTCTATAACCACTCTTTGCCAAGAGGTCTCATTATTTACCATGCCGTGCCTATAAAGTTTTTCAACAATTATACCAAAATATTCTGGAGCTACTGCAAGATAATATATCCTATTGCCTTTTGTATTATATTCTTCATCGAGGTCCTTTAAAAAAGAACTTAGCTCTATATATCCATTATCGTATACAAAATCAAACCTTTTATAAAATATCCTCTCACTTAAATTTTGCCAAACTTTCTCATCAATGTCAAATCTCGAATAATTTTTAATTGACTCTAATACTTCGTTTCTATATTGTTCTTCTGTTCTATCTCTCCTTCCTATGGATACAATAGCAAAATTTTCAGGAAGAATTTTTTGGTATTTCAAATTGTACAAAGCAGGTATAAGTTTTCTGTGAGTTAAATCCCCTGTCCCGCCAAATATAACCATTATATTAGATATATTATTTTTAACCATATAAACCACCTCGTGTTAATTCTTTTCCACCGCATGTCCTCCAAACTCATTTCTCAAAGCAGCTACAACCTTTCCTGCAAAGGTATCTTCTTGCTCTGAACGATATCTCATAAATAAAGACTGTGCAATTACAGGCACTGGCACTTTGAGGTTTAAAGCTTCTTCTACCGTCCAGAGTCCTTCTCCAGAAGAGTGCATTATTCCTTTTATCCCAGATAATTTAGGGTCTTTTTCAAAAGCTTTTTCCATAAGCTCCATAAGCCATCCGCGAATTACTGAGCCATGGCTCCAAACTCTAGCCACTTCTTTTAAATCAAAATCAAACTGACTCTTCTCTAAAACTTCAAAACCCTCTCCTATAGCCTGCATCATTCCGTATTCTATGCCGTTATGAACCATTTTTGCAAAATGTCCTGAACCGTTTTTTCCTGTATGTAAATAACCGTTTTCCGCACTTATATCCCTAATTAGAGGTTCAATATATTTAAAGACCTCATCTTCTGCTCCTATCATGGTACAAGCCCCATGCCTTGCTCCTTCAATTCCTCCGCTTGTTCCAACATCTACAAAATCAATTCCCTTTTCTTTAAGCATCTCATACCTTCTTAAAGTATCTTTATAGTAGGAATTGCCGCCGTCTATTATGATGTCATGTTCTTCAAGCAAGGGAACTAATTTTTCTATCATTTCGTCAACAGGGTCTCCTGCAGGTACCATAAGCCATATTATTCTTCTTCTTTCAAGGTTTTTTACTAAATCTTCAATTGTATAAGCTCCTTTTATTCCTTCCTTTTCAGCCTCTTTTATTTTCTCAGGTGACCTGTTATATACCACTACCTCATGCCCATGGTCTCTCATATTTAAAGCAAGATTAAATCCCATTCGTCCTAATCCAATTAAACCTACCTTCATATAAATCCTCCTTAATAATAATTATTGTTATGTGATATTTTTTACTTGAGGGTGTTATATAATTATATCACACATTTTAAAATTTTAAATGACGAAATTCACATGCTTTCATTTAAAAAGCAGGGAAAAACCCTGCTTAATACCTTTACACTATTATTTTTCCTTGTTTTTATCTGCAATATAACAAAATTTAAAAAGGGACCCATTTTAGTCCCTTTTACCTTATTCTTAAATACACTTTTAAATAATTTATCATATTTTTAGCATTTTCTTCATATGTGTCTATATAAATATTTTTCCCATCAGTTGTATAGCTAAAATCCGTAAAACCTTGATTCATAAGGTACTCTTTTACAGAGTTTTCCCCTAAATCTCCTTGTGCAATAAGGATTTTTTCTCCCACATATTCCCCATTTACATATATACTAAATGTATCTGTCGGTACTTTTAAATTTGCATTTCCATTGTCTGGTGTAACAATTATACCAGGCGCTATGGAATTTTGCCCGTATGGATAATTCAACATTAAACATCACCTCTACTTTATTTTACTCAAAAGAATTTAACATATTCTTAACAAAAAGCGGATTGTTTTATAATCTACAATCATCTATAATAATTTGTGAATAAACAAAAAAGGGGGATGTTACGTGTCAAAAAATAAAAAAATTTTATATTTTATATGCACTGGCAATTCCTGTAGAAGTCAAATGGCAGAAGGTTTTGGCAAATATTATGGAAAAGATGATTTTGAAGTATATAGTGGTGGTGTAGAAGCTCACGGTTTAAACCCAAAAGCTGTACAAGTTATGAAGGAAATAGGAATTGACCTAAGCAATCAAACTTCCGATTTATTGGATGAAAATATCCTTTTTAAAGCAGATTATGTGATAACTTTATGTGGTGATGCAAGAGATAAATGTCCTGCTTTGCCTCCTTCAATAAAAAGCCTCCATTGGGACTTAGAAGACCCTGCAAGAGCAACAGGCACAGAAGAAGAAGTTTTAAATAAATTTCGTGAAATAAGAGATATAATCAAAGAAAATGTAAAAAATTTGATAGAAGACATAAAAAAGCACTCGCACTAATCACGAGTGCTTTTAAATTATAAAATTCCAGCCTCTTCATGTTTTTTCACTATTTCTTCAGCTAACTTATCAAGAGCCTTAAAGTCTTCTTCTTTTGGGAATCCTTTTATGAAAACTGGTGAAATAACCTCTACTTTTAAATTGGTAATCATTTGAGAAAGCTGATCTTGTGCCCTGCTACCCCAATTATAAGAGCCTATAATTGAAACAAACTTTGTCTTCGGCTTTAAAGCATTGGCCAAATAAGTAGCATAAACCACCATTGGATGAGCACCTGTAAGTACTGTTGGAGTACCTATAACTATTGTAGCAGCATCCACTAATGCCATAGCCAATTCACCTATATCTGTAACAGACAAATCAAAAGGCTTTACAATGACGCCCTTTGCCACAAGAACAGTCTGTAGGTATTCCACCATTTTTTTCACACTGCCGTGCATGGTAGAATAAGGTATTACGACTATATTTTTAGGTTTTGCATAAACCCATTCATTATAAGCATCTAAGATAAATTTAGGGTTATTGTACACAGGACCATGACTAGGAGCAATTATATCTATATCCAAATCTTTTATTTTTTCTAAGTCCTTTTCTATAAAGTTTCTAAAAGGCATCATTATTTCTGCATAGTATCTTTTTGCTGCCTCATACACTTTGCACTCATCTGTTGCATAAAGTTCAGAAGTTGCAAGATGGGAACCTAAAAAGTCACACGTAAAAAGGATTTTATCTTCTACAAGGTAAGTAAACATTGTTTCTGGCCAATGTACCCACGGGGCATGTATGAATTTTAACGTCTTTCCTCCTAAATCTAAAGTTTCACCGTCTTCTACAGTAATAAATTTGTCTTCAGGTATTAAAAGTAAATCCATCAAATAAGTTTTTGCTTTAGGGGTACATATCACCTTAGCCTCTTTATATTTCTCAAGGACTAAAGGAATACATCCTGAATGGTCTTGCTCGGCATGATGTGCTATTATATAATCAATTTTTTCTACATCCTTTAACTGTTCCATCAAAATCTCTGAAGTCATCGGATCTACAGTATCTAAAAGGGCTATTTTATCCTTTCCTTCTACCAAATAGGCATTATAACTCGTACCATCTGGCAGGGGTATTAAAGAGTCGAATAATCTTCTTTCCCAATGTACTGCGCCAATTTTACTTACTCCTGGTTTTATAGTCATTGCTTTCATCGATGTCCCCTCCTATTTGTTAATTTCTCAACTATATTATAGCAAATAAACTCTTATAAAAAAACAATTTTCCTTAAAAGGTGTGTGTCAAAAGCTAGTAGGTGAATAATATGCTGACATTTTGCACAGACCCTTAAAAGTTTTTATTATATGCACTATTTTACCAGTATTTTATGACAGCAACTAAAACAATTTGACAAAGAATAATCATCGGTATGCCAAATACAAATAATTTATGTCTTGTCTTATGTCTAAAAAAACACATGCCAATCCATACGCCTATTGAACCACCAAATAGTGCTAAAAAGAAAAAGGTCTTTTCACTTATTCTCCAAAGTTTATGCATCGCTTTATATTTATCAATACCCATTAAAACAAAAGAAAATACATTTAAAGTTAATAAAGCAATCATTGCAATCTTGTTCATTATAACACCTCATAACAATTATACCACTTTATAAAAGGTATAAAAACTCAAAATATAGCTATCATAAAACTATGAAAAATATTGAGAGGTGTTGAAATGGTTACCTTGACTGCATCCCACATAGCATATCTAATAATGATTTTAATTATATTGATTTTACTTTTAATGAGAAAAGATATAATTCTACCCATAATATTAGCAATATTTTTAATTGGATTTCTATCAACTGGAAATATCTTAAAAGCCGTTCAAATACTCTACACTGCAATTTTTGTGTCAGGAAAAAGGCTGTGGCAAATCATAGTAATAATATCTCTTATAATATCTATGTCAAAAGCTTTAGATGACATAGGCGCAGATATAATCATAACAAAACCTTTTATAAAATATTTAAAAACTCCTACTTTTTCTTTTTGGATAATCGGCTTTTTAACGATGTTTTTATCATTTTTTATATGGCCTGCACCTGCAGTGGGCTTACTCGGCACAGTCCTCATCAATCCCGCTTTAAAATCGGGTATTAACAAAATAAGTCTTGCCTCTATTGTTTCAATTTTTGGCTTTGGGGTAGCATTGTCAAGTGACTTTTTCATACAAGGAGCTCCCTCTATAACAGCCAGGGCAGCAGGTATACCAATTCATACATTGATATTGACAAGCTTACCTATTTGGGCTACAGCCTCAACTGTAAGCATTCTTATACTTTATTTTAGCACATTGCAGCAAAGTAAAATACAACAGCAAAACAATCATTTAGATGTTAATAGCATTGACAAACCTTCTCCTCCTTTTAGTAGTTTTGTGGTTTCAATAATCGCAGTAGTACTTTTTATTTTGGATATAATTCTGATGCTCTTATTTAGAATTCACTCTAACGCGGCCACTGCTTTGATAGGAGGAACATCTATAATAGTTTTAATTGCCTCTACAATAGTACAAAAAAATTTTTTAGACAAAACCCGCGAATATTTAAGAGAAGGTTTTATAACTGGAATGAGAACCTTTTCCCCAATTATAGTCATCAGCGCTTTTTTTCTCCTTGGAGAAACAAGCATGGCAAAGGAAGTTATAAGTCCTCATGCAAAAGGATATCTTGTAGATTTAGGAATGTATTTATCTCAGCACATTCCATTAAATAAGTACACTGTTTCTTTATTAGAATTTTCATTAGGAGTTCTGACTGGTTTATCTGGTTCTGGATTCTCAGGCCTTCCTTTAATAGGTGCTATTGCTAAAACAATTTCTTCAACTTTAAATCTAAACCCGGCAATTTTAGCTTCTATAGGGCAGATAGCCGCAATATGGACAGGAGGTGGTACAATAATACCTTGGAGTACCGTAGCTGTTTCTACAGTAATAGACGTAGAAGCCGAAAAAATCGCTAAAAAAAACATGGTACCTGCAATAGCAGGTCTTATAGCAGCATATTTTGTGACAATATTTTTATTATAATTACAAAGCCGAGGACTAAACCTCGGCTTTTAAGATATTCCCCTCATTATCAAATTCATCATACTGTCTTTCTCCTCATTGCTCAACTTTTCCCACGTCGCCTCAAAAATCACCCCCAATCCTGGTATTGCATTTTCCTCTTTGCTGTCAACAACCTCCTGTATAAACCCTTTGATTTCCTCTTTTGTTCTTCCTTTTAAGTTGTCAAGCACAGCTTTTTTTATGTCCATAACATACCTCCAATTGTAAGATTCACTAATATAATACCCAAAACAAAAAATAATAAACAAAAAAGTTCCTAAAAAGGAACTTAAACCTAAATGGCATGGAATAAATATTTAAGAATTAACAAAATTACTATACCAACTATCCCAAAAACTCCTGTAATAAAAGAGGTAATTATATTGACAGGCAAGTAAACCCCAAATAGAACACCAAAAAAATTAAAAAATAAAAGCATCACAAAACCCACTAAGGCATTTAGTACAAACTTTAACATCAATCTCAGAGACTTACCTAAAAGCCATAAAATAAAAACTAATATTAAAATAGCAACAATAAACGAAAAAGTCCCTTCCATCACCATGCAAATCACCTCGCATATCTTGATTACATTATATCATATTTTGCAAATTAAAAATAAATTTAAATTTACATTTTTTTGATTGATTAGTCTTTATTAATCATATAAAATAATAGAGGTTACAAAATTTAAGACAAAGGGGTATGATAATGGAACTATTAATCAAAGCTTTTATAATGGGAATAGTAGAAGGATTAACTGAATTTTTACCTATTTCTTCCACGGGACATCTCATCATCGTAGGAAAATTTATACATTTTACAGGCAACTTCGCCACCATGTTTGAAATCGTCATTCAGTTGGGTGCTATTTTGGCAGTTGTATTCCACTACAGAAAAAAAATATTTGCTTCTCTTAAAAATTTGAAACCCGGAAGTTGGGGATTTAATTTGTGGTTCAAAATCTTTATAGCCTTTATACCAGCAGCTGTCATAGGACTACTTACTCACAAATACATTGAAGAGCATTTATTTTCGCCCTTCACTGTAGCAATTGCCCTCATCGCAGGTGCAATAATGATGATAGTCATAGAAGATACTTTCGGAAAAAGATATAAAATTGACAACATGGACAAAGTAGATACAAAAAAATCTTTGTTAATAGGTATAGCACAAGTTATGTCCCTGTTTCCAGGAATGTCACGGTCGGCGTCTACTATAATGGGAGGTATGCTCGCAGGATTGTCAGTTAAAGCTGCAGCGGAATTTTCCTTCTTTTTAGCAATACCTACAATGTTTGCTGCAACGACTCTTTCTCTTTTGAAGGGCTTTAGCGCCATGTCTTTATTGGAATGGCAAGCCCTGGCAGTAGGCTTTATCACGTCATTCTTAACAGCTTTATTTGTCGTCGATAAATTCTTATCTTATCTTACCAGGCATTCTTTAAAACCTTTTGCTTATTATAGACTAGCTGTAGGTGTATTGATGATATTACTTGTGGCAGAAAAAATAGTAAAATAAATCGAGAGATAGGCCCGTATTGAGGGTCTATCTCTCTTTAAGTCAGTTCCTCATAAGCTTTTGAATACACTTCATAGTCTTTATCACTAAAAAGTATAAATCTCACTTCTTTTATATCGCTACCTTCAAGATAATCAGATACTACTCTTAAAGCTATTTTTGCCGCTCTTTCTATAGGAAAACCATAAGCTCCTGTGCTTATAGAAGGAAAAGCTATAGTTTTTACATTATATTCATCCGCCAATTTGAGGCTTTCTATGTAAGCACTTGCTAATAAATTATCTTCATTATGATTGCCACCTCTCCAAATAGGTCCTACAGCGTGAATCACATATTTAGCCTTTAAATTACCTGCTCCAGTTATAACCGCATGACCTGTAGGACAACCCCCTTGTTTTTCTCTTATAACTCTGCACTCCTCAGCGATAGAAGGGCCACCCGCTCTATGAATAGCTCCGTCTACTCCACCACCTCCAGATAAAGAAGAATTTGCAGCATTTACAATAGCATCTACTTCTTGATCCACAATATTCCCCTTTATTAATTTTATCTTTTCTTTCATTTCATCACCCTATAATTTTTATTTTTATTTTCAATTAAGATTATACCACAAAAAAGCTATATTTTCACAACATTGTGTTTTCATATTTTTCACCAATTATCCATAGAAAAGCAAAAGATATAAATAAACATATAGACGCTGCTAAAAATAACTTGTTAAATCCTATAAAATCCATAATAGCTCCAAAAGAGGAAGGAGTAACTATTGCTGCCAGGGATGAAAAGAAATAATAAAGCCCTGTATATGTTCCTATTTTTTCAGCTGAAGTATAGCTCACTACAAGAGGATAAGAATTTATTGTAAATAAAGCATTAAACATTCCAGCAAAAGGCATCAAAATTTGGATTGTCCTAAAATCACGTACTATCATAAATATTAAAAATAAAATTCCTTGTCCAAAAGCTCCAATCATCATAGTTTTTCTTTTTCCTATTTTTGTAGCTATAAATCCAGCAGGTAAAGCAAAAACTAAAAATGCCAAAGCGTAAAAACCCATTGCAAAAGAAGAAACACTTTCGTCTATCCTTAAAGCTATTTTGCAATACCTTGTGAAAAAAGTTTCAACTGCAGAAAAACCTGCAATTGTCATAAAAATTGACAGGAGAGTATAAAAGGGTGCTTTATTTTGATCTTTTACCACAGTAGCAAGTGCCTTTAAAATACTCTGTTTTTCTTTTTTTTCCTCATTAACAACTATTTTAGGTTCTTTAATTGTTAAAAATAAAACTATAGGTATAATTAATGATAAAATCCCTGACAAAAAGAAGGGATATGCTTTGTTTATTTTATAAAGCTGAGATCCAATAAAAAATATTATTAATGAACCTAATCCTCCCATAAAATTTATGACTCCATTAGCTTTGCTTCTGTGCTCTTCTTCTACAATATCTGGCATTAAAGCTACCATAGGAGTCCTATACGTAGCTACAACAATATTAAACAACAAATCTATAACGAGAAGCGATAAAAGTTTTGTCTGAAGTGGAAGCAAAGCATATAAAACGCCAGCAAGAGGCATGCTTACAAGTATATATGGCATTCGCCTGCCTATTCTTGTTCGCGTATTATCGCTTAAAGCTCCAAAAAATGGAAGTATAAAAAGGTTAGCAATGTTGTCCCAACTCATTACAAACCCAATTAAAGTATTGCTTTTTGTAAAATTACCAAGAAAAATGGGCATATAGGCATTATATGCTGCCCAAATCATGGAAATTACCATAAAACCAAGGCCTAAATTAAATATCTTCAAATAATTCAATCGCGAGGACATATTATTCTCCCTTCTCTAAAAGATTTATCAAAGTTTGTGGGTCGTCAGTGATAATCGCATCAACACCTGCTTTTATCATCATTTCCATGTCTTCTTTCCTATCAACAGTCCAAGGAAATAATTTTATATTATTCTTTTTACATCCCTCTACTAATTCAGGTATTATATTAAAATAAAAAGGATGCAGAGAATACGCTTTCATTCGTATTGCCATGTGCCATGGTTCTACAAGCCCACATTGATAAAGAAGCCCAATTTTAAGCTCCGGTGCCATTCTCTTTACATCCCTTAAGCTATAATGGTTAAAAGAAGAAATAACTACTCTATCCTCAAAGTCATAATCTTCTATCGCTTTGATAAGCTTTTCTTCAATTCCTGGATAAAGTACAATTCCACTTTTTATCTCTATATTTACAATAAAATTTTTATGTCCAATGAGTTCAAAAACTTCATAAAGACTTGGTATTCTCTCACCTGCAAACTTCTTGTCAAATTTTATGCCAGCATCTAACCTCTTAAGCTCTTTTAAAGTAAAATCTTTAACAAAGCCAATTCCGTCTGTAGTCCTGTCTACCCTTTCATCGTGAATAACTACTAGTTGTCCATCTTTAGTAAGCTGCACGTCCAATTCAATACCGTCAGCTCCCATTTCTAAAGCACTTTTAAAAGATGCTAATGTGTTTTCTGGAGCATTTCTTGAATCTCCTCTATGGGCGATTACTAAAGGTTTCATAAATATGCCTCCTCATTTTTCAATTACTATACAAATTTTATCACATTTACCTTTAAAAACAAATTCACAAAATTAATTTTGCATAATAAGTTTGTTCTTTTCCATGAAGGAAAATTATTATTAAATTTTCTTTTTTAAAATCTGCTGTCACATCGTGTTTAAAAAATTCATAAACTATTTTTTTTGACAATTCAAGGCTGGAAAGTCCAACAGCTTGTGGAAGATTTTCTTTTAACCAATTTTCATCTTTAATATACTTTTTAAAAATCTCTTGACCTTTCTCATATTTTTCTTTTACACAATCAGGTAAATCTTTGGCAGCATTAAAATACAAAAAATCAAATTTTATAACGTCTTTTATTAAATCCTCATCAACATCGAGTGTTTCAATAGAAAATTTATATAAAATATCGTATAAGGCTTTTAATGAATGATTTTTATATAATAGCTCGTTTTCCTTCCAGTACTTATAAAATTCAAGATAAAAGTCAAATGGCCTTTCAAATTTATTCTCCAAATATTCAAGAGTTTTTTTAAATTTTCCGGAATTATAGTATTTGTTCAAAAGGAATGCTATACCTTTTAAAATGACTAACTCTTGATAACTAACATCCTTTGTATACAAGATCTCATAGGGGGGCTTATTATCATAAACTATTTTAAACTCCTCCACTTTTCTCATTAAAGGAGTACCTTTTAATACTTTTAAAAATCCCAACTGTATTTCATCAGGTTTTAAATTATACACATCATCAAAAGCTTTACTAAAAGTTTCAAAACTATCTTCAGGAAGTCCCGCTATCAAATCTACATGCAGTTTTATTCCCGCTTCTCTAAGCAGTTTTATTCCTCTCAAGGCTTTTTCAACTGCAGTAATACGAGATATTTTTTTTAAGCTATTCTTATTTGTAGTCTGAACTCCTACTTCAAACTGTATTCTTTTTTCCAACCCTTTTAATTCTTCTATAAACTCTTTATCCACAAGCTCAGGGTTAACTTCGCAGTGAAATACAGTATCTCCACCTATTTTTTTCATAATATTTAAAATCTCTCTTGCTCTCTTTCTATTTGAATTAAAAGACCTATCAATAAGTTTTAATATTTTCACATTTTTATCTACAAACCACTTCAAATCCCCTTCGACTTTTTCAAGGCTTTCATATCTCAATTTATTGTCAATAGAAGAAAGACAATAAGCACATTTAAAAGGACAACCTCTTGAGGTCTCATAATACACAAGCTTATTGCTCAAATCTTCCTCTTCCTCATAAGATATGGGAACTTCATTTAAGTTGACATAATCTTTTTGTGGTTGAATTACTATTTGCCCATCAACCTTATAGCTAATTCCTGCAACTTCTTTTATATCCCTTTTTCCTTCTAACGCTTCCAATAATTCTTTAAAAGCAATTTCCCCTTCCCCTAAAACTATGTAATCTATAAAGCCTTTTGACAAAAGATTATCTACATCATAAGAAGCCTCAGGTCCCCCCAAAACCAATATTACTTTCGGAAGTATTTTTTTTATATTTTCAGCCAAATTTAATGCTATTTCTATATTCCATATGTAACAAGATATACCTACTACGTCTGGTTCCTTTTCTACAACACTTTCTAGCATAAAATCTGTACTGTCATTTATAGTAGTCTCAAAAATTTCTATATCATAAGGATGACAAAACTTTCTTATATTTCTTATAGCAAGATTGGTGTGATAATATTTTGCATTGATTCCTACAAGAAGTGTTTTCATATATATCCCTCGCATTTTACTACATTTTACAAATATATAATATAAGTATTTATACAAAAAAGCAAATAATTTTATTTGCAAAACTATTTTTTCCTCTAATGAGATATAATATTGTTAGGTAAAACTTTGTGAAAGGATTGAAGACTATGTCTTTTATAAAATTCAATAAATTGTGGCTGACACTTATATTAATTACCACAATATTTTCTGCTTTATACCTTTATTATACATTATTTCCAGGAAATATACCTCGTGAAGTCTACAAATATTTTTCTCCTTTAGAAATATCAAAAGCGCAAAAGTATCACAGAATAAATCGATTGATTTACATAACTTCTTTTTTGACAAAAGCAGCTTTTTTGATATGGTTTGTATTTGGGAATAATGCTATCAAGCTTTCATATTATACTGAAAAATTAGCTTCAGGTAAATACTATGTGAATGTCTTTTTATATTTCATTGCCTTATGGGTAATTTTAAGGTTAATATCTCTACCCTTTAGCCTTTTAAGCCATTCTGTTCAAGTTGAATGGGGTTTTTCTGTACAGACAATGGCTTCTTGGTGGAGTGATTATTTTAAAAGTGCGGCTTTAGACTTTGTTTTTTCGTCAATGGGAGTATTGCTCTTATTTGTGGCTCTAAATAAATGGCCTAATAACTGGTGGGTAAGTGCTGCAGTCTTTTTGACGATAATTATGTTTGTGCAAATTTACGTCTATCCTACTTTTATAGCACCTTTATTTAATAAATTCACCCCAATCAAAGACCAAAAAATAATAAACATGGTAAAGGAAATATCAAAAAATGCGGGAATAAAAATAGATAAGATTCAAGAAATGGATGCAAGTAAAAGGACTACTCTTGCCAATGCCTACTTTTATGGATTTGGAAAGACAAGTAGGATTGTATTGTATGATACATTATTAAAAAATTATCCAGAGGATGAAATAAAGGCAGTTATAGCTCATGAAGCAGGTCATTGGAAAGAAAATCACGTATTAAAAAGTATGTTAATAGGCATAGTAGGACTTGTAATAGGCCTTTATTTTCTTAATATTTTAATTCACTCAAGCCTATTTCTCCCTTATGGTAAAAGAATGACTCCTGCTGTTTTAGCGATGATATATTTGTTTATACTACTTATAAATTTTGACACAAGTCCAATACAAAATTACATATCAAGGCAGATGGAAAAACAAGCAGATTTACTATCTGTAGAGTACCTTCGCGACAAAAAACTTGTAATAAAACTTCAGATTGACCTTGCTAAAAAAAGTTTATTGGATGTAGCTCCGCCGCCTTTTATAGAATGGTTTTCTTATTCTCATCCTTCTACAATGCATAGGATTAAATTAGTAGAAAGGCAAATATCGAGTAGGAGCTGAATAATTATTTTATTCAGCGTCCTCTCACACCACCGTACGTACCGTTCGGTATACGGCGGTTCATTAGGAATTGTGTACAATTAGATATCTTTGGGATAAACTCTTATAACCTATGCTTTCAAAGTATTTATTTGTAAGAGTCTTATTTAGGATTGGGCTATTGGATATTCTCCAGTAGCCTTTCCTTGTATTGGCGTATTCCCAGGCTTTTTGTTCTTCTACTCCTAGTTTTACTAAGTTATCATGCTTCGTTTTTATCTTCTTCCATTGTTTCCATATACATGCCCTTAGTCTTCGCCTTATCCATTCGTCAAGGGTTTTCATTATGCTTTTCGCGTCTGCTAATCCAAAATAGTTGACCCATCCTGTTGTTATTTGATTTAGTCTTTTTATTCTGTTTTCCATGCTTATTCCCTTGTTCCGATTGGTTATTTCTCTTACTTTTTCCTTAAACCTTTTGATGGATTTTTCATGGATTCTTATTCTTACTTCGTTTTCTTTTGTGTAGAATGAAAATCCAAGAAATTTTCTTCTCCATGGTCTATCTACAGCACTTTTTGCTTCGTTGACTTTTAGTTTTAATTTGCTTTCTATGAATTTCTTTATGCTCTTCATTACTCTGTTTCCTGCAGACCTGCTTTTTACATATATGTTGCAGTCATCTGCATATCGGCAGAATTTATGCCCTCGTTTCTCAAGTTCTTTGTCTAGTTCGTCCAACATTATGTTTGCTAATAGGGGACTTAATGGCCCTCCTTGGGGTGTCCCTTCTTCTGTTGATACTTTGACTCCGTTTATCATTACTCCTGATTCTAAGTATCTTCGTATTAACTTTAGTACCCTTTTGTCTCCTATCCGCTTTTCTAGTTTGGACATTATTATGTCGTGGTTTACTCTATCAAAGAACTTTTCTAAGTCCATATCTACAACCCATGTATATCCTTCATTTATATATGCTTCTGCGGCTTTTATTGCGTCTTTTGCACTGCGTCCTGGTCTAAATCCATAACTGCTATCAGAAAATGTATGGTTGTAGACTCTATTTAGTATTTGGGCTATTGCTTGTTGTATTAGCCTATCTAGTGCTGTAGGTATTCCTAGTAGTCTTACTCCTCCATCTGGTTTGGAAATTTCTACTCTTCGCACTGGTTGTGGTTTGTATTTCCCCTCCAGCAGTTGTTGTTTTATGGTTGCCCAGTTTTCTTTGAGATACGGTAGAAGTTCATCTACTTCCATCCCATCGACTCCATGGCTTCCTTTATTTGCAACAACGCGCTTGTATGCTGCTCTCATGTTTCCTCGTTCTACTATCATTTCAAGCATCTTGCTGGTATATCTTTGTACATCGTTTCTTCTATCTTTTGACGCCGATGATATACTATGCACTTCCGTTGTCTTTTGAAATTCCATTTCTCTATTCAACGGATAGCCTCTTTGTTGAGTTGTCTGCAGTCTCTGCATATCTTTCGAGTCCATAAGATTTCCAAAACCTCCTAACGTTCGGCCCTTCCTTATCTATTCATGACTAGATAAGTACTATGACCTCTGCTGACTTCTCAAGGTTCAACCATACATCACTGTATGGGTTGTCACTTCAGAGTTCACTTTAGTGACTTATCCTTGAGACCTCCCCGGGTAAGAACGATAACTTTCATCTCATATATCTGCCAGATTTACTGTATGGGATTCGGGTAGTGTTGGACTTCGTTTTGTTACGCAAACTCATCCATCCCAATTCAGCCTCTTATCTGGTTCTTGTTCATCAGACCGAGATTTTGCCTTAAGCTTCCTTCAGATTCCACCTCACGATGGACACCCTTGCTCTTGGCTAGTGGTTCCCACTACCAAGCCCACAGCGGACTTTCACCGCCTAGTTATCGCCCATGCCGGGCGCACATAAAAAAAAGGCCATCCTAAAGACAGCCCCTTTAATTTATGCTCTTATAAAATTTATCAACACCTCAGAGAACTTTTTTGCATCATCAAAATAGCAGGTATGTCCCAAATTTTCAAACACAAACAATGTACTGTTTTTAATATTATTTTTCAATATTTCCGCAAATTCATAGGGTGCAATTTCATCTTTCTTCCCCCATACAATCAATGTTTTTACATATATTTCATTTAATTTTTCTTTGTATTTATCTACATTTATGCTATCTACAATTGTCAAGCTTTTAAGCATATCGCCATATTTGAGAGCAAATTTTATAGATATCTCCCCACTAAAAGAGGGAGCTACAAGGTGAAAAGAAGATATATTTAATTTTTTTACAAATTCTAATAAAACCTCTTCCTTTTCTAAATCGCACTCTTCGGAAGAACCATATCCGGGAAACTCAAAGCATATCACCTTAAATCCTTGATTAGATAAATTTTCAGCTATCCCTGAATTTATCCAATCATAAGCATTGTATCTTTTGCCATGCAATAATATCACTGTATCTTTGCTACTCTCTTTATCTATTTCTAAATAATGAATTTTACTGCCTTTTATATTTACATACTCACCTTTTATAACCATTTAAATCACCTCTATATAATGAGTGAAAGCTCTGCTCCATCCCTTATCGCTTCTACTGCAGAAGCAACAGTTTTGCAGTCACCAATGAAATAATATCTGTTCTCATTTTTTAGTTCCTCAAATTCAGTATCAGGTAAATTTCCAACTGCTAAAACTACATCCTCCACTTTGACTACTTTATATGTGTCCTTGGAAGTATACATGAGTTTCCCCCCAGATATTTCTTTTATTAAAGCATTTGTGATTATATCAACTTTAAGTTCTTTTAATCTATTTAAAATCAGTTTTTTAACCATTGGGTATATCCCTTCGCCAACTTCTTCTTTCATTTCTAAAACTGTCACTTTTTTCCCTTTTTCAGCAAGGTATTCGGCTGTTTCAAGTCCAGTAAGGCCTCCACCAATTATTGCAATATCTCTTCCTTTTGGAATATTTCCCTCCAATACTTCAATAGCCATGTAGGGATTTATATCCGCATCCAAATTGATTTTAGCTGGCTTTGAGCCTGTAGCAATGACAATTTTATCATAAGGCATTTCTTTTATTTCCTGTAAACTTATTTTTTTATTTAAATGTACTTTGACATTGTATTTCTTTAAATCATTTTCCAGATATTCAATAACTTTTCCTATCTCTTGTTTATGAGGAGGCACTTTTGCTACATTTAGTTGTCCACCAAGTTTATTTTCTTTTTCAAACAAAGTAACGTTATGGCCTTTTTTTGCGAGATATTTGGCCGCAGACATGCCCGCTGGCCCGCCGCCAATTACAGCTATATTTAATGGTTTATCGGTCTTTACTTCAAATTCTTTTTCTCTTCCTACCTCTGGATTAATCATGCAAGAAACAGAAAGTCCTTTTTGAATGTATGCAATACACGCCTGATTGCAGTGAATGCAATACCTTATATCTTCTTCGTGTCCTTTTATCAATTTTTCCGCCAAATCCGGATCTCCTATGAAACCACGAGCTATCCCTATAAAATCAGCTATGCCATCCTCTAAAACTTTTTCCCAATCATAAACACTGCCGAGCTTATCAACCGCTATAACAGGTATAGTTACATTTTCTTTTATCCTCTTTACAATTCCAATCAAAGGCTTATCTTCAATCCCCATAGGAGAGATATGGTACTCCGATGTGGAAGATACACCTCCCGATATATCTAAAGCATCAGCACCATGGTATTCTAACAGTTTTGCGAATCTTACACTCTCTTCAATTGTAAAGCCTCTATCTGTAAAATCACTGCCATTAATCCTGCAAATTACCGTCATCTCCGGAATAGTTTTTTTAACTTCTCGCAATATATCAAGTGCAAACTTTGTCCTTCCTTCAAAATTTCCTCCGTATTCGTCAGTCCTTTTGTTTGTATCAGGAGATAAAAATTGATTTACAAACCATCCGTGAGCAAAATGCAACTCCACAGCATCAAAACCAGCCTTTTTCGCCCTTATTGCTCCACTTACAAAATCTTGTACAAAGCCTTGTATTTGTTGTTTTGTAAAATCTGATGGCTTGTATTTTGGATTGTGCATTGCAAGTTGAATAGCAGCTTGTGCCCCATTTTGGTGAATTACCTCCGATAATCTTCTAAGTCCCTGTATTTTGTCGTCATCATCTATTCCTATTTGATTTATAAAAAATTTCCCCAGCTTATTTACGTAACTTGCACCCACAATGACCAATGAGACACCTTTTGACCTTCTTTTATAATATTCCATTTCTCTTTCGCTTACAAACCCCTCATTTGATAAATTTGTAACAGTAGGCAACATAATTATCCTATTTTTTAACTTAATATTCCCTATTTTCCCTTCTTTTAATAACACATTGACCACCTCTTTCATAGTTATATTTTAAAACTTGCATTGACATAAGTAAAATAATATAATTTTATACAACATATAAGTGAAAACTTATGAGGTGGTTAATGTGAAATTTTAATTTCTTGACATAAGTTGCCATAAAAGTTACAATAATATTAATCATAAAAATCCTAGAGAGGTGAATTCTTATGAAAAAATTTGCCATATTAATTGAGAATATGTATGAAGAGCCAGAACTACTATATCCATACTATAGACTTAAAGAAGAAGGATATGAAGTACATTTAATAGGTCCAGAAAAAGACAAAGTATACACAGGAAAACATGGATATCCAATGAAAAGCACCCATGCTTCAAAAGATATAAAAGCAGAAGATTATGATGCAGTAATAATCCCTGGGGGTTATTCACCTGATTACATGAGAAGATGTAATGACACTATTAATTTTGTCAAAGAAATGGACAAACTACAAAAACCAATAGCGGCTATTTGCCATGGCCCCTGGATTATGGCTTCCGCTTGCAATTTAAAAGGAAAAAGAGTGACAAGCTTTTTCTCAATAAAAGATGACTTAATAAATGCAGGAGCCCAGTATGTAGATGAAGAAGTAGTTGTAGATGGAAATTTAATAACCTCCAGAACTCCAAATGATTTGGTGGCTTTTGTAAAAGCCATAATTGAAAAGGTTAAGTAAACTATATGTTTCACAAATTACTAACCCCGCCACTTAAAAGGCGGGGTTGTTATTTATTATATCATGCTTAAATGTTATGAATCCACATAATTTTCAAGGTAGCGAAGGTCTTTTATTATAATCTTTTTTCCATCTATCTCAATTAAACCTTCTTTTTTTAACTTATTTAGTCCTTTTGTAACCGTTACTCTATCACATCCTATTAAATTGGCAATATTCTCATGGGTTAAAGGAATATCTATTATATAACCTTTTTTTATCTTCTTGCCTTGTTGATAGAATAATCTAATTAGAAAATCGCACAGTCTTCCCATTGAATCTTTGAAAATTAAATCGCTCATCTGCATAGTAACAATTCTAAATTTTCTGCTCATGCTATGAGCAATATATTTATACATATCAGGATTTGTTTCCAGAATAGAACTTAATTTATCTTCAAAAATAATAGATATTTCACTATCTTTTATAGCTTGACCTTCAATTAAATCAAATCCTCCTCCTAAATAGGAAAATTCTCCAAATATTTCCCCTGGTTGCAACAAATAAAGGACTTTTATCTTTCCATTTTTATTTGAAATAAATTGCTTTATCAACCCTTTCGTTATTATGGCAATATATGGTTTGTTATAATTAATTGTTATAGTTTCATTTTTCAAAAAACTCTTTTTATATCCCTGTATAGCTATATTAAGGAAAAATTTTCTCATATCTTTCTGTCGATTTATATCAAACATTTCATTATATACCGAACTTATAGTCATCCCCTTTCAGCTCCCCACTTCTCTCCTGTTTGAAACAATAAAAATTGCACCAACAATTTTACTATTTTTACAATATGTTTAATTAAAAAAGTCAACCTTAAAATTTATTATACTATTTTCAAAATTATATTTCTATATTTTGATCTTTTATATCAAAAAAGCATGGAGCATAAAATCCCCATGCCTAAAATAGTTTCATCTATTTAGTAAAAATACCCTCCAATCACACGTTGCAATATAAATATGAGGCTCGTTTTTTATGTCCTTTTTATATACATAAATATCTACATATTCTTTCTTGCCATCCTCATAAAACACTTATCTTTTTTCTCTCAGATACATAATTTCATGATTATCTCCAAAATACAACTCTAATTCATCAATACTTGGCAAAACGCTGCCATCATCATAGAAAGTAATAATCTCTCCCCATATACAAATAATTTTTTTGTTTCTCCTAAATAACTGCTATCTACTTTTTTTTGCAATTACTTTTATAGCAGTTTCTATAGCTTTAACCATATCCCCTAAAGACATGGAAGGAGTATAAGGCTTATTCAAAACTTGCACTGGCAAATAAGGTATGTGAATAAAGCCTGCTTTAATATTTAATCCGTTTTTGTGAACATAATTGAGAATTCCATACATTAAATGATTGCACACAAACGTACCTGCTGTATTAGAAATTGATGCCGGTATATTTTCTTTTTTTATCTCTTCTACTATCTCTTTTATGGGAATAGTAGCAAAATAAGCTGGAGCACCTTCAGGGTCAATCGGGGTATCAATTGGTTGTTGCCCTATATTATCTGGAATTCTAGCATCATCAATATTAATCGCTATTCTTTCAACAGTTATATCATATCGCCCGCCAGCCTGTCCAATACTTAGAACTGCATCCGGCTTAACTTCCTTTATTTTTTCTATTACTTTCTCAACAGAAAGATAAAAAACAGTAGGAACCTGAATCTTAATTATCTCCGCACCTTCTATATTATCTTTCAAGTTTTTTAATACTTCATAAGAAGGGTTAATATTTTCCCCCCCAAAAGGATCAAAAGCTGTTACTAGTATTTTCATTATCATATCACCCTTTCATAAAAATATTAAAATGCCCAAAAATACATTAGTACTATGTGAATAATGAGCATGGCAATAGCTACAGGAACTTGATATTTTATAACTCCATATTTCTTATCTTCCATTTCCAATATTGCAGTCGGAACTATATTAAAATTCGCCGCCATTGGTGTCATTAAAGTTCCACAATATCCTGCTGTCATACCTAAAGCCGCTACTATCACCGGATTCCCTCCTTGAGCTATTACAAAAGGAATTCCAATTCCTGCTGTAATAACCGCAAATGCTGCAAAAGCATTGCCCATTATCATGGTAAATAAAGCCATTCCTAAGCAATAAGCAATTACCCCTAAAAGTATATTACCCTGAGGAATAATTGTCTTTATCCCACTTGCTATTACTTCACCTACACCTGCAACTGTAAAAACAGCTCCTAAAGCAGCAAGAAGTTGCGGTAAAATGCTTATAGGTCCTACTACTTCAAGCAATCTTCTACCATCATCAGCCATTTCTTTAACTTTCCCTTTTGTAATCACCAATGCTAAAATTGCTGCAACTACAGTTGATATCCAAAATGCAACAAGAGAACCAAGTTGTTTTGTCCATACTTGAGCAACAATAAATGTAACTATGCCAAGAGCCAAAGCTGGAACAAAAATTAGATTGCCAATTTTTTGTGACATTTGTTCTTTAAATTCTGAGGTTGATTCGTCAAATTTTCCAATTTTGACTAATCGAAATGCAGATAATAGAGTCAATACAATAACCATGTATCCTGTATATATATCAGGTATATAAATGTTTTTATTACCCCACAATAAGCCTATTCGACTAAATGTAAAAATTATTCCTAATAACCCCCAAAATAAAGCAGTAGGGATTTTTGAAGGATGATTTTTTTCTTTTAGTGTAGCATACGCTGAGTAAAAAGAAACTATGCCCATCATAATGTATAGGATTTCAGTTAAAGAATCCTTAAGCATTCAATACTCCTCCTTCCTAAGCATTTTACCTATTTTCTTTTTTGGACCTCGTTCTTATCCTATACTTTTGGTCAAATTTTCTGTCATAATAGAAAAACTGCAAAGTACCAACTACCATTATTATTAACGCGATAGGTATTGACGCTTTTGCGATATCTAAAGCTTCTACGGTATAGTTTAATTCTTTTAATACACCAACAATTAACAAAACACCTCCTGCTGCAACAAAAGCATTCTGCCCAAAGAAATTACCATAGTTTTCTACTGCAGCTTCTAACCCCTTAATTGTTTCATGGTCTTCGCTTTTTATTTCGCCATATCTATTCATTGCTGCCCCTTCTGCCATAGGTAATATCAAAGGTCGTATAAATTGTACATGTCCGCCAAGCCTTAAGCCGAACATCGCTGCCAATGTCCTAAGTGCTAAATATAAAGAAGTTACTTTTCCCACTGTAGCTGCTTTTATCTTTCCTATTACATATGCAGCCCTTTCACGGAGACCATACCTTTCAAGTATTCCAATTACAGGCAATGAGATAATAAATATAGACATATATCTATTGTCTACAAAAGCTTTTCCTAAAATTTCTACAATTTTATGAAAAGGTACCCCTGCCACCAGGCCAGTCACAATACCAGCAATTAAAACCACTGCTAAAGTATCGAGCTTCAAGACAAATCCCACAATAATGATTAAAATACCAATTAACTTAATCATAAACTATCCCCCTTTAAAATGGATTTATTTTTTGTAATTATATCACAATACATAAATAAAACTGTGGCCACGGCTACAATTTTATAAATTTTTAGTCATAATTATTTATAAATCCTGCAAATCCTATTTTTACCATGACACTTATGCATAAACTTTTATATCTTTTTAGGCCATTACAACAATTTTGTAGTAAAAAAGAAAAGCACTTAGGCAAATGAACCCTAAGTGCTCCCATTTTTCAGTACTTTTTTGGTGGAGCCAAGGGTACTTGAACCCCCGACCTTGTGAATGCCATTTTTTATAAGGTTTAGACAATAAAAAAATTGCTATTATCTCTCATCTATCCTTACTTCCCTCTCACATAGGTTTTGTGCAATTTCATCTCTATGTGTTATCACTAAAGCTGTCCTATCTTTAAGATACTCCTTTAAAAAGCTTATGATTTCTTTTTTAGTCTCAATGTCCACTCCCTCAAGAGGTTCATCAAGAATAATAAAGTTTTTGTCGTGAGCTATAAGCCTTGCCAGTAAAATTCTCTCTTTTTCACCTTGAGAAACATTTGAAACATTTTCTTCAATTGTATAATCCAAATCAAAAGGAAGTTTCACTATTCTTAAAATCCCCTCTAACTCCTCCCTCCTGTAAAAGTCCTCCCCTAATTTTATATTTTCTTCAATTGTTGCCGGAAACAAAGTAGAATTCTGAGAAAGCACTGCAATCTGCTGATAGAGCCAGTCCTTAGAAATAAAGTTTATGTCCTTCCCATTTATGAGTATCTTACCTGATGTAGGCTTGATGTCTTTTAAAATAAGTGTAACAAGCGTGCTTTTCCCTTTACCAGAAGGTCCTAAAATGGCAATCCTTTCACCTTTTTTAATACTAAAAGAAAAATCTTTAAAAATATCTCTACCATTTACTGTATAGTTAACTTTGTCAAAAATGATTTCTTCAATTTCTCCTTCAGGTACAATTACCCCTTCTTCTTTTACCTCTAATTCCTTTAGAATATCAACTGCATTTAGGCTGTTTTTTATATTTAAAAGAATTGAATTTAAATATACGATTGGCCCTGTAATCATTGTACTGTACCCAATAAGCACTATTCCTGCACCTATTTGATAGCTTCCAATGTACACCTGATAAAGGCCCCATGTAAAGACCAATAGTTCATAAAAAATCCTTACAAAATCAAGCTCTATAAAAAAGTGAATAAAATCTCTAGCAAAAATTTTAGACGCCATTTTCCTTAATTCTTCTGTAAAAATATCATTTCTTTTTAACTCATAGGAAAAAGCATTCAATACATGTATCTCCTCTTTGTTTTTTATAGTGTCTTCTACGTTGCTCAGATACTCCATTTTCTTCTCTATCAATTCTTTATTGTGTTTCATAAAATATTCATTTCCATATTTATAGATGCAGATAGATATGAGGATAAGGACAACTGAGACAACTCCCACAATTTTATCTATAAAAAATATTATTACTGTTATTACAAAAAGCTTTATGAGATTAATAATTCCTGTCATAGCTTTAATGTCAAAAAGAGTAGAAACCTCTCTCGTCCTTTCCAAAACCGTGTCTGTATAATATTTTGACCCTTTTTCCGCAACTTTGGAAGGAGGAAGATTAAATATTTTTTTGATTGCAACTAAACAGAGGTTTTCGTGAATTTTAGCCTGCTGCCTGCTGTTTATAAAACTTGTATAAGACCTAAGTGTCAGAAGCAAAACAGTAAAGCCTAAGAGCATCATAAAAAGATGTAATGGAAAAATCCTTGTGCTTTCAACTGTATTTAAAATCTGCCCATAAAGTAATGGCAATATTAAAAGTCCTGTTTCAGATAGCAAATATACGGAAAAAACAGCAAAAAAGCTTATCAAAAGAGTTTTATTTATTGAACGAAACACCCATTTTATATTAGTCATACTGCATCTTCCTCTTCCATTATATATATTGTCCTGTCAGCAATTCTCAATAAACTCTTATCATGAGTAACTAAAATGCAGGTTTTGCCTTTTAGCAGTTCTTTTAGTGTATCAAGTATTTCTTCTTTTCTATCTTGGTCTACACCTACCAAAGGCTCATCAAGTAAAAGAATTTCCGGATCAAACAAAATCGTCCTTGCTAGTGACAATCTCGACCGTTCTCCTCCTGAAATAAGCTTTCCTGTCTGTCCTATTTGTGTATCAAACCCTTTTGGCAGTTTCTCAAACCACTCCAACAGTCCTGCCTTTTTCAAGGCTTCTACCAATTCTTCTTCAGAGGCATTTGGTTTTGCTATAAGCAAGTTTTCTCTAAGAGTGCGGTTAAATAATCGCCCTCCTTGAAATAACATGCCTATTTTAGGCTTCCCCTGTAAAAAAATCACTTCTCCCTTTTGAGGTTTTAAAAATCCCGTTATAATCTTTAAAACAGTCGATTTTCCTATCCCGCTCCTGCCAATTAAAGCAACTATCTCACCTTTTTTCACCTGCATACTAAAGTTTTTTAAAACAAGCTTTCCATCATAGCTAAAACTAACATTATTTAAAATCAATTCTTCAAAATTACCTGTGCCTTTATCTTCCATCTCTACTTCCGGTAATTCAATTGCCTCTTGTATTTTTTCTATATGAGGTGGAAAATTCTGAAGCCATTTCAAGTTTTCAACAATATAATTAGCTTTATCATAAGACATTGTAGAAAACGTTATTAGCATTACTGCTGTGCCAAAACTAAAGTCTCCCCTTACAAAAAACAGTAAAGACATACCTATAGCTGCAAGTTTCCCAAATTCATTAAAAAGGTTTATAGAATATCCATTTAGAAAATCTCTTAAGAGATAGTTTTTGATATTGTCAATATAAGAGCTGAAATCCTCTAAAAATTTCTTCTTCAAAAAAGACTCCCCTCTGTAGTGTATGAGGTCCTCTATCCCCTTTAAGTACGCATTTATATGGTCACTTGTTATCCTTAAATTCTCTTGCGCTCTGTCATAATGAGGAATTACATATTTTTCTCTCAATAAACTTATAAGGGTTACTGCAAAAAGAATAACAGTAACTATAATTAAAAGCGGTTTGCAGTAGACAAATAAAATTGCCAGTATAGCAATAAACACGATAAATTCTGCCGGAAGAGTGTAAAGAAAATCGCTGTAAAGCTGTGAGGCAAATCTCACATCATTTGAAAATATACTCGCCCAGTAACCTGCATCTTTTCTTATAAAAAATTTTAAATCCATCTTAAGTATAGAGGAAAAAAGCTTATCTAAAAGATTTTTAGTCATTTTTTCTTTTATGTATACATTCATCAAACTCCACAATCTTATTGATGCATACCCAAGTATCGTGAGAGCGATGTAAAAAAACACTTTTTCTTCAGGATAAACTCTTGTAGTAACTGCGTTTATAATATCTCTATACAAGAAAGGCAAAAGAACAAACAATAATGAATGAATTATTGAAATTATGGTGTAAGCAATATAATAAATTTTATCTTTTTTAGGAATTATCTCCCACAAAACTTTAAACTTTTTTATTGCTTCCATAATAAAACCCCTTTATTTAGTCTGTATTATAAATTAATTTAATCTGCTCTTTTATTAAATCTTCTACTATTGATTTGCATTTTTCATTTTTATAAATATTTTCTTCTTCTCCGTTTGCTATTTTTTTTCTCACATCTGGACATAGACCAGCACAGTATGTAATATATTTACATTTTAAGCATTGCCCATTGTTAGCATTTAGAAGTGACACTTTTTCCACGTAATCCAATCTATTTTTGTTTTGAGGTAATATTTCAAAATTATTTTCAATAAGCTCATCTAAAGTACAATAGCTAGAATCCTTGACAAAAACATAATTCCAACATTTGTATATATTCCCAAAAACATCAATAGTAAGATTACTAAGTACATCAGTTTCTGCATTACAATATGCTCTTACACCACCACTTTCAAGTGATGGGTTAATAAATCCTAATTTTACTGCTTTTTTCATAATAATTTTACGTTTGCTATAAAACTCCGAAAGTGAAAAAGAATCTCGATGCCCAAATACTCTTGCTAAATCAAGTGAAAGCAAACCTTTTCCTACAAACGTTTGAAATCTACTATATAATTCCTCTATTAATATCTCAATATAATCTATATTACCTTTATCAATATTTACTCTTACAACTGTATTTACTCCGTTTTTCAGAAGATTGTATATCCCATCTAAAATCTTTGAATAGGTCCCTTTTTTATTAGCAAGATATCTTCTCTTATCATGAATTATTTCGGGTCCATCAACAGTTATTTGTACATATTCTGTGTTTTGTTGCGATAATTTAGTAGCTATACTTTCGTCAATTAAAAAACCGTTAGTAACAATCACATTTTTATATCGTATATGATGTTCATTTCCTAATTTTATAAACTCATTATTTAATGTAAAGATTAAGGACCATTCAAGTGAAGGTTCACCACCATACCAAGTTACTTGAAGCGATTTTACTTTATAATTCATTATCATATGATTTAAATATTTTCTCAAATTATTACAGAATTTGCTTTTTATTTCATCATTAAGTTCAAATGACATCTTACTATCAGAAAAATTTTCGTAACAATATACACAAGAAAAATTACATTTATTAGTAACAGCAATATCTAACTTCAAATTATAAGAAACGTTATACTTAGAGAAAAGATACTTGTTTCGAATACTCAAGTACTCATCTATTGTGTCTTCAATTAAAAAACCATTGTCTGCTAGTACATTTTTTTCATCGGTTTCAATGACATCTGGATTATTTAGATAAAAAGCTTTTTTAAGTTTCTCGTAGTGTTCATCATCCAGCTCTATCAACGCAGAATTTATGGTATTTAACAAATAATGATGTTGGTTTACATCTAAAAAAGAGTAAAATTTTGTAAATTTCATTTTTCACACCCCTAAAGTCTATAAATTATGTCAGATAAACCTCTAATTTTGAGGTATATTAAACCTTACAATACTTGGTAGGGAAAAGATTATAGAGAAGGATTTGAGAAAAGAGAAAGCTTCTTGCTTCGTGTCAAAAGCAGTAATTATCAAAACCAAAACCCACAAAAAAGAAATCCTTGCTGTGCTCATAAGGCACATATTGGTTACTCTCTTATGAGCACAGCATTTTTTATTCAAGAATAGTTTGTATCTTTTATTTTAGTATATCTCAATACTTCTACATCCACCCAAATGGGAACAAGGTCCACAAAGTGGTGGAATTACCTTTAATCCATTTTGTTCTAACTTTGCTGGTGAAAGTACCTTCATTTATTTTTCACCTCCTTGCTTTTTGAAATAGACTTGTGCAAAATTCAAAAGCCTTCATTTAAGCGATTCTGGAGACATACTTTTTCCTATCACTCTTGAATTCTTTATCTTTTATGTAGAATTTCCCCTCATATTTGTCGAATTATTCTTTTATATACAACATAGAAATATTTTTAAGAAAGAAGAAAACCTACCTTTTTAGCTACTTTTGAATATACCCTAATTATTTAAATTTAAACTTGGATTCGGCAAGTGAATTTACGAAATGCCCAAATAGAGCCATTTGAGGGCTAAATT
The DNA here is from genome assembly GCF_000175295.2 of Thermoanaerobacter brockii subsp. finnii Ako-1. Classification (NCBI taxonomy): domain Bacteria; kingdom Bacillati; phylum Bacillota; class Clostridia; order Thermoanaerobacterales; family Thermoanaerobacteraceae; genus Thermoanaerobacter; species Thermoanaerobacter brockii. Next base: position 1,006,133 of record NC_014964.1, on the reverse strand, counting down.
AAGTGAAAAATTTTTTACAAAAAATATATGGAGATTCCCCTTTTTCTGATAAAATTTAAGTGTCAAACAAAAACATTAACAGAAAGGAGAATCTCCATAATATGAGTTTAACACTTAATCTTACAAAAGAAAAGGGGTTTTCAAAATATATTTTGCCAGCAACTTTTGATAATTTTACAGTATCAAACAATGTAACTTTCACCTATATCCAAGCATTTAAAGAAAAAATCGGCTTTAATAAAATTCTTTCAAGCATATTATCCTTTAAAAAAGCACCAAATGCTGTTTTTCAACCAGCCGAGATTATTGACTTTATGATTGATTCTGTAATTCAAGGGAATACCCGCTTTCTTCACATGGACCAACTAAGATATGATAATGCATACACAGAAATTAAAGGGCATAAAGTTCCCAGCGAAAAAGTATGCAGAGACTTAATTAAAGCTTTGCCTGAAAGTTCTCTTGAAGAATTAAGACTTATTAACAAGACTTTGCTTTCCTTGCAATCTAAAGGAACGAAACGTGAAGTCATTATGAATTTTGATGATACAGTTTGTACTATATTTGGAGAGCAGGAAGGTGCTTCAGTAGGTTATAATCCAAGGTACCATGGTCGACCATCTTTCAAAGAGAAAATCGGCATTATTGCTAATACTGATGAACTTGTTAATGTTACTCTTGAAGAAGGTAAACATCACACAAATCATGGTTTCTTAGATTTTGTAAAATCTTGCGAAGAACAGCTTCCTGAAAATTGGATAATTAAGCGAGTACGCGTTGACCGTGGAGCATTTGACTACGATAATATGCTGTATTTTGAATCTAAAGGTTATGAATATGTAATGAAAGCTAAAAATCAGGCATGGATCAGATGCTTTATAGACTATGTCAATCAAAGAGAACACCTTTATCCTTGGACTGAAATAGATAAAACCTTTAGTGTAAATGAAATATATGCAAAAATGCCTAAATGGGATAAAGTACGCAGAATTGTGATTATACGCAAAAAACTGCCACAGCCCAAAACAGGGCAGATTTGTATGGATATAGACGAATTCAAATATGAATATCAAGCTATAGTAACAAATATTGAGTACATGACACCTGAAGAAATATTTCATGAATACAACCAACGCTGCGACATTGAAAACAAAATAGATGAACTAAAAGAAGGATTTGCTTTTTCAAAAAAACAGTCAAAGAAACAAATTTTGCAACGAAATATTTTTGCTTATCAAAATGATCGCTTACAATCTCCATAATTGGTTCAAAAGGACTATCTTGCCAGAGTTTATGAGTCATCATGAGATAACCACAATAAGGCGAATATTATATAATGTACCTGGTAATCTTGTTGGGAAAGGACGTTATAGGCATATACGTTATCCTAATAATCCGTTTCTTAAAACTGTGATAACGTATATACGAAAAGCACTAATGGTATTTTGCTTAACATAGTAAACACATAGAATATACCAAAAAATATACCAAATGATAGAAACCGCCATATCAAGTAGACGGTTAGCTTTGCTATACCTTAAAAGAGTAAATTAACTGTAAAAAAGGATATAGCTTTTATTCTTTCAATGTAAATATGCAGTTATCAAAGTGCAAAACTTATAACAAAACACCGTTTTTTTTACATTCATGGAAATTGAATTTTTAATTTGCTTGCTACTTGCCGAATTCAAGTTTAATTTTGTAACTGTAAGTTACAACAGGTTAAATTTGTAAAATGGCTTCAAAAACAGTGAAATACAGTGGTACAGGATTTAAAAAGGGATTTTTAAAATAAATTATCTGAAAATTTGGATTTTAACATAAATCATCCAAACAAAGGGGACGGTTCTCTTTGTTTGAAACCTAAAAATCGGACAAAAGGAACCATCCCCGGCGTTTGATGTACTTTAAAGAGGAAACTAAATCGATTCACTCATTACTTCATCCCAATGGAATTATAGGAGTGTAGTTCTATTGCATCTTCTTCCCACATACCTAATCTAAACACTACTAACATTAAACCCAAAGCTAAAAAATACCCAATTACATCTGCCATATTCAGTACTAAATTGAATTTGAGCTTATTTTTCTCTACTTCTTCATTTACATTTTCAAAATTCTCTTTTGCCTTTCCTTCTATGCCAAAGCTTTTTATTACCTCAAACCCCGCGAGGATATCTTTTGCCATACTCGTATATTCTTCTAAACTGTGTGAGAAAATTCATCTTAAATCGCTTATCTTTCTATCCAGAACTCTCGGTATTAACATGCTTAAAACTGTCAAACCAATTATTATAAAGGTAATTTTATAACTAAGTATGAATAAAACAATTAGTGCTGCTAAAAATCCCACTCCACTGCTTACCAGTTCAAAAAAGTTGTTGAAATAATTTTCTTCTATCATGTTTATATCGTTGGAAACAATTGAAATATATTTACCGGTATTTACTTCATCAAATTGATTTAAATCTTTTCCTATAATTTTCTCAAAGAGTACATTTTTTAAATGTATTAAGCTCTTTTTGATATAGTCGAATTTAGATATTTGAGCCAACCAGAGTACAAGGCTGTTGAAAATCACAAAAACCAATGCTATTTCAACGGCAGTATAAAAATTCTCTAATCTGCCTATTGTAGCTACATCAAAAAACATTTTTAAGATAAATGCTACAAAAACATTCATCAGAGCAGCAAGAATTGCAAAAAATACTACAATTACAAATTCTTTTTTATATTTTAACAAAAATGCCTTCACTTTGGCTCATCCTCCTCTATAAAACACTTTACCTTACACCACATATATTCCCTCTTCTTCTATACGCTCCTCTACTTTATCCAGCTTCTCTATATTAAACAAACTGTAAAAATACCCTTTCATCTTCATTAAATCATCAAACCTTCCTTTCTCCACAATCCTTCCATCCCTTAATACTATTATCTCGTCATACCTTTTGAGTAGCTCACTCCACAACCTGTGTGTTACAACTATCGCTGTTATGTCCATATCTAGTATCGTCTTCTCTATCATATACGCCGTCTCATTGTCTAACGCCGCTGTCGCTTCATCCAGTGCCAGTATTGACGCATTTGTTATTATTGACCTAGCTATCGCTATCCTCTGCCTCTCCCCTCCCGATAAAAGTTTTCCCCCTTCTCCTACATCACTTAATATCCCCTCTGGCAATTTCTCTAATAACGGCCCTAATCCTGCTATCTTCGCCGCTCTTACTACTTCTTCATCCGTGTATCTGTCATTAAATAGGGTTATGTTGTCTTTTACTGTCCCGTCAAATATGAATACATTCTGATGTAATAGGGTTATTATCTTGAATAAGTCTTTCTTGTCTATTCTTCTTAATTCTATCCCATCTAATTTTATTTCTCCTTCATAGTTTTCATATTGTTTTAACAATAACTTGAGTATTGTGGATTTCCCTGCTCCACTTGTCCCTACTAATGCGTACTTTCCTCCTTTTTTGATTGTAAAGTTTATATTATCCAAAGCTTTTGTCTCCCCTGTGTAGCTAAAAGATACGTTTTTAAATTCTATTGAGTCGTTAAAAGATTTTACTGGTATATAATCATTCCTCTCTTCCTTTTCCTGTAATACTTCATTTATCTTCTGTGATATGCTCTTTAATGAGAGTATCCTGTTGAGATTTTGACCCATACTGTATATTGGCATAATTATGTTATTGGTAAGCTGTACACAGGCAATCATCGTTCCTAAAGTCATCTCTCCTTTTATATTAAAGTATAAACCTACTGCAAATACAGAGAGGAAAATAAAGCTACTTAAAATTTCTGACATGGTGTCAGAGGTATTTAAAAGCACGCTGTATTTAAGCTTTTTATCTTCCACATCTTCATTAACTTTTGAAAACTTCTCATGTACTTTATCCTCTATCCCGAAGCTCTTTATCACTTCAAGTCCTGTAAGAGTATCTTTAGATTCTATAGTAAAAAGTTCTAAGCTCTCAGAATAATCGTTTCTCATTTTAGCAATCTTATCATCAAAAATGCGAGGAATTATTACACTAAGAATTGCCATGAGTATTATCATCACAGTTATTTTGTAACTTAATATAAATAGAGAAATTAATGCAGCCACAAATCCTACTGCACTGCCTAAAAGCCTAAAGAAATTGTTAAAATAATCCTCTTCTACAATCTTTACATCATTTGAAATAATTGAAATGTACTTACCTGTATTAACTTCATTAAAATGTTCCACATCCTTTTTAATGATTGCTCTAAATAACCTGTCTTTTAGGTATATCAAAGTTTTTTTCATGTAATGAAATCGAGTTGTTCTATTTAACCATCCAACTACTGCTTCCAATATGGTAAACATTACTGCGAATTTGACAACAGAATAAAATTTCACCAAATCACGTGTAGTTGCTACATCTATGAGTTTTTTATAAATAAAAGCAAAGTAAATATTTATCAATACAGAAGCTACTAAGAAAAATACTGCAAGCACAAACTCTTTTTTATACTTGAATAGAAATTCTCTCATACAGGTCTTTCACTCCTTTTCACACAACATTTAAAAATTTATCCTCAATTCCTTTTGTTGTTTTCCTTAGGTTGCCGTATAGTTTTTCAAAATTGCCATTTAAAATGTAATATCCTAATTTTTCTAAGACTATTTCTGTTATTTTCCGTATATTTATACACTCACTTGTTATGATATTTTCTTCTAAGTTATTTTTTTGTATAGCTCCCAAGCACTTTACACACCAATATCTAGCAATACATTTCTGACATTCTGAAAATCTAGATTTCTTTATTTTGTAAAAATTATCTGACACCTTATTGAATTTTTTAAAATCGAAGTTTGTAATGTCGTTAAAATCTATTTTCCCCATATGATATTCATTTCTCCCAATGAACAATTGGCATGGCCATATATCCCCGCTGGCTGTTATCGTAATATTTGAGATACCTGTAGTACAAAAATTATCATTATATGATTTGGAGAAAAATGATATTAATGGAAGAGAGTATTCATTTAGATAAATAAACCTATCAGCGATTATATTGTCAAACACATATTCAACTTCTTTTTCTATATCTTGGACCTTTTCCTTTTCTACTTTAAGCGTTTCATCTTCTGTAATCACATCGCCAATAGCAATATATTTTACTTTAAATTCTTTGTAAAGGTACTCTGCGATCTGATGTTTAGAATACTTTTTTTGAGCTGGAAGAGTATATACGGCATCCACCGTATCGAAATATTCTGTTTCCTCCATAAGTTTCCTAGCATTGTGCCTAACAATATCAAAGCTTCCTCTTCCGTTCCTTTTATATACCCTATTAAGATCATGTATTTCCTTTGGACCATCTATGCTTCCTGTAACATTTATACTATACTCGTTAATTAGTTTTATTATTTCTTCATTTAAAATCGTAAGATTAGTGTAAACAATGTAATGTGTTTCTTTTCCCATTTTTTCACATATCTTTCCTATAGCTTTAAATCCAAGTAAAGGTTCTCCTCCAAAAAATACTATAACTTTAACTTTTGGAAAATTTAACTTTATAAAATCAGCTACTTTTTCCGCTATTTCTTCTGTCATTATAGCTTGCCCTTGGTTATAGTCCCCATGGTTTGCATAACAGTACTTGCACTTAAGGTTACACTCATTGCTCGTGTGGATCCTTATCTGGGTAGTCTCTCTTTCTCCACTACTGTTATAATTCCGAAATCTAAACAACAGTTCATATATTTCTTTCTTTTTAGGAGTGCTTTCATTAATGTTTTCATCAAATAAAACTCCTTTTTCTACCTCAAAATATATTTCTTCAAATAAGTTGAAAGTTTCATCATCAATCTCGTATATATCATATTTATTCAAATCAAATAATATTTTCTTGTCATTAGTAATATAAACATTAGCCTTTTCATAATACATCGAAAACACGCTCCTTCTTATAATCCAATTATGATCAAGGAAAAAAGGAGGGTGAGATATGTAGTCTTTCAAACTACACATCTCACCTAATTTTTACTTAATTTCAACGCCGCATATTTTCGCTAAACCACAAAATGCTGGATTAACGATGGGGTCGAAATTTATCTTTCTCACCATTGACACCTCCCCCTAAACAATTTTTATGCTGAGCACATCTTAAAACTTTTTATTTGTATTTATATCACAGTTCTAAGATGTGCATTCAACCTGCCTGAAATCTACTTTTGCTTTGCATCTTTTCTATTTATAATAGTATCTTCTACGATAGTAAGCATTGGATATGAAAAATACTTTTCAATTTCTAAGCTTCTATCCACCCCATGGATTATTTATATCTCCATGTATCCTTGGTTCTCTTTCTTCTGCTACTAGATATTGGAGCACCTCTTTTTTATCATTCACATAAGCTGGAGTTACACTAATGTACGTCAATATTCCAAGTAAAAAAACTATATCACCAGTGAAAATTTTTAATTTTGTAACTGTAAGTTACAATAGGCTAAATTTGTAAAATGGCTTCTAAGAGAGTAAAATACAGTGGTATAAGATTTGAAAAGGGATTTTTAAAATAAATTATCCGAAAATTTGGACTTTAACACAAATAATCCAAACAAAGAAGGCGGTTCTTTTTGTTTGGAATCTAGAAATCGGATAAAAGGAACTGTCACCTGCATTTGTCTCTGGCGTTTTATGTACTTTAAAAAGAAAACTAAATCGATTCACCCCATCATTTCATCCCAATGGAGTCATAGGAGTGCAAGTCAATTGCATCTTCTTCCCACAGTGGAACTACTTTCCCTTCTCCTAATGGACTAAAAAAGCAAGATGTAAATAAAATGTTTACAACAAAGAACATAATTAATATCTTCTTCTTCATTCCATCTTCACCTGCTCTTTACATTTCCTTCTTTTAACTATATAATAGATAATAACCAACATAATTTCAAGCCGATTTGAATCGGCATGGGGTGTTAAAAAATGGATGGTTTCTATTCCGATTTAGAAGCATTTGGTGAAGAACTTAAAAATATTCGCAAATCTCTGGGGCTTTCCCAAAGCGATGTTACTGAACAAGTTTTCATCAGCAGGGATACACTTAGAAAATTTGAAAACGGTAAAGTCATACCCAAACAGGAAACTTTAGATCTTTTGTCCCATCTCTATGAGTGCAAGTCAATTGCATCTTCTTCCCACAGTCAAACAAGGGGGACGGTTCCTTTTATCTGAAAAAATCAAACAGAAGGAACCGTCCCTCCTGTTTGATTATGTATCAGCAAGAGCACCAGTTGGTATTTCAAATAATGTAACCGCTACATGATTTATAATTATGAGCAGTGAAATTTGTGCAAAATCCAAATTAATTCTGTTAAAATATACTACCCAAAAAGGCGCCATTAAAGAGGTAAAAAGATTTGAAAATAATGGTACTGCCAAGAAAAATTGTATATTACCCTTTAAATTTTGCATTTATTTAAATCTTCCTCTTATTGAATCTAACTTCGATACCCTTTAAATAATAAAACTGTTTTTTCTCTTAAACCATTTTTATCTATTGATAAAAAAGAAACATCCGAAAATATGAATATAAAAGTAGCTTTACTTTTCCTTTCCTTATCTATATAATACATGGTAAAGGAAACAATTACAAGCCGATTTGAATTGGCATGGGTATTAAAAATAACCAAAACTGTGTTACTCTTCTATCTCCACATATCCATCCTTTATTCTGAATATCCTGTCACATCTTTTTGCAATAGCTTCATTATGTGTTACAATCAATAAAGTTTTACCCTTGTCTACCAAACTTTCCAGAATGTCCATGATTTTTTCCCCGTTTTCTGCATCTAACGAACCTGTCGGTTCATCTGCAAGGATTACCTCAGGGTCATTTATTATAGCTCTTGCTATTGCCACCCTTTGCCTTTCTCCTCCTGATAAGTTCCTGACCTTTTCGTTTATTTTAACTTCCAAACCCACTTTTTCCAAAACTTCTTCAACCATTTTTCTTTTCTCCGATTTTGTTTTCTTTGTCAAAGAGTACAAAAGAGGTATTTCTATATTTTGAAATACCGTGTCTTCTTCTACCAAAAGAAATTCCTGGAATACATAACCAAAAAATTTATTTCTGAGTTTTGCCCTTTCTTTTTCCTTTAAAGTTGATGCTCTTTTCCCAGCTAAGTAAACCTCCCCTTCTGTTGCGGGAAGTAATAATCCTATTATATTAAGAAGTGTTGTTTTGCCAGAGCCTGAAGGTCCTACTATAGCAATCTTTTCTCCCGCATTTATTTCTAAGTTTACTCCCTTTAAAACCAGATTCTTCTTCTTTCCACTCATGTATTCTTTTTTTACATTTTCTGTTTTTATGAGCATGCTTAATTATCCCTCCTTAAAAATGCTGTTAAGTCTTTTTTGTTCAATCTCCCAACAGACAAAATGGATACAAATAATATTGTTATAAAATAAAACGTAAAGACAAACCACCATACCCACTTGGTGCTTGGCAATAAAAGCATATTAGGTATAGCTAAAAATATAGCTAATGGCAAAATGACAACTAAAACCACAAAAATAGTTATGCGCAAATATAAATCTTTTTTAGTAGCCCCGTATATTTGATGAACAACATATTCTGTAAAGTTGCGCTCTATCATTACATAAAGGAAAGAAACCAATCCAACTATTATGAATATCCCCATGTTTATAAGAAAGCTTGAAAAAAATATAAAATTCATGAAGTCCTCATTATAGTCCTTTTCAATTATACTTTTTAAATCCAATTTTTCAGGAATTAAAGTAACTTTTTTAGTCTTATTTGCCATTTCTACAATTTTGTCAATCTCGTCTTCCTCCGATTTTGTAATATGAATATTTTGTATTAACTCAAGAAACCCTCCTGTTTGGTACAATGTTGCTACTTCTCTTGATGAAGTCAAAACCAGTACTTTGTCGTCTAAACTTCTGTATCTGCCTTTATTTATATAACCCTCTCCCTTTTCTAATCTTCCATCAACCTTGTACGTTTGCCTATTAAAAATTCCCAATTTAATTTCATCTCCAATCTTGATGCTTTTTACATCAGAACCTATAAAAACGTATGAGGGTTTTTCTGTATCTTTGTATTTATCAATGCCAAAAATTTTATCAAAATTCCCCACCCCTATAACTATTTTCGCATCGGGATGTTCTTGTGAAAATTCTGTAGTACCTGCATTTTCCATTACGGAGTACGCATTACCACTCCTGTCAAAAAGATTTTCAAAAAAATAATATATCTCCTTGTCAATAAAAGGACGTTCCCACTGGTTTATGTAATCTTTAAAAAAGATTATATTGTTATTTTTTACAATCTTTAGTGTTTTGCTGTGGTAACTCATCTGTACAAACTGTTCTAAAATTATAATTGTAAAAAACAAAAAAATTGCCATTTGGAAAATAAATAAAAGAATTTTCCATTTGTTTTTTCTAATATCTTTAAAAGCTAATTTAAACTGCGTAATCATATACTTCACCCTTTCGGTTTAACCTGTAGTCTACAGTTAAAAACGCCAAAAACCATATTGCATATCCCAATAAGACATTTGCCAATACGACAATTGATAGTGTTTTAATCGAAACATCATAAATACTGCTGGCAAAAAATAGTTTGTAAAAAATTGTGACTAGCACAGAGCTTAAAAATAAGTACTTCAATATTTCTCTTGTATACCTTAGCAAAAGCTTTACATTTGTTGCTCCAAATATTGAATGTATAATCATAACTTTTTTCTGATTATGCAAAAGTATATAATAGAAAAAATACAAGTTTACACATACGAAAAAAAAGGCTATAAATAGAGGCAAATAAATTTTAGAAAGCAGTATTGAAGAGATAATATTTGTAAGATTACCCTTGTAAAAGCCTTCATCAGTAATGTCATATAAATACCCGTATTTTTGCAGCATCTTTTGAATATCACTAACAATTTGACCTACCTCTTCTTTTGAATTAGAATCAAAATAATAAAATCCAAAAATATTATTAGCCTTGCTAAAATAGTTGTATATATATTCATGAGTTTTGTCATAGAGGGGATGTCTTGAATCGTATACTCCTACTATGTTTAGTCTTTTACCTTCTGCATTGTCTTCAATATAATTTCTACCTAATCTTTTTACATTGTAATCATAAGAATAAGAATCTTCCTTTATGATTATGTCTTTATCAGACACAGCAGAAAACATATCCCCTTCTTTTAATAAGTTTGACTTGTAAAAGTTTATTGGGTCATATAAACCAAGTCCAACATCCTCTATGTCCCAATATACCATTACAATATTTTTATTTTTAACAATTTTATACATTTCCTCTCTAACTTTATGGGCTGTTTCAACGTCTAAGGCTAGTTGAGGATCAAAAGGAGGGGAAATTTGAAGCTCGACAAAATTCTCACTAAGTCCCAAAGGATTTTTTAAAATCGTATCTGCTCTGAAATATGTAAACAAAGAAAAAATGAGAAGTGCTACAGAAAAAATAAAAGTCAGTGTGAAAAGTATAAATTTGTTTTTCATTTTTTAATTCTCCTCTCATTATATGAACTACAACATATACAATGTTGTCTTCTCCGAACCGGAAAGCCCTATAAAAAGCCCCCTTTTAAAACACTCTTATCTGCCAAGTGTAATAAACAAGTGGTTTGTCTTATTTACCAATTTTTATTTCAAAAACTTCCACCATTGGTGTAGATATAGTAAATGGTAAAATTCCGCTACCATATGGTACAGAGTCAAATCCATATTCAAACCGTACTTTTTCAGCAAACGGATTTAAGGTATCATAAAAAGTAATCTCTCTACTGACGAGTTCTCCATTTAGTGACCAGTCAGTATAACATCTACCAGTATCTTTATCTGTATTAGGAATATAATACCTTATATAGCCTCGTAATCTACTCCAACCATTATCATTATAAGCTGAGGTCAATTGAATGTAACCAACGTATTTGTATTGATAGTACTCCGTAGACTTAACTAGATTTGGACCTGACTGATATACAATCGTAGTAATTGCCGCATATGCAGAAGTAGTAAAAGTAACTATCAAAAGAATTACAAACAGGCTTGTTATTTTCTTGTTCATCACCATTCATCTCCTTCTGAAATATTATAAAATTCAGGGGGGCTTTTAATGAACTAATCACGAATTTAAATTATGAGTTATACACATTTATCACAATTTTTTATTTGGTCTATACCTTTTGATAGTCCTCTTCCTTTTTTGTGTATATATTGAACAAAATTGTGTAAAATTTTAAAAATTGTCAGATTCACAGATTAACATCTAATTTTTTGAAATTCGCATTTCATGGAGTTATACTGTATTATGAAAAACTATATAATGTAAGTCTATTGCATCCTCTTCTCCTAATGGTACTACCCCTCTATCTCCTAAGGAACTCAAGAAACAAAATGTAAATAAGATATTAACAATAAAGAAAATAACCAGCAATTTCTTCTTCATTCCATCTTCACCTGCCCTTTACATTTCCTTCTTTTAACTATATAATAGATAATAACCAGGATAATTTCAAGCCGATTTGAATCGGCATGGGGTGTTAAAAAATGGATGGTTTCTATTACGATTTAGAAGCATTTGGTGAAGAACTTAAAAATATTCGCAAATCTCTGGGACTTTCCCAAAGCGATGTTGCTGAACAAGCTTTCATCAGCAGAGATACACTTAGAAAAATTGAAAACGGTAAAGTCATACCCAAACATGAAACTCTAGAGTTATTGTCACACCTTTATAAAAAAGATTTAAATGAGTTGCTCCTAAAATACAGATTAAATGATTATTCTATCTTCTTTGACATAAAATCCTCTCTAGAAAAGAAACTCGAAAGCGGAGATTTTGAAAGTTTGAGAGATGATATTGATAGGTTAAAGAAATTGCTTGAAAAAGGTGATATGAGCCTATATTACTCTAAGTTATTAAATCAACTTTTACTAACTGCTGAGTCTGTCTTTGAAAAAACAATCAATGAAAATTATGAAAAAGCTATGGAAAAGCTTCAAAAAGCGATGGAAATCACTATCCCAAATTTCTCTCTTTCTAATTATGCGGATTTTGTTTACAGTGACATGGAAATTCGAATTCTAATGAACATGGCTTTGCTCCTTAAAAAAATAGAAGGTGCAGAAAAAAGCCTTGAAGTCCTCTTATTCTGCTTACATAATCTTTCTTCTGAAGAATGGGAAACGAGAATAAGGTTGTATTACAATATATCATATACTTATCACATTCTTTCGCTTGACGAAGAAGCTTTACATTATGCAAATCTTGGAATAGGAACCTGTGTAAAAAATAATATTTTAAGTGGTCTGGGACTTCTGTATTTTAGAAAAGCAATTGCAGAGTACAATCTCGGCAGAGAAGAATACAAAGACTCTTTATCTAAATCTATACATTTACTCGAAATAACTGGTCAGGAAAAACTTATAAAGACGATTATGGAGTCCTGCAGGAAGTTTTATAATTTGGAAATTTCTAAGGAAAACAATATGCTTGTAATAAAAAGTCGTGAATGAAATTGGAATATTTAGAAATATTTCTTTTCTTCGATCTCCATGCATCCTAAGAGGAGATATAGTTATAATTACAAAAACTTTTCACACTTCTGTTTATGATAACAGTGAAACAATATTTTTTAACAGACAATAGATAAAAAGCCCTCCTTTTTGTGGAGGACTTTTTTCTTTTAGACAAGAGAAGTTATCTCTTCAACTTGATTATTTCATACAGCTTCTTCTATGGTCTCCATTTCCTCTTTTTCATCAATCCCATAATTATACATATAATAGAAATATCCTCTCTTTTCTAATAGCTCATCTAATGTACCTCTTTCAATGATTTCTCCATCTTTCATCACAAATATTTCATCATACCTTTTCAGTATATCCGGGTCTAATTTATGGGTTACAGCAAGTACTGTCGCATCTAAATTTATAAGCGTCCTCTCTATATCACTCGCTGTAACTTTGTCTAAAGCTACTGTAGCCTCATCTATGAGCAATAGTTCCGCTTTTTTGATAAGAGCTCTTGCAATAGCTATTCTCTGCATCTCCCCTCCGGATAATTCTACTTCGCCTTCACCTATTACTGTATTAAGTCCATTTGGAAGTTTTTCAACAACCTGAACTAGACCAGATTGTCTTAATGCCTCATTTAGCTCTTCCTCCGTACAGTCGCTGTACAGGCAAATATTATTCCTTAATGTGTCTTTAAACATAAAAACCTTTTGCTGTATAATACTAACTTTTTTGTAATAAGAGGCCGGGTCAAAGGACCTTATATCTACTCCGTCAATAAGTACTTGCCCCTCATAATCAGTAATGTGGTTTAATAAGACTTTTAGTAAAGTAGTTTTCCCACATCCGCTTTCTCCAACTAGAGTGTACTTTTTCCCTTTATCTAATTTGATATTTATGTTTGATAGAGCATTCCTCTTTCCATCATAAGAATAGGTTAAGCTTTTAATTTCTATGGAATTTTTGAATTCAAACTGCTTATCCCCTTGTGAAATTTCCTCTTTGCTGGCATCTATTATTTCTTTTTGAATCTTATCTGCTATTTTTTCAACAGACTTTATTTTTGTTGCATATACAGATGCGGAAATCAAAGGATTTACTATATAGTTCATAAGCTGTACAGCAGCAATCATAGAACCTACTGTTATGTAACCTTTTATGACTAAATAGGTCGCTAGAAGAATATTCACAAAAAACATTGCAAATCCTGAAACAATAGACAATGCCCCTTGAAATCCTTGAAATGCATCAGATTTATACCCTGCCATTTCTGCTTCTTTGTTATCTTTTGATGCCATATCGAGTATTTTACCCTCTATGTTGAAGGCTTTTATTACTTCAAATCCTTGAGCCATCTCTTTTATCCTGTTGGTGAATCTCTCAAGTTTTTTGAGGTACTCTGCTTTTAGCTCTTGATTTATCTTTGTGAAAAGTTGAGGTATAATCACTGGAACCCATCCAAAAATAAAAATGATTATAGTGAGATAAACGTTTATACGCAATAATAGATATAAAGACACGACAAATAGCAAAATATCCTCCATAATGCTAATCAAACTTGTGAGATAATTATTCTCTATCATTCTCACGTCATTGCTAAGCAAGGATATTAATTCAGAACTTGTAATTTTTCCTCTTCTCTTGGAATTGATAAAGCTTTCTATAATGGATTGTTTGTAGTCTATCATCACTTTTTTGTTAAAAGCTGCAGAAGCTGCTTTTGATAAGGTCTCAGCCGTAAATACAGCTACCAAAAACCCCACCGAATACCATATTAATGTAGAAATGCTGTAACTTAAATTTCCAACGGAAGTATCAACAATTGTTTTAAAAAGTATTGCCTGCAAGGCTTTAAGGGCTGATACAAAAATTACAAGTACAGCGTTTACTATAATCAAAAATTTGTACTTTAAGATATACTTCTTTATCGTCTTCATTCATATTACCTCCTTGGAATAGTAAACTTGAATTCGGCAAGTAGCAAGCAAATTAAAAATTCAATTTCCATGAATGTAAAAAAAACGGTGTTTTGTTATAAGTTTTGCACTTTGATAACTGCATATTTACATTGAAAGAATAAAAGCTATATCCTTTTTTACAGTTAATTTACTCTTTTAAGGTATAGCAAAGCTAACCGTCTACTTGATATGGCGGTTTCTATCATTTGGTATATTTTTTGGTATATTCTATGTGTTTACTATGTTAAGCAAAATACCATTAGTGCTTTTCGTATATACGTTATCACAGTTTTAAGAAACGGATTATTAGGATAACGTATATGCCTATAACGTCCTTTCCCAACAAGATTACCAGGTACATTATATAATATTCGCCTTATTGTGGTTATCTCATGATGACTCATAAACTCTGGCAAGATAGTCCTTTTGAACCAATTATGGAGATTGTAAGCGATCATTTTGATAAGCAAAAATATTTCGTTGCAAAATTTGTTTCTTTGACTGTTTTTTGAAAAAGCAAATCCTTCTTTTAGTTCATCTATTTTGTTTTCAATGTCGCAGCGTTGGTTGTATTCATGAAATATTTCTTCAGGTGTCATGTACTCAATATTTGTTACTATAGCTTGATATTCATATTTGAATTCGTCTATATCCATACAAATCTGCCCTGTTTTGGGCTGTGGCAGTTTTTTGCGTATAATCACAATTCTGCGTACTTTATCCCATTTAGGCATTTTTGCATATATTTCATTTACACTAAAGGTTTTATCTATTTCAGTCCAAGGATAAAGGTGTTCTCTTTGATTGACATAGTCTATAAAGCATCTGATCCATGCCTGATTTTTAGCTTTCATTACATATTCATAACCTTTAGATTCAAAATACAGCATATTATCGTAGTCAAATGCTCCACGGTCAACGCGTACTCGCTTAATTATCCAATTTTCAGGAAGCTGTTCTTCGCAAGATTTTACAAAATCTAAGAAACCATGATTTGTGTGATGTTTACCTTCTTCAAGAGTAACATTAACAAGTTCATCAGTATTAGCAATAATGCCGATTTTCTCTTTGAAAGATGGTCGACCATGGTACCTTGGATTATAACCTACTGAAGCACCTTCCTGCTCTCCAAATATAGTACAAACTGTATCATCAAAATTCATAATGACTTCACGTTTCGTTCCTTTAGATTGCAAGGAAAGCAAAGTCTTGTTAATAAGTCTTAATTCTTCAAGAGAACTTTCAGGCAAAGCTTTAATTAAGTCTCTGCATACTTTTTCGCTGGGAACTTTATGCCCTTTAATTTCTGTGTATGCATTATCATATCTTAGTTGGTCCATGTGAAGAAAGCGGGTATTCCCTTGAATTACAGAATCAATCATAAAGTCAATAATCTCGGCTGGTTGAAAAACAGCATTTGGTGCTTTTTTAAAGGATAATATGCTTGAAAGAATTTTATTAAAGCCGATTTTTTCTTTAAATGCTTGGATATAGGTGAAAGTTACATTGTTTGATACTGTAAAATTATCAAAAGTTGCTGGCAAAATATATTTTGAAAACCCCTTTTCTTTTGTAAGATTAAGTGTTAAACTCATATTATGGAGATTCTCCTTTCTGTTAATGTTTTTGTTTGACACTTAAATTTTATCAGAAAAAGGGGAATCTCCATATATTTTTTGTAAAAAATTTTTCACTTAATTTAGCCCTCAAATGGCTCTATTTGGGCATTTCGTAAATTCACTTGCCGAATCCAAGTTTAATACATGATGGGGCATATTTAGCACAATCACGATCGATTTATTTAACTTATCAAACACTTGATTTATAATCGCAAAAAATTCAGTAAGACTATTTCCTACCTTGTTTTTAGTCATGCTATAAAAGTATGTCCTTTTATAAAAATCAAATATAAGATTGTATAATTCATTGTTAATATCTTGTAAAAGAGCATAATAATCCTTTTGATAGTCAATTTTAGAAGGAAAAACCTCAATAGTTACCTTTAGATATTCTCGATTATTAACTAGCATAATAAGCTCTGAATATCCAATATCATTTTTAAAATTAATAATACCTGATAATACTCTTTTGGAAGCACCTACAAAACGTACTTTGTTCCTAATATTTATATTCTCATGCCAAAATGACACCTCATCATCAGTTTTTTTCTCAATCACAATTTCATAATTTTGCTGTTCATAAAAAAGAGGATAACTATCCCCCGTATATGACACCAACTTATCCTCTATTGGCGAATAAATTTTAGCAGTATATTCTGTACACGAGATATATATTTTTGCCCTTACGTTTTCATTGATATTTAAAGCTCCAACATTAGGATGATAGGGATTGCCTTTTATTGAAAAATCAAATTTCGGAGTAGATATATAAAGCAGGTCAACATCAGAGCCAGTATGACGTAAATCCATCTTCTTCATATCTCCTTACCATATAAATAATTTTTTCTGCTGACCTTGGATATACACAATTATCCATATCTTTAAGCATCTTATCACTAACATCCATATCCTCATATTCATACTTGGCTTCATAATTGCCAGAACATATTTTAAATAATTCGACAAGTATTTTCTTTATACTGATACTGCTTCCGTGTATCCTGGGCAAAATCTTTTGCAATATTTCTAAATCCATCGCTTCATCAAAATCCATTAAACCATTTAACTCATTGTATATCATATAAAAACTTATTTCATCTCTCACCCTATAACCAAAATGCAAATTTCCTTCTCTTAGAACATCATTAATTTTTTTTATATAAATTGCAATATTAAATGCAACACCTAATGAAAATCATGTAGATATAGGATTTGGAACAAATCATATATAACCTTAAGCCCATCTTAGTTAACAAGTTGAGCGAAGGTCGTGATTTGTCAAGGGTTAAAGTCAGGCGAAGCCTGCCCTTGACAAATCACGAACGAGCTCTAAACTTTATAATGGATGGGCTTAACAGATTTTTGCCAGCTCTTCATAAAAGTATTCCTTAGGCGTTTTGTAATTTAACAATTTTCGTGGAAGGTTATTAAGCCAGTTTTCTACTCTCTTTATCGTATCTATAGATAAATCTTTAATACTTTTACCTTTAGGGATGAAACGTCGTATAAGACCATTATGTCGTTCATTTGTAGCTCTTTCCCAAGATGAATATGGATGTGTATAATATACTTCTACGCCATATTCTAAAAGAGCACTTTCTAAATCACTAAACTCTGTACCATTATCAGATGTTATTGTTTTAAAGACCTTGCTTAAATTGTCACCAAACATATCTTTTAATTTTGATAATGCATCTTTAACAGATTTATTGTCTTTTGCATCTAATAAGAATATTATTTCATGGCGAGTCTTACGCTCTATTAATGTTAAAAGGACCTTGTCATTAGATTTCTTGCCAATTAACGTATCTATTTCCCAATGCCCAAAAACTTCACGGCTTTCAACTTCTTTAGGCCTAAAATCAATACTTTTACCCATAATACGTTTATTTTTACGATTTTGTTTCTTTCTTGGTTTTAAACGTAGTTTTAAAGGTAAATCAATGTTTTTAACTTTTAATAATCCTCTATCTATATAGTTGTACAGTGTTTTAGTACAAACAATAGTTTTATTATTCCAGCTTGGGTCTTTTTTACAATAACCTACAACTGCATCTGGTGACCATTTTTCATTTAATATTTTATTTTCAGCATATTTCAAGAAATCTTCTGCTTTAGCTACTTTAAATTTAGCTCCGCAATTTGAACGATTTTTTTCGTAGATAGCTTGACCGGTTTCAGGAAAATAGCTTGTATAAGAAGATAAATCACTTCTAAGTTGTGTAGTAGTTCCACGTTTAATTTCACGGCTTATAGTGCTTGGAGATCGATTAAGTTTTTTAGCAATATACCGAATACTTCTTCCTTCTTTGAGTAATGCATAGATTTCTCCTCGTTCATAGCTACTTAAGTGTTTAAAAGAACGCTTTTTTGTGGTATCATTATTATGAACCATAGTGAAAATCCTCCTTGTATGATGTTTAGTTGACACCTATATCATACACGATTTTCACTATGGTTTCTATTCTTTTATCTGTTGCATTTAATTATACAACTAACCTTAATTTTTTTTAAAACCAAAATCACATCATCAATAATTTCCCTATAATCAAGACAATCATTTAATGTTAAAAATTCACTCTTCAAAAAACTATTGTTTAATACTTTTTCAGTAATTTCTTCGATATCTCCAACAAAATAATCGAGGTTTACATCAGAAAACTCAATAACATTTGCTCTATCAAGCACTTTTTTGCTAAAGGGAAACGTAGTCTCATCCATATTAACAGTGCCAATGAAATATAAATTTTCAGGTATGTACAAATTGCCATATTCATGGAAAGAATCTTCATCTAACAGTTCTTTGTTCAAAAGGGGATCTGTAACAATTCTATCGCCATCCTTTTTTCGTGACTCTATAATTGAAAGAATATCGCTGAAATAATGCTCTACACGTGCAAGGTTCATTTCATCCAATACAAAAAAGTAAGGTCTATTTATATCGTTTATAGCCCTTTTTATAAAATTTGTTAAAACTCCAGGATGAAATTTATTATGCATATCTTTGTAACCTAATAATTCCGTAGAATCTGACCAGTCAGGTCTTACAGGTACCAACATAAATCGTCCATTCTTGGTATTGCAACCTATAGCCTCCGCAAAAAGTCTTGCAAGTTTGCTTTTCCCTGTACCTGAAATACCAGCAAGAATTAAAAATGGCTTTGACTTCAAAGATAAATAAAAATTTTCTATTAACTTATCATTGTAGCTAAACCCATGATTTTTTATGTAACTTTTTATGTAATCAAGTTCATCTTTGACGTTATACACTATTTCATTAGTATTTACTTTATCATAAGCTACTTCTTTATTTATTACTTCCAAATTAACTATATTTTTCTCATAATTTTTAAAAAAATATGATCGAGGAGTCCTTTCTGAAACATACATTGGATTTACACGATTAGCATAGCTTACACTACCAAACTCTGTACCAAAGCGATAAAGGTTAGCTCTTTCAAAAGTATCATCTTCCAATTTAATCATTGAACTTAATTCAACACCAGCAACACATCTATTTATATCTTTTCTATAATATTCCGGAATCAAATCAAGATAAATACTGTTTTTCATTTCTTCTCTATCTATCATTTTTGTAATTAGTCCTACAGCCGTTATTCGACCTTGTGTATAAAAAAAGGCTTTAGTTTCAATACCTTTTTTTATTTGTTCATTTATAAGTTTAATTTTTCCTCTATCTACTCCAGGACTACCATCGCTAGGTTTTATTATACCCCATATAACTTTACCTTTATCTTTAATAACATCCTCATGTTCTTTAATTGTATCAACTCTATATAGATTATCGTTATATTTCAATACAATGTGTATATCGCTCATATTCATCCCTTCCTATCCTAAATAACAATTACCGTATTATCCCCCATTTTATTCACATTTAAAACCGGTGAATCATAAAAATCCCCTAACTCAAAAGACAATTCAAATGGAAATATTACATACAATTTATCAATTTCAGCGTAACTTATGAATGACTTCTTATTTGACTTAAGATATACTTCCAAAAATAAAAGTTTCAATTCTTTATTCTTTATTTCAATCGTGTTAGCTTTCTTATATATACCTGGTTTTTGTGCTTTTGATAAAACTCCCCATTCTACCATTGAAGAGATTATTTTATCCGTACTAAATTTAACTGTACTTCTTTCTCCCCATATTTCAAATATTCTCTGTCTTACAGTATCTAACTTAAACTCTTCTTGAATACTCAATAACTTACCTATAACAGTGCTAATATCACTAAATAAAGGAAAAGCTGATATAAGCATAAACCAATGAATAAACTTTTTTTCTCCTTCAGACACCTTATCAAATAATACCACTGCTTTGTCTCTCAGATATTTAAATTCCTCCGGAACATCTACCCAACTACTTATTAAAACATCTATACTTTTTCCTCTATTTACCTTACTTTTTACTTGATCCACTAAAAACGCATCTAACTCGTCCTTTATTTTTTTAACATCTTTTTCATTTTTATAAAATTCTACAACTTTATCAAGCCATTCAAGTTTTATTCTTCTAGCAAAACCTACTTTTTTCATCCTATTTTCTCCCTCTCCTTAAATATGACTTATGTGCACAAATGGAACTATAACTTCTTCAATTGAAATACCACCGTGACTTATCATCTGTTCTCCTTGAGCACCAAAAGCATTATTTTCTTTACATATTATAAAATTGTATTCCTTAGGAAGACCAAAACCAATCCATTTAAAAGATTTATCATCATATAAACTTCTCCCATAATCTATTCCACTCTCATATATCCTTACCCTTTCTCCAGCTTTTTCAACAAGAAGCCCTTCATTTAATTTCCCTTTGCCTATTGATGCAATATTTCCGTGATCTGAAGCTATAAAAATCTCATATCCTTTAGAAATCAATTTTTTTAAAAAATCCTCCATCCTACTCTTTTCAAGCCATAACTGTATGTTTTGATATAATCCTTCAATTGATAAAATCGCACTATGTATTAGTTCATCTATAATATTGACAACAATACCTACTATCTTCGCATTACGGTTATTTATTATATCATTTATTTCTCTTTTATTGAACTCCATAACATTTTTTATGTAAAAAACATCATCACCTTTATATCCTTGATTCATCCAAAACTTTTTCCATCGTTTTTCTTCGTAATTTGTAGAAAAAATCGTATCTTTAAAATATAAAGGTATATCACCAGAGAAAATTGCCTGCCTTGAAATGGATGTCAAAGTTGGGATCCATGCAAAAGACTTTTTCTCTTCAATATTCCACAGAGCATTTTTATTCAAATATCTTCTTATCAAATACCAATTATCTACCGACATACCATCGAAAACCAAAAGTGCTATCCTATCATATTTTTGTTTTTTCATAATATAATTCAAATACCATGGAATTTGATGAACCATTACAGGTCCATTTACATAAGAAATTGAAGTGAGATTGCTATAATTCAAAACAACCCATTCCATAAAACTGTTTTCAATCAACTTACTTATCTCATTAAATTCATTCTCATTTAAAGCAAGTTTTTTACTATAAAAAATGTTCAAAACCTCTGCCCATAAAGAAGACAAATTCATCCAATCCCTATACGACTTACTAAAACTCAACAACTCCTTTATTTTTTCTATCATTTTTCTATATTCTTTCAAATACCTTTCATTCTCATCATACAAAATTCCAACATACGTCCATTTGGGAAGCCTTTCAATATTTTCCACTTCTATAGGTTCAATATATTTTTCATAAAAAATATTATCAAGATATGCCCTAATGTCATAGTCACTAAAATCAATTTTGGCATTATGCGTCCCTTCTATTAAATCATTGATATAATTCTTCCATTGTACCCTTACAAATCTAAAAAATCTATCCTTTCCTGATAAAATTTCATTTAAAGGTACATCTTTCAAATTCTCTTTCTGCTTTAATTTATACTCCAAATAATCAGAAAGCACCTTAGGTAGTTCCATATTTTTGTAATACAGTCGTAAAAATGTCTTTACAAGCTCATTTAAATTATTTATGTGTTCTGGAATAATTCCAAAAACAGCCTTCATCACATAATCTTTTGTCCCATTTTCCCCCAACACATTTCCATCGTATAACTGATATGCCTCATAAATTTTCCCCAAAAAGTCCGTACCCAATTCTTTTAAAACAGCATAATCAAGTTTTGGGAAAATTTCTTTCAATGATATGGACACATGATGAAAAACTGTCTGTATATCATAAGGAATTTCATTTATTTCTTTACACTTAAGTATAAATTTCTTATTAGGTTCTACAAAAGAATCATAAAATTTTCTATAATTTAATTCATAATAAAACCTAAAACTATCCGGTTCCTGATAATTATATACCTCATATTCATCCTTATGCAGCATCTCTATAATACTTTCTTCATTTAAAATGTCATCTTTATCCTCCAGCAATATAAGATTAGAACCTTCTAAAGATAATTTATCTCTGATATAATCCTTAATCATAGAGACTCACTCCAAATACACAATGTACAAAGGCTTTAACATGGGCAATATATCCATAGACTTTTCAATTTCTTCTTTCCATCTTCTTTCCTCATTTTCTAATTCCACAAGTCTCCGACGCCTTACAGCCTCAAGCCCTATCCTTAAAATAGCTTCTTTTCTTAACTTAAAAGCGTATTCATATCGCTCTTTTTCCTTAAGTAAATTCTCAAAATAATTCTTCTTTATTTTCTCAAAATAATCATAAGCTATATTTTTTGCAGTATCATGTATAAAATCATACATTTTCTCATCAATTGATTTATACCCCTTGAAAATTACTTCTTTTTCATTCTTCAAAAAAATATCCCACATCAGATTTGCAGAAGCAATTCTTACTTTTTTATCCTTGTTTAAAAAAACGGGAAAGACATGTCTAAACTTCTCAGAATCTCCATTAATGCTAATTTCCCATAAAGACCAATATCCTTCTTCATTTGAAACATCTTTTAAATATAAAATCGGTATCTTGCTACTTTTTATATATACAGGCAAATTTTTTATCATATTTTTAATTTCTTCATTATTCAACGAAATCAAATTTTCATCCAACATATCAATAGAAATTTCTACCCCTTCAGCAGCCATTTTATTTATATACATATCCCTAATCCACTCATTAATCGGTAACCCACTAATTTTACTTACTACATTTAAATCAAGTTCCTTCTCTTCTCTCAACAATCCTTTTATCCTATTTATTTGCTCTGCCTTTTCCTTTATTTTATCTTCCATAATACTTACGTTATACTCTATATCTTCAGGCATCTCAATGCTTCTCATATAAAGCTCCGTAAAATCCATCTCTGACTGTACAGAGTCAAGTATATCACCCATCTTATCAACACCAAACTGCTCATAAATCACTCTTAATTTTTCTTCCAAAACTTCCCTCACTCTAAACTCAACCGTATCCTTCAGCATAAAATTTAAAACCAATACATCTCGTTCCTGCCCTATTCTATCAACCCTACCTATCCTCTGTTCTATTTTCATAGGATTCCATGGCAAGTCATAATTTATAACAATATTGCAAAATTGTAGATTTAAACCCTCTCCACCAGCATCAGTCGAAATCAAAACATCTTTGTAATTTTTAAACTCTTTCAATGAAGCATCTCTTTCTTCCATAGACATAGAACCATTTAATATAGCTACTTTATATCCTTTACTTTCAAGAAAATCCTTCAAATATTGCTGTGTAGCTAAAAATTCTGTAAAAACAATAAATTTTTGACTATTTTTATACTCCATTGAAAGCTGATCAATAAAATCTATAAGCACCTCTGCTTTTGCATCAATATATTGACTTTCAGCTTGCTTCGCCAATCTTAAAAGTTCCTCTAACTCATCTATTTCTTTTTTTATATCAAGAGATTTTATTTTTAGCAATTCATCTAATACCTTTTGTGCGTCATATTCAAAAAACATATCTTCTTCAATAGATTCTACTCCTACGACCTCATTTTTTAAAAACTCAAGCCTATTTTCTAAATTAACTTTTATAGCATGGGTACTGCTTGTGACTAACCTTTGCATAAGAACCATCAAAAACCCAATATAATATCTTTTTTCCTTTTTAGCTCTGTTATATCCCTCAGCTACATACTT
This sequence comes from Thermoanaerobacter brockii subsp. finnii Ako-1, assembly GCF_000175295.2. Taxonomy (NCBI): domain Bacteria; kingdom Bacillati; phylum Bacillota; class Clostridia; order Thermoanaerobacterales; family Thermoanaerobacteraceae; genus Thermoanaerobacter; species Thermoanaerobacter brockii. The sequence goes on along the minus strand of NC_014964.1, from coordinate 981,852 downwards.
CGTAACTTTCTCATAAAGTTCCCTTTGTAAACTATGCTTTATTTCCCATGATATATTCACCGTTTTCGTTATCCTTTTCTTAAAAAGCGGATTGCCATCTCTATCAACAGCTTCTCTTTTTTCCGTACGAATAATATATGGAGCAACTTGCTCTCTTACAATAGCTTTCTCATTAGGAAATGCTTCTTTATCAATAAGTCTCATAAGCCTCAAAAACGAATCTGTTTTCCCTTGATGAGGTGTTGCTGTCAATAATAAGAGATAAGGACTCGCTTTCGACAACTCAATTCCAAGTTTGTGCCTTGCTACATCGCTGCTCGAACCTGCCAAGCGGTGAGCTTCATCTACAACGATTATATCCCATCCAGCCATAACGAGGTTTTCCATTCTTTCTTTATTAAATTCTTTAATGCGCTCTTTCGTCCACCCCTGTCTCTTTTCAACAGGTTTTACTGAATCCAATGAAGTTATAACTTGTGGAAACTTATCCCATATATTTCCCTCTCCATAAATTCTCTTCAAAACTTCAAAATCCTGAGGAAGTATAATTTTAAAATCTTCATTAAACTTTAATTCTAACTCATCATGCCATTGAGTTATAAGCCCTTTAGGACTTATAATCAAAATTCTTTTCACAAGCCCTCTTGCTTTAAGCTCTTTTATGATAAGTCCTGCCTCAATTGTTTTTCCCAAACCAACTTCATCCGCCAAAAGATATCTTACTGTACTCTTTGACAGTGCCCTGTTTAGCGCATACATTTGATGCGGCAGTGGTATAATACTGCCGCCTATCGAAGACAAAAAACCCTGAGCCAGTTCATTTGAAATGCGCGAAGCTATGATTACATATTTGAAATAATTTAAGTCAAAGTCATTTTTCTTTTCTGTACTTACAAGCCTTTTATCTGACACAGTATAGGTCACCTTTTCAATCGGGTCATATATGCTGTAAGACACATAACCCCACAGCTCAAATACATCAATTATTTTCATTGCTCTTTTTTTATCAATATCAAAAACCCAATCTCCAACTTTGAACAAATCAACCACCTAACCTTGTCACTGCATTATCATAATACATGAGTAAAGTTTGGTCCTCTTGCAGCACATTTTCAGGTAGCTTTTCGCCTATTTTTACAATCGTTTCATAATCTTTGTTTTTCCAGCAATTTTTGAAACCAGCTCTTATAGCTTCTGTCCTAAAAACTTTAAGACGCCCCGTAACATTTTTATATTCCTCAAATTCTTTAAGTAATCTTTTTTCCCTCAGTTTTTCAAGGTCTGCCTGCTTATTTGCATCTGGCACATACCATCTGCCTGCCTCATCTTGCAAAAAGTTTTCCTGTAGTAAATCCAAAAGCTCTGGCAATTTTTCATATCTTAGCTGCTTTAACTCCTCTAAAAACATAGGCTGTATTTCCTGATATGTCATAGGTTTATTTAAAAGCTTATATTTCAACCACTGTATTGCTGTTTTTTCATCCTGTATTATAAAGGCAAGCTGCTCATTAAGTTCTAATTTGAGCCTTTTCGTATCATAAATAGCCGCCTGATCCGGTAAAAAGTACATTCCATCCCTCTCTATAAACCTCTTTTTCAACCCCTCATAAAACTCAGCAGCGCTCATTGGAATAGAAGCTCCTTTTTGTATATGAAATGCAATCATACTATCATAAAGTAAATATTCCTGTCTTTCTGGTATTATATCAAGTTTTCCATTTGTCTCTATAACAACAGGCAGTTTTTCTAAATGCTGTCTTATAAAATCCCATACTCCCTCTTCCGTTCCAGCTTCTTTCAAAAACCTTTTTATAAACCCTTCTTTAGGCTTGTAAGCTGATATTATAAGGTCTTGTTTTACAGCAGTTGTCGTAGTAACTTGCTTAAAACTTCCTTGCTTTTTATCTAAAGTTCTAACATTTGCTATGACAAATCCAGCTTTTAAAATTGCCTCCTGTATTGCATTCCATACAGCATTTTTGGAATTGTGAAATTCCACAGTCATCCATCTTCCCGGCTTTAATATCCTGTACATCTCTGAAAAAGCTTTCTCCATAAGCTCTTGATATTCATGAAGCCCTTTTCTCTGAACTTTATTTATAATAGCTTCTGTTTTATTGTTTGTAAATACTTTAAGCCATGCCTCCCATAAAAAATTAAGTTCACTGTACATGAGATTATCACCAAAAGGCGGGTCTGTGAAAATGTAGTCAATCGAATTATCACTAAACTGTTTTAATGAAACTGTTGATTGTGTTGTAATATAATTTACATTTTTAAAATTAGCAAGTATACCACGTATTAAGCCAATTTTATCTAATTTTCTCTTCAAAACATTTAATACATTTTTTTCTTCTACTAAAGATGGTATGTATAGAGTACCAGTTACACCACCGCCACCTCCTTTAAAAGATTGCTTTTTGTTAATATAATTTTGTACACTATTTATAATCCAATAAAATTTAGGCATAATTTTGTAATTATATAACGCACTCAAAACCCATAAATTCCTCTTAGTATAAAAATGATGTACATGTGTTATGCCAATTTTATCGTTCCTTCTCGATTCCTCCCCTTCAGGCATTCTATCTGTTGGATACCAATAGGGTATATCCATCTCTTCAATTTTCTGTATAAGTTCCAAATCAAATTTGTCAGGCTCTTTTTCATACCTCTGCTTACCTACTGTATAATTAATAAGAACAGGTACTTGTTTTGCCTGTTTTATTGTTTCACCAATAGCCTTATCATAAACAGTCCTCCACGCCCTCTCAAGACTTGTTTTGGTTAATTTTGCACCACAGTGAGGACATTTAAATTCATCCAGAACTTTTCCATCCTCTTTGTCTACCGCAGCATCCCAAAAAACTATTTCATTGCTGCAGTTAGGACATATAAACACATCTGACCACACAGTATAATTTATTTTTCCTTTTATAACATTACCTTCCACATCCCGTTGTGGTACACCTTCTACAGTATGTATGGTTTTATACATCCACCCACATTCTTTTTCTACTTCCTTCAGTATTCTCTCTGCCTCTTTTTTAAATTCTTCTACATCAACAGGAGTATTGTAATTGTAAGCTATAAAAGTAGCAGCAGGAGATAAATCCCCAAGAATGGCTCTTCTTGCTCCCCATTCTACCTTTTTACCCTCTTTTTTAAACTCATTTTCCACTTTAGCCTTAAACTCAGGGTCAGGGTTGCCACACATCTGTGCAGCAACCCCTGTCATACCAGTTCCACAAAACCCATCAAACACGATATCTCCCGGTTTTGTATAATGAAGTATATATCTCATGATCGCTTTGTGAGGCACCTTTGTGTGATACGAATGGGCATTGTATATAGGATCATTTTTCCCTTCAGATACATCTGCCGTATAGGGTTCACAATTGTAATCATCCTTTTCTTCAACATAAGGTTTCCCGTATTTTTCAATGAATTCACTTATAAAAGGATTTGGGCATGCAGTATAATAAGGCGGATCAGAAAGTTCTATTATATCTTCATCTTTCCCAATAGGAAATCCCTCTATATCTCTTACTTTATCAAGCATTTCTTTTGTTAATTTCACCAGTCATTCCCCCGTTTATTTTATAATAATTCTTACTTTGTCCTTATCTTTGCCTTTTATAAGAAAATCGACATTTTCTAAAAATCTCTTTTTAAACTCATCTACTGTTACAGGTCCATCATAGGTTATCGCAGAAATAAACTCATTTATTTCAATCTCTACTTTTTCAAGACCAGCAATTAAGTCTTTTACTGCTGATACAAACAGATTATCCACTTTCTCCGGCAATTCTTTTTTATTCAAAAAGTCACGTATAACTTTTTGTTGGTCTTTATTCAAAATTTCCATTCTTTCTTGAATCATTGGATCTTCAATATTATCTAATAAAATTTTAGTCCATTCCTTATACAAATTTTCTATTTTGTCTTCAATTTCATCCAATTTTCCAAACACAGGAACTTCGCCACTTTTTATACTGTATCCACAATTAGGACATAGCACTTCTGTTTTTATATTTTCTTTTCCAAAATTATAACAGGTTTTTAATGAAGCCAATACCTTTTCAATCTCATCAAATTTGTTAACAGGAAATATTCCTACATCTTTAAGCTTCTTAAGATTATTAAACAGATCACTTGCCATTATTTTCTTTTTACGCTCATCTCCATTATAATCAAGCCTGTGTTTCTTATGATACTCAAGGTACAAATCAATGTACTCTATTTTCAATTCTTCTAATTCCCTTGTCAGCCTTTTTATATCTTCACTTTCTTTATTATCAATTTCCTTTGTAAATCTTTCTACTTCATTTTTCATTGCATTTATATTCTGCTTTAATTCAATTTCTTCGGGTAATTGCTGTTCGGCAGAGGACAAGTATTTGACAAGCTCTTCTACTTCATTTTTAAAATCAATTATTTTTTCTATCTTCTTTACTGTCTCCAGTGTCTTGAATTTTTCCTTTAACTCCTCTTCAGCATACTTAAAGTTTCTTAATTTCCCAGGGGTATTAAAGGCTTTTAAACTGTCAAGAAAATCTCTAAAATTATTGAGCAAATCTTTATAATTTTTTATTTCAAACTCATCAAATACAGGTTTGCTCCATATAGTTTTATTTGAAACAACAAATTGATTAACAGTTACAACTTTTTTAGCCAGTTCTTCACTCCTTGAAACCATTTGCCTTATAGCTTCTTCTGGTTTGCTAAGACTTGCATTTACTAACCCTGATGGCAAGCCTAACAAAGTAAATAGAGTTTTTAATTCTCTGACAGGTATATCTCTGGGCCTCTCAAAACTATCAAAATCTACAAGCTCCCCGACATTCATATTAGCAAGAGAATCAATTGTAGTTGCATCATAAACTTTATTTTTTATCCTCAAGATTATATCTCCGCTGTACACAAGTGCACAGAGCAAAAGGACCACCCACTGCACTTCTAATTTGAATCTTTTATCAATATCCTCACCGTTTACATTCTCTATAATATCTTCTCTATTTAAAACTTTCCCTGGTGGAAGTTTATATAATTCATTTAAAAAATAATTAGCATATTTTGAATTTTCGGGTACAATATCATCCCCTAAAATTAAATCAAAAGACTGCAATACTTTCTTGCCTGTTTCTGTCTTCTTGCCAGCTAAATAATTCATTGCACTTTTAAAAACTTCGTTTAAATTTGCCTCTGTGATTTTTGTGTAAAATGTAGGATATTCACTGTATTTTTCACTGAAATACAATGATAAGCAAGAAGAAGCCGCCTCATCAATATAACTTTTAATAGTATCATAATTAGCTGTTTTTCCTTTAAGCCAATAGATTATACTTTGTGTTTCTCCTTTATAAGAAACATTAAAACATTTTGACACATTATCTCTTATCCATTTAGTAATATCCTTTTGAAAACCATTAGCTTTATCTTCATAAATTTTTTTCTGGTCACTGGAGGATAATTCACTTAATTCCATAGCGGCAGCGTATTTTTTAATTTTCTCTATTATTTCTTCATCTGCATTAATAAATTCAAAAAACACTTCATCTTCTTTTCCATTTAAAATATATTTTTTATTATAATTAGCTTCAACAAAAGGAGGCAAAAAGTAAATATAAAAATCTCTTGGAGGCTGAGCTGTACTCCTTTCATCGGGATATCCCATGAAAAGATAGCCATATCTTTTAACATTTTTCTCATTCCAAATAAGACTGTATTCCCATATTCTCATATTTTTTTGTTTTAAAGTAGCATTCCAATCAAGAACCTTTATAAGCAAATCAAAATAGTATCTGTTAAAAGTATCATCTGATAATAATTCTGCCTTTTCCTGGATTTTTGCATCATAATTTATACCTTCTCTTACCATGTCAAGATAATACTGCTGATTGTCTGGATTGTATGAAATATATTGCCAGCTCAATGTTTTCATTATTTCCTTCATTATTGTTTCTATAGTCGTTATTAAAAAGTCCTCTTCTATCTCTGGCATTTTTATATATAAACACAAATCATCTTTAATATTTTCAACTGTTATACCAACAGATGTATGTATATCTCCTGTAGTAAACCTATGAACACTTAATGCATGTACAATTCTTAATGCAGCATCTTTATATTGAGGTCTTGTAAAGGAATGTTCAATTAAATCTTCTACAACAACGCTTTTATCAACTACTCTCTTTATATCTGGCTCTGCCCTTAATGAAGGATTGTCTCTTAAAAACTTCCAATAAGAATCATAAGAAATAATTCCAGGCTCATCTTCAGGTACATCTTTGTCTAACAGTTCTCTCATAAGATGTGATATTGTTTTTAAAACTTCTCTTTTCTCTACAATAAACATTTTTTCAAATACTTCTATAAACATAGGATGTATAGGATATAATTCCACAAATTCTTCGATTCTGCTGGAAATACTTTTATACAACGGACTGAATTTCTCTAAATGGCTCCTTATCCATGCTTTTTGTCTGTCATTCTTTTTTAATAATCTTTGAGATACTACGTAGGAAATATCTTCCCTTTTAATTATTAACTGTTCAAATCTGTCCTTCATCTTTAATACAGTTTGTGCAACAGCATTAAATGCCGGATTATCAAACAGGGTCTCCTGTACTCCCGTCATAAATCTCAATCTTGTAGACTTTGTTATTTCTCCTATTTCTCTTAAAAAAGTTAAATCGCGAATCAATTCCTGTTCTTTCCTTGCTTTTAGAAAATCTAACAATTCATCAACCACTATGAGATAGCCTTTGTCCGGAAATTTGTCTTCAAATTTACTCATCATTTCCATAAAAGCTTCTTTGTTATTTGTAACCTTATCAATCGGTGGAAAATAAAACTCTATCCCATATCTGGCAAGGTCTTTTTCTATCTCTTTCGTAATTATATTTCTTAAAGGTGTATTTACAGCCCCAATATCAAATCTTAAAACTTTAAATTTCCCTGCAATCTTTCCCATCTCTTTTTTTAGCTCTTCATGTGAAATATAATCTAACATTTCCTTATTTTCTGCTACTGCTGAAATTACAGACATTAAATGGGATTTACCAGTGCCATAATTGCCAACTATAAATATACCCTTATTGTCAATTGTTTCATCAAACTGTAATTGGGGTATACAAATATTAATAATACTATCTGCCATCCCTTCTGATACTACAAAGGATTTGACAAGTCTTTTTGCCTCATCGATCTTGTCTGCATCCTTAAGTTTTATAACAGTTTCAATCGGTTCATACTGAATAAGCTCACCATACCTCATCCTACCTTCCTCCTTCTATACTTATAACAATAACATCCAAATCATTCTTTTTATATTTTCTATGCTCTGAATGCCCTATTTCAGCATATGTCAATATACCATTTACATAAATACCTCCCCATGAAGCAATTATTTTTCTGTATCTGCTTATATTTTTAAGCAATTTTAAAGGGTCTATCTTTAAATGATTAGAAAATAAAATCTCTATGTTATCTAATATTGTAACATCTGTTTTACTTTGAAACAAAATTTCTTCCATAAAATCATCTACATAGTAGCAACGTTCTTCAAAAGGTATATTAATTAATTTTTCTGACAGCTTCAAATTTAAGTTTATGTAATCATAGTTATAATCAGAAGAAATTTTCTTGAGAATTTGCGTTTTTCCACTCCCAATTGGTCCTACTAATAAAATTAACTTGTAATATTTATACGGTAGCAAAATAAAAGCATCCTGTATATCTTTATAAATGGACATATTACCCTTTCCCCCTTTGGACATATATATTTATTTCGATAAAAGTTTACAAATTCCTGCAAGTCAAGAAAAACATAAGAGTTTGCAGTCTTTGTGGCAAACTCTTATGAAGTGGATACTTTAATTTAAATATATTAAGAAAGAAAAATATAAATTTTAACTTTATGACTCTTTTAATTTTAGGAGTCGAGATACTTCATCATCTCTTCCTAAAAAGTAATTTTCAATTACATTCCATCTTTCTTCATCAGATAAATCGCTACTCATAAATCCTATCAGCACTTCTTGGCTTCTTCTTCTTTTCCTTTCAATCTCAGTTAAAATTGAATTAGAGTAATTTTGGCTTGCAAAACGTCTTAATTTAACAGGGTCATTTATCCTTACAAATATCTCTGTATTTTTACCACCAATTACTTCATAACTAGCAAGTCCAAATAGCTCTAATAATACTGCCAAATATATTAAATCTGGTCTTTTACTGTTATTAGTAATTGCTATATAAGTAGAAAATGTATCTGAATTATCTTGCGGTTTGCATGAAGAAATTAATCTTGATAAATAATTTTTCAGCATTACATAGCTGGAATTCATTATTCTATAAACAATTTCATCTTGATTCATTTCTCTTCTTTGCTGAATAAATTTAAATTTATCAGCATTTTGATTAAATCCTATATTTTGAGAAATATCAGCAACAAACATATCAAGGACTATGCCAGGTATTTCATTATTTTTTATATTACCAAAATATTCTTTAAATTTTTCCTTGAATTTATTTTTAGTAAATACTTGCCTTTTTGATTTTAACTCAGAGAATAAGTTAACCAAATTCTCACTATATTTTTTTAGCTTTTCCCAAGCAATTTCAAAGTCTTCATGATAAGTTATTTTTAAATTTAATCTTGGTGACAATTTTTCGTCGCTATTGAATTTAAATAATTCACCTTCAAAAAATTTTTTCTTGAATTGTGCAAATGTTAAATAATTAAAATGCTTTTCCCATAATTCGGACATATTAATTTCGTAAATATGCCCAGTATTATAAATATAAGTATCTCCAAAATTAGAATTGAAAGAAGGGATTATCCGAACTGAATCATCTTCAATTAATCTTGCATATCTTCCATACTCTTTTAAAAATTCTTTTTCTATTGCAAAAGGGACATTCACAAAATTTTTTGTAAATAAACTTTTAGGCCTTACCACTAAAACCGGAAATCCATATTTGTTCTCAAAATCCTTTGATAATAATAACAATCCACTTTTAACCTTATTTTCTAGATCGTTCTCATCAAATAAATACGAAAATGCTTCTGGCGATATAAGTAAATTCCTACTTTTCTTCTCTTTGTATATATTATATAACTTTCTTATCATTTCTTTTAATTGATATTGTTTCATCCCAGACAATCCATAAAGCATTCTCACATATTTTAAATCATTTGAAGTAAAATCAGTTGCAGCAATTCCTTTTATTTCTTGATTCCGTGCTGCTCTCCCTATCTCTTGAACGTAGTCTGCGAGATTGCCTGTAGGTGCCAAATGATAAACTTTTTCGATATCTTTAATATCGACCCCCATGCCAAAAGCTTTTGTAGATATCATTACTGTATAATCACCATATTTAAATTTATATTGCGCTTCTGATTTCTCATATTTATCAAAAGAACCATAATATTTCCCTACACGCTTTTTGTATTTTTCGTTGAGACTGTTAAATACATCTTCAACTTGTGTTGTATATGGACAATAAACTATACATTTAATGTTATTATCAATGCATTTTATAATATTTTCTTTTGTTTTCTCAATTTTGAAATTTTCCAAACTTCCAGTTATAGATTTTGTATCAATTTTATTAATTTCAAAATGTATATTATTTCTCTTTACATTTCCTAAATAAATTTTGGGATTTCGCAAACTAAGACTTACTATAGTATCATTAACAGTATCCTCGGTACCCATATAAACTGCTGTAGCTGTTAAGCAGAGTACAGGAAAATTAAATTTATCATGATTCAATTTTCTTAACTTCTCAATATATTCACCAAGATACCAATAATCCGCACGGAAATCTCTGCCCCAAGTAGTAACAAGATGAGCCTCATCAATAACTAAAAGTCCTATCCTACGCTCCCCTATAAGACTTTCTATTGAGTTTGCTAAAAATAATTCTGGTGACAGATATACAATTGAATATTCTCCTTCTTTGATTTTCTTTAATCTTCTTTCTTTCTCGTCAAACGGTATATCTGAATTTACAAAGGTCACATTTTCAAGACCTAAGTCAGTAAGTTGAGTTACTTGATCTACCATTAATGCAATTAATGGAGTTATAACAATTGTTACCGCTTTGTATTTCTCAGAAAGATAAATAGCCGGAATTTGAAATAAAAGCGATTTGCCTGAGCCAGTTGGAGAAGTTATAAATATATCACTATATCCATTTGACCCACTTATTGCAATCTCACATTGACTTATAATGTCACTTATAATATGCCCTTGTGATATCTCTACTAATTCATTTGAAATATCCGGATTTTTATAAAATAGCAAATTCCTAAACGAACTACCTTTTTCCCAATATTTATGTAAAATATTAGTATATTTGTCACCGTCTTCTTTTGTTAATTCTTTAAATCTTTCATTTCGGCAAATACGGAATTGGGTTTTTGTAAGTGTTAAAAGATTTACAAAAGGCATAATAGCTTTTTCGTCAATTTTGCCATCAATAATTATTTGTATATTTCCTATTGGTATTCCTCTTTGTAAATAATTTTTTAAGCAAAATATATACGGATCTCTAGCTGTAATTTTATAGCTACTCATAAATTTTTCATTAACATTTAAATCAGCTTCGGTCTCATAAAAAGAAATTGATTTTATGTCTTCGTCTTCATGCCTATTAATATAAGCTAGCCCTACTTGACCTTCTGGGTAAAACTCTACACTACTATAATAATTTGTATACACCAAAATATCATCAGTAATATCTGAACTTTCATTATTAAAATAGCTACTTAATTTTGATATTATGTCATTTTCTATATCCAAAGGATAATATTTATCAAAAAGATTATTTTCTAGTATTATAATGGTTCCTTTATATTGAGTTTTAATATCGTTTATCATATTTGACAAGGCAATAAATTCTTCATAAAAACCCCAAAGAAAATTAGATTCTTTAGTCAAAAATTTAATTAAAAGATTGTTTTTATCAGCTTCTAATTGCCTTACATCTATATAGCCTTCTTCATTTAACCATTTATTACTTCCTAAAGCTTCATATCCATTCATTCTCAGTAATTTATAATATAATGCTGGAAATCCTTTTAGAAAAACTATAGTTTTATTATTTTCTCTTTTCAATTTATCAAGAACTGAACATAACTTTTCAAAAACAATATTAGTTATATCCATAATTGCACCCTCTCAATATTTAAAATATAAAAATGGATACCATACTAAATCAATTATATTTTTTATACAAAACTAATCAATCTTTTCAAATTTACCCTTAATTAGCTGATATTTATTCAAACTAATTACTTCAAAGTTTGAAATTTTACTGCCTACATTTATAAAATAGCCTGCTTCCTGAACTTTTGGTATATTTTGAGTAAATTCAAATTCTGCAGGAAATTTGATATCCCTTCGAAATTCATTGTAAAAAACATGAGTTTACTTTTTCATGGCAGATTCATAAGTATAGCCTTTTTTTATATAAGAATTAATAAAAACTTTTTTTCCAGACTTTGTGTAATATTTATTGTATCATCTTTTCCGGTTTTGGTAAAACAGGTCTGTCTCTGTATTCATTACACACATCTTTATTTGAATCAGAACAAATACAGTCATAATCTATATCTTTATGTGGACATTCTATCATTAAATATCTTGTTTTCTTAAGCCAATCAGTAATCTCAGTATTATTCCAGTTTAGCATTATTTTTAACTGTTTCAGCCTTGGAGTTTCCCAAAGGGAACTTGCATTGCCTTTATCATTATAAGAAATGTTTCTTAAAATATATTTTTCAAATACTTCTTTAAAGTCATTTATTTCACCTGTTTTATCTTCATCTCCTAAGTTCCATGTATCATTATTAAATAATGATGTATATCTCTTTTTTCTATCTACTATAAACAAACTCGGTTTTATTTCTATACTTCCCAAACCCAATGGTTTACCCATACCGATCTTATGATAATGGTTTTCTGGTAAATCCAATACAAATAGTAATGCACCTAATTCTTCCTTTGTAAGATTTTCAAATCGTATACGAGATTTGAATTTGATATTTCTCTTGATAGGTTTTATAATAGTGTATTGTGCTTTAGTTTTTTCCCATAACAAATATTCTTTTAATTCTTTTTTTTCTTCAATAGTTAACTTTTCGTATAAACAATTTATAATTATCTTTTTGTTATCTTTTACTATATTTTTAGAATTTAAAATAACCGATTTATCAAGGCTAATATTAGCCTTTTTTAAAAACTTTATAAAATCATCATAATTTATTTCTATTTTGGATGCTTTCCAAGAATATTTACTGTCACCATCTGGTGTATTCCTATGCCAGTAAAGTTTGTAACCTCTAATAAGTGTATCTTCATTGTCCCAATGTTTTATATCCGTTAATTTAGTATTTTCTCCATCAGGCTGCTCTAAGTAAAGCTGAAAAGCTGTAGGTTTTGGTGATGCAAGAATCTTAGGCGAGGCCTCTTCCACAAATATATCACCTTGACCTTTATCTAAAACAGCATCTTCAAAAAATACTCTACTTGCCCATTTACTCTCTTTCCCAAATATTGCTTCAGCAAAATCTGTTATATCATCTGACTTCAAGTTTTCAGGTACATGATCACCTATAGTTAATTCATATGGTAATCTAAAGAATCCTGTATGACCAAATGCTATTTTTTTATTTCCTTTTTTATCGTTATACTCAACATAAAATACAGGAACTCCATTAGGTAATTCTACTATTTTATTTGGCAACGTGACTTTTTTATCTTTAGCCATTTTTAAAATATCATAGTATTCTGGTATATTTCTATTTATATCGCTTTTATAATCTTTTATGTCATTTTCGGTTAATTCTATAAAATCACCTGAATTACTGATAGATTTCATAATCCAATTTTTTCTTTTTTTCTGCATTCGCCCAGACCAAACTTTATAATCATTATTATATTTTTCTATCATAAATTCTTTAGACGTATCTTGAAATCTATCATATTCAGACGGAATAATCTTATATTTTCTTTGGTCATATATAAGATAGCCAGCTTTTATTCTGTCTTTACTAATTTTAGAAGAATATATATCTTTTAGATTAGACTTCTTACCAGCAACGTCTCTATAATATAACCTTTTATCTTTATCAAAAAATTCGAATTTCCCAAAAGAAACTATCTCTACTAAATTTCTAACCATTCCTCTCAAAGAACTTCCAGGAATTATTGGTAGCCCATTTTTTATAGAAAAAAAATCACTTTCTTCTTTATCTCGTCTTATATATATAGGCGTTTTTGTAGTAAGGAAAAGATCTATATATCCTGAATATCTATCTTTATGATATTTATTAAACTCTGGAATATCTTGTGCTTTTACTACGCATTCATTTAATGGAATAAAATTATAAGGAGCTTTAGCAAAAAGCTTAATTTGACTATTGTGTTTAGGCTCGTTTTTTATTTTTTGTTGAGCAGTCTGCTTATTTTCTTGTATATTACTTTGAGTAGTTGTTTTAGTATATTCTATTCCATCAATTATAATTTTTGAGGGTAATCCATTTATTCTTTCAACTTCACATTCTTTTCCATTAATATCTTGCGGCAAATTAAATCCATGCACTTTTAAAGGTTTTCCATCATCAAAAGTTAATATATAATCATACCCTTTTTTAGTTTTCTGTATACTTATTTTAGCTTTTTCCATAATAATAACCTCCAAATATTAAATAATTGATATTTTTAAAAACCTACTGTCAACAAAACCAGCCTGTCCAATTTCATTATATCCTATATAATTTCTCGTATGTAAAACTAATCTTTTCTTATTATTGTTTATATCATCAATTAAGTTATTTCCTATAAATTCCTTCGGTACTATATATCTAATTCCTCTTTTTTCATAAACTTCAATAAATTCATCTTTAATTTCAAATTTAGATCCATACATTACCTGATCTGCATCAATATATTCTACCATCTCTCCATTTTTATTACTATCTAGATCTTCTCTATATCTAAATTTAAATTTATTTCCTGACCTCCAAATATATAGTTCTTCATTTTCATTAAATATCCTCAATTTTTGAAGATATCTGTTAAAATCAGGTGATTCGTTATTATAAAATTTTATTTCCCCATTTCGTATTATTCCAAATAATACTGCATAATCAAGCCAGCATACAACATAACCATTTTGTATTTCTCCTATTTCCTTAATAAATGCATCATAGTTTAAATCATTATTATCCATATCCCTTGCTTTAACTTTTGAGAATGTTACTTCAATTTTATATATATCATCTAACATCCCAATCCCTCACTTTTTTAGAAAATTCCTCGACAAAACCTTCTAATATCTGTTTATCGCTATCATTAACTACTATTTTATTTGTCTCGTCATCATTGGTAGATTTTCCAATAATATGTTTTTTCCCTTTATACTCAATTTCTATATTTTTACCTTTTAAGATTCCTCTTCCTATATTTTTTTCTCCGCCAATAGGCAAATCTTCATTCCATAAGTCTTTCAATACTAAAAGTAAAAGCCCAATTTCCCAGTCTTTTGCATCTTTAATTTTTATTTTTAATTGTACATTTTCATCGTTATGCCAAAGAGGTTTAGATTGAAATAAAGCTCCAGATATTGTCCCCCCTGTAAATCTATCAATCTTTATTCTCGTCTGCTCTTTTTCAATCACATTCTTGACTTTGCTTTCATCAATAATTATTCTACTTTTGTATTTAGTCTTTTCTTTATTTTCTGTATCAGCCCAGCCAAATAATTTTTTTAAATCATCATTTTCTTCTTGATTATTCTTACATAATGTGTTTACAATCTTAAAAGCTCTCGATCTTATCGCACCTTTTAGTGAAGTTCCAGTTAAAACTTCTTTTCCATTGTATTTTATATGTACTTTATCCGGCTCATCGGGATCTGTTGTATATGAACTTATGATAAGTGAGCTTTTTATGGAAAAATACGCATTAATAATACAATCAGTATTATCTTTTTTAGGAAGTATATCTATCTTGCTTAAATCAAGTTTATCTTCTGGCAAATACTCGTGCTGCAAGAATTTCAAATAATTTACTCCATCTTTTGGAAAATCAAATTTTAATATCCGAACATTTTTTAAATTAAACCTGCCAAATCCTTTAGTGGTAAATGCACCAAACTGAGCCTTCCCGGCTTCCAACTCAGTAAGTATAGTTTTTAATATTTTTAGAATCTCAATTTCCTTATCTTTAAAATTTTCTCTTATTTTAATTTCAGCTTTAAATTCAAATTCTAAATCTTTATTAACTATTTCATAATCATATTTTGCTTTTTCTTTTGCAATTCCCTTTTTTTCATCTATTGCTACACCATCCCTGACAGTTATTAAGTCCTCTTTGGGGTTGTCCATAATTTTTAAATCACTAACCATGAAATGGCTCTGAACATCAAAAGTATTCTCTTGATTTCTATTTTTAGAACCCCAAAAATACTCCCATATTTCTTTATCTTCTTCTTTAAAATTTTTCGAAATATGGTGTCTTAGTGCCCCCACAAAAGAAGTCGCAGGAATATAAGGGTTACCAATCTCATCTTTTATAATTTCTATATCAATAATATCTCCTTTACCTGTTCCTATAACAAAAGGTGAAGTATTTTCTAAAACACCTTTTATGATTATAGTACTTATAAGCTTAGAATTATCAATCATTTTTCTTCTCCTCCTGTTTTTTTAAACAGTCTTAAATATCTTAAAAAACTAACCCAGTATGTTTTTGATAGTTCAAAATGGTCTAAATCCAGAGATAAATCTTTTATAACCTCTGATAATCTATTATCAAATATAATTTTATTTGATTTATTATTAAAAACATCTAATTCGTACAAATCATCCCATAAATTTGTATCTTTTAAAGTTTCACCAGCAGGCTTTTTATCTAATTTGCTTAATTTTCTTCTCCAATCATCAAAATTACTTGTTTCTGACAATATTCCTTCAATACGCCCTATAAGATTGTTAGAGATCTTTTTCTGATCTTTGAACTTCCCTGCTCTTTCAAAGCCTTTATATTTTATAAACTCCTTTATTTCTCTATTTACAATATCACTTATAATTAAATATGACTTTTGAGGATATATATGCCTAAATTTTTCTTTTTCGCCATCCATGTCATATTCTTCATTTAAATCCCAATATATTTTTACTCTACCAAAACCTAAATCGGTTTTCTCTCCAAATCCGTATATTAAAAGATTATTTAGTTTTTCTTCTAAGTTATCACAGCCTTTAACTATAATTTTAAAAGCTGATCCGGGTGAATAAGCTAATTCACGAGTATTTTTCATTCCCCAAATACCTACGAAGTTTTCAACATATTCAGTTCTTGCAATAATTTTTTCTACAATAATATCACAATCATTAAAATGTTTCTTTAGATAATTTTTTAATGTCTTTTCAGAGACCTCACTAAAACCCCAATCGTTATGTAAAATAATAGGAGAAATTGCTACTATGATAAATTCTTTATCCTCAATTTCTAACATATCTGTATCTTTTAAATCGCCAAATTCTATTTTTACTAAACCATATTGGGCACTTTTTGACCTACCAATAAAAGAATTAAATTTCTCTTTAAATAAATTTTTTATTCCTTCAAGATATCCCTCGTCTCCTATAATAAATCCTTTAAATTCTTCTCCTTCATTTATTGCTTCATAATAAAAGATATCTTCTCCTGTACTATGTCCTTTCACTCTGTCTCTTGTATTGTGAAAATAAAATGTTGTTGATATGTCATAAGTATATATTTTATCATCAATATAATAAATCATTCTATTCAATGGTTTTGTTTTTATATCGTTAGGAACTTCTTCTAAAATATTGTATACTGGATTGGAATCTTTTCCTTTTTCTTTATGCAAATATAGAGCTGGATAATAAATTCTATGATTTTTAAGTGGATAAGCAGGAGTTACTATAATATCACCTCTTAAGAACATGTTATAAAAATCGTTATTCTTATGTGCAATTTTACCTAAACCAAGTTCATTTATAAATTTATTTGCAAATAAACCTCTAATTGTTGTCGAAGGTATATATTTTTCTGTATATATAGTGTTTTGCTCACCTATTTCTTTTGCTATTAAAATTGGTGATAGTGCAGTTATCTTATAAGGTAATATTTTTATATTTTTACTTTTATTCCCTTGAAATTTTAAATCAGAGTATTTAATCTCCTCTGTTTTGTCTATACCATTTTTTAAATCTTGAATAGCTTTATCCAAGTTGTCAAATTCAATACCTTCAATTGAGCATCTTATCTCCCCAAAACCACGATTTCTTGATGTCCCAATTCTCTTTAGATTAATTACTGCTAAGTATAATATAGCTTTTTCTTTTTTAGTTAAAGGGTTTATTTCATATAGTTCACCTTCAAATTTGAGACCAGGTTTTAAAACTCTAAATGTCCTAAGTGAGCCTTTCTTTGCAATTCCATTGTCTTCTTCTATAGAAGTTTGCTGTCTTATAGTTGTATAATAAGATGTAATTTTTAACGAATTAACAAAATTTTTATATAGACTGTCATTATCATTTTTTAAGTTTTCAATTTCTTCTTTTATCTCCTTATAATCATTTATGTACAAATTACCTATATGCAACTTACCTTCTGTAAAACCATCTTTCCCAAATATGCTGTTAACAATTTTATAATCATTTATACCTAAAATATCACAAACTTCTTGAGCACTCTCTCTCAATACTCCTTTTATGCGTCTTGAAGGAATATAGGGAAATCCAAAATCATCTAATACTACATCGCTATCAATTATTCCTGCACCTTCCCCAGAACCTGTTAACGTATATGATAATAAGTCTATTTTAATCTTCATAATAATCCCTCCGGATAAAAATCTATAAGCTCTATAGCATCAAAATATGGTGTCTCCCTGTTTTGCCATATCTGTTCATGATAATACATTCCTTTTATCTGTGGTAGATTTATTCCTTTAACTTTTAATTCTTCTACAAAAATTTTTCCATTATCTTTATCTGTAACTTTGAATAGTATTTCTCTTAATTTCATCACTTTATTTTTAGGAATATTTTTAAACTCTTTAATAATATTCTTCAAATTTTCTATTGTTTTTTCATCATTTATTGAATCAATTCTATAGGGTCCAAAATGGAGCTTGCCATTTACAGTAGATAAGTGTTTATTGAAAATATCTTCTAAACTGCCACTCCAACCAGATGAAGAGATAAAAAAGTCAATATACGAACCATTTTCTTTTCTTGATATCTGTTTAGCTCTGTCAGTTAAATCTTCTGCTACTATATAAGCTCTATAAAAAGGATATTTTGTCTTTACAATACTTACTCCTCCACATGCAGACAATGATTCACTATTTATGCTTTGTTTTATAAATTCTTTAATAAATGTTTCTGCTAACCAAACTCCTAACCTACCATCAGAAATAAAAGTTATGTCATCTCCACCTAAAATAATAGGTCTTATAGGTAATATAATTTTATCTTCTTCTTTTCTTAATTTAAACTCTTCATTTTTTGAATCAAAAATTTTATCATTTTCAATCTTCTCAATTAGAATTTCAATCATTTTCTTAAAAGCTGTTTCTGTAGCATTCCTTACACTAATCGACAAGTTTCTATATTCTGTGAGATTAGTGCATTTTGCAAATTTCTCACCCATTTTATTACCGTCTATATGTACAATTGCTATATAGTCTTTACCTTCTGTTTGACCTAATTTTTCAATATCATTTGTTAAAGTATAGTTATCCTTCAATATATCACCTAAAATTACCACCATTTCATCTCTTGCTTTGTCTGAAAATTTTAATTTAGCCCAAGCTACTGATGATATAAATTTTTCATCATCGTCTTTAAAGTGCTCTGCACTTTCATTAGTTCTTGGGCAATCAAGTGTAAAACCATATTTAGGTAATGTTACATTAGGGAAATATTTATTTTTGTTCTCTCTTAAGCTTTCATGTAATCTTTGCATAGAATTTTTAAAATCACCTAAATTAAAGTCATGTATTATTCCAAAAGCAGTTTTTAGTCCAGGAGTTTTCTTTAAAAGAAGCTTTGTATAATTTTGTATGAATTTTGTTGCTTCATGCTTATCTTTAAATAAGATTAATGCATTTCCTCCCCCTATATATCCAATTTCAAATTTTTCTTTTGGATCATTTATTTTTATTTTTTTCGTCTCTTTTTCCCATGCTTTTATATCAACATTGCTCCCTTTAAACGCTATTTTTAATGTTTCTTCTAAAACGTCTTCATATATCTTTTTTACTATATACGATGCACCAATATTTTCTTTTAGCTTATTGCTTAAAAAAATATATTCCTGTATTGATACTGTATCAATTAACACTGCACTTAATGTCATTTAAATACCTCCTCACAAATTTTACTACCAATATCTGCCCAATCATCTATTCCAAAAACAACAAACCTTTTTTGTGTAGAGCCAGTTTCATAAGCTAAATCCTTCTGTAAATCCTCTGTTTTAGATTTATCCATACCTGTTATAAGAATTGCTTTACTTTCATCACCGCCAATCTGTCTAACTCTATGAATTACTTCAAACCCTTTTAATTTGCAAAGTTCCCTCGTACTTGAAGTAGTTAGTGATATTCCTATTAATTGATACCCATTGATTAGGAAAATGTCCAACTCAAAATAAGGTGAATCTTTCTTTTGTGCTTTTAATGATATACCGAAATGTTCTCCTTCTTTTAATTTTCTATCCAATAATTCACTTTTTATTTGACTATATACATACCATTCAAACCATTTTCCATTTAAAAATTCTACAGTATCTTTTACTCGAGAAGATAAATTATCATTAGTAATTTTATCATCTGGTATCCATAATTTTTGTCCATCATTTAATTTTTTCCCTTCAGGAAAAGCGTTTAAAATATCCCATATGAATTGAGGAGTTTTTTCATTGAATTTAACTATCGGCGATGAATCATTATCTTTTAAGAGTTTCTCTATATGTTTTTTAAATTTTGCAGTTTTTTCTAAAAGTTTGTTCTCCCCTTTGAAAATTTTTCTAAAAGGATCCTCCAACCATTTTACAAAATCTTCACCTTTATCATCTTTAATAGCCTTTTCTATTTCCTGTGATATTTTATCAAAGCTATCTACGAATTTTTGTTTATAACTGTATGTATCATAAAATTCAAAATGAATATCTTCATATAAATGAATTGATAAAAGTGTATTTATATCTATTTTTATGGTATCTTTTAGACTTATAGCTTCTTCGCTATAATCATATACAAGTTTATAATCTCTTGCATCTAAATAAGACCCCTCAAATTTGATTTTATTGTTTTTAAACTTTTCTTTTAAAAAATTATAAATATGCACTACCATTGTTTTTGTGCCACCTGTATAATTTAAATGAACTTCAACAAAGTCTTCACTTGGAAATTTCTCTCTTAAGTCATTTATTATCTTTTCTGAATTAGATACATCGGAAAGAGGAAGAAAAATACATTTATCATTTAAATTTAAATGTTCTTTTAATTTTTTAGCATAATCATATGTACTATTTTGATTAATTTTATCGTTTTTTTCTGAGTAAATTAATACAAATTTATCATACTTTTCTTTTAAATGACTTCCCACAACATAATTAGGCAATGGATTTGTCCCTACAATTAATACCAAGACTTTCTCATTCATAGTTTTAATCCCCCTTAAACAAAAATATTATCTTAATTTTTAGAACTTCAAATTTAAACTATATATTTTTCTACCTTATCTATTAATTCATTTAATTTATCTTCAAACTTTTCAGCTTTCATATCATTTTCCTTATACCCAGCATGGTTAATATCATTACGCAAAGGTTTAATTTCTTCATATAATACTTTAATCAAATTTTTATAATTTTCTTCATTAAGCTTACTTAAAAGGTTATAAATTACAGCTTCGTTTTCAAATGCTGTTTTTTTCCATCTATCTTTTGGTAAAGAATAATGTTTAATATATGTAGCATTTTCAATTATTTCGCGTTCTTTTATATTATTTTTATCAAATCCAAATTTTTCACAAAAAAAGTTTACAATTCCCTCTTCAAGTATAGTAAAGCCCTGCTGTATAAGATTATGTTCACTGCACCATTTGACTATTTCAATCATGTTTTTATTTTCATCATTACTAAAGTTTATAAATCTATCGTTTAACCTATCTATTACTGGTTTCATCGGCTTAATATATGTCTTATCTGCTATGCTTACAGCATCTCCAAGTATATTCTTCAGTTCTAATCCACCCTTAGAAATTTCTTTGCCTCTACATGTAGCAACATTTCTTGTGTAGTTTTCTAACTTTTGAGCAAAGTTACTTAATATATTTCTTTCATCTTTCATACCTTTAAGGTGTAACTCTTTAGTGCCTAATTTCATTAAATAATTTATGTACCTAGCATCACCTGTTTCTATAAACCGATCAATTCCTACGGTCCAATCAAGTAGTCTTACAAAAGGTGTTAGGTCAAATATAGGAGCTATATCTGATTCTTCAATATCTTTTATTTCTTTACCAACTGCTTCTATTGCTCCATAATATATACCTCTTATTTCGCATTTTTTAATAAATTTAGCATAATTTAAGATAATTAGTGCCAGCATTGGAATTGACCGAAATGAATGTGTAATATCAAATATTATTTCATCTCCTTTATCTATTTGTTCTAAAACTTTATCAAATATTTCCCAAAGTTCATTTTCATTTTGTCCTGAGGGTATATCAACATAATTAATACTTGGTTTGCCATTATATTTGTCTAAAACCTGCTTTAAACCAGGATCACTTGGATATTTCTTATTTTTAGACCAATTTGCAATAGTAGCCTCTTCAGTTTTAAATATAAATACGCTTTCTAAGTTAACACCTTTTTTTAATAGATTATCAATAAGAGCTTCCTGTACATAGCAACTACTGTCACTTTCAATATTATCAAATTTATATTTACATTTAGTATAAGCTCCTGTGCCAAGAAATGAAAAAAACTTAATAGCCATTTCTATATCCACCTCTCATATTTTCTAAATCTTACATGGGTAAATAATCTACTTACTTTTATGTTTTCACCATTTTTAATCTCACTAATAATTTCTCTTTTTGTAGTTGAATAAACGGGAATCAAATCATTTTTCAAACAAAAATCAACAATTAAAAAAGTAGCTCCAAAATCTCCTTGTACAAGTACATAATCGCCTTTTCTTGCATTAATCTTTAACCAATTAATTAAATCTTGCAAATGAAAAGTTAAGCTATCATCATATGGAGAAATATCTAACCATTGAATCTTTAAATTATCTGGCAAATATATAAACTCATTTACACCTAAATTTAAGCGTGCATCTTCTTTTTGAAAATCTGTAAGTTGATGAGAAAATACCAAAAACATCTTTTTTAAATCTATTTGTTTCATCTTCACGACCTTCTTTTTATTAAAAGTTATAAAAATTTTATTTTTCGTGTCAATTTTTATGCTTTAATTGTAAAATATTTTCTCATATATCAATATTCTATATAACTTTTCAAAATCCTTCTAAAAAATTGTATTTTTTATAGAAAAATGTCGTTGAATGCCATAATAAAATAAGGAAAAATTCAACGATAGTATAATTTTTTAAAATTTCCTAAAACAAAAAAACAGATGGGCAATAACATTAGTAGCCCAATCTGTTTTAAACAAATTTAAATGATTATGGTATTAAAGTTAAAATTAGATATTTTAAGGAATGTATTGATAATGTATCGTTCCATTATCATCAATTGTATAAGGCATATTTGCTTTCTTAAGTATCTCTACAATAATATTATTTTTTTTTGCGGTTTTTTCATTAAATTGATTTATTAACTCATTTATTCTTTGTGCATTTGCATTATTCCTATTTTCTTTAAAAGCAATATAAGCATCAACTATTTTTTCACCAAGGTCAATTTGTCCATTTACAAATTCTTGTAATTGTTTTACAATTTCATAATTTGCATCATTAACATTTTCTTCTAATAATTCTATATTATTTTTTATTTCTTCTAATGATTGAATTGGAGTTTCAAAATTACATAAATTAAGAAGAGCTATCAATTCATTAAGTATTTTATCGTAATTCTGGATATATTCACTAACCAGAGCTTGTTTAGACTTTGTATTTATAGAAAAAGTATTTCCTACCGGCCTTACATTCCCCTGTGGAAAGCCTAACTTCCATAGTACTGGCTTTATCCATGTGGAAAGTGCATACGTATTCCATAATAATATAAGTATTGGTATTATACTTGCAAGAGATAAAGTCTTGACATATTTCCAAGGACGAGAATTTTCATTGACATAACTTAATGGTTCTTCTATACCTTTTGATCTTTTTTCTTTTTCATACTCTTTTATTTGTCTTCTAAATGCTTTTCGTTGTTAATTTAAAGGCATTATACACACCCATATATTTTCTTACTAACACACTTAGTCTTTTAAATTCATAAACATTTTTAAACTATTTCCCTTTTACCCATATTTAAAGTTCTATAATTCCATATCATTGAAAATTTCAGCTATATCCCAAAAATAACTGTCCTCCACATAAATCTTTTGAAATTGCTTCAGTGCCTTTTCCTCTTTCCCTATTTCCTATAAACAGGTCTAAGTAAATACTATAACCTTCATATCTTAATTATAGGCTTTAATTCCTTATAGGTAGGCTAAAAACCCAGTAGTTCGTCTTCTGTTAAACCTTTGTCTAAACTGTTTCAATTCCTTATAGACTCCCATGCCGCAAATGCGGCACCAGCAGAGGATGAAAATGTCCTTTTTTGATGATATAATCAGTACAGCGGCTGGTGAAGAAAGGTCGTTCTTACCTTGGTGCTTTGAGCCCGACTCATAGACAGACTCCAACGACCAGGTGCACCACAGATTGTTGCTCCCTTTACGGGAAGCACGCAGGATAGAATAACCCCTTATGGTTGTTGCACCAGCTCTTCAATTTTACAGTCGCTATCGTTCAAATTTTAAAAAAGGAGTTGGTTCTTTCATGGATTTAGTTTATTCTCATGTTTGCGGATTAGATGTCCATAAAAAGAATGTCGTAGCTTGTATAATAACACCAGAAGGTAAAGAAATCCGCACTTTTTCAACTATGACCGATGACCTTATTGCATTAAAAGAATTTATTAAAGCTAAAGGTTGTTCTGTTGTTGCTATGGAAAGTACCGGCTCTTATTGGAAACCTATTTACAATCTACTTGAGCTTGAGAGCATTAAAATCCTACTCGTCAATGCTAAGCATATTAAAAATGTCCCTGGTAGAAAAACCGATGTAAAAGATGCTGAGTGGATAGCAAGTCTCTTACAACATGGCCTTTTGCAAGGCAGCTTTGTGCCAGATCGTGAACAAAGAGAACTTCGCGAGCTTGTACGCTATAGAAAAAGCCTCATTGAAGAAAAATCAAGAGAACTTAATCGCATACAAAAGGTTTTAGAAGGAGCTAATATCAAACTGTCTTCGGTAGTCTCTGATATCAACGGGGCATCCAGTCGTTCTATACTTGAGGCTATTATAAATGGTGAAGAAAATCCCGAAACCCTGGCTGAGCTTTCTCAAGGCAAGCTAAAAAATAAAATGGATGAACTAAAACGCGCTTTAAAAGGCTTGATCAATCATCACCAAAGGATGCTTCTGGAAATACAGCTTAGACATATTGATTACCTTGATGAAGAAATAGCAAAATTAGACGAAGAAATTAAAAATCGAATGCTCCCTTTTGAAAAAGACCTGGCACTGCTGGATACAATCCCTGGAGTCGGAAGAAGAACTGCAGAACAAATAATAGCCGAAATCGGCACGAATATGGAACAGTTCCCCTCTGCTGCCCATTTGTGTTCTTGGGCAGGGTTGTGTCCAGGTCATAATGAAAGTGCTGGTAAACAAAAGTCTGCAAGAACTCGAAAAGGTAACCAAAAATTGCGAAGCTCTCTTATTGAAGCTGCCAGAGCTGCCT
Source organism: Thermoanaerobacter brockii subsp. finnii Ako-1 (assembly GCF_000175295.2). Taxonomy (NCBI): domain Bacteria; kingdom Bacillati; phylum Bacillota; class Clostridia; order Thermoanaerobacterales; family Thermoanaerobacteraceae; genus Thermoanaerobacter; species Thermoanaerobacter brockii. Next base: position 956,807 of record NC_014964.1, on the reverse strand, counting down.
CAAGGGCAAAAGATACTTATCTCTCAAGTCAGTACCACCGCATCGCTGCTCGAAGAGGAGCAAACCGTGCAGCAGTTGCAGTGGCACATAGCATTTTAATTATAGTTTATCATATTCTCAAGCAAAAGCAACCATATATTGAATTAGGTCCTACTTATTATGAAGAGAAAAAGCGTAATATGATTATTCGTCAATCTTTAAAAAAGCTAGAGTCTTTAGGCCTTAAGGTCACGGTCGAATCTGCAGTGTCTTAACTTTTAATTTAACTTTATTAACCATTTATTTATCCCATATTTTTACATCGGTATGGGTTTAGTTTTTTGTTGCCTTTTTGAGAGACACTATTTTCAGGATAGGTAGGCTAAAAACCTACGCAATATACGTATCCTCATAAGCCATCACCGCATGTTTCAATTCCTTATAGGTAGGCTAAAAACTTGCTTAAGCCTTTTGCCATTGCCTCTGCAATAATTGTTTCAATTCCTTATAGGTAGGCTAAAAACTGTTAATACGGCCGGCATTTTTGTTAGCCTAAGTACCAGTTTCAATTCCTTATAGGTAGGCTAAAAACGTTTGCAATTGTGGTTACTGTGTTTTGGGTGGCGTGTGTTTCAATTCCTTATAGGTAGGCTAAAAACCTCATATTCATTCAACAGTTTGGCAATTTTTAATGCGTTTCAATTCCTTATAGGTAGGCTAAAAACGCAAGTGCATTGCTTTTGTTGTCTTTCTCCCACCTGTTTCAATTCCTTATAGGTAGGCTAAAAACATTGCAAAACCTACGAAATATACGAATGCTTCCCATGTTTCAATTCCTTATAGGTAGGCTAAAAACTTTGTCGTATTCTATCAGCTCATAGTAGTGGTCCCAGTTTCAATTCCTTATAGGTAGGCTAAAAACGAGAGTAACAGTAACAGGGAGGTGGCCCGGATGCCGGGTTTCAATTCCTTATAGGTAGGCTAAAAACACATTTTTCCGCACAAAAGTTTTTTAAGAGAAGCGGAATGTTTCAATTCCTTATAGGTAGGCTAAAAACTCTTTTTTTTCTTTGAGTGTGCTCTGTACAATTGCTGTTTCAATTCCTTATAGGTAGGCTAAAAACGGTAAAAATGAAACTGCAAGACGTAAAAAAGTTTATGTTTCAATTCCTTATAGGTAGGCTAAAAACTTCTCTCGTTTTTAGTCCTTGTGCTGTCCAATTTTTGTTTCAATTCCTTATAGGTAGGCTAAAAACGTCAAGAACTCATCAATAAAGTTGTACAAGCATATTTGTTTCAATTCCTTATAGGTAGGCTAAAAACAGGTAAAATTCTCTAAAATTCCAGTCAATTTCAATATAAGTTTCAATTCCTTATAGGTAGGCTAAAAACTTGTACCAACTTCACTTCAGATTGTTCAAGTTCAGCCTTGTTTCAATTCCTTATAGGTAGGCTAAAAACGCAAAAAGAAGAAGTGGAGCAAGAAACAACGTCAAAGTTTCAATTCCTTATAGGTAGGCTAAAAACCAATCCAGTTACCTGCTTGTACAGGTTTTTCTTGTGCGTTTCAATTCCTTATAGGTAGGCTAAAAACGTAACCTTACATCACAGTTATTTGCCAATCTTTATCGTTTCAATTCCTTATAGGTAGGCTAAAAACCCATTATAATCAAATATAATAAAGAACAAATTTTTCTTTTTTCATCTTATTTGTCAAGTATTTCTACTTTATTATACCATATCGCTCGACAAAATCAACTATTTTCTAAAATTGAAAAAATAATTTGTCGTCGATCCTCAACATTTTTTGCATTATCTTATGTCGACGACAAATTTATATTAATCAATATTCTTACCTTACTTTTCCTTTAATACCTCTAATATTTCTCTTAAAATTTTTACCTCTTCTGATGGTTCAGGTGGTGTTTGTTCTTTTTCTTTTGGTTTACGTCGCTTAATGGCATTCATAGGAGCTACTATGAAAAAATAAATGGCTGCAGCAACAATAACAAAGTTAACAACAGCGTTAAGAAAATTGCCTATGGCTATTGGACCTAATTTAATAGCAGAAAAATCTGGAGCACCGAATATGGCTCCAATCAATGGAGTTAAAACATCTACTACTAAAGAATTTACTACTTTGTTAAAGGTTGAACCTATTATTACAGCTACTGCTAAATCCAAAACATTTCCACGCATAATGAATTCTTTAAACCCTTTTAACATATTTTCCTCCTTTCAACAAGTAATTAATTGTCCACCCTATATATCCTATCACAAAACTTTTATTAGAAAGAAGTAGCAAATCAAAATGTTTTTTGCAAGAAGAAATTACCTTGCTCCTCCATAATCCTATACTCCTCTAATCCAAAACACTATTGCCAATATAATTCCCCATAAAATTACAAAGCTTTTTACTTTTTTGCTATCAAACTTTTGTGATATCTTAGCTCCCAAATATCCTCCTAAAGCAAATCCTATCATGAGAATAATAGCAAAAGGCCATACTACTTTTCCACTAAAAAGTAAAACTAAACCGGAGGTGATATTTATAAAAAGTGAAAGAACATTTTTTATACCATTTGCTGTGTGTATATCAGTAATACCTGCTATGCCTAAAGTGGCAAGCATTAAAATGCCAATTCCTGCTGCAAAATATCCACCATAAAGAGAAGTAAGAAATTGAAGTATAAACACAAATACTAACGATTTTTTCTCTCTACCTTCCTCACTATCTAAATTAAACTTATTTATTCTATCATTTAATGCTAAAATTACAGTTGCAAATAAAACTAAAAAAGGTACAACAAAATTAAAGACCTTGTGAGGAGTTATCATAAGAAGATAAGCTCCTAAGATACCTCCAAGTAAAGAAGGCAATGTCAAAAATTTTAAAAGCTCCTTTGTTTGAGAAAGTCTTTCTTTAAATCCCCATGCCCCTGTGACAGATCCTGTCCATAAAGCTACTGTATTTGTCATATTGGCAGCTAACGGATTAATGCCCACCCATACAAGGGCAGGAAAAGTTATTAAAGTACCTCCTCCTGCTATGGAATTAGTGGCTCCTGCTAGGATAGATGCCATTAAAATCAATATGTAATTTTTCATCAAACTATCTCCCCAAATTCTTCAAATTTAAATCTATAGGCTCTTGGCAGTAACTCTTTACTCGGGTCCTTGTAACCTATCGCTATTATCATGGGAACTATTTTTTCCGCATCTATTCCTAAAAATTCCTTCATCTTTTCCTCGTTAAAACCATCCATAGGATGAGTTTCAAGGCCATAAACTCTTGCAACTATCATTATATTCATTGCAAAAAGCGCAGTATCTCTTATGGACTTTCTTTTAGCTTGCTCCATATCTTTCCACACTTCAAGGACCCTTTCTTTTGCTGATTCTCTCCTTTCTTTTGGAATATACCCCAGTTCTATAGAACTGTCTAAAACTCTGTCTATATGCTCAAAAGCTGCTTTTGGATTTGCTATTAAGACAATTACAGCCGATGCATCTTCCACTTTTTGTTGGTTAAAACAGATTTCTTTGAGAATTTTCTTTTTTTCTTTGTCCTTTACAACTATGACCTCCCAAGGCTGAAGATTATTAGCTGAAGGCGCTGTAGCAGCTACCTCAAGGACTTCTTTTATAAAGTCATCAGATATTTCTTTTGTAGGGTCAAAAAATGTAATAGACCTTCTCTCTGTTATAAGTTTCTGGCATTCTTTCATGCTTATACACTCTCCTTTTTTTAATCCAGAATTACAAAGCTAACCTAAAATTGGTATGCCAGTTTTTAAAAAATGCCGATAATAGATTTATATTCTCTATAAAAGTATGAAATCCTTCCTGCCTTTTTAAAAAAAAGCTTTAGAACAAACTCTTTTGAGTTATAATCGAAATAACAATGAACTTTTGCATATTTTTAATTTGTTTACTTTTTCATCCCCAAAACGTCTTTATTAATGAAAAGCTATAAGGAGGAGGGGTTAATGTGGCAGGATTTGTACAAAGCTGCATTCTATTATTTACTTAAATTGGGTGTACCACAGGCTGATGCTGAAGACATAGCCCAAGAAGCTCTGCTTTCCACATACTTGAATTTAGACGGCATTCAAGAGGGAAAATTAAAAGCTTATGTTTTGACTGCGGCGCGAAACAAATACACTGATTATCTGCGCAAAACCAAAAAAGATATGACAGTTTCTATTATAGATGTCTTTCCTCAAAGTACCTTTTCAGAGTTTCAACAGATTGAAAATAAAGAAGTAATAAAAAAAGCAGTTAATAGGCTTACTCTCAATGAGCAAAAGCTCTTTTACCTTAAATTCATATTAGAAATGTCAAATGAAGAAATTTCCTCTTACTTAAAAACCAATTCCAATACAGAAAAGACAATGGTATGGAGACTAAGAAAAAAATTAAAAGAATATTTAAAAGAGGAGGAGAAAAGTTAAATGGGATCAGATTTAAATAAGCCAATAAGCGATATATCTTTTGACGAAAAAGCTTTTTTGCGCAAAGCTCGTTTTAAAAGCATACTTCGCATAATAATAATTTCTTTAATTATCGCCATAGGTGTTTTTGTATTAACCTTCATAATTCCCGAAATGATGCTGCAGAATCAAGAAAACCGCATAGATAGCTTTTATCCGGATATTGTTAAATTTACAGAACCTAATACCTTCGCAATTTCAGGAGAAAGTTATAATGTCAGGCTATTCGGGCGGCAAAAAGAATATTATCTTTTAAGGTTAATAGGAAATAAGCCTTATCCTGCCGGAATAGTCACAGTTGATTTTGATATCTGGGGAGGAGAGCAATTTCAAGGAAACAAATCTTTTTGTGTTGTCGAAACTGACCACATAATCCCCTATTCCGAAATCTCCACAGTCATACCAGAAGGTACAAAAGAATACCTTGCTCCTTATGCCGTGCCAAAATTAAAATTTTACAATCCCGTAGTAAAATACGATAAAGTTATAAGAGAGTTTGATGTATTAAAAAATATACCTAACGATAATCTCGTTGAAATGGCTTTATCTTTTTACAGGCCTTTAACCTTTATCGAAATTAAAACTATTATACCTGAGGATTTAAAGCTAATGTGGGGTGCTGTTTTGGTTTTTGAAGAAAACGACTATAAAGAAAAAAACTATCTTGCAGAAAGATTGGTGGGAAACCCCTATATTGACAGCCATGATGGCGAAAAAGAATTTTTAAAACAGCTGGAACAACTCAGTAATTTGCAAAGTTATTCTTCGACAAATCTAAAAAGAACAGTAAATTTTTTAAAGGAAAAAGGCATAAAATACTACGGAGTTGTAGTGGTGGGACATCCTGAATCCTTACAAAAGTTGTCCTCTAATTCAATTATAAGGGGAGCAGTTTTAGGTATAGTTACAACTCCTTATTAACTCAATCGAGTACATCCTTTTCCTTAAACCATCGCATATCTGCGAAAGTTAATATAACAAAAATCAAAGGTCCTGCTACAAAGGGAAAAAGGCGGTTGTTCTATTATATCACCGCCTGTTTTCCCTTTTCCAATGACTCAATTATGTAATGGCTTTTTTCGTACTTTTTACACTCCATTTTAATTTGCGATGCAATTCTGCTTATCTCATCTATATCAGAAAACTTCCTGTTGGAATTATTCACAACAGCAATGGATATTCCCATGATGGGGAAGTCACTTTCATTGCCAAGCCTGTCTGTGGCATGTATGTAACCTCTCTTCACATCCAGCTCATTATAAAACCTTACAATGTTATAATCAAACTCTTCTATTATGTTCTTACAAAGCCTTTCTACATCATAAGTTTTTACAATCGCTACAAAGTCATCTCCTCCTATGTGACCCAGGAAACTGTAATATCCTGCCCCAACGTCACAAAAACTGCTTCAAAAATTGAAGCGGCTTTTTACTATCCACCATACAGTGAAAGCAACACGCCTGCGGCGATGGCAGAGCCTATGACTCCTGCCACGTTGGGACCCATGGCGTGCATCAGTACGAAGTTACCAGGCATCTCTTCCTGAGCCACTTTCTGGGACACACGAGCAGCCATGGGTACCGCCGACACTCCGGCAGAGCCTATCAAAGGGTTTACCTTTCCACCAGAGAGCAGATACATCAGCTTGCCAAAAAGCACTCCCCCAGCAGTACCGCCTGCAAAGGCTATCAACCCTAGAATTATTATCTCTATGGTCTCGAGCCTCAGGAAATTGTCTCCACTGGCTGTAGCCCCTACGCTCAGCCCTATGAATATGGTTAGTATGTTCATCAATTCGTTTTGGACAGCCTTGGAAAGCCTGTCTACTACGCCGGATTCTCTGAAGAGATTGCCCAACATGAGGGAGCCGATGAGCGGCGTGGCAGGGGGCACTAAAAAGCTCGCCAGTACCGTAATTATTATCGGGAATATTATTTTTTCGGTCTTTGATACGGGCCTTAATTGTTCCATTACTACAGTGCGCTCTTTTTTGGTGGTCAGAAGGCGCATTATAGAGGGCTGGATTATAGGTACTAGAGCCATGTAGGAGTAGGCGGCTACCGCCACGGCTCCCAGAAGATGAGGGGCAAGCTTGCTTGTCACAAATATGGCCGTGGGACCATCAGCCCCGCCTATTATGCCTATGGAGGAGGCTTCTTTTGCATCAAACCCCAAAAGTCTTGCTCCAAGGAATGTGATGAATATACCGAGCTGGGCGGCAGCTCCCAAAAGGAGGCTCTTGGGGTTTGATATTAAGGGACCAAAGTCGGTCATAGCCCCAACCCCCATGAATATAAGAGGCGGGTATATGCCGAGTTTTACTCCCTGGTATATCCAGTATAAAAATCCCCCCTCCTCCATTAGGCCGGCTTCAGGTATGTTGGCTAAAAGCATGCCAAAGCTTATGGGCACTAAAAGCAGCGGCTCATATTTTTTTACTATTGCAAGATACATGAGTACAAAGGCTATGATTATCATTATGAGCTGGGATAGCGTTACATTAAAGTAGCCAGTAGTTTTTAGAAAGTTTATTATTGCCTCGAACAATTGGTTTCACCTCTTCTTTATTTTTTTGGTTTTACTTTATACAGTGTCAGCGGAGGCTTCTTAAGTGTTGTTGGTGTTTCATTAGATTAAGCCTTGATTCCATGGCCCAGATAGGGGTCCTTTGATTAATTCTCCTGATAAGCCTTATTTTTATCTCGTCAGCAGGTTTCTGGGAGCATGCTAAAATGGCGGATGTTATTACGGCTATAAGTTCCCCTTCATCTTCTTCGGTTTCATCTTCCTGGAACTTTGTTTTTTCCTGTTCCCGTGACGGCAGTATTTTGGGCTCTTTTTTGTCCTTCTTGTAGAATACAACCCTCATAAGGTCAAGAATGAGGGACAGCAGGTAAAGGAAGATGAGGGTTATTCCAAAGCCTAAAACAGTGGTACTTAATGCTTCTATCATTTTTTCATCCCCTTCTTTTGCCCTTTCACTCCCCTTTTATCTCTCGCATAATTCTATGAGAACGCCTTTTGTGGCTTTGGGGTGGATGAAGGCGATTTTTGCACCCCCGGCACCATACCTTGGTTTTTCGTCGATGAGCCTTACACCCTTTTGCTTGAGTTCTTCTAGAGCTTTTTCGATGTCCTCCACCCGGAAGGCTATGTGCTGTACACCCTCACCATTTTTTTCTATGAACCGTGCGATGGGGCCTTCGGGATCGGTGGATTCTAAAAGTTCCACTTCGCTTTCCCCAACCGGTATGAAGGCCACTTTTACTTTCTGCTCCGCCACTTCCTCCACACCGTGCATCTCAAGTCCCAGAAGTTCTGTGTATATTTTGGATGCCTCTTCTATGCTGTTCACGGCTATGCCTATGTGGTCTATTTTCAGGATATTCATGGCTTTTTACCTCCTAAAGGATTTCTCTTGTAAGAATATCAAGGGCCGTATACGGATCAACCGCCTTCTTGGATATATCCTGTAACAGCATGTCTATTTTGGGTGAGTTCTTTTGGAGTATCAGTCTGGTGATATGGTCTTTCAATAATTCCATGAACTCTTCCCTTACTTTGGCTCTTCTCTTCTGTTCCAGGATTCCATTTTTGCTAAGGTAGTCCAGGTGTTCCCTTATCCTGCGTTCCAGGGTATCGATGCCTTCACCGGTAACGGCAACGGTTTTGACAACTGGAGGTCTAAAGTCGAACTGTTTCTGTGAAAGGTCCAGCATCATTTCGATTTCGGTAACTAATCTATCCGCTCCTTCCCTGTCGGATTTGTTCACGGCAAATATATCGGCTATTTCCATTATACCGGCTTTAATGGCCTGCACGTCGTCGCCAAGGCCGGGGACCAGTACAAGCACAACCGTATCCGCCAGTTTCACTATGTCTATCTCCGACTGGCCTACACCCACGGTTTCGATTATGATGTAATCCATGCCAAAAGCATCCAGTACTTTTACCGCATCGTAAGCGGCTTTAGCAATGCCGCCCAGGGAGCCACGGCTGCCCATGCTTCTGATGAAAATGCCATCGTCTAGCGTTAAATCCTGCATCCTTATCCTGTCGCCCAGTAAAGCGCCGCCGGTGAAGGGGCTGGTGGGGTCGACGGCTATTATCCCCACCGTTTTGCCCTTCGCCCGGATTTTTTTGGCAAGCTCGTTTACAAGGCTGCTCTTGCCGGCCCCGGGCGGTCCGGTAATGCCTATGACAAAGGAATTTCCGGTGTACTTATAAAGTTGTTTCAAAGCCTCTGTGGCTTCCGGGCTTTCGCGCTCGATGAGGGTTATGAGCCTTGCTACGGCTCTTTTGTCCTTTTTTAGTACTCTGTCGGCCAGGTCCAAATTTCACACCTCTCCCCGTTTTTTGACGTTATTTTTGATAAACTCCACTATCTCGGATATCGAGGTTCCAGGGGTAAATATCTCGGCTATGCCGCACTCTTTCAGGTAGGGTATGTCTTCGTGGGGTATCACGCCTCCTCCAATCACTAGGATATCCTCGGCTCCTTTTTGTTTTAAAAGTTCCATTACCCTGGGAAAGAGCACATTATGGGCTCCGGACAGTATCGAAAGCCCAATTACGTCCACATCTTCCTGTATGGCAGCCTCGACTATCTGTTCGGGAGTCTGCCGAAGGCCAGTATAAATTACTTCCATCCCTGCATCCCTCAAACCCCTGGCTATTACTTTTGCTCCCCTGTCATGGCCGTCAAGACCTGGTTTTGCTATTAATACTCTTATCTTCTTTGTTTGTTCCATTATTCCACCTCCCACTAAAAGGTTACAGTGGGCTTGTATTCACCAAATACCCCTCGCAGGGTGTCACTTATTTCACCTAGGGTAGCATACACCTTTACGCAGTTTATTATGCTCGGCATGAGGTTTTCACTGGTTTTCGCCTTACAGGAAAGTTCTTCCAGAGCGCTTTTGACGGCTATGTTGTCCCGCGTAGCCCTCAGTACTTCCAGTTTCTTCCTCTGGATTTTTTCTACTTCGGGATTCACTTTTAAAAGGTTCTTGGGCGGTTCTTCTTCTATCTGGAATTTGTTTACTCCCACTACTATCCTGCGACCTGATTCAATTTCCTGCTGGTATCTGTAGGCACTGTCTTGGATTTCCTGCTGGATGTAGCCTTTTTCTATGGCCTTCGGAGCACCCCCTAGTTCATCTATTTTTTGTATATATTCCATGGCCTTTTGTTCTATGAGGTTTGTCAGGTGTTCTACGTAGTAAGAGCCAGCCAGCGGGTCTACGGTCTCTGTCACTCCGCTTTCGTAGGCTATTATCTGCTGGGTCCTCAGGGCTATTCTCACAGATTCTTCGGTAGGCAAAGCCAAGGCTTCGTCCCTTGAGTTGGTGTGCAGCGATTGAGTGCCTCCTAACACTGCCGCCAGGGCCTGGATGGCTACTCTTACTATGTTGTTGTCGGGCTGCTGGGCAGTTAGAGTAGAGCCAGCAGTTTGGGTATGGAAGCGCAGCATCATAGACCTTGGGTTTTTAGCTTTGAAACGTTCTTTCATTATTTTCGCCCATAGTCTCCTCGCGGCCCTGAATTTAGCGACTTCTTCCAGAAGGTCATTATGGGCATTGAAGAAAAAGGAAAGTCTCGGAGCAAAGTCATCGACGTCAAGCCCTGCCTTTATAGCAGCTTCTACGTACGCTATGCCGTTGGCCAACGTGAAGGCCACTTCCTGTACCGCCGTGGCTCCAGCTTCTCTTATGTGGTAGCCGCTTATGCTTATGGTGTTCCACTTGGGCACGTTCCTGGAACAGAATTCAAAAATGTCAGTTATGAGTCTCATAGAAGGTTCAGGTGGAAATATATAGGTACCCCTGGCCACATATTCTTTCAGTATGTCGTTCTGGATGGTACCGGAAAGTTTCTCCGGGCTGACTCCCTGTTTTTCTGCTACAGCTATATACATGGCAAGAAGTATCGCGGCAGGAGCATTTATGGTCATTGAAGTGCTGACTTGGTCCAGGGGTATGCCGTCAAACAGTATCTCCATGTCTTTCAGCGAGTCGATGGCCACACCTACTTTGCCCACCTCACCTTGAGCCATGGGGTGGTCGGAATCGTAGCCTATCTGGGTGGGCAGGTCGAAAGCCACACTCAGGCCCGTCTGTCCCTGGGATAACAAAAACTTATATCTCTCGTTGGATTCCTCTGCTGTGCCAAAACCTGCATACTGTCTCATGGTCCACAAGCGACCACGGTACATGGTAGGCTGGATTCCTCTGGTAAATGGGTATTCGCCGGGAAACCCTAAGTCTTTTATGTAGTCGTTTTCCTGTGCATCCAACGGTGTATACAGGCGGTCTACTTCTAAGTTGGAACCTGTATAGAATTTTTCATACCTCTCGGGGGCCTTACTTATGACTTTTTCTACGGTAGTGCTTTCCCATCTTTTCTTTTCCTCTTCGAGTTTTTTAAGGAACTCCTTGTTATGGTACATTTCTTTAAACACCTCCACACTTAGAATTTGGTTAACTGCAGGATATAAAGGGGGTATTGAGTAATTTGCTTAATTTTGTATAATTATCTTCTATTATCATGAGTTCTTTATTTCTTACCAATCTATCACTCTCATTAGATTTTGTTTGCAATATATAATTATTCTATATAAAAATAAAAAATCCTCCATAAAATGAATAATAAATGTCATGAATATTTTTGATACAATTCTTGCATCATATAGAATGTTACAAATATTTACTCTATTTTTATATCCCAGGAGTTTAAAGGCAAGTTGCTAAAGTTGGTGGAAGTCTCACAGAACAAAAAATTAAAGAAGTGGCTGTTCATGAAGCTATAGTTTCTGTTTCTCTAAAAACGGCATAGAAACTGCAGAAAGTTATGCTCATTTTATCATACCCTTACAAGGTAATTTGTCATCGTTTCTTCTTCTGGAAATGAATACCTTGTGCCTATTTGCGTGGTAAACTAATTATTTTAAAAAAATTTGTAAAACTCTTATATCAAAAAAGGGTTTTAGTGTTTTTCTAAAACCCTTTTACTTATAATCAAAATATTTCTCCGAAAATTTTTCTTTATCCCACTTATGGTCCTTTTCTAATTGTTTTTCAGTTACATTAAAATAAGTATACATTACTTTATTCCCCCTATCAGGCACAGGGTCATCCCAAGTAACATCTATATAACGAATTTTACCATCGATTCTTACCATGTTCCAAGCATGTGGCATGGCTTTGCCATTGTAAAAACCAGTACCTGACACTCCAAGACTATCTATTCCAGCCATATGAGCTAATAAATTAAAAGCTGCAGTATATCCTTGACACACTCCCACTCCTTTTATTAAAACTCCGTAAGCAGTAAAAGATTCTAATGGTATAGTATTGTTTAGATAGTTCTTATAATCATATTTAGTGTGTTTAACTATATAATCGTGAATAGCTTTAGCTTTTTGTAATTCAGTCATATTTGGAGTTATTATTTTGCTAATTATTTCTTTAGCTTTTATGTTTACTTCTTCTTTTATTTTTTCCAATTTATCTTTTGGATAAAAGTAATCAAACTTTATGGTTACCTTATTTACATCATTATTGTAGCTAACTACAGACACAGTCCATTTATCAGTATATCCAATTTCAGGATGGTGAGATAATACCAATTTCACAACATCCGACATACTTGTTATAATGTCTTCACTTGAACAGCTACTTCCCATTGAATCGCAAAAAGAGGATTTAGCAATAAACGTTATCTCTTCTTCATTCTTGTGAAGAGTGTTCTTTATTAAAAGATACAAATCCTTTTCACTATTAACAGAAGGCAAATTAGCAAAAGAAGAAGAATCAGTTCCCACAGACTCTTTTGAAGAGGGTAATTCAAGAACTCCTGTCTTAGTCCTAAAATCAATTATTAAGCGTCCATTATCCAATATTATTCTATTTCCAATTACTGTTTCAATATATTTTAGAGAGTTAAGTATAAATTCTTGTATATTTTTAACAACTGGATTTTGCTCAAAAGAAATTCTTCCTTCATTAAATGTAGGTATTAAGTTTGTAAAATTAAAGGAAAAAAACATCAAAAACAATATTACAGCAATTATAACTAACAAAAATGCACTTTTGCGCATTGTTTAACCTCCTGAATTTTTAATCTTTAGTATATAGTACGGCAAGTCTTCGCTTTTCTTTAATTATACTATATATTAAAAAACTTTTCATGAATAATTCAACAAAAAAAGATATAAATTATTGACGAGGGTTTATTTTGTATGCTATAATAAAAAGCGCGCAGGGGAGTAGCTCAATTGGTAGAGCAACGGTCTCCAAAACCGTGGGCTGCGGGTTCGATTCCTGTCTCCCCTGCCAGTAGGAAAAACAAGGCTTTCGGAATTAGCCTCCGAAAGCTTTTTTGTTTATCTTAATTAGACCTTTGCTCATAACCACCGACAACGGTATCTAGTATCGATGCTATCGACAAACTCTTCTCCTAAACCAGTTAGCGACTGCATTTGAGGGGAAGATAGCAAGGTAAAAATGGCTAACTGTATCGGGTTTTACGACATACTCCTCCTATCATTCTTTGTGTCCTTGAGCGATAAAGCTTTTTTGACATTATAAACACTCCTTAATTTTTTATTTTCTTTCCTAATATAACCTTCAAACGCCAATTTTTTTGTGTCCGTTTTACGACACCCTCTTCCTCTTAAAATTAATATACCAGAGTATTATTACTCTTGCAAACAATTTATTTGTGGTAAAATATAAATAAAACAACAATGTAGGAGGTATCACCATGAAAAGCTATAGAAAAGAGTTGTGGTTTGAAACAAAAAAGAGGAGAGAATTTATAAACATTACACCTTTTATAGAGGAATGTGTGAGAGAAAGTGGCATCAAAGAAGGGCTTCTTTTATGTAATGCAATGCACATTACCTCAAGTGTTTTTATAAACGACGATGAACCGGGTTTACATAAAGATTTTGAAAATTTCTTAGAAAAATTAGCTCCTGAAAAACCCTATGAACAATATTATCATAACACTTACGAAGATAATGCAGACGCTCATTTAAAGCGTACAATAATGGGAAGAGAAGTGGTTGTTGCAATAACAGATGGAAAATTGGATTTCGGACCATGGGAACAAATCTTTTACGGTGAATTTGATGGAAAAAGAAAAAAGAGAGTGTTGGTCAAAATTATAGGTGAATAAAAATCTCCAGTTTCCCGGAGATTTATAATGTCTTCTTATAATCCTCATTACTTATTTTATCAGTTTCTTCTACATAGCCAGCATTTTCATCATCATAGACATCGTCATAATTGTCCAAGCCACTTTTCGTCTTATTAAACCGTGCAACTTCTTGATAAGAATCCTCTGCATCAAATTGAATTTCACCTTTTAAATCCTTATACCCCCATCCAAAGGGGTATTTTATCATTCTTTCTTCATTAGGCCTTGAATTTTTTAAATCCTTAAGTTCTAAATCATTATTTTTAGCACACTCTGCACAAAGAACAGTATAAGGAAGGGCTTCTAAACGCTCTTCTTCAATTGGCTTATGACAGTGAGCACATATGCCGTAAGTACCTATTTCCATTCTTTTAAAAGCATCTTCTATTTGCCTTAAAATATATTTTTCATTATCTTTGAGAGCATAATTTTTCTCTACTTCATAAACTTCAGAAGCAAAATCTGCCGGATGATTATCCAAAAGAGAAAGTTCTTGATAATATTCTCTTTGTGCAATCCCTCCTATACCATCATTCAAATTCATTTGATTTATAGTACTTAAGACCTTTTCCTTTTCTTTTAACAGTAACTGTCTAAAGTGTTCCAGCTTTTCACTATCCATTATACCAACTCCTATCTAATATAGCTTTTGATTTACAATCTTAACTATATCCGCTATAATACTGCCAATCACAGGCAAATTTAACACCACTAGTTTTTGAAGAATATAAAGAATTATCGCACCAAGTATTGTAAAGCCTACTGCTATTCCAAAACCTCTTGCTACCCCGCCTATAAAGTTTAGCCACAAAAGCCTATAAGGGCTTTGCATAAGTTCGACGTAATCAGCAATTTTCATCTTCTCCATCATCTCTGACATTTGGTCCAACTGCTTTTTTATTGCAGTTAACATAATATTATTATTGTTTTTATATTCGTCTTTATTCAAGACTTTTTCCTCCTTACATTTAATTTTTCCAGTATCGTTTTCTTTATTACTGTAAAATAAAGCCTTTATAAACGTTTATTTATTCATTAGAAAAAATATGCAATCAATTTTGTATTTAATAATAGTTTACCTCAAAATGTATTTAAAGTGAAGTGTTGTTGACTTTTAATTTTGCACATATTATCATTAATTTAAAGTACAAATTGTGGGAGTTGATAAAATGGATTTAAGTTTTAAAACAAAAGTAGTACATACTGGAAACTACATAGATAAAGAAATTCCTCCAATGCCAAAAACTCTTCCTATCTATCAAACTTCTGTTTTCACTTTTGATACGTTGGAAGAAGTTTACGATTATCTTGGTGGTAATCCTTCAAGGTATATGTACACAAGACTTGGAAACCCTAATCAAACTGCAGTGGAAGAATTAATTGCCAGTTTAGAAGGCGCGGAAGCAGGACAGGCTTGTTCATCCGGAATGGCGGCAATTTCTTCAGCTTTGTTGGCAGAAGTAAATTCAGGAGACCACATAATCGCCGCAAAAGATATATACGGTGGTACAAACAGTCTTTTTAATGCAGAATTTAAAAGACTTAATATTGATGTAACTTTAGTGGATTTCTCCGATTTAGAAGCTGTTGAAAAAGCTATAAAACCAAACACTAAAGTGATATACATGGAAATCATGACAAATCCTCTAATAAGAGTTTTTGATGTAGTAGAAGTTGCAAATATCGCAAAAAAGCACAATATAAAATTGATTGTTGACAATACTTTTACAACACCTTATTTGATAAAACCAATTGAATTAGGAGCCTATGCTGTAATACACAGCGCAACAAAATACATTAACGGCCACAGCGATGTCATCGCCGGACTTATAGCAGGCAATAAAGAATTTATCTCTCGCACAAAAAGAATTACGCAAAACTTCGGCGGTTCAATGAGCCCCTTTGACGCATGGCTGACTTTAAGAGGAGCAAAAACTCTATTCTTAAGAATGAGAGAACACTGTAAAAACGCAATGGAATTGGCTAAATTCTTAGAAAGCCATCCAAAAGTCAAAAAAGTGTATTATCCCGGACTTTCTTCTCACCCTGACTACAGTGTTTCAAAGAAGTTGTTTAAAGATGAGTTTGGAGGTATGTTAAGTTTTGAAATAGAAGGTGGAGAACCTGAAGTAGATAAGTTTATGCAAGAGCTGAAACTGGTGAAATTTGCTCCTTCACTGGCAGGAGTACAAACCATGATAACTCATCCAAAATCCACTTCCCATAGGTCTCTCAGCAAGGAAGAATTAAACGCGTTAGGAATTTCAGAAGGACTTATAAGAGTTTCTGTTGGAATAGAGGAGATAGAAGATATTATAAAAGACTTTAAACAAGCTCTTGACAAGATATAAGAAAAAAAGTTTAGGGCTTTCCCTAAACTTTTTTTATATTTCATCTAGCACCTTTAATACCTCTTCAACGTGTCCATCTACTTTTACCCTTCTAAATATTTTCCTAACAATTCCTTCAGAGTCAATGATAAAAGTTGACCTTTCTATTCCCATTTTCTTTTTGCCATACATGTTTTTTTCTTTGTATACCCCATATTTTGTAGACACATTAGCATCTTTGTCACTTAGAAGAATAAAAGGAAGATTGAATTTTTCAATAAACTTTTTATGAGAAATTTCATCATCTAAACTTATACCTATTATAACAGCATTTTTCTCTTCTATTGACTTTATGTTGTCCCTAAAAGAAACAGCTTCTTTTGTACAACCTGGAGTGTTATCTTTTGGATAAAAGTATAAAACAACCTTTTTACCTAAAAAATCTGAAAGGGAAACTTGTTTTCCATCATGAGTATTTAAAGTAAAGTCAGGAGCTTTT
The DNA here is from genome assembly GCF_000175295.2 of Thermoanaerobacter brockii subsp. finnii Ako-1. Classification (NCBI taxonomy): domain Bacteria; kingdom Bacillati; phylum Bacillota; class Clostridia; order Thermoanaerobacterales; family Thermoanaerobacteraceae; genus Thermoanaerobacter; species Thermoanaerobacter brockii. The sequence goes on along the minus strand of NC_014964.1, from coordinate 940,305 downwards.
TTATTTAGCTCTACCATGCTATCCCTACTTTCTAAAATTATTTTCTTTAGATAATTATTTTCTGTTACTTCTATTATATATTTTCTCACGCAAAATTTCAATAGCTTTTTATCTCTCTCATCAATTCTTCAAATTGGGAAAAATCAAGAGACTGTTCTCCATCAGATAAAGCTTTATCGGGCTCAGGGTGAACTTCCACCATTATTCCGTCTGCGCCAGCAGCTATTGAAGCTTTTGCCATCGGTATGATTAAGCTTCTTTTCCCTGTACCATGGCTTACATCTGCGATAATAGGCAAGTTTGAAAGTTCATGAATTACTGAAATTGCAGCAATATCCAGCGTATTTCGTGTATAAGTTTCAAAAGTCCTTATACCTCTTTCACACATGATGATGTTGGTGTTTCCTTCAACTGCAATATATTCCGCTGCATAAAGCCATTCTTCATAGGTAGCTGAAAATCCCCTTTTTAACAAAACAGGCTTTTTGGTTTTTCCTACTTCTTTGAGAAGCGAAAAATTCTGCATATTTCTTGAACCTATTTGAAGAACATCAACATATCTTTCCACAATTTCAACATCTCTCACATCTAAAACTTCAGTTACAACTGGCAAATTAAACATATCTCCCACATTCTTAAGCATTTTAAGTCCATCAATCCCTAAACCTTGAAAAGAATAAGGGGAGGTGCGGGGCTTATAAGCTCCTCCTCTTAAAGCATTTGCGCCACAGCTTTTAACTTTTTCTGCTGTTTTTACTAGCATTTCTTCATTCTCTATAGCACAAGGTCCCGCTATTATTAGTTTATCTTTTCCAACAGTTATATCTCCTATTTTTATTGATATTTTATTATTTTTGTCGCCAATTATTTTAAGGTCCATTTTCATCACCTTCATAACACTTCTTTTAAGATGGATACAAAACTCTTAACTTCCTGCAGCATTTCAGATTTATTATACCCTTTAGCAATTCTTTCTACAAGGGCACTCCCTACAATAATCCCATCACTAAAATCTTTTAATTTTTTCGCCATCTCCGGAGTAGATATGCCAAACCCTATTGCCTTTGGCATATTGGTATATTGAGAGACTGTCTTCATATATTCTTCAATGTCAGTTTCAATGTCTTCTCTTGCTCCTGTGACACCTGTAATTGATACGCAATATACAAATCCTTTGCCATTTTCAGTGATTAATTTTATTCTTTCTTTTGATGTGGGAGCGACTAAAGGTATTAAATAAATACCGTATTTATCTGCTTCTTCTAAAATATCCTTTCTTTCTTCAAGAGGCAAATCTGGAATGATAAGTCCATCTATCCCTACATCTTTTGACTCTTTTAAAAACTTTTGTATACCATATTTGAATATAGAGTTATAGTATACAAGGTAAACCAGCGGGATATCGCTTTTAAACCTTATTTTTTCTACTATTCTCATTATATCAGGAATTTTTACACCTTTATTTAAAGCTCTTTGAGAAGATGCCTGTATTGTAGGTCCATCAGCTAAGGGATCAGAATAAGGTATTCCAAGTTCTATTATATCCGCTCCTACTTCTTCTATAGCCAAAACTATATCATAAGTTGTCTCAATATCCGGGTCTCCCGCTGTTATAAAGGTTATTAAGGCTTTGCGCCCTTCTCCTTTTAAAACTTCAAACTTTTTGTCAATCCTATTCATAACTCCACCCCCAATACTTTTGCAACTGTATTTACGTCTTTATCTCCTCTGCCTGACAAATTTACAATGATAATATTGTCTTTCGTTAAATTTGGAGCCAGTTTCATAGCATATGCCAAAGCGTGAGCACTTTCCAAAGCTGGTATTATCCCTTCTGTTTGAGATAAATCCATAAAAGCCGCCAATGCTTCTTCGTCTGTCGCATATACATATTGAGCTCTATTACTTTCTTTTAAAAAGGCATGTTCTGGACCTACACCTGGGTAATCCAGTCCTGCAGATATAGAGTATACTGGCATTATTCTCCCCTCTTCATCCTGTAAAAGATAAGTCATCATGCCGTGCAATACTCCTACAGAGCCTTTCGCCATTGCAGCTGCATGTTTCCCTGTCTCAATCCCTTCTCCGGCTGCTTCTACTCCTATCAATTTTACCTCTTTATCTTCAATGAAGGGATAGAAAATTCCCATTGCATTGCTGCCTCCACCAACACAAGCAATCACATAATCAGGAAGTCTTCCTTCTTTTTGAAGTATTTGTTCTTTTGCTTCATCCCCTATCACTCTTTGAAAATCTCTCACCATTGTAGGATAAGGATGAGGACCAACAACAGAACCTATCACATAAAAAGTATTATCTATATTTGTCACCCAATCTCTTATTGCTTCATTTACCGCATCTTTAAGGGTTTTTGTCCCTGTAGTTACTGGCGTCACTTTTGCACCTAAAAGTTTCATTCTAAAGACGTTTAAAGATTGCCTTTTTATATCTTCTTCTCCCATGAATATTTCGCATTCCATCCCAAACATCGCAGCAGCGGTAGCCGTTGCAACTCCATGCTGCCCAGCTCCTGTTTCTGCTATAACTCTCTTTTTATTCATCCGTTTTGCTAACAAAATCTGTCCCAATACGTTGTTTATCTTATGAGCTCCTGTGTGGTTTAGGTCTTCCCTCTTTAGATAAATTTTTGCCCCACCAAGCCTTTTAGTAAGATTCTCTGCATAATACAAAGGTGTAGGCCTTCCTGAATATTCCCTCAAATAGTACCTGTATTCTTCCATGAAATCTTTATCTTCTTTAGCTTTTTCAAATTCCCTCTCTAATTCTATAAGCGCATTCATCACAGTCTCTGGCACATACTGACCTCCAAAACGTCCAAATCTTCCACTCATCGAATACCCCTCACTTTTTCAATAAATGATTTCAATTTTTTAAAATCTTTATAACCTTCTGTCTCAACGCCACTGGAGACGTCAACAGCATAGGGATCTACTATTTTTATAGCTTCCTCTACATTGTTTTCATTTAGCCCTCCTGCCAAAATTATTGGAACATTCAATTCCATCCCCTTCAAAACTTTCCAATTAAATGTTTTTCCTGTACCACCGTATTCGTTTTTTGTCAAAGTGTCAAATACAAAACTATTTACTTTAAATTGTTTTGTTTTTTCCAAATCTTCTTTGTCTTTTATGCGTATTGCCTTCCACACTGTGAAATTTTTAAAATTATCTATATAATCCTGTGTTTCATCACCGTGAAACTGTAAAACATCGAGATTTAGTGTTTGAGCTATTTTTAATGCATTTTCCACTGGTTCATTTACAAAAACTCCCACTGTTTTGATCTCTTTATCAAGAAGGCTTATGAGGTCTAAAGCCTGTTCTACCTCTATTTGTCTTTTGCTTTTTGCAAAGACAAATCCTACATAATCAGGTTTTAGCTCATTGGCATATTCAATATCCTCTTTTCTTCTCAGTCCGCAAATCTTTACTTTTACCAATTTATCCTCCTCCCTTGGCCTCCTTTACAAAATCGCTGATTTTATCAATATCATCTATGATTTTCATAAAAGTCTCACCAATTAATACAGCATCTACTCCCAAAGAAGCCAGATACCTTATATCTTCCGGCGTTTTTATTCCACTTTCAGAAACAATTGTTGTATTTTGAGGTATATATTTAATCAAGTTTTCTGTTGTGTTTATATCTACGTTAAAAGTCTTGAGGTCTCTGTTATTTATGCCTATTATATCACATCCAGCTTCCAGTGCTATTTCAAGCTGTTGTCTGTCGTGAATTTCCACAAGCACATCTAAACCTACACTTTTAGATAAATTATAAAAATCTCTTAATTTGTCACCTAATACAGATACAATGAGAAGTACTGCGTCGGCCCCTAAAATTTTTGATTCATATATTTGGTATTCATCCACAATAAAATCTTTTCTCAAAATAGGTTTTGAACTCACTTTTTTTACTTCCCTGATATAGTTGTCATCCCCTTTAAAAAATTCCTTCTCTGTCAAAACGGAAATAGCGTCAACATCAACTTTCTCATACACTTTTGCAATTTTTACTGAATCAAAGTCTTCTTTTATAATTCCTTTAGATGGAGAGGCTTTTTTTATCTCTCCAATAATTGATATACCCTCTTTTTGAAGTACTTTCTTGAAATTGCCAGAATAGCCTCCTTTAATTTCGTTAATTAGTTCCTCTACTGGCTTTATTCTTTTTTTCTCTTCCACCTCCTTTTTTTTGTGTCTCACAATCTCATCTAATACCATCAATTAAGCCTCCTTTGGTACTCCAAAATCTCTGTAAGCTTATCAAGAGCTAAACCCGTATCTATTAGATAATTTGCGACTTTTATTCCCTCTTTTAAATCTTCCACAACTTTTCCTATATATAAGGCTGCTGCTGCGTTTAAAACGACTATATCTCTTTTAGGCCCTTTTTCACCTTTTAAGATGTTTAAGATTATTTGAGCATTCTCTTTTGCATCTTTGCCTTCTAAATCTTCAAGTTTTGCATAAGGGATACCGTAATCCTCTGGGTCTATCACATAATCAATGACTTTGCCTTCTTTTACTTCACTGACAAAAGTAGGAGAAGTAGTAGTTATTTCATCAAGGCCATCAAAGCCGTGGACCACCATAGCCTTTTCAGTTCCCAATCTTAAAAGTACTTCAGCGAGAGGATGAGTCAATTCTTTATCGTAAACTCCTAATACCTGTCCTTTTACAAATGCGGGATTTGTCAATGGTCCTAAAACATTAAATACCGTTCTTGTGCCTAACTCTTTTCTTATGCCTGCTACGTTTTTCATTGCGACGTGATATTTGGGCGCAAACAAAAATCCCATACCCTTTTCTTCAATTAATCTTTTTGTTTTTTCTGGCACCATTTCAATGTCAAATCCCAATTCCATCAAAACATCTGCACTTCCGCTTTTGCTGGAAACAGCTCTGTTGCCGTGTTTTGCAACTTTTACTCCTGCAGCAGAGGCAATTATCGCCACTGCCGTTGAAATATTGAATGTCTTCCCACCATCGCCACCTGTACCACAAGTATCTATTACATAATCCGAAGCAAGTTCTAATTTTATGGCGTTATCTCTCATTGCCTTTGCAAAACCTGTTATTTCTTCTACACTTTCCCCTTTTAATCGGAGTCCTATTAATATACCCCCTATTAAAGAAGGAGTTGCATTACCACTCATAATTTCATTCATAACAGCATAAGCTTCTCTCTCTTCAAGGTTCTCTTTTGAAACAATTTTTTTAATAGCTTCTTGTAACATGGTATCCCACCTCCAAAAAATTTCTCAAAATTTCTTTACCCTGCTCTGTCAAGATAGACTCTGGATGAAACTGTAAACCATATACAGGGTATTTATTATGCCTTACTCCCATAATCACTCCTTCCTCTGTATAGGCTGTAATTTCTAAATTTCTTGGAAGAGTTTGTCTATCTATAACAAGAGAGTGATATCTCATTGCCTCTATAGGATTCTTAATATCTTTAAATATTTTTTCACCTTCGTGAAATACGAGAGAAGTTTTGCCATGCATTATCTTATCTGCTTTTACAATTTTTGCACCATATGCATATCCAATCGCTTGATGGCCAAGACATATTCCTAATATTGGAATTTTATGCCCTAGATTTTTAATGACATCAACACATATACCAGCATTTTCAGGTCTTCCTGGTCCAGGGGATAATATAATTTTCTCAGGATTCAGTTTTTCAATCTCTTCAATATCCATTTCATCATTTCTTATTACAAATATTTCTTTGTTCATTTCTCCCACATATTGATAAAGATTATAGGTAAAGGAATCGTAATTATCTATAATCAGAATCATCAAAGAACCTCCTTAAGAGCCATTGCCTTATTTAAAGTTTCACAGTATTCCATCTCAGGAATTGAATCATATACAATGCCTGCTCCCGCTTGAACGTAAGCATAACCTTCTTTGAAGAGAATAGTCCTTATTGCTATGCACATGTCCATATTGCCATTGTAGGAAAAATATCCAACAGCTCCTGCGTAAAAAGACCTTCTCACATTTTCAAGTTCGTCTATTATTTCCATCGCCCTTATTTTTGGTGTCCCAGAAACTGTACCTGCAGGAAGACAAGCTATAAGAGCATCAAAAGCCGTAAGTCCTCTTTTTAACTTTCCTGAAACAGTCGATACAATATGCATTACATGAGAGTAAAAATCTACTTCCATAAAACGCTCTATTTTTACACTTCCAAATTCACTAACTTTTCCTATGTCGTTTCTTCCAAGGTCAACTAACATCACATGCTCTGCCCTTTCCTTTTCATCTTTTAAAAGTTCCTCTTTAAGTCTTAAATCTTCTTCTTCATCTTTTCCTCTTCGCCTTGTGCCTGCAATGGGATTTGTAGTCACTTTGTCTCCAAAAACACTTACAAGGCTTTCAGGTGAAGAACCAAGAAGCTGAAAATCACCAAAATCGATGTAAAAAAGATATGGAGATGGATTTTTTGACCTTAATCTTCTGTATATCTCGAAAGGGTGGGAGCTTACTGCTGCTTTTAACCTTTGAGACAACACTACTTGGAATATGTCTCCTTTTTCGATGTATTCTTTTGCTTTTTCAACAATTTTACAAAACTCTTCTTTTGTAAAATTGTAATAAATTTCCTTTTCTTGTTGTGATGGAAGGTCATGAAATTGAGGAGCATTTGATTTTACCTCTTGCAAAAGTTCATTAATTTTTTGCAAAACTTCTTCATATTCTACGTCTTCCTCAGGATACACATTATAAACAACATAGATTCTGTGTTTAAGATGGTCATAGCAAATAAAACTTTTATAAAACATAAAGTATACGTCCGGTATATTTATTTCATCAGGGTTTTTATCTGGTAGCTTCTCATAAAGTCTAATCAGATCATAGGAAGCATAACCTATAGCCCCACCTACAAACGGGATATCAAGCCCTAAGGAATTGTACTTAAAATTCATAATATCTCTTATTTCATCAAGAATTAAGCCTTCTTTTTCTTCTTCACTTTCACCTATAAGTTTTATCCTTTTTCCATAACTTAAAATTGATAAATAAGGGTCTTTTCCTATAAAGGAGTACCTGCCCCAGTTAGTGCCTCCATTTGCACTTTCCAGTAAAAATTTGTTTTTGCCTTTAAGACTATAAAAAATGTTTATTGGTGTCAGTTCATCTCCGTTTATTTCTGCATAGACTGGGAAGACATATCCTCTTTTTTTGTGTTCGCAAAAATCTTCTTTAGAAATGTTTACCACTTTATCACCTCCTGAAAATCGAGTAGGAGCTGAATAATTATTTTATTCAGCGTCCTCTCACACCACCGTACGTACCGTTCGGTATACGGCGGTTCATTAGGAATTGTGTACAATTAGATATCTTTGGGATAAACTCTTATAACCTATGCTTTCAAAGTATTTATTTGTAAGAGTCTTATTTAGGATTGGGCTATTGGATATTCTCCAGTAGCCTTTCCTTGTATTGGCGTATTCCCAGGCTTTTTGTTCTTCTACTCCTAGTTTTACTAAGTTATCATGCTTCGTTTTTATCTTCTTCCATTGTTTCCATATACATGCCCTTAGTCTTCGCCTTATCCATTCGTCAAGGGTTTTCATTATGCTTTTCGCGTCTGCTAATCCAAAATAGTTGACCCATCCTGTTGTTATTTGATTTAGTCTTTTTATTCTGTTTTCCATGCTTATTCCCTTGTTCCGATTGGTTATTTCTCTTACTTTTTCCTTAAACCTTTTGATGGATTTTTCATGGATTCTTATTCTTACTTCGTTTTCTTTTGTGTAGAATGAAAATCCAAGAAATTTTCTTCTCCATGGTCTATCTACAGCACTTTTTGCTTCGTTGACTTTTAGTTTTAATTTGCTTTCTATGAATTTCTTTATGCTCTTCATTACTCTGTTTCCTGCAGACCTGCTTTTTACATATATGTTGCAGTCATCTGCATATCGGCAGAATTTATGCCCTCGTTTCTCAAGTTCTTTGTCTAGTTCGTCCAACATTATGTTTGCTAATAGTGGACTTAATGGCCCTCCTTGGGGTGTCCCTTCTTCTGTTGATACTTTGATTCCGTTTATCATTACTCCTGATTCTAGGTATCTTCGTATTAACTTTAGTACTCTTTTGTCTCCTATCCGCTTTTCTAGTTTGGACATTATTATGTCGTGGTTTACTCTGTCAAAGAACTTTTCTAAGTCCATATCTACAACCCATGTGTATCCTTCATTTATGTATGCTTCTGCGGCTTTTATTGCGTCTTTTGCACTGCGTCCTGGTCTAAATCCATAACTGCTATCAGAAAATGTATGGTTGTAGACTCTATTTAGTATTTGGGCTATTGCTTGTTGTATTAGCCTATCTAGTGCTGTAGGTATTCCTAGTAGTCTTACTCCTCCATCTGGTTTGGAAATTTCTACTCTTCGCACTGGTTGTGGTTTGTATTTCCCCTCCAGCAGTTGTTGTTTTATGGTTGCCCAGTTTTCTTTGAGATACGGTAGAAGTTCATCTACTTCCATCCCATCGACTCCATGGCTTCCTTTATTTGCAACAACGCGCTTGTATGCTGCTCTCATGTTTCCTCGTTCTACTATCATTTCAAGCATCTTGCTGGTATATCTTTGTACATCGTTTCTTCTATCTTTTGACGCCGATGATATACTATGCACTTCCGTTGTCTTTTGAAATTCCATTTCTCTATTCAACGGATAGCCTCTTTGTTGAGTTGTCTGCAGTCTCTGCATATCTTTCGAGTCCATAAGATTTCCAAAACCTCCTAACGTTCGGCCCTTCCTTATCTATTCATGACTAGATAAGTACTATGACCTCTGCTGACTTCTCAAGGTTCAACCATACATCACTGTATGGGTTGTCACTTCAGAGTTCACTTTAGTGACTTATCCTTGAGACCTCCCCGGGTAAGAACGATAACTTTCATCTCATATATCTGCCAGATTTACTGTATGGGATTCGGGTAGTGTTGGACTTCGTTTTGTTACGCAAACTCATCCATCCCAATTCAGCCTCTTATCTGGTTCTTGTTCATCAGACCGAGATTTTGCCTTAAGCTTCCTTCAGATTCCACCTCACGATGGACACCCTTGCTCTTGGCTAGTGGTTCCCACTACCAAGCCCACAGCGGACTTTCACCGCCTAGTTATCGCCCATGCCGGGCGCACTTAAAAAAGTCACTCCGCCCATTGGGGCGAAGTGACTCGCGGTGCCACCCAATTTGTCCTGTATTACTAAAAAAAAAAAGCATTTCACCAAAAGGGCGAAATGCTCGCTTGTGCCACCTTTTTAACACAGGACCACTCTTTCGGGTACGGAAATTCCTCGATACCCTGTCTTTTTAACGGTAGACTACCGGATACTGCTACTTAAAGTTCGCATCTCACCTCACGGGCCCATTCAATATCAGCTACAGTACTCGGCTTCCACCCTCCCGAGCTCGCTTTGACTAAACGCTGATATCTACTCTTCCCGGTCATTGGTTTTCACACATATTTAAATTGTGTTATTTTAATTCTATAACGCATTAAATTATTTGTCAATATATTTTTATGCAAAATAAAAATAATTATGCAAATTAGCTGGTTCTAATTAGTCTTTAATTTTTATCCCATCACTACCTACTATGTCAGTTGTTTCTTGCCATACTTCTCTAATTCGCTCAAGTTCAGTACTTGATAATTCTTCACAATTTAAAAATTTCCCTACAGGCAATATTCTATATTGTGTCTTGCCTTCTTTTTTAAAGACTCTTACCCAAGTAGGAACATAACTTACTTCAGTAATACTTGTTTTATCATTTTTCTTAGTAATAGTGATATTTACAATTACACCACTATCTTGATAGCGATCTCTTTGATTAGATATAAAATTTCCCAATGAATATGCCACAAAAACTTCTTTTTCTTCTCCATCATCTGTAGTTATTTTCTTTTTCTCCATAGGCTGTATTACATGAGGATGTGTACCCAATATTATATCCGCACCAGCTCTAAATAATTTATCAGTTAAAGTTTTCCTTTCTTCATCAACCGTTCTAGCGTACTCCATTCCCCAATGTAAATACAAGATTACTATATCTGCTCCTTCTTCTTTTGCTCTATTTATATCTTTTAAAATTTTTTCTTCTTCGATATAATTTACCATATATTTTAACTTACCCCTATCAATGTGAACCTCCATACCATTTGTTCCGAAAGTATAAGCAAGTATCGCTACTTTTATACCTTTTTTATCAATAATTAATATTTTTTTGCTTTCTTCCTCATTTCTATAAGTGCCTGCATGAAATAGACCATATTTATCCAAAGCATTTAAAGTATTTACAACTCCAAATTCTAAATTATCTAAGCTGTGATTATTAGCAGTAATGACTACATTAAAACCTGTATACTTTATTGCTGGAATAATTTCCTCTGGTGACCTAAAACGAGGGTATCCAGTATAACCCTTTACGGGAGTACTTATAGTGGTCTCAAGGTTACATATCGCTATATCACTGTCTTTTATGTACTCCCTTACCTCCTCAAAGTGAGGGGTAAAATCATAGCTTCCATCTGGCTTTATAGCACTTTTAGCTTGTGGCATATGAACCATTATATCTCCTACTGCAGTTATAGTAATAGTTTTTATATCTTTCTTCTCTTCTGACAAAGCTCCCTTTGTAGGAATATCAGTACTTGTATAAAAGTTACACCCGCTCATTAAAAATAATAAGAATATCAAGAAAGCTAATATTATAAAATATTTTTTCCTCAAATTAAAAAGCATCAAATCAACTCCAAAGATAATTTTTCATCCTTTTAAAGATTCTCATATTTTTTTATCTTCTCGTCAATTGTAACTCCTTCCGGTTTATAATCAATTTTTACAATAGAGATGACCCTATTTGTACCTTCTTTTATACAAATTTCTTGTGCTTTCTTCACTATCTCTAAAAGTGCATCAAGGTCTCCTTCCATTGTAGTTTCCATTGGCCCTACTACATACTTCACACCTGTACTCTTTATATATTCTATGACTTTATCTACAATTGGATATATATTTTCTTCAGAAACTACAGGCAATACTTGCAGGCTTAAATTGACAATAGGCATTTTCTCACCTCAATATATCCCTAAATTTGATTAAGAGCTTGATCTAAATCCTCTATGATATCATTGTAATCTTCGAGCCCTACTGATATTCTCACCATACTTTCACTCAATCCAAACTCCACAAGTTTTTCTTTTGGATACCCTCTGTGAGTCATAAGGGAAGGTACTTCCACTAATGTTTCTGTATCTCCCAAGCTTACCGCTAACTGACACAATCTTAAATTACTTATAAACTTCTCTAAATTTTTGGTTCCTCCCTCTATTTCAAAACTTATGATAGCTCCGAATCCTCTCATTTGTTTTTTCGCTATTTCATAACCTTTAAAACTTTTAAGACCAGGATACATAACGTTTTTTACTTTAGGATGCGAATTTAAAAAATTTGCTACCTCTATTGCATTTTTTTCATGTTGTCTCATTCTTATACCTAAAGTTTTTATACCTCTCAACATCAACCAAGCATTGAAAGGACTCATTACTCCACCAAATTCACACATATAATCAAATTTTAAATAATGTATATACTTTTCATCTTGGGAAACTGCAACTCCCCCAAGTGCATCACCGTGACCTCCTATATATTTAGTAGCACTATGAACAACTACATCGGCTCCCAATAGAAGAGGATTTTGAAAATAGGGGGTAGCAAAAGTATTATCAACAACAATTTTAATATCTTTTTTATGACATACCCTTGCAACCTCTTCAATATCTATAATAGATAAATTTGGATTAGAAGGGGTCTCAAAATACACAACTTTTGTAGAGTCATCTATACTTTTTTCTAATTCGCTTATATCTGTAAGATCCACTATTTTATAATTTACTCCATATTTAGGCAAAATATTTGTCACCACGTTATAACTTGAACCATAAAGAGTCTTATGAATTATTACATTATCTTTGGGTTTTAAAAGAGAAAATAAAACTGAACTAATAGCGGCCATCCCGGAAGAAAAAGCTACTGCCCCTTTACCATATTCTAACTCCGCTAATCTGTTTTCAAATAATCTTAATGTAGGATTATTACCTCTTGTATAAACATAGTCTTGAGATTGAAAAGACATCACCTTTTCAACATGTTCAAGGTCATCAAAAACAAAAGTAGTCGTCTGGAAAATTGGAGGATTCAAAGCATTTTCAGGGTTTTTCTTAAACTCATTTCCATGAATTACTTTTGTGTCAAACCGATAGTTTTTATTTACTCCCATAGGACTTCCTCCTATAATTTAATCACAATACTCCATATCAATGACATACCGGGTATGCTCTTTAATTATAGCATACCCGGCTTATAAATTTATTGCAATAAACCAGAGAGTATAAATATTATTGTGCTTAATCCCGCTATTATTTGTACACTAAGAGAACCAGTTCCACCTGCTGCAAAACCTGCAGCAAACAAAGCCTGCCCTACTCCTACTGCTGCTGCTAAACCACCAAAAAGTCCTATGATTACTGCAAGCGTCATTATTATTGCAGCTACTCTTGCTTTTGCATCCGGTTTAGAAATATCTTCTTCCTCCATTATATCAGTCCACAATAAATTCCATTTCTTAATTCTTGGATACAAAATTAACAATAAAGGTATTCCTAATACAATTGAAGGAATAGAATTATTTACAGCTATTATAGAAGCTAAAGCCGCAAAAGGAACCATTTTAAGAAGGTCCAAACCCCATCCTATGGTAAGAGCACATGCAAAAGCTCCAATTAATGCTGCTACTATGTATGCAAAAACTTTTCTTCCAGAATTTAAGTTTGGTTCTAAGTCGTCTGCTTTCAACATTCCAAGATTTCTCCAAAGTTTATAAGGGACATAAGCCTGCATAAAGTTTCCTATAAATCCAAAAATACTTCCAACTCCCAGCGTACCAAAGAAATCACCTATTAAATTTCCAAAAGCAGAACCCCATGCCCCTGCAGGTCCAAAGAGTAATCCTAAAACAGGTGGTAAAGTATTAGCAGGTCTTATTTCTGTTATGCCAGGAATGAGGACAAAACCTTTGAAAGGTATTAAAACTGCTGCATATAATCCTGCACTTAAAGCAACTAAAACAACCATTTTAGTGTTCTTCCACATGCTAAAAATTTCCTTCACAACTCCAACTCCCTTCTTTTTAAATATTTATTTTTGCCATCTAACAGTTATACCCAAATAACTTTCCCACCTCCTTCCTTTTTATGAAAATATACCATAAATTTTGTCCTCAACTATAAAAATAATCAAAAATATTATAATTCAATCACTGCTCTATTACAACTACAGTGATTTTGATCTAATTTTTCTTCTAAAAAAACTCTTATAAATGTTTTTATCACTTTTTCTTTGTTCAATTCTAAAGTATCTTTTATTTCATGTAATGTTATACTGCCCTTCATTCCTGTAGCCCAATTTGAAACTATTCCCACCGCAGCATAGCACATTCCTAATTCTTTCGCTAAAATTACTTCTGGAACATTAGTCATCCCTACTACATCGGCACCTAAATTTTTATACATTCTTATCTCTTGTGCAGTTTCAAATCGTGGACCTTCAGTGCATACATAAACTGCATCTCCTTTTATTAATAAGTCTTCTTTTTTAGCAGCATTGTAAAATTTTGCCCTTAAATTGCTACAATAAGGGTCACTCATATCTACATGTCTTACCACTCCATCTTCCCCTTCAAAAAAGGTCAATGGTCTCGATTTAGTGAAATCTAAAAAATCTTTAAGTACTACAACATCCCCTGGCTCATAATTTTCATTAAAAGAACCAACTGCAGCTGTTGCATACACATATTTTACTCCCATTTGTTTCAATGCCATAATATTTGCCCTATAATTTACGAGATGAGGTGGAACTGCATGACCTTTCCCGTGTCGGGGCAAAAAGCCAATTTTTTCCCCTTCAATAGTCACAATATCAATTTCCACTTCTCCATATTTTGTCTCTACCAATTTTTTTGACACCTTTTGTCCTATTTCGTAAAATCCAGTACCACCAATGATCGCCTTTTCCATTTAAAATGTACCTCCTACATTTTGTATTTAACTTTGAAAAATATAGCAATTATCAATACTACAATTGCGATTGCTATTAGTATATAATCTTTAGCTGTATATTTTATTTCCAAATAATTTGTCCTCCTGTCGCTATATCCAAATCCTTTTGATTCTAAAGCCATAGCCAATATATTTGCTTGTCGTATTACAGAAATCAAAACAGGTATTAATAAAGGAATATATTTTTTGATTCTCTGAAGAAAACTACCTGTATCTAAATCTAATCCCCTTGATTTTTGTGCCTGAGTTATAGTGTAACTAGTAGCTACTATCATTGGAACCAATCTAATAGCTGTAGAAAAAGCAAAAGCAGGCCTATAAGGTATGCCTAATTTAACTAAGCCGAGAGATATTTCTTCAATTTTTGTAGAACTTAAAAAAATCATTCCTGAAATTATCATAATATCAAATTTTAATCCTATAGCTATGCCATAAATTATTCCTTCTTTTGTTATTGGCCCCCAAAGGCGAGTAGTTCCTGGATAAGTAAAGGCCCATAACAAAATCGACATAAGAGCAATCATAATTAAAATTACTTGTATGCGTTTAAGATTAGAAAGTACCTTCCCTATATAACCATATACAATTATCACTGCTGATAAGAGTAAAAGAACTGTTAAAGAACTAAACATGAGAGCTATTGCAAAGCTTACAAGCATAACGAAAATTTTTGTACGTGGGTCAAGTTTATGTAAAAAGCTATCTTTATCTAGATACAGAAACATATCCATTTTTTAATTTACCTCCTTGTGCAACTTACCATTTCTTCTACTGACAAAAAAGTTTTACCCAACCTATTACTCATGCTAACAATAGGAGGTGTTTTTAAAAAAAGTTGAAAAAATTTTTCGTCTTCTCTGAATACATCCCTTACTTTGCCATACATTTCTATTTTGCCATCTTTCATCACAGCTACTTTATGAGCGTACTCTGATACAATCCACATTGTATGAGTTATCATCACTATTGTATGGCCACTCTCATTCAATTTTTTCACTAATTCCATCATTCTCTTCTGTTCTTTATAATCTAACCCAGTAGTAGGTTCATCCAGAATAATGACTTTTGGCCTTGCTGCTAAAATTGAAGCCACAGCAATTCTTTGTCTTTCTCCTTTAGATAGTGAAAAAGGATCTTCTTTTTCAAAACCCTCCATATCAACAGCTTTTAATGCTTCACTTACTCTTTCCTTCACTTCTGCTTCAGAACACCCTCTCATACGAGGTCCAAAAGCTATTTCATCATATACGGTATCTGCAAATATTTGATGGTCGGGATTTTGAAAAGCATACCCTACATAATTTCCTATTTCAAATACATTCGACTTTTTAGTATCTTTTCCATATACTATCACACTACCACTGGTAGGTTTTAAGAGACAATTTAAATGTTTTGCCAACGTAGTTTTGCCACTTCCATTATGTCCTAAAAGTGCTAAAAATTCTCCTTCTTTTATCTGCAAGTTAATTCCATCTAATGCTTTTGTACCATTAGCATACACATGCTCTACATCTTTAACATCTATTATCACATCACCATAACTTTGTTCTCTTTCCTCTTCTTTCCTAAGAATTTCATTATACTTATCCTCGTCTATTTTAAGTCCTAATTCTTTAAACCTCTCAATCCCTTCTTCATAAGTAAGTGGTAGTTCTTCTCTTTTTAAAGAAGAAACTTGTAAAAAGTACTTGGGAATTTGCAAAGGCATTATTCCTATTTCTTCCATTAATTCTACTTCTTTGAGAATTTCTTCAGGTTTCCCATCTTTTATAATTCTACCTTTTTCCATTATAATCACTCTATCAGCATTCAACGCCTCTTCCGTTTCATGCTCTATTATAATCAGAGTCAAATCTTTATCTTTATGTAATTCTTTTGCAATATTAAAAATACCTATTTTGCCTATCGGATCTAAATCAGTAGTAGGTTCATCCATACAGATTATACTTGGCATACATGCTAACACAGAACCTATAGCTAATCTTTGCTTTTGACCACCAGAAAGAGTAGAAGGCTGTCTATCTTCAAGTCCTTCTAAATTAACAATTTTTAATATTCTCTCTATTCGTCTTTGTATTTCTTCTCTTTCTACTCCAAAATTTTCCGGACCAAAAGCTATTTCCAACCTTGTGTTTGTAGAAAATAGTTGTGATTCAAAATCTTGAAACACGAGCCCTATCTCTTTTGCCATCTTGCTTACTCTTGTTTCCTTTACTTTTATACCTTTCACTATAACATCTCCGCTATAGTGCCCTTTTGTAAAATGAGGGATGAGGCCATTTAAGCATTGCGCTAATGTAGATTTCCCTGCCCCACTTGGTCCCATAATCACTACAAATTCTCCTTTTTCAATTTCTAAGTTAATATTTTCTATTGCATTTCTTTCTTTTTGGTCTTTATATCTAAAAGTTAAATCCTTTATCACAATCTCCTTTGAATTAACATTTGTTTCAATAACTGACATCCTATCTCCCTCACTTTAGTTTTAATATATTTTCTTTATATGGAGGTTTAATTATCCCTTTTTCTGTTATTATACCCGTGATGTTTTCATGAGGAGTCACATCAAAAGCTGGATTGTATACTTCTATCCCCTCTGGAGCAATTCTAACACCGTTTATATGAGTAACTTCCTCAGGACTTCTTTCTTCTATTATTATTTCTTTTCCGCTCTCAATTTCAAAATCAATTGTACTGGTAGGAGCTACTACATAAAAGGGAACATTATATACTTTTGCAATTACAGATAACATAAAAGTCCCAATCTTGTTAGCAGTATCTCCATTTAAAGCAATTCTATCAGCTCCTACTAATATCACATCTATTTTCCCATCCCTTATTAAAGTAGCAGCAACACTATCAGCAATTAATTTTGCAGGAATTCCTTCTTGTACTAATTCCCAAGCTGTCAACTTACTGCCCTGTAATCGAGGCCTTGTCTCATCAGCGTACACAAATATATTCTTACCACTATAGTGAGCCTCTCTAATGACTCCTAAGGCTGTACCATATCCTACAGTGGCAAGCGCTCCTGTATTGCAGTGGGTTAAAATAACAGCATTTTCTTTAATTACTTCGTTACCAAACTTAGCCATTTTTTTATTAGTCTCTATATCTTCTAAATAAATACTATCTGCTTCCTTTTTTAAAGCTTGATATATATCTATTAGTTCTAACTCCTTGTTTTTCTCTATAACTTTCTTCATCCTTTTTACTGCCCACATAAGATTTACAGCTGTAGGTCTCGAGTTTGCAATAACTTCTAAGGCCTCCTCTATTTTTTCAAAAAATATTTCTCTATCTTCTTTGAGAAATTCTTTAGCTGCCAGCACAACACCATAGGCTGCTGCAGCACCAATAGCAGGAGCCCCTCTTACTACCATTTCTTTTATAGCAAAATTTACATCCCTATAAGTTTTGCATTCAAAAATCTCATAACTATTAGGTAATTTCCTTTGGTCAATTAAATACAAAACTTCGTTTTTAAACTCTATTGATTTAATTTCTTTCATTTTTTCACCTCGTCCTCTTCATTATTTTCGCAGATCTATAACTGCTTTTAATTTATTCTTTTTTGAAAAAGCCTCTTGATATTCCTCTAAAGAATAGATGCCACTTATCAAATAATCTGTAGAAATCAATTTTCTCTGGAGTAGTCTCAGGGCTGCTTCCATAGGTCCACACCGCGTACCTACCATTTTTATTTCATTAACAACCCAATCAGTGGGACTCAGAGTAGCAAGGAAATTGTAGGTACTTTTTAATATAATAGTACCTGTAGGTTTTACTAATTCTTGAGCTAATTGCAAACCTCCTTCATTTCCTGTACATTCAATAGCAATATCAAATTTATTTTTTAAACTTAGTCTATCTAAATTATCTAGTAAAATAATATTTGCTTTACTTTTTAGGTAATCCAGCTTTTCTTGATGCTTCCCTACCACATATAAATTAGCCCCAGTAAGAGCAACAACTTGAGTAATAAACTGTGATAATTTACCATCCCCAATTATTATTACTTTATCAGTGGGTTTTACGTGATACATCTCAATAATTTCTAAAGCTGCAGCAATAGGTTCCGTAAAAACTGCTTCTTCATCTTTGATTTCATTTGGTACAATATAAAGGTTTTTATTTGGCAGCGTAAGATATTCAGCAAAAGCGCCATCCTTATCCTTTATCCCTAATACTTTTCTATTACGGCAATGGTGGTAAAGTCCAATTCTACAAAGGTCACATTTACCACAGGCTATATTGATATCGCCTACTACTCTTTTTCCTATTAAATTAGGGTCATCAGATTCCTCTACTATTCCTACAAATTCATGGCCTAATATTCCCTTAAAATTCTTGTATCCTTTCATTATCTCAATATCTGTATTGCAGATAGAAGCCAACACAACTTTAATCAAAGATTCGCCTTTTTGGGCCTTAGGCTTTTGCAAATCAGTCCGCAGCTCTAACTTGCTATCAAAATGCAAGCCCCTCATTCTTATCCCTTCTTCCAACTTAATTTACCGACTTCGTATAACTTTAAATTTAAATATTTTTGGATCAAAATAATCTAAAGAATAAAATATAGTCCTTCCTTCTTTGTCATAATGTAATTGATAAAGCAACAAAAACAGGGAATTTTTATCTACACCTAAATATTGAATCATCTCTTCAGTAGGGAAAGTCGGTATAATTTCTGAAATGGCATATTCAATAATTATTCCAAACTCCTTTTCCATGTATTCAAACAGGGATTCAAAATTAATTTGATCAGGTTTTTTGTTACCAAGTATTTTTTTCGCAACTGTATCTACTAAAAAAGCAGCAGGTTTGCCATCAGCCGTTCTAATTCTTTTAAAAGTAATCACCTTTTCCTTTGGTTTAAGATTTAGTTTTTTCACCATATCTTTTGTAGGTATAGTTTCCTCAATACTAACCCATTTTGTTCCCGGCTCATATCCAAATTTTCTAATAATTTCTGTTATGCTATCCAAATATTCTAATCCACTCTTTATCTGTATAGGCTTTTTGTTTACAAAAGTACCCTTACCTTTAATTTTATATATTATCTTTTCCTGTTCTAAAAGGGCCAAAGCCTCTCTTATAGTATATCTACTAATCTTGAACATTTTTGTCAGTTGACTTTCCGAAGGTAATTTATCATCTGGTTGTAAATTTTCTTTTTCTATGTACTCCAATATTTTTTTCTTTACTTCTTGGCTTAAAGAAACAGACTTCTTACTTTTTCTAAACTCTGTCATACTATCCTTCCTAAAATTATTTTTTAACTTGTCCATAAGTTTTAAATTTTTCTAACATCAATTTCATCTCATCTTCAGAAAGAATTACCGGTTCTCCTATGGACTTTGCTCTATAGTACAACTCCGCAACATATTCAATCTGTTCACTTATATTAAAAGCATTTGGAAGGTCTTCGGCTCCCACTAGTAATCCATGATTAGCTAATAAAACAGCTTTTCTGTCCTTCATTGCTTCAAAAGCATTTTCCGCTAATTCTTTAGTACCAAAAGTCGCATATTTCGCACATCTCACATTTGGTCCAGCTAAAGCTACTAAATAGTGAACTGGTGGAAGGTCCCAATTTAAACAGGCAAGAGTAGTAGAATACACTGGATGTGTATGTATAATGGCATTTATATCCTGCCTATTAGCATAAAAAATTCTATGCATTTCATATTCCGAGGAAGGAGTTCTATCGCCTTCTATCCTTTTGCCATCTAAATCCATCACAACAATATCTTCCGGTCGAATTTCAAAATAATCCATTCCAGAAGGAGTTATAGCCATTAATCCTTTTTCTCGATTATAAATACTTAAGTTTCCACCTGTACCTTTGGTAAGATTAGAGGTTATGAGTTTTTTACCATATTCTACTATTTGTTCCCTTTCTGATTGCATTAGCAACGTCATCACCCTCGATTTTTAATCATTTTGCAGAACAACTTGTCTGACAAGTTGTTCTGAGAAAATTATATAGTATTGCAAATAAACTGTCAAGTTTGTTATTTAAACAATTTACAAAAAAAATTGAGGTATTCTGACTTATTGTCAGAATACCTCAATTTTTTGACAAACTTTTTATGCCAAATTCAAAAACTTCTTAAATGAGACCTTGTCTACAATCCAGAACACCTTATCTTTGTATCAAATTTTTTGCTCTTTTCTCCACGTTATACATTACTTTTTCCACATCTACAGTTTTTATTTCTCTATTTTCCATTATTATTTTGCCATTTATTATTACTGTATCCACATCTGATGCTTGAGCAGTATAAGCTAAAGCAGAAATTAAGTTGTGGTGTGGATAAAAATGCGGCTTGTCAATATCAATAATCACTATATCCGCTTTTTTCCCTACTTCGATGGAACCTATCTCTTTATCCCACAATAAAGCTTTAGCGCCATTGATTGTCGCCATTTTTAGAGCTTCCAAGGCCGGTACGGCAAGAGCATCGTAATTTAACGCCTTATTAATAGTGGCAGCAAAATGAATCTCTTCAAACATGTTTAGGTTATTGTTACTGGCTGGACCATCTGTTCCCAAAGCTACGTTTATTCCTTTTTTTAGCATTTGATCCACAGGAGCAAAACCACTGGCTAACTTGGCATTACTGGTAGGATTGTAAACTGGTGATACCTTCATTTCCTTTAATATTTCAGTGTCTTCATCGCTTACATGAACACAATGAGCTGCTACAGTCGGAACATCAAATACTCCTATGTCCTTTAAATGTTTCACAGGAGATTTTCCATGCTTTTGGAAACTTTCTTCTACTTCTTTTTTTGTTTCTGATACATGAATATGAATTCCTGTATTTAACTCCTTAGCCAATTCTACTACTTCCTTCAAATAAGAGGAGCTACAAGTATAAGGTGCATGAGGACCCACCATTACTTTGATTCTTCCATCCGCTTTATTATGCCAGGTATTATAAAGTTTTCGCGTATCTCTTAACTTTTCCTTATTTATTTCAGCGTCACTTTCTTCTATAATACCCCTTGTCAACACTCCTCTTATCCCTACTTCTTCTGTTGCTTTAGCTACTTCATCCATAAAAAAATACATATCGCAAAAAGTAGTAGTACCAGAATAAATCATCTCTATCATACTCAATAAAGAACCCCAGTAAACGTCTTCTGCTGAAAGTTTAGATTCAACAGGCCAGATATGTTTACTCAACCAATCAAATAACGGCACATCATCTGCATAATTCCTAAGTAAAGACATTCCCAAATGAGTATGAGCATTTATAAGACCCGGCGTTGCAATTTTTTTTGTTCCATCTATGACTCTGTCAACTTTTATATCCGGATTAATTTCTCCTATGTAAGTTATCGTGTCGCCTTCAATATAGATATTGGTGTTTTCCATAAGTGGCTGTTCTTCTTTCATAGATAGCAAAGCTACATTTTTTATAAGCAGATTCATAATATCCCTCCTAAAAATAATGTTTAAAAAGGGGAAAAATCCCCTTTTTAAACTTGTGTTTGCTGCTCAATGTGAGAAGCACATCTTGCGCAAATAGTTGGATGCTCTTTTATAGTTCCTACTGTTTCACTGTACATCCAGCAGCGTTCGCATTTTTCCCCCGGTGCATGGGTTACCACAATCTTCAAATTATAATCATCACTTTCATAAGCATTTTGAGGAGCAGGTTCTTCTGGTTGGTGAAGTACCACTTTTGAAACTATGAACACATATTCGAGGTCATTAAAGCCTTTAAAGAAATCATAAAGCTCTTGAGATGGATATATATCCACTTGTGCCTCTAAAGAGTGACCTATCTTTTTGTCAGTTCTCGCTATTTCAAGAGCTTTAGAAATATCTTTTCTTATGTCAAAAAGTTTTTCCCATTTTTCTATTATATAAGGATTATTGTATTTTTCTTGGACTTGAGGCCAATCAGCTAACTGAACACTTTCAAAATTATTTTGACTGTCGTGCTTCATATATGACCATATTTCTTCTGAAGTAAATGTAAGCACTGGTGCTATCAACCTTACAAGAGTGTCTAAAATAATGTAAAGTGTCGTTTGAGCCGCTCTTCTCTCTTTAGAAGTAGCAGGATAAGTATACAATCTGTCTTTTAAAATGTCCAGGTAAAGGCTACTCATATCTACTACACAGAAGGTATGAACCAGATGGAGAAAATCGTAATACTCATATTTATCAAAAGCCTCTGTAAGCTCTTCAACTACTCTGTTAAGCCTAAATAAAGCCCATTTATCTATCTCTAAAAGCTCTTCGTAAGGGAGCATATCCTTATCAGGGTCAAAGTCATAAAGATTGCTTAACAAGAACTTACTAGTGTTACGTATTTTTCTGTACGCTTCTGTCATCTGTTTTAAAATCTCTTGTGAAATTCTCATATCTGAAGTAAAGTCAGCAGAAACAGTCCAAAGCCTCAAAATATCTGCTCCATATTCTTTAATTACATCAGCTGGGTCAATACCATTCCCTAAAGATTTTGACATTTTCCTTCCTTCACCGTCTACAACAAACCCGTGGGTCAATACGTTTCTATAAGGTGCTTTTCCACGTGTTGCCACAGATGTCAAAAGGGAAGACTGGAACCATCCTCTGTGTTGGTCTGAACCTTCTAAATAAAGCTCTGCAGGCCACTTTAGGTCAGGATGAGTTTGCAACACAGCTGCATGGCTGGAGCCTGAATCAAACCACACATCCATTATATCTGTCTCTTTCCTAAACTTCGTAGAACCGCATTCGCAAGTAATCCCTTTTGGCAATATCTCTTCAGCTGACATTTCAAACCATGCATCTGAACCCTTTTGCCTGAAGATCTTTTTAACTGCATTTATTGTATCATCATTTATAAGCGGTTTCCCACACTTTTCACAGTAGAATATAGGAATTGGCACACCCCATACCCTTTGCCTTGAAATACACCAGTCTCGTCTATCTCTTACCATGTTAGTTATGCGCTCTTCGCCCCATGAAGGATACCAATTAACTTCTTTAATAGCTTTTAGTGCCTCTTCTCTAAATCCTTCCACAGAAGCAAACCACTGTTCTGTCGCCCTAAATATTATTGGACTTTTACATCTCCAACAGTGAGGATATGAGTGGGTAATACGGGTTTCTGCCACTAATGCATTAGCTTTTTTCAAGTCTTCCTTTATGACCTTGTTAGCCTCTTCATAATACAGACCAGCATATCCTGGCGCTTTATCTGTAAAATATCCCTTATCATCTATTGGATTTAAAACCTCAAGCCCATACTCTTGCCCAACTAAAAAGTCTTCTTCGCCATGGCCGGGAGCAGTATGAACACATCCAGTACCAGCTTCTAAAGTTACATGCTCACCCAAGATTATTAAAGAATCTCTGTCATATAAAGGATGGGTAGCCTTCATGCCCTCCAAATCTTTTCCTTTAAATACAGCAACTATTTCATAATCTGAAAGGTTAGCTTCTTTCTTTACAGTATCTAACATGTCTTTTGCCATTATATATACTTCGTCTCCAAACTTTGCAAGCGCATAATCAAACTCTGGATTTAAAGCAATTGCAAGGTTAGCCGGAATAGTCCATGTAGTAGTTGTCCATATTACAAAATACACATTATTAAGATTCTCAACAATTCCCTTGAATTTCCCTAAATCATCTTTAACTCTAAATTTTACATAAATAGAATCAGAGGTTTCATCAAAGTATTCAATTTCTGCTTCTGCCAAAGCAGTCTCACAGCTGGGGCACCAATATACAGGCTTTAGACCTTTATAGATATAGCCTTTCTTAGCCATTTCACCAAATACTTCTATCTGTTTAGCTTCATACTCCGGATTCAAGGTAAGATAAGGATTATCCCAATCTCCCCTTACTCCCAATCTTTTGAATTGAGCTTTTTGCTTTTCAATCTGAGAAAAAGCAAAATCCCTACACACTTTTCTAAATTCTGTAGGACTTACTTCATGCCTTTTTATACCTAAAGTTTTTATAGCTTGCTGTTCAATAGGAAGACCGTGTGTATCCCATCCTGGCACATAAGGAGCATCATAACCCCTCATTGTTTTGTATTTCACTATAATGTCTTTTAATACCTTATTCATAGCAGTTCCAATGTGTATATCTCCATTAGCATAAGGCGGCCCATCGTGTAAAATATATTTTTCCTTGCCTTTATTTTTTTCCAATGTTTTATGATAAATATCCATTTCTTCCCATCTTTTTAATATCTCTGGCTCTCGTGTTGGCAAATTAGCCTTCATAGGAAAATCTGTCCTCGGCAAATTAAGTGTCTTGTTGTAATCCACTGAACATTACCTCCTCTTCAAATATTATCTTTCAAACTAAAAATAAAACTTCTCGTCAGGGACGAGAAGTTCGCGGTACCACCCTACTTATTAAGACAAAGAAAAACTTTGCCTTAATCTCTCATTTAAGATAACGGGAAGCCCGGCACAGCTTACTGTAGTTCAGCCTGCAGCTCCGAGGTGATTTTCAGTAGAAACGAACTTATTGGCTCGCACCTACCGCCAACTCTCTGGAAGTCGCTTCTACTTACTCGTCCTCATCATAGCTTTTAACAATATTTTTTACACAATTATATAATACCACAAGTTTTTCGTCAATAGTATGCATATCTCATGCAGTCAGAGCAGATTTCACTTTTACACCAGGAAGACTTCCAAGTTTACCAGTAAGAGCCCCTATTTCATCCGTTGTACCATCAACTATTAAAGCGATAACCGATACTCCCCTATCTTTATAGGGTATACCCATTCTTCCTACAATAATGTGGCCGTACTCACTCAATATGTGATTTACCCTATCCGCCACATTTTCTCTATTTTGAATCAATATTCCAACAACCCCTAATCTATTCTGCATCCTTCTCCTCATCCTCATCTGGAATCAATTCTTTCTCATCTATTGAAAGTATTGATTCCAACTGGGCTTCTAAAAGAGATTTAAATTTCGCTTTAAAAACATTTAATTGCTTGCGATATCTTTCTAACTCCATTCTTATTCTTACAACTTCTTGATTTGCCTTCTCTAATATTTTTTCTGCATTTTGTTGTGCATTTTGTATGATAAGTTGTGCTTCTTTTTCTGCATTTCTTTTCAATTCCTCTGCAGTATTTTGAGCAACAATCAAAGTATTGTTTAAAGTGTTCTCCATATTTATGTAACTTTGAAGTTTTTCATTCATTATATTAATTCTATCTTTTAACTCCGCATTTTCTTTGTATAACATTTCATAGTCTTCCATAATTTTATCCAAAAACTCGTCCACTTCCTCTTCATTATAACCCCTAAAAGACCGCTTAAATTCTTTATTATGTATATCCATAGGCGTCAGCATAATATTACCTCCTTTTCTTTTGTAACATTATATAAACCTTAGAATATGTACAGAAACGCGACCTTTTTTTGTATTACCTCTCACTTCTTCTAATCTAATTCTTCCAAAACCACGTAAAGAAATTACATCTCCCTCTTTTACTTCTGAAGAAGGGTCTTCTGTATACTCCCAATTTATTTGAAGAAGACCGGACTTTATAAGTTCTGAAGCCTTCGTCCTTGATATACCAAAACCTGCAGCTGCCACACTGTCAACCCGTAGTGAGGCTACGGTAGAAAAAATGTCCTTATATTTTATTTCAGGTTCTATCACATCTTTCAAGTCAATTGAATTAACTCTTACCTTCTCTTTCCCGACTTTAAAAAGGTTCATAAGTACATAACTTTCCACATCTTTATGTAACAATATGTCACATTTATCCTCTTTTACAATTATATCGCCTATTTTTTGTCTTTTTATCCCTAACCCTAAAAGTGAACCCAACACATCTCTATGAGATAGCTTAGAAAAATTGCCTTCAATTCTTACAGCGCAAATAGGGGTATCTTCCGGCTGTAAAAAATCGGGGTAAATAATTGCTATCTTTCTTTCTGCTAAAGGATATCCTCCATCTAGATTATAGTTTATATCTTGCTGTCGATACTTTAATATAGTTTTTTCAAAAATTTTTTGTTCAGAGAGGCTTAAAAAGTCTGTATATTTTACTCTTTTAGATTTTAAAACGCCTTTAATTATGTCTTCAAATCGGGATACAGTAAATTCCTTGTCCATCATATATACCTCATCAGTAATAATACTAATTTAAAAACTAAAGGACGAACTAAATACTGAATCACCAAAATCGCCAAAACTGGCGAAAAATCTATCATTAAATTTCTTCCAATAGAAGACCTAAATTGTAATGCCCTAAAAGGCTCAAGTATTGGTTCTGTCGTTACGATCACAAAGCGAGAAAGTGGATTTGACATATTCTCCATTCGTAGCAAAGATAAAATAACCCTTATCAATATAAGCCAATTTATAACTTCAAAAAAATAATCTAATGCTGTTAAAATTGCAAAATTTACAGGCAAAATCATTTCCTCCTTATCAATTTAGATTGTATAAAGAATTTACTTCATCTTTTATATCCCCTGTAATATCAAAATTCTCAGGCGCAACTAAAAATATATAGCCAGATATCTTCTTTATCTCTCCATTAAGAGCATAGGCTGCACCGCTTAAAAAATCCACTACTCTTTGAGCTTCATTTTTGTCCATCTTTTGTAAATCTACAATCACCGGTTTTTTATTTTTCAATTCATTACATATATTCATCACTTGTTCAAACTTTTCTGGCTTTAAAATCAAAACTTTTACTTGGGGCTGTGTATGAATATTGACAATTTTAGGCTTTCTATCGTAAGGTATGACAGGTTGTAAAGAGTCTACTTCTTCTTTCTCTTCTTCTGGCTCATCGATACCAAAGAAACTCATTAATTTATCAATCATT
Source organism: Thermoanaerobacter brockii subsp. finnii Ako-1 (assembly GCF_000175295.2). NCBI lineage: Bacteria > Bacillati > Bacillota > Clostridia > Thermoanaerobacterales > Thermoanaerobacteraceae > Thermoanaerobacter > Thermoanaerobacter brockii. The sequence goes on along the minus strand of NC_014964.1, from coordinate 913,310 downwards.
TTTGAAGACATTAATTATCCCTCCACATTATATTGTCTTTGCCCAAAAATAGAAGTGCCAATTCTAACAATATTCGCCCCTTCTTCAACTGCTACCCAATAGTCATTGGACATACCCATTGACAAAAATTCTACTTGTACATTATGTTGCTTAATTTCTTTTAGCTCTTCAAATAATTCTTTCATCTTTCTAAAATAGGGCCTTACCTCTTCTGGTGGAAGGTAAGGAGCTATTGCCATAAGCCCTCTAATTCTTATATTATCATATTTTTCCATTTCTTTAACAAAATTATGCATTTCTTCAGGAGGAATTCCGTATTTACTTTCCTCTCCACCAATATTGATTTCCACCAAACAATCTATTATGAGACTCTTTTGTTTAGCCCTTTTGTCTATTTCTTCTGCCAGTTTAATACTATCTAAAGAATGTATCAACTTAACTTTGTCAATAATGTATTTCACTTTGTTTGTCTGTAAATGTCCTATAAAGTGAAATTTTACCTCATTTTTTAAATAAGGATATTTTTCATTTAACTCTTGAACCTTATTCTCACCTATGTCAGTTATGCCACAAGCAATAGCCTCTTTTATAGTCTCTACACCGAAAGTTTTAGTAGCTGCCACAATTAATATTTCCTCTGGATTTCTGTTTACCCTTAACGCATGCTCTTTTATGTTTTCCTTTATTTTTCTTATATTTTCACATATAGTCGTATTTATCCCCCCTTATTTGCTCAAGTAATCCTCTCCATTTACCGCTATTTCGTCATATATTTTTAATCCAGATGTTTTATCAACGCTTTCTACAATTGCATATTTGCCATCTGTAGCCTTTATTACTACTTCTTTAAAAGTAGGAACTTTGCCATTTTTTATTACAAAAACTCCTTCTTTTCCTTCTTTTTGCACAATAGAAGAAAGAGGTATTTTAAGTCCATTGAACTCTTTAACTTTAACTTTTACATTTATTTTAGAAGTTTTATAAAAGTTGGGATATTCATCTATCATCTCAATTATTCCTATATATAATTTATCGTCACCTTTGTAGGTTTTTATAACTTTTCCCCGCAATTCACCACTATAATTATCAATCAAAATTTTCACATTACTACCTTCTTTTAATAAGTCCTGTTGTTTTTCATTTAAAACCAACGCTAAATACCACTCCAAATTATCCACTATTTTTACAAAAGGGTAATCTCCTTTTACTTCTGTACTAATTTCTTTGGATTGAAAGTTTAAATTTTCAAGTTGTGTCGGATTTAAATTGAACATATTTCTTTCATTTAGAATACTTTCACTGCCATCAAAATAGTAACTTACAATTCCTGACTCTGGTGAATTTATAGTAATCGCATTTTTTTCTACATACTTTTCTAAATACTCTTTTTGCTCTTTTAAGTTTTCAATTCTTTGAAGTATTATTGGCCCTTTACTTAAAATTTCTTCTTTTTTGGCTTTTAAGTCTTCAATCCTTTTTTGTATTTTATCTGCATCAGGGCTATTTTGCTGTATCGCATTTTGATAATTTTGCTCTTCTGTCTTTATCATGTTGTCTAATTTTTGAACATCTGAATAAAAAGGTATATTAGTATCCTGATTTTTTAGTTCTCTGTTTATCTCATCTAATTGATGTAGTTTCTCCTCATCAAAATCGGCAGAATAAACTTGCACAATAGGAGTACCTTTGGAAACTTTTTCTCCACTTGGTACAAGTTTTTTTATTTTACCATCAAAAGGAGCATTTATCATCATTTCATTCTTTATAACATATCCTTGGGCATTAAAGGCTATTAAAATACTTCCATAAATCACTACTGTAGTTTTATTTTTGCCTGCAAAAGTCGTTATCCCTACTTTACTTATGTAAACTATCACTAATAATATAACTATAATTTTAGCTAACCTTTTCACATCTCTCACCTATCAATATATTCTATATAAATGCCGATTTTCCTTCTACAAATTTATGCATATATTCATTTTATCACAGTTTTCAATATTTTTATAGAGAAAAAGGAGATGGTGAATTGCCATCCCCTTATTAATTCTATCAGTTCTAATCTCGCAGTAAAATGTCTTAATATTGAAGGCTCAAGCGCATCTTTTTGGCCAGACATTGTAAAACTATCACCATAAGAGAAAATTTTATTTATGTGCTACAACTTCTATTTCTATAAGCGCACCCTTAGGAAGACTTTTTACTTCAACTAAGGAACGGGCAGGTGGATTGTCTTTAAAATACCTTCCATAAATTTCGTTAATTTTAGCAAAATCCCCCATGTTAGTGACAAATACAGTTGTCTTTATAACATTGTTAAGGTCCATCCCCGCAGCTTTTAAAATCGCTTTTATATTCTCTAAAACCCTTTCCGTCTGCGCTTCAATACCTCCTTCTACAAGTTCTCCTGTAGCAGGATCAATTGCTATTTGCCCTGATGTGTACAAAAAGCCGTCTACCATGATAGCTTGCGAATATGGTCCAATAGCCTTTGGCGCAGCATCGGTGTTTATTATGGTTTTCATTTATTTTCATCCTTTCAGTAAAAGTGTTATACAATATGTAAAATCTGAATACATAGAATATTATATCATTAATATTTATGGCTTATCAATATTTTTTTAATGATTATAAAATTTTTTGCACTCCTTTGTTGTCAAAAATTTTAATATTAAACCCAGTGAAAAATAACGTAATATTGAAATAAAAAGAGAAAAATCTCATTTACCTTGTGTTTTTTAATGTTTTGGGCGAAAAATTGTGGATAAACTTAATTATTTAATTTTGACTTTCTTTGACCTTTATAATATTAATTAAAGTAGAAATACAATTTAGTATGTGCAGGAGGTGGTAAGTATGGTATTAAGGAGTGGTTTTCTCCCTTAATCGTACTTCCCATCTCTGCACTTCCCAAAAAATACATTGAAAAAGGAGAGGTGAGAAGTCCGCCTCTCCTTTTTCAATTTTTTAAAAAATTCTATAATGGTGGGTAATAACACCCTATTTAAAAAAATAGAGCACTTGTTCTAAATACCTGTTATATTATAATTGTTCAAATACTAAAAACACTCAAAAGGCCAGAATAAGTGCATAACAATTATATCACAAAACTTTTAAAAGCTGAAGATATAATCAAAATGTCATAACAAAAGTTAAAGTATCAAAGAGGGAGGCATATGGATATAGGAATTTTGAACGATTTAGAAAGAGGATACCTTATTGTGTGTAAATAAGGGTAACAAGGGAATATAAAAGCAAATACTGGATAGCCTCTTTATCAAATGAGGGCTAGAGTATAATGAAGTTATTTACATTTAATGTATAAAATTGCTAATAATTACATTATGTTCTGATCTAAAAAGTAAGGGCAGGCATTCAGAAAATACCTACCCCAACTCTTGACAAAGAATTTTGATGATGTAAAGAGAGAAAGTGTCTATAAAATGCCAAAGGGACAAAGAAAATATAATGAAGAATACAAACAAAAAAGGCTCAAGAGATAAAGAGGACAGAGAAGCCGTAAGAGAAGTCAGCAGAAACTTGGGCTACAATTGCGAAAATGTCACTGTATCTCATTATTTGCCGTAAAGCTGCACTACATATACTGCCAAATACAAAAGGTGCACGTCTGCGAAAATAAGCAGAGGTGCGCCTTTTGATTCGGATTTTTACTTTCATCTGCTGCTACAGGAAATGGAGAATTAAACCTAACAAATTTTAAGCCATTTATATTGTTTGCTGTAACAGGCTGCTCAAATACTGATATATCAATTCCCATATTGTATACCTTTTTGACAAATTCAACTGCTTGCTTATGAGTATATCCCATATTTGCATCAACAATATATTTTGCTCCTTTTGTTACCTCAAAAATTGATTCCATAACTTCAATATCTTCTGCTAAGTTTTCACCAACCTTGATTTTTATAACCCTAAAGCCCTCATTATATATAGATTTTGCTTCCTCTATACGATTCTTAAAACTATCTATTCCTACTGTTTTATCCGTTTCAATTTTATCCTTTGCACCACCTAATATCTGATAAACAGGAATTCCTATTTCTTCTGAAAAAGCATCAAGCACTGCATATTGAATTTTTCCCATTTTCTCTACCTCCGTATTTCTTTAAAATCTAATACTTGAATCTCATATTTAAAATCATAAATATTTTTATGCTCTGTTTCTGCTTCACCAACCTGATTATCATAAGGATCATTACGCCAGAATACTTTCTTAGGTGTAAAGTCTTTCATAAAATCAGAATTTGCCACCATTCTAAATGCATCAAGATTACCAAAATAGAATTCTCTTAATTCTTGATTGTTTTTATAACGCCCACCAAAAGATAGATCGGCAGGAAGCCATCCATAAGGTGGTATAAAGAATAATGCCCAATCATGCGGTGACGCTAGGAATGGGGTTATATACCAGCCGGATTGCCATCTGGCAGGAATACCTACAATCCTGCAAAGAGTTATAAAGAGGAGCGCTTGAAATCCACAGTCTCCTTTTAAATTACATGCGACAAATTCAGGAATATTTTCATATAATGCATAAGGATGTACATAAGAGTAGTTAACATTTAAGGTTATCCAATCATATATCTTCTTTGCTTTTAGATAGGGGTTTTTCTCATCTCCTACTATTTCTTTAGCAAGTTTCTTTAAATATGGTGTAAAAATTATATGAGGCGGCTCCTCTGATAAAAAGTCATAATTATTTATTTCTTCAGTATTTGCTGGAACAACTGTATTTACCCATTCTTTTATAACATATTCGAATTCTACAAAATATTCATTTTCTTTTTTACCTTCAAAATAGATTGTTCTTTGAGGGATATCGGAAGATGCTAAAAAATACTTTTCATGACTTGCTGAAACAAGTTTTACATCTTTCTGCTGAAATTCTTCTTTTGGAAATGGTAACCAAACTTTCACTTTCTCTTCCTCGATGTCTTCTACAATTTTTAGAGAAATTTTAGCACGAACCTTATATTCTTTCGGCTTATCACCATTCAGAAGTTCTCCTAACCTATTGTCATTAAGATTTCGTGACTCTTCTCTACTTTTGTCTTTTTTCATCCTTTTCTGGTAATCCGGAATCGCATAAGCAATATTCTGAACAAATCTTTCCTCATACATTCTTTTTCCATCAACCATAATGTAATCTAAAAATCCTTTATCACGCAAAGTATAAAATTCTTCATTTGTAAAATTATCTATAAGCTCTCTTGCTTTGTTAATAGCTGTCTCCTCATCATAATGATAATTCTTTAAAAGCCTTTTTACTCGTTCCTTTTCAAAAATTAATCTCATTCTAAGGTCATTTGGAAGTCTTCTTTCCAGCCATCTTTCAATGAGGTGATTTGCTTGGTCGAAATTCCCTAAATATTCCTCACGAACAATTTCCTCTGGAAGCTTAACATTTATAAATTCCACGTTCTTTATTTTAACATTTAGGTTCTTGCAGAACCCCAAAACCCTCATAAATTCAGGGGTTCTGCTATATATTTTCAAAGGAATTCCCCCGCTTTTTTCGAACTTTTATATATGACAAACCAAAAACGAAATATGAGAAATTCCTCGCCTCCATATCTCACAAAAACTATCTGCCAAAAACAAAATTGTTTGTAAAATAGACAAAACAAAAGGAAGGCCAAGAAAAATATGGTCCTTCAGATAAAACCTATTTACTTATTGCACAAAAAGCAAAAAAAAGCTTAACCATGCGTGTTTCAAGCATACAAAAAGTGCTCATTAAGTGCACAATAACTTCCATCCTTACGTGCAGTAAATGTGCAGTTATTGAGCACGTTGAAAATTTTAAAAACAAGCTTTTTGTGCTTAAAGTGCTTTTTATGCAAAAAATAAAAATGAAAAATATTTATGTCCACATAACCCTAGCACTAGACATGTCATCATCTTGGGTTAGTTTTTAGCTTGTATTATTTGTAGAAAATGATTTAACCTTTTTTGTTTGTTACTTTTCATACAATTCATACAATGTATATAGATTTAACCTTGTCTTTTTGTTTATAATACCCACTTTCTGAACTTTTTTGCTTTTTTGACATTGCTAAGCTTCTTATTCTTATTTGTTCGCCTTTATTATACCATATTAGAATGTTTTGATAGCAATAAAAAAATATACCCACAGTTTGAATAGATATTAATATTAGCAGATGGTGTAAAGTTTTTGTAGAAAACAGTTTAAATAAACTTCTTATTAAAGGATTGTAACATCACTCTCTTATGAAAATTTTACATTGTCTAAATATTTTTATTTACTATATTCACTTTTGCTTTGAGGAAATACTCGTTCATTTGATGTCCCATACACAAATGCCGTGACAGAAGGATTTAATAGCAAGATTAAAGTACTAAAGAGGAATGCATATGGATATAGGAATTTTGAAAGATTTAGAAAGAGGATACTTTATTGTGTATAGAGGAAAATAGCAAGGTGAGATAAAATTAAATAGTGGAATCTTCTGTACTAAATGAGGGTTAGAGTATAATATCGTTACATTTAATGTATAAAGTTTCTAATAATGACATTATGCTCTAACCTCAAAAGTAAGGACAGGCATTAAGAAAATACCCCCCAACTCTTGACAAAGAACCAAAATTTTAAATTAATTTTCAGTTTCATGCAGTAATACTATCTCATCACCCGGCTTTATATATCCACCTTTTATAACCTTTGCAAATACACCTTCCCTTGGCATTATACAATCACCTGTAATCTTTCTGATCTCACAAGCTTCGTGACATTTTTTCCCTATTTGAGATATTTCAAGAATAACCTCTTCTCCTATTTTAAGTTTTGTTCCTACCGGCAAAGTGTAAAGTTCAATTCCTTCTGTTGTTATATTTTCTGCAAATTTTCCTGCAGCCAAATCCCAAATGCCTTTTGCTTTCATCTTTTCTATACTCTCCTCTGCAAGAAGACTGACCTGCCTGTGTCCCCTTCCAGCATGAGCATCTCCTTCAAGCCCGTGGTTTTCTCTAAAATATCCCTTTTCTATAGGCTTTTTTACAGTTCCTTTCTTTTCGCTAATATTAACTGACACCACCTTTGCCATTATTAAACCTCCCTTTCATAAAGGCCTGATTTTCCACCACTTTTTTTCACAAGCATTATTTCGCTTATAACCATGTCTCTATCTATTGCTTTACACATATCATAAATCGTAAGAGCTGCAACCGTAACTGCAGTCAATGCCTCCATCTCAACCCCTGTTTGTCCAACAGTTTTAACTACTGCTTTAATGTCAATCTTTGAATTCTCAAAATCCAAATTAAAACTAATATCACATCCGGTTATCATGATAGGATGACACATCGGAATCATATGAGATGTATTTTTCGCAGCCATAATACCTGCAACCTGTGCAACAGCTAGGACATCTCCTTTTTTAATAGTTCCTTCATGTATTCTTCTTAAAGTTTCATTTTTCATATAAATACTTCCTATTGCAACAGCTTCTCTTTTTGTCTCAGCTTTCTCGCTAACATCGACCATTCTTGCTCTACCTTCTTCATTAATGTGTGTTAAATTCATATACTATCCTCCTATTTGAAACATCATTTTTTGATTCTGGCTTATTTCCTTTTCAAGATTATGCCCTGCCGGCTTACTTAAGATTGCATGTTCCAGCATTGCTCTTATCTTGTCTTCATCATTTAAAAAACTTTTAATATCTACTTCATATTTTGAATGCAGACAAGGTTTTATAGTTCCAGCTGCAGTAAGTCTAATCCTATTACAACTTGAACAAAATTTACATGACAAAGGTGTAATAAAACCAACCGTTCCCTTTGCTCCTTTTCTTTTAAAAACCCTTGCAGTGTTACCCGGTTCTGTTTCAACCGGAGTCAGTCCGGGAATGCTACTTATTAAATCATCCGACGATATATAGTTATCTTTGAATTTTGCTCCTTCACCTATCGGCATTATTTCAATAAATCTGATATGAAGCGGGTTTTCATCGGCAAGCTTCACAAAATCAAAAATTTCATCGTCATTTATACCTTTTATTACAACCGTATTAATTTTTACAGGTTCAAGTCCAATAGATAAACTTTTGTCAATAGCCCTAAATACATCATCAATATTCCCAAGCCTTGTAATCATACGGTATCGATCTTTTTTAAGACTATCAAGGCTTATGTTAACTCTTTTAAGTCCTGCTTCTTTTAAAGTATCTGCCATTTCATAAAGTTTTGTTCCATTAGTTGTAAGTGCAATGTCTTCAATGCCTTTTATTTTTGATGTTTCATAAATTATGTTCTCAATTCCCTTCCTTACAAGTGGCTCGCCTCCTGTAAACCTTACCTTTTTAATGCCAAGTTCTGCTGAAATCCTAATTATTTTTAAAATTTCTTCGTTCCTTAGAATCTCATTATGATCTTTTTTGGGTATTCCCTCCTCCGGCATACAATAAATGCACCTTAAGTTACATCTATCCGTAACAGAAACTCTTAAATAATCAACATTTCTTCCTAACCTATCTCTCATAAAAACTCTCCTTTACTCGATAATGATAATTTCTCCTAAATTGCTATAGTCATACCCTCCAAGCTTATCAAGCTCATTTTTAAATTCTTCTGAATTTATAACCTCCAAAAACTGCTTTACCCCTTCAAGTTCTAAGTACTCAACGGGAATTGCAATGTCATACTCTTCATTTGCTATCGGAATAAAATCAAGGTCCATAATCTTAGCAGCAGAAAATACCCCAAGTCCAGCATCTGCATTTCCTTTAGCTATTTGTGCTGCAACCGAAATATGAGTATATTCTTCCCTATCATAACCTATGATGTCTTTGGGATTTATACCCAATCTTTTTAATTCATAATCAAGCAAAATCCTTGTACCAGATCCCTTTTGCCTGTTCACAAACCTTGCACCTTTTTTTACAATATCCTCCAAAGAATTAATCTCTAGTGGATTACCTTTTTTAACCATAAGCCCCTGAATTCTTTTTACAAATTTTATAAGGGCAATTTTTCTGTTTGGAATATATCTTTTCACATAAGATTTATTATACTCACCCGTTTCCACATCAAGAAGGTGAATTGTTGCAAAATGTGTTTCCCTATCCTTCAATGAGAGTATTCCCCCAATGCTTCCGACATGGGCTGAAGATAGCGTGAATTTTCCTCTTTTGGCAAGAAGATCTGCTGCAATATCAAGTATCAAATCGTGGCTTCCTATACAAAGAATTGTATTTTTAATCTCGTCTTCGCTTTTTAATATGTTTACATTAACCCTTGTCCCTTTTTCATAACCCTCAAGCTCCTCAGGTATTTCCAAAACCCCATCAGCCCTTACAAGGCTCATTGTAGTACCTGCTCCCCGTTCAATTGGCGCTGCGATGTATTTACCGTCTATAAAACCAAGTTTTACTCTTACAAACTCAAGATATTTTGAAGATGACATAATTCTTTTTGAAAGAGTTGCTTCTATATATCTCTTATCCTTTATATCATATCCTTGAACAAAGTTGATAAGCTTCTTAACTATGTTTTCCATTATAAAATAAGCTGAAACAGGAAAACCTGGTATTCCAACAATAGGCTTATTGTTTACCTTTCCTAGTATAACTGGCTTTCCAGGTTTTATAGCAATTCCATGAATATAGACTTCACCTAAGGTTTCAATAACCTTTTTAGAATAATCCTCACGTCCTGCAGATGAACCAGCATTTAATAGGATAATGTCGTATTCCTTTGAAGCTTTATCAACAGCAGCTTTCAATTTCTCAAAATCATCTCTTACAATATCAAATCTTGTTGGAATTCCGCCGTATTCTTCAACCTGCGCGGCAAAAACTCTCGAGTTAAATTCTATTATATCTCCAACTTTAAGTTCTTCCCCTGGTTCTACTAGCTCTGTTCCTGTTGGAATGATTGCAACTTTAGGCTTTTTATAAACTTCAACTTCAAATACTCCTCCTGCAATCAAAGCACCAATATCAACAGGTCTTATTCTATGGCTTTGAGGAAGTATAAGTTGTCCTTCTACTATATCCTCACCAATTTGTCGTATATTTTGCCATGGAATAGCAGGCTTTATTATCTCAACCTCATCTTGAGATACCCAAATTAAATCTTCAACCATAATTACGCAATCATATTCATCTGGAATAGGATCACCTGTATCAATAACTACATAATCAACTCCTTCTTTAAGCCTTACAGGATTTTTGTCTGTTGCAGTAAATGTCTTTTTTGCTACTGTTGCAATCCCGTCAACAGCAGAACAGCTGTAAAAAGGTGATGAAATTTTAGCAAATATAGGTTTTGCTGTAACTCTACCATTTGCTCCATAAGTTTTTACATATTCTCTTCCAAGCTTAAAATCTTTTATTTTTTCAAGAAAAATATCTATTGCTTCATTCAAACTTATATTTGAAAGATAAATATTTTGCCTCATAGCACCCTCCTAAAATTTATAAACTTTAACTATTTGTCCTTCAGATATGCCCTCTAATTCTTTTTCAATGTAAACATATCCAAAGGATTTTGCAAAACGAGATATAAGCCCTGATTCATAATAAGTGGGATACGCAATTAATTTTCCTTCCGCTTCTTTTATACTAACAGGTAAAAATTCTGCTCTACCCTCAGCCTTATGATAGTTTACGGCAAACCTGCACTCAACCGGATATTCTTCTCTTTCAAAATTCCTTACCCTGTCCAAATAGTGAATAACAAGGGTCTTAAATATTACCGCACACGCCAGTGGATGCCCCGGAAGTCCAAATATGAATTTATCACCTACTTTTCCAACAATCGTAGGTTTCCCAGGTCGTATAGCAACTCCATGAATAAAAATATTCGAATTTTCAAATGAACTTATAACCCTGAGAGTTTCATCTTTGTTGCCGGCTGAACTGCCACCCGACATCAAAACTAAATCGCATTCACTTATTGCCGCTTGCAATTTCTCTCTTAATTTTTCATAATCATCTTTAACAATGCCGTATAGAATAGGCTCTGCTCCTTCTTCGATACATAAAGAGTATAACAGATAGCTATTTATGTCCCTGACCTGTCCTTTATTAATTTTCTCCTTAGGGTCCACTATCTCATCACCTGTGGAAATAATTCCAACCTTTACTTTTTTATAAACCTCCACCTCTAATATTCCAAGACTTGACAGAACTCCTATTTCATATGGTCTTAATTTTGTTCCCTTTTTTAAAACAAGTTCACCTCTTTTTACATCTTCTCCAATTTCAATTATGTTTTGAAAGGGCGCAGCTGGTTTATTGACTAAAATAGTTTCATCATCAAGTTTTTCTGTGTATTCAATCATAACAACAGTATCGGCACTTTTAGGAAGCATACCCCCTGTTGGAACATACATGCACTCTCCTGGCATTATATCCAGGGTTGGTTCCGTTCCTATCTTGACTTCTCCAACAAGCTTTAAAATTGCAGGTAAACTCTCACTTGCTCCAAAAACATCACCCGAAATCACAGCATATCCATCAACAGTTGATTTTCTGAAATCGGGAACATTTTCTGGTGCATATATATCCTCTGCCAGAATTCGCCCCAATGAGCTTAAAATATTGACTTTCTCTTTTCCAAGTTTAAAACTAATATTTTTTTCTATTATCTCCTTTGCCTCTTTTACTGTAACAAGTTTTAAAAGTTCCATTTTAATCGTCCTTTCTTGCACATTCTGAAGCTTCACCCTTTAAAATCTCAATTCCATGCTTAAGAGCAGGTAAAACAACATTTAAGTTTTCAACAGCCCCCTTAGGGCTTCCTGGAAGATTTATGATTAAAGTGCTCTTTCTAATTCCTGCAACAGCGCGGGATAGCATAGCATGTGGAGTTATTTCTAAAGACTTTGCCCTCATTGCTTCTGGAATTCCAGGAACCAATTTCTCAACCACAGCCATCGTTGCTTCTGGTGTTACGTCCCTCTTTGAAAATCCAGTTCCTCCATTTGTCAAAACAAGGTCAACTTTTAATTCATCACAAAATCTTACTAGTTCACGTTTTATATCTTCTATTTCATCTGGAACGATTCTTATTTCTTCAATAGAATATATCGCTGGATCTAAAACTTCTTTTATAGCAGATGATGTTGTGTCAATTCTCTCTCCTCTAAAACCCTTGTCACTAACAGTCAAAATAGCAACTTTAATCATTAATTTATCATCCCCTTTCTTGCTTTCCCCCACTAATTTATTTTTTTATCCTGCCTTCATTTATAATAAAAGTATAGTAATTAGTATTCCTTCTACTTGAAATAAAAAACTTTTTTCGCAAACTGCTTAAATAAGTATGGTATAGAGTAGAGACATATTGAGCAACCTTTGTATCCCGAAAAACTTTACTCCGGAAAAATCTCACGCACGAGTGGAGATTGTATGCGCAAAGTTTGGGTTTTACCTTGTGCAACAATGTGCCCATCCAAAAGAACCAGCGTGCGCTCAGTAAGATCGAGAAGGTCACGAAAATCATGACTAATAAGAAGCAGTGAAACCTTGTTTTTTGCCAGAATCTCCCGAAGAAGGGCCTTTAGTGGACTCCGTGAAGTAGCATCCACTGCTGCAAAAGGTTCATCAAGGAACAAAATTTCCGGTTCCATAGCAAACGCCCTTGCTAGCTGAAGACGTGCAAGTTCTCCCCCAGAAAGTGTATGTATCCGCTGAAAAGCAAGCTTTTCTAAATCAAAACACTTAAGCCACTCATATGCCCGCTTGGTTGCTTCTCGGGCAGAAAGTCCTCGCATGCGCAGGGGAATACTCACGTTTTGCAAAACACTCCCTGTGAGCGTCGTCGGTTGTTGAAAGACGATAGACATCTTTCGGCGAACAGTCACTGAAGACCGCCCGTCTCCCATAAAGCCAAGAACTGTAAGCCTCCCAGAAGACGGTGGAATTAGTAAGGATAAGACTTTAAGGAGCGTACTTTTTCCTGAACCATTGGGACCCGCAAGTCCCAAACGTTCCCCTTGATGCAAAACGAGGCTTATGTTTCGCAGGATAAAGCGTTCATTGCGCCGTACACTAATATCTTCGGCTATAATAACCGGCGTTTGATTCTCTATATCCCGAAAATCGGTAGCTTTGCGTTCAAACATATAATTCATACTCCTCTACCTCCTTTCTTTAATCTAATTATTTCTTGTTTTTCCCGCTTCTACTTTAAGTTTTGTTGATACTGAAGATGGGTAATAAAGGCAGTAATAGAAAACGATAAGGCAAGAAGTACAAAACTTATCGCTAACGCGCGGTCAAACTCACCCTTAGATACTTCAAGAACAATAGCGGTGGTAAGCGTGCGGGTTTCCCCAGCGATGTTCCCTCCTACCATCATTGCTGCTCCTACCTCCGAAATTGCACGTCCAAAACCGGCAATGATTGCTGTTAAAACTGAGCTACGAATTTCCCGAAGTAAAAGCCACATATATTGAAGAGGGTTCAACCCTAAAGAAAGAAAAAAATCGTGTAATTTAGCTTTTTTATCCGACGCAGCTGCAGCTACCAAAGCTATAATAATAGGCACGGTAAGAATTACTTCAGCAATGATGATGGCAGTAGGAGTATAAATCAGCTTTAGTCCTCCTAAAGGGCCGGTACGCCATAGCACAATAGCTACCCAAAGCCCCACAACTGTCGGTGGAAGTCCCATGCCGGTATTGGCTAAAGTCAGAAGAAAATCCCTGCCACGGAACGTGCTTACTCCAAGTGCAATCCCAAGTGGAAGGCCAATGGCTGAACTTATCCCTATAGCCCACGCAGCAATCCTAAGAGAAAGAAGAGTAATTTCTCTGATTTCTGGAACCCCATGAAAAAGAAATTTGAATGCTCCTTTCAGGCCTTCCCAAATAAGTTCCACTTTTATTCAACTCCTTATTCTACTTCCCCTTTTTGGGCATCGGGGAAAAAGAGCGGCACTCCGTATTTGTCTACCCCAAATTTGCCAATAAGTTCCTGCGTTCTGGGCGAAATCATAAACTCCACAAAAGCTTTGGCTCCATCGCTGTTTATGTGTTTCCCAGGATGTTTCTCGGGGTTAACCTGCATGACGTGATAAATATTAAGAAGACCCTTATCTCCTTCTCGAACAATGGTAAGATCTAATTTATCGCGGTATGCAAGGTATGTTCCCCGATCAGTTAGTGTATACGCCCGTTTTTCGTTAGCAATAAGGAGCGTTTGTCCCATTCCTGTGCCGCTTTCTATATACCACGACTTTCCCTTGGGATCAATCCCTGCTGCTTTCCATAAACTCAATTCCTTTTTGTGTGTACCCGAATCATCACCCCTCGAAACAAACGGTACACCTTTTTCAGCAATCGCCTGAAAGGCTGCTTCTACTGAAACCGCATTCTTAACTTGCGCTGGATCCTCTGAAGGACCAACCACAATGAAATCATTGTGCATTACCAACTGATAGTTTATAACATCCTTGTTGTCCACAAGTTCTTTCTCTGCCGCAGGAGCATGTGTAAGAAGAACATCTGCTTCCCCCCTTTTTCCCATCTCCAAAGCCTGTCCTGTCCCCACGGCAACCACTTTTACTTTGTATCCTGTTTCTTTCTCAAAGATCGGTAAAAGGTAATCCAAAAGCCCACTATCCTGCGTGCTTGTTGTTGTCGCCAAAATTACATCTCGATTACCTGGGGAAATCTTCTCTGAAGTTTTAGAACCTGTACAACCGTTCAGAGAAAATAAACTAAACAACAAAATAGAATATAAAAGGATCATCAAAAACTTCTTTGATATTCTTGCCATGGTATTCATCCTCCATCATCACTATTAGTTTTTGTTTAAACCTTACCCATTAAAACTGGAAAGATTCCATTCTTTAGCTTTTACCATTGAAATTAGTCCCTAACAAAGGTACAAAAAAATGCCTTCCGGAGAAGGCACTGCATCGTTTTCGCAAAGCAAGGACACAATTACTTTACCTTACGCATTCTTGCTTTGCATAAATGCAAATGCATTGCCTCTCCTTTCCAACACGGGAGGCATTGATGTTTCCATCAATACCCTATCGGCCTTTATCTCATAGGGCTCTTCGCCCCTTAGACATAAAGGCTCGGAGAGTTATTCTCCTTACTTTAATAATTTTTTTATCTCGATTAATTAGCTTCGTCAAGCGATCTTAGATACATAATTTTTGTCCACCCCAACATTATTTATAGTAAGAACACCAGCATTGGTTAAAAAGACTAATAACACTTCACATTACTCTTCCTGTCATAAGATCCTTAAGTCTGTGGTAATTATCCTAAACTAATAATTTCAATTCATCTATGCGTTTATGGTGCATTATTCATAATTATTTCTTATAATTAACTCAACCTTCTCAATTTCGTGGTTTTTCATGTCAAGTGCATCGATCATACCAAGAACTGTTTTTGATATAAATTCCTGTACAAATGGATTCATAGGTACCGGGTGACCATTTATTCTCAGAAGAGCCCTTTTTGGCTGGCTCTTACAGTTTATATCATCTGCAGCTCCCTGGACCTTTGCCATTGCAAAGTCCCTGCATGATTCAAAACCACACTTTTTACAGTTAAGCCCCTGCAGCAAACAGTAACTTCTGTTCTTTATGACTTCAATGAGTTCATCCAATTCTTCCTCCTTAAGGGAGAATGGATCCACCTTTCTTATCGTGAATTCATTTTCAGTGGAAGTAGAAATGTTTGCATGGGGCATCTCTTTAAAACCCTCGATAACCAGGAAATCGAAATCCCCAAGAAGCTGGATAGTACCTACAAGTTCATCAAGCACCATTTTCCTACCAAGAAGAAAAAAGGTTTCTTCTCCACTACCGACTACAAGCTCTGCCCCTGCTTCTCTGTGTTTACCAGTGTCTTTATCTGCAAAATCAAAGCCTGTATGGGTGTGTTTCAGGGTGGCAACCCTGTACCCCTCATCCACTAATTTTCTAACAATTTTTGTTACAAGAGTGGTTTTACCTGTATCTTTTGTTCCTATAACACCTATTATCTTCAATTTTAATACCTCCTAGGGTATTGACAGTTTGTCAGATATGCTTCCTCCTTTAAGGGCTATCAAACCTTACAACATTTGATACCAAAAGATTTGAGAAAATTTGAGAAAAAAGAAAGATTCCCTCCCCTTGGAGTCGAAGTTGGTAGTTGTCGAATGTCAGGCACATTAAGCCTCCTGAAGTAGATGTCGATGAATGTCCTGTATGCAGCACTCCTCCTCTCTTTTTGCGCAGTTTCGGCAAAGACCTTGAGGACTACCAGAAGCTACAACGTAAAGTGTATAAACATAAGTGGGCACCTGAAAAGCCCTCTCCTAAAAAATCATCATACTTATCGTTGCCCTTTCTGCGACTATGCTCTAAATCTGTAGAAAGCCACTTTTACTATTATAAAACATTCTCGCAAGTTCAGGTTTCTCACAGCTCTTCTACAAGCATTTGAAACCTCATATTACCTTCGGAAACAAGCCACCTTTAGCCCTCGCCGCGGGAACCCGCTTGATGTACCTTTGCAGGATCACTCTTAGGACCTACAATAACAACATTCAGAAAAAATACCCACCCCAACTATTGACAAAGAACCTTCATAAAAAAACTCCTTTCGTTTTAGTATGCGAAAGGAGAATAGCAGCCTTCCTATTCTCCTTTCCAGGCGGGAGGCAGCACCGTTTCCAGCACTACCCTATCGGCCTATAATCCATAGCTCTTGCCTTAGGATTATAGACTCGGAGAATAAGTAATAAAATATTAAGTTTATTTCGTCCTTTCGTTACAATAGTACACCAATTTCAAAGAACTATAATCTCATATTCTTGCTCAAAGGTATTTATAAATAACACCTTACGTCTTAATACTTCTCCTCTTCCTATCAAAACTTTTAGTGCTTCACTAACTTGAATGGAAGCAACAAGAGCAGGAGTGAACGAAGGATTGCCAAGTTCTTTTTCAATTCCCTTCCTCATTTCTTTTTTATACAAAAACTTAAGCGTCTTATCGCCAGGAAAAACTGTAGTAACCTGCCCATACCAGCCCGCAATAGCACCATGAACAAATGGAATGCCAAGCTCCTCGCAGATATCCTGTAAAGTAAGCTTTCCCTCAATATTATCAAGAGCATCGATTACAATATCATGTCCTTTTATGATATCTTTTCCATTTTCAAAATTAAATTCATCTACAATAGCATTTACAAAAACTTCTGGGTTGACAAGTTTCATTCTTTCCACCGCCATTAATGCTTTACTTTTACCCAATGAATTCATATCACTTAAAATCTGGCGGTTTAAATTCGTTTCCTCAAAAACATCCTTATCAACTGCAGTTATATATCCTATACCTAATCTACCAAGCATTTCAATAGCATACCCACCCAATCCTCCACATCCCAATACACAAACCCTGAAGTCCTTTAGTTTTTCATTTTCTTCCTTAGATAGCATATTCATATTTCTGTCGTATCTTCCCATAAAGACACTCCTTTCCCTCAACCACCACCAACAGGTGGAAAAAGGGAAATCACATCTCCATCACTAAGAGGATCATCAAGCTTCCCATCAAGTCCATTTACTAAAAATATTGCTACATCCTTTTCTTTTATGTTAAGTTTGTTTATTATAAACCTTCCGGTAATTCCTTCAAAGTAATCAAAATTTACTTCCTTTTGTCTTCCTTCTCTAAAGGTTGCAAATAATTTTACTTTAATCAATATATCACCCCTTCAATTAAGGACATATAGCAAACCTTCTACTCCAAAGGCAATCTGCACATGAAGGTTTTATAGCATAACAGTCATATTCGGAAGTTCTAACGAAATCACACCCATCAACGAGATCGCAATCGAGGCACGAAGGATATCTATTATTATAAACTCTCGCTCTAAAATTTTTATATTCATTGCTTTCATAAATATCATCTAAGCTTTTTTCCAATATATTTCCAAATGAGTGTTTAAAAACCTTCTTTTTTCTTCCGAAAACATACTCAGTAGTAGTATGGGAAAACCTATAGCACGGATAAACATATCCATCAGAGCCAACAACTACTGCTTCTTCCTCAATAAAATTACAATATCGTTCCGTTTTTAGTTCAATATTCGGCAGAGTAAGATTTATGCCTTTTCTAAACGAATGTATTCTTAGTCTTTCAAATAAATCCTTAAAAAATTTATTTTCATACCTCGTATATAATATTTTATCTTTATAATCTTCAGTTTGAGGAATGACATTTGAAATAATAACTTGGTATGCACTTACCGTCTCTGCTATATCCAATACACTAAAAATATCTTCTATATTATCTTTTGATGCAACAAATTGAATTACAACGTGCGGATATTCTTTATTATTCTTTCTTTTTATCAAATATATATCCTTCAAGTTCTCTAAAACTTCTTTTAAATTAAATCCTCTAATATCTTTATATTTATCCTCAAGTCCATCAATAGAAACAACGATTTTATTTACATTATCAACAATAAGACTTTTTAACTTATCATCAAGAAGCGTTCCGTTAGTTGTAATTGTTAAATTAAAGCTTGAAAATAATGAGATAGCATCATATATAAGGGGTGAATACGTTGGTTCGCCAATGCCACCAAGGACGATTTCATTTAATTTTTTATTTACAACTTCACTATGTATCTTATATAGAACCTTTTTCTCCATATCCTTTGGTTTTTCAGCCCATGAGCGTCTATAACACATCTTGCAGTTTAAATTGCACTTATCTGTCAACTCAATGTATAATTTTTTGAAGCTCACATATTATCCTCCATGCTATTGATTTTTAATATATATACAAGGGCCCTAAAAGGCATTAGCCTTTTACGGGCCTTAATAATTTTTCAAATTCCCAATTTTTGTAAAGTTTCTTTCGTTGGATATCCATTATCGTCCCATCCTCTTACCTCATAATACTTTGGTAACAGTTCTGATAATTTATGAACATGTCCTTTAGATGGGCCTTCAGGAATAGGCTCTTCTAAAAGTCTCTTTGGCAGTTTATCCTCTTTTGGATCGATTCCTGCCTTCAAATTAAACAGCCTTTCTAATGTGTATATCCTTGAGCCTACCTCTAATAATGTTTCTGCAGTATAATCAGTTCCGCAAACTGCATTTACAAGGTCAACGTAATCTTGAGCACCAAGGGCAAAAGATGTAAATAGGCACAGTCCCAGCGAATCTATAACAGCAGTTAAATCTTGGAATGTTTTAACCCATTCAGCTTTTCCCTCAAGAGAAAATCTATCAAGCTTTTGAGGTATACCTAATATTTCAGGAGATATCATATATCCTCTTACATGACAACCACCTCTGTTAGAAGTCGCATATTCAAGTCCATGTCCTTGAGCTCCTCTTGGGTCGTAAGCGGGAAGTTCTTGTTTTTTAACTGACATCGAAAGTTCTGGCACACCATAGCTTTCGCAAAGTCTATATGAACCTTCTGCCATCTTATCTCCAAATCCTTCCCTTGCACCTATCTTTTTAACCCATCCAACAACAGCTTCTGCATCACCAAATTTTAAGGAATATCCATCTTTTTCTATTTCATCATCCTTTATATATCCCTTTTCATATAATTCCATAGCAGCTGCAATAGTAGCTCCAGTTGAAATAGTATCAAGACCATATTCATTGCACCAATAATTTGCTTCAGCTATAGCGTTTATATCATAAACCTCACAGTCTGCACCAAATGCCCAGAGAGTTTCGTATTCAGGACCTCCTACCTCACGGCCATCCTTTAATCTTATCCATCTTCCACAAGCTATTGGACACCCATAACAAGGATTCTTTCTCACAAGTATTTCCCTTGTCATAGTTTCTCCGCTTATTTTATCAGCATGTTCTGTATAGGCCCTTTGGAAATTAGCAACTGGAAAAATTCCGTGTTCATTGATTATATTGACAAGAACTGCCGTTCCATAAGTTGGTAGCCCTTCACCCGTAACTCCATTTTCGCGAAGCATCTTTGTTTTATTTCTAGCAACTTCTCTAACCTTCTCTTTATCGTATAATTTAATCCCTTTGGAACCCTTTACAACTATCGCCTTCACGTTCTTAGACCCCATAACAGCACCAACACCAGAACGTCCTGCTGCTCTATCATAGTCATTCATAACCGCTGCAATCCTAGAAAGCTTTTCACCCGCAGGTCCTATGCAAAGAACCTTTGATTTATCACCATATTCTTTTTTAAGTTCATCGGTTGTTTCAGAAACAAGCTTTCCCCATAGATGTGATGCATCTCTGATTTCAACTTTATCATCTTCAATTGCAACATAAACTGGGCTTTCTGCCTTTCCTTCAAAAATAATCATATCAAGCCCTGCTGCCTTTAATTCTGCACCAAAATATCCACCTGAATTTGAACATGCAATAGTTCCTGTTAACGGTGATTTAGTGATTACCATGTATCTTCCACCAGTTGGAACTGGTGTTCCTGTAAGTGGTCCTGTTGCAATTATTAACTTATTTTCTGGACTTAGGGGTTCAACATTTGGATCAACTTCATCCATAAATATCTTGCTTGCAAGCCCTCTTCCGCCTATGTATTTCTTTGCAAGTTCTAAATTAAGATCTTCAAATTTGAATTTCCTTTCTGTTAAGTTAACTCTCAATATCTTGCCGGCATACCCAAACACAAGAAACCACCCCCCTATTGAATTTTATTAGATATATTGATATATTGCGCAGCTGCTATTACCCTTTCAACAATATTAACTTTTTCATACCCGTTTCTTTTCCAAACAGTTCAGCCATCATGTACTTAAGGTTTCCACCTTTTGCTATTAAATGACCATGCCTTATGAGATATAGCATCCTTTACTGCTTTTTGAGCAGCTTTATTGACATCCTGTCCATGTAAATCTACTCCATATCCAAACTCCACTACATATCTTTTAATAAATATCACCTCCTTTCTGACAAAAGTATAGACTTATGCAAAATTCAAGAGCTTTTATTTAAGCGATTCTGCAGACATACTTTTTCCTATCGCTCTTGAATTTTTTATCTTTTATGTACGATTTTCCCTCTCATTTGTCGAATTATCATATACACAGCATGAAAATATTTTTAAGTAGGAGGAAATCCTACATGTACCAGCTTTAATTGCTTTTAAATATACCTGAAATCTTTACTTTTCAGTCTAAAATTGATTTCTATTCTTCTATGTTTAAAAATCTAGACTTGTCTTCAATATCTGAATTTCCTCCCTCTAATCATGGACGTAAAGGTTATTCTCATCATGCAATGTTTAGAGCTTTTGTTGTTATAAAAGCTGAAAGATTCGGTACAATTTCTGATCTCCTGGATTATCTCCGCAATAATCTTATCATTGCTCATCTTTGTGGCTTCAATATTTTTAAAACATCTTCCTTCTTATTGGACTTTCCGCCGTTTTATTAATGAGTTCTCTCATGATTATTTGAGCTCTATCTTTCAAAATCAGGTCAATATCCTCAAAAATATGGGCATCATCTCCGGTGAGTTTATTTCCATGGACTCTACCCCTATTAAAGCTAATACTAAGTTAAATAACCCTAAGTCTTTTTCTAAAAATAAATTCTCTAAAGATAATCAGCCTAAGTCTGATAAAGATTGTAAATTAGGCGTTTATTCTGCTTCTAATGATTCAAGTTTTATTGGGGCTATAAAAATCATATTATTGTTGATGCTATCTCTTTATACCTATCGCTGAAACTACTACTCCCGCTGATGTCCCCGATTTTGAAGTTGCTTTGTCTTTACTTGAAAAGACTAATAAGTGGTTTAACCTTAAGTATGTTAATTTTATTGCCGATAAGGGGTATGATGTTAAGAGAGTTTATAATTATGTTAGAAATACTCTCCATGGTCATTGTTTTATTCCTCGAAACTGGCGTAATTCTAAAAATCTCCCACTGACTGATGATTGTTATATGGTTTATGAAGCGGGTATTAAAATGCTCAAAGACGGCAAGCAGTATTTTGATGGTTTTATTAAGCAAAAATTTGTTTGCAAGTTATATAATTCTAAAGATGACTCTGCCTGCCCTATAAAGCATCCTAAATATTTTAATGGCAAAAAGCATAGAGGCTGTACTAACTATGCTATTATATCTTCTGATTATAGGTCTTCTATTAATAGAGACTCCCTATATTTTAAGGCTATCTATAGACTAAGAGTAGAATCAGAAAGATAAATTTAGATTTAAAGCTCTGGATTTTGAAAAAGCTTATGTTAGAAATATTAATTCTGTCAGCAACCTTAATACTTTTGGCCATATTACTTTGCTTACTGTCGCTATTGTAGCTATTAAACTGGGTAAATTTGATGAGTTTAAGTCCCTTGTTGGTCTGATGCAATCGGCTTAACTTTTGCTGAATTTAGTTCATGCCACTTTTTAACATTTGACTTCTACAGGATATTTATGCCCTTTTTTAGCTCTTCTTTTTGTCTTTTCTTTTCCCTTATCCCTTACTTTATCAGCCTTGATTACTATATATTGACATATTCTGACTTTTAATTATAATTGAAATTAAACTTTCCCTTAAATTAAAATAATTAGTTCTTTTGTGTTTATCATCCCCTGGGCAATACAAAATACCATCTTATTAAATTTTTCTTTCCTAATGGCAATGGTTCCTACATTAAAACATAACAAAGATATTGAGACGGGTGACATTTATTATGATTTAAACAAATAAATATTTCAAAGTGTTCATCACTCTGTTAAACAAATGTTTTCAGGTAGTTCTAATTAAAAATAAATTTCATGAAGAGAACATTCTTTAAGAGGATTGAAAGTATATAAAGACTTCTTTTGGGCAACTAATAGGTGTATAATTGACCCCTCTAAAGGATAGGTCAAAGATTAGTCTTTACAGTAGGACAATCAGTAAGGTCTAGATTAAGAAAGTTAGAATAAGTTAAGTTAAAACCATTGAAAGTGGATCAATTTTAATCCGCTATTGATATTATTGTCTTTTTAACCTACCCAAATAGGAGGATTTTCAAGTGGAATTAAAATAAAAGCCCCATATACATAGGCAAGGAGTATCAGTGATGTGAGTAGCACCTTGAGCTTCCCCCTCATTTTCTTACCCCCTCTCAACTATCTACCCTCTTGCCTTTATTATAACATAAGAAAATAAAAATGCAATATATTTTTTATTTTTTTATGGTTAGTTGTATAATTAAATGCAACAGATAAAAGAATAGAAACCATAGTGAAAATCGTGTATGATATAGGTGTCAACTAAACATCATACAAGGAGGATTTTCACTATGGTTCATAATAATGATACCACAAAAAAGCGTTCTTTTAAACACTTAAGTAGCTATGAACGAGGAGAAATCTATGCATTACTCAAAGAAGGAAGAAGTATTCGGTATATTGCTAAAAAACTTAATCGATCTCCAAGCACTATAAGCCGTGAAATTAAACGTGGAACTACTACACAACTTAGAAGTGATTTATCTTCTTATACAAGCTATTTTCCTGAAACCGGTCAAGCTATCTACGAAAAAAATCGCTCAAATTGCGGAGCTAAATTTAAAGTAGCTAAAGCAGAAGATTTTTTGAAATATGCTGAAAATAAAATATTAAATGAAAAATGGTCACCAGATGCAGTTGTAGGCTATTGTAAAAAAGACCCAAGCTGGAATAATAAAACTATTGTTTGTACTAAAACACTGTACAACTATATAGATAGAGGATTATTAAAAGTTAAAAACATTGATTTACCTTTAAAACTACGTTTAAAACCAAGAAAGAAACAAAATCGTAAAAATAAACGTATTATGGGTAAAAGTATTGATTTTAGGCCTAAAGAAGTTGAAAGCCGTGAAGTTTTTGGGCATTGGGAAATAGATACGTTAATTGGCAAGAAATCTAATGACAAGGTCCTTTTAACATTAATAGAGCGTAAGACTCGCCATGAAATAATATTCTTATTAGATGCAAAAGACAATAAATCTGTTAAAGATGCATTATCAAAATTAAAAGATATGTTTGGTGACAATTTAAGCAAGGTCTTTAAAACAATAACATCTGATAATGGTACAGAGTTTAGTGATTTAGAAAGTGCTCTTTTAGAATATGGCGTAGAAGTATATTATACACATCCATATTCATCTTGGGAAAGAGCTACAAATGAACGACATAACGGTCTTATACGACGTTTCATCCCTAAAGGTAAAAGTATTAAAGATTTATCTATAGATACGATAAAGAGAGTAGAAAACTGGCTTAATAACCTTCCACGAAAATTGTTAAATTACAAAACGCCTAAGGAATACTTTTATGAAGAGCTGGCAAAAATCTGTTAAGCCCATCCATTATAAAGTTTAGAGCTCGTTCGTGATTTGTCAAGGGGCAGGCTTCGCCTGACTTTAACCCTTGACAAATCACGACCTTCGCTCAACTTGTTAACTAAGATGGGCTTAAGGTTATATATGATTTGTTCCAAATCCTATATCTACATGATTTTCATTAGGTGTTGCATTTAATATTGCAATTTATAAAATAAACTTTAATAGTGTTTATTATATCTTTGTTTTTCGAATTTAAAATATCTTTATACTCTTCAAAGAATATTATGCTATCATTGATGGATAAGCTGTGAATCAATAGTTCTATTTTATAATCTTTAAAATCTAAAATATCTTTGTCAATCTTTCTCCCAATATCTATTAATTTATTTGCAATTGTAAAAGAAGTATGATAGTTTTTTATATCTTTACAATCTGGACCTATTCCTATGATGCAGGAAAGATTAAATTTCTTTTTAACCCCTTCTTGAAGTTCTTTACAGAAAGGCATAGGGTTTTTAGAGCTCAGCATTATAACAAATCTATCTTCGTTAAAGTTAAAGACTATCTCATCGTGATTTAATTTACTTTTTATAAATTCTACAATGTTTTCCTTTAATTCTTGAATATCTATCTCTTTTAAGTTTTTGGATAAAATAAAATCATTAAAGCCTCTAATATCAGCAACAATTAAACTTCTCTGCTTTTTTATATCAAAGCCTATAAGTTTAGCTCTGCTTTCTAAAATTTTTTCTTCCTCATGCCCTATATTAGGATGATTGAGAATTTCTTTAATGAAACTTACCATTGCTCTTGAATGTAATGTTTCATATTTTTTATTCTCATATTCTTGGACCATAAGCTCAACTAATTCCTTAATTATTCTGCCAAAGCCAATTATTTCTTTTGGTTCACCCGTAATTCCAACAACACCTATTACTTCACCATTATAAAACAAAGGAATGTTTATCCCTTTTTTAGTTCCTTTGTAATATTCTATATTGCTATCATCTATAATAACATCAATCTTTCTCGAGGCTGCAATTTTTGCCCCTTCATGGAAAGAGCCTATCCTTGTAGAATCTCCTGATGCTATAATTACCCCTTTTGTATCCATAATGTTTATATTTTTGCCAAGAATATTCATAAGCCTATTTACAATCTTTTGATAATCCTCATGACTGAGCATAAGCATCCCTCTTAAAAATTAATTGACTATAGTGATACCCTCATTTACCTTCAAGTGAAATTAGCGCTGCTCCAAGTGCTCCAATAATCTGTGGTTCAAATGGAATTATAAGTTTTTCGCCGAGCCTGCTTTCGATGGCATAAACTACTCCCTGATTTTTGGCAACGCCCCCTGTCATCATGTATTTTCCTTTTCTCCCTATTCTGTCGACCAGGGAAATAGCTTTTGAAGCAATGGATTTATTGAGGGCATGTATTATATCCCTCTGGTCCTTATTTTGGGCAATAAGAGATATTACTTCCGATTCTGCAAATACAGTGCACATACTGGTAATCGTGATATTTTCTTTTACTTCCTTATGGACTTTTGCCATTTCTTCTATTGAAATGCCTAACGTTCTCGCCATTACTTCAAGAAACCGGCCTGTCCCTGCTGAACATTTGTCATTCATCACAAAATCAATAACATTGCCGCTGTCATCTAACCTTATCACTTTGCTATCCTGTCCACCTATATCTATAACAGTTCTAATAGCATTGTCTATAAAAAATGCGCCTTTTCCGTGACAGGTAATTTCAGTTATAATTCTATCTGCAAAGGGAATGCTTACTCTTCCATACCCTGTTGCTACTATTGATGTAATATCCTTTTTTTGAAGGCCCGCACTGTTTAAAGCAATTTCAAAAGCTTTAAAAGCACTTTCTAGAGCTTTAGGACCTGTTGGAATAATAGAATATGATATTACGTTTTTGTTTTCGTCGATTATGACTACATTTGTAGAAGTAGAGCCACTATCCACTCCTACAAAATATCCTTTCTTGGCTTTCTGTTTTTCCATCTTTTTTATACCGGTTGATTCCAAAAAAGCATCTATTCTTGTTAAAATCTGTCCGCTATTTGAATCGTTATAGTCAGTTTCAATTTTTAAAAGTGGGATGTCTGCTCTGCTTTTGAGTTCAGCATATTCATAGGAATAAAAATCACAGAACTTTATGGTGTTGTATATTATCCCCTTCAATTCTTTATTGATTAACTTGCTTCGATCTTCTGCCATTCTCATACAGGGTGTAAAATTAAGAAGCGATTCCGCGTAGCTTTTTAATAAATTATCTTTTGCTTCAATATTGAATACTCTTTCTTCACCTGTGCAGGTAAAATTTATTACGTTTGCTGTACAAGAATTTCTGATTTTTTCTATAACATCATCTTTAAGCCTCGCACCTAATATAGCAATGCTTTCAGCGGATTCTTCTTTATTAAAAGACTTGCTTTCTAGAATTTTTAGCAAACTCTCTTCATCAAAACTCTTGTTTTTAAAGGCCTGATACGCTTCTATAAATTCAATTATTTCATTGTAAAAAAGATCTATTGCGAGAAGATCTTTTTTTCTGGGGAGGTCTAGAAGATGGATAAATTTTACTTTATCTTTTAACACATCATAAAGTCTTTTTATACTATCACAACAGGCAGTTAATACAACCTCTTCAATATTATTTTCAATTATATTTTCCAAAACCCCTTTTGCAAAGCTGCACATATTTGAATGAATCAGTGCTTCAGCACGCTCATGAGACTTATATCCTGGATCAAGTCTTACCGGTTTTTCTCCAAAAGCTTCGATTATTTCTACAGGCGTGTATTTGCAAATGTACCCTATCAATTTTTCACCTCCAGAAGGATTACTAGAGCATTTCAAGAAAGGCTTCGAGCCTCGTCCTATTCTGTCCCTCTTGATTATTTCTTTTGTCTACACAATCCCCATCTAAATAAAGAAATGGAATACCCAATTCTGAAGCAAGATTTTTAATTATAAACGTTCCACCCATCGACTGTTTACAGCCCAAATGACAAAACTGTATAATGCCGTCCGGTTTTATTTTTTCTATCAGTTCTCTGATTCTTGCAACTTTTCTATTTATTTCACCATTAAAAGAGTTTAAGATAAGCTTTTCAGCAATTCCCTTGAATGGGTCGTTTTCATCAATTTCCTCAAGAAAATCATAATTTAAATCACTACCAGCAATGTGAAATTTATCGTTGAAATTAAAGTAATCTTTAAAATTTTTCTCAAACATAGGAAGAAGGTGTATAAAAAATATGCTTTTTCCACTTCTTTCAGGAGCTCTTTTTATATCCTCCACTAACATCTCATAAAAATGCAATACTTCCTTGCTTCCAATGAATACATGGGATGCAAAAAGCATATACATTTCAAAGGTCATAGTAGGTAAAAATCTTTTTTCTCCCGCATAATTTAAATACTCTCTCATAAGTGCTCTTGTTTTATTTTCCGTTTTTACGACTTCCCTCAATTTATCAGTATCAAGCTTTCTGTTAAAGACTTCCTCAAGCTTTTCCGCCACTTCTAAAAGTTGTTTTTTTACATACACTACAGCGTCTTTAGAATATTTGTAGGGAATATCAATAATGTACAGTGGAACCCCGTGCTTTTTTGAAAGATACTTGAAAGTAGGTATATTCGCATCACAGATCATGGAAGTAGTCATCATAAATTTAGGTTTTTTGAGAATATTAAGCTCACTGGCTCCTATAAAAGTTTTATGGTAACTGCATAAAGTATTTGACATGCCTCTCGATTCGGCAGTATCGACGAGATAATCTTCGATGAAGAAGCCTGACATGAAAGAAGAATATGCTTCAATAAATAAGGGTTTTATGTCCATAGCAATCAAAAATTCAGAGGGTGCAAAGAGGTTTACCCAAGCAGAATTTTGAGGATTTGCTAAAGAATCTTTTATGCTTTTTATAGAGTATTTATTTAGGTAATTAAGAGATTTGGGAATCCTCTTGTCTTTGAAAAAGCTCACATAATAATAAGCAGCGGTAAGACCAAAGTTTATTAGCTTATTTACTTTTTCCGGTCTATCCATATTCTCTTTTATAATATTGGTATAAATCCTTATTGTATCCATTTTATCACTACCCCATAAACTCCCCTTCCTCACAGAAGTGGTTTTTTCTCCAGTTGATATTTATTTCTCATCTCCTAGATAATTTGTTTTGCCCTTTCCCTAAGCATTCTTTCTTCTTCATTCTCAGGCTCAGGTAAGGTAACATTATGCGGCGCTGGCCTTCCATTCTCATCTACATGAATAAAAGTAGCAAAGCCTAAGATGCGCAATACTTATTTCGTTCATCATTTTAGTCTCCTTTAAATTAATTCTAAATGCAAAATCCTTTAATTCAATATTACCACAGTTTTTAAAATTTTGCATATGTTACGTTTACTAATTAATGTTTTCACTAAAAAGTTTTTAAATCCCTGTATAAAAAATCTTTAAAATAAAAATCGCCTACCTCCTTTTCATTTAGAGGTAAGCGGTACTATGCTGTAAACACTGGTCTGAGTGGGGGGACTTGAACCCCCGGCCTCCAGAACCCCATTCTGGCGCGCTACCAGCTGCGCCACACCCAGAAAGAAACTATGTTCAGCTTTTATTATAAACGAGATAAAAGAAAAAATCAATAGTTAAATGATTATAAAGATTATTCCGCCTCCGCTGTCATTCACTACTCTTTCTAATGTATCTCTCAGTTTATGACTTAAGTTTTCGGGAATGGTGCCAATCTTGTTTTGCATTCCCTCTTTTACAAGGTCACTCAAGGTCTTGCCAAAAATGTTAGATTCC
This sequence comes from Thermoanaerobacter brockii subsp. finnii Ako-1, assembly GCF_000175295.2. Lineage (NCBI taxonomy): Bacteria > Bacillati > Bacillota > Clostridia > Thermoanaerobacterales > Thermoanaerobacteraceae > Thermoanaerobacter > Thermoanaerobacter brockii. Next base: position 884,177 of record NC_014964.1, on the reverse strand, counting down.
CAAATTTTTTCTGGATCGCTCTCAAACTGTTCTGTCAAATATTTTACAAAATCTTCACTTTGCTTTTCTGTTCCTACAACTGGCGATACTTCTGCCGTAATATCAGTTCTAAATATGTGATATGAAGGAGCAGAAGCTCTAAGCCTTACCGCAAATCTCCCACCTTGCCTTACTATTTCGGGTTTTTCAAACTTCATGTCATCAAGGCTTGCAGGTACCACTCCTACACCTGTTTTTTCAGCTTGTAAAAAAGCATCTTTAACTCTATCATACTGTCTTTTTGCATAAGCCAATTCTCTCATCATTGTCATTAATTCTTTATCACCCTGAATTTCAAGTCCGCTTTCATCACTTAATATCTTAAAGAATAAGCCTTCCTGGGTTTTTATTTCAACATTTGCACAGCCTTCACCTGGAGTTATCTTCTTTATAAACACCTCAGAAAAGTTTTCATTTGCTTTAAGACCACCAACTAACTTAGGTATATCTCTTAATCTAAACAAATCTTTTATGTTTTCTTTTACTGTTTCCATTATATTTTGCTTAAGCCAATGACTTTTATCAAGAGCATCTACCCATTTAGGCAAATCAATTGCAATCTCCCGTATGGGAAATTCAAATAAGACTTTTTCCAAAATTGCATGAATGTCTGGTATTTCCATTTTAAGTACATTTAAAACAACAACAGGTACATCGTATTTTTTCTCTAATTCTTTTGCTAAATTAATTGTTTCGGGACTTTGAGGATCAGTTGTATTTAGCACTATTATAAAAGGTTTATTCAATTCTTTTAATTCTTTTACTACCCTTTCTTCTGCTGCTACATAATTTTCTCGCGGTATGTCGGTTATGCTTCCATCAGTGGTCATCACTAATCCTATTGTAGAATGGTCATTTATGACTTTTTTTGTTCCTATTTCTGCCGCTTCCTCAAAAGGTATTTCATAATCATACCAAGGAGTAGACACCATACGTGGCTTATCCCCTTCCATGTATCCCAGTGCACCTTTGACCATATATCCTACACAATCTACTAATCTCACTTTAAACCTCGTGTTTTCATTAATTGTTATCTCTACCGCTTTTTCAGGAACAAATTTAGGCTCAGTAGTCATTATGGTTTTGCCTGCTGCACTTTGTGGCAATTCATCTTTTATTCTCTCTTTTTGGGGAAGATTTTCTATGTATGGCAGTACTAATATGTCCATAAATCGCTTAATAAAAGTCGATTTACCTGTTCTCACTGGGCCTACTACTCCTATGTAGATATCCCCTTGTGTTCTTTCTGCAATATTTTTATAGATATCGTAGTTTTCCAACCCATTTCCCTCCTTTTTATATCCCCATATCCTTTTCTTCTCACTCATATATATATGCTTTAACAGTACATTTATATGTAAAAAATATTGAAATATAATAAAATCTCCGGAAAACCGGAGATCAAATACCGTGCAATTCATGTTTTTTATCTCTCGTCATAAGGCTATAAACAGCCTCATAGGGATTTTTACCCTCAAAAAGTATGGAATAAATTTCTTTAGTTATTGGCATTTCTATTTTATTAATTTGAGAAAGTCTGTAGGCGGATTTTGTAGTATTAACTCCTTCTACTACCATTCCTATCTCTTTTAATGCTTCTTCTAAACTTTTACCTTTACCTATAAGTATCCCTGCTCTTCTATTTCGTGAAAGCATGCTGGTACAAGTGACAATGAGGTCTCCTACACCTGCCAAACCTAAAAACGTCAACGGATCAGAACCTAACGCGACACCCAAACGAGTAATTTCCGCAAGACCTCTTGTCATAAGAGCAGCTTTGGTATTATCGCCAAATCCAAGCCCGTCTGAAATTCCAGCTCCCAAGGCTATAATATTCTTTAATGATCCTCCTAATTCCACTCCCACAACGTCCTTGTTTATATACAACCTAAAGTTTTCATCCATAAAGGCATCTTGCACTATTTCACAGGCTTTAACATTCAAAGAGGCTAAAACACAGGCTGTAGGAATTTGCCTGACTACTTCCTCAGCATGACTAGGACCTGACAAAACAACTACATCATTTGAAAGATATTCTTTTATGACTTCAGACATTCTTTTTAAAGTGGAAGTCTCTATTCCCTTTGCAAGATTTACCACAATAAAGTTTTTATCAACTACCTCTTTTAATTTTTCCGATATCTCTCTCACAGCATGAGAAGGTACTGCGATTACTACTATTTCAGAGTTAGTTACTGCCTCTTTTAAATCAGTAGTAATGGAAATTTCTTGAGGAATATCAACATCAAGATATTTTTTATTGTGACGAGTAGACACAATTTCCTCAAACTGATTTTTATCTCTCAGCCACAATGTAATTTGATGCCCAAGTCGGTTTAAGTGTATCGCTATAGCTGTTCCCCAACTTCCCGCACCTAATACTGATATTTTCATGACCACTTTCCTTTCTCATTTTATTTCCGTCTTTTGTCCCAGCTTGGATTCTGTTCCCGCCAGCAAACGTTTTATATTAGAACGGTGTTGGAAAATTGCTAAAGATGCCAGAATAAGCGAAAATATGAATATTTGTGTTGAATTCCAAAAGATTGCATTTAAAAGCACAAAAGTAACCGACCCTGTTATGGACCCTAAAGATACGTATTTTGTCAAAACAATTACTGTAACCCCAATTGCTAAGGCTATGAGCCCTAAAAGAGGACTTACAGTCATTACAACTCCAACGCTTGTAGCAATTCCTTTTCCACCTCTAAATTTTAAAAACACAGGCCAGTTATGACCGCATACCACTGCTATTCCTGCAATCATAGCACCAGTATTACCCATTAAATACTTACCGATTAATACGGCTATAACTCCTTTTAACACATCCAATGCAAAAACAGGAGCTGCAGCTTTATACCCTAATACTCTTAAAACATTAGTAGCCCCCGCATTTCCACTCCCATAATTGCGAATGTCTATTTTTCGCGTATATTTTGTTAAAATATATGCATTGTTTATGCAACCAATCAAATAAGCAATGATGGCTGTCAAAACAGCGTACATATTTCCCCCCCTTTCCCTTTTAATTTTCCCCTCTTTTTCTCGTAGAAATCACAACAGGTACTCCTTCAAAGCCAAAATTTTGTCTTAATGTATTCTCAATAAATCTTAAATAGGAAAAATGCATAAGCTCAGGTTCATTGACAAATACTACAAAAGAAGGCGGCTTAATTCCTACTTGTGAAGTATAATATACTTTTAATGGTTTGCCCTTATCAGCAGGTGGCGGAAACATAAGCATAGCTTCATTTAGCACATTATTTAAAAGACCAGTAGTAATTCTTTTATTATATTCCTCCCATACTTTATCTACAGTCTCTAAAACTCTGTGTACTCTTTGCCCTGTTTTTGCTGAAATAAATAGTATAGGAGCAAAAGATATAAAAGATAGTTTTTCTCTTACCATCTTAGTATACTCATTAACAGTATTATTATCTTTTTTTATTGCATCCCATTTATTAACAACTATGATGATTCCTTTTCCATTTTCAAACGCATATCCTGCTATTTTAGTGTCCTGTTCTGTTGGACCTTCTGTAGCATCTATCATCAAAAGGCATATATCAGACCTTTCAATTGCAGCTAAAGCTCTTAGTACGCTGTACCTTTCTATAGATTCGCTAATTCTACTTTTTCTACGTATCCCTGCTGTATCAATAAGAACATAGTTCTTCCCATCTTTTGAAAAAGGAGTATCTATTGCATCCCGTGTAGTGCCAGGTATGTTACTGACTATTACCCTTTCTTCCCCTAATATTTTGTTAACTAGTGAGGATTTCCCCACATTAGGTTTGCCAATAACAGCAATTTTAATTGTCTCTTCAGTGTATTCTAACTCTTCCTGTGGCAATTTTTTTACTACTTCGTCTAAAAGTTCTCCGATGCCCAACCCATTTGACGCTGAAATTGGAATGGGATTGCCTAAACCAAGGCTAAAAAAGTCATAATAAGTAGGAGGCATTTCTTTAAAACTGTCCACCTTGTTGCAAACCAAAATAACTTCTTTTTTTGCTCTTCTTAAAATGTTTGCTATTTCTTCATCTTCTGGCATTAAACCTTCTTTTGCATCAACTAAAAATAATATTACGTCGGAAGCATCAATTGCTGCTTCCACTTGTAAACGAACTTTTGAAAAGAGGATATCTTCAGCATTTGGGTCTAATCCTCCTGTGTCTACTAATATAAATTTTTTGTCCAGCCATTCTACATTGCCGTATATTCTATCCCTTGTAACTCCTGGTTTGTCTTCAACAATAGAAATTCTTTTTCCCATAATTTTATTAAAAAGAGTAGATTTACCCACGTTTGGTCTACCTACAATACTTACCATTGCTCCTGCCATATCTATCACCTTCCACTCTGTATCCTTTGTAAAAATTTTCTCCCATCGACTTCAGAAACTATAACTTTTGTCCCCAGTTCTCTTTCTATTTCTTCAACAGTAGTATCATCAAGAAAAACATTTGAACTTTCCTTTAACATGACATCGGGAATAACTAAAACTTCCTCATTTATTTTACCTTTTAATTGGTTTATTATATCTTTCCCCACCACAAGTCCAGCTACTGTGATATTGTGACCAAAAAACTCATTGTGTATCTTCTCCACTTTTACATTAAACCCTGTTTTTCTTAATTCTTTCGCTACTTCTTCCATAAAATTATAGGCAGCTATTCCTGTAACAATAAGGTAAGGGGTGGTGTTTATATTTTTCCCTTTATTCGCTTTTAATCTTTTTAGACTCCTTTCAAATTGATGTTTAAACAATGCCATAAGTCCTACGCCATTTTCTATTTGAGGGAACCCCTCGTAATAATAATAAGAAGGTATAGTAACACCTGCCATCACATAAAACTCATCTGATAAAAAAACAAAAGAAGAACCTAATTCTTTCTTTAATTTCTTTTGCCATGAAGACACTTGTTCGACTACATTTTTAGCTTCTTCTTTGGTAAATGTCCTAAGTTTATAAAGTCTCTCTCTGTGGTCTGTAAGTCCTACTGGAACAACTGCTATTGATTTTACTCCTGGATACAAGCTCGACAAATCCTTGATAGTTCTGTCAAGAATTTTACCATCATTTATTTCTGGACATAATACGATTTGACCATGTACCTCAATTCCGTTCTCAACAAGTTTTTTTAATTTATCCATTATACCTTTTGCATTCGGGTTATTTATCATTTTCACTCTTACATCATCATCAGTGGCATGAATTGAAACATATAAGGGAGAGAGCTTATATTTTATTACCCTGGCAATTTCCTCTTCACTCATATTAGTCATAGTAATAAAATTACCTTGTAAAAAGGAAAACCTATAATCGTCATCCTTAAATAAAAGAGATTTGCGGACTCCTTTAGGTAACTGGTCAATAAAGCAAAAAATACACTTATTTCTACAATGTTTTGGCCTGTCAATTATTTCTTCTTCAAAGACTAACCCTAAATCCTCATCATAGTCTTTTTCCACTTCAAAAATATATCTTTCTCCTGTAGCCTTTTCAATTTCTAATTGTATAAACTCATTTGACACTTCATATCGATAATCTATTATATCAATTATTTCTTTTCCGTTTAATGTAATGAGTTTGTCTCCTTTTTGTATATCTAAATCCCATGCTATACTTCCTTTTATTACATCTTTTATATTTATTTTATGCATATTTTTCCTCCTAAATTAACTCCTCTCTTTTCAATTATGAATTAATCCTATCAATACGTCAAGACCTTATTTGCAACTTTGTTTTAATATCTGTTACTAATTTTACGAAATTGTTGTATTTTTTCAATATACCATATACCGTTATAGGCCTACCTAAAAAGATAATTCCTAAGCGCCTTGACGTAATACCTCCAATCTTTGTAGTAAGTCCTATGGTAGGAAGTGCATCTACGACTAATATATCTTTTTCAGAAATTCCATATAAAGACAAAAAACTGTAAATAGCTTTTGTCACTATTTCTCGCCCATTTCTCGCACCGACAATGTACACATAGTTTCCAAATTCATCCTTACCCATATAAAAAAGAGTGCCAATTTCATCGTTGGAAGTTTTATCATAATGAGGAAGAGAAACAATTTCTTCATAAGTAGGCACTCTGTCAATAGGTAAAAGTCCTATGTGTATAGAAGCAGCTACAACAGAAGAGTGAGCACTTCCATAACACATATATACAATAATCACAAACCTACCACCTCATAGTATTTTTTTATATCTCTCTACAAATCTTTTTATATTCTTGTGTCTCATCAAATAGTAATTATATAAAAAATTGTCTATAGTTTGTGTTAGTATTTTCTTACCTCTTAGATTCATCAGCACTTTAAAAAAAATTACATCATAGTGGGAAGTGTCTATAAAAATTATATCTTCTTTTATTTTAAAAACTTCCATCAAATCATACAAAGTTTTCTTGATATTTTCACTAAAATTTTTCATTCCTATTATGAAGACTTCATTTTGATTATTATCTTTCCCAATAAATCTCATTTGTCCATAATCAACTTGAAACAAAAAAGGAATTTTAAAAAATTCCTCTTTTTCAATTTTGGATTTGTCATTTAAATGAAGATATGCACATATAGGAGAAGAATAGCACCCATAATAGCTATAATACACTACTTTCATAGATACCACCTAATATTGTTTAACTAAAATAAATACTCCATTTTCAAGGTCGTGAACGGCTGCCTTAAAAATTCTGCTCAAATACATAGAAAGCTTTTGCTGTTCTTCTTCATTTTCTACATAAATGATGGGTGCAGTACCACTTGAGACATTGTCTTTTGCTTTTCTTAAAGCTACTATTGCTATTATATATCCTGTAACATGTACTTCCATTCTATCACCTCAATTGAAAGCTTTTCTCGCGCCCCTTGACTTTGAAGGATACTTTCTTACAGTTTCAATTGCTGGCACATTCTTTATAATTTCCACAAATGCATCTATATCAGGCTTCATCGCTACCATAACCACAATAATATCTCCATTTTCATTGTTGTTCATAGTAAGAGGAGCTAATTCAGGAGTATCAATATTCATTTTTAATCCTAATTGATTAGCAGCTTCATGGAGAATAGCCTGTCTTATTCCTAAGTTATTTATGGAAATTAAACTATCTAACCCTTTCGGACGTATTATAACAGCCATTCCAAATTTCTCTATTATTTCTCTTCCTTCTTTTAGACCTATATCTGCTAAAACCACATCCTCAACGCACAATAAAGGTCCTTTAAAAACAATCTTTGAAGGAAGAACTTCAGCAATATCTCTAATATAAGCGATTTTCATTACATAACGAGACAAATAAATTGCTAATCCTCCCACAATTGTACCTATTATAACACTTTTAGAAAGATAAACTGCCAAAGAAGTAAGAGCAGCTACTGCCATAGCAATATAGTTTCTTGCTTCAAAAATTTTAGCTATATTTTCTATATACGCTGCTCCTCTTGGAACTAATTCTGTTGCTTCCATTTTTTCTAAGCTGGCTCTCTCTATTTCTCTTACTTCTTTAAATTGTTGTGCTGCCAAAGCTAAAAAGGTGACAGCAGTGTACTGTTTTTCAATTAATGCAGGCACAGAAAAAGCTCCTAAAGCCGCTGAAATTATCCCTAAGGTTAAATGAGTCATATAACCTTGAGGATAAGTAGGATACTGCCTATAGTCCACTCTTAAATATATAAAGCGGGCAAGTGTCCCCAAAGCAATTCCACAAACCACAATATTGATATAAAATTCATGATTTATGCTCATGGCTCATCTCCTTTTTTCCGCCTAAACTTACCCAAATAACTTGCAAATTCTTTGCGCGTAGCTTTAGAAAACTTGTGATACATCTCTCGCCCACCAGTACTCAAAAACATGAAAGCTACTGCTGACACTACGACAACTCCAATCAAAACCCATATTCCGGTACCTGCAGCTTTGTTCTGTCCAGGAAGCGGTCTTTGAGCTTTTGTAACAGTACCTACTTGTTTTTGCTCATCTGAACCATAAAGTGCTTTAGTCAATACGTCTGCTATTAAAGAAGCAGAAACTTCTGCTCTTTCTCTTGTATGAGAATAGGTACCAAATTCTAACAATAAAGAGTTTGGAGTCAAATCTTGATTAAAATCTCCTTTTCCAAAAAATATATCCTTGATCATGTTTGGATATGTCTTATCCGCAATAGCTTTTATCCTATAGGCTAATTGCTGATTTGCTTTTAAATTAGGATTGTTTCGTCCTAAGACAATTCTTACGCCTGTAGCATTCTTCCCTGCAATTTTTCGTATATATTCTTCGAGTGGTACTGCATCTCTATGAACATCCAAAAGTAGGTCCGGTTTAAAATCCTTTAAAAGTTTGACCGCTCCAGTTCTTGATCGGCTGTATGCCATAGCATCATGAGGTAGATACAAAGTCCTGTCCACTTTGACTGTGACTCCTTTTGCCTCTAAAGCTTTTTGTAAGGCAGCATCTACTTTGTATATGCCGCCATGTCCATTGATACTTGCAGCACCATCTGAAGGAAGATAGGATTCGTCACTGTGGGTAGAATATATCGCCACTCTTTTTTCACCAGTATTTTCTGTTACTGCCATTGCTTGTAAAATTTCTTCTATATTCACATCTGGAAGTTTTTCTGTTTGCAAATACTTTGCATAAGCTGTATTTTCATTTTTATTCACTTTGAACACTTCATACAATTTATTATCTCCTGATAAATATCTATCCCCCTTATAAACCTCCATTGCAGTTCTGAAAAGCACTTTATTTGTCTTTGCATCATACACTGTGTAATAATCGGGTTGTAATTCAGCCTGCTTCTCTGCATAACTGCTAATAGCAAAAGATAAAAATCCAATAACCAATAAGATTAATATTGTAACTTTATTCATCTTCCTTTTGTTCATTTTTATCACCCTCTTCTTTTTTGTTAGTATCTATCAAGCTGCTAGCCATACCCTCCCTAGGTTCAAGATGCTTTTTAGAAGTACCTCCTTGTATTTTTTCTCTTGTTTCCCCAATTATTTCAGACAAAAACACGGCAATTATCATAGATATAACTACCGAATCAAAAAATCCAGCTCCTCCTATGGATACGGCTCCTCTTGTCCCTGTCAAGTAGTTTGAGACTGCCTGCATTACATTTGCCAGTATTATTCCCATCACCCCTGCAATAAAAGCACTTCTTCTCGAACGTGAAAAAAGATACGCAATTAAACCTCCAACAATACCATAAATATACTTAGGCTCAATAATCATGGCTTCAGGTTCTGCAGGAAGTATTCGCCCTGCAATAAAAACAGCTATTCCTGCAACAATTGATACTACAACTGCATTTACTCTTTCTCTGGTACTTTCTGCTTTCAAAAAAAGATACACACATACTGCTATAGGGATAACAGCTCCACCTATGTTTATAGACACAGTTTTTGTTATAGGAATATTAGGTATTAATGTCCCTATAATCATCCCAATTATCACCAAAAAAGCCCATGTATCTGTCATTTTCATCCTATCTAATACTCTATGGGCAAATCCGAACAAAACGACCAATCCTGTAATAGAAAGCAAAATATAGCTTAATGGCATCAAAATCACTCCCTAACTTTTTTTCTTAAAAATATGTTTTACACAATGCAAAAAAAATATGCAAAAAGCGCTCACTTTTTCGAGTGAGCGCTTTTTGCATTTCAATTTAAATCTATATGTTCACCGGTATCTAGATAAATTACCCATTCACATATATTAGTTGCATGGTCAGCAATTCTTTCAAGATAACGAGCAACAAACAAAAATTGTGTTGCCTGGTCAATGTTTCTAGGGTCTTCCATCATATATGTCAAAAGTTCTCTAAAAATCTGTTTGTAAAGAGCATCTACTATATCGTCTTTTTCGCCAATAGCTCTCGCCAGTTCTAAATCTTGTCGTACATAGGAATCCAAAGACATTTTAACCATTTCTCTTACAATTTCTGCCATTCTTGGAATATCGATTAAAGGTTTTATATAATTTTGATGAGCAATCCTCAACGTAGTCTTTGCTATATCTACTGCATGGTCCGCCATTCTTTCTAAATCTGTAACAATTTTAAGACCCGTCAAAACTATTCTCAAATCTCTTGCAATTGGCTGCTGGGTTACAATAATCTTTGCACACTTATTATCAATTTCTACTTCTATTTTGTCTATTCTGTCATCGTCATCTATAACTTTCTGAGCTAATTCTGTATCATGGTTTACTAAAGAAGCAATAGAATTTGCTATGGCCTCTTCTACAAGGCTACCCATTTTTAAAACATCATAATGAAGTTCTTCTAATTCTTTTTCAAAATGAGTACGATTCACTGTGTCACCTCCTTTTAACCGAATCTTCCAGTAATGTAGTCTTCCGTCCTCTTATCTTTAGGATTATAAAAAACCCTGTCTGTTGGTCCACTTTCAATTAATTCACCATTTAAGAAAAAGGCCGTGTAATCTGACACTCTTCCTGCTTGTTGCATATTATGAGTTACTATTATTATTGTATATTTATTTTTCAACTCATTAATTAATTCCTCAATTTTCATAGTAGAAATAGGATCTAAGGCTGAAGTAGGCTCGTCCATCAAAATTACCTCTGGTTCTACTGCCAATGTCCTAGCAATACAAAGCCTTTGCTGTTGGCCACCAGACAAACTGAGAGCTGATTTGTCGAGCCTATCTTTTACTTCATCCCATAAAGCTGCAGCTTTCAAACTTTTTTCAACAATTTCATTTAACTTTTTTTTGTCTTTTATACCATGAATTCTTGGGCCATAAGCTACATTGTCGTAAACCGTCATAGGAAAAGGATTAGGTTTTTGAAAAACCATTCCTACTCTCTTTCTAAGTTCAATAACATCCACTTCTTTGTATACATCTTGACCATCAAGTAAAACAGTACCACTTATTTTAACTCCCTCAATAAGATCGTTCATCCTATTCAAAGTACGAATAAAGGTAGATTTACCACAACCAGAGGGACCTATAAGTGCCAAAACGCTATTCGCTTCTACATCCAAATTTATTTTTTTGAGGGCTTGGACATCTCCGTAAAACAAGTCTAAATCTTTGACCTGTATTTTTTTCATTTACCAGTCATTCCCCTTCCTATTAGCTATATTATACCATTTTATTTTTCTCCTGTCATTCTTTTATATAATGTATTTCCTAACCATCTAGCAAGAATGTTGAAGATCAATACCATTAGCAATAAAACTGCTGCAGCACCGTCTGCAATCTGTCTTGCATCAGGTGCTAACCCCTCACTATTTACCTTCCAAATATAAACAGCCAAAGTCTCTGCAGGCCTAAAGATATTTAAAGGCGAAGTAGGACTTGAGGGATTTAAGTTTGAAAAATTCAAGGCAGGGCTACTCATGCCTGCAGTATACAACAAAGCAGCAGCTTCTCCAAAAATTCTTCCAGCAGTTAAAATTATTCCTGTTATAATTCCAGGCATTGCAGCAGGCACTACAACTTTTACAATTGTTTGCCATTTAGTAGCACCTAAAGCGTAACTTGCCTCTCTTAAACTATTGGGCACACTTCTAATCGAATCTTCACTTACTCTTGTCATTACAGGAAGATTTAACACCGTAAGAGTAAGAGCTCCTGCAACGAGGGAATAACCCCATCCAGTCATGGTTACAAACACTAAAAGTCCAAAAAGACCTACTACAATAGAAGGCATTGAAGATAAAGTTTCTGCTGACAACCTTATAATTTCCGTTAATAAACCCGGTTTTGCATACTCTGCCATATAGATTCCTGCACCTAAGCCTATGGGAACAGAAATTATCAAAGTTATTATTAATAATTGTAATGAATTAAAAAGCTGTGGCCCTATGCCTCCTCCTGCTTCCATAAATTTTGGAGGGGAAGTTAAAAAATCTATATTCAGTTTAGTTCTCCCTTGATACAATATATAACTTATTAATGAAACCAAAAGCAAGATTAAAAACACAGCAACAACGTAAAAATATATATTCGCTATTTTATCATACAGTTTAGATTTCATTTATACATTCCCCTCCTGCCAACCAATTTAATTACAATGATGAAAGTAAAAGATATCATAAGAAGGAGTAATGCCAAAGACCAAAGGGCATCATTCCACACAGTACCCATTACTGTATTTCCCATGTCCATTGTAATGATAGAAGTTATAGTACTCATAGGTTCTAAAAAAGATTTAGGAATCACTGGTCGATTTCCTATAACCATTTGAACTGCCAAAGCTTCTCCAAAAGCCCTTGCCAGTCCTAATACAATAGCAGTTAAAATTCCCGGTTTCGCTGCAGGAAGAATCACATGTCTTATTGTTTGCCACCTTGTCGCACCGAGAGCATAACTGGCTTCTCTTATCTCCGTAGGTAACGACTTTATAGCATCAGTGCTAACACTGGTAATTGTAGGAAGTGTCATAATCGTGAGAACTAATATACCTGCCAACAAACTAAATCCCAATCCTCCAAAATGTTTACTTATAAAAGGAACTAATACTGTAAGACCAACCCAACCGTACACTACAGAAGGAATGCCTACGAATATTTCAATAGCTGGTTGTAAAATCTTTTGACCTAATTTTTTAGCAATTTCTACCATAAAAATTGCAGAGGAAACTCCAATAGGTGCGCTTATCATAATAGCAAAAACAGACACATATATAGAACCTAATATAAATTGTAATGCCCCTACCGCAGGTACCTCTCTATCAGGCTTCCAGGTAGTAGAAAACAAAAATTCTTTTATAGAGATGCCATCTTTTATAAAAGTGGAAAGACCTTTAGATGCTACAAATAAAAAGAGAGAAACAGTGATAATTATTAATAGCAAAGCAGATATGAAAACGATAGCCTTTCCAAACGAATTAACCAATTTCCGCTTTCTTTCATAATTTTTATCAACTGTCATGTGCTTTCCCCCATTTATGAATTATAAGAAATTATAATGACAATAATGGCACTTCTTTTATAGTATCAACTCTAAAAAAAAAATTCATTAAATTTATGTTAAATATGTGTTAAATCTATGTTAAATCGATATCTATATCTATATATATATTAAAAAAGGAACTGGCATTCATGTCAGCTCCTTTTTTAATTATTTTCTATTTTGTTTTCATCTCACTAACAGGTATAAATCCCACCTTAGGAACAAGTTCTTTTTGTACTTCATCTGACATCATGAAATCTAAGAAAGCTTTAACTGCACCAGTAGGTTCTCCTTTTGTGTACATATGCTCGTATGACCAAATAGGATACTTGCCATCTATTATGTTTTGGGCAGTTGGCTCTACGCCATCATACTTTAGCACTTTTACAGTATCATCAATATATGCCAAACCGATATAGCTAATTGCACCTTTTGTATCTGCTACAGCTTTTTTAACTGCTCCATTAGAATCTTCTGTCAAAGCAAGACCTTCTGCTTCTTCCTGACCTTTTAACACGATCTTCTTAAAAGTTGCTCTTGTGCCCGAACTTGCAGGTCTCAAAATAACTGTTATCTTTTCATCTGACCCGCCAACATCTTTCCAATTTGTTATTTTCCCTGTAAAAATGTCTATTAATTGTTGTTGAGTTAAATTATCAACTGTAACATCTTTATTAACAACTACAGCAAAACCTACAATCGCAACTTTATGATCTACTAAAGATTTGGCTGTGTTGGCATCTAATTTTTCTTCAGCAAAAATATCAGAATTTCCAATATCAATTGCCCCTTGAACTACTTGTGTCAATCCTGTACCACTACCACCGCCTTGCACTGTTATCACTACATTGGGATATTTTTCCATAAACATTTTGGCAGCTTGTTCAGCTAATGGCTGTAACGCTGTAGAACCAGCAATTGTTATCTTACCTGAAAGATTGTCAGTGGTTGTAGTAGAATTATTGCTTTGGGGTTGTTTTGAACCACACGCAGCAAAAGTAAAAAAGCTTGCAATCAACAGTACTGCAATAACAACTTTTGCAAATCGACTCTTTAACATTAAAGCACCTCCAAAATTCCTTAAATTTTTTTGTACAAGTACATTGTAACAGTCTATTGTAAATTCAATATTAAGATATTGTTAAGTCTTTGTTAAATCAGTTTTGTTGAATTTTATAATAAATTTTGTACCTCTCCCTACTTCACTTTCTACAAAAATTTCTCCTTTCATAGATTCCACAATATGTTTAACTATAGCAAGTCCCAATCCTGTACCACCTAATTTTCTTGAGCGACTTTTGTCAACTCGATAAAATCTCTCAAAAAGCCTAGGAATATTTTCTTTCGAAATTCCTATACCGTTGTCTTCAACTGTAACAATTATTTTATCCCCCTCTTCTCTGGTAGATACCTTTACAAATCCTCCCTCTGGAGTGTATTTTATACCATTATCTATTAAATTAATCATCATTTGATGAAATCTATCTTTATTAGTTTTTATCACTAAATCTGTACAATTTAAATCTTTTTTCAACGTTATATTTTTATTTCTCGCGACCTTGTCCATTATATATAATATATCCTCTATCTCATTATCTAATTCTATTTCTTCTTTAGGATAACCTTCTTTAACATTTTCTATTTCAGAAAGAGTGAGTATATCGTTTATAAGTCTTGTAAGTCTTTCAGACTCAAAATCAATTATATCTAAAAATTTATCTCTTGCCTGCGGATTGTCAATAGCACCATTTCTTAAAGTTTCAATAAAGCCTCTAATAGAAGTCAAAGGAGTTCTCAGCTCATGGGACACATTTGCAACAAATTCGCTTCTTATTTTTTCCAATCTTCTCATTTCTGTAATATCATCTATTATTAACACAAAACCTAAATTTTGATGGGAAATTGGATGAAGAATTGGACTAGTATACACTTTGAGGTGTTTGTTGAAAACATTTAGTTCTAAACTTTTGGAAGGGGAATTTTTATTTTTCTTAACATCTTCAAAAAAGTCATGTAATTTACTATTTCTTACAATTTCTAAGATATGTCTTCCAATTAAATCTTTCTCTTTTATATTTAGAATTTTCCTCGCAGCGTCATTTATAAGTAATATCTTCTCATTATTATCAAAAGCGATAACCCCATTTACTATGCTTTTTAAAATGGCTTCTAATTTTGCGTTTCTATCATTTAATTCCTCTATTGTTTCTTTTAATTTATAAGACATAGAATCTACTGCAAGAGAAAGTTCTTTTATTTCATCAATAGAATCGCTTTCAAGCCTATGACTGTATATCCCCTTTGCAATATCCTTTGTGATTTCAGTTATCTCTTTTATAGGCTCTACTATATTTTTTATAAATCTATAACTTAAAAAAAATGTTACTAAAATTCCTAATAAAATAGCAAAAATAAATTTAGTCATTGGAACATAGCCTAAAAAAAATATGGCGACTATTAAAATTCCAAGTAGGTTTATAAAAAACAATTTACAATAGGATTTTTTCAACATTACGCTTCACCTTTATCATTTAACTTATACCCAATTCCTCTTACAGTTTCAATATATACAGGGGATTTATCATCGTCTTCTATTTTCTTTCTTAAATGCCTGATGTGTACATCAACAGTTCGAGTTTCTCCAGCATATTCATATCCCCATACTTTGTCTAAAAGATAGTCTCTAGTTAATACTTTACCCATATTTTGAGACAAAAGTTTTAAAAGCTCAAACTCTTTTAAAGTCAATTCTAGGACTTTTCCTTTTTTATAAACCAAATGCTTCCCAGTATCTATAACTATATCACCAAATTTTATTATTTCTTCTTTTTCTTCTTCTGGTTGTTGGGTTCGCCGAAGAACAGCTTTAATTCGAGCTAACAATTCTCTTACGCTGAAAGGCTTTGTTATATAATCATCTGCTCCCAACTCCAATCCCAATACTTTATCAAATTCTTCGCTTTTTGCTGTTAACATTATTATCGGTATATTTTTCGTTTCATCATTCTTTTTTAAAATTTTACATATTTCCAGTCCATCTACATCTGGCAACATCAAATCTAATATAACCAAATCGGGTTTTCCTTCAAATGCTTTATCCAAGCCTTCTTTTCCATTTTCCGAAGTAATAACTTTGTACCCTGCTGCTTCCAAGTTGTATCTTAAAAGTTCCAATATATGAATTTCATCTTCTATAACCAAAACCGTATGGGCCATTTTGACACCTCCAGATAATATGGCTTGTACACATTTGAAGCAAAAAATAAAATTATGTCTTTTCTTTTTTTGTCTCATTCTCTTTAAGAAGTTTCTTAAGTTCATCCATAAAAGTATTTATGTCTTTAAACTGCCTATAAACAGAAGCAAATCTGACATAAGCTACTTCATCTACATTTTTAAGTTTTTCCATTACCATTTCTCCGATTTCGGTGGAGGTTATTTCCCTTTCCATTGAATTTATTATTCTTTTGTCAATTTCATCTGTAATTTCTTCTAACACCTTTATAGGCACTGGCCTTTTTTCGCAAGCTTTTATCATGCCTTTTAATATTTTATCTCTGTCATAGACTTCTCGGCGATTGTCTTTTTTTATTACAAGTATAGGCAATTGTTCTACTTTCTCATAAGTAGTAAATCTCTTCCCACATTTTAAACATTCCCTTCTTCTCCTTATAGAAGTGTTATCATCTGTAGGTCGAGAATCAATAACTTTTGAATCTGGATACCCACAATAAGGGCATTTCATCTTATTACCTCCAACAATTCTTAATTGTTTAATAAAATTATAATAAACTTGTTTTCATTAGTCAAACTTAAGCTTCTCTGTCTTTGAAATCTACTAATATAACGTCCGTTCCAATCTTTTTTATAGATTCCCACGGCAAGTATATTTCTATATCTTTATTAAAAAACCTAAAAAAACTTGTTTCTTTCGGTATAACAATTCCCTCTACTCTTCCTTCTTCAAGGTTTACTTCAATGTCAATTATATTCCCTAATTTTTCTCCTGTATTTATATCTATAACATCTTTATCTCTTAATTCTGAAGCTTTAATCATCCTCATTTCCCCCTTTTGTCCTTTTCATAAAATTATATGAAAAAATCTAGCTTATCATTCCTGATAAGCTAGATGTATTTCCTCATGTGATTTAAAGCCGCTTTTTCTAATCTTGAAACTTGTGCTTGAGATATTCCTATCTCTTTTGCTACCTCCATCTGGGTTTTCCCTTCAAAAAATCTCATCGTCAATATCATTTTTTCCCTTTCGCTTAGTTTTTGTATTGCTTCTTTTAATGCAATTTTCTCTAGCCACACTTCATCCATATTTTTGTCATCGCTGACTTGGTCCATCACATAAATTGCATCTCCACCATCATGATATATAGGTTCAAACAAAGAAACCGGTTCTTGAATAGCATCAAGAGCCATTACCACTTCCTCTCTTGGAAGGTCCAGCTCTTTAGCTATTTCGCCTACTGTCGGCTCTTTGGAATTTTCCGATACTAATTTGTCCCTTACCTGTAATGCTTTATAGGCTATATCTCTTAAAGAGCGGCTCACCCTTATAGGAGTGTTATCTCTTAAGTATCTTCTTATTTCTCCAATTATCATTGGAACAGCATAAGTAGAAAATTTTACATTTTGATTTAAGTCAAAATTGTCAATAGCTTTTATAAGCCCTATACATCCTACTTGAAACAAATCATCTACGTATTCCCCGCGATTATTAAATCTTTGAATAACACTTAGTACCAATCGCAAATTGCCATTTATAAATTCTTCTCTTGCTTTTTTGTCTCCATTTTTCATCCGCTGCAGTAGCTCTTTTTGCTTGGAAGGTTTTAAAACAGGTAACTTAGAGGTATTGACACCGCAAATTTCAACTTTGTTATTCATAAATCCTGCCCCCACATGTTTAGCTTATTAACAGTATTGCCGGCAGGATAAAAAAATATACAGAAACGCTTAAACTAGTCTATTCATTTCTTTTTTTAATCTTTTTAAAATCTTTTTTTCTAAGCGAGAAATATAGGACTGTGAAATTCCCAACATATCTGCCACTTCTTTTTGAGTCTTTTCTACTCCACCCTCTAATCCAAATCTAAGTCCTATTATCTTTTTTTCTCTATCTGGTAATTTCTTTAATGCAGAAGTCAATAATTCCTTTTCTACTTCATCTTCGATATATTTATAAACTGTTTCATTATCAGTGCCTAAAATATCTGAAAGCAAAAGTTCATTTCCATCCCAATCTACATTTAAAGGTTCATCAAAAGAAACCTCTAATTTAGTTTTGCTATTCCTTCTTAAATACATTAATATCTCATTCTCAATGCATCGAGAAGCATAAGTAGCTAATTTTATTTTTTTCTTAGGATTGAAAGTATTAATAGCTTTTATAAGTCCAATCGTGCCAATAGATATTAAATCTTCGATTCCTACTCCTGTGTTTTCAAATTTTTTTGCTATATATACTACCAATCTTAAATTTCTTTCAATAAGTACCGTTTTTGCTTCATTATCTCCTTTTTCCATTTTTGAAATTAAATATATTTCTTCTTCTACAGAAAGAGGTGGAGGTAATGCTTCACTTCCTCCAATATAAAATATGCCTTCAGATAAATCTAAAAAATCAAGGATTTTTTTCCACAACAATAGCATTTCTATTTTTACTTTTGTTTTTAGTTGCACTTCCAACACCCCCATTATACTAAAATTTCTGGTGCTAACAACGCCGCATAATTACCATATTTATCTATTTGGCTTTTGTATACTCCTACTATTACATTCCTTATCTCTTTTTCACCTACCACTAATTTATCTGGCTTAAATCCTAACATTATTCCTTTAGACTGTCCTACTGATATAAAGGGTATTAACCTTATCCTTGATAACCATCTTTCCTCTTTCAAAACTTCAAAAATTTTGTTAAAATCTATCTTCTCTTCATTTAATAAAATTTCCATATTATCAGGAAGTATATTTTTCATAGCCAAAAACTCTACTACCACAACAGGCGATTTAGTTAAAGGGTCGTATAATCTATTTCCAGTATCCAATAATCCTTTTATCTCTACTTGTTTTTGAAAAATTTCTATTTTTATGCTGTATAACATTTTTTCCTCTTTTGATTTTCTCACTATATAATCCCAATTAGTATAGAAAAGTAAAATAGCTATCAATATTCCAATCCATAAACTGTGTAAATTAAATTTTGCCGTATACAAAACTGCAAAAATTGTCCCACCTATCGCAAAAGAAATTAGATAAAAAACTGCTAAAATTCTCAAAAATTCTTTTAATGTTTTTGGAGTAAATGCCATATATATTATTAAGAGAGATAAAATAATTTTTGCGAAAACTTCGTGAATCATCTTATAAGGTAACAAAAAAAATATTAGGACATAACACGCTCCCAATAATGCACCTAAAAAAAGCTTAATAGGTTTGCTGCCCTTTTTAGAAAATTTTCGTGTAAGGGATAAAATAAGATAGTTAATAATTAAATTTTCGAAAAAAATTACGTCTAAATACATTCATACCATCCCCGGGGACTCTTTTAATCCTTATACAATGTATATTCCCATTTGCTTATTTTATTCATATTATAAAATAAAAATCTCAAATTTATTGTAATATTTTGGAATAAAAATAAGGTTGTTTTTGTAGAATTTTTGCATAAAAAAATCTGCAAAGAAACCTTTGCAGATCAGACTGTAGACAAACTTTCGTAAAGGAGATATTTTGCATAAGGAGCGACTTGTTACAAAGCGGTAACAAAACTTAGCAAGACCGAGGGTGGAGGCAGGGCCGAAGCCATGGATGGCGAAGGCGGGCACCTTAAGGCATGGATGCCGATTGTGCCCGGTACCCTGCCGGAGCCCGAAGGTCGAGCTTTAGTTTTGTCGCTTTGGAACATCGGAGCGACGATGCAAAATATCTCCTTTGAATATTTTTTAACTTTGTCAACAAACTGATCTGCAAAGAAACCTTTGCAGATTTATCGTCTCCCTCTTCTTAAAAAAGTAGGTATATCTAAATCATCACTCTCTATAACATTTTCTAATTTTACTTCAGGCTCCCTAGTGTCTTTTTTCTTTGCTGTATCCTTAGATTTTTCATTTCTTTCAAATCCTGTAGCTATAACAGTAATCCTTATTTGGTCCTCTAATGCCTCGTCTATTACTGCACCAAATATAATATTTGCATCAGGGTCAGCAGCCTCATAGATAAAATTAGCCGCTTCATTAACTTCAAATATGGTTAAATTCGGACCTCCTGCAATATTCAAAAGAATTCCTCTTGAGCCTTCAATTGAAGTCTCTAATAGTGGACTATGAATGGCTTGTTTCGCTGCCTCAGTAGCTTTATTTTCCCCAGAAGCTATGCCTATTCCCATATGTGCAAGACCTGTATTTGTCATAATCGTTTTTACATCAGCAAAATCCACATTGACAAGTCCAGGAACTGCAATAAGATCGGATATACCTTGAACACCTTGTCTTAAAACATCATCCGCTAATTTAAAAGCATCGATCATTGAAGTCTTTTTCTCTACAACTTGCAATAATCTATCATTAGGAATAGTAATAAGAGCATCTACATGTTTTTTAAGTTCTTCAATGCCCATTTCTGCATGGGCCATCCTTTTTCTCCCTTCAAAGGTAAAAGGCTTGGTAACTACTCCTACAGTCAAAATTCCTAATTCTTTTGCTATTTCCGCCACAACAGGAGCAGCTCCTGTTCCTGTGCCTCCTCCCATGCCAGAAGTGATAAATATCATATCAGCACCTTTTATAACTCGTTCTATTTCTTCTCTAGATTCTTCAGCAGCTTTTTTCCCAATTTCAGGGTTTGCTCCTGCTCCTAACCCTTTTGTTAATTTTTCACCAATTTGTATTTTTATTTCAGCTTTCGATAAATAAAGAGCCTGCTTGTCTGTATTAATTGCAATAAACTCAACACCGCGAAGGCCAGCATCAATCATTCGATTTACAGCATTTCCGCCTCCACCACCAACTCCTATTACTTTAATAGCAGCAAATTGTTCCATATCAGTTTCTATACCTATCACAAAAAACCCTCCTCTTTACGCCCAAAAATCGCTAAATATTTCTTTGAGTTTATCAACTAATTTAGAACTCTTTTTCTCTTTTTTATCAGTCGGTTGGACATTATGCATAAACCTCTTATTGTTATATACATATTTTACCACTCCTACCCCTGCCGAGTAAATAGGAGTTGCTACTCCGATATTTTGCGGAGAACCAATGCGAATGTTTCTATTAAAAATTTTTTGTGCCAACTCTATATTTCCCTTTAAAAAGGAAATGCCTCCACCTGTTATGACTACATTTGTAACAATGTCTTCCAGAACTTTTGCTTCTTCCAATCTCTCATACACAAGCATTAAAAGTTCAGAAACCCTCGCTTCTATTATATCAGATATTTCATTTACATCTGTAGCTGATTTGCTTTTACCTGCTAAACTAGCAATTTTAATTGGTTCCAGCTTTTCAGGGGATAATTTTTCTAAAGTTCCATATTTCTTCTTTATATTTTCGGCTTCTTCAAAAGAAATCTTTAACCCTATAGATAAATCGTTTGTGATATGCCATCCACCGACTGCTATCATAGATGAATAAATAAGGCTGCCATACTTAAAAACAGAAATATCAGTCACTCCTGCACCCACATCAATTAATGCAACCCCCAACTCTTTTTCATCTTTTAAAAGTACTGCTTCTCCTGTAGCTAAAGGGCCTACAATTATTCCCTCTACCTCTAACCCTGCTTTTTTAACGCACTTTTCCATATTTTGAATAGCGGTAACACTACCTGTTACTATAGCGGCATTTACCTCTAACCTTATACCCGCCATTCCAACAGGGTCTTTTATTTCCCCATACCCATCCACAATATATTCTAATGGTATAACATCGATAATTTCTTTATCAGAAGGAATAGCAATGATTTTAGCAGCTTGTAAAACTCTATCCACATCTTGTTTTGTTATTTCTCTATCTTCTCTCGATACTGCTACTACTCCATTGTTTTTATATATAGTCGTCAACCCTCCATATATTTTCAAATACACAGAGGATATTTTTTGGTTGGCCATTCTTTCCGCTTGCTCCACAGACTTTTTTATAGAATAGGCAGTTTCATCTATATCTACAATAACCCCTTTTTTAACCCCATAACACGGATAATAGCCAATCCCAACAATATGCAGTTCTCCATTTTTATCCCCTTCTCCAATAATTGTACATACTTTAGATGTGCCAATGTCTAAACCAACTATTAAATCACCCATTATCAAATCCTCCTTCAGGAGACTGCTATCTTTTTCGCATCTTGTCTATCAGATATCTCCTTATATATGCAAAATTGACAAATAGCCTGCTTCCAAATACAAAAATTGCCGCAAGATAAATAGGAACTCCTAACACATCTCCAATATAAGCAAGGCCTCCTGCCAATATCGCATTGCCAAAAAAGCCAGTTATAAAAATAAGATTATCAAACTTCTCTTCAAGACTAGCTCTAATACCACCAAAAACTGAATCCAACGCTGCAAGAATAGCAACAGATAAATAAGAAACATAAGTGCTGGGGATATTAATTGGCAAAATAAAACCTATCACTATTCCTATTAATAAACTAATTATTATAATATAAGCCATTACTTGTTCTCTCCTTCAACTAAAGGTTTTGCATATCTAAACTTTATCACTCCGTCATATTTTTTAATCAATATATTGTCCGATTTTTTGATATTTACCTCTATTCCCCAAGTAGCTAAAGTATCTACTACTCCACCCTTTAGCTTAAGAGCAGCCTCTAATGTATCAGGGTCTCCAATAGCCTTTATGACATACGGCGCAGAAAAACGCACAGAATTTACATTTACTGTAGGACCAACGCACCTAATTTCTGAAGTAGCAATTAATCTTTGGTCATTTAAAGATATGGCCTCCGCTCCTGCCGCTCTTAGCTCATTTACAACTCGCAATAAGTCCTCATCGTGAACCAAAAATAAATTAGGGTCTTGTCCTGGGGGAACGGCTTGTTTGCTATCATTTATAGTTACAATTACTCCTGGACCTTGAAGGTCAGTCAGTCCTGCTAATTCTTTATATTTTTCTACATCATTTTTCAAAGTTTGAGTAATTACGCTATTCTTGGACGCAGAATCTTCGTAAGCATTTATTTTTGCTTCTAAATCATTAATCTGTTTTAGAAGAGCATCTTTTTCTGACTGCAGTTCCTTTAATTGAGCTGCCAATTCTTCTGCTCTCTGCACAGTAACTACGCCGCTTTTTTTTACTATTTTAAATTGAGTAGAAAGCATTATTCCTAATACTATTGAAACTAAAGCTACGGAAATATATACACTTTTTTTCATAAGTACCCCCATCCTCTATGGCATAAATACTGGATTGCTGTCTCCAATAATTTGAATTGTACCTTTATGATACCCTTTTTCAACCAAATCTTTTAATATTAATTCGGCAAATTTGAAAGAATAATTAATATCCAAAGGATTGTCAAAAGATATATCTATGCCATTTTTTGTAACTAATATAATTTGTCTTTCATTCATATATTTTATAACAGAACAAAAATCAGTACCTTCTATGAGTTCTAAAAGCGTTCCCAAATAACTTTTTTCAAAAATATCATTCAACTTTTTGCCAATTTGATATTTCTCAACTTTTATTCCTTCTATAACAGGAAGTTCAGGGTTATAATCGTCCTTTTTTATTACCACTCCTTCTTTATCTATCATTAAATAGTCTTTTTGATATTTGACTTGTGCAACTATTTGTCTTTCTTTTATAAATATTTCTACAGTATCAGGATATTGAATTTTTACTTTGCTTTCTTTTATATAGGGGTTAGCAAGTAAATTACTTTCTATTTTTTTAGGAGTAACTTTAAAAATATTCATTCCATAATCTATCATAGCCAACTCTTTAATATCATTATAAGATAAAATTTGATTGCCTACAACTTTTATAGTTTTAATCTCAAAATAATTTGATTGAAACATAAAAAGGTAAAGCAAAACTATAAATACTAGCATCACAAACATAAATATTAAAAACCGCTTCTTAAAAGCCCTTTTAACCATTAAACCATCCCCTGCTTGTACTTTTCTTTCGCATATGTAAAACAGCATGACGCTGTTTTACATTATTCTTACAATATCCCCTCCCACACTTTTTAAAGCCTTTTCGATTGATTCATATCCTCTATCAATGTGTTCTGCTTCTTCTACTATTGTAGCACCTTCTGCTCCCAAACCTGCAATAATCAAAGCAGCTCCTCCCCTTAAATCTCTTGCTACTACTTTTGCACCCATTAGCTTCTCAACACCACGTATTACCGCTACTCTTCCATCCACTTTTATATCTGCTCCCATTCGTATAAGTTCTTCTGTGTATTTAAATCTATTATCAAATATTGTCTCCGTAACAATAGATGTCCCATCTGCTACAGATAAAACCGAAACCATCTGGGGCTGTAAATCTGTGGGAAAGCCAGGGTATGGCAATGTAACAATCATATCTACTGCTTTGGGGCGCTTATCGCATATAATTTTTATATAATCATTTCCAGCATGTATTTCGCATCCCGTTTCTCTCAATTTTGACAACAATGGTTCTAAATGTTCTTTTAAAGCATTTACTACTGTTAATTCTCCTCGTGTCATCGCCGCAGCACAAAGATAAGTACCCGCAACAATTCTATCTGAAATTATGGTGTATTCCGCATCATGCAATCTTTTTACTCCTTCTATGATAATCGTGTTAGTACCAGCTCCTGATATTTTAGCCCCCATAGAGTTTAAAAAATTCTGCAAGTCTTCTATTTCCGGTTCTTTTGCTGCATTTCTAATGATGGTGACGCCTTCTGCAAAAACTCCCGCCAACATGATATTTTCTGTGGCTCCTACACTAGGAAGGTCTAAGTGAATTTCATTTCCTCTTATCTTCCCACCTTCACATTTAATATATCCATAAGATTCTTCCACTTTAACTCCTAATCTTCTCAAACCCTTAAGGTGTAAATCTATAGGTCTGTGTCCTATATCACAACCTCCTGGAAAACTCATCAAAGCTTTTTTGTTTCTTGATATTAAAGCCCCCATCAAAAATATAGATGACCTCATGGTTCTCATTAAGCTATCAGGTATTTCACTATCTTTTACATCCCTTGCATCTACAATAATGTCTCTGCCTTTAAAAGTTACCTTACAACCTAAATGTTCTAAAATTTCTATCATTGAATAAACATCTTTTAATTTAGGACAATCATGTATTACAGAAATCCCTTCATTTAAAATTGATGCTGCAAGGATGGGTAAAACAGAATTTTTAGCGCCATTTACCTTTAACTCACCATACAGCCTGTTCCCTCCATTAATTTTAAATTTCCCCATCTTATCACCCCTAAATTTAATACAGCTTACACCATATACTATGCATAAATAAGATGGGGTGTTACATAGGGTATTAAGTTATGCTTTTTATAAGCTTGTATATTTTCTCCGCAGCATCAATTTTAGAAATTTTTTGGGCATTATCTCTCATTTTTGAAAGTACTTGAGGATTATCCAAAAGATATTTGATTTTTTTGTATAATTTTTCTGCTGTCAAATCCTTTTCTAAAATAACATAAGAAGCTCCGGCTTTTTCTAACACCCGGGCGTTATACTCTTGGTGATTATTAGCAACATAAGGAGAAGGAATCAAAATAGAAGCAACACCTTTTGCAGTAATTTCTGCCAAAGTAATAGCCCCAGCCCTACAGATTATAATATCTGCGGCAGCATATACATCCTGCATATTGTGACAATAAGGAATTATTTTAACTGTTTCATCTATGTCTATAGTTTCAGTTTTAACTTTTTCCAACACTTTTTCATATTGATTAGCTCCTGTAATTATTAAAACTTGCAAGTTTTTATCCTTTTGCTTTAAAAATTCTACCATTGTAAAATTTATTTTTTCTGCTCCTCTACTTCCCCCTACTGATACTATTAAAGGTTTATCAGAATAAAAACCCAAATTTTTTAAACCTTCCTCTTTAGTAACTTTTAGCAATTCTCTTCTAATTGGATTACCTGTTACCACAACTTTTTCTTTATTTTTAAAATATTTAACTGATTCTTCAAAACTTACCGCTACTACTTTCACAAATCGTGATAGTACCTTATTTGTAAGGCCTGGAAAAGCATTTTGTTCATGAATCAAAGTAGGTATCCCTTTTAAAGCCGCCATCATTAAAACAGGACCGCAAACATATCCCCCTGTTCCAATTACTACATCTGGTTTAAATTCATTTAAAATATTATTTGCTTCCTTAAGACCCACCATTGCTTTATAAATAGTTTTTAACGTATCCAATGATAATTTCCTTTTAAATCCTTGCACAGTAATCGTCTTTAATTCAAAACCTTCTCTTGGTACTAACTCATTTTCTAAACCTTTTTTTGTACCTACAAATAAAATTTGAGCATTTTTTTCATTTTTTAATATTTCCTTAGCAATGGCTATGGCAGGATAAATATGTCCTCCAGTACCTCCACCTGCAAACAAATATTTCAATTATCATCAACTCCTATCTAAATTTGCATATCGTGAAATATTTAATAGTATTCCTACTCCTGCCATCATAATAACTGTAGAAGTACCTCCATAACTTATAAAAGGAAGAGACACCCCTGTAGGTGGCATAGAAGAAGTTGCAACCGCAACATTTATAAGTGTCTGCACTCCTATAAGACTTGTAATTCCTGTAGCTAAAAGGCATCCAAACATATCTGGAGCTTTTGCTGCCACTCTCAAACCTCGCAAAATAAGGTATAAAAACATCAAAAGTATAGTGACTGTACCAACAAGTCCTAATTCTTCTCCAATTATGGAAAATATAAAATCATTGTGAGGCATAGGCAGATACATAAGTTTTTGCCTGCTTCCTCCAAGTCCAACTCCAAACAGTCCTCCAGAACCTAATGCATAAAGGGATTGTACGATTTGATACCCAGATTTTTGAATATCCTGCCACGGATTTAAAAATGTAAATACCCTTTCCCGTATATACTCAAAAGATGAAAAAACAACGACCGCTGCCCCAATTCCTGCTCCAAATAAAGCTCCCATAAAAGATAATTTAGCACCTGCTACAAAGAGAATTATTACAGCCACAATAAATATAATACCAGCTGTACTAAAATTAGGCTGTAACATTATAAGACCAAAAAACAATCCTGCCAATCCTAAGACAGGCATAACTCCTTTTTTGAAACTCTTTGCATAATCAGGATGTTTGTCAAAATATTTTGCCAAGTATATAATAAGAGCATATTTTGCCACTTCAGAAGGCTGTATTGTAAAGCTTCCAACTCCTATCCATCTGGTTGCATTATACCTTTCAACTCCTATTCCAGGAATCAAGACTGCAATAAGCAATCCAATCGAAATAATAAGTAAAGGACCAGCTAACTTTTTTAAAATAGTGTAATCAAAATTCATCATAAAAACCATAGCAAAAAAACCCAATATTACCCATAACAATTGCCTTTTTAAAAAATAATAAGGGTCATTATACATATACTCAGCACTGGCAGAACTAGCACTAAAGACCATAATTACACCAATGGAGACTAGTATTAAAACTGTGAGTAAAATGCCATAATCCACAGGGTACTTTTTTTTCATTATTTTACCTCCTCAACTCTGCCACTGCCTTTTTAAAGATTCTTCCCCTCTCCTCAAAATTCCTAAACATATCCCAACTGGCACAAGCTGGTGATAAAAGTACACTATCTCCCTCTTTCGCACTTTCATAAGCTTTTTTAACAGCTTCTTCTAAGGTACCAGCAAAAAGTATGTCATCTTCAGGATAAGAATACTTCCTTGCAGTATCTCTGATTTTTTTTGCAGTTTGCCCTATCAAAATCAATTTCTTTACTTTCCCATTAAAGGCTTTTACAAACTCATCAAATTCACTACCTTTATCATAACCACCAGCAATTAAAACTATAGGGGTTTTTAAGGCCTGTATTGCTTTAATTGAAGCGTCTGGGTTAGTCCCTTTAGAATCGTTATAAAATTTTACACCATTTATTTCATCAACAAACTCAATCCTATGTTCTACACCTTTAAAAGTCTTTAAAGTATTTGCAATAACATCTGCACTAATCCCTGAAAGATATGCTACTGAAGAAGCGGCCAATGCATTCTCTAAATTGTGTTCTCCAGGAATATAAATTTCCTCTATGTCAATAATTTTTTCAGCATTTCCATTAACACTTATATAAATACTTCCATCTTTTATATATGCCCCATTTTCTAATAAACTTTTTCTACTAAAAGGAAAAACTCTGCATTTAGCCTTATTTTTTAGACTCCAAGTAACAGGGTCATCGTAATTGAGAACAGTATATTCATCTTCTCGTTGATTTTCAAAAATTCTTCCTTTTATATCCCTATAATTTTCAAAGGTTTTATGTCTGTCTAAATGATCAGGAGTAATATTTATTATACAGCTTATTTTAGGTTTAAACTCTTTTATAGTCTCTAATTGAAAGCTACTAATCTCTGCTACTATGAAATCCCCTTCTGCCGCTTCCATGACAGCATAAATAAGTGGATAACCAATATTCCCAGCAACATATACTTTTCTCCCCGTATTTTTAAACATTTCTCCTAATAAAGAAGTAGTAGTTGTCTTGCCATTTGTACCTGTAATTGCATAAATAGGAGCTTTAGAAAACCTATATGCAAACTCCACTTCTCCCAATAATTCAATTTTCTTTTCTTGTGCTGTTTTTACTATATCCGAATCAGTAGGAACACCTGGACTTAAAACAACCAAATCCACACCTTCTAAAAATTCCTTTTTGAATTTACCAAACCTAAAATCTATGGACAAACTTTTAATTTCTTCTAAATTTTCTTTTAATACATCATATTCTTTTTCATCATAAGCTATTACTTTCGCCTTCAAGCTGTCCAACACTTTACACAAAGCTATTCCGCTAACTCCTAAACCTGCCACAAGAACTTTTTTACCCTTTAGTTCCATAATTTGCACTCCTTAGCTTAAACTATAAAAAGATAAAAACATCGCAATTAAAGTAACAATCCAAAAAGCGTAGACTACATTTTGTTCTTGCCATCCTGACAGTTCAAAATGATGGTGTAAAGGACTCATTTTAAAAACTCTTTTACCAAACAATTTAAAAGACAATACCTGAATAATCACTGAAAAAGCTTCAGCCACATAAATAATACCTATCAAGGGCAAAATCAAAGGCAATTTAGTCAAAACCGCGGCAGTAGCTATAGCTCCTCCAATAGCTAAGGAACCAGTATCTCCCATAAAAATTTCCGCAGGATGACGGTTATACCTCAAAAATCCTAGCAATCCTCCTGTCAAAGCGGCACTGAACGCTCCATAAGTTATATTATTTAAAAATAAAGCTGTCATAGTGAAAAAAGCCATAACAATAAAAGATACACCTGCTGCTAATCCATCAAGCCCATCTGTCAAGTTTACACTGTTTACTGTTCCTACAATCACAAAAACTATAAAAGGAATATAAAAATTGCCAAGGTCAATAGTAGTTTTTAAAAAAGGAAAAATCACTTCTGTTCCTACATATTCTTGAGCAAAATATGAAATGATTATCGCAAGTAAAAACTGTCCAATAAGTTTTTCTCTCGCTTTTAAACCTAAAGGCCTTTTAAAATAAACCTTTAGAAAATCATCTGCAAATCCTATTAAACCATATCCCAAAAAACCTAATAACAAAATAGCCAAATATTTATTCCAATGAGAAAAAATTAAAGTAGAAATAACTGTGGCTGTAATAAACATTATTCCCCCCATTGTAGGGGTTCCAGATTTTTTTATGTGGCTTTTAGGCCCATCTTCCCTTACTTTTTGCCCAAATTTTAATTTTCTAAGATAAGGTATAAAAAGAGGACCAGAGGCCAAGCTTAGCACAAAAGCAACAACTGTAGCCAAAATTATCTTTTGTAACATTTTACTTTACCCTCTCCTGTAAAAATTGTACTATTTGTTCCATTTTCATACCTCTTGAACCTTTTACTAAAATTGAATCCCCTTCTTTGATAATATCTTTCAAAATTTCATTAACCTCTTTATTAGTGTTACAAACAAAAATATTATTCTCTTTCATCCCACAAACCTTGGATTCTTCTGCAATATATTTCGACATATCACCAGAGGTTATCAAAATATCTATATGGCTATCTGCCACCAATTTTCCTATTTCTTTGTGGGCTTCTACTGCATACTCACCTAATTCCAGCATATCTCCTAAAACTGCTATTTTTCTCTTAGCAGGTAAATCCCTTAATACGCTTAAAGCTGCTTTCATAGAATCCGGATTAGCATTATATACATCGTCAATAATTTTTATATCACCTATTTTTATTATATTAAGTCTCATTTTGCCTGGTTGAAAATCTTTTAAAGCCTCTGCCATGTCCTCTACATTAATACCAAACTCTAATCCAACACAAATTGCAGCAAGAGAATTGTACACATTGTGAATACCAGGAACCGAAAGCTTTATTTCTTTCGCCAAATTTTTATATTTTAAAGTATATTTTATATCTTTTTCTTCTTTTTCTATATCGCAAGCTTTAATTTCTCCACTTTTTATACCATATCTGTAATACTTACTTGAATACTGCAGAGGAATTTTTGATAGCATATCATCATCTGCATTTAATACAATCACATTTTCCTCTTTAAAATTTTCAATTAACTCAGTTTTTGCTTTTAATATATTTTCTCTTGAGCCTAATTTTTCGATATGAGCAACTCCTATATTTGTAAAAACTGCTACTTGAGGCTCTGCAATATTCTTTAACCTCCTAATTTCTCCAAAACCATTCATTCCCATTTCCACTACCGCAATCTGATGAGTATCTTCCAAATTAAAAATTGTCAATGGCAAGCCAATTTCATTATTAAAATTTCCCTCTGTTTTCAAAACTTTATACTTTTTAGACAATATTTGTGCAATCATATCTTTCGTAGTAGTTTTTCCACTGCTACCTGTCACAGCAATAAAAGGAATATTGAATTTTTTTCTATAATAAGAAGCAATTTTATGCAAAGCTTCTAAAGTCTCATTAACGTAAATGACATTAACTGAAAAATCTTTCAAACATTCTACATTATCCAACCTCGCAGTAATAACTGCACTAGCACCTTTGTCTATTGCATCTTTTACGAAATCTTCTCCATCGTATTTTTCCCCTTTCAAAGGGATAAATAATTCATCTTTTTTGACTTTTCTCGAATCAGTCGAAATTCCCATTACTTTGTCCTTTAAATTTCCTTTTATCAATTTTCCCTCTGTGGCTCTTACAATTTCATCTATTAAAAGTTCCATCATTTATTACCACCTTCAGACAAAATTT
Source organism: Thermoanaerobacter brockii subsp. finnii Ako-1 (assembly GCF_000175295.2). Taxonomy (NCBI): domain Bacteria; kingdom Bacillati; phylum Bacillota; class Clostridia; order Thermoanaerobacterales; family Thermoanaerobacteraceae; genus Thermoanaerobacter; species Thermoanaerobacter brockii. The sequence goes on along the minus strand of NC_014964.1, from coordinate 852,713 downwards.
CTTTAACTATTTCTCTCTCATCAAAGGGAATAACCTTATTTCCTATAATTTGATAAGTTTCGTGGCCTTTGCCTGCTAATATTATTACATCGTCTTTTTGAGCATTAGTCAGAGCGTATCTTATCGCTTCTTTTCTATTTTCTATTACAACATAAGGGCAATTAGTCTTTTTTATGCCTTCCTCAATTTGTGAAATTATTTCTCTTGGGTCCTCCGAACGAGGATTGTCTGATGTCAAAATGCAAAAATCTGCATATTTTCCTGCAACTTCTCCCATCAAAGGCCTTTTAGTTTTATCCCTATCTCCTCCAGCACCAAAAAGAAGTATTTTTCTCCCAGTTTTATATTCCTTCAAGGCTTCCATTATATTCTGTATTCCGTCAGGAGTATGGGCATAATCTATGAACACATAAAAGTCTTTTCCTGTCTCCACCGGTTCAAATCGACCTTTTACTGTAACTTGACTTAAAGCCTCTCTCACACTTCGCAAAGAAATACCAAGAAAATCAGCCACTGTAATAGCAGCTAAAGCATTGTAGACATTAAACAAACCAGGAATTTTCAATGACATCTCTTCTTTTTTATCTTCAATCTGAACTTTAAACTTTACACCATCTAAACTATTCCTAATATCCTTTGCCATAACATAAGCAAAATCTTCTATACCATAAGTCAAAACCTTTGCTTTAGAACTCTCAATCATCATAGAAGAGTATTTATCATCTATATTGATAACCGACGCCCTCTTTGCCATCTTGAATAACTTACTCTTTGTCTTAGCATACTCTTCCATGTTCTGGTGAAAATCTAAATGGTCCTGGGATAAGTTGGTAAAAATTGCTATATCAAATTCACATTCGTCTACTCTATTTAATGCTAAAGAATGGGACGATACCTCCATAACTACATACTTAACACCTTTGTTCACCATAATGCTAAAAAGCTCCTGCAAATCTAACGATTCAGGTGTGGTATGTACAGAAGGTATCACTTCATCCCCTATCATATTTTGTATAGTCCCCACCAGGCCCACTTTATTATTTTGCCTTTCTAAAATCGCTTTTAGCATATAAGTAACAGAGGTTTTGCCATTTGTTCCTGTTACACCAATTAAAGTAAGTTTGCTGGTGGGGTTATTGTAAAAATTAGAAGCTATTTTTGCCATGGTAGCTCGAGCATCTTCTACTAATACTGTTGTAATGCCAGGATATTCTTTTATTTCCCTATCTGCTACCACTGCAACTGCCCCATTTTTAATAGCCTCTTCCACATAGAAAATACCATCGGTTTTAAACCCTTTTATAGCAATAAATAAATATTTCTTTTTGGCTTTACGGGAATCGTAACACACCCCACTGATGTCTATATTAGGATCTCCTTTTATCTCGCACTTAACACCCTTCAAAATATCTATTAGTTTCATGTTAGGCCTCCTCACAAAAATATCTAAAAAGCATACCACCACTAAATAGTATAGCACAATTATAGATTTTGCATAGAGGAAGTTTATTTTTCCTTAGGCCTAAACTCCACTTCTACAGTTTCGCCTTTTTTCAAAATCGTGCCTTCTTTCGGACTTTGATTCACAGCAAAACCGCTGCCTTTTATTCTTATTTTAAGCCCCAAAGAATTTAAAATTTCTGTAGCTTCTTTTACGCTTTTACCAGTTAAATCAGGAACTACTACCTCTTGTATTTTTTCAGCATTTAAGTACAAAATAACTTGTGTGTTTTCTTCTACAATTGCTCCTGGTTTAGGCATTTGGTCAAAAACAGTATCTCCATTTCCTTCTATAATAAAGTTAAGCTTATTCGATAAAATAATGTTTTCTGCTTCATAAAGCTTCATATTCCTCACATCCGGTACTACAACTGATGCAGGTTTTTCTATTCCTCTTGGCTGTACTTCCAAATATCTTAAGGTATCTTCTAAAATACTCTTTACTACAGGTGCAGCCAATTGGCTTCCAAAATGGGTTTCCGGATTATTAGGCTCATCTATTACCACCAACACAATAACTTTTGGATCCTCCGCTGGTGCAAAACCTATAAAAGATGCCACATATTTGCCTGGCATATATTTTTCTGTAGTACCAGTCTTTCCAGCTACATCAAATCCTTCAATATATCCTGCTTTGCCTGTTCCCTCTGACACTACACTTTTTAGTATTTCTCTCATTGTAGAAGAGGTCTGTTCAGAAATGACTTGCCTCACTACTTTTGGTTTAAATTCCTTCACTACTTTTCCATTTGAATCTACAATTGATTTCACAATTAGAGGTTGCATCAATTTTCCTCCATTGGCTATTGCGGAGACAGCAGTAATCATCTGAAGAGGCGTCACAGCAATACCTTGCCCAAAAGAATTAGTGGCTAACTCAACAGGCCCAACACTACTTTCTGCCAATACAAGACCTGGAGCTTCACCAGGAAGAAGTATTCCTGTCCTTTGTCCAAATCCAAAATCATGTATGTATTTATAGAGTTTTTCTACTCCTAGCCTTTGTCCTAACGTCACAAAAACTGCGTTGCAAGAATTTTGAACACCTTGAACAAAATTTTCACTGCCATGGGTAGCCCAGCAATTTATTCTATGTCCAGAAACTATAGTATAGCCCGGACAATAAAACTGTTCATTAAGACCTACAAGTTTTTCTTCTAAAGCTGCAGAAGCAGTAATTGTCTTAAAAACAGAACCAGGTTCATAAGAATCAGAAATAGCTTTATTTCGCCAAACTTTATACCATTCTTCCTGCGGTCCTTCAAAAGGATTATTAGGATTAAAATTTGGTCTATTAGCCAAAGCCAATATTTCCCCTGTTTTGGGGTCCATAACAATGGCTACTGCTCCTTTTGAAGGCTTAGAATGAACCATCGCTTGGTTAAGAGCCTTTTCTGCAAAATGCTGAATAGTTTCATCTATTGTAAGCACTACGTTATAACCTGGAAGAGGTTCAAAATACTCTTCCTCTCCCACATCCATCTTTCTACCTATAGCATCCATTGGAGTAAAAATTCTTCCCGGAATACCTCTTAAAAAGTTGTCAAATGCTAATTCAACGCCATCTAAACCCTGGTTGTCAATTCCAGTAAAACCCAAGACATGTGATGCAAGAGTATTATTGGGATAGAATCTTTTCATGTCCTCAGAAATTATTATTCCATCTATATTAAGCTTTCTTATCTCTGCTACCTTTTCGTCATCAACTTGTTTAGCAATTAACACTTCTTGTAAGTTTTTATTAGAAATCTTTTGAAGAACTTTTCCTTTATCTAAATTTAATATTTGGGCTAAAGCTTCAGCTACTGCTTCTCTTTGAGAATCAGGTATTTCTTTAGGGATAACACTTATTTTATTAACACTTATATTTTCTGCTAATACTTTGCCATTTCTATCAAATATATTTCCCCTTTTACCACTAACAGATACTTCTAAAGTCCATTGAGGAAGTGCCATCTTTTGATAATCTTCACTTTTTACTACCTGTATCCAAAAAAGTCTGAGTATAAGTCCAAAAACTACTATAGAAGATAAAAAAAGTAAAAAAAGAATTCTTCTCTTTACAGATATGGTTGGATATATTTATTATCCCCCCTATCTATTCAACACCCCCAATATCCTCATAAAAAAGTTACTTTTATCTTGTGATTTCTCTTCACCTTTTTTCTCTTCAGCTACTTTAGGCTTTTCTCCCACATTTATGTAGACTATCTGATTTTCTTCTGGCAATTGCATTCCTAATTTTTCTTTTGCAATCTCTTCAATTCGAGCGGGATTGGTTAAAGAAGCAATTTGGGCTTTTAATTGTTGATTTAAATTTTCTGCATATTGTACTTGTTTTTCCATTTTGTCTAAAGCAATTGACCTTTGATAAATTACAGTATACCTGTAAAGTATCAAAATGCTTAGAGAACTTATAAAAAACACCAAAAGTAAATTCTTTAATTTCGCATTTTTTTTAGTTTTTCTTATTTGCTCTTTCTTTTCTGAGGTATATGGGGGATACTCGTAATTATATTCTCTTTGTGCTACTATCAATTTATTCTACCTCCATTTCTTTTAGAACTTACAGTTTTTCCGCAACTCTAAGTTTTGCACTACGGGACCTGGAATTTGTTTCTATTTCCTCTTTGGAAGGTAGTACCGGTTTTTTTGTTATAATCTTCACTACCGGTTTTTTACCACAAGTACATGGCATATTAGGTGGACAAGTGCAGGGATTTTCTAATTTTTTAAAAGTATTCTTCACAATTCTATCTTCCAAAGAGTGAAATGTGATTATCGCAATGCGCCCTTTCCCCCGTAATACCTCTACCATATCCTCAATCGCCTTATCTAAACCTTTAAGTTCTTCATTGACTTCTATTCGTATGGCTTGAAATGTTCTTTTTGCTGGATGTGGTCCTTCTCTCCTGGCAGAGGCAGGAACAGCATTTTTTATAATCTCTACTAACTGAAAAGTAGTTTTTATTTCTCCTTTTTCTCTTTCTTTTACAATAAATTTAGCAATACGTGATGCCCATTTCTCTTCTCCATATTCTCTTATCACTCTTTCTAATTCTTGCTGTGAATACTTGTTCACCACATCATAGGCAGAAAAAGGTGAATTTTTGTCCATTCTCATATCCATCGGAGCATCTTTCATATAAGAAAAACCCCGTTTAACTTCTTCTAATTGATAAGAAGATACCCCCAAATCCAAAAGGATGCCATCAACCTTGTCAATATTCAAACTTTTAAGTATCTCTTTTATATTTTTAAAATTATCATTTATGTACTCTGCATTTTTGTAATTTTTAAGCCTTTCTTTGCTAGCCTTTATCGCATCTAAATCTCTATCTATCGCAATTAACTTTCCGGTGGTAAGCCTTTTTAATATTTCTTCAGAATGGCCTCCACCACCTAAAGTACCATCTACATATATTCCCTCTGGTTTTATATTTAAATATTCAATTGTCTCCTTAAGCAAAACACTTTTATGGCTGTATTCCATTTTTTATCACACCTATATATTTAATTCGTCAAGATGCTCAGCAATCTCTTCAAAAGAAACATCTGTATTGTTAGAGTATTCTTCCCAAACCTCTTTACTCCAAATTTCAACCCTTGTAGAAACTCCAATAAATATAACATCCTTTTCTATTTTGGCATGCTCTCTTAAATTAGCAGGTATAAGTATTCTTCCCTGTTTATCAATTTCGCATTCCACAGCTCCAGCTAGGAAAAATCTCGTAAATGCTCTTGCGTCTTTTTTGGTAAGTGGCAAAGTTTTAAGTTTGGCCTCAATATTTTTCCACTCCTCCAGTGAATATACGAATAAGCAATTGTCCAATCCTTTAGTCAATACAAACCTATCCCCCAGTTCTCCTCTGAATTTAGCGGGGATTATGACCCTTCCCTTTGCATCAATTGTGTGTTCGTATTGACCCATCAACATACAAAACACCAAACTTTCATTTCACATTCTCCCACTTACCACCACATTGCACCACTTAATATGTTATTCTATATAAATTTAAAAAATCCTGCTAAATTTTTATAAAAAAATAAAAAAATCAGGCTTTGCGCCTGATTTTTTTATTTTTTTATAGGATTCACAACGGAAAGTACACTATTCTCTTCTCTCAGATGATTTTGAAATCTTTCTCTAACATCTTCAAAGCTTATACTGTAAAGCACATCTAAATAATCCAGTAAATTTATTTCTTTCATATAAAAGTTTATAAAACTGTAAGCTATACTATCGACCGAATTAAATGTTCTTAAAAATTTTCCTATGTATTTTTTCTTTATTCTCTCAAAATCTTCTTCCTTTAAAAATTGTAGATTATTTATTGCATTTAAAATGATATCTCTCACTTTAAAAGGATCTTTAGATTGACCTCCTATTATAGAATAACCGTAATCTATCTCTCCACCGTAATCAAAGCTAAAAGTGCTGTCAATAAGCCCTTCATTGTAAAGCCTCTCATACAAGTCAGAACTTCTGCCTAATGCCATTTCCAACCCTATTTGTATCTCTAAGTTCTTCTTTAATAATTTCTTTCCACCAAAACCCACATCTGTATCTTTAAAACCTAGATTAAAAAGAGGAATGGATACTTGCATATCTTGTATCACTTCTTTTTTATAAACGCTTAAAGGCTCTTTAGGATATATCCTTTTTATTTCTCCTTGTTTTTTATCCTGTCTCACATTTTCTTTTATAATGTCAAGAGTTTTATCTATATCAATATCTCCTACCGCAAACAATACCATATTTTCAGGATGATAAAATGTGTAATAACACTTATACAAAATTTCTTTATTTATCTGAGAAATTGATTCAATTGTGCCAGCTATGTCCTTTCTAACTGGATGTACATGATAAAGAGCCTCTAATGCGTTAAAATAAACTTTCCAATTGGGGTCATCTTGATACATCCTTATTTCTTGAGCTATTATTCCCTTTTCTTTTTCCACATTTTCATCTGTAAAATAAGGATTTTGTACAAACTTTACTAAAAGTTTTAGATTTTCATAGAAGTTTTCAGTACTCGCAAATAAATAAGCAGTTGTAGTAAAATTAGTGTAAGCGTTAGCTGAAGCCCCTAATTTTGAAAACTGCTCAAAAATACTACCTTCTTCCTCTTCGAACATTTTGTGTTCCAAAAAATGTGCAACCCCATCAGGTACCTCCGTTACATCAGTATCCCCTGGAGCGATAAACTTACTGTCATTAGAACCAAAATGGGTAGCAAATATTGCAAACTGCTTTGTATAACCTCTTTTCGGCATTATATACACTTTTAGGCCATTATCCAATTCTTGTAAAAGCATTTTTTCGTCTATTCTCTCATTGTACAACTGCTGCATAATTATTCCTCCTTTTTGCCGGTCATAAAATACACCGTATCTAATTTAACCTTTTTAGCAACTTCCACTACGTCCTCTTTTGTCACCTTTTCTACTTTTTTAATAAATTCTTCTATATTTAAATCTACTCCTGCAATTTTTTGTGACAAATAGTAGTCAGATTTAGAAGTAGCATTGTCTTTCATTGCATTCAAAGAGGTCTTTAAGGCTTTTATTGTGGAATCTAATTCATAATCTGAGATATTACCTTCTTCAATTTCTTTTAACTGTTTAAGTATTATGTCAAGAGCTTTGTTGTAATTTTCTATCTCTATGCCGCAACTTACCACCATTAAACCTCTAAATCTCTCTAGCCTTGAATAAGCATAATAAGCAAGGCTTGCCTTTTCCCTCACATTCATAAAAAGTTTAGAAAAAGGTCCTCCTCCTAACACACCACTGTATACCAAAAGAGGAAAATATTCCTCACTGTTAGCCGGTACATTAGTTCTAAAGCCAAGAGTAAGCTTCCCCTGTGTTACTTCTAAATTTTCTGTCACATACTTTACTTCCTTTACCTCTTTATATATATTGGGGGAAGGAATATTTAGTATCTGTCCTCTTTGAAAAGAAAAATATTTTGTAAAAACCTCTTCTACATATCTAGGGTCCACATTTCCTACAACATATATATCCATTGGCAAAGTATTAATACAATTTTGATAATACTGGTAAAGGTTGACTTCATCAATGGAGTTTAAATCCTCACTTCTACCCAATTCAAAAATAGCAAAAGGCTCCCCTTTACACATCTCTTCATAACAACGGTCTACCGCATATTTGGTTTTGTCATTTATTCTTGAATCTATTAAATTTTTGTGAATCTCTTTTTCTTGAAGTACATAATCTTTATTAAAAGCATTTCCTTCTGTAAGAGGGTTGAAAACTAACTCTTTTAAAAATTTTACTCCCTCTTCTAAAATATTCTCTTTTATGTACTCCTCTTGAGGTAATTCCAATCTATATTGTTGAAGGTGCCTTTCTCCTTTTTTATACACAGAAACAGCCATAGTAGTGCCGTATAAGTTTTCTAAAAACTTCACCATTTCTTTATAGGTTTTAATACTAGAAGTACCCCTTTTTAAAACAGCAGGCAGCAAAGCGTATTTTGTAGCCTCTTCTCCTAATTGATTGTGGATATAAAGATTAATTGTCACTGTTTTAAATTTGTCTGTAGTATCTATGTATAAATTTATTCCGTTGTTTAATTGTTTCCTAATTAATTCCATGTCATCAACTCCTTCTAAAATAATCCAATTATTTTTTGATTATATGATAATTGTAACACAAAGTCAATAATACATAAACCCGGGGAAAAACCCCAGGTTTCTGTTACATACCAGGTGTAATGCGTTTTATAATTTCTGAAATTTGTTTTGCAAATTCAGAAACTGGTCTTCCTGCAGAAATACCCTTAGCAATATTTTCTATTCTTTTGTACAAATCTGGATCTGCAGTTACATAGACCCTTGTTATAGACTTATCAGTATCTTTTACAGTCTTTTCTATTTTCTTTTTTACATCTGTTTCAAGAGTTCCCTGTACTCTTGCTTTCAAATCCACTCCTACAAGAGCAGTGCTTCCATATACTACCACTGTAGCCTTATTTACCTCTGGAATTTTAGCAACATTTGAAGCTATTCTACTTGCTCTTGCACTTTCTGTAGTCGGTTTTTTTACAGCAGTTGGAGTCTTAGAAGGCGCAGGAGTAGTCCTTGTAGGTGCCGGTGTATAACGAGCAGGAGTAGGCTTTCTAGTCGCAGTTTTACATCCTGCCATTGAAACCATTATCATTATCCCAATAAGCATTATTGTAATTATACTTTTTATTTTTTTCAAAGCTATGCACCTCCTCAAAATATATTTTTTCACTTTTATTAAAAAGTATTATACTAAATTATGGAATTTTTACGAAAAACATTTGAAAAAATTTTGTGAGTAATATATAATGCATATGTAAAACTATTGGAGGGAAGATGAAATGGAAATAGGAATTGTTGGACTACCTAATGTCGGCAAAAGCACTTTGTTTAACGCCATTACAAAAGCAGGGGCAGAATGTGCAAACTATCCTTTTTGTACTATTGAACCAAATGTGGGAATTGTAGCTGTACCAGATAAAAGGCTGGATTTTTTGGCAAAAATTGAAAATCCGCAAAAAGTTATACCCGCAACTATAAAATTTGTTGACATAGCAGGCCTTGTAAAAGGAGCAAGTAAAGGAGAGGGTTTAGGAAATAAATTTCTTTCTCATATTAGGGAAGTTGACGCTATATTAAACGTGGTAAGATGTTTTGAAGATAGCAATATTGTCCATGTGGAAGGAAGTATTGATCCTATAAGAGATGTTGAAATAATAACTTTAGAGCTTATACTTGCTGATATGGAAGTTGTCGAAAGGCGGCTTCAAAAAACATCAAAACTTGCGCGAAATGACAAAAAAGCAGCCTTTGAATTGGAAATACTTGAAAAAATAAAAAAAGGATTGAATGAAGGGAAACCTGTAAGGGCTCTTCAATTTACCGAAGAAGAAAAAAGTTTTGTATGTCAACTTATGTTGCTTACCTCTAAACCCGTCATGTATGTAGCAAATATATCAGAAGAAGATTTAATTTCAGGAGAAGAAAATCAATATGTAAAGCAACTAAAAGAATATGCTGAAAAAGAAAATTCTCAAGTTTTGGTTATAAGTGCAAAAATTGAAGAAGAATTAGCTTCTTTAAGTGATGAAGAAAGAAATGAACTTTTGAGAGAATACGGCCTTGCCGAACCCGGCCTTAACAACATAATAAGACATGGTTACTCTCTCCTTGGACTTATAACCTTTTTCACTGCTGGACCAAAAGAAGTCCACGCTTGGACAATAAAAAAAGGCACAAAAGCACCTCAAGCAGCAGGGAAAATTCATTCAGATTTTGAAAAAGGATTTATAAGGGCAGAAGTAATCTCTTATGAAGATTTAGTAAAAGCCGGTTCACAGGCAACAGCAAGAGAAATGGGACTTATGAGACTGGAAGGAAAAGATTATGTGATGCAGGATGGGGATATAGTAGTCTTCAGATTTAACGTATAAAAATCGCCTTTTATGGCGATTTTTATACGTTACTCTTTTTTGTCTACTCTTGGCCCTTTCTCAACTTTATATCCTAAAGCAGCAATTAAATTATCCAATTTATTTTTGATGGTAGGATAGGATAAACCTAATTCTTTTTCCATTTCCCTTATATTTCCTCTCGTCCTTATGAAAAGTTCCAAAAAATCTCTTTGCTCTTTTGACAAATAGCAAAATTTACAAAGTTCAAATTTGCCTTCAATTGCTGTTCCACATTGAGGACATTCCAGCCTTGTTACCACCATTTTTTCACTGCAAACTGGACATCTACCTATTACTTCATTCATTAATATCACCTCTTAAAAGACAAGTTTATTATAAAAAACCTGTTCTCATTCGTCATCTTGTTTTTATTATAACACTTATTTTAAAAATGCCAATAAAAATTTTAAATTATTTTAAGTTTTAGTTTAAAAAAATTAATTTTTTAAAGGTTAAAAATAAACCAAGCAAAGCTGCTTGGCTTAAACTTCTATAACCTCTTCTTCAAAATCATCAATGTATTTTTGATATTCCATTTTTTCTTCTGCTTCAATTACTTTGTCTAACTTAGGCTTTGTAGCAGGATGTTTTGGCACAAAGATAGTGCAACAATCTTCATAGGGTCTTATAGAGATCTCAAACGTACTAATCTTTTGAGCTAAATCTATAATCTCTGTCTTATCCATCCCAATAAGAGGTCTAAATATTGGCATAGAGACAGAAGCATTGGTTACATATAAACTTTCAATCGTTTGGCTTGCAACTTGTCCTAAACTTTCCCCTGTGATTAGAGCCATAGAACCATTTTTTTGAGCAATTTTTTCTGCTATCTTCATCATCATTCTTCTCATAATTATAGTAGTAAATTTAGGTGGACATTTCTCATAAATTTCTAATTGCAAATCAGTAAAGTGAACTACGTGTAATTTTATCCTTTGTCCATATTGAGAAAGGACTTTGCACAAATCTACAACTTTGTCTTTAGCCCTTTCAGAAGTATAAGGAGGGCTGTGAAAATAAACTGCTTCTACTTCTACGCCTCTTTTCATCATCATCCAAGCAGCTACAGGACTGTCAATTCCTCCTGACAAAAGTACAGTCGCTTTACCGTTTGTCCCAAGAGGAAGGCCTCCTATTCCCTCAATCACTCCCGCGTATACAAAAGCCATTTCTCTTATCTCTACATTTAAAAGCACATCAGGATTATGGACATCTACTTTTAAGTTTTTGATATTTTTCAATACTGCTGCTCCTACTCTGCGGCTGACCTCCATGCTGTTATAAGGAAAAGACTTATTTGGCCTCTTAGTCTCTACTTTAAAAGTCTTTCCTTCGTGTCCTTTCATAAGTTCTACTGCAGCTTTAAATATTTCATCCAAGTTTAAATCGGTTTTTTTAGCTTTTGTTATTCCTACAATACCAAAGACTTTTTTTAATCTTTCTATTACCTCTTCAATATCTCCATCACATTCTACATAAATTCTGCCATGAGTTTTTTCAACTTTAACTTCCTTAAAGTCAGAAAGAGCATGTTTTATATTTTTTATCAATTTATTTTCAAAAAAAGACCTATTATCTCCTTTTAAAGCTAATTCTCCATATTTAATCAATAATATGTCTTGCATATTTTACCTCCGTTTATACTTTCTTAAAAAATTCACTTTTTCTTTTAACACTGATATAGTATAGTCAATTTCTTCTTCTGTATTAAAAATTCCAATGGAAAATCTTATAGCGCTTTCAATAAGGTCCTCTTTAAGACCTATCGCTTTTAAAACATGACTTTGTCCTTTCTTTTTGGAAGAACAAGCCGATCCCGTAGAAACATATATGCCCTTTTCTTCAAGAGCGTGTAAAAGCACCTCTCCCCTCACACCGGCAAAAGAAATATTGAGTATATGTGGCGCTCCCTCTTCAACATTTGGCCCGTTTAAATGAACATCTTTTATTTCAGAAACTATGCCTTGATAAAGTCGCTTCTTTAAGGTCATTAATTTGCTTACATTACCGTGGAAATTTTCTTTGGCTAATTTGCTAGCCACACCAAATCCCACAATTCCTGGCATATTTTCTGTCCCAGACCTTAAATTTTTTTCTTGTCCCCCTCCAAAAATTATTGGCCTAATCTTTACTGATTTATCAATATATAAGGCTCCTACTCCTTTAGGACCGTGTATTTTATGACTGCTTAAAGAAATCATATCTAAATTTTGCTTTTTTAGATCTATATTTATTTTTCCCACTGCCTGTATAGCATCAACATGAAAAATTATACCTCTTTCCTTTGCTATTTCACCTATTTCCTCTATTGGCTCAATCGTACCTATTTCATTGTTAACAGCCATAATTGAAATGAGAATCGTTTTGTCAGTTATAGCTCTTTTTAAGTCTTTTACATCTACTTTTCCTGTTTTATCCACAGCTAAATAGGTTACTTCAAAGCCATTTTCCTCTAAATATTTTAGCACATTAAGTACAGAGGGATGTTCAATAGCGGAAGAAATTATATGATTACCCTTTTTTCTCAAACTCTCCGCTACTCCAATTAAAGCAAGATTGTTTGATTCTGTACCACCAGAAGTAAAAACAATCCCCTCAATATCTCCGTTAATTAGTTTAGCAACATTTTCTCTTGCTTCCTTCATCAATTTTTCAGCCTGATACCCTTTCAAATGTAACGAAGAAGGATTGCCATATTCATTTTCTAAAACCTCTACCATTTTCTCTATAACTTCTTTCCTAACTCGTGTAGTAGCACTGTTGTCAAGGTATACTTCCATAGACATCATCCCTTTTATCTATTTTGCAAACTTGATTAACAAATTAATAGTTCGCTGTACTTCTTCATAGGTAGCCTTTCCATCTTCACTTGCTAATATACACTCCTTAGCATGCTCTTGTATTATAGACATGCCCACTTTTTCTAAAGAAGCTTTTACAGCTGCTATCTGCAATAAAATTTCCTCACAACTTTTTGACTCTTCTACCATTTTTTCTATCCCTGCTATGTGCCCTTTTATCGTCTTTAATCTCATCAAAATATCATTTCTCAAATTATCGCCCATTTACAACACACCCTTTACTAATTTAATTCCTTATATATTAACTTTGCCACAAAATTTGCAAAGAGTCAATTCCTATGTAAAAAAGCCAGCTAATTTGCTGGCTTTTAATAAGGATTTTGATACATTTGTGGCGGCTCAAAAGATGGGAAAGGCTTTTTGTAGAAAATCTCACATACATCTGTTGTAAATTCTTCACAAGCTGCTGGAGTAGGACAGAATCCATAAGAAGGAACTAATAATTGTACATCTACTGCGGATTTTATCACAATCCATACTCCAATTATCACTTCTACAGTGGTAGTAACTCCTAGATTAACCTTTCCATACAAGCACTCTGCTAACGCCTCGTATTTCATTATCGCTACATTTGGGTCTGGCACGTAAAGTACAATATCTTTGTTGAAAGTAGTAATATTTCCTGGCAATGTTTGTGTGGTTCCATCCGGATAGTTAATCACAATATCATAAGTCACTTGAAAAGTTGCTTCTACCCTCGCAAATCCTGGCCTATCCGGAAGTGGAGTTATCACAAAACCCGGCGGCGTTACCAAAGATACTGTTATATTTTCACATCCTCCAAAAGAAGGAGTTAAAGTTAGACTTGTTGGTACAAACGTAATAGGAGGTATATTATCAAGGCATAGTCTCTGCGAACAAGCATCATATATCTTAGTCACTTCAATGCAAGCTATTTCTGTAGGTTCTGGAAGTTGCCCTGGCTGTACAGGGCCTGGCACTATCTCTTGCTGCCCCACCATTTTTTTAGAAAAAGCCATATTATTTCCCCCTTTACAGTTACAGCTTTTATTAACTTAAATTATCTTATCTATCTACAATATACGTTTTAATGTATTAGACTGTTACAAAAAATCAAAAAAATAAGTACCTCGATTGAGGTACTTATTTTAGCTTGCCACATAAATTGTTCCTGATTTTTCAATCATCTATAAACGCAAACTCCTTCTTTTATTTAATCTTTTCAATCATTTCTTCTACTTCTTTTGCCCCTTCTTCGTAAAATTTTTCCTCATCAGGAGCTAGTTCTTTCAAAAGCCTCAAAAACTCTCCCGCATGCACTTTTTCCTCATCTGCTATGTCCATTAAAACTGCTTTTGCTAATTCATTATCAGTAGCTTCTGCCAACTGAGTATAAAGTTGAATTGCCTCATACTCTGCCGCCACCATAAAGCGTATAGCCCGTACCAACTCTTCATGGGTGACCTTCCTTTTTTCAGTGAGTCCAGAAAAAGGAGTTCCAAACTCAGGCATAACTAACATCCCCTCTCCTTATGTATTGATTTTATTATATCATAAATTCATGTAATATCAAAAAATTTCAAAAAGTCGAATCAACTCAACGTATTTGTTATTTATTTCAGTATCAAATAAAACAAGCCAATGTGAAAATATAACTTTATTTTCAACATCAGCTTGCTTTATTTAAAATTTTAATTTAAATAAGTAAAGATAGTGGATTCTCTAATGTTTTCTTTAAGTCAAGCAAAAATTTAGCAGCGGTAGCCCCATCTATTAATCGATGGTCAAAAGAAAGGCTAAGTTTTATAATATGCCTTATAACAATATTGTCGTCTAGAACAACTGGTTCTTTATATATTTTGTTGACACCCAATATAGCACTTTCGGGCGGATTTATAATAGGCGTGAAACTATCTATTTCATACATTCCAAGGTTAGTGATAGTAAATGTACTTCCGATTATTTCGTCTGGAGTAAGCTTATTATTTCTCGCTCTTTCACTTAATTCTTTTATATTTTTTGACAATTCTAATAGACTCTTTTTGTCCGCCTCTTTCACTACAGGAACTATTAAACCATTATCTAAAGCCACTGCAATTCCGAGATTTATACTGCTATTTTTAATTATATATTCACCTTCTATAGACCAGTTAACTACAGGATTTTTCTTTATAGCTATTACACATGCTTTTGCAATTAAATCGGTATAAGTAAATTTATTATCGCTAATATGATTTAAATTTTCTCTTAAGTTAACCAGTTCTGTCACATCCACTTTAATATCTTCTGTAACATGAGGAATTTCTGACCAGCTTTTTTTCATCCTTTGACTTATGGTTTTGCGAATATTGTCCATTGGCATTCTTTCAACTTTTTCCAATGCTTGTCCTTCTATTACTGCTACTTCTTTTTTTGGTCCCTCTTCTTCTGTTTTTACTTTTTGCTCAGAAATAAACTTTTTTACGTCTTCTTCAGTAATCCTTCCACCTGGTCCTGTTCCAGTTATTAAAGAAAGGTCTATGTTATTCTCCTTCGCCAACCTTTTTGCTACTGGAGTAGCTTTTATAAACTTTTCCTCACTTTTTTCTACTTCTTCTAACTTTTCCCCTTCAGCTGTAATTATTCCAATAGGAGTAGCTACTGGTACAATTTCTCCTTCATTTACTAAGATCTTCGCCAAAATTCCATCCGCTGGAGATTCTACAACATTGGTAATCTTATCTGTAGAAACCTCGACAATCTCTTCTCCTTTTTTTACAATATCACCAACTTTTTTAAGCCATCTATCTACTCTGCCTTCTTTCATTGTAAGTCCCAATTTAGGCATCACTACATTTACCGGCATAAAATCACCTCTTTACAAAAAATCCTATTTGCTGTGCAATTTCAAGCGTTTTTGTTACATTAACTCGATAAGGTCCATTCCGCGATATTCTAAAAATTAATATATCACCTTCTTTTATTATCACTTCTCTTTCTCCATCCAACGCAATAGTACCTTTTTCCATCACCTCATAAGAATAATCTGTATCCATGTTCAATCTTTTACAATCAATTATCCCTACTTTTTCAACGACGCCCGGAGCTATAGGCGCCATGACCGACTCCGGGCTTTCCCCTATTTTTACATATATACCTCCATCCTCATCTTCTGACAATGTTGTTTTATAACCAGCTACAGAAGAAAAGCCGATGTTATTAGGGTGAGCCCTTGTAACAAAAATATCAGTTATTGTCGATATATCCCAAATTGCCTTAGTACCTGTAAAGTTCTCTTTAGAGATTACAGCATCTATCAAAGCAATGTCTATTAACTTACCGTTTTTGTATATTTCTAATCTTTTGTCTCTTTTACACAATATCTCTTTGTCAAATTTACCAGAAGATACTACAGAAGCTACAATGCCAGCTATAGTTCCTTCCAACATCATAGGATATACATTATTGGTACCTGTCGAAATTGGCAAAAGTGGTGTCTCGTTAATCACTTTTGCAATAACTCTGTTGGTTCCATCCCCCCCTAATGAAACAATGCATCCCACACCAAATTGTTCCATTATTTTCGTAGCTACCATTGTATCTGCAAAACTACCAGTTATAGTCATATCAAGTATCTCCACATCTATTCCCAATTGTTTTAAATAAATTAAGTTATTTTTGGCTTTATATCCAATTTCATAAGTGTCAGGCATTATATATATTTTCTCAGTACCAAATTTTTGAGCAGCCAATATAATTCTTTCTACTATGTTTACCTTTTCATAATTATCAATTACCGTCGCATGTGCAACCAATCGCCTTATATCTTTCCCCGATGACGGATTTGCAATTATCCCTATGGTTTTCATGTCTGCCTCCTTATATTTATCAAACAAAATGCTTTACGTCCTATGCTATTGCCCTTACCGCCTTTATTATATCTTCTTCATTAGGGATTACAACATTCTCAAGAACCGTCGTAAATGGAATTGCTGTATTTAAAGCTCCAATGCGTACTATCTGTGCATCTAGATAATCAAACATTTCTTCAGCTATCAATGCTGCTAACTCACCGCTCCAGCTACCCCTCTTAACTTCTTCTGTAACTATTACTATCTTGTGAGTCTTTTTTAGGGAATTAAAAATTTTTTCTTTGTCAAGAGGGAACAAAGTCCTCGGGTCTATTACTTCCACTTCTATACCCTCTTTTGACAATATTTCTGCTGCTTTTAACGCTTTATGGACCATGAGACCTGTTGCAACTACGGTAACGTCGCTGCCTTCTCTTTTGATATCTGCTACTCCAAGAGGTATGGGTTCATTAGTATCAGGAACATCCCCTTTCATACTGTACAAAACTTTATGTTCCACAAAAACCACCGGGTTGTCATCACGTATTGCAGATATCATTAGACCTAAAGCATCTTTAGGAGTAGAAGGATAAACCACCTTTAATCCCGGCACATGAGTAAACCACGCTTCAAGGCTTTGTGAATGCTGAGCTGCTGCTTGTATTCCTGCACCTGCTGGCATTCTTAAAACCATAGGTATTGTGATTTTCCCGCCAAACATATACCTCATTTTTGCAGCCTGATTGACAAGCTGGTCCATTGCCACTGTTACAAAATCCATAAACATAAGCTCAGCAACAGGTCGCATGCCAGTAGCTGCAGCTCCTATCGAAACACCTGTAATTGCTGTTTCTGAAATAGGAGTATCTCTTACTCTGTCCTCTCCAAATTCATCTATCAAGCCGCGAGTTACGCCAAAAGTCCCTCCAAATCTCCCAATATCTTCTCCTAATAAAAACACTGCCGGGTCTCTTCTCATCTCATTTAAAATAGCTTCTCTTAAAGCCTCTGCATACGTCATATTCCTCATCTTACCCTTACCTCCTCTACTATATCTGTATAAACATCCTCTACCGCTGCCTCTTCTTTTGGATATGGGCTTTCTTCAGCAAACCTTACCGCTTCTTCTACCTCTTCAACTATCCTTGCCTCTATATCTTTTAATTCTTTCTCAGTTGCCACATCATTGTCGAGTATATGTTTACTTAATCGAAGTATTGGATCTTTTGCCAACCATTCTTCCACTTCTTCTTTAGACCTATAAATAGTAGGATCCCCTTCAAAATGCCCTCTATATCTATACGTTTTACATTCAACTAAAGTCGGACCGGCGCCACTTCTAGCCCTGTTTATAGCTTCTTTTGCTACTTCATACACTGCCAATACATCGTTTCCATCCACCGTAACCCCAGGAATACCATAACCAATAGCTCTGTCAGCTACATCTTTGATAGCTTGGTGCTTATCCTGCCTCATAGATATACCATAAAGGTTGTTTTCACAGACAAACACTACTGGTAACTTCCATATAGAGGCTATATTCAACGCCTCGTGAAAAGTACTCTGGTTGGAGGCGCCATCACCAAAGAAACATACTGCCACCTGATCAGTTCCTCTCATTTTAGCGGAAAGAGCTGCACCCGCTGCAATAGGAAAACCTCCACCTACAATACCATTAGCTCCTAAAATTCCTTTAGTGGCATCCGCTATATGCATAGATCCGCCTTTCCCTTTACAGTATCCCGTTTCTTTGCCATATAATTCGGCCATCATATATTTTAGATCGCCACCTTTTGCTATTAAATGACCATGACCTCTGTGAGTACTGGTAATATAGTCTTTATCCTCTAAATTTTCGCATACACCGACAGCTGTAGCCTCTTCACCAATGTATAAATGTACAAAACCTAAAACCTTCCCCTGAGCAAATAGTTCCGCGACTTTTTCTTCAAACTTCCTGATTTTAACCATTCTGGTGTACATATCAAGAAGAACATCTCTTGAAATTTCCATAACTATTCATCTCCTCCTCATTTTATATTTACCGTTATGCAAGCCACTGCAACTTCAATGGTGTCATCTTTGTCTCCAAATTCCGGCTCTTTTATTCCTGCTACCCTCATCCCCCCTTTTATTGCTTTTACATATTTTTCCCCAATGGGAAGTACAGCCTTTATTCCTTCTTCTTCAATTTCTTCTGGCCTTGATACTGCCACTGTAGCCTCTACAACTATCTCATTTAAGTCAACACCCAATATTTCCGTAAGTCCACATAGACAACTATGAGATATCGCATCTTTTACTGCCTTTTGAGCAGCTTTATTGACATCTTGACCGTGTAAATCTACTCCATATCCAAACTCGACTATAAACCTTTTAATAAGTACCGCCTCCATTTCTTAAAATTTTTTATCAAAAACAATGCTATTAAAATTAATATTCAAATTTCATGCCAAAATAAAAAACCCCTTAAATTAAGGGTTAATAAATTATCAATCTCATATTTATACAAAATCATTTGTCTCATTTTGAGATTCCTTTTATTTAGTCTCAATTTGAGACAGCAATTCCTTTACACTTATATTGTATTTTTTTATCTTTCTATAAATAGTAGCTCTACTCAAATTTAACATTTCAGCTGCCTTCAATATATTACCCTTGGCTATTTTTAGTGCTTCTCTTATGTTTTTTTCTTCAATAACTTCAATTGGAAAGACTGTAGTATTATTTTCCTGTTGTGCATTACTATTTTCACTTATATTTTCAGGGAAATACTCTTCGATAATTACTTTGCCTTCCGTAAGGTAATACGCCCTGTCGATAACATTTTGTAACTCTCGAACATTTCCTGGCCAGTTGTAATTCATCAATCGTTCTATAAACGATTCGCTTAAAACCTTATAATCTGAAACGCTTAAAGCATTATATCTATTAAGTCGTTCTACAAACACTTTAGCAAGAAGTTCAACGTCTCCTTTTCTCTCTCTTAAAGGAGGGATGTTTATTTTTATGACATTTATCCTATAATATAAATCATTTCTAAAATTCTTTTTATTCACTTCTTCACTTAAATTCCTATTAGTTGCCGCAATAACCCTTACATTCAATTTCTTTTCCTCAGTACCGCCTACCCTTACAATTTTATGGTTATCCAGCACTCTTAAAAGTTTAGATTGCACCTCATAGGGCAACTCTCCAATTTCATCTAAAAATATCGTTCCATTGTCAGCAAGTTCAAATTTACCAGGTTTACCTTCTTTATTTGCCCCAGTAAACGCTCCTCTTTCGTACCCAAAAAGCTCACTTTCTACTAATTCTCGTGGTATAGAAGCACAGTTTACTGCAATAAATGGCCCTTTTGAACGTTTACTATAGTTATGAATTGCTTGCGCAAAAAGTTCTTTACCTGTTCCACTTTCACCCTCTATAAGGATATTGCAATCACTCCTCGCAGCTTTTTTAGCAGTTTCTATGATTTTTTTCATATTTTCATCATTTGTGATTATATCTTCAAATGTATAACTCGCTTTAAATCCTGCTAATTTATTAACAACATTACGAACATATTTCTCTTCTCTAAAAGTTATAACAGTACCTATAATTTTTCTGTTAGCTACTATAGGAACAGCATTTATACGACATGGTATTTTTTGGTTTCGACCATAAAAAACACATTCAACATCGTAATAGGGTTCTGTCTGACTTAGTATATCTTCAATTATATCCACATCTTCAAGTATGGACTGTATATGCATGCCTATAATTTCCTTCTTTGAAATATTTAATATCTTTAATGCTATTTCATTAACCCTCTGAACAACAAAATTATGATCCATTATAAGCATGCCTTCGTGAATAGAATCAAAAGTAGCGTCTATAAGTTTATGAGATTTGATAAGCGCAAGTTGCTTTTCAATAGAACAAGCTCCAGCAAGTACAATACCTAAATTATGTGGATGTGCGTCTTCTTTTAATCCAGTCATATCAAGGCATCCTATAATATTGCCGTTTTCATCATGAATAGGTGCTGCAGAGCATGTGGCTATGTGATGGGTAATGCAATAATGTTCGGCTCCCACCAGTTGTATAGGTTTATTAAGTCTTAAAGCCAAAGCAATCGCATTAGTCCCCACTGCCTCTTCTGTCCATAAAGCCCCTTCAACAAAGTTTAATTTTCTCGTCTCTCCCATTATACTATCATCGCCAATTCTGTCAATAAGATAACCGTCCCTGTCCACCAGAACAAACAAAAAACCCGAGCCAGTTACTTGTTTATATACATTTTCCATAATAGGATGTGCAACAGATATTAAATCCTCATTTTGCCTCAACCTTATTTTCATGTTATCTTCATCTAATATTTCTCCAACGCCTCCAAAAGGGTCTACACCATAGAACTTACAAAGTTCCCATGACTCTCTAACCTCTTCTTTAACGCCTTCAGTAATTACCCCCTCATTAACGTATCTCCACCAAGCCCTCTCCATAAAAGATATAAAATCTTTCATGACACTCCCCCTTAAATCATTTTAAAATTCTCCTCAAGCAAAAACAAAGGCTTAAAAACTAAGCCTTTGTCACCTTCAACCCCTCATCAGCATGATAAGAACTTCTGACTAAGGGACCAGAAGCTACGTATTTAAAACCTAATTCATATCCTATCTCTTCATATCTCTCAAATTGCTGTGGAGTAACATATTCTGCTACTTCTATATGTTTTGCTGAAGGTCTCAAATACTGTCCTATAGTCATCATGTCACAATCAACACTTCTTAAGTCTTTCATAACTTGTATAACCTCTTCTTCTGTTTCCCCAAGCCCCACCATAATTCCTGACTTAGTAAGAATATAAGGGTCTAGTTCTTTTGACTTTTTTAAAAGGTTTAAAGACCTTGAATAATCAGCTTTTGGCCTCACTTTTGAATAAAGTCTAGGCACTGTTTCTATATTGTGATTTATTATATCTGGCTTGGCTTCTACTACTTTAGCAATAGACTCCTCTTTGCCCATGAAATCAGATACAAGTACCTCGACTGTAACTCCTGGCAATTTTTTAAGTTCATAGATTGTCTTTGCAAAATGTGATGCCCCACCATCCGGCAAATCATCTCTTGTAACACAAGTAACCACCACATGCTTTAATCCTAATTTTTGAGCAGCCTCAGCTACTCTTCTCGGTTCATCCTCATCAAGAGGCTGAGGATGGCCTTTTTCTACCGCACAAAACCTACAGTTTCGTGTACATATATTTCCCATAATCATAAAAGTAGCTGTCTTTCTCGCAAAGCATTCCCCCATGTTGGGACAATTGGCACTTTGACAAACTGTGTTTAAAGACATACTTTTTAAAAAAGCTTCCATCCTGTTTAAATCTTCGTTTAATAGCCTCACTTTGAGCCATTCAGGCTTTTGCATTATCAATCACCGCCAATCTATCTAAAGTTATCTCATTAAAGTGTATACCAAATACTTCACTAAATTTATCAACCATTTTTTCTTTTACTTTTTCTATGTCTTCATTTATTCCAAGTTTTTGCATAGAAGTAACTCCAAACTCAGTGATGCCGCAGGCATTTATTAAGCCAAAATATGAAAGGTCAGTATTTACATTAAAGGCTATTCCATGCCAAGTAATCCATCGCCTAACAGCGATACCTATGGCGCATATCTTTTCATCTCCTACCCATACTCCGGTATATTTAGGCTTCCTTCCCGCTTTTATACCATACTCCTCCAAGAGTTTTATAATCGTCTCTTCTAATTTATAAACAAAAAGATGAACATCTTTTTGCCACTTTGCCAAATTAAATATAGGATAGGCAACTATTTGTCCTGGTCCGTGAAAAGTTATTTTACCTCCCCTTTCTACTTTATAAAGCTCCGCTTTTTTCTTAAGTTCCGCTAAAGGCACAAGGATGTTTTCGTCAAAACCACCTGAAACTCCTATAGTATATACTGGTGGATGTTGAAGCAATATAAGAATCCCGTCCGTCTCGCCCTTTTTAACTCTTTCAAAGGCTTTAAGCTGTATCTCTTTTCCCTCCATATAAGGTACAATTCCCAGTTTTAACACTTCTCCTTTTCTCAAGTGAATCTCTCCTTTAACTTATCCTTTATTTATAGGCATTCCTAATGCGTCTTCTGCTGCCTCTTTTACGCTTTCTGAAAGCGTAGGATGAGCATGAATTGCATCTGCTAATTCTTCTAATGTGAACTCTTCTTTTATGGCAAGTACACCCTCATGAATTATCTCTGTAGCACCAGCCCCTATTATTTCCATCCCCACTACTCTATTGTATTTTGCCTCCGCAATTATTTTAACAAATCCATCGTTTTGCCCCATAGTCATTGCTCTTCCTAAAGCAGTATAAGGGAAAGTGCCTATTTTTACATCTCCAAATTTTTCTCTTGCTTGAACCTCATTCAAACCTGCCCACGCTATTTCAGGATTTGTATAGAGACAATTTGGAACTATACTTAAATCCGCTTCCTTTTCTTCCCCTGCTATATTGTGAGCAGCTACAATACCTTGATAAGAAGCCACGTGAGCCAGTTGTATACCTCCTGTAACATCTCCAATTGCATATATATTTTTTATGCTTGTCCTCATGTGGGAGTCGACTTTTATGCCCTTTTTATCCATATCAAGATTTAAAGCTTCAATTCCATTTACATTGGCAACTCTTCCTACAGCGACTAAAACAGTATCACATTCCACTACCTGAGTATTCCCTTCTGTGGTATAAACTACCTTTAAACCTTCTTCTATCTTTTCTACTTTACTGTTTAAATGTAGTTCAAATTTTTTATGCCTCAAAATTTTTTCCATCGTATCTGCTATGTCTCTATCTAACATAGGCAAAAGTTGAGGAAGCATTTCAATGATGACAACTTTACTTCCTAAAGCAGAATAAATATTTGCAAATTCCAATCCTATAATTCCCGCCCCTATGATGACAATTTTTTCAGGAATTCTTTCAAGTTCTAACGCTTTATCACTTGTAATAACACCTTCTAAGTTAATCCCTTCAATAGGAGGTAAAAACACCTTTGAACCTGTTGCAATTATAAAATTTTCTGCTGTGTATCTTTTATCAACTTCTATAGTATTTTCATCAACAAACCTACCTCTCCCTTTTATAACATCTATATGGTGTAAGTTCATTAAATAGCCTACTCCACCGACAAGTCTTTTTACTACTCTTTCTTTTTTCTGACGAAGTTTTGCAATATCCACTGCATACTGGGCCATTATTCCAAAGTCTTTAGCATCTTTTATGGCATTTATAAGCTCTGCCGCATGAGAATAGACTTTCGTCGGTATGCAACCTCTGTTTAAACAAGTACCCCCTAACGAATATTCTTCTACAACAGCGACTTTTTTCCCTAATTCGCTGAGTCTAATAGCAGCAGTATAGCCACCAGGCCCTCCGCCTAAAACTATTACATCGTAATCCATTTTTATCCTCCTTTTTGAGTGTATTGATGCTTGATTTATCTTTTTATTTATTTCTACACTTAACCTCAAAAATCCTTCTTTCATCATGTCAATAACATGTCAATTCTATTCAATAATCATTATGCATATATTTAAGCAAAGGGAGGGAAATTTATGGACAAGATTGTGACTAAAAAAGATGAGGATTTTTTACAGTATCTTTATCTTAAAGATAGAAAAATCCTATTGAACACTATAGAAAATGGAAAAACAACAGAAGAAATCATTGTAAAAGACTGTTTAAGTGATTTTGACGCTTGTTACGACGAAGAAGGAAAACTAAACCTGATATACTATAATTCACAAGGAGAAATAGTTTTTTTAATTCAAAAGAAAGAAGGATGGGTAGGAAAAGCTTTATACACTTATAAAGATAAAAAAACGTATATAAGCAATTTTAACCTTTTAACAAAAAATAAAACGCTTCACATATTTTTTACAATTAGTAATTCTAATAATCCTAGAGAAGTCCATTTAATACACCAAAAATGGGCCAAAAATTGGAGCGGCAATAATATAGCTCTTATAAAAAATATTTCTTTCACTCCTTTTTATGACTTATTCATTGATGAAGAGGAAAATATTCATTTAATTTATGTTACAAAAGAAAAAAATAAGAACCAACTTTATTATCTTTACTACGTAAAAGATAACTGGTCGCCAAAATTTCTAATTTCAGAAGCAGAAGGAATATTCTATCCTACAATAACTGTAGATTCGCAAAAAAATGTACATACCTTATGGGTAGAAGAAGATATAATTCAAGAAATAAAATATAGAAAGAAAACCCCTGGAAGCTGGCCAAAAGGCAGTTGGGGTAGTCCCATAACTTTGGCTTATTCTACAAATATTAAAAATTGCTATATCTCCCTTTTAGAAAATACTTTATGGTGCACTTACCTTCAAAACGATAGCTTTTTTGCCACCATGTCCTCTGATGGAGGAAATAGTTGGTGCAAGCCTTTTAAAATTCCTCCTTCTTTTTCTGAATACAACTTTTTTAAGTTAAAAACCCCAATAGACAAATTTCAAAGCAATTATTTATTTATAAACGATAAAGGAGAAGTAATTCCTTCTTTGCAGTACACATTAACCAGCAAAAACGGAGAAAAAGATTCTTACTTCACTTTTTATATAAAAGAAGTTCAGGAGTATTTAAATATCCTAATAAAAAAGCTTGAAACTATCAAGGAGGAAAAAACAAGATTAGAAGAAGAACTAAGCAGAAAAAATGTTGAAATTACAATAAAAAACAAAAATATAGCCGATTTACAAGAATTATTAAAACAAACAAATGACGAAAAAATAAAAATTGCCCTTAAAGCGGACAATTACAATACAATGGTAAATAGTTTGATAAGAGAAAATGAAAATCTTAAAAAACAAATAAAAGATTTGCAAAATCAAATAATAACTTTAAACAGCAAGCTTGAATCTCTTCAAAATGTCAGCACTTTTCAAAAAATAAAAAGTATATTTATAAAAAGCGACGAACATTAAATAATTTTGACTATTTTATATCCCGCAGGAATTCTCTCTACTTCGTATATCCCCTTATAAGGAATGTTGAGCCTTTGCAAAAGGTTTTGTACTATTCGTAAAGATTCTAATCCAAACTTGAGAGAATGGCTACAGCTTTCCGTAATACTTCTGGGAGTTGGTACAAACTCCACCGGAATATTATTTTTCTTTAACATTTTTTCTGCCATTAAACCATGCTGATAAGAGTAAAAGACAATCAATCCATATTTCACTAATACCACCTCAAAATCAGTATATTCCAACAAAGTAAAAGTTGATACAATGTTCCTATCTCACCATAAATTACTTGAAGGAATTTGCAACTGTTTGTAGAATATATGATTTTGAGGAGGTAATAAAAATGAAAATAAAATCAATAATAGCAGTATTAATAGCAATAACTATAATTTTTTCTTTAAATCCTGCCAGTGCTTCAATTTTTTATTCTTATGGATATTTCACTAAAAATACTGTAGTAAATAATTCAATAAGATTTTCTAATTCAAAGAACTTAATAACTATAAAACAACCAGTTTCTTATAATGTCACAGCTAAACAAACAACATCAAACCCATCAAATGCTTCTAATACCACTACTAGCAATGGTTCTACTTCGCAAAATAAAGGGTTAACACTTCAAACAACAAATATTTTTCTTTCTCAAGAGGAAAAAACTTTAGTAGAATTAATAAATCGAGAAAGAGTAAGCCGCAACTTAAATCCTCTTCAGATAGACGAAAATCTTTGTAAAGTCGCCAGACTAAAAGCAGAAGACATTAAAGAAAACAACTATTTCTCTCATACTTCTCCAACTTACGGCTCACCTTTCGACATGATGAAAAAATTTGGAATAAATTACTACTTGGCAGGTGAAAATATAGCATTAAATTCTAATGTTATAAAAGCTCACTATTCCTTGATGAACTCAGAAGGACACAGGGCAAACATTTTAAATCCTTACTACAATAAGGTTGGAGTGGGAATAGTAAAAAATAAGGAAGGCAATGGGATAATAGTTGTTGAAATGTTTATAAAAGATTAAATCCGGGTTTTCCCGGATTTAATCTTTTTCCATAAACACTTTATAAGCTTTATAAGCCATATACACATCCACTTTAGAAGACAGTTCATAAGGAGCATGCATGCTTAAAAGAGCAACACCGCAGTCTAAAACCTCCATGCCGTAATTCGCTGCAAACTGTGCTACTGTGCCGCCGCCTCCCATGTCAACTTTGCCCAGCTCACCTGTCTGCCATACTACTCCATTTTCATTGAAGAGTTTTCTCACTTTGCCGACAAACTCAGCATTTGCATCATTTGACCCTGCTTTTCCTCTTGAACCAGTGTATTTAGTAATGCATACGCCTTTTCCTAAATAAGCAGTGTTTTGCTTTTCACTGACTTCTGGATAAGTAGGATCAAATGCAGCATTTACATCAGCAGATAGCAGTTCAGAATTAGCTAAAACCCTTCTCAATTTGATATCTGTATTTCCTTCGTATTTTTCTAATATTTCTGCAATAGCATTTTCGAAAAATCTTGATTGAAAACCAGTATTGCCCATACTTCCAATTTCTTCTTTATCAGCGAATATCGCAACAGCCGTCCTCTCTGGCACCTCAAGCTCAAGAATAGCTCTTAAAGAAGTATAAGCGCAAACCCTGTCATCTTGACCATAAGCCCCAATCATACTTCTATCAAAACCTATATCGCGAGGCTTATAGGCAGGCACTAATTCTAACTCAGCACTTAAAAAGTCTTCTTCCACTATGCCAAATTTTTCATTTAAATATTTCAAAATATTGGGTTTCACGCTGACTTCCTCAGAAAGAGGAATGCTTCCAATTACAGCATTTAATGCTTCTCCTGTAACCACTTCTGCTGCTTTTTTCTCCATCTGGTCTTTACCTAAGTGAGGCAATAAATCTGTTATATAAAGGACAGGGTCATTTTCATCTTCTCCCACTACAATGTTTATCTTCTCACCGTTTGCTTTGACAATTACTCCATGGAGAGCCAAAGGAGTTGTCACCCACTGGTATTTTTTAACACCGCCATAGTAATGGGTTTTAAATAAAGCCAAGCCGCCATCTTCATACATTGGATTAGGCTTTAGGTCAATTCTCGGAGAATCAATATGGGATGCTACCGCCTTTATCCCCTTTTGCATTGACTCTTTACCAATTACAGCTAAAACTACTGATTTCCCTTTGTTGTTGTAATACACTTTGCTGCCCGGCTTTAAATTTGTAACTTTTTCAATATTGATAAAGCCATTCTTTTCTGCTATTTCTATAATTTTCTCTGCCGTTTCTCTTTCCGTCTTACATTGTGCCATAAAGTCTTTGTAGTCTTCTGCAAACTGATAAACTTTTTCTTTTTCTTCATCAGAAATTTTTGTCCATGCATCTACGTTTTTGTAACCCAAACGCTTTTCAATTTCCTTTAAATCTTTATCTTCCAATGAAATTACCCCCCGTGGTTTTTTGTATGAATGACACTGTGTATCAACAATATGATACGCTTTTTTTGTATAAAAGTCAAATTTAACCTTAAAAATAATTAGTTCTGTAAAATCGTCTCATTTTTAAGCATATAAATAGCAGCTTGAGTTCTGTCCTTCACATCTAATTTTTTAAAAATATTGTAAACATGGTTCTTGACAGTTTTCTCGCTTAAAAATAGTTTTTGTGCAATTTCTTTATTGCTATACCCTTTAGAAATAAGTTTGAGAATTTCTATTTCCCTTGGTGTTAGGTCTTTTTTCAAGGTTTCCTGATCTATGTTATCTATTTCTTCCATTAAAGAAGGATGAATATAAACTCCTCCATTGTAAATAGTCTTTATTGCTTTTATTAAATCGTCATATTCCGCATCCTTTAATATGTACCCTTCTACTCCTAATTTAAGCGCTTCCAAAAGATACTCCCTATCATTGTAAATAGTTAAAAACAACACTTTACTTGGATGTTTTTCTTCTTTTAACATTTTTGCTGCCTTTATACCATTCATCACAGGCATATTCACATCCATAAGTATTAAATCAGGCATAAATTTCTTTGCAAGTTTATAAGCCTCTTCCCCATTCGAAGCCTGAGAGATAACTTTTATATCTTTTTCCATTTCAATAAGCTGGACTAACCCTTTTCTTATCAAAGCATGGTCATCAGCCACCAACAATCTGATCATCCTCAACACCCCTTACAGGTATAGAAATATAAATTTGAGTACCATTATTTTTAAAACTGCTTATTTCAAATTTACCGTTTAAAATTTCTATTCTTTCCCTCATGCCCATCAGACCATATCCTTGCCCAATATTTTCTTTATCAAATCCAATGCCATCGTCTTTGATAATTATGCTGATAAATCGCATGCCAAACTCAAATTTAACAGAGGCATTTTTTGCCTTGGAATGTTTTTTTATATTTGTAAGAGCCTCTTGTACTACTCTAAAACAAGTTATTTCAATCTCGGGACTAAGTCTCTTGTAATCCGACAAAACACTAAAATCTACAAATATGCCTGTCTCCTCCGAAAAATTTTTTATATACCTGGATAGTGCTGGAATAAGACCTAAATCATCAAGAGCAGAAGGTCTTAAGTCATATATTATTTTCCTTACTTCTTTTAGAGATTGTTGTACAATATTTTTTAGATTTTTAAGTTCTATTTTCGCCTGTTCAATATCTTTGGTTATCAATTTTTCACAAAGTTCAGATTTCAATAACACGTTTGCCATCGCTTGCGCAGGGCCATCGTGAATCTCCCTTGCAATTCTTTTTCGTTCCTCTTCCTGTGCTTCAATAATTTTTACACTCAAAGCTCGTTTGTCTTTCAATTGCTCTAATTGAGTATTCATTTTTTTTAAATCCCTATTTAAATAATTGAGAGCTACATTAATTTGAGAAACAAGCTTTTCAGCTTTTTCTATAATAGCCTTATTGTCTACAAGTTTCCTCTCCAGTTCGTTTCTTTTTTCTATTAATTCTTTTTCCTCCCGCCTTTTTAACGCTAACTCTATTTGAGCCTCTTTTGCCTCTTCATAAGCTTCTCTTATAGCTTGTTCAGATAGGTGCCCAAATTGTTTACTTACAAATGCGAGTTTTAGCCTGCACTTTTTTTCTTTCCTTTCACACAGCTCTACTTCTTTTATGACATTTATAACTTGGATTTTCAGTTCTTCTAATTGCGCTTCTAATCTTCTCGCCTCTTCTTTTGCTTTTTCTAAAATATCAAAAATTTGTTCTTTACTGCTTTCAATTACTTCTATTGTTTTTTCTACAATATTATCCAATCGTTTTTTATAAGTGACTTCTACATTGGCATTCATTTAATTCACCTCTTTGAGCACCATCTTTTTAATAATTCGACAAAAAACAAAAAAATCCTGCATTTTAAAGAAAAAATTGCTAAGTTATAAGAAAGCAAAAAAAAAATACCCTTCTCGGGTAATCTTTATCTTTAATTGGTGGAGATGAGGAGATTCGAACTCCTGACCCCCTGCTTGCAAGGCAGGTGCTCTCCCAACTGAGCTACACCCCCACTCATCACACGTTTTTTATTATATCACATTATCAAAAAAATTCAATAGTTATTTTTGTATTTCTATATTTGAATTTGGAGATTGAGGCACAGGAATTGTAAATTTATCTCCATTTACATCCACATAGCTTGAAGGCACATCTCCAACTATTATACTTTCTGCAATAGGCATGTGAAGTGTAACAGTTATTTTTTCTGAGGCTAAAGGCGCAATTATTCGTATCGTAGTTTGAATATCTAAATATATCCTATGCCTTGTTTGATTTATTCCAGCTGGTTCAAACTGTGAGCTAAAATCAACATCTACCGCTCCAACTGGCAAAAGCCCTACTTTTATCCGGGGCCCTGTATTAGCGAATAAATCAGTAGAAAAAACTAAACCTAAAGGAATTTTAGCATAGAGAGGACCTAAATTATTTAAATTTTCTTTTACTTCTTTTGTAATCTTAGAAGCTAACAAGTTCATTTCAATAGTATTTGCCTGTAACATTGACACTTTTCCATTGTTATCTGTTCTTACATAAATTAAATCTTTATACTCTATTCCTTTTAATACTTTTTCATTTAATGCATCATTTATAGTATTTACAGCTGTTTCTTTTGCTAAAGTTTCACTTGCTGCTATAATAGCCGGTTTTAATCGATATTCTGTAAAATAGTATAAAATCACAAATAAAACAGCTATGTAAATCAAATATATGTAAAACGAATTAACCCGCCTCAGTCCCCATTTTTTCCTTTTCAAGCAAAACACCTCCCCTACATTTTATGTTAGATGAGGTGTTTTGGTTACTCCTTTTTTATTTTTTTATAAAAATCATGTTCTGTCATAACAGATATCCCGTTTCCCTTTAAAATACTTGTGGTAATTCCATCTCCCTCTATCAAATTTCCCGAAAAAGTGCCATCGTAAATTTCTCCACAGCCGCAAGAGGGGCTTTTAGCCTTAAAAATTGCCTCCTTTATTTTATACATTTTAGCAATTTTTAAAGTCTCATAGGCTCCTCTATAGAAATATTCTGTAACCTCTTCTCCTTCAATGTTAAAAACCTTATCACCTTTTATCTCAGAAGGTAGACGCGGAGTTGGAAGTCCACCTAATTGCTCAGGGCAAACTAAAATAGCCTTTCCTTCTTCTACTAATTTTTTTATTTCTTCTTTTTCATTGTTTCCTTCATCGTATTTACAGTTAACTCCGGCAAGACAAGCACTTACCAAATACATTTTACCATCCCCTATTTATTGGCTAATTCTACTATTGTAACACCGTCTCCTCCTTCACCGTATTTACCTAATCTAAAAGATTTAACATGCTTATTGCTTCTTAAAAATTGTGATATCCCTGTCCTTAACACCCCTGTACCACGTCCGTGAATAATTGTCACCTCCTTAAGTCCAGCTAAATAAGCATCGTCTATATATTTTTCCACCTCTAATAAAGCATCGTCAAGGTTTTTACCTCTTACATCTATGGAAGTGCTTATAGATTGAGACTTTTCGTGTACAAATTTGCTGTAGCCTTTTTTTACTTCCTCCTCTTCTTTCTCCTCTGCTACCCTCAAATTACTTATATGAACTGTCATCTTTAAAATTCCTGCCTGCACTTCTACATTTCCCGATTTGTCAGGAAGAGAAAGTACAATCCCATTTTGGTCCAAAGGTACTATATAGACTGTCTGTCCCTCTTTTAAATTATCAGGGATTCTGCTGTAGTGAGCCTCTTTAGGCTTTAAAACTTCTTCTTCTAATTCTTCTAAATTTTTCTTTAATTCTTCTCTTACTTCTTGTATTATCCTGTCTTTATTTTGTGTGCTTTCTTCTGCCTCTCTTATCTTTTTGATTATTTCTTCAGCAGTAAATTTCGCTTCTTGTATTATTTTCCTCGCCTTTTCTTTCGCCTCTTTTAATATTTTATCCCTTTCACTTTGCAATTTTTTCTTTTCTTTTTCTAATTCCTCTTTTAAAATTTCCACATCTTTCTTTAAAAAAGCTATTTCGTGATTTGCCTTTTCCAATTCCCTTCGTTTACTTTCGACGTCTGCAATTATGTCTTCAAATTTTAAAGCTTCTCCTGAAATATACTTTCTCGCATTTTCTATTATTTGCTGAGGAAGTCCCAATCTTTTAGATATTTCAAAGGCATTGCTTTTGCCAGGAAGGCTTATTATAAGTTTATAAGTAGGCTTTAAAGTTTCAACATCAAATTCCACACTGGCATTTTCTACTCCTGGAATTTTTAAGGCATACTGCTTTAGCTCACTATAATGAGTAGTGGCTATTGTCTTCGCACCAATCTTATGCAAGGTATCGAGAATACTCATAGCCAAAGCAGCACCTTCTATAGGATCTGTACCTGCCCCTAATTCATCTAACAAAACAAGGCAATTTTTGTTTACTTTTTGGAGTATACTTACAATATTCGTCATATGAGAAGAAAAAGTGCTTAAGCTTTGTTCAATACTCTGCTCATCTCCTATATCCACAAAAACTTCCTCAAATATTGAAACCTGTGACTTTTCTTCCGCAGGAATATTAAGCCCCGCCATTGCCATTAAAGTTAAAAGTCCCACTGTTTTTAAAGTTACAGTTTTCCCACCGGTATTAGGACCAGTAATGACTAAAGTATTAAATTGCTTTCCTATATGTATATCTATAGGAACAACTACTTCCTGATTTATGAGAGGATGCCTTGCTTTTTTTAAATTAATATATCCCATTGTGTTTAGCTCTGGCCTTACAGCTTTTAGCTTTAAAGAATATTTAGCCTTAGCAAATATAAAATC
Source organism: Thermoanaerobacter brockii subsp. finnii Ako-1 (assembly GCF_000175295.2). Taxonomy (NCBI): domain Bacteria; kingdom Bacillati; phylum Bacillota; class Clostridia; order Thermoanaerobacterales; family Thermoanaerobacteraceae; genus Thermoanaerobacter; species Thermoanaerobacter brockii. Next base: position 819,726 of record NC_014964.1, on the reverse strand, counting down.
TAATTCTGAAACTATTTCAATGTCATTAAATAAAATTTGTGAATACTTTTTGACCTCTTGAGAAAGTTCAAAAAGTATTCTCTGTATCTCCTGCTTCTCTTTTAATTCCACTTGTCTCAATTCGTTGTTTAAGTCAACCACTTGCATAGGTTCAATAAAAAGAGTAGCACCACTGGAGGATTGGTCGTGGACGATACCTTTAAAAGTGCTGCGATATTCTTGTTTTACAGGTACAACGTATCTTCCCTGTCTTACAGTTATAATAGGCTCTTGCAATTCTTTTTGACGTGTAGAAATTATTGAATTCAATGTCGCCCTTATTTTTTCATTTATGCTCAATTTCTGCCTTCTTAAAGCTTTAAGCATTGGAGAAGCATCATCTGCTATTTCATCTTCTGAAATTATTATATTTTCAATCCTTTTTTCCAAATTTTTTATCGGTAAGACTTTTTTATCATATTCTTTTAACCTTACAAATCTATCACTTTCTTGAAGATTTTTAAAATAGCCTTTTATTTGGCTTACCAAGTTAAGAAATTTCTTTATCTTTAAAAGCTCTTGGTTATAAAGCACGGAATCTATTTGTGCTTTTTTTATATAATCCCTTATGTCCTCAAAAGCAAAAGAAATACCTCCATAGGAGGAAATAAAGCTAATTGCCTCATTCAGTAAATCTAATTCCCTCTCTATTTCCTCTATGTCTTTTTTTATGACAATATCTAAAGCTTTTTGTTTGCCTAAATCCGAATCACAATAGCCAACAATAAACTCCACTATCTTGTCAAATTCAAGACTTTTTATTGCTCTACTATTAATTCCCCTCACCATCACAAAACTCCTCTGTAAAAATGTCCTTTTGTATATTTTCCTTCTAAAATTTCAATTTCATTCCCTTTTAAAGCTTCAATATGCATTTTTAAAACTTTCTCTATTTCTTCATCTTCTTCTATTGTATCATGTATCCTCAAAAAAGAAAGTCCAGCTTGTTTAAGCTCCTTTATGCTTAACATTAAAAGCACATCTGCGTTTAAAATCTGCATCCTGCAAAAACCATTGCTTTTAAGAGGCATTAATTTGCCTTTTCTGTCTTTTAGAAAATAATAACCTTTTTCACACCTTTCTCTGTCACAGCCTACTAAATTCCTTATTGGACAATATTCCATTGTCATAAGAGGCAGTCTACCGTATATTAAAGCTTCAAATTTTACATCACTTCTTTTGGCAATATCTTTAATCTGCTCCAGCGTAAGTTCATAAGATAAAGTCACAGCGTAAGGTTTAACGTAATCTACAGCTAAATTGTTGAAAATATTTAAAGGATAATCTATAAATATCTCAAAGTCATAATTTTTTGCAATATGATAAAGCCCTAAATTTGAAACCAAAATTTTGTTTATCCCCATATCTTGTAAAAATTCTAATTGAGGCTTTATTCTTTTTATCTCTTCCCTCAATATAGAAGGAAAAGCAGGTATAACCGTTGTCTTTGAATCTTTTGTCAGTTCTAAACCTTTTTTTAAAAGTTTTATATCAAGCTTGTAATTGAAATAGACGTATTCTATACCCAATTGGCTGGCTATCTTCAAGTGCTCAACTTTATCAGTATAAAAAGTTAAACTCACTTTTTCCTTTTTCTCTTTAAAAGGAAGTAGACTAAAAAAGGTGTGTTTTTCTTCTCTTCTGTAATACTCTAACTTTTTCTTTTCTAACATTTCTATTGCTTTTCTTCGCGCCTCTTTTATTCCCTTTACAGACATGTAAAGGCCTTTTTCAACTACTACTTCTATTTCTTCTACGTAGAAGGCTGTGTCATTTATTTGAGTAAGTTTATCCTTCAAAAAATCTTCCTCAATAGAAACTTTTTCTGCTATCTGACTTATTTCATCACTATAAACTTCTACTGTATGAATTCCTTCTTGTATCTTTATATACAAAGGTTTGTCCTTTTTTAACTCCGCATAAATTTTTATAGGAATCTTTTTAGAAAGTAAGTTTTTCAGCTTGTCATTTAACAATACATCATAAGTTTTATTTAATATTTCTCCTTCTTTTACATAAAACTTAAGAGGTAGTTCTATTATGTCTCCTTCATAAGCTCTATCTACCTTCTTCCCATTTTTAAATATTATTTCAACTTTTTGTCCTTTTTCTCCTTTTTCATTAGAAATTCCATCACCTTTTGCAATATCCCTTAAAAGCCTCAGTCTTGAAGTTTTTGAAGTTACACTTATCACTTCTGCAGCAGCAACTCCCGTGTTTTTAGGGGAAATATAACTCATTTTAGAGGGTTTAACTCCAAAAAGATAGCCAGTAGAAAATCCTCTATTAAAAATTCGAGACATCTCTTCTATAGCTTTACCTGAATCAAAAGCTTTGCTCTCATAAAAACTGTCAATAGCTTCTCTGTAGGCTTTTACAACCGAAGCGACGTACTCGGCATTTTTCATCCTACCTTCTATTTTAAAAGAAGTGATTCCCGCCTCAATGAGTTTTGGTATATGTTCTATAGTACATAAATCCGCCATACTCAAAAGGTGTAAATCCTTTTCTAAAACTTTTCCCTCTTTATCTACAAGAGAATACTTTAAACGGCAGGGTTGTGCACATCTTCCCCTGTTTCCGCTTCTTCCTCCTAGTATACTACTCATAAAGCACTGTCCGGAATAACTGACGCAGAGAGCTCCATGAACAAAAACTTCTATTTCAATGTTAGAATTTTGAACTATATCCTTTATTTCCTTTAATGTGAGCTCTCTTGATAAAATAACCCGTGAAACTCCCTTTTGAGCTAATTCTTGTACTCCTTCTAAATTATGAACTGTCATTTGAGTACTGGCATGAACTTTTAAATCAGGATAATTTTCTCGTAAAAACTTTAATACTCCCATATCCTGCACTATAACTGCATCAACACCTATAGAATACAAAAAATCTAAATAGTTCACCAGCTTTTCAAATTCTTCATTCGCTACAAGGGTATTTACAGTAACGTATACCTTGACATCTCTTAAATGGCAGAATTCTACAGCAGATTTTAAATCATTATAGTCAAAATTGGTTGCATAAGCTCTTGCACCAAAATTTTTTCCTCCTAGATACACTGCATCGCATCCTGCATTAACTGCACTCGTTAAAGCCTCATAATCTCCTGCTGGAGCTAATAATTCAACTTTTTTCATCCAATCACCTTTACTTTTCTTCATCAAAAGTTTCTATAAACTGCCGAAACTCTTCCTCTGTCTCTAAAAGCTGTTGTTTAGTTTTAGTAAGCTCCTCCTCTAATTGTTTTATATAGCGATTTTTTTCTTCTAATTCTGCTTTTAAAGAAAGCAATTCCTTTTTGATAGCATTATTTTCTTCTTTTGCAATAAAAAGTTCATCTGCAATATTTAAAGACGACAAAAGTAGTAGTTGCATTTGTGATAACTTTACGTAGTTTTGGAGCAATTCTTTAATTACATTGTCTACATAATTGGCAAGTTTTATTACATGCTCTTCAGGATAATCAGATTTTAAAATATATTCATTCCCATTGATAATCACGGTAACTTTATTTAACTCCACAAAAACATCCCCTTAATCTTTTGTTATTTTATTTACTTCTACATTAAAGTGCAATTTCCTTCTTAATTAAGATAAAAGATAAAAAAGGCTGTAAAATTGCCTTTTTTATCTTAATTTGGCTCCTAATTTTTTGTCAAGAGCCTCTACAATGTTGTTGTGAATTACATTTACCTCTTCATCTGTCAAAGTCCTTTCATAAGACCTATACCAGATAGAGAAAGCAACGCTTTTTTTGCCTTCAGGGATGTTAGGACCTTTATAGACGTCAAACAATTCGACTTTATCTATAAGTTTTCCTCCTGTTTCAAGTATAACTTTTTCCACATCTTTTACAAAAATATCTCTATCTACCAAAACTGCTATATCCCTTTCTACAGCTGGATACTTGGGAAGAGGCATGTACCTCTTTTCTACATTAGCATATTGTATTACTTTATCTAAGTTTATTTCTCCACCGTAGACTCTAACAGGTATGTCGTAATTTTCTAAAACATCAGGGTGTATCTCTCCAAATATACCTAATGTTTCGTCACCTAGGAGAATTTTTGCAGACCTTCCTGGATGATAGGAAGGATCTTCTGCCCTTACATATTCTACTCCTTTTATACCCATTACTTCAAAAAGTGCTTCTATTACTCCTTTTAATGAGTAAAAATCCACATCTTTCCCGTACATTCCTATTGCAATAGTCTTTATTTCCTGTGGTAATTCTTTTAAGGGTAATTCTTTTGGCATAAAGACTTTAGATATTTCAAAAACTTTGAAATCTTGTACTTTTCTACTATAGTTGGTATAAGCTACATTCAATATAAAAGGCAGTAGAGTAGTTCTCATAAGGCTTTGGTCTTCTCCCAAAGGATTTATAATTTTAACTGCTTTCCTCAATGGACTGTCTAAAGGCACATTGATTTTATCTAAGTCTTTGCTTCCCATAAAAGATATCGTAACTATTTCATTCAATCCGCAAACCAACAGCACTTCTTTTATTTTTTCCTCTAATTCCTGTTCTTTTGTCATTGCCCCCAATGTCGTTTGAGCGTTTTTCATTAAGCTATCTTGTATGTTGTTGTATCCAAATAACCTCGCTATTTCTTCTGCAATGTCTGCCTCCATTGTCACATCTCTGCGAAAATGCGGAACTGTTATCTCAAGGTCATCGCCTTTTTGTAGAACTTTAAACTCTAAAGACTCCAATATTTCAATCATTTGAGATGTCGGAAGCTCTGTGCCTAAAAATCTATTAATCCTGTGAGGATTTACAGTTAAAACTGTTTTTTCAATTGGCTTTGGATACTCGTCCACAAGCCCTTTTAAAACTGTACCACCACAGTATTTTTCCATAAGCTGTGCTGCTCTTTCACAAGCTAAAACTGTAATCTCTGGGTCTAAACCTTTTTCAAATCTTGAAGAAGCTTCACTTCTTAAACCCAATTTCTTAGAAGTATGCCTTATATTGCTTCCTTTAAAATTAGCACTTTCTATTAAAATATTTACAGTAGTGTCAGTTATCTCCGTATTTTCTCCTCCCATTACACCTGCCAAACCTATAGCTTCCTTCTCATCAGCAATAACCAACATTGAGCTGTCTAAAGTTCTCTCTTTTCCATCCAATGTAACTAATTTTTCTCCTTCTTTTGCCCTTCTCACAATTATATGCTTGTTTTCAACTTTGTCCAAATCAAAAGCGTGTAAGGGCTGACCTAATTCTAACATCACATAGTTTGTAACATCCACCACGTTATTTATAGGTCTTATTCCCGCTTTCAAAAGACGCATCTGCATCCACATAGGAGAAGGACCTATCTTCACATTCTTAACGACCCTTGCCACATATCTAAAGCATAAATCCGTAGCCTCAATAGTCACTTTTGCAGGATTTTGTTTTTCGCTTTCATTAACTTCTACCACTGGCATTTTAAATTTTTTCTTAAAAGTCGCAGCTACCTCTCTCGCTATTCCTACCATTGACAAACAATCAGGTCTGTTGGGCGTTATCTCAAATTCCAATACATCGTCTTTTAGCTGAAGAGCTTCATTTATATCCATTCCTAATGGAAAAGGTGGTAATATAAAAATTCCGTTTCTTTGATATTCTGGCAGCAGGCTTTCATCAAGTCCTAGCTCTTCAGCAGAACACATCATGCCATTGGATTCTATTCCTCTTAATTTGCCTCTTTTTATCTTAACTCCTCCAGGAAGAGTTGCGCCATGAAGTGCTACTGGTATGTAATCCCCCACTTTAATATTTTGTGCTCCGGTTACAATTTGTAGTTTTTCAGTGCCTACATCTACAATACCAACTAACAATTTATCAGCATTAGGGTGCTTTTCTAATGAAATAATTTTCCCTACCACCACATTTGAAATTTCTTTCCCATAACTTGTTATAGTCTCTACCTTTGACCCTGACATAGTAAGGCCTTCAGCAATAGCTTTCGCATCTTCATCTATGTCAACAAACTCTTTCAACCACGAAAGTGACACTAACATACGACCACCCCTTTAAAACTGTTGTATAAACCTTAAATCATTTTCAAAAAGAAGTCTCAAATCTTCTATTCCGTATTTCAGCATTGTAATCCTATCTATCCCCAATCCAAAAGCAAATCCACTGTATTTTTCAGGATCAATACCAGACATTCTCAAAACATTAGGATGTACCATGCCTGCACCTAAAATTTCAATCCAACCAGTATAACCGCAAACTCTACAACCTTTTCCACCACAAGCAAAACAGCTCACGTCCATTTCTGCACTGGGTTCTGTAAAGGGAAAATAATGAGGTCTAAATTTGGTTTGAGTGTCTTCCCCAAAAAATTTCTTCGCAAATATATTTAAAACTCCTTTTAAATCTCCCATTGTTATTCCTTCATCTACTACAAGCCCTTCCATCTGATGAAATACTGGAGAGTGAGTTGCATCTATCTCATCAGACCTATAAACCCTTCCAGGAGATATAACCCTTATTGGAGGCTTATTTTTCTCCATAGTCCTTACTTGTACCGGGGATGTTTGAGTCCTCAAAAGTATATCAGAAGTCACATAAAAGGTATCCTGTAAGTCTCTCGCTGGATGGTCCTCTGGAGTATTTAATGCCTCAAAGTTGTAATAAGTAAACTCTATTTCTGGCCCTTCTGCAATAGAAAAGCCTAATCCTAAAAATATCTTTTTAATTTCATCCAATACTTGTGTCATGGGATGTTTGTGACCGTACTCATAAGGTTTACCCGGCATAGTTATGTCTATGTACTCACTTTTTATCCTCTTTTCTTTTTCTAATTGGGCAATTTTATTTTTTGTTTCTGTGAGTAAACCCTCAATTTTCTCTCTAACTTCATTGGCAATTTGACCAATTACAGGTCTTTCTTCAGGCTTTAAACTTCCCATTCCCCTTAAAATTTGCGTCAATTCGCCTTTTTTACCTAAGTATTTAACTCTTAAGTTTTCAATTTGCTGTAAACTATCAGCTGACAGAATTTCTTTTTGTGCATCTTCATAAAGCTTGCGCAACAATTCTTCCATCTTTAAACCAACCCCTCTTTTGGTGTATTAGTTAAAATAAAAAATCCTCCGTCAATAGGACGAAGAATCCGCGGTACCACCTAAATTAGCATTTTATAAAAAATGCTCACTCATTTGGATAACGGTATGACCGGCAATGCCTACTATTAGTTCAGCACGCTGCTCCGGAGGGAACTTTCCATTATCTACTTAACGATAACACTCTCAGTCTACGGTGTTATCTCCCTGTGATTTTCGATAATGTACTTTACTCCTTCATAGCATTTTGAAATATTTTTTTAAGATTATACCATCCTAATTATTTTTTATCAACCTCTGCCTTTGAGATTCGTATAAAAATATACTAGCAGCGATTGAAACATTTAAAGACTCTGCCTCCCCTGTCATAGGTATTTTCACAAAGTCATCTACCAAGTCTACAACGCTGACACCTTTCGCTTCATTCCCCAAAACAAAAGCTACTTTATCCGAAATATTGCATTCATGAACTAATTTTTGGGCTTTTAAGTAAGTTGCAAAAACTTTTATTCCCCTTTGCTTAAGTTTTAACAAAATTTGTGAAGTAGCAGCTATGACAGGAATGTGAAAAATAGAACCCATAGAGGCTCTTAAAACCTTTGGATTAAAAACATCCACACAGTTATTTATAGTAAAAATAGCACTAACTCCAAATGCATCAGCCGTACGTATTATAGTACCTAAATTTCCTGGGTCTTGAATATTGTCTGCTATAACATATACACCCTTTTCTTTTATATAAGTATTTTCTACATATTTTGGTATTTTTATAATCGCCATGACCATTTGTGGAGTTACTGTATCACTTATTTTCTTAAAGATTCTTTCAGTAGTATGTACAATTTCAAAATCCCCTTTGGGAATATCTATTTTAACCCCTTCCCCCATAACTATGTACTCTATTTCAAAGTCACTTTTTAAAGCCTCCAATACATTTGTAGTACCCTCTACAAAAAACATCCCTTCTTCATATCGGCCCTTTTTGTCTTTTAGCTTTTTTATTTTTTTTATAAGGTCATTGTTTTCACTCGTAATTAACATTTCAACCACTCTTTTACAAAATTAGTTAAAGCAAAAGGCCATACAAACTGGCCTTATGCGTTTAACTGCTGCTTAGCTATATTTACTAATTCTGCAAAGGCTTTTTCGTCGTTTATCGCCATTTCTGAAAGCATCTTCCTGTTAATTTCTATTCCAGCCTTTTTAAGCCCATTTATAAACCTGCTGTAGGAAATTCCGTGGGCTCTTGCAGCAGCATTTATTCTTGTTATCCAAAGCTTTCTAAAATCTCTCTTTCTTAATTTTCTGCCAATATAAGCATACATTAAAGATTTCATTACTGCTTGATTGGCAACTCTAAAAAGCTTGCTCTTAGCTCCAAAATAACCTTTTGCAAGCTTCAATATTTTCTTGCGTCTTCTCCTCGTCACTTTCCCAAATTTTACTCTAGCCATTTTAAAAACCTCCTAATCTATTATGAATAAGGTAATAAGCGTTTGATATTTTTAGCATCCGCACCTACCAAATAAGTAGCTTTTCTCAATCTTCTTTTTCTTTTTGCATTTTTATGTGTCAAAAGGTGACTTTTATAAGCTCTCGACCTTTTAACTTTTCCTGACTTTAACACTTTAAACCTTTTTGCTGCTCCTCTATGTGTTTTCATTTTAGGCATAAATATATCCTCCTTCTGTAATTTTTGCTAACTTTTTGGTGTTAATACCATCATTAAATTTCGCCCCTCAATATTAGGAGCTTTTTCTATAACGCCATACTCACTGAGCTCATTTGCAAACCTTTTTAAAAGGTCTTCTGCCAGCGAAGTGTGAGCTGCTTCCCTTCCTCTAAATCTTATAGTAACTTTTACTTTATTACCTTCTTTTAAAAACTTAATAGCACTTTTTAACTTTACACCAAAGTCATGGTCTTCAATAGTCGGGGACATCCTTATTTCTTTTACATTTATAATCTTTTGCTTTTTCTTTGCCTCTTTTTCTCTTTTACTAAGTTCATACCTATACTTACCAAAATCCATCAATTTGCACACGGGCGGATTGGCTTGAGGGGCAATCTTAACCAAATCAAGATGTCGCTCTTGAGCAATTTTATAAGCTTCCTTTGCCGACATTATACCTATTTGCTTACCGTCTTGGTCAATCAGCCTTACCTCTTTGTCCCTTATTTCCTCATTGACCTGCAGCTCTTTGTTAATAAATACGCACCTCCTAAAAATTATGAAAAAATAAAAGCGGATATAGAAATACCCGCTTCTTTACAATAAAACAAAGATAAATACTTTTGAAGAAACCTTTGCACCTTCGGTGAAAGGTGAGAAGCGGGCGCTTCTACTTATTCGCTTTTTTAGTTTATCATTATTTTATTTTTTTGTCAATATTTATTTTAGATTGCCTTTGCTAATCTTTTAGTCAAATAACCTCCATTTTGGAGATTTAAAAATTTTTTACATATACTAAATATGCATCATAATTTTTCTTTAGTTCCTCAATTGAATCACCGCCAAATTTTTTAAGGCATTCATCAGCAATCACCCAAGCACAAACTGCTTCTAAAACACAGGCAGCAGCTTCAACAGCAGTCACATCTGAACGCTCATAAGCAGCTTTTACTTCCTCTTTAGTATTTATGTCAATAGAAGTAAGGGGTTTTAAAAGAGTAGGAATTGGCTTCATAGCAGCTTTTATAACTATAGGACTTCCATTTGAAATTCCACCTTCAATTCCTCCTGCATTGTTGGTCTTCCTATAAAATCCTCTTTCTTCGTCATAATATATTTCATCGTGGACTAAAGAGCCAGGTTTTCTTGCTGCTTCAAAGCCCAAGCCTATTTCTACAGCCTTAATCGCCTGCACACTCATGACATGATAGGCTAAAAGCGCATCTAATTTTCTGTCCCATTGCACATGACTTCCTAATCCAACAGGCACACCCTCTATTACTATCTCTATTATACCTCCTAAGGTATCTCCTTTTGATTTAGCTTCATCAATTGTCCTTCTCCACTTTTCTTCTGCCTTTACACCACCTATTTCCAAAACCTTGCTTTTCACATATATATCTAACTCTTTGAGGAGTAATTTCGCTACACTTCCCACCGCCACTCTTGCAGCCGTCTCTCTCGCACTTGAACGTTCCAAAATATTTCTCAAATCTCTCTGATTGTACTTTATTGCTCCTGCAAGGTCCGCATGACCCGGTCTAGGCCTTGTCACTTCAGGCGTCTTTTTATTCTTCCAGTTTTCATAATCCTTATTTATAATCTCTAAAGTTAAAGGTGAGCCAATAGTTTTACCGTTTCTTATACCACTTAATACATGAACTTTATCTTCCTCAATTGCCATTCTTCCTCCTCTTCCATACCCCCCTTGCCTTCTTTTAAGTTCTTTATTTATAAACTCTTCATCTATCAAAAGATTTGAAGGAAGACCTTCAATAACAGCAATTAATGCTTCTCCATGGGATTCACCAGCAGTAATATATCTCATATCTTACCTCCTCACTGCTTTGCTTCAATTTCTTTAATCTCATCTTCATAATTAGCTACTAAAAAGTACAAAATACTCACTACTATTCTTGCAATACCTGTTAAAATCATAAAAGCTACATAACCCATTTGTGTATAAAGCCACATTCCAAACATAGGAGCAATAAAAGCGGAAATTTGAGTAATTAATGTAAACACGGCGATGTAATTCATTTTTTCTGAAGTAGGAGGTAAAAGCTCTAACAGCCAATTTAAGAGCAACATGTTATAACCTCCTACAGCTATACCCCCTAAAAAATCAAAAATAGCGCCAACATAAAGGTTTTTAGCTGTAGCCCACATGAGGGGAATAAATCCTAGAAGCAATGCACTTAATGCAACAGCAAATCCGTTTCCCCTTTTGTTGGACAGGTCAGCCCATTTATAAAAAGCTAAAATAGACCCAATAGAGGAAACAATAGTAAATATACTCATCCATGCATTGTTAGCATGCAAAAAATTTACCTTATATATGGTAAAGATGGGCCAAGCCATCATCCATGCAAAATAATATATAAAAGAAGTTACATTAAAATATATAAATTTCTTAGACTCAAACATGTTTCTAAAAGCTTCATAAAAACTTCCGGGCTTGGCTTCATCCAAATCTCTTTTTACTACATGAAACCTTGAAAAATAATAAGATTCTATTAATCCGAAAATAAATGCAACAGTAAATATTACTTGATAATTAATAGGGAAAACTATTTTATCAAGCAACCATCCTGTTACCAAAACTGTAATTGTTGCCACAATTGTCGTCCAAAAATTTCTGTCAGCGAAAACTTTACTTCTATATTCTGGAGGAATTAATTCACTCATAAAAGACTGCCAACACATACCAACTGCCATAGAAGGTAAATTCATTACTCCTACTAATATGACTACAATCCACGGTTGGAACTCCTTATCAAAAAAGGGAGCAAGAGCAAGTAAAAAATAAAAAGCTCGTGCAATATAAAGAACAATATAAGCAAATTTATGAACATTCTTTAAGCTATTAATCAAGTAGGTCACAGGAATTACTCCAATTACCACCATAAGGGCGGGAAGAGAATTTAAAAGAGATACCTGAAAATCGTCGGCTCCTAATTTTATGGCATATATTCCAATAAAAGGGTTAACCATATTAAAGCCTATAGCCCATGCAAGACCATTTATCATATTCATTTTTATGTTGTATTTCAAATGCTTGTAAACCTCTAAGTTCTTTTTCATACCTCTCCCTCAAAATTGATATTTTAATTTTAGATTATCACGTTTTTTAAATTCTTTCAATAAACAATAAATCAAAATGCCCCTTAAAGGAGCATTTTGATTTTATAAAGCTTTTGTAGCGATTTCTTTAAGAATTTTTTCTATAAACTCACTTAAGGAAATAGCACCTAGATCCCCTTCTTTTCTTGACCTTAAAGATACTGTCCCTTGTTCTACTTCTTTATCCCCTACAATCAGCATATAGGGAATCTTTTGAAGTTGTGCCTCTCGTATTTTGTATCCTACTTTTTCATTTCTGTCGTCCAATTCAGCTCTTATGTCATTTTCCAACAGACGCCCATATACATTTTGGGCATAAGCATAGTGTTTATCAGATATAGGCAAAACTCTAACTTGTACTGGCGCCAGCCAAGTTGGGAAAGCCCCCGCAAAATGTTCAGTAAGAATTCCAATAAATCTTTCTATACTTCCGTAAATTACCCTGTGTAACATTATAGGTCTGTGTTTTTCTCCATCTGGGCCTATATACTCCAGTTCAAACCTTTCAGGCATCTGGAAATCTAATTGGATAGTTCCACATTGCCATGTACGACCTATGCTGTCTTTTAAATGAAAATCTATTTTGGGTCCGTAAAATGCACCATCCCCCTCATTAACTTTATATGGTAAATTCACGCGGTTTAAAGCAGAAATCAAAGCATTTGTGGCCAATTCCCAGTCTTCATCAGACCCCATAGAATTTTCAGGACGTGTAGACAATTCAACAAAATACTCAAAGCCAAAGATTTTATAGAAATAATCCACTAAATTTATAACCCCTAAAATTTCGTCTTCTACCTGCTCAGGAGTCATAAACAAGTGAGCATCATCCTGAGTAAAACTTCTTACTCTCATAAGCCCATGCAAAACTCCTGAAAGTTCATGTCTATGCACTAAACCCAATTCACAAAGTCTTAAGGGTAAATCCCTGTAACTATGCATTGTAGATTTGTAAACAAGCATTGCTCCAGGACAATTCATGGGTTTTATCGCGTAAGTTTCACCGTCTATTTCAGTAAAATACATATTTTCTTTGTAATGGTCCCAGTGTCCAGATCTACGCCACAATTCCTCATTTAAAATTATAGGTGTTTTTATTTCCTGATAACCGTGCTTCATATGTTCCTTACGCCAAAAATCTTCTAAAATGTTTCTTATAATCATTCCTTTAGGATGGAAAAATGGAAAGCCTGGTCCTTCAGGGTGGATACTAAACAAATCCAGCTCTTTCCCTAATTTTCTATGGTCTCTCTTTTTTGCTTCTTCTAACATATGTAAATATTCATCTAACATGCTTTTTTTAGGAAAGCTTATTCCATATATTCTTTGAAGCATTTTATTTTTTTCGTCGCCTTTCCAGTAGGCACCAGCAACTGATAACAATTTAATAGTCTTTACCATACCTGTTGACATAAGGTGAGGTCCTGCGCAAAGGTCAGTAAATTCTCCTTGTTTGTAAAAAGAAATTTCCTCCCCTTCTGGTATCTCTTTAATTAGCTCCACTTTATAAGGTTCACCTTTTCCCTCCATTAATTTTATAGCTTTATCCTTTGGAAGAACAAATCTTTCCAACTTATAATCCTCTTTTATAATTTTATTCATTTCCTGCTCTATAGCCTCAAAGTCTTCCGTTGTAAAAGGCCTATCTGTGTCGAAATCATAGTAAAAACCATTGTCTATGGCTGGACCAATTGCCAATTTCACATCTTTAAAAAGCCTTTTTACAGCTTGTGCTAAAATATGGGAAGAAGTGTGCCAATAAATTTTTTTTCCTTCTTCATCATCAAAAGTCAAAATTTCTAATTTTCCGTCCTCTTCAATTTTTGTATTAAGTTCCACTACTTTGCCATTAAACTTTCCACCGACGGCTTCTTTTGCTAATCTTTCACTTATACTTTTAGCTATTTCATAAACTGTCATACCCTTTTCAAATTCTCTTTGTGTGCCATCCTTTAATATTATAATCATTCAATTACCTCCTTTGTAAAATTTTTCTCTTAAATAAAAAACCTCTTACCCCGTAAAGAGGCAGAGGTTATCTGCGGTTCCACTCTTTTTTATACTCTGGTATTATATCGGAATAACCGTTCGGACTCATCATCCGCAGCTCCGGGGTGGTCTTCGATATTCAGAACATTTGAATGATCTCAGCCTATGTCATTCAATCTCTGTGATGTTCTTTAAATATCTACTTTCCCCCTCATTGCTTTAATATTTAATTTTTTAATCATTATATCTTCCTCTCGGACATTTGTCAATAATAACTTATAAAAATTGTATCACAATTGCTTGCAATACTCCTATTAGAAACCCTAAAACTCCCCCCATAATCTCTATCATATAAAGTTCACTGTGAGCAATTTTTATCACCACATCCTCCAATTTTTCTAATTTGAAGCTTTTTATTTTTTCCTCTACAATTTCTGATATTTTAAGTTTTGTTGAAATAATCTCTACCACTTCATTAGAAGGAGAATTTAAAAATACTTCTACTTCTCTATTTATAATATCACCAATGTAGTTTGATATCATCTCTTTTATAGCCTTGGGAAGAAAAGAAGGAAGTTTATTTTCTGTAACTTCTTTAACTTTTAAGTCCAAATTCGATAATAGAAACTTGCGATTTTCTTCTGTTAAAAGCCTGTCCCATAAATCATTAAAAGATAACAATTCCCTTTCCACAATTTCACCTATTGATTTAGCAATTTCATATTTTCTTTTAGGGATAAGTCCTTGTAACGTAATACCGAAAATTTTTACAGGTTTCAAAGGCTTAAATAACATTTTAACGGCGACAAAATTCGTAAGCCATCCAATAGCTGCTCCTACAAAAGCTAAAAATAGCATCCTTGTTAAAAATTGCATTCCACCACCTCTAAATTTTAAAAAATCACAAATATAATAATATCAGATTTTGACGAATTTTAAAACCCAGCCTTAAGCTGGGCTATTTTTCACATTTAATCTTTGAACACAATTCACAGCCATAGCAAATTTCTACTTTGTCATTAAAAACTTTTTTAACCGTCTCTAGAATTTCATTATCTCTCATATTGTTAATAGAATGAAAAAATATTTTTTTAGGAGCAATGGTTATAAGCGTGCTTATCAAAGCATCTTCATCACTTATAACACCATCTTTTAATTCAGCAACTATTTCATTAATAAAATCATTAGATATTGGTTTGTCATTTTCATCATAAAGTTTAAATTTGCCATTTTTATCGACAATGATATTCAATATTTCAACTTTTGAATCCTGTAATTCGACGAAGTATTTAAGTAAACCTATAAACTCATTGTACTCTTTTTTCATTAAAAATTCATCAACAGCCTTATCTGTTACTTCGCTAAGTTCACCAATAAAATCCCTCAGTCTAAAGTTCACAAACCCTTCTAAGTCTATATAATCACTCTCTTTTAAAAAATCTCTTACCAATACAAAAATTTGCTCTTTTTTTGCTAATTTAAATGTCTCTTTATTCACATCATCTTCTAAAATATTGTAAGCGATTTTTTCTATTTCCTCCTTTTCATCTTCTGAAAAATAATGGTAATATTTATTGATTAATTTTTTTATTATCCGTTTGTCAATTTGGTTAACAATTATATCTGAAATAGCTTCCGCTATATAATTTCTTATTCTCGCAACATTGCTAAAGCCTTGTTTATCCTCCACTTTTAAGCTATAATAGGTAACTGAGCCACACACATTAGAATTTATCGCAATCTTTATACCATTTTCAGCTAAATTTTTTAAGCCATGTTTTAAATTTTCTGCATCTAGTTTTAAATCCTTTGAAACACCTATGGAAAATAGTTGCAATTTTCTCACTCCCTTCGTTAATAGTATATGTGTCTTTTTATCATTTTTATCTGTTTTAAATCAGTGGAATGATGGAACCAATGTCTTTTATTTGTTTAAAAGTAAGATAAACAATTTCAATTCCTTTTTTATTTAAAAATTCAATAATTTTTTCATAATTTTTATGTGAATTAAATACACCAGTTACTGCTAATTTTTTCTCTCCTATAAGCCCCATTGCACCGCCAATAAACCCGTATTCAAAACCCTTTAAAAAAACACCTCCGGGTTCTATCAAAAGCGCTTCAAAACCATTGCTAACTGCTACCTCAAATATTCCTTTGTCTGAAGTTATAAAGCTATTATCATCTATGATTGCCATATTACATTTTGTATAACCTTGCTTTACATTTAAAAACTTGACACCTTTTTTTTCTAAGGACTCTCTCAAAACAGGATCTGTGTACTTGAAATTGTGAAAAGCTGTGTTTCCCAATCTTGCTACATTATATGCGATATCATAAGGATAGTTACGTTTCAAAAAAGTTTGTCCTATTTTTACTTTTAAACCTATTAATTTCAATTTGCGTATAAACTCTGGTGTCACATTGGGAGCTACAATGATTTCTCTGTCTCCTAAGGGATGCAAAAGTATATCGGGATGAAAAGAAATAGCATCGTATAAATCTGCACATTTTTCAGTATATAAGACTTTTATCCCTAACTTAGACAAACTATCTCCAATTTCCCTCTCTCTTCCATCAATTACAACCCATTTAAAATTGCCATGGGGAACAAAGGGATTAGACATTTTTTCACCTCTTTTATACAAAGATAGGGCATACTGTTGTATGCCCTTAACCTTTTCTTTAACCTTTTCTTCTATCTTTTAAATAACAACTTCCATCCATTGTCTTTAATTTCTTTTTCAATTCAGCAGCTACTGCACTTATTTCCAAATCATTTTTAAAATCTCTAAATTCATTTGTGACAATAGCAATAGAAATTGACACCAGTGGAAACATCATCTTTTCGCCAGTCCTACCAATTGTCTCTATGTAACCCCGTTTTCTATCTTCATCGTCATATAAATACTTTATTTCCTCATCAAAGCGAGAAATTATATACTTACACATCTCTTCAGCTTTATCAGGAGTAGTAATTATCACAAAATCATCTCCACCTATGTGTCCCAAAAAATCTCTTTCATTTCCAATCAGATTTACAGCATCTGATAAAATTTTGGCTGTAAGTTTTATTACATTATCTCCTCTTAGAAAACCATAGTAATCATTATAAGACTTAAAATTGTCCAAATCAATATACAAAATGGCATAAGGCTTGTTTTCTTTAATTCGCCTTTTTATTTCTTCTTTAATGTCAATATTTCCTCTAAGACCAGTAAGAGGGTTGGCCATTCTGTTGTGTTCTATCCGCTGAAACAAATTATTGACTTTAAACAGAAGTTCTTTGTCATTAAAAGGTTTCACTAAATAATCATCTGCACCCAATTCCAACCCTTTAATTTTTTCTTCAAAATTGTCCTGTGAAGTCAAAAGTATTATAGGAAGCATCAAATTTTCTTCTTCTTTCCTCAAAATTCTTAAAAGGTCAAAGCCATTCATGCCTGGCATAACTATATCTAATATTACCATATCAGGTAGTTTATTCCTGTATATTTGTAAAGCCTCTTCTCCATCTTTAGCCTCTAGCACCCCATACCCAGCATTTTCTAAAATATCTTTCAAAATTTTCCTTGTAAGTTTGTTATCATCGACAATAAGAATGTTTCTCCCCTTCACAATGCTTCCTCCACAAAAAAACATTTAACAACCCCATAATATTATATAAAAATTTTGGCAAAAAAACTACTACTTTAGCAAATTAAATTTAAATTAAAAATGAAAAAATTTTACATAAAATTTTATGCAGTTTCTTCAAAGAAAAGAGAGTAATATTTTGAAATTTTTTCTTCCAATGTGTCCATACTTATAAAACGAGCCTCTCTTATTGCCTCTTTTCCATCCACATAAACTATTACAGTAGGAACAGTAAAAACAGAAAACTTACCAGAAGCCAGCGGAATCTCGTCAATAGGAATGTGAAAACTTTTTATTTTTGGATAGTTTACTAGCATTCCTTCAAGTTTAGGAAGCAATGAAGTACATATTCCGCAATCTTGTGTAGAAAAATAAAGAAATACCATATCATTTTCCTTTATAATTTGTTCTATATTTTCTATGTCGATAATTTTCTCCATAATTTCCCTCCTACCCAAAAGACTATAAACAATTAGATTTTAAAAATTAAAAAATATAAGCCCCTTCCAGGGCTTTTTCATAACCTTATTCACTAAAGTTTCATATTTTTATGGAGGCGACACCCGGATTCGAACCGGGGAATAAAGGTTTTGCAGACCTCTGCCTTACCACTTGGCTATGTCGCCATACTGGAGCGGACAACGAGACTCGAACTCGCGACCCTCACCTTGGCAAGGTGATGCTCTACCAACTGAGCTATGTCCGCACAAATGGTGCCTCGAAGTGGAATCGAACCACTGACACAGGGATTTTCAGTCCCTTGCTCTACCTACTGAGCTATCGAGGCATAACTGGCGACCCAAAAGGGACTTGAACCCTCGACCTCCAGCGTGACAGGCTGGCGCTCTAACCAACTGAGCTATTGGGCCGTGGTGGTCGCAATAGGACTTGAACCTATGACCCCCTGCTTGTAAGGCAGGTGCTCTCCCAGCTGAGCTATACGACCATTTTACTGCCGTGCAAGTAATAGTATACATAAAAAACTGCTATTAGTCAACACTATTTTGAGGATTTTTTCGCCTTTACGTCTAATTAAGAATAAAAAATATCAATTATTCTCTTAAATTTGCTTTATTCCTCTGCAATTCTCAGCAATTCTTTAAGCCTACTTTCCTCTATCAGATACTTTTTACCACAAAAATGGCATACAGCTTCAACTGATTGTCCTTCTGCAATAAGTTTTTTTATCTCCTCTTTTCCAAGAGCAATTATAGCAGTTTCAAATCTTTCTTGTGAACAATCACATTCATATTTTAAATCTACTCTTTCTAAAATATTAAGTCCCATCTCCCCTAATATATGGTTCAATATATCTTCTGGCAGATATCCTTTCCTTAACAATTCTGTCACTGAAGAAATATTCTTGAGTGCTTCCTCTACCTTTGCTACAACTTCTTCTTCAATATTAGGCAATAATTGTATAATAAAGCCTCCAGAAGCTAAAACATTTCCTTCTTTTCCAACTAACACTCCTACCCCAACAGCAGAAGGTACCTGTTCAGAGGTATAAAAATAATAGGCTATATCTTCTCCGATTTCCCCAGTTTGAAGCTCTACAGTTCCAACGTAGGGTTCTTTTAAACCTATATCCTTTATGACAGTCACATATCCATTTTTACCAACAGCTTTGCCTACATCTAATTTCCCTTTTTCAGACAGTGGTAAATCCACTGTAGGATTCCCTACATACCCTTTGACAATTCCCGGGTAATTTGACACTACAACGATATTCCCAATCGGTCCATCACCTTTTATAACTAAGGTAACCTTATCTTTTTCTCCCTTCATCATAACTCTCATCATCGCGACAGCTGTCAAAGCTCTTCCTAAAGCTGCACAAGTGGTAGGTGTGAGATTGTGAATTTCTTTAGCCTTCTGGGCAGTTTGTGTTGAAAAAGCTGCAATAGCTAATATTTTATTATTATAAGCTGTAGCTCGCACAATATAATCCCTCATCGTAAATACCTCCTATATCAAAAAACCCTAACATATTTAATGTTAGGGTTTGATTTCGCGTCAGTTTACCTTTCTTACCTTAGAAGCTTGTGGTCCTTTTGTAGCTTCAACTACCTCGAATTCAACTTTTTGTCCTTCCTCTAATGTCTTAAAGCCATCGCCTTCAATTGCTGAGTAATGGACAAATACGTCTGTGCCATCCTCCCTTTCAATAAAGCCATAGCCTTTCTCGGCATTAAACCATTTTACTTTACCTCTTACCATTTATATCTTCCTCCAAACTTGATAAATAATTTACTTCTCTATCATAGCACTTATATATCAAATTGTCAAATTTTTTTATTGAAATTTTATTATATCCCATATATTTCTAAGAGCATAACTTGCTTTTTCTCTTATAACTACATCAGCTTTATAATCATAGGGAGTCTCTGTCGCATTTATAATTATCAAATGTCTTACTGTATCTGGCAAAAAGTTCACTGGCGAAACTGCCAAGGAAGAACCTATGACTATTAATAAATCGCTGGACTTTACTTCTTTTACTGCCAAATCAAATGCATAAGGCATAGGGTCTCCAAAAAGCACCACATCTGGGCGCAATACGCCATTACAATCATCACAGCGAGGAGGAATTTGTTTTTTACTTACTTTTTCCTCTAAAACTTCAAAAGAAACTTTTTTACCACAACGTAAACAACTTCCTTCTCTCGTATTGCCGTGGACTTCAAATACATTTTTAGAACCAGCTTTTTGATGAAGATTGTCTATATTTTGTGTAATTACTCCAAAAATTATACCTTCTTTCTCCATTTCGCTTAATATGTAATGAGCTTCATTAGGCTCAGCATTTCTCATTGAAGACAAAATCTTGAAGCCAACTTTATAAAATTCCTCCGGGAAATTGTACAATACTCCCGTTGACAAAACCTCCATTGGATCTAAGTTCTCCCACAAACCCCTTCCGGGACTTCTAAAATCAGGTATACCACTTTCCGTTGATATACCTGCTCCTGTCAATACAATAGTTTTTCTTGACTGCTTAATGAGGCGAGCAGCTTTTTCAAACAAATTTTTATCCCCCATGGCAATTCACCTCAAATAGAGTATATCACAACTTTTCCTTTTTTCCTACCTCTTGTTGCAATTTCATCTTTTTCTTAACTATTGAACCTATCTTCCCTGTTTCTTGGGCAGACAACTTCGACCATCCAACTTTTTTTACCTTTTCAAGAAGTCCTAATTCTTCAGCCGCTTCAAGTTTCAAAATTTCATTGTCCATTTTAATCCTCCTCCCAATTTTCAATTATTCCTTCCCTATTTGTTTCAATAGTTATATTATCATTATAAAATTCCAATCATATTCACAGCTGGTTTACCAGTCAAATAAAAATTATTCACATAGCCAGATTTAATCAAAGAAATTTTATCTATTTTTTAACTTCTTGCTATATCATGAGCATTTGTCTCTGGATTTCTTAAATCAAAATAATTACCTTTTAATTTTACAAAATCCAGTGTAACCATTTCTTCTTTAATATCATTTCCTTTATAATTAGTAAAAATACCACCTTTAGCATCAATCCCTTGAACCTCTCCCTCTTATAGAAAAGGGAGATTCGTTAGGATACTTTTATCCTAACTGGGTTGTCCAAGAACCCTCTACCCCTATCTTTTTTAAGATTCGGAGATACTCTTCGTAATATGTTTACTGCTCCATTCACGTCGCCATTTACTACAATCCCACAATTCTGACATACATACAATCCTCTATATACAATCTTAATCTTGATAACAATACTCTTACACTATTCTATGTATTGTTAAAAATTTCCGCTTATATAATAAAAAAATCCGGATAACCCGGATTTTTAAACTGCTATTACTTCCTTAACTTCAGGAATTTCTTCTTTGATGGCCCTTTCAATGCCTTCTTTCAGCGTCAACGTAGCAAAAGGGCACCCTCCACAAGCACCTGTCAGCCTTACCTTTACAATTCCATCCTCTGTAACGTCAATAAGTTCCACATCTCCTCCGTCTGCTTGAAGAGATGGCCTTAGAAGCTCTAATACTTCTTCTACTCTTTCTCTCATAGCCTATCCTCCTTCCTGACACAATTATTATACCACAAAAAATCAATGGAAATCTATTTTTTGAGTTTTCGACTTATAATTTCTGCAACTTTTTCTAAAAATCTTTTATCTTCTTCATCAAAAGCAGCTAAATCATCGCTGTCAATATCTATTTCTCCTATTATGTCGCCATTAGCCCATATTGGCACTACAATTTCCGATTTCGTCTCAAGGCTGCAGGCAAGATAATTGTCTTCTTTAGTGACATCATCAACAATTATAGTATTTTTTTCTGCAACAGCTCTTCCACAAACTCCCTGTCCTACTTTAATTCTCACATGCTCTGTAGGTCTACCAATATAAGGTCCTATTACTAACTCTCCATCCTTCATGAAATAAAAACCTGTCCAATTGTAGTAAGGAACATTGTCTGCTAATATCTTAACAACTTCACCATAAAATTCATCCATATCATCAATTTCTCTTGCCATTTGGTCAATCCTAACTAATAAATCATCAAAAACTTTTCTTTTTTCCATCTTTTCAGCTCCTCTGTAAAAAATTTATCAAATATAATTTTACCATTAAAATGTTGTAAAATAAAGTAGTTCCCTTTTAGATTTATCAATAGTTAAAGATTAATTCAATTTGCCTTAAATAAGAAAACTGCCTCAACGGCAGTTTCAGCTTGTTGACAAAGTCAAAAATTTTAAAATAGGATATTTTGCATCGTCACTCCGATGTTCCAAAGCGACAAAACTAAAGCTCGACCTTCGGGTTCTGGCAGGGTACCGGGCACATTCGACATCCCTGTCTTAGTGCCCGCCTCCGCCATCCGTGGCTTCGGCCCTGCCTCCACCCTTGGTCTTGCTAAGTTTTGTTGCCGCTTTGTCACAAGTCGTTCCTTATGCAAAATATCCTATTCTCGAAAGTTTGTCTACAGTCTGAAACTGCCTCAAGGGCAGTGTTTAATTGTAAAATTGTTTATTGGGGTCATTTAAAACCCTTCTAATCATCCAATAGGCCAAAATTAAAATGAAAGGTGTTACTAACTGAGTTAAAGTAAAAAAACCTATTCCCCATTTTTCATTTAAATATACAGGCCATATCAAAGGATTATCCCTTACGGTTTCTTCAATTAATCCTCTCATCAACTGATAATAAAATATAAAAGACCAAAATTGATATCCATCAGGCATATGTTTTTTTTGTATATAAAAATACCTTATAAGAAGAATTATTCCCATTGCAACTCCTACCAGCTGTGCAGGCCATCTGCCAAAAGCAAATTCTGTAGGCCTTCCTAATACTTCTTGGTTAAATATATTGCCTATTCTGACTAATATATTACCAATTGAAAGTCCTAAAACAGCAAAATCCTCCAAAGGATTTATCCTCACACCTTTTTTACGACAATAATAAAGCCCTGCCAAAAAACCACCTAAAACTGCTCCATGCCAAGATAATCCGCCTTCATAAATTTTTAAAACCTGAACAGGATCTTTAATAAACCACTCAGGGTAATTTGCCAACACAAACATAAGTCGGGCACCTACAACTCCCGAAATTACTACAATCATCAAAAGATTAAGCAAAAAATCTTCATCGTAGTTCAATTTCATAGCTTGTCGGTACAAATAATATCCACCAATAGCAATGGAAATAGCCATAAAAATTCCATACCAATGAACGTCAATAGGTCCAATTTTAAAAGCATAAGGGCTAATTGTCGGAATGTACATTATACAACCTCCATACAATAGTTTTTAAACAGAAAACTCTGATAAGATTTTCATTATAATACCATTCTACAGCATTTCGATAATATGTCAAGAGGCGACTTTTATTTCCTTACAATGCTTTTATGTGGCCCTGAAATAAAAAGAATCTTCCAAACCATAAAAAGTTTTGGCACCAAATAGGCAATAAAACAAAAAACCCGGTACTAACTAAGTACCGGAAACTCGCTATTTTACTGGTGGGGTTAACAGGAATCGAACCTGTGACCTCTACGATGTGAGCGTAGCGCTCTGACCAGCTGAGCTATAACCCCACTTTCTATATTTTTATTATACACATCCTTCTAAAACATGTCAATCTCAAATTTTTTAATACAAAGAAGGAATTTAAACGTTTTAATAGAATTTATAATATAAAACCACTTAGTTGCATAATAACATATACTATATAGTAAAAATCGCCAAATAAGAATATCATTTTGTGTTATATCTTTGCCTTGGAAAGAATTAGGATTTATAGTAGAGGAAAACAAACTATATTTTAGTTTAAAATAAAATCCCTCAAAAGAGGGATTTTATTTTGCTAATTCATATATAGCGTGAGCATAAATTTTTGCATTTAATATCAAATCTTCAATTTCTATATATTCATCCGCTTGATGTGCTAACTCTGGCTTGCCTGGGAAAACAGGCCCAAAAGCCACTGTGTTAGGCATCTCTTTCGCGTAAGTTCCTCCACCTATTGCTAAAAGCTCTGCCTTCTGTCCTGTCTGTTCTTCATAAACCTTGCTCAAAGTTTTTATCAAAGGATGGGCTGGTGGGAAATACAAAGGTGGCTGATGGAGCATGTCTTCTATTCTCATTCCATTAGTTTTGATTTTATTCTCAAAAATATTCATCCAATCCTCATATTTATATTTTACAGGATACCTGATATTTAAACCTAATACTCCTTTGCTTTCATCTAATTGAATAGTACCAACGTTAAAAGTCAATTCTCCTGTTTCATCTTTTAAGTATATTCCAAAAGTTTTTCCGTTTGTTTCTATTCCAATATTTGTAGCGAAGAAATGTATAAAATCTTTGACATCGCTATCTTCTAAATCGATTCTGTCAAGGAAGAGAAATAGCTGCATTATAGCATTTTTCCCTAAGTGTGGAAGGCTGCCATGAGCCGAAACCCCTACTGATTTGATTACAAGCATTTCGTCTTTTTCTTCAGCCTTCAAATTGTAACCCGTCTCTTTTACGAAAGCTTCTAGCTTATCTTGAATTTCTTTCTTCTTATTTGCCTCTTTTACCTTTAATCCAGCTTCACAAAAGCCTGGCACTACATTAGGCCTTTCTCCACCTTTGATGTATTTTATAACTATATTGCTGGGCTTTTTATTAAAGTCTTTTACTACATTAAACATTGTTATTCCCTTTTCTGCATATATGATGGGATATTGAGCATCAGGAGTAAAGCCCATTGTAGGCGCTTCATCGTGTTTTAAATAATAAGGAATTTCATGAGAACCAGTCTCTTCATTTGTACCAAATAAAATCCTCACTCTTCTGGAAAGTTCTAATCCTGCATCTTTTATAGCTTTTAAGCCATATAAAGCAGCGATTATCGGTCCCTTATCATCTACAGTACCTCTTCCATATATCTTTCCATCATGGATTTCAGCACCATAAGGTGGATAAGTCCACCCATCACCTTCTGGAACCACATCTAAATGTCCCAAAACTCCTATCATTTCTTCTCCTTCGCCGTATTCTGCATACCCTACATAGCCATCCACATTTTTAGTTTTTAAGCCTAAACTTTGTGCAATCTCTAAAGCTTTGTCCAATGCCTTAGCAATACCTTCTCCATAAGGCATTCCTGGTTTCGGTTCATCTTGTACGCTTTTTATCCTGACCAACTCTTGAACTGATTTTATAATGTCATCTCTCATATTGTCTATGTAGGAATTTAAATCCATAAAAATCCCCCCAATACTTTGGTAATCACACCTTCTATTATATGCTTTCATTTAAATGTTTTCAATATGTTTTCACCTTTTTGTAATTTCTTCTTCAATCACTCCTCCAGAATATACTTTGAATTCATCTATTCAAATAGTAAGAACCACCATAGCAACAATCTTCCATGTATTTGATTTGGTACCAATATCGTACTAGTTTTTTTGCTTTAACTCTCTTTTTTATCTTGCTGTATTTAATTATACAATGAGCCAACTTTTGTCTTATTAGGTTTTTGAAAATTTTTTGTTGACCTAATATTTCCTATATGCTAATATAGGAATATAGGAGGTGAATCCCATGGCAGAAAACATCTATGAACTCCGCGCAGAATTTTTTAAGGCCCTTTCTCATCCGACAAGGCTGAAAATTTTAGACGTAATTTTAAATGAAAAGGAGATTTGCGTATGCGAAATTGTAAATAAAATAGGTGTAGATCAATCAACAATATCAAAACATTTAAATATATTAAAAAAAGCTGGCATTTTAGAAAGCAAAAAAGAAGGTCTTTCAGTATTTTACAAAGTAAGATTCCCTTGTATGAAAGATTATTTTATCTGTATTGACAAAACCATAAAGTGTGATCTTGTAACTAAGGTTTCCTTTATTGATTCTAGTAAGGAGAAAGTTGAATAATTTTGTTAATATTAAAATTTATTAAAAAGGAGGCTACAAATGAAGGAAGAAATTAAAAAATTTCTAGTCATTGCAGGTGTTTTCTTTTTTGTTTACTATATGCCTTTAGAGAGTATGCACTTTAAAGGGGCTGTCATAGAATCCCTTTACATGCTTCAAGATTATGCAAGGCATCATGTATTAACCTGCTTAATACCTGCTCTTTTCATAGCAGGTGCAATTTCAAACTTTATTTCCCAGCAGGCGGTTATGAAATATTTCGGCGGTGGGGCAAAAAAATGGCTTTCCTACGCGGTCGCCTCAGTATCCGGAACAATTCTTGCTGTTTGCTCGTGCACGATTTTGCCACTTTTCACGGGAATTTATAAAAGAGGAGCTGGTCTTGGTCCCGCAATAGCGTTTTTGTATTCGGGACCTGCAATAAACGTCCTTGCAATAATAATGACAGCAAGAATTTTGGGATACAAATTGGGAATAGCAAGGGCAGTTGGGGCAGTGTTATTTTCAATTGTTATTGGCTTAATCATGGAAATAATATTTAAAAAAGAAGATGTGGCAAGGTTGTCAAAAATCTATCAAGTTTCAACAAAAAATGAAGGAAGAAGCCTATTGCAGGATTTTTTGTTTTTTGCAAGCCTTGTATTTATATTAATTTTTGCAGCATGGGGTAAACCCGCACAGCCTGTAGGATTTTTCAGTACTGTATATAACGTAAAATGGTACTTGACAGTATTTTTCCTTGTGATCCTTACAATAATCCTTGTTAAATGGTTCAAAAAAGAAGAAATTACCTCATGGATTGAAGCTACTTGGAGTCTTGCCAAACAGATACTTCCCCTTCTTTTTGCAGGTGTTGCGATAGCAGGATTTTTAATGGGAAGGCCTGGGTATGATGCGGGAATACTCCCCTCAAGGTATGTTGAAGCTCTTGTCGGTGGAAACTCATTACTTTCAAACTTCATTGCTTCAATAATAGGTGCTTTTATGTATTTTTCTACTCTTACAGAAGTTCCCATAATTCAGGGCCTTTTGGGTTACGGTATGGGGCAAGGTCCTGCCCTCGCACTTTTGCTCTCAGGACCTGCTTTGAGTCTCCCCAGCATGCTTGTAATTAATAGCGTCCTCGGACCAAAAAAGACTGTTACCTATGTAAGTTTAGTAATTATAATGTCGACTTTTATTGGATTTGTTTTTGGAAATTTTTTTTAAAACTATTTTAGATTAAATGATTTTCTTTTAAAAATTTATGATAAAATTAAAATGTTTATATGAAAATAAAGCAAATAAATGAAATTAAAGGAGGAAAATACAATGGATATTAAAATTCTTGGAATGGGATGCGCAAAGTGCAAAGCTTTGGAGGAAAATACAAAAGCTGCATTACAAGAACTAGGAATTGAAGCAGAAGTCGAAAAAGTTCAGGATTTAAATAAAATTATAGAATACGTAATGATTACACCTGCTCTCGTGATTAATGAAGAAGTCAAAGTTGCAGGCAGAGTTGCAACAAAGGATGAAATTAAAAAATACATTGAAGAATATACAAAATAAGAGGTGCGATTTTTGCACCTCTTATTTTGTTGCAAACCTTTTTATATGCAATTTAAAGTCTCTTGCTTTTATAGCTACTGTGCAGGCTACGGTCCTTACTGATCCTGCTTCCTTACATGAGCACAACTCTAAGAGTCTTTTCTTATTCGAATGGCCCATCGTAACGGCCGAGCTTACCGCCCCTAACCATGTTGAGGGGCACAGAAAACATTATACCCATTTCGCTGTCTTCGGCGAAACTACCTATCTCTCTTTCTACGGCATCGGCTATGTTCTGGAGCTTTTGCTTGTCTTCTATAACCGAAAGGATGGTCTTATTCACGAAAAGTCCCTCTTCTTTCAATTTTTTAATGCTGGCGATCATTGGCCTGTCTTCTTCAAAACTTTTCATAATAACGCCCTGACCCATGGAGTCCAGCACCGTGGCCCCCTTGGCCCCGTTCCTTTTCATTACCGTCAGGAGCTTTTTTAAAAGTTCTGGCCGGTTAAGGATGATAACGATCAGGTACATTGCCTTCACTCCCCGTTTTCTGTATTTTCTGCCCTATGGAAAAACAGCTTTAAAAGCGGCGGGGCAATAAGAGTAGTTACAAGAACCATCAGCACCGAAACAGCGAAAATCCTCTGGGAAACAATACCCTTTTTCAAGCCCAGGTTGGCGATGATCAGGGCCACTTCTCCCCTGGGCACCATGCCCGCGCCTACTGTAAAGCCCTCACTCCAGTTGAATCCCACGAGCCTTGCCGTCAGCCCGCAGCCGATGATCTTGCCGAGCACAGCAATGGCTATTATGATAAGACTGAAGCCGATATCGCCTAGCACAGCCCTTACATCAGTCTTCAGTCCGATGCTGATGAAAAATATGGGCGTGAAGAAAAGGTAGGCTATTTCTTCTATGCCGCGGACAATTTTTTCTTTTGTACTGTAGTTTGAAAGAATCAAGCCCGCTATGTAAGCACCGGTGATGGCGGCAATGTCCGCCTTTTCGGCGAAGTAAGCCACGCTAAAGCATAGTACCAAGGCGAAGGTTATGATCCTGGTTCCCGGTCTCATTAATTCCATTATGCGTTCACCGTATCTCCGAAGCACGACTGTAATAACTACCACTGCGACCGCAAATACTCCTATTTTCTCCATCAGCGGCAGGATCCTGGTTCCACCGGAGATATAGCCGGTCACAAAGGTGAGGACGATTATACCTATCACGTCGTCGATTACCGCAGCAGCCATAATGGCAATACCCTCTTTTGAATTCAGCTTTCCCATTTCCCTCAGTGCCTGCACTGTTATACTGACAGAGGTGGCTGTCAACATGGTCCCCAGGAACAGGGCCTCGGGCAGGGTAACACCCGCAGCCAGTCCGCCCCAAGCACCTGCAGCGAAGGGCACTATAACCCCTCCGGCGGCGATGGCCGTAGACGAAAATCCTGACGCTATAAGTTCCGACGTGTCGGTCTCGAGGCCTGCCAGGAACATTAGCAGGACCACACCTATTTCGGCCATGAACTCCAGCACATAATCGGAGTGGACCAAGCCGAAGACCGAAGGTCCTATGAGAAGGCCGGCGATGATCTGGCCCAGTACATTCATCTGGTTGAACCTTGCCGCCAGATAACCGCCGATCCTGGATATTCCCAGTATTATGGCAAGTTCCAGTAAGGTCACGAGTGAACCCTCCTTAAAAATCGGTTTACCGGAATCGAATCCTTTTCCAACAACAGCGCTCTTTCATAGTCTTCACTGGTATTAATGCAAAAAATTTGAGGCGGGTTCTGACCAGAACAAAAAGGTCCCTGATCCGAACGGGACCACTCTTTTCAATAATAACCTCGATGGAAGGACCTCGATGGCATCAATGCAGTTTTTGTTGTAAACGGCGTGAAGAGGCTCCAGCAGTCCCGGTATCGGGAGCACACCACATTGAAGCTCTCGAAGCCGTTGAGCAATTCTTTTATGAGCTCTGCGTTCAGAAAGAGCAGGTCGCAGGCCACAAAAAACCCGGCACAGTTCTCCATTTTCCTAAGGCCGGTATATATCCCCCAGCGGTCCAGTTACTGTAGGATAATTTTTAGCTACAACTCCTGAAATAAAAAAAGAAGCCATACAAAAAATAGAAAAATTTTTGGGCACCAAAACGGCACCAAAATAAAAATTCCGACATTAAATAGATGCGGAAAGCCTTCATATTATTGGTGGGGTTAACAGGGATCGAACCTGTGACCTCTACGATGTCAACGTAGCGCTCTGACCAGCTGAGCTATAACCCCACTTCTTGCTTTTTTATTATACAATTTTAATAAAAGGTTGTCAATATTTACGCTTTCTATATATAAGCTTTGAGCACCTTGCAATTGCCCTCTATTGTATAACTTGGAATAGAAGCAGGTATTAATACAGTTTCTCCTGCCTTTAATTCAACAGTACCTTCATAATAGTCAATTTTACAATTTCCTTCTACAGCTGTTAAAGTGTTAAATTTTCCTTCTGTATCTATTTTTACTTCTTCATATATTTCAATTATACTTACCTGAAAATATGGAGATTTAACAACATGAGATATGCGTCCGCCTTGTATTCCTTTAAATTCAGGTATTATTTTATCTGTTTTTAAATTAAAATTTATAACATCTAATGCTTTTTCTATATGTAACTCTCTCTTCCTCCCGAATTCATCTACTCTATTGTAATCATATACTCTATAGGTGAGGTCTGAATTTTGTTGAATTTCACAAATAAGTATGCCTTCACCTATAGCATGCACCATCCCTGAAGGTATGTAAACCACATCTCCTGGCTTTACTTCTATTTCTTTTAAACATTCTTCTAATCTTTCTTCCTCCAATAGCCTTTTAAATTCTTCTTTTGTAGTTCCTTCCTTTAAACCACATACAAGTTTAGCCCCTGGTTTTGCATCTATTATATACCACATCTCTGTTTTTCCAGAATCGCCATTTTCGTATTTAAAAGCATATTCATCATCTGGATGAACTTGGACAGAAAGTTTGTCTTGCGCATCAATTATTTTGATAAGCAAAGGAAATCTTTGATAATTTACCCCCTTGCCATATATATCCTCAGAAAATTTGTAAGTTATATCACTTAATTTTTGCCCGTCAAATTCTCCACCTTCAATTACACTGACAGCTGTTCTATTGTCAGATATTGTCCACAATTCTCCAATTTTTTTACCCTCGTGAATATCAAATCCAAATTTATCTCTTAATGCAGTACCTCCCCATATTCTCTCCATAAAAATAGGCTTAAATTTTAAAGGTTTCATCAACTATCAGCTCCTTTTTCGATTATTTTAAAAGAGGATAAACAAGGTTATCCTCTTTTAAAAAATTATTATTCAGCTATTTCTAGTGCAATTTTTACCATGTTCATAAAAGTCTTTTGCCTTTCTTCAGCTGTCGTTGCTTCTCCGGTAACCAAGCTATCGCTCACTGTCAATATTGTAAGAGCATCTACATTGTACTTAGCAGCCAAAGTATATAGTCCTGCCGTTTCCATTTCTACTGCCAAAACACCAAACTTCGCCCATAGTTTCCAACTGTCTGGGTCATCGTTATAAAAAGTATCGGTTGTAAGAATATTCCCTACTTTAGGTTGTATCCCTAACTCCATTGCTTTATCATAGGCTTTTTTTAATAATTTAAAACTTGCTGTAGGAGCATAATCCATACCATTAAATCTAATTTTATTTATTGCAGAGTCTGTCGAAGAACTCATGGCAATTACTATATCTCTAAGCTTGATATCTGGTTGTAAAGAGCCACAAGTACCTATCCTTATAAGATTTTTCACGTTGTAACTGTTTATAAGCTCATTTACATAAATAGACAAGGAAGGTACTCCCATCCCTGTTCCTTGAACTGACACTCTTTTCCCTTTATAATATCCTGTAAAACCATACATTCCTCTAACTTCATTGTAACATTTTGCATCTTCAAGAAAATTTTCTGCTATATATTTAGCTCTTAAAGGATCTCCTGGCAACAACACCGTTTGAGCGATTTCGTTTTCTTTAGCCCCAATATGTATGCTCATTTAAATCTCTCCTTCTATAATAGTTTTGCCCATATATAATATTAGCAAAAAACAACTTTTAAATCAAACAAAAATTTATGGATCAAACATTTTTTTAATTTTGTATAAAAAAAAATAAAAAATACCACAAAATTATGGTATTTTTAAACACATGTGAGCAAGTCTGTAAGCCGAGTTCTGTCGAGGATGGCCATCTATCTAGGGGGTCAGTTGCCTGACACCTCCAGCGGCATAACCCGAGGGAAACGGCGGGCCACCTACTCCCTCCTATTCGCCTTGCTCCGGGTGGGGTTTGCAGAGCAGACCAGTCGCCTGGTCCCTGGTGAGCTCTTACCTCACCTTTCCACCCTTACCCAGCACTCAGCAAGTTGAGTGCCAGGCGGTATATTTCTGTTGCACTTTCCTTGGAGTCGCCTCCACCGGGTATTACCCGGCACCCTGCCCTGTGGAGCTCGGACTTTCCTCGTGCGAAAATCGCACGCGGCCATCCGACTTACTCACATACGTTATTTCTTATATATCTTTCTAATATCAGGCGAGTATATATTATCATATATATCCGTTTTTGTCAACATAATTATAGATACATAAAAGGATCTTTTTGACTTTCACTAACTAATACTTCTATTTCGTTCCCCTGTTTCTGAGTTTCATCAATTATATATTCTGCAATAAACCTAACTGCAATATTCTCTGTAGCAAAATGTCCCGCATCAATTAAAGATAATCCGAGGTGCTGGGCTTCTACAGCATCGTGATAGCCAATATCTGCCGTTATCAACACATCTGCTCCTCTAGAAACAGCTTTGTGAATAAGACTTGCACCGCTTCCACCACACACAGCCACTTTTTTTATCTTTTTATTAGGGTCTCCTACCACTCTTAAATTATTGATTTTAAGTTTTGCTTTTACTTGTAGTGCCAATTCTTTTAAAGTTGTTTCTGAAATAGTTCCAATTCTTCCAAGCCCATATTCTTCTTTAAGATTTTCCAAAGGATATACATCATAGGCAACCTCTTCATAGGGATGAACATTTAGCATTGCATTTATTACTTTTTCTAAATATTTCTGAGGCACTACTGTTTCTATTTTTACTTCTTCCACTTTTTCTATCTTCCCTATTTCACCAATAAATGGATTCGTCCCCTCTAAAGGCTTATAAGTTCCAATGCCTTGGGTCTGAAAAGTAGAATTACTATAATTTCCAATAAAACCAGCTCCTGCATTGCACATAGCATTTTTTACAATCTCTTCATACCCTTGTGGCACATAAACTGCAATTTTTTTATATCCTTCGGAATAAGTGACATCCAAAACTTCCCTATCATATATTCCTAAGACGTTACACAAAATATCATTCATCCCATTTGGAGCTATATCAAAAGAGGTATGGGCTGCATAAAGCGAGATATCATTTTTAATAAGTTGTATTAACAATGAGCCCACTGGATTATCAGCTTTGACATTTTTTATTGGCTTAAAAATTAACGGATGATGAGTTACAATCATATCTACTTTTTTGTCAATTGCTTCTTTAACTACTTCAAAAGTGGCATCCAAAGCTACTAAAATTTTTGAGACATCTTTAGAACCATCTCCTACCAATAATCCTACGTTATCCCATTCTTCAGCGAATTTACGCGGCGCAAGCTTATCCATTATGGAAGCTATTACTTGGCATTTTAAGCCCATTTATCAACACCTCGAATTTCTTTACTTTTTCATCTAATTGCTTACGCTTTTCATTGGTCTTGGGAAGTTTATTTATGATTTTCTTCATTTTGTCGATTTTATACTGCAAGAATTCTTCTAATAGTGGATGCTTTTTTTGTATGAGTTTTTCCCCTACTTCATAATATATGTCATTTTTGACTTTTTGTCTACCATGTTCTGCTACTATTATTTCATAATATTTTTGATTTTCTTTAACTAATTCCTCATCACAAATTTTATATCCATTTTCTATTAAGTATTTCCTCAAATATGCAGAATCTTTCATAGGTTGAAGTATAAATTTCTTAATAGTTTTTGCAATATCTTTTCCTTCTTCTAATATTTTTGTAATTAAAATTCCTCCCATACCTGCAATAACAACTACGTCTACTTCCCCTGGCGATAAAACATTAAGACCATTCCCTAACCTTGTGTCTATCAAAGATTGCAAATTTCGCTTTTGAACTTCTTTTACAGCTTTATTTAATGAACCTTTATTTAAATCTGAAGCAACAACGTAGGTAGCTATTTTACTTTTGATAAGGTAAACAGGAATAAAACCATGGTCAGTACCTATATCTGCAACTTTTGACCCATGAGGAATATATTCAGCAATTTTCCCTAATCGCTCTGTAAGTTTCATGTAATCCTCCTAAAAGTATAAAAAAATAAAAAAGCATTTAAAGCTAAATGCTTTTTTTCTCTAAATGGTGGGCCTTCAGGGATTTGAACCCCGGACCAATCGGTTATGAGCCGACCGCTCTGCCAGCTGAGCTAAAGGCCCAAAAAGTGGCTCCTCAGGTAGGATTCGAACCTACAACCTACCGGTTAACAGCCGGTTGCTCTACCCTTGAGCTACTGAGGAATACAATAATAATTATACAGATTTTTGCCCTATTGTCAAGAAGCTTATTCAATCAAGGAAATCTTTTAATTTTTTGCTCCTGCTGGGATGCCTCAATTTTCTCAAAGCCTTTGCTTCAATTTGCCTTATGCGTTCTCTTGTAACATTAAACTCTTTTCCTACTTCCTCTAAAGTTCTTGCTCGACCGTCATCTAGGCCAAACCTAAGTCTTAGTACTTTCTCTTCCCTTGGCGTTAGGGTATCAAGAACATCCATCAACTGTTCTTTTAGCATTGTAAAAGCAGCAGCTTCTGCTGGAGCTGGTGCATCTTCATCGGGTATAAAATCGCCTAAGTGGCTGTCTTCCTCTTCCCCAATAGGAGTTTCTAAAGATACAGGTTCTTGTGCTATTTTCATTATCTCTCTTACTTTTTCTTCTGGCATCCCCATCTCTTTTGCCAACTCTTCAGGAGTGGGCTCACGACCTAATTCCTGCAGCAATTGCCTTTGGACTCTTATCAATTTATTGATAGTTTCTACCATGTGTACAGGGATTCTTATGGTTCTTGCTTGATCTGCAATAGCTCTTGTAATAGCCTGTCTTATCCACCATGTAGCGTAAGTACTAAATTTATAGCCTTTTCTATAGTCAAATTTTTCAACTGCTTTGAGTAACCCCAAATTTCCTTCTTGTATCAAATCTAAGAAAAGCATTCCTCTTCCTACGTATCTTTTGGCTATGCTTACAACCAATCTCAAATTAGCTTCTATAAGTCTTTTTTTAGCTTCTTCGTCTCCTTGTTCGATTCTTTTTGCCAATTCAATCTCTTCTTCAGGAGTGAGAAGGGGAATCTTGCCTATCTCCTTCAAATACATTCTAACAGGGTCATCTATACTGATTCCTTCAGGAAGAGAAAGGTCTAAATCTAAATCTTCTTCAGTTATTTCTTCCTGACGAGGTTCTTCCCCAACAATTTCAATTCCCATGTCTTCAAAAGCATCATATACTTTCTCAATTTGGTCAGGATTTAAATCAATATCTTCTAAAGAATCCATTATCTCATTGTAGGTGAGCATCCCAGTTTTTTTTCCTTTATTGATAAGTTCTGTAATGGCTTCTTTAGACAATTCTTCGTTGTTCATAGGTTTCCCCTCCCTATGGGTTTCTTTCTTTTTAGCCATTTTTTATCTTTAGCATCTCCTTTTCACAATTTTGTAATTCTATTAAAAGTTGCCTTTCTTTCTCTATATCCCCCAACATATGAGCTTCATTGATAGCTCTTTTAATCTTTTCTCTTTTAACTGCCAAACTGTTAATGAGAATCTTGTTTATAATATCATCAACAGCTTGTTCAGTAACATTTTCACTCTCATAAAAAGCTTTAATAATATCATTAAAATCAGATATGAGATTTTCCTCTTGTAATAAATAAACAATATCATTTATTTGAGTTTTTTTTCCATCCTCCAACCTTGACATTATTTCTCCAAAAATTGGCTTTAATTTAACATTCTCCAGCATATCGGCGGTAATTGTTTCTTTCACCCTTTTGTAAAGATTATTATCATACAGCAGCAATGCAATTAAGTACTTTTCTGGTGATATTTTACTACTACTGTATATATTATGCCTTATATTGCCAGCCATATACATATTTTTTTGATTTTTTTCAATTTCCCTATTGACAAAACGCGCAACCTCTGTTCTCACTGCATTCTCAGGTATTTGAGCAACTTTAGCAGCTGAAGAAATATAGACTTCCCTTTTCACTTCATCAGAAAGTTTTGCAATATCTTTTGCAATTTTTTTAACATATATTATTCTATCTTGAGGATTATCAAGGTCGAGATTTTTTCTAAATACCTTTGCTTTAAACTCAATTAAACTATCGGCATTTTCTATTAATTGATTAAATGCGTTTACTCCTTCTTTTTTTATAAACTCATCAGGGTCTTTCCCATAAGGAATAGTCAGTACTTTTATATTTAAATTCAATTCATCAAGAATGTCAAGTCCTCTTAATGCGGCACTAATACCAGCTTCATCCGCATCATAAGCAATTACAACATTTCCTTTATACCTTTTTATGAGTCTTGCTTGGTCCTCTGTCAAAGCGGTTCCTAAAGATGCTACAGCACAATCTATTCCGGCTTGATGTAAGGAAATAGCGTCCATGTATCCTTCTACAATTATAAATTTGTCTTGTTGAGTTTTTTTAGCAAAATTTATTGCAAATAGCGTTTTGCCTTTTTTAAAGACCTCTGTCTCCGGAGTGTTTAAGTATTTAGGCAAACTATCATCAATAGAACGGCCTCCAAAACCTATAACATTACCCTTTACATCTATAATAGGAAACATTACTCTATTTCTAAACCTGTCGTAATAGCGGTTATTTTTTTGAGACAAAAGTCCAGCCTTTACCAGAAAACTTTCTGTATAGCCTTTTTCTTTTAAAAAGTTTAAAAGTCCATTTCCATGAGGTGATGAATAGCCTATTCCAAACTTCTTTATCGTTGCTTCTGTCAAACCTCTTTTTCTTATATAGGTTAAAGCCTGTCTACCTTCTTCAGAAAAAAGCTTATTGTAAAAATACATAGTTGCTAATTTATTTACTTTATATATTTCGTCAATAAGTTTCTTTCTTTGGTACTCCCTTTCTGTAAGCACAGTTTCTTCAAGAGTTATTCCTACTCTATCTGCTAAAAATTCAATTGCTTCTTTAAAAGTCAAATTTTCAATATCCATTATAAAAGTAACAACATTTCCACTGGCATTACAGCCAAAACAGTGATAAACCTGTTTTTCTTGACTTACCATAAAAGATGGGGTTTTTTCTCTATGAAAAGGACATAGACCTTTAAATTCTTTTCCCGCTTTTTTTAGTTCTACATACTCTGATATAACATCTATTATGTCATTTGCTTCTATGACCTTTTCAATCATTTCTTTTGAGTAAGCCATCAATATCACCTAATTATTCTATTCGACAAAAATTGTTAAATTCCTCTTTACCAAATTAATTTATTAGTGACGACCAATATATATTCGACAAAAGATTCAAAAATCCTTCTTTGGTTTTATTAAATTTTTATTAAAATCAAAAAATATTTTACTCAAACCAAGGACTGGGCAAAAAAATCTCTTTGTATTTTAAAAAAGCATATTTGTCTGTCATACCAGCAATATAATCAGCAACAGCTCTTTCTCTTCCATAAATCTCAGCAAGTTTTATAAATTCTTGAGGCATCTTTTCAATATTGTCATAAAAGTAATAAAACAATTGTTCTACTATTCTTTTTGCTTTTTCCTCATCTTTTTTAGCTTTTGACCCAATATAAACTTTTTTGAACAAAAAATCCCTCAGGCTATAAGTAGCCTCATAAATCTCTTTACTCATTGAAACTTTCGGCTTTCCTAAGCTATTATTTATAACATCTTTTACCATTGTATCTATTCGCTTACTATGCTTATCACCCAAAATTGCTATTAAATCTTTTGGTAAATCCTCCGGATTTAAAACTTTTCCCCTTATCGCATCATCAATATCATGGTTAATATAAGCTATTTTATCAGAAATTTGTACTACTTGTCCCTCTAAAGTCTGGGGATTTCCTGAGGTAGAGTGGTTACAAATGCCGTCCTTAACTTCCCAAGTCAAATTAAGACCCTTTCCATCCTTTTCCAAAATCTCAACCACTCTAATGCTTTGTTCATTATGTCTAAAGCCATCTTTTAAAAGTCTATTTAAAACTTCCTCACCAGAATGGCCAAAAGGAGTATGTCCTAAATCATGACCTAAAGCAATAGCTTCTGTCAAATCTTCGTTTAACCTCAAAGCTCTTGCAATTGTTCTTGCAATCTGAGCTACTTCTAAAGTATGAGTTAGCCTTGTTCTATAATGGTCACCTTCTGGAGAAATAAAGACTTGTGTTTTGTGGCTCAATCTTCTAAAAGCTTTGCTATGAATAATCCTGTCTCTATCCCTTTGAAACTCTGTTCTTATATCGCATTTTTCTTCTTCTCTATCCCTGCCGCGAGTTTCACGGCTTTTTGTCGCATAAGGAGAAAGCAGTTGATATTCTAATTCCTCTGTAATTTCTCTAATTTTCATTTGACCACCTAGCCTTTTTTATTTATGGTGGTAAAAATAAAAACCCATAAAAGGGTTTTTCCATTTCTTTTCTTGATACCGTCTTTTTTATTTAGCCATCATTACGGTCAACACCATAGACAAAATTATAAACAACGCTGCCGCTATGGTTGTGAGCTTTTCTAATGTCCCCTCCATGGTTCGAGCTTTATTTTTCCCAAAAAAGGTTTCTGCTCCTCCTTCTATTACTCCTGAAATGCCTGCACTTTTACCTTTTTGCAAAAGTATCACAGCTATTAAGAAAAGACTAACTAAAACATGTATAACCATGAGTACAGTTTTTAGCATATTTACACCGCCTTATCCTAATTTTTGAAACACAATACCACAGTTTATATTATACAAAGAATTGCTATGTTGATCAAGAGGTTTTTATATAAAAAGGGAATCCTTTTTGGATCCCCTTATTTCTTAATATTGTAAAAAGCATTTTTGCCAAGATATTGAGCTGTGCTTCCTAAAGCTTCTTCAATTCTTAAAAGCTGATTGTATTTTACGACTCTGTCAGTTCTTGCAGGTGCTCCAGTTTTAATTTGCCCTGCATTTACTCCAACTACAAGGTCTGCAATTGTTGAATCTTCTGTCTCTCCTGAGCGGTGAGACACAACAGCTGTATATCCTGCTCTTTTTGCCATTTCAATAGCATCAAGAGTTTCTGTTAAAGTTCCTATTTGATTGAGTTTTATAAGGATTGAATTTGCTACTCCCATGCTTATACCTTTTGAAAGTCTTTGAGTATTCGTTACAAATAAGTCGTCTCCTACAAGCTGTATCTTCTTGCCTAATCTTTCAGTCAATAGTTTCCATCCGTTCCAGTCTTCTTCTGCAAGACCGTCTTCAATAGAGACAATAGGATATTTGTTAACAAGTTGTTCCCAAAAATCTACCATTTCTTCGGGGGTTCTTACAATTCCTTCTCCTTCAAAATGATATTTCCCATCCTCTTTATAAAGCTCTGTTGAAGCAGGATCTAATGCTAATACTATATCTTCTCCTGGCACATATCCCGCTTTTTCTATAGCTTCCAATATGACTTGTATAGCTTCTTCATTTGAGGTAAGGTTGGGAGCAAAACCTCCTTCATCACCAACTGTTGTACTTAACCCTTTAGAATGTAACACGTTTTTCAAATTGTGATAAACTTCTGAACACATTCTTAATGCTTCACGGAAGTTTGGAGCACCAACAGGCATTATCATAAACTCTTGTATATCTACATTGTTATCAGCGTGTTTTCCACCGTTTAATATGTTCATCATTGGCACAGGAAGAGTTTTTGCATTTACTCCACCAATGTATTGATACAAAGGTAAACCACATTCCTCAGCTGCTGCCTTTGCCACTGCCAAAGATACCCCTAAGATAGCATTTGCTCCTAATTTGCTCTTATTGGGAGTTCCATCTAGTTCAATCATCGCTTTGTCAATTGCTACTTGGTCTTGTGCTTCCATGCCAATTAGCTCAGGAGCAATAATGTCATTGACATTTTGAACAGCTTTTAGCACTCCTTTTCCCAAATATCTTGATTTATCTCCATCTCTTAACTCAACTGCTTCAAAAGCTCCTGTAGAAGCCCCTGAAGGCACAGCAGCTCTTCCTACGGCACCGCTATCTAACTCTACCTCTACTTCAACTGTGGGATTTCCACGGGAGTCAAGTATTTCTCTTGCAAAAATATCAATTATTGATGACATGACAATTTCTCCTTTCTTTTTAAATTTTATTTTAAATTTTATCTTCTTCCAATGATTAAAGATTTTCCCGTCATCTCTTTAGGAACTGGTAGTTTCATTATGTCCAAAATTGTAGGAGCAATGTCAGCCAGTATCCCATCTTTTCTTAAATCAATATCTCCCTCACCTATAACAATAAATGGAACTGGGTTTGTAGTATGAGCTGTCTGTGGCTCTTTTGTCACAGGGTCAATCATCTCTTCCGCATTGCCATGGTCAGCTGTTATAATTATTGTCCCTCCTACACTTTGAACAGCATTTACTATTCTTCCAAGGCACTCATCTATTGCTTCAATCGCTTTTATTGCAGCATTTAAAACTCCTGTATGCCCTACCATATCAGGATTTGCAAAGTTTAAAAGAATAAAGCCATATTGATCTGACATAATCTTAGGTATTACAGTATCTGTAACCTCATAAGCGCTCATTTCTGGCTTTAGGTCGTAAGTAGCTACTTTAGGCGAAGGAACTAAAATTCTTTCTTCCCCTTCATTTGGCTCTTCTACGCCACCGTTGAAGAAGAAAGTCACATGGGCGTATTTTTCTGTTTCTGCAATTCTAAGCTGTTTAATCCCTTTTTTACTTAAGTATTCACCAAGAGTATTCTCCAGTCTTTCTGGCTTATACGCCACATGTGTGTTTTCAAAGGTTTCATCATATTGCGTCATAGACACAAAGAATACAGGCAAATACCCTTTTTCTCTTTCAAAATGGTTAAATACCTCGTCAATAAAAGCTCTGGTAAGTTGCCTTGCTCTGTCAGGTCTAAAATTGAAGAATATTATAGAATCCCCCGCTTCTACCGTAGCAACTGGCTTTCCATTTTCTAAAATTACCGTTGGTTCTACAAACTCGTCAGTTTGGTCTTTTGAATAAGCTATATCTATTGCTTCCATTGGTGAATTAGCATAAACACCTTTTCCCAACACTATTGCATCATAAGCCTTTTTAGTTCTATCCCATCTTTTGTCTCTATCCATTGCATAATATCTTCCAGAAATCGTTGCAATTTTTCCTATGCCAATCCTGTTTGACTCTTCTTCAAACTGCTTTATATATTCCTTTGCACAGGCGGGTGGAACATCTCTTCCATCTAAGAAAGCATGAATATATATTTCTTTTAACCCATGTTCTTTTGCCAATTTCATTAAAGCAAATAAATGAGTTATGTGGCTGTGAACCCCTCCATCTGACAAAAGGCCAAAAAGATGTAGTTTTGAGTTGTTTTTCTTTACATTTTCTATCGCATCTAAAAATTCTTTTTTCTTAAAAAAAGTACCTTCTTTTATATCTTTACTAATTCTCGTAAGTTCTTGATATACTATTCTTCCCGCTCCAATATTTAAGTGCCCTACTTCTGAGTTTCCCATTTGTCCCTCAGGAAGTCCTACTGCAAGGCCACTGGCGGAAAGAATCGTATGGGGATAGTTTTTAAAGTAAAAATCTAAATTTGGAGTATTAGCTTGATATACTGCATTTCCTTCTTTTTTGTCTGATAGTCCAAACCCATCCAGTATAACTAGCATGGTTAATTTTTCAGGCATATAATCCTCTCCTTAATAATTGACAATCTTTGCAAAATCTGATGCTACAAGACTTGCTCCCCCTACTAAAGCCCCGTCTATATCGCTCTCTGCCATGAGTTCAGAAATGTTCTCGGGCTTTACACTCCCCCCATACTGTATCCTAACTAAACTTGCTTTTTCTTTTCCATAAAGGGAAGCTATAGTATTCCTTAAAGCTTTTATCACTTCATTGGCATCTTTAGCTGTAGCAGTTTTGCCAGTACCTATAGCCCAAATTGGCTCATAAGCTATTACTACATTTACAATATCATCGTGGGAAACACCTTTTAAAGCCTCTTTAGTTTGATTTAAAACTACTTCAAAAGTTTTTCCTTCTTCTCTTTGAGAAAGAGATTCTCCTACACACACAATAGGACTTAAGCCGTGAGATAGAGCGGATAAAACTTTTTTATTCACCATTTCATCAGTCTCACCAAAATACTGCCTTCTTTCAGAGTGGCCTATTACAACATATTTCACCCCAATCTCTTTAAGCATTAAAGGTGAAATTTCCCCCGTATATGCGCCCTTTTCTTCCCAAAACATATCTTGTGCTCCGAGAAGAATATTAGTACCTTGAATTACTTTATTTACCTCTGTCAAGTCAACAAAAGGAGGTATTACTACAACTTCTGCTTTTGCGTCTTTCACTTGAGGTATCAATTCCTCAACTAACTTCACCGCTTCAGAAGGGGTCATGTGCATTTTCCAGTTACCTGCAATTATTGGTCTTCTCAAAACAAACACCCCTTTACTTATCATTTAAAACATCAATTCCTGGCAATACTTTGCCTTCCAAAAACTCTAGAGAAGCTCCTCCTCCAGTAGAAATATGAGTGACTTTATCCGCATATCCTAATTGCTCTATAGCAGCTGCAGAATCACCACCGCCTACTATAGTAGTACCTTTGCATTCACTCAAAGCTTTCGCAATAGCCTCTGTACCTTTTGCAAACTCAGGAATTTCAAAAACTCCCATAGGCCCATTCCACACTACTGTCATGGCGTGTTTTATCACTTTTGAGTATTCTTCAATAGTCTTAGGTCCAATGTCTACTCCTATTTGGTCTTGAGGCATTTTGTCTATATCGACTACTTCATAAGGTACGCCTGATTTCAATTCTTTAGCAATAACTGTATCAACAGGAAGCATCAAATTAACACCTTTTTGCTTAGCCTTCTCCATTAATTCTTTAGCTAACTCTATTTTATCCTCTTCTAAAAGCGACTTACCAATTTCATATCCTTTTGCTTTTATAAAGGTGTAAGCCATACCACCGCCAATTAAAAGGCTATCTACTTTTTCTAATAGGTTTGTTATAACCCCTATTTTGTCAGAAACTTTAGCTCCTCCTAATATAGCGACAAATGGTCTCTTTGGATTTTCTAAAGCTTCTCCCATAATAGTAAGTTCTTTTTCAATTAAAAAGCCTGATACTGCCGGCAAATAAGCTGCAACGCCTGCTGTAGAAGCATGGGCCCTGTGAGCTGTGCCAAAAGCATCATTTACATATATATCTGCTAAAGAAGCTAACTCTTTTGCAAATTGAGTGTCATTTTTCTCTTCTTCTGCGTGGAATCTCACATTTTCTAAAAGCAATACTTCTCCTTCTTTTAATGCAGCTGCTTTTGTTTTAGCATCATCTCCAATTACATCCTCTGCCATAATGACTTGTTTGCCTAAAAGCTCTGACAACCTTTTTGCAACAGGTTTTAAAGAATATTCTGGATTTACTTTGCCCTTTGGTCTTCCTAAATGGGATACCAGTATTACTTTAGCATTGTGATTTATTAAATACTCAATAGTAGGAAGTGCTGCTTTTATACGAGTGTCATCTGTTATATTTTTGTTTTCATCCATAGGCACATTAAAATCTACTCTCACTAAAACTCTTTTTCCTGCCACATCTATATCACGCACTGTCTTTTTCATCACAAAAACCTCCTTATATTAGGATTTAAAGGTCCGGTCCACAAAGGACACGGACCCTTTACTACTTAGAGTCTGTCAGCAATATATTTTGCAAGGTCAACAACTCTGTTGGAATAACCCCATTCATTGTCATACCAAGAAACAACTTTCACTAATGTTCCTTCAATTACCATTGTAAGAGGTGCATCAACTATAGAAGATCTGTCGTCTCCTTTATAGTCCATTGAAACTAATGGCTCTTCAGAATAACCTAAAATGCCTTTCATATATGTTTCAGAAGCTTCTTTTAATGCTGCATTAACCTCTTCAACTGTAACAGGTACTTCAACTTCTGCAACAAGATCAACAACAGATACGTCTGGAGTTGGAACCCTCATCGCAAAACCATTCATTTTTCCTTTTAATTCAGGAATTACTAAGTGAATAGCCTTTGCTGCACCTGTTGTAGTAGGTATTATTGACATAGCCGCAGACCTTGCTCTTCTCAAATCGCTGTGAGGTAAGTCAAGTATTCTTTGGTCATTTGTGTAAGAGTGAACTGTTGTCATCATACCTTTTTTAATGCGGAATTTGTCGTTAATAACCTTAGCTATTGGTGCTAAGCAGTTGGTTGTACAAGAAGCATTTGAAATTACATGATGGTTAGCTGGGTCATACATGTTTTCATTAACACCCATAAC
This sequence comes from Thermoanaerobacter brockii subsp. finnii Ako-1, assembly GCF_000175295.2. Classification (NCBI taxonomy): domain Bacteria; kingdom Bacillati; phylum Bacillota; class Clostridia; order Thermoanaerobacterales; family Thermoanaerobacteraceae; genus Thermoanaerobacter; species Thermoanaerobacter brockii. Next base: position 775,568 of record NC_014964.1, on the reverse strand, counting down.
AATTGTTATGTCCTCATTCTTAGCAGGTGCAGAAATTATAACTTTTTTAGCTCCAGCATGGATGTGCTTTATAGCATCATCTTTGTTTGTAAATCTTCCTGTGGATTCAATTACAATGTCTACTCCTAATTCTCCCCATGGAAGCTTTGCAGGGTCAGTTTCTTTGAAAATTTTAATTTCCTTGCCATTTACAATTAACGCATCATCCGTATAAGATACTTCTCCTTCAAATTTACCAAAAGTAGAATCGTATTTTAATAGATGAGCCAATGTTTTTGCATCTGTTAAATCGTTGATAGCTACAAATTCAAGGTCAACATTTTTCTTAAATGCAGCTCTGAATACATTTCTTCCAATTCTTCCAAAACCATTGATAGCAACTTTAACACCCATTATGTATTCCTCCTTGATTTTTATTTTATAAACACCTGAAAAGGTGTTTTAAACAATTTTTAAAATCTCAAAAGCAGCTCCTTCATCAGTGACAAGCACTTGTACATTGCCACTTCTGCAAGTAGAAACAATAGCTTCTGCTTTACCTTTTCCGCCAGATACTGCTATTAAATTTTTAACAAACTTTAGGTCTTCTAAAGTCAGAAAAATACTTGGTGTAGCATAGACTACTTTCCCTTCTTTATCAAAGTAATAGCCTAAAGCTTCAGCTGTAGCATTGTTCGCTTCTAAAAAATCTCTAATATCTTGTGGTAAATTCCTTCTCTCTGCCATTATATCTGCGCGACCTATTCCAAATATCAAAATATCTGCTTTTTTCAAGGTTTCTACCACATCTTTTATATCCGGCTCTTTGATGAGACTCTTTACCGCCTCTTTGCCTAAATTGTCCGGCACGTGCAACATCTTGTATGTACCGCCAAGTTTTTTAGCTAAAATTGAAGCGATTGTATTTGCCTGCTTTTCTACTTCCCGGCCTAATCCACCACGGGCTGGCACAACTACTATGTTTGATTGGGAATAAAGTTGAGGCATACCATTTGCAACTTCTAAGACAGTTGAGCCACCCGTTAAGGCAATTATACTGTCGTATTTTATTATTGTTTTTAGGTAATTAGCTGCAGATTTGCCTAACTCTTTTTTTATCATGGAGTCTTCTTCAACATCACCTGGTACTACTATAACTTTTTCTACCTGTAGCTTGTCTTCTAAAAGATTTTCAATGTTATTTAATCCTTTAAGCTCATGAATAAAATCTTTGAGGTTTTCAATAAGTTCTTCTCCTTCTTTAGTAATTGTCATTCCCATCGGATTTATATCCACCAAACCTTGAGCCTTCAAAAAGGATACCTCACTTCTAATTATTCGTTCCCCCATATTCAACTGGTGTGAAAGTGCCCTTCGCCCTATGGGTTGATTAAAATATATGTTTCGCATTATAGTATATCTCTTTTGAAGTAAATCTATTAACTCTGGTACTATCTTTTGTTGTAAAGCTATAATATCTTTCATGCCATTTCCCTCTTCAGGACGGTTAAAGTCCCGTTATTCTATAAATGTCCCACATTTCATAAAAAGTATTTACATTAACTATTTTATACTATTAATAAAGCTTTTTCAATAGCCTAAATGGGCATTTACATGCCCATTTAATATCTTCTTCTTTTGATAGTAGAAGGAATGTTGCATTCCTCTCTATATTTTGCCACTGTTCTTCTTGAAATATTAATATTTTTTTCTTTTAAAATATCCGCTATTTTCTGGTCACTTAAAGGATTTGTTGGATCTTCTTCTTCGATCAATTTTTTTATGAGATTTTTAATAGTTTCAGCAGAAAATTCATTCCCATTTTTATTAGAAATTCCAGATTGAAAGAAAAATTTTAGTTCAAAAAGCCCTCTTGGAGTCGCAACATATTTCCCATTTATAGCTCTGCTGACAGTAGATTCATGGATACCTACAATATCAGCAATTTGTTTTTGTGTCATAGGCTTTAAGTAATTGATACCTTTGTCAAGAAAATCCCTTTGTAACTCCACTATTGCTTTAACTACTTTATACAAAGTTTCTTTTCTACTTTCTAAACTCTTTATAAGCCACATGGCTGATTGCAGTTTTGAATTTATATATTTTTTAGCTTCTTCATCATGGCTATTTAAAATAGAATGATAGTAATTATTAATCTTGAGCTTAGGAGTGACTGAATCGTTTACTATAACAAAATACTCTCCCTCTCTTTTTATTACCTCCACATCTGGTACAATATATCTAACATCTGCTGTAGAAGAAAAGCTGCTTCCCGGTTTAGGATTGAGTTTTTTTATAAAATCTACAGCTTGTTGCACTTCTTTTAGGGAAATATTATACAACTTTGCTAAGTATGAATACTTCCCCTCAGCAATTTCCTCAAGATGATAGTCTACCAATTCTTTTACAATGCCTTTGTAACTATCTTGGGCTAAAAGCTGAAGTTTTAAACATTCTTGCAAATTACGTGCTGCAATTCCTGGGGGGTCAAAAGATTGAACTATAGATAATCCTTCTAATACCTCTTCTTCAGTACATTCCAGAATTTCCGCAATATCTTTTATATCCTCTCTCAAATAACCACTCGGACTTAGACTAAATATTATATATTCACATATTTTCTGGATTTTAGGAGAAACAGGGGTTATGTGAAGTTGGAACAAAAGGTGGTCAGTCAAAGAAGGCTTTGTGGACACAAAGTTTTCATAATTGACTTCTTCTATTTCTTCATCATCGGAATCATCATAATACATTCTCTCTTCTGTTTCTCGTATATATTTAGCCAACTCAGTAAAATCATTAGATTCATATATATCTTCTTCGATAACTTCTTCTTTTTCAAGAAGAGGATTAGTCTCTAATTCCTGTTCTATAAGAGCATTAAGTTCTAAGGAATTTAATTGTAAAATCTCAATAGCCTGTTTTAGTTCAGGAGTCATTATAAGTTTTTGAGTTTGTTGAAGTTTTAAATCGAATTCCATCCTCATATTCATGCACCCTCAATCGCTATTAATAAATTAACTCATTAAAATAGTAAAACTATTTTTTAATTATTATATCACATTTAAACGTTTTATTGAATAAAAAAAAGAGCAACTAATAAATCCGGAAATCCCGATACTCCCCTTTGTAATCCGACCATCTTTCTTCTACATTATCTACTTTTGCCCATCTCAAACCTGTTTTAATAAAATTTATCAATTCTTTAATACTTTCCTCTTCCCCTTCTGCAACAACTTCTACACTGCCATCATAAAGATTTTCCGCATAACCTGCAATTCCCAAAGAAACTGCCTTTTGATACACAGAATACCTCAGCCCCACCCCTTGCACATGTCCGGTTATGCGCAAATGTACTGTTTTTTTCATAGAAATACTCCTTTCTTATGATTGTAATATAAATTTATCAATAACGTACTTTACACCGTCCTCCATATTAGATTTCGTTATAAAGTCTGCCACTTTTTTGACCTCATCAATAGCATTTTCAACCGCCACACCCAGTCCTGCGAATTTGATCATTTCTATATCATTTTCACTATCTCCTATTGCTATCATTTCTTCTCTTTCTATTCCCAAATAACCTCCTAGAATTTTAAGGGCCCTTCCTTTGCTGACTCCTTTATTGACAATTTCAATATTGTCCATATAAGAACTGGTTATCTGTATTGAGGTATTCTTTGACAATTCCTCTCTTATGCTTTTTAATACTTCAACATCATCGTTAAAAACTATGATTTTCAAAATACTACTTTTTAATTTGTCCAACTCTTTTAACGGTTCCTTTACCTCCTGGACATCCACTTTTAACTCTGTTTTAAATAGCTCATTCCACTCGGCATACCTTTGAAACTTATTTGTTATCTCCGGAGAAAACACCGTTTTGTCACTTATAAGCTGGAAATATGTATTGTACTTTTGGCATACTTTTATAATTTCCTCCATGCTGTCATAGTTTAGAAGGCTTTCATAAATAGTATTATTATCAGGGTCTCTTATCAAAGCACCATTACTTGCAATTATGTAAGTTCTAAAACCAATCATATCTGCGTAGGCATACGCGGAAGCAAAAACCCTTCCTGTAGATATTACTACATATACTCCTTTTTCCCGAGCTTTATGTAATGCTTCTATATTCTCTTTAGATATAGTTTTATCATGTCTTAGAAGAGTATCATCCATATCGATGGCAATTAATTTGTATTGCATTCCTTTCAACTCCTTAATTTATTGTGTTCAATTATATTATACATTATATCACTGTAAATTGCCATATCGCCGATATGTTCAAAAATAATTGACATTATTAATGAATAGAGATATAATTAAGACACAAAATATCAAAAGAAAAATATTATCTTTTATGAAATGGAGTGATATAATGGAGGAAGCTGCTGCCCTCTTAAAGCAAAAAGGGCTTAAAGTAACACCTCAAAGATTAGCAATACTTAATCTACTTAGAAATTCAAAAGAACATCCTACAGCAGAAACTATATACAAAAAGCTTGCCTCTGATTTTCCCACAATGAGCTTAGCGACTGTATATAAAACATTGGAAATTTTGAAAAACATGGGATTAATACAAGAATTGAATGTAGGGGAAGGTAGCTTCAGATACGATGCTAACACCAATTCTCATCCCCATGTCGTCTGTATAAGTTGTGGCAAAGTAGAAGACCTCGATGAATCTCTTCTAAAAGACGTTTTAGATGAAGTTAGTCAGTATACTGATTACAAACTCGTAGACCAAAAGCTCTATTTCTACGGTTATTGTCCGATCTGTCGCTAGAAACTTAATAATTAAATATCACCTCCCATTTTCATTGATAAAAAATGGGAGGTGATATTATGTTAAGGCGAAGAAGTTTCTTCTTCTGAATTCTGTGGTGGCTCTGGATTAACTTGAGCATTATTTTCCTTTTCTGTCGGTGACTCTTGAGATTTTGAATTTTCTACTTTTTTAGTTCCTTTTTTAACTACTCCATCCACTGGCCTATACACATCTGTATATAAAAATTCTCTTTTAACCAATTTATTATTTTCATAAATCAAACGATATACATTGACTTTATAGCCAATATGAGGCTGTATCTCCACAACTTCTTCTCCTTGAGGTAGTTTGGGGTCATCTATATATTTTATTTTAGGTTCATATTTTTCAACAACCTCTGACTGAATATCTACCCATTTTGAAGGATTCGTCACATAGCCATATATGTTCATTACTAATTTGTTGCCCTCTATGTAGGACTCGATATATATAGGATATTGAGTAGAATTTCTAAATTTTAAATCTAAAACATCTCCCGAAATAGTAGCATCTTGTCCTGGCGGTACATAAGCTACTGGAAAACTGTGATGGTATCTCTCAGTAATTGTTATATCTGCCCGTAAAATTGCATTATACAAGGTTGTAGCAATTTGGCATACTCCTCCTCCTATATCCGGTACAAGTTTATTGCCTATTATCACGGGGGCTTCTTTGTAACCGTTTTGTATTATTCTCGGCCCTAAAGTTTTATTAAGAGAAAATGTCTCACCTGGCATAAGCAAGGTACCGTTTACAGCTCTTGCCGCCACTGCTATATTCCCTGAACGGTTTGCATCTTGAAGATTAAATACAGTAGAAAAAGTAGAAATTCGTCCATTAATCATTTCTAGCATTGATTTTGTAACTTTTGCTTCAACTTTATCCGCAACAATCTCTACTTCTGGCTTCTCTGTCTCTCCTTTTATTAACTCATCCATAAGCTGTTTTAAATTTTTTAAAGTTTTGTCTTTATTAACTTTTACACCCTCTACATCTGGTGTAATTTGTTTTACTCCTCTTGTAATTTTTATTTTCGCATTAATTGGCTCTTTATCAATCTCTTGAGAAATTCTATTAACAAACTCTTTTAATTTATTTTCATCGTACTTGGGATAAAAGCTAAAATATTTTCCTTCTTTTTCTGTTACATAAATTTCTCTTATTCTTTCAACAGGATTTCCTTCTCTACCTATTTTGTAAGCCTCTTCTACCATTTCTTGATAGTTATAAGATAAATTGATATCTTCTGATGTGATAACAAAAATTTTATCTTGATACTTAGCTGTAACGGAAAAAGAAGAAATTTTTATCTTATCTTTAAGAAAATTTACCGATTCCTCTTTTGTCATCCCTCCTATGCTTATGCCATTTACAAAAATCCCCTTTGCAATAACTTTAGAATTAAGCATTAAATAAAAATACGCAAAAGAAGATGATAAGAAAACCAAAAGCAATAAAATAATTGCAATATAAAAATAATTATTTTTTTTAGTACCACCCTTCGCTTGCATTTTGTTCTCTCCTATTCCTTTCTTCCATTTACAATAGTATAATATTACAATTAGTTTTATAATACAATTAATAATTTCTTAAAAAGGTTACGAAAATATTAATTTTTCCTTCCTTTAAAATACAAACACAGATGATTTACAGGGCACTCATCACATTTAGGCTTTCGCGCCATACATAAATTTCTTCCGTGATGTATTAAAAGATGATGAGACAAAGACCATAAGTTTTCTGGTATTAATTCCATAAGCTGTTTTTCCGTTGTAAAAACATCTTTACTGTCCGCCAGACCTATGCGATTGGACACTCTAAAAACGTGAGTATCCACTGCTATAGCCTGCTTGGAAAAAGCATTGCTTAAAACTACATTGGCAGTCTTTCTCCCCACCCCTGGCAATGTCATCAATTCCTCTAAGGTTTCAGGCACTTTGCTATTGTATTTCTCTTTTAAAATTTTACATGTCTCTAATATACTTTTTGATTTATTCCTATACAAACCACATTCCCTTATTTCCTCTTGAAGTTCTTCTGGAGTAAGCTTTAAAAAATCCTCCGGCGTTTTATACTTTTTAAAAAGCCTGTCAGTAATTATATTCACTCTTTTGTCTGTACATTGCGCTGACAAAATTGTAGCGATTAAAAGTTCAAACGGATTAGTAAATTTAAGCCCTGACTTAGCATTAGGATATGTTTCTTTTAATATTTCTATAACTTTTAAAGCTTCATCTTTCGTTATTCTCAATTTTATCACCCTTTAATTTATTTAATACTTCTATCATCATTTTCTTTGCCATTTCATCTTTTTCTTTAAGTAAGGCATTTTCTATTTCACTTAAAATCTCTTTGTCACACAAATGAGAAAGAGCCCATGCACTATATCCTCTCAAAAGAGGACTTTGTGACTTCAACAAGTTTTTTAGAGGCTCTATACAACTTTTTTCCTTTGTATTGACACAAGCAATTATAGCATTTCTTATTATAATACTTTTTCCCCTCCAAGAGGAAGAAGTTGGTCCAAAAATTTCTGCAAACTCCTTTTTTGACATATTTAAAATTTCTATTAAGTCATGCCTTGGCAGTAACTTATCCGGTACAAATTCTGACCTTACTACCTTTTTTGCTCTTTTATTAAAAGGACATACATGCTGGCAAGTATCACAGCCATATATTCTTCTACCCATTTTCTTAGACATTTTTTCTTCTATTTTCCCTTTTTTGACTGTGATATAAGACAAACATTTATGAGCATTTATTATATAAGGTTCAACTATAGCATTTGTAGGACAAGCTTTTATACACAAATCACAATCCCCACATTTAGTTTTTTGCGGTGCATCCGGCTCAAAATATTTGTTTATGAGTATTTCTCCTAAAAAAATATATGAACCATATTCATCGTTTATTATAAGTCCATTTTTTCCAAACCACCCTATCCCTGCATGGTAGGCAATTTCTCTTTCTAAAAGCGGGTTATTGTCCACTAAACATACTGTTTTTACTCCTTCACATTTTGATTTTATAAATTCAGAAAGTTTTTCCATCTTTTCTTTTAAAACTTTATGATAATCTATTCCCCAACTGCTTCTTGAAACTATACCAAAGCTTCTGCTGTAATATTTAATCTCATATTCTACATTATATGACAAAGCTATGGCTATAATGGATTTCACTTCAGGCAAAATAAATTCAGGAGAGATTCTTTTTTGAATATCTCTCTCCTCAATAGAACAACTATAGCCTAAATTTTCTCTTTCTTTTAGAAAATTATCATATTCTTTCAAACAATCAGGACTTGCAAAACCTACTAAGTCAACACCAATTTGTTGTGCAAATTTTTTTATCTCTTCCTTAGTTACACAATCCACTATTTATCCCCTTTATCTTCTTTTTTATTAGACAATAATCCATAATAATATTTAAGCTTTCTATAAACTTTATCGTAAATTTCTTCAAAGCTTTTTCCTGTCAAAATTTCTATCCCTTCTTCAATTGTTTTTACACTGTAGATGTGGAAAAGCCCTTCTTTAACTGCTTCTATAACTTCTTCTGTTAAAACCAAATTATTGACATTTTGATGAGGAATTATTACTCCTTGCTCCCCTGTCAAACCTTTTTCTTTACAAACCTTGTAAAATCCCTCTATTTTATGGGTCACTCCTCCCACCGGTTGTACCTCCCCAAATTGATTGACTGACCCTGTTACGGCAATTCCCTGTTTTATAGAAACTTCTGCAAGGCTGGAAAGGAGTGCATAAAGTTCTGTACTGGAAGCACTATCTCCTTCTACTCCTTCATAGGACTGTTCAAAAACGATTCTAGCAGAGAGGGTCAAAGGGAAATCTTTTGCAAACTTACTCCCTAAATAACCTGTCAATATCATAACTCCTTTGTCGTGTATTCTACCACTCATTTTTGATTCTCTTTCAATATTTACAACCCCTTCTTCCCCTGGGTATGTGGTGACAGTTATCCTTGAAGGCTTACCAAATTCATAATCCCCTAAATTTATAACAGCTAATCCATTGACAACTCCTACTCTCTCTCCCTCAACATCAACAAGATATATGTCCCTTTTGAAATATTCTAAAACTTTTTCTTCTAGCTTATTTACCCTCTTTATTTTTTCTTCTATAGCCTTTTTAACATGGACTCCTGTAACTACTTGACTTCCTTCCAAACCTGCCCAGGCATCTGCCTCATACAATACTTCCACAATTTCGTTAAAGCGGGTAGTTAATTTGTCCTGGTCCTCAGAAAGTCTAGTACTATACTCTATAACTTTTGCAACACCTTCCCTGTCAAAGGGCTTTAAATTGTTTTCTACACAGTGGGTCTTTATAAAAGAAGCCATATTTTTCATATTTTCTTCATTTAGCTCCATCTCTTCGTTAAAATCTACTTTTATTTTAAAAAGTTTGCTAAAGTCCTCATCATAATTGTAAAGCAAATAGTAAAGATAAGGGGTACCTATTAAAATCACCTTTACATCCAACTTTATAGGCTCTGGTTTTAAAGAAGAAATTGACAAAAATCCATATTGAGAAGATATATTTTCAATTATAATTTTTTCCGTCTTTAAAGACCTTTTTAAAGCATCCCAAGCATAAGCATAAGATAACAGATCTTTTGCTTGCAAAATTAAATAACCGCCATTTGCTCTATGTAATGCTCCAGCTTTTATTTTAGTAAAGTCCGTTGTAGCAACTCCAAAGTCACTTTCGTATTCTATACTTCCTATTATGTTATTATAGTTAGGATTATACTCAAACACAACTGGAGCACCGTCAGTATTGCTATTGTCTACAAGCAAATTAACCATGTACTTTTTTAAAAAGGCTTTTTCTTTCCTCATCAAAAGAGGAAATGGCATATCTTCTCCATCAGTACTCTTAAAACTTCCAATATTTTCTAAGATGTCCTTTTTGACGCTTTCTAAATATTTTAGCACACTTTCATTTACTTTATATCTCCCCTTTAAATCCTCAATCAAATGACCTACAGCAAAGAGACCTATATTATTGTCCAAATTTTTAATTTCATCTCTCGCTTGTTTGTCAATAGATTGTATTTCCTTCCATATTTGAAGAGCTTTTACTTCAAATTCTGCAGCTCTTTTTTCAATTTCCTTTCTTACTTCTTCATCTAACTGTTGAAACTCTTCTTGACTTATTTGCCTTCCTTCTATAACAGGAATGCTTATAATACCTGTGCGAGTATCTTTTAAGACAAATCCAAAACTTTTTGCAAGCGTATTTAATTCTTCCATTAGCTCACTCTTTTTTTCTTGGTATTTCTTTATTATCTCACTCTTTTGCATATCATAAGAATCCGATTCAAAAGCTTTAGGTATATCCCTTTGGAGTTGTTCCACAAAATCCTCCATGTCTTTTTTGAATTGCTTGCCCATTCCAGCTGGTAATTCTATCGCTATTGGTTGAGCAGGTTTTTCAAAATTATATACATAAACCCAATCATTTGGCCTTTCTTCCGTTCTTGCAATCTTCTTTATGTAACTGGAGGCAAAACTAGTTTTACCAGTTCCAGTTATTCCTGTTATAAATATGTTGTAACCTTTCTGTTTTATTTTAATTCCAAATTCCATTGCCTTTTTCGCTCTGTCTTGTCCTATTATTCCTTCTAATGGAGGGATTTCTTCAGTTGTGTCAAAATCAAAAACTTCTGGATTTACATATCTTTTTAATCTGTTAAAACTCAACTTTCCCATAACAACACCCACCCAATCTTTTTAATAATAATTATTCGCCAACAAATCAATTTTTCCTCTTTTTACACAAAGAATAAATTTTGGCTGAAGGATAGTCCTCCAGCCAATTAATCTTCTTCATCAATTTTTCCGTCTCTTTCATCCATTTCTTTTTCTGCAAATTTTATCATTTTCTTTACCATGTTTCCTCCTATTTTACCTACCTCTCTTGTAGTCATATTTTCCCATCCGCGTTTTTCAATATCGTCATCTAAATTAAGCTTTTCAGCAACTTCTTGCTTCAAAGAATCCAACTCATTCTCAGCTTTAGGGTATAACTTTTTTCTTTTCCCCATAAAAACCCTCCATACTTCGTTTTATCAATATTTTCCCCTAAAGCTTCTTTAAAAATGTATGAAAAAACCCGGTAAATCCGGGTTATTCTTCTTTTATTGCCTCTGTTGGGCAAGAACTCATAGCATCTTGCACACAATCTTCTAAATCTGCTGGAACTTCATCTACGATTACATGGGACTTTCCTTCATCATTCCAGTCAAAAACATCTGGACACATGTCTATGCAAACCCCACAAGCTATGCATTCGTCTTGGTCAACATATACTCTCATAAGATTACCTCCTAATTTTTTATGTAAAATTTTACACATACATTATATCATTAACCTCCCCTTGCTTCAATAGTTTTTAACTTTCTCTTTGAAAATATGCAAAAAAATAAGGCATATAGCCTTATACAATTGCAAGGAGTTCTCTCAAAAAGTTATTAAGTAAATTGACATCTTGCGAATTCAGTTTATTTAAATTGATATAAAATTTTTGAATGTTTTCAGCCAATTTTTTGTCTATATCGCTCTTTATTTTAGTGTACAACAAAGCACCTAATACTGCTCCTACAAATAAAACTAAAGAAGAAGTAGGATTAACAGAGGCCAGTAAATTTTCTATACTCTCCATGGAAAGGCCTCCCGCCATCCTAAGTTTTAGTAAAAATGCAGTAATAGCATATGCACAAAATTCTATAGGCTTAGTAGCCTGAAACATCTCATTTAATATTTCCTCAAGAGAATTAGGCTTACTATTTTTTACTTTTTTAATCAAAGTATCTCTCAGGGAATTCCATTCATCTTTATCCGCTTTTTTAAATATTTCATAAGCTTTTTCTGTTGGTAAAAATCTTAAAGTAGATCTTCCTTGGCTTTTTTCCTCCCCAAGGTAATACTCAGTCTTGACAAAATCACCTTTCTCTAATTCCTTTAAAATATCATAAGCTGTCCATTTGCTAATTTTCATTGCCTGCGCCACATCTGTATAGTGAACAGGCTCACCTTTTGAATCATAAAGTTCAGTTAGTGTTTTTAAAAATTCCACCCTCCTATTTGTCAGCATCTCAACACCCCATTAAGTAATACTATCTAAATTTATAGGGGATTTTAGTATTTATGTCAAGCCTCTTTTTTCATTTCCATTTTTTTCTCCCAAATTTCGTTGGCTACTTTACCCCAATTATCAGCAACCACTCTTAAATCATCGTAGAGGTTTTTGATGTGAGAGGCTTCACTAGCTTCTGTGTGTTTAGCTCCTGACTCTTCTACTATTTCTAAAAGTTTTTCTGGGTTATCAATCAGTGGGCAAGGCCTTAAGTGATTTTGATTAAAAGGCTGTCTCTTTCTATAAGCTTTCATAATAGGAGACTGCAGCGCTTCTTTCAAACTCACTTCATTTATATTTACATTGGAATAATGGATGAAAGCACAAGGTTCAACTTCTCCCGCTGCATTTATGTGCAAATATCTTCTGCCACCTGCAATACATCCACCGCTGAATTCACCATCGTTCCAAAAATCTATTGCGAAAAGCTCTTTTGTAGCTCTTATATAATTTATTCTTTCATACATGTACTTTCTCTGTTCAGGGGTTACTATAAACTTGACATCTGGATCTCTACCAATAGGAATGTAAGTAAAGTACCAAGCAAAATATGCACCTTTATCTATCATCATATCTACAAATTCATCACTTGAAATTTCCTCTACATTTGTTCTTGTATATGTAGCTGAATATCCAAACAGCAATCCATTTTCTCTCATCAAATCCATTGCTCTCATAATTTTATCAAAAGTACCTTCTCCACGTATTGCATCGTTACTTTCTCTGAAACCATTGATACTTACTGCAAAGGTGATATTTCCGACTCTTTTAACCTCTTTTATCATATCTTCGTCAATTAAAGTTCCATTAGTGAATAAATGGAATACCTGGTTTTTATGCCTTTCCGCAAGTTTTATAATATCTTTCATCCTAACAGTAGGCTCTCCCCCTGATAAAACTATAAAATATATACCTAACTCTTCCGCTTCTGCACATACTCTATCCATCACTTCAAAGGAGAGATTATGGGGTTTGTACTGTCCTGCCCAACAACCAACACATCTGAGATTGCAAGCCTCTGTTGGATCCATTAAAATTGCCCATGGCACAGAAACACCTAACTTTTCTTCCCACTCTTGCTGCTTAGGAATACCTTTCAAACTGGCATTTACTAAGAAATTAACCACTAACGTTTTTAAAATATTTTTGTCAATATTTTTAAGGCCCTTTACTGTAAATTTGTACCAGTTGCTCTCCTTATCATTTAAAAATCTTTTCACACTTTCTATCTGTTGTTTATGCCGTGGCATTATTGCAATTTTTGACATGAGGTTGGCTAACGTGTCTAAATTTTTCTCTGGGTTTTTATCCACATAGTTAATAATGGTACTGACAAGCGGGTCAATCACATTCATCATAAATCCTCCTCTACTTTATTTTTTATCCCAAAATATCAAACTGACCCAAAAAACCAAAATTCCATTTCAAGAACATTATACCACTTTAAAAATAACATTTCAAGTAATATTTATTATATTTTATGCTTACAAGTACTATTTTATTTACCTAATTGTACATCCCCTCCAAAAACTCCTATTATTTTCTTCTCTGAATTGTAAACAGGAATTGCAATTGTGGTACAAATTTCGTTTGTCGCTAAAGAAATGTAAGGATCTGTTACTGTTATTTCTCCTTCAATAACCCGTAAAAGCAACTAAAATACTGTTTACACCAGCTAAAATACCTCCGTACATCAAAAGCCTAAATTTGATACTTTTAAGCATAAAATTCCCCCCTCTTTAAGTTGCATTAATTACAACATTGCCATTTGCAAAAAAATGTAAAGCCTTTTTTTATTATTTCTACAAAACTTTAAATATTCCTTCTTTTTTTTGCAAAAATTCTACAAAATAAAGTAGGAATCCATTGAGGATTCCTACTTTATGTGCGCCCGGCCTTATCTCCCATATCTATCCTCATAGTTCACCCCCCTATAAAACCTTTACACCATCTACAGCTGGCCTGCTCAAGAATGATAGGCCCTCCATATAAATCTTAAGGCCTCTCTCCTTAACCTCTATCATCTTATGCACATAGATATCGACACCATCTATATCGAATCTCTTAAACCTATCCAGTTCATTATCCTTGGGCTTTCCAATCTCAACTGATGGAAAGGCACCGGGTACACAGCAGTTATCAGCAGTCACCAGTTTGATTGTTATGGCTGACTCACCCTTCTTTTTCAGGTATTCCTTTACCTTCTCATCTATACTTATATTCATTTTTATCCCCCTTTCCTCCTGATTTAATACGTAAATTTGGCATTTGCAAAAAATATAAAGCCTTTTCTCTTTATTTCTACAAAACTTTAAATATTCCTTCTTTTTTTGCAAAAATTCTACAAAATCGAGTAGGAATCCATTGAGGATTCCTAAACTTAAACATCAAGACAACTGCCACCTATAAATTCTCTTATGATAGAATTAGGTGGTATTGCTAATTCATCTTCTAATGGAAGGAAATAACTCAAAAACTCTAATATTTCTTTAGCGATAGAATAAGCAGGATTGTCTTGGGAAACTTTCTTAAGCAAAGGCTCTGCATATTTTTTTAATACAGGTAGCTCATAAGGTAAAAAAGAGTTAAACATGACATCCGCTTGTTCTTGATAAGGGAAAATCCATTTTTCTTCTCCTTTTCTGACCATAGGCCACATGTTTATAGTCTCTGCCGCATCGCTAGAACGGAATTGGCTATCTCTCACTATACGTCGTATCAACCTCGTTTGAGTAGTAGGTATTCTGTTGTGCTCGTCAAGATTTAGCTGCGTAATAGCACTCACGTATATTTTATATTTATTATCTTTAGGTATTTGCAAAGTCAATTTTTCATTTAGACCGTGAATCCCTTCCATCAAAATAATTTGATTTTTGTCAAGTTTTACTTTTCTTCCTTCTGGCTCTCTTTCCCCTGTTTTAAAGTTAAAAATAGGAATTTCTACTTCTTCACCTTGTATAAGTTTTATTAAATGCTCATTGAAAAGTGGCAAATCTAAGGCATCAATTGATTCAAAGTCGTAATTTCCAAATTCATCTTTGGGAGTAAGTTCTCGCGGCACAAAATAATTGTCTAATGATATCGGAAAAGGCCTTAGTCCATTTACTCTCAACTGCACACTAAGTCTATGAATAAAAGAAGTTTTACCTGAAGAAGAAGGACCTGCAATTAAAACTACTTTTATCATTTTGTTTGAAGCTATATAATCTGCAATTTTGGATATTTTCTTCTCATGAAATGCTTCTGAAACCAATATTAAATCTCTACCTTTTCCCTGCTTTATCATGTCGTTCAAAGAAGAAACATAACTTATGTTTAAAATGCTTGCCCAATCTTCTGCCTCTTTAAAAATTGAAGCAAGTTTAGGAACATCGACAAATACAGGCAATGAACGGGGATTATATACATCTGGAGCAATTAAAATAACACCCGGGAAATAAAATCGTATATCAAATACTTTTAGATAGCCTGTAGAAGGTACACAAGGGCTATAGAAAAAGTCCACTGTACCATCACAATAATAAACAGGAACTTTGTCTTTGTCAGTATCTTTAAACAATTTTACTTTCTCAGTCAATCCTTCTTTTTCAAATAGCTTTATTGCCTCTTCTTTAGGCAACATTTTTCTTTCTATTTTTAAATCCTTCTCTATTATTTCTTCCATCCTCTTTTTAATCATAGAAACAATTTTATTGTTGAGAGAATAACCATGTATCTCGCAATACAATCCTTTCCCTAAAGAATGTTCAATAGTAACTGTAGCTCCAGGAAGTAGCTCTTTTACAGCTTTAATAAAAACAAAAGTCAAACTTCTTCTATATATCCTCGTACCTTCCTCAATCGTCGTATCTACAAACTCCACTGTGCTATCCTTTGAAACTGTGCAGTTTAGATCGACTAATTCATTATTGACTTTCGCAGCTACTATTATCCCATTGTAAAGATGCTCAAAATCTTTGGCAATATCCTCTAATTTTGTCCCTTCTGGGTATTCATAAATATCACCCGCAATAGCAATTTTCATAAAACCACCTCACTAGGATTATACATTATTGTAACAAAAATTAAAAGCCCTTCCTTCCGGAAGGACTTTTAATTTTTGTCCCACGAAGCCGTAAGGCTATGTTTTCATACCCGCTCTCGCAGGTGGGTACCCTGTCATCAGCTTCTGAAGTCCTGTCTTAGCAGGCATTTCTTCCACTGATGAACCCGGATTCCCGAAAAAGGTGCGTTGGTTGAAAACAAATTAGCCTAATACAAACTTCCCAGGATTGCTTTTGTTTTTCGTTTTCAATTATAGTTTACGACAAATACTTTTTAATTTCAAGTGTAAAATGTGGAAAATACAAGTTTTATATAAAAAAAATAAAGAGTGATATAATATTGAGTGGAGGGAATAGTATGCAATCAACAATAAAATGCAATATATGTCCAAGAAGCTGCAATGTAGATAGGTCAAAATCAAAAGGATTTTGTAACATGTCTTGGCAGGTAAAAGTAGCAAAAGCATATCTACATCATTGGGAAGAGCCTTTTATAAGTGGTACAAGAGGCTCTGGAACAGTTTTTTTTAGTGGTTGCAATCTAAAGTGTGTCTTTTGTCAAAATTACGAAATAAGTCAATACCAATTTGGAAAGTTTATATCTGTTGAGGAGTTAGCTCAAATTTTCTTAAACTTGCAAAAGCAGGGAGCTCATAACATAAACCTTGTTACTCCTACAATCCATGCCTTCTCAATAAAAGAGGCGATTTTATTAGCAAAAAATCAAGGGCTTCAAATACCTATAGTATATAATACAAATGCCTATGAAAATGTAGAAACTTTAAAAATGTTGGAAGGACTAATTGACATATATCTTCCCGACCTTAAGTATTACGATGACACTCTTGCAAAAAAATATTCCAAAGCCCCTAATTATTTTGAGCATGCAATAAAAGCAATATTAGAAATGTACAGACAGGTAGGAATACCTCAATTTGATGAAGAAGGAATACTAAAAAAAGGCTTAGTGATAAGACATCTCATAATGCCGGGATGTGTAGAGGACACTAAAAAAATTCTTTTGTGGATTAAAGAAAACCTCCCAAAAGAAATATATGTAAGCTTAATGAGTCAATATACCCCTTATTATCAAGCTCAAAAGTATCCAGAAATAAATAGAAAAATCACTCCTAAAGAATATGATGAAGCTATAAATTTTTTCTTTGATATCGGTCTTGAAAATGGACTAATTCAAGAAATGGAAAGCGCCAGTGAAGACTACATTCCCGATTTTGACTTGGAAGGATTAGAATAATTTTAGTAAATTTTGTATATCTTGTGGCAAAGGTGAATAAACAGAAATACTTTTTTCTTCTAAAGGGTGTACAAAAGTAAGTCTATATGCATGCAATGCTTGCCTTTTAATATAATCATCAGAAGAGCCGTACAATGTATCTCCTACAATAGGATGACCAATATGGCTCAAATGAACTCTTATTTGATGAGTTCTTCCTGTTTCAATTTTTACCTTGAGGAGAGAAAACCTTTTACTGCTTTTTACCACTTTGTAATTGGTGATAGCTCTGTCCCCTTCCTCGGATACCATTCTTTCAATTCCACTTTGTGGTTTTCTCGATATGGGAAGGTCAATTCGACCTTCCCCTTCCATTTTTCCTTCTACTACTGCAAAATAGAGCTTAGTCATAGGTTTTATAATTTGAAGATAATACTGCATAAAAGGGCGCTTAGCAAATACAACCAACCCAGATGTTCCTCTATCTAAACGATTCACAGGACGGATTAAAGCCTTTAATCCTTTTTCTTTAAAATACCAAGCAACTCCATTGGCAAGAGTCCCACTCTGATATCTTTTGGTAGGATGAACAACCATATTAGCAGGTTTATTAACAATTAAAATTTCCTCATCCTCGTAACATATATCCAAATCCAACTTTTCCGGAGCAATATTCGAATCATTTTCAGGAAGGATTAAATCAATCACATCCCCCGGTTGTAAAATTCTTTTCACATTTGATTTTATGCCATTTACCAATATCTCTCCTTGCCACTTATAAATTCTAATAAGTCTTTTAGAAAAACCTTTGTTCCTCAAAAAATTTTCTAATATAACACCCTTTTCATTTTCTCCAACAACTAATCTCATCTTATTCACCATTCTCTAATTTATTTTAATGCAATAAATTTATGTGGTATATAATAAATTGTCCCCCGACCTTTTATCCTTTCGGTAATTTAAATTATAAACTATTTTGTTGAAATGTATTCGTACTTATCTTTATTTTTAAAAGCCTCATCAAGCACTTCTGTATCATAATAAACTGCCCCACATTTTTGACAAACATATGCCGGCACATCTTTAATTATAATAGTTTTTTTCCCTCTTACCAACTTATAATCCACATTTTTTATCTCTATTTTACCTCCACAAAAGCATTTCTCCATTTGTTTCACTCCTTGTCCGTCAATTTGGTAAGTTGATAAGAAATTATCTATTTGATTATATCATAAATTTCGACATAAATCCCTTAAATTTTTAGCCAAAAATTTCGTACCCCTTGAAATATTATTTGAATAATGTTAGAATTTTAATGTAAATGTTAATTTTAAACTTTATAAGATATTTTTTGCAATTTTTAATAATCTAGCTTGCAAAAACGTCTTCATAACATCAAAAAGGAGGCCACTTAAATGTATGACCTTGAAAAAATAAATATAATCAATGTTAAAAACATTTACCGAAATCTTCCTGTCTCTAAATTAATCGAAGAAGCTATAAAAAGAGAGGAAGGAGTACTTGCAAACAACGGTGCTTTTAATGTCTATACTGGTAAATACACAGGTCGTTCTCCAAATGATAAATTTATTGTGGATGAACCAGAAGTTCATGAAGATATATGGTGGGAAAATAATAAAGCTATTTCTATGGATAAATTTGAAAGGTTGTACAACCGTTTAACTGCCCATATGCAAAATCGTGACCTTTTTATATTTGATGGATTTGTAGGAGCTGACCCTGAATATAGAATTCTAACTCTATAGCTGAATTAGACGGTGTAAATTCTGAAGCTTTTATTATATTAAGTTTCACTAAAAAACTAATTATAATCGGTGGCTCTCAGTATGGAGGAGAAATCAAAAAGTCAATCTTTACCCTCATGAACTATCTGATGCCAAAGCGCGGAGTTTTATCTATGCACTGTTCTGCAAATATGGGCAAAGATGGAGATACCACTCTCTTTTTCGGAAAAATACAAAGGTGTAACTGATGATATCAAAAAATCAGGCCCAAATGTTTAAAAACATAAAGTCTCCTTGCAGTGCGTATTGCTAGGAGACTTTTATAATTTGTAGCCATTATATTATGTCTTTCATATTATAAAGTAGAAGTCAACCTAAAAAAGGAGGTAAGTTTATGTCTGACAAACACAAACATCATGAAAATCAATGGATTTGGATCATAATCATCATTTTGATAATTTTGTTATTTGTACCTGGCATCATTATATGTGAAGAGCCTAAAAATACTATTTAATAAAAAGGGGCATCTGCCCCTTTTTATATTAAATAACTCAAAATTATTTTCCTTTCTTTTTTAAGTTGCTAATTTGCTCTAATCGCTTTTGTATGTCCTTCTCAAAACCAGAATCCGTCGGTACATAGTATTTCCTGTCTTTAAGATTATCCGGTAGGCATTGCATATCAGTGACTTTCTCTTCAAAATCGTGAGCATACTTATACCCTTTGCCATATCCTAATTCTTTCATAAGCTTTGTAGGAGCATTTCTTAAGTGTATAGGCACACTTTCAGCAATTGTCTCTTCTGCATCTTTTTTCGCTTTATTATATGCCATGTATACCGCATTAGATTTAGGAGCTAACGCTAAATATATTGCCACTTGAGCGAGATTTACACTACACTCAGGAATTCCAATGTAATGGCAAGCATTATAAGCTGCAACAGCCATTTCAAGAGCTTGAGGGTCTGCAAGCCCAATATCTTCAGAAGCAAATCGTATCATTCTTCTCGCAATATAAAGAGGGTCTTCTCCAGCTTCTAACATCCTTGCAAGCCAATACACTGCCGCATCCCAATCGCTATTTCTTAAAGATTTATGAAAAGCAGATATTAAATTATAGTGTTCTTCTCCTTGTTTGTCGTAAAGCAGAGTCTTTTTCTGCATTGCATCAGCTAATATATCATCTGTGACAATTCTTTCCCCTTCAATTACTTTAGCCCCCATAACCGCAATTTCTAATGTGTTTAAAGCAACCCTTGCATCACCATTTGCAAAAAGTGCAATTTTTTTGAGCTGTTCATCTGTTATACCAATTTTGTACATGCCAAATCCATTTTGTTCATCTTTTAACGCTCTTTTAAGCAGTATAAGTAAATCCTCTTCTGTAAGAGGTTTCATGACAAAAACTTTAGAACGAGACAAAAGAGCAGAATTTACCTCAAAAGAGGGATTTTCAGTAGTTGCACCAATTAATATTATATTCCCCTTTTCCACATGAGGCAAAAAAGCATCCTGCTGGGCTTTATTAAATCGATGAATTTCATCAATAAATACAACAGTTCTAGTTCCATACATAGCATCCAATTCAGCTTTTGCCATTATCTCCTTTATCTCTTTGATTCCTGATAAAACAGCACTAAAGGTGATAAATTTAGAATTTGTCATATTGGCTATAATCATAGCAAGGGTAGTTTTACCTACCCCTGGCGGCCCCCACAAAATCATTGAAGTAATATTGTCCTTTTCAATCAATTCCCTAAGTAATTTCCCTTTACCTAAAAGATGTTCTTGACCTACAAACTCATCTAAAGTTTTGGGTCTCATCCTGTCGGCCAAAGGTTTATTTTTTTTCACTTCATTATCAAATATAGATGCTTGTTTGTATTCCATATTTTCTCACCATCTAAGTTTTATTTTTGTACTTTTTCTTTCTTTTTTCTTTTAGTCGGAACTTTATAGTAACTTTTACAAAGTCCTCTTCTAAAAATTCTGCAATAGCAAGGTCCTTTGTCACAAATTTTACCACAGCAAAGGCATGACTCCCAAATCTATCGTAAATTCGCCCTGCACTATAACAACCTCTTGGAACAGTTCCAACACTATTAGCTACATATCCTACTTGTCCTAATGGGGCAAGGGTAACAGATATTGCTTCATCATCATAGTCATTGTACAAATCCTTTTCTAATCTTACAATCGTGCCTGGTTTCAAAACTTTTGTGCCGTAATAATATTGACATCCAGTTATTGCAATATAAATAGATTCCACCTCATACACTCCCAACTTGATTTTAATTAAAATTATATTTTATTTTACCATTTTGGCCTTTAAAACAATATTCATATCATTCTTTCTTTTATATAAAAGCACAGCAAAGTTGAGCATCCACAGTAAAAGTAAATAACTTTCAACACTACTCAAAAACAACAGCCCACCTAGAATACCAAAACCTACAAGGTCTAATACAGCATCTATTTCAGGTATAGAAGGCTTTCCTCTATTATACCGCCTCTCACCTAATTTTAAAATACCTAAAATGACAGCATAGGTCAAAGAAGCTTTAAAACGAGTAATGGCACTCCACACTCCAAAAGTAGTGGCTAATGCTTTGCCCCCTTTAAATTTTAAAAAGGGTGAAAAAGCGTGGCCTAAAATAGGAGCTATTGCCACAATTGCAATAGCATTTCCTGTAACATACCCTTTTTCAAGAAAATACACCAGCGGAAAATAGCCCTTCATAAAATCAAAAGTAGCGCCAACGACTCCCATTTTAAAGCCTGCTGCATGACCTAAGTTGAAAGCTCCGGGATTTCCATCCCTCACTTCTTCTAATCTTTTTCCCAGCATAAGCCCCATCCAATATGAAAACATCAATGAACCACAGCCAAACTCCAATATACTGAGCAGAATAATCATACATTATTCCTTCTTTCTACACTTATTTCCCTACCCTTCCATAAAACTTTTTTCTTAAATGCCACCTGATAAAAGGAATGTAAAGTTACTAGTATAAAAAAGGCTGTCGAAATAAAATGAAAAATAGGAATAAATATACCAAATCTTCCTGTATACTTTGTAAAATATAGTATTTGCAGAGTATAAAAAAGATAGCCAATTTCGTAAAAAATAGCAATAGGCGAATGAGAAAAAACCAAAAAAGGAGTTATAAATCCCACTAATACAAGTCCTAAAAGCCATAAAACTATCAAGAAAATCGTTCCAAAACTTAAAGTATTTGCACTCAAAATTGCTCCTTTGCTAAATCCCTGTATTTCGCTTATAATACCATAAGGGTACATCCTAAAAGAGACAAGGTCATATCCAATAAAATTTTTAATGTTAATTTTGGCATCTGAGAACTTTTTACCTAAATTAAGGTCATCTAATAGCTCTCCCTTTACACTATAGTGCCCTTTAACTTTCTCATAATTCTCCCTATCCACTACTATACATGATCCATATAAGCCTTTTGGACTTTTTCTTTCAAAAGGAGAAGTAAAAGCAAATATCCCTAAAATATTAGTTATAAGAGCAAGCCTTTCATAAAACTTATCTGTGTAATGATAAGGAATTACAGATATTGCTCCCCCAACTTTCACCTGTTCCTTAAGAAGAGACTCTACTGCAAAAGGAGATAGTCTCACATCTGCATCAAGGAAAATAAGTACATCTCCACTAGACTCCAAAAAGCCATTCCACAAAGCCCAATTTTTCCCTGTCCATCCTTTGGGTAATTCCCTATTTTTTATCACTTTAGCTCCAAAAGTTTTAGCTATTTCGCTTGTATAATCCTCAGAAAAATCATCAACTACAATTATTTCATAAGGCTTATAAGTTTGTTTTTGTAGACTATCGAGAAGATATGGTAAATTTTTTTCTTCATTTCTAGCAGGAATAATTACAGAAACCCTTACATTACCAGTATAATGTTGAACACCATTTTTAATAATAACTCGTGAAAATAATATAAAACCACTAATAACTCCTATAATTGATAAAATCAAAACAGTCATACAAGACCCTCTTTTATTTTAATTTTAGGAATTTTTTAAAAACACTTTTTTAGTCTTTTCATCTACTTCCAATACTTTTCATCTCCTTCTAATAAATGAATAAATACTTCTTATACTGAACACAATAAGGTTTGTATAGGAAGAGGAGGTGATAACATGACAAAATGGACTCCTTCTATAGGTTGGGGTTGGTGGCTTCTTATCCATATAATAGCTATACCTTTACTGATTTACATTGGAATAAGTTTAAAATAAATAAAATTAAATCCCCCTTTCCTTTATTTATAAAAAACCGTGCCATATAAAAGGAAAATAAGAAGCTAATTCTTTCTTCTAAAAAGCTGTTTAATTAGTATGACCGGTACAAATACAAATATGCCAAACACTACTCCTAATTCATTTCCCAATGTGCTGTTAGGAAGAGGTTTACCTCCTAATCTTCTTCTTAAAGCATGAAAAGCATTGCCATGAGTATTACCTACCATAATAGCTCTTATAGCGTTCATAATGCTATAAGTATAGTCCTCTCCATAAGTCTCCAAAAGTCTTTTATAGGCATCTGGATCAGGATGTCCTGCAGTCTCAGCATAATGCTCAGCAAACATTAA
Source organism: Thermoanaerobacter brockii subsp. finnii Ako-1 (assembly GCF_000175295.2). Taxonomy (NCBI): domain Bacteria; kingdom Bacillati; phylum Bacillota; class Clostridia; order Thermoanaerobacterales; family Thermoanaerobacteraceae; genus Thermoanaerobacter; species Thermoanaerobacter brockii. The sequence continues at coordinate 751,976 of NC_014964.1, read as the reverse complement.
AGCTACCACTTGGTCTTCCGGAACATCTCCAAATTCTCCATTTAACAAATTTTTTATCTCTTCCTTTGACATGCCTGACTTCAAAGCCTCTTTGGCGTGAAAATAACTGCAATAGGGGCAACCATTCACTTGTGTTACCGCCAGCATAATCCTTTCCATAAAATCTTTGCTTAACTTCACTTTTTTAGAAGGTTTAGGCTGCCCTCCATGGGTCAATAAATCTTCTACAAACTTATAAAATGTTTTTACATCGTATATTCTATTTGCCTTTTCTTCTGACACTTTTACTACCTCCAGTTTTATATTTTAGTATTCACACTAATTATACTCTATTATTGGAATAAAAAAAACTTGTCATAATTTTAACTAAAAATAATCCTACCTAATTCTTTTATGACTTCACTTTTTGTAAACAAAGAAAGCACATCCACTTTTTTAATTATTTTCTCGATTATATTGCCCTCTTCTTCCTCTTCCTCTATTCTAACTTTTCTCTTTATTTCTTCTATAAGTTCAGCATAGGTGTAAACTTTAAACCTATCTACATCATAGGTTTCTGCTAAATTTTCTAACAATGCTAAAAATATTTCTTCGTAATCAGCAGTATCTTTTAAGTCCAAGATTCCACAAAGTCTTGGTATTATAAATTCAAACAAAGCCCTTTTGTCAGGTATTTCTTGATTGATTCTAAAAATCTCCTTTATATCTTTTATTTTCTCCCCTTCTAAGTTTAAAAGATAATTTATAAAAAATTCTTCTTTTTCCTCTGGGTGTATATAATATTTATATCCTTTTAGTCCTTTTAAAGCTTTTAGACCATCAAAGTACCCTAATTTAAGATTATACCTGGAAAGATTTTTATCAAAATCTAATATCCCTCCTAAATCCTCTTTTGGAGAAATGACCAAAACATTTAAGCCTTTAAAATCAAGTTTCCTCACGATTCCAAAGCTTCCTGTCCTTATGACTATCAAGTCCTTATATCCCTTGTCCATTAGCAAATTAGCAGGAAGATTGTTGTATATCCCTCCGTCAATATACTTTTTTCCATCAATTTTTTCCCTCTTAAAAACAGGCAAGTAAGCGCTTGCCATCAAATAATCTACCAATTTCCCTTGAGGAATGTCTTCAATGTATAATTCCAACGGCTTTAAATCACTTAAAGACACTGTCACAATGCCAAAATCCTTCCCTGACCTTCTTATCTTGTCTTCATCTATAACTTCTTGTAATAAATTCCTCAAAGGAGTTATATCTAAGCCTCCATCTCCAAAGATGCCTTTTAATCTTTGAACTAATAAAAGGATATCTTCTCTTTCCAGCTTACCCTTTTTCAATTTCTCTATCTCTTCATCCTCAGCCTTTATGACTTTGGAATAAGAAATATCATACCATAGCTCATAAGCCTTTTCAAAATCTCCTTGCACTAATACAGCCCCATTTAAAGCGCCTACAGAAGTGCCTGCAATTCCTCCTACTTCTATTCCTTCCTCTATCAGTGCCTTATAAACTCCTATTTGATAGGCCCCTCTCGCTCCTCCACCTTCTAATACTACTCCATACATTTTATATCCCTGCCTTTTCGCTACTTTGCACTATTAAGTATACCATATATTACCTAGAAAATAAATAAAAGCAGATAGCAATTCATTCTCCCAAAACTATCTGCTTTCTTATTAAAATTGAAATTCAGAAAAGCTTTCTACAAATCTATCAATAGCTTTTAACCTTTCTTTAACCTGTAAATCTATTTTTCCACGTTCACATAAATCCGTCAATAGATAAAGCAAATATTCATCTCTTACAAAAATCCTTCTGGGCTTTCCTATATTTAAAATATAATTGATTACCATATCTAAAACATATTGGACCTCATCATCTTCAGGAGCAAGTAAATATTGATCTATCCATTTCTGTTCGGGAATCAGCTAAAATACAACTTCTAATAGCAATAGGCCGTTCATACCGTTTATCTCTTATTGTACTATTTACATAAGCTATATCCATCTCTATGTCAGTCCCCGTATTTTTTTGCTTGGCAATCCTCGATAAAAGCAATTCATCTTTTAATACAGGAATTAAGTATTTCCTTTCTGGAATAACAAGAGGAGCAGCATGAGTAATCCATGTATTTTGTTGTTTACCATACCTATGAACTAAGGTTTCTCCTGCTTCAAAATCTACTTTAATGTCCTTTTCAATAAAATCTTATTTTAAAGCTTTTTGAATTCTACGATATTTTAGCTCCATAATTTCTTCTTTCCATGATGTCAAATATAATAGCATGAGTGTCAATTTTTTTACTATGACATCTATTTCAAAGTCGACAGTTTCTTAGCATATCGTTCTTCATTGTAGGCTTCACCATTTTTTAGCACATCGTATATTTCTTCTATTAATATTGCGGCGATTTTTTCTTTTGCCTGTTGTTCTGTGTATCCTGATTTTTTTAGTCTTTCCAGTGTCACTTTGGTAATTGGTGGATTATTGTCTCTAATCTGGTTATTTACAACCTCTAAAATAATCCTTTTTAAATTCTGATTGGCCAAACGGCTCACCTCCTCATTCTTACTTTCTCTCTATTAAAACTACCGTCTCAACATGATAGGTATGAGGAAACATGTCTACACATTTTACTTTTTTCACTTTATATACATCTTCACTGAGGGTTTTTAAATCCCTTACAAGAGATTCAGGATTACACGAAACATACACTATTTTTTCAGCGTTAAATTTCACAATGTCTTCAAGCGCTTTTGGATTGATTCCAGACCTTGGGGGGTCTACAATTACTACATCAGGTTTTTCTTTTATCTCCTTTAACTTTTGAGATACATCACCGGCAATAAAAGTGCAATTTTCAAGGCCGTTTAGTTTGGCATTCTCTCTTGCTGACATAACTGCTTCTTCTACTAGTTCTATCCCAATCACCTTTTTAGCCATTGGAGCCATAATTATGCCTATGGTCCCTGTACCAGAGTACAAATCAAAAACTATTTTGTCAGATACATCTCCTGCAAATTCCCTCACCGTCTCATAAAGTTTTTCTGCACCATATGAATTGGTCTGGAAAAAAGAAAATGCACTTATTTTAAATTTTAATCCTAAAAGCTCTTCAATAAGATAATCTTTTCCATATAACACATTTAACTTTTCACATACTACAGCATCTGACCAGGAATCGTTTTGAGTATGTAGTACACCTACAAGCCGACTTTCAAAATCCACATTTTTATATATCTCAATAAGCTCTTTAAAGTCATGTTCCAACTGTGTTGTTGTTACAATATTTAACAAAATTTCCCCTGCTTTTGAAGCTTTCCGAACCACCAAATGTCTCAAAAAACCCTTATGAGTTTTTTTATCATAAAAAGGTAGTCCTTTTTTTATTGCATAATCAAAAGTGAGATTTAAAGCTTTGAGAAAGTCATCATCAACAATATTACACTTATCTGTCATAACCACTTCATAAAATCTACCTTTTCTGTGAAGTCCTAACACCTCATTACCTTCTTTATCTTTTCCAAAAGTATATTCCATTTTATTCCTATAACCATGCTCTTTAGGACTTTTCACAATCCCTAAAAATTCATAATCTCTTATTCCCTCTTTTTCAAGAAGCTTCTTTACAATATCTTCTTTTATCTTAAGTTGATCTGAATAATCAACATTTTGATAAATACAACCACCACAATCTCCAAAGTGAGGGCAAAAGCTTTGCTTCTCCAAAGGAGAATTCTCTATTACTTCCACTATTTCGCCTTCTACCATATCCTTTTTTACTTTTTTAACTTTTGCCTTTATTATTTGCCCCAAAAGTGCTCCTTTTATTTTTACTTTTTTCCCCTCAAAATAGACTATCCCAAATCCACCAAATTCCATGTCTTTTATCTCAACTGTTATAATATCATTTCTTTTCACTCTCATTCCTCCTTCGCTATTTAGATTATACCTCTTTTTTCTCAATAATTCTAATATAATTCACTAAAATGTTTTTATCAAAAAATAAAATAACCTTTACATAATTTTAATAAAGTTGTACACACTTTTGATTGTTTTTTTATTGTATCACAAACATATATACAAGAATATTATATTAGTAAATATACAGATTTGGGAGGTTTAAAAATGTACGACTATAATCCTTATGTGCAGGATTATGCTTTTCCTTCTCTAAAGCTTGCACAGGCTTATGTGCCTTTACAGAAGTATGTATCTCTTTATCCTCCGGAAGAAGCCATTAAAAAAGGCACTGTCTTTCCTGAACTTGATATGCCTTATGTAGGCGAAAAAATGAGGTGATAAAATGGATGGCAATCAAATATCTATGCTTAAGAAAATCATGGAAATAGAGTTTACCTGCATAGATTTGAATCTATATTTAGACACTCATCCCGAGGACCAAAAAGCTCTTCAAGACTACAACTATTATTCTAATCAATTGTCTATGCTAAAACAGCAATATGAACAATTTTACGGGCCCTTGATGGTTTTTGGTCATTCACAAAGTCAATATCCTTGGAAATGGGTAGATGACCCATGGCCTTGGGAAATAGAATATTGAGGAGGACTTTGCTATGTGGGTTTATGAAAAGAAACTACAATATCCTGCTAAAGTATGCAAACCAGATGTAAAAATGGCAAAATACCTCATCGCCCAATATGGAGGCCCTGATGGAGAATTGGCAGCCGCTTTAAGATATCAAACTCAGCGATTCGTCATGCCTACAGGAAAAGCAAAAGCAGTTTTGACAGACATTGCTACAGAAGAATTAGCACACCTTGAAATAATAGCAACTCTTGTTTTCAAGCTTTTAAAGGGAGTACCAGTAGAAATATTAAAAAGAGAAGGATTAGGGGAATACTATACAGAACATGATAGAGGCCTATTCTATGCAGATACAACAGGAATGTTATGGACCGCCGCCTATATCCAGGCTAAAGGAGATGCAATCGCTGATCTACACGAAGATATGGCAGCCGAAGAAAAAGCAAGAGCAACTTATGAACATTTAATAAATCTCACAGATGACCCTTGTGTAAAAGATACTCTAAGGTTTTTGAGAGAAAGGGAGATTGTACACTTTCAAAGATTTGGAGAAACTTTAGTACAGGTAAGAGAATATATGGAAAGTAAAAAATTCTTTTAAAAAAGTAGATGTATGTCTATTGGCATACATCTACCCATTTTCCTTCTACTATTTTATCAAGGTCTTCGACTTTTATGGTAGCAGCAGCATTTGTATCACCAGCTGCAGGATATACTACCTCATAATTTTTTAAAGACACATCATAATATACTTCAATCGGATTTTTCAGCCCATAAGGACAAACGCCACCAACAGGATGCCCTGTAACTTCTAACACTTCTTCTGGGGATGCCATTTTTGCTTTTGTTTTAAAAGTATCTTTAAATTTTTTATTGTCTATTTTTCTATCCCCTGCTGTTATATTCATAATATATTTATCTTTTAATCTAAAAAGCATAGACTTTGCTATTTCCCCAGGAGTTACCCCTAAAGATTTAGCTGCTTTTTCCACAGTGCTTGTATCTTCAAAAATTTTTATTTTAATATCATATCCTTTCTCTTTAAAAAACTCTTTCACCGCTTCTACTGACACCTCTACACCACCTTTAAATACCACAAGTTTTACATAAAAGAGCATTTTTTAAGAAAAACTTATCAGCAATTTTAACTGCATCTTGAGCCGTTTTTCCGTAATAATCTGCTCCAATCTTATAGGCATATTCCTCAGTCAAAACAGCCCCGCCTACCATTATTTTCACATCAGTATTTGCTTTAAGCAGTTTGATAATTTTCTCCATATTAAACAAAGTTGTCGTCATCAAAGCACTTAGACCTACTAACGGTGCCCCTGTTCGCTTTACTTCCTCTAATATCACTTCTCCTTTGACATCTTTTCCTAAGTCAATTACATCATATCCATAGTTTTCAAGCAAAACTTTTACTATATTTTTTCCTATATCATGTACATCTCCTTCAACTGTAGCAAGTATTATTTTGCCTTTAGATACTGAACCTTTTGGAAGCTTTTCTTTTATTATCTTAAAAGCGCTTTGCACCACTTCTGCAGAGCTCAAAAGTTGTGGCAAGAAATATATGCCTTTTTCATATCTATCTCCCACTTCTTTTAAGGCAGGAATTATTATGTTATCAACTATAGAAAGAGGTTGAACTTCCTCCTCCAAAATATTTTTTACTATATCTTCTACTCCTGATTTTTTACCTTCTAAAATTTGGATATAGAACTTTGACTTTAAATCTTCTTCCTGAATTTTTTGCTGTTCTTTTTCTTTACCTTCCTCTTTTTGCCTGTTACCATATATTTTTAGATAATTTACACTCCCTTTATCTTTGTTTAGTAAAACCATTGAAGCCCTCAAAGTGTCCATCATGGCTTCATCGCAGGGATTTATAATAGCAGTAGTAAGCCCATAAGATGCTGCCATTGCTAAAAAAGTAGAGTTTATCAACCTTCTTTCAGGTAAACCAAAGGAAACATTGCTAAGTCCCACAACAGTATTTACTCCTAACTCTTCTTTAGCCAATTTTATCGCTTCTAAAGTCTCAATTGCAGCCTCCTGCTCAGAAGAAACCGTCAGCACAATACAATCTATCAATATGTCCTCTTTAGGTATGCCATACTCTTCCGCTTTTTTTATAATTTTTTTCGCATTTTCAATTCTTTCATGCCTATCTTTGGGAAGCCCTTTATCTCCTACAGTAAGTCCTACAACACAAGCTCCGTATTTTTTGACAATAGGAAGCACTTCTTTTAAACTTTCCTCTTTTGCACTTACAGAGTTGATTATGGGTCTACCTCTTAAAATTCTTATAGCTTTTTCTACAGCTTTAATATTAGTGCTATCTATTTGAAGAGGAATGTCTACCACATTTTGTATTTCAGAAACTACTTTAGGAAGTAATTCTTCTTCGTTTACCCCAGGAACTCCCACATTTACATCCAATATTTCCGCTCCGCATTTTTGCTGTTTTATAGCTTCCTCTACTGCTAAACTCACATTTCCCGCCAAAAAAGCCTCACTTAACTTCTTTTTTCCAGTAGGATTTATACGTTCCCCTATAACCCTTAAAAGATAATTTTCACCTATGAAAACTGTTTTTGTATTGGAAGCTACAGCTGTAAATTTGTTGACTTTGACTTTTGGCTTTAAATCTTTTACAGCTTTTTTAACAAGTTTTATATAGTGAGGAGTAGTACCGCAGCACCCTCCCACTATAGAAGCGCCTTTTTCAACAAGTAAAGGAAAGAAACTAGCAAATTCTTCTGGTTTTAAGTCGTAAACTGTTTTGCCGTCGCGAATGACAGGCATACCTGCATTAGGTTGTGCAATAATAGGTATGCGAGAAACTTGAGACATTTTTTCCACTACACTTACCATTTTATCGGGGCCTGTCGAGCAGTTAACGCCAATGGCATCTAATCCTAACCCTTGTAAACTAACTACTACAGTTATAGGGTCTGACCCCATGAGAGTCCTTCCATCTTCTTGAAAAGTCATTGTACATATAACTTTCATGTTTGAATTCTCTTTAGCAGCAAGAATGGCAGCTTTTGCCTCCAGCATATCTGACATTGTTTCAATTAAAACAATATCTGCTCCCGCTCTTTCTGCAGCTATAACTACTTCTTTAAAAACATCATAAGCTTCGTCAAAAGTCATGTCTCCATAAGGGGTCAAAAGTTCTCCAATAGGTCCTATAGAAAGTGCCACAGGTTTATCTTTGGAAGCTTCTTTGGCAATTTTGACAGCCTGAGTGACAATATTGAAAACCTCATTTTCCAGTCCATATTTTGCTAATTTTATCCTGTTAGCGCCAAAGGTATTTGTCTCAATCACATCCGCTCCTGCTTCTATATAGGACCTGTGGATATCAAATACTACTTCTGGATGGGTTATATTCATATATTCGGGACACTCTCCAGTTTTTAAACCCCTCTCTTGAAGTTGTGTCCCCATTGCTCCATCAAAAACAATCACTCTATTTGAAAGTTCTTTAAAAATGTCTAACATTTTTAACCTCCATTTAATTCATCTGTACGTTATTTTCTGCAAAATCACAGACTAAATCATCGACTCTTGAAATTATTTCTAACACAACATTTGTACTCCCTAAAGGCATAATGTGAATTCCTGCAACTTCACTGCGTATCCGCTTTATAAACTCTACAGCTATGTTTATTCCCTCTTCTCTTCCTCCATCCTTTAGCCTTTCTAAAACTTTTTCTGGAATATCTATACCTGGCACTTTTTCATTTAAATTGACTGCCATTTTATAGCTTTTAAGAGGTAATATGCCTATCAAAAGTGGTACATTGAAATTTTTAATCTTTTCAATAAACTTAAATAAAATTTCCTCATCATAAACCGGTTGTGTTTGAATAAATTCTGCCCCTGCCTCTATCTTAACTTTAAGCTTCTCTAGTGCTTCATCCCTTAAATCATTTGGATTTGCAGTCGTACCGGCGCAAAATTCTGTTGGGGAATCTAATTTATTTCCATTGTAATCATAACCTCTATTAAAAGCACTGATAATCTTTAAAAGCCCAACAGAATCTACATCATATACCCCTTTAGCCTGAGGAGTATCTCCACGGGAAGGTTCATCTCCTGTCAAGGCTAGTATGTTTCTCACACCTAACGCATAAGCTCCTAAGAGCTCTGACTGAAGGCCTATCAGATTTCTGTCTCTACAGGTCAAATGAAAAATAGCTTCAATGTTTAAGTGGTCTTGTAAAAGGTGAGCGACTGCTATAGGACTCATCCGCATATTCGCCATAGGACAGTCCGTTATATTTAAGGCATCTACAATGCCTTTTAATTTTCTCGCTTCTTCAATAGTTTTCGTTATATCTACCCCTTTTGGCGTAGAAATTTCTGCTGTCACAACAAACTTCCTTTTCTTAAGTTTAGTACACAAATTTTCATTTTTCAACATCTACATCGCCTCCATTTTTAAAAATAAAAAAGTCTCTTCGCCAAAAGAAGAGACACCAAAACTCTCTCATCTTTCAGCGAAACGCTGCTGGAATTGGCACCAAGACGCATATAAAATGCCGGTTGCCGGGTTTCATCGGGCCAGTCCCTCCACCACTCTCGATAAGAGATTTTAAAGTATTAAATTGTTAAACTATTTAAGCTATATGATACTATGGATTAACTCCTATGTCAATAGAAATTTTTTTGTCCCTCTCTAAAGATTTTGCAGGCTTTTAACTTTTTTAAAATAAATCTGTAAATTTTTTATGTTATTTGCTATACTATAATTGTAAAGAATATAAATTTTCGAGAAAGGAATGTTTTGAATGTTCTCATCTCTTATTTTTGGTATCCTTTCTATTGGATCAATTATACTTTACGGTTTAATCTGGTGGAAAATTTTTGATAAAACTGGTTATGGAGGAGCATATGGTCTTTTGATGTTTATACCTATTGTGAATTTTATAATGCTTTTAGTATTAGCATTCACTGAGTGGCCCGTACATAGATATAAAAATTATTGAGCAATAACACTGTTTTTATTTTTAATACTTGTGCAAACACTTGCATAATGATTTTTTTAATATTATAATATACTTAACACTTGGAAAATGAGGAGGTTTAATATGGGTAATGAAAAATTACCAAGAGTAGCCTATTTCTGCATGGAATATGGCTTACAGTCAGATTTCAAACTATATGCAGGTGGCTTAGGCATTTTAGCAGGAGACCATCTAAAAGCTGCAAAAGAGTTAGGTATGCCTTTAGTAGGAATAGGCATACTGTGGAAACAAGGTTATACAGAACAACATATCGGTGAAGACGGATACCCCTATGATGCCTATCGCAATTACACACGTAAGTACGACTTTTTAAAGGACACTGGAGTAAAGGTAAAAGTAAAAATAAGAAATAGAAATGTGTATTGCAAAGTATGGTTGATAGACAACTTTGACAATGCTCCTCTGTATTTGCTTGACACAGATATACCAGAAAATGGGGACAGATGGATAACAGGTCAACTTTATGGATGGTTTGGTGAAGAAAGAGTTGCACAGGAAATAGTATTAGGCATTGGCGGAGTAAGAGCTTTAAGAGCTTTGGGAATTGATGTTGATGTTTATCATTTTAACGAAGGGCATGCAGTATTAGCAGCCATTGAGCTTATAAGAGAGAAAATGGAAAATCAAAATATGAGTTTTGAAGAGGCGTGGAAAGCCACAAGGGAAGAAGTAGTATTTACAACCCATACCCCTGTTAAAGAAGGAAACGAATCTCACGATTTAGAACTTCTCATGTACATGGGTGCAAACAATGGCCTTTCAATTGAGCAAATGGCTCAAATTGGTGGTGTTCCTTTTAATATGACAGTCGCAGGTTTGAGACTTTCTCGTATTGCAAACGGTGTCTCAAAACTTCACGGTCAAACTGCAAACAAAATGTGGCAACATGTTGACAACAAGGCTCCTATAATTTCAATAACAAACGGAATTGACAGAAACACTTGGGTAGATAAAAGGATAATAGAAGCCTACAACAAAGGTGAAGGACTTTTAGAAACTCATAATATTTTAAAACAAGAATTAATTGATTTTGTATATCAAAGGACAGGAGTTAAATTAGACGCTGACAAGCTTTTGATAGGTTTTTCAAGGAGAGCTGCTCCTTACAAAAGAAGCGACCTTATATTTACAAATGACGAAGTCATAGGTGATTATCTAAGGTCTAAAAAAATTCAAATGGTGTTTTCAGGAAAAGGTCATCCATTAGATGACGTGGGTAAAAAAATTGTCGCAAAATTAATAGAGATGACAAAGAAATATCCTGAAAGCGTAGTATTCTTAGAAGATTACGATATGACAATAGGAAAAATGCTTACTCGAGGCACTGATGTGTGGTTAAACAATCCAAGAAGACCATTAGAGGCCAGTGGTACCTCCGGCATGAAAGCCGCCATGAACGGAGTGTTAAATTTAAGTATTTTAGATGGATGGTGGGCAGAAGCTTGTATAGACGGAGTAAATGGCTGGCAATTTGGGGATGGTTTTGAGTCTGACAATATAGAAGAATTAGACAAACACGACCTTGAAGCACTCTATGACGTCCTTTTAAATAAAGTAGTTCCAACCTACTACAATGATAAAGCGAAATGGGAAAACATGATGAGAGAAAGTATAAGGACGACTTATGAAGCTTTCTCAGCTAATAGAATGTTAAAAGAATACTACGATTTAATGTACACAAAAAAATAAGTCAACCCCTATTTAAAAAGGCCGCGCAATTGTCCGGCCTTTAATTTATTTTCCCAATCTTTTTTCTAACAATTCTTTTTCTTTTTCATATCCTGGTTTTCCTAAAAGTGCAAACATGTTTTTCTTGTAAGCCTCTACTCCTGGTTGGTCAAATGGATTAACCCCATTTATATATCCGCTTATAGCACAAGCCATTTCAAAGAAGTAGACCAGATTGCCAAAATAGTAAGCTGATATTTCAGGGATATTTACTACAAGGTTAGGAACATTCCCATCTGTATGAGCCAATAATGTACCTTCAAAAGCCTTTTTATTGACAAAATCTATAGTTTTTCCTGCTAAAAAGTTAAGCCCATCTATATTGTCCTTGTCTTCATTTATAACTATATCTTTAACAGGTTTTTCAACATTTAAAACTGTTTCAAAAATATTTCTGCTTCCCTCTTGTATAAACTGCCCCATTGAGTGTAAATCTGTCGTAAAATCTACTGAAGCAGGATAAATTCCCTTATTGTCTTTACCTTCACTTTCTCCAAAAAGCTGTTTCCACCATTCAGAGAAATAGTGAAGCTTTGGCTCATAATTTACAAGTATTTCTATAGCTTTGCCTTTTCTGTACAAAATATTTCTCAAAATTGCATACTGCATGCTGATATTTTCATTAAGGTTATCTTTGGTATAGACTGTTGAAGCATCAAAAGCTCCCTGCATCATATCGTCTATGCTAATGCCTGCTACTGCTATTGGTAGAAGGCCTACAGCTGTCAAAACTGAGTATCTTCCTCCAACATCGTCAGGAATCACAAATGTTTCATATCCTTCTTCATCAGCTAATTTTTTTAAAGCTCCTTTCGCTCTATCTGTTGTCACATATATTCTCGATTTAGCCCCTTCTTTTCCATATTTTCTCTCAAGAAAATCTCTAAAAACTCTAAAAGCTATTGCCGGTTCTGTGGTAGTACCAGATTTAGAAATCACATTTATTGATACATCTTTGTCCTCTATAAGTTCAAATAAATCACTTAAATATGTAGAGCTTATGCTGTTTCCAGCAAAATAAATCTCCGGCATATTCCTCTTGCCTTTTGGCAACAAATTATAGAAGGAATGAGAAAGCATTTCAATTGCCGCTCTTGCCCCTAAATAAGACCCACCTATACCTATTACTACAAGCACATCAGAATCTGATTGAATCTTCTCTGCTGCTTTTTTAATGCGTTCAAACTCTGCCTTATCATAGTTTTTGGGAAGACTCACCCATCCTAAAAAGTCATTTCCTTGAGCATTTTTACTAAGCACCATATCAAGAGATAATTTTGCATGCTTTTCCATATATTCAATTTCTTTTTGACTTACAAATTGTAGAGCTTTTGAATAATCAAAACCTATCAATTTCTTCATATGTAAACCTCCATTCCTTATTTACATACTTATTTTATACCATAAATCTATGTTGTTCAAGTTTTTCAAAAGTATGTATAAGTTTACTTAGCTTTATTTTTACATACCCATAAATTTTTGTCAATCTTTTTGGAATTTTTACTTTATGGGATATAATATAAAGAGGAGGTGCAAAAGTTATGGAGGCATTAGAGGCTTTAAAAAAGAGAAGAAGTATAAGGAAATACATAGATAAACCTATTCCAAAAGAAATATTAGAAGACATAATAGACTGCGCAAGGCTTGCTCCCAGTGGAAATAACGCACAGCCTTGGCATTTCGTCGTTATAACAGACAAAGAAAGACTTAAATTCATAGCAGAAAAAGCTACATATGGGAAATTTATTAAAGATGCAGGAGCTTGTGTCATCGTCTACTGCGATAAAAATAACAGACATCACTTAGAAGATGGTTCAGCAGCAACAGAAAATATATTACTCGCAGCTACTGCCTACGGCATAGGTTCCTGTTGGGTAGCTGGGTATAACAGAACCTATGAAAAAGAAATAAACGAATACCTCAACATTCCTGACAACTTAAGAATGATTTCTATTATATCATTAGGATATCCCGCAGAAGAGCCACAACCAAAATATAAAAAAGCTTTATCTGAAGTTTTACATTGGGAAAAATTTTAAATGAAAGAGGGTTATAATATGTCAAAAGTAGTGGAGAGATTTTTAAAATATGTAAAATATCATACAACATCGGATGAAAACTCAACAACTTATCCCAGCACTGAGGGACAAGTAATATTTGCAAAAGAATTAGCAAATGAGCTTGAAGAAATAGGCCTTAAAGAGGTAAATGTAGATGAAAACGGTTATGTTACGGCTTTACTTCCTTCAAATACTGACAAAAAACTCCCTACAATAGGATTTATAGCTCATATGGACACAAGTCCTGACATGTGCGGCAAAGACGTAAAGCCTCAGATAATAGAAAATTATGATGGCAAAGATATAATCTTAAACAAAGAAAAAAACATAGTATTATCTCCTACTGAATTTCCAGAGCTTAAAAATTACATAGGAAAAACTTTAATCACCACAGACGGAACAACTCTTTTGGGAGCTGATGATAAAGCAGGAATTGCAGAAATAATAACAGCTATGGAATATTTAATAAATCATCCTGAAATAAAGCATGGCAATATAAAAGTAGCCTTCACACCTGATGAAGAAATTGGTAGGGGTGTAGACAAATTTGATGTAAAAAAATTTAATTGTGATTTTGCTTATACTGTAGATGGCGGTGGAATTGGAGAAATAGAATACGAAAATTTCAATGCTGCCAGTGCTAAAATCAAAATTAATGGCAGAAATGTGCATCCTGGAACAGCAAAAGGCAAGATGAAAAACTCCATTTTGATTGGAATAGAACTCCAAAATATGTTACCTGAACATGAAACTCCTGCCCATACTGAAGGATATGAAGGTTTTTATCATTTGAACAATTTTGAAGGCAATGTAGAACAAACTAAAATGTATTATATTATCAGAGATTTTAATAAACAAACTTTTTTAGATAAAAAAGAATACCTAAAAAGCATTGTAGAAACATTAAATAAAAAATATGGTGAAGGCACACTAGAGCTTGAACTTAAAGACCAGTATTACAATATGAGAGAAATAATTGAAAAGCATATGCACATAGTCGATACAGCATTAGAAGCAATGAAATTAGTAGGAGTGGAACCTAAAATAGTGCCTATAAGAGGAGGCACTGATGGAGCAAGATTAAGCTATATGGGGCTTCCAACACCTAATTTATTCACAGGAGGGCATAATTTTCACGGTAAATATGAATTTATACCGACATATGCAATGGAAAAAGCAGTCGAAGTTATAATAAAAATAATTGAGCTTTACGCAGAAAAATAAGGGATAGCGATGGAGCTATCCCTTTAACAATTCCTTTTTGAAAAACTCTACTGACTCCTCAATCGCCTTTTTCTCCCATTCTAAACTCTTAAAAGTATGGTCTGCATTTTCGATTGTCACTCTTGTAGCGTTATCCCCATAAACCTCTTTTAAGATTCTATCAGAAACTTTATATTCAACCGCTTCATCATTTGTCCCATGAACTATAAGCACTTTTTTATCGTATCCTTTTGACAGCTCAAATATATTTAATTTTGAAATATCCTCAACAAAATCTTTACTCAGTTTATGTCCTCCTATGTCTACAAAGCCCAATTGTTCCATAATAGCTCCGTATTGCTTTACACTTTCGTGCATTATAAGCTCAGGCATATTAAAAGCTGGAGCCCATAGCACCAACGCCTTTATTTCATCTTTATATTCCCTTGCTACAATCCCTGCAATAGCTCCTCCCATACTCAAACCAAGTAGTCCTATTCTCTCAGGGTCAGTCGTAGGTTGCTCTTTCACAAACTTTAAAATTTGTCTTGCATCTTCCAATTCACTGCTAAATGTCATTTCACTAAAGTCCCCATCACTTTCTCCAGAACCATAAAAGTCAAACCTTACACTCCCAATACCTACTTTTTCTAAAGCTCTTGACATCTTCACAAAAATAAAGTGAGACTCTACTTTATTGCCTGTAAAACCGTGAAACATTATTACCATAGGCACTTTACCCTTAACATCATCAGGCAAATGCATCATTCCTCTTAAAGTTTTGCCGTTATATGTAATTTCAACAGCCTTTTGCATAATAACACCTCCAAATATTTCATAATTCAATTATACTACAGTCAAGAAAACTTTTCCACATAGACAGATTTTTTATCTATCAAAAATTGAAGTTTGCCAAACAGCACAAGATTTAACTTCCCTTTCTTTTATTACATCCTCTTCTGTCAATTTGCTACACAACAAAGGAGAATTTACATTGTACTGCTTTGTATTTCTTTTTATAGTACTGATACTACTGTTTGCGTAGCAATAAATACAGCCATGTAGACAAGTATCATAGGCACCAATATCTATACTTTCATCACAACCACAAAACTTCCTTTGATTCTTATCCTTTCCTATATTGAGTTTTTTACCTGAAAGCTCTTCTATTAAAGTTTTATCTATACATCTCGCATGCTCTATACCATAGGGCGATAAATCCAATTCTTCTGCACAAGTCTCAAGTTTAATTGAGTGCTCTTTCGCTATTTCATAAAATCTATATGCAATTTCTAACTTCTGTTCCTTGTTTATCTCATAAGCCCCTATTTTTTCCAAAGTCTTGTAAACTTTAGGATAAAGAGTCACAAAACTGATTATACATTTTGATGTATATCCATAAAGTTCAGACATTATTTCCTTAAAGCTTTTTACATGGTATTCTATATCAAATTCGGGAATTAAAATAATAGGGTCATAACGCCAAATTACCCTCTCTTTCCCTATTTTGCTAGACAGCTTTTTAAAAACTTCAATTATATGTGATTTTTCTGGCACATTCCTCTCTATTCTTTTATCATAGGGATTTAAAGTAAATAAAAAATAATAAGCATAGTCCTCTATCAAATGCAATTTCGGTATCATTTTTTCTGGATTTTTTGTCCAAAACACAATGCCATCTACTGCATCTTTCTTTAAAGAAACTTTACTGACTTGATGAAAATTAAAAGGATTCCTCACCAAAACATAGCCTTCCTCAATTCTTTTAAAAAACCAATCGCTGTAAAAAGCCGGAATATCCGTTCTCCTGCTTGCACTTATTATCATTCAAATTTCTCCTTTCAAAAAAAGAGAAATTGACATGTTCATTTTTACTTTAACATCAATGACAATTCATGTCAATTTCTCCGCTTTTGAATTAACTTTCTTTGTTAAGTTTGTACTCTATTGAATCAACAAGGGCTCTCCAACTGGCCTCAATAATATCTGTAGAAACCCCAATTGTGCTCCATGAATCTTTTCCGTCTGTCGACTCTATTATAACTCTAACTTTAGCAGCAGTTGCAGAATTAGAATCCAAAACCCTCACTTTATAATCTGTCAACCTCATTTCTTTTATCTGTGGGTAAAATCTCTCCAGTACTCTTCTTACAGCATTATCAAGAGCATGTACTGGCCCATCTCCCTCAGCTGCAGCTATCTCCTCTATACTATCGACTTCCACTTTTATAAGTGCTGAAGAATTAACACTATTTACAGAAGGCTCATTTACAATAACTTTGAACTCTTTTAAATTAAATGCTGGTTTATATTTTCCAAGAACCTTTCTTATCAAAAGTTCTAAAGAACCTCCTGCATTTTCATATTGATACCCTAAATACTCCATTTCTTTTAATTTATCTAAAATTAACTTTGTTTCAGGAGAATCCTTTGTAATAGTTGGATCTATTTCATTTATGGCATTTAGCACTGTTCCTCTGCCTGCAACTTCAGAAATCAAAAAGGTCCTACTATTTCCCACTAAAGAAGGGTCAATCAGTTCATAAGAATAAGTATTTTTATTTACAGCATCAGCATGCATCCCCGCTTTGTGGGAAAAAGCATTTTTCCCAACATAAGGCGCCCTTTCATCGTAAGTGACATTTGCAATTTCACTTACAAATCTGGCTAAATGAGTCAATTGTTTTAGATTTTCATCAGGCACACATTTATATCCCATAAGTAATTGCAAATTCGGTATCAAGGTACATAAATTCGCATTGCCACACCTTTCCCCATAGCCATTTATTGTACCCTGCAGCTGTATTGCCCCTGCTTGTACTGCCATTATAGAATCTGCAACAGCCATTCCGTTATCATTGTGACAATGTATTCCTACTTCCGTATTAAATTTATCTACAACAGTTTTTGTTATATCATAAACTTCCATCGGAAAAGCTCCACCTTTTGTATCACACAAACAAACACTGTCTACTCCCGCCTCTAATGCTACTTCTAATGTCTTTAAAGCATACTCTGGATTTTGTTTGTAACCATCAAAAAAATGCTCTGCATCAAATATAACTGACTTACCTTTGTCTTTAAAAAACTTTACTGTATCATAAATCATTTTTAAGTTTTCTTCTAAAGTGGTTTTCAAAATTTCTGTAACTTGAAAATCCCATGACTTGCCAAAAATAGTTACTACCTCTGTGTCAGCATTTAAAAGAGAAATCACATTAGCATCCTCTTTGGTAGTTGTATTTGCTCTTCTTGTGCTGCCAAAAGCGATTAATTTAGCATTTTTTAATTTAATACTTTTAACTCTTTCAAAAAATTCAATATCTTTAGGATTAGACCCAGGATTACCTGCCTCAATATAGGCTACACCAAACTCATCAAGAACCTTAACTATCTTTAATTTGTCTTCTACAGTAAAAGATATACCTTGTCCTTGAACTCCGTCTCTTAATGTTGTGTCGTATATCCGTATGTTCCTCACAATGCATCCCCCTTTATACCTTTTTTATGTATAGTACATATTTTATCAAATTGAACTGATAAAGTGAAGAGAAAAATTTATATTCTTCCGACTCCATTACTTTCTTTTT
Source organism: Thermoanaerobacter brockii subsp. finnii Ako-1 (assembly GCF_000175295.2). Taxonomy (NCBI): domain Bacteria; kingdom Bacillati; phylum Bacillota; class Clostridia; order Thermoanaerobacterales; family Thermoanaerobacteraceae; genus Thermoanaerobacter; species Thermoanaerobacter brockii. The sequence goes on along the minus strand of NC_014964.1, from coordinate 733,807 downwards.
TCCTGTTGTGCTATAATACTATTAGTAGTACGATTCCTTTCATGTAAATAAGCTAGATGTAAAATGACTTGCCCACCGCCAATTCCTCAACAAACAGGAGGTGTTATATGGCAACTAAAAAAGAAATAAAAGAAATACTTAATTTAGCACTACCTGCAGTTGGAGAAATGCTTTTATACATGGTTGTGTGGGTAGTCGATACGATGATGGTGGGGCAATTTGGCGGTAAAGACAGTGTCAGCGCTGTAGGTCTTGCTTCAGAAATTATATATACCTTCTCTAATATTTTTATTGCAATGGGAATCTCTATAGGAATAACTTCTTATGTCGCCCGCAGTATAGGAGCGAAAGATTTTGAAGCTGCTGAAAAATACGCATCTCAAGGAATTTTTTTAGGATTTATTGTTGCTTTATTTATTTCTTTAATACTTTTTACTTTTGCAGAGTATTTTTTAATAATAGCAGGTGCTACTGGTAATGTGCTTTTCTTAGGCAAAATATACGTAAAATTTGCATCAATAGGTATTTTCTTTAATATGTTTATGAATGTATTAAACACAATTTTAAGAGCACAAGGAAATACAAAAACACCTATGATAGGAGCAAGTATAATCATATTTATTAATATTTTATTGGATTGGATTTTAATATTTGGAAAATTAGGCTTTCCTGCTTTAGGTGCAAAAGGTTCTGCAATTGCTACTACTATAGCACAAATCACTGGCTTTATATTTATAATGTCATATTACTTCAGCCAAAAAATATTAAATATTGAGCTTCATGATATAGTAAACTTTGATAAACAAATAATTGTAAATATACTAAAACTTGCTTTTCCTGCTTCTCTTCAAGAAGCTGCCTTTGACATAAGTCGACTTATTTCAATATTCATGATAATGCACCTTGGAACTGTAGCTTTTGCAGCGAATCAAATTGCAACTACGATTGAATCTATCTCCTTTATGCCAGGATGGGGTTTTGCAGTGGCTGCAACCACAATGGCAGGTCAAATGGTTGGCGCAAAAGACTTTGAAAGTGCAAAAAGATATACAAATATTGCAGCATTATTCGCTGTAGCTATTATGGGTACAATGTCTATACTATTTCTTACAATACCTCATCTTTTTATGAGAGCTTTTATAAAAGATGCTGATGTAATTGCAGTAGGAATTCTCTGCCTTATGGTAGCCTCTATTGAACAACCTTTTATGGCAGTTGGCATGGTTTATGGAGGTGGCCTTAAAGGAAGTGGAAATACAAAGATTCCCTTTATTATCTCTACAATATCCAGCTGGTTTATAAGACTTCCTCTTATGTACGTAGTCATCTACATTTTAAAGTTAGGAGTTGTATATGTATGGTTTGTAACAGCTATCCAATGGGCTTTTGAAGGAAGTACAATGTATCTATACTTTAGAAAAGAAATAAACAAATTGAAAGGTGCAGTAAAAGATTTTTAATACGCTTTACTGCACCTTTTTATCACCATTTAAGCATTTTATAAAATCAACTGGAGGAAAGAAAATGATTGACGATGGCTTAATCCATGAAATCAAAAATAAATTCCCTTTTATTAAAAACCTAAAGGATAAAAATAAGTTAGACAATTTTATGAAAATCATCAAAATTATCAAGTTGAAAAATGGAGAAAAACTTTTAGAAGAAGGAGATTACTGTACCGACATAGTTTTTGTTATAAATGGAGTAGTAAGAGTATATAAACTTTCTCCTGAAGGAAAGGAAATAACTCTAATGTGACTTTGTCACTGAATTAAATTTTATAGTCTTGTATAATAGATATCAAGATAGGAAAAATAAATTGAGGAGGTTATAAAAATGAAAAATGTTGGAAAAATTGATAAAATAATCAGATATATAATAGGAATAGCTTTGTTGAGTCTGTTGTTTTTAGTTCATAGTAACCTAAGATTTTTGGGATTAATAGGACTTGTGCCAATATTAACAGCTGCTTTTGGTTTCTGCCCATTATATGCCTTATTTGGCATTAATACATGTTCAACAAAAAAATAAAAATTTTCTTTATGTAATATCTTAGTTTTAAATTTTAAATCAGTCAATGGTGTATAATTTTTTATCAAATTAATGTGAGGGGTTAATACCCTCCATTAATTTGATAGGTCTTTAAAAATTGAACGCAACGCCAACGCCACACTTTCCACATGATACGTATAAGGAAACATATCAACAGGCTGAACTTCCATCGTTTTGTATCCATTGTCCTCAAGGTATCTTAAATCCCGTGCTAATGTGGAAGGATTGCAAGAGACGTATACAATTTTTTTCGGATTCATTTTTATAACTGCTTCTAAAACAGATGTATCACAGCCCTTTCTTGGAGGATCCATTATAACTACATCTGCTTTGACTCCTTTATCAACTAACTCAGGCATTACTTTTTCCGCATCCCCTGAAATAAATTCTACGTTTTTAATGCCATTTATGTAAGCATTTCTCTTTGCGTCTTCCACTGCTTGGTGGACAGCCTCAATACCATAGACAAAGGCTGCCTTTTGTGCTGCAAACAAAGATATAGTCCCTATACCACAATACACATCTATTACAGTCTCCTCACCTTTTAAATCAGCATATTCAAGGGCTTTTCCGTATAAGACTTCTGTTTGAACAGGATTTACCTGAAAAAATGACAAAGGGGATATTTCAAATTTTATGTCTTTTATATAGTCAATAATATTATCGCTTCCGTAAATAGTTATATTTTCCTCCCCCATAATCACATTAGTTTTTTTGGTATTAATATTTATTACTACACTTTTAAGCCCCCTTATCTCTTCTTTTAAAGCATCAATCAGTTGTTTTTTATATGGTATGTCCTTTCCATTAATCACAATAACAGCCATAACTTCCCCAGTTTTAAAAGCAACTCTTGTGGCAATATGCCTTATCAGACCTTTTCCTGTTTTTTCGTCATATACAGATATGTTGTATTTTCTAATCCAATTCCTTACAATCCTAGCAATCTCATCACTAATCTCATGCTGTATCATACAACTTTCCACAGGCACAATGTCATGAGAGCGAGGAGCGTAAAAACCTGTAACAGCAGCTTTCCCTTCAACCATTCCAACTGGAAATTGTGCTTTATTTCTATACCGCTGAGGCTTTTCCATACCTATGGTATCGTGGACTCTAGTATACACTTTGCCTATTCTCTCTAAATTGTCTTTGACTTTTTGTGTTTTATATTTTAACTGCCCTTCGTAGCTTAAATGCTGTAAAGAACAGCCACCGCACTTATCTGCATAAGGACATAAAGGTTCTACTCTATCACGGGACTTTTCCAATATTTCTACTACATGACCTATAACGTAATTTTTAGAAATTTTATCTATTTGTGCAACGACCCTCTCTCCTGTCAATGCTCCTTCTACAAAGACAGCCACTCCTTCAATTCTTCCAACTCCTTGGCCTTCATGGGCCATATTGTCAATATATACCTCGTATTTTTCCCCTACTTTTATGTCGTGCAATTCAAAAACGCCTCCTTTTTCCCATAATTATTATACCGTTATATAGCAAAAAAATATAGGGGTTTTCATAAATTTGTGCAAACGTTTGTTATGAATAAAAAAGAAAAAATACACTTAGAAAGTGTATTGAGAAAAAATCGGTTACCCTATTATTTATTATAACTCATTTTTATAGTATTTTATACCATTTTTTATAAATTTTAATCACAGCATTTTGCAAGCATTTCATAAACTTCTGGCATGACTTTTTTTAAATTGATAGGCTTTTTTTCAAGATTTGTAAAGGGATGCTCTGTATAACCTTGTGCTAAAAGTTTGTTATCCTCTTTTCGCATTATATCATATAAAAATTTAAGACGGGTTCCTTTAACAAATTCTAATCGAGTACGTATTATTATAAGGTCATCGTACAAAGCAGAAGAAAAATATCTACACTGTGCGTCAATCACAGGTAGCATTACATTTTTTTCTTCTAAACTTCTATAGGACATCCCTAAAGAGCGAAAAAACTCTGTCCTGCCAATTTCAAACCAGTTAAAATAATTAGAATAGTAAACTATACCCATTTTGTCCGTTTCTCCGTATCGAGCCCTTACCTCGGCATCCCATACATGCATAATTTAAATCACTCCTTAAAAAAACAAAGACAAGAGAAAATCTTGTCTTATTTATTTAATATTTACAATTCCTTTATACACAAATCCTCTAACTGTGTCAACCGTTACAGTCATGCCATCTTTTAATTTAGAAGTCGCTCCTTCACAACCTACAACTACAGGAATTCCTAAGTTTAATCCCACAATAGCTGCGTGAGAAGTAAGCCCTCCTTCTTCTGTGATTATAGCAGAAGCTTTCTCTATAAGAGGCATAAAATCTCTTTCTGTCTTTGCAGTTACTATTATATCGCCTTCTCTAAATTTATCTTTGTCTTTGCTGATATCATTAATAACACATACAACACCTGTAGTAGCCTTAGAACCTATACCTATTCCTCTCAACAAAACATCTCCTACTATATGTACCTTCAACATGTTGGTGGTACCTGTCATAGCTACAGGAATTCCTGCAGAAATTACTACGATATCGCCATTTCTTATAAGTCCAGCAGTTAAAGCACTTTGTATTGCAACATCTATCATTTCATCTGTAGTAGAAACCTCTTCTGTAACTAAAGGATATACTCCCCAGACTATAGAGAGCTTCCTTGCAACACTTTCGCTTGGAGTAGTAGCAATAATCGGAGCTTGAGGTCTGTACCTTGATACCATTCTCGCTGTATAGCCAGATTTAGTACAAGTTATTATAGCAGCTGCACCTATATCTCTTGCAGTAGTACAAGTTGCATGGCTTATAGCGTTTGTAATAGAAACATTTGTATCAATATTTCTATCAATGATATCTCTGTATCCCACATAAGCTTCTGTCTTTTCTGCAATCTTTGCCATTGTCTCAAAGGCCTCTATGGGGTATTTACCTTGAGCTGTCTCCCCTGATAGCATTATAGCATCTGTCCCATCTAGAATAGCGTTTGCTACATCTGTAACTTCTGCTCTTGTAGGCCTTGGATTTCTCATCATAGAGTCTAACATTTGAGTTGCAGTAATTACAGGTTTCCCTGCTTTATTGCATTTTTGTATAATCATCTTTTGAACGATTGGTATTTCTTCAAGAGGAATCTCAACACCTAAATCTCCTCTGGCTACCATTATTCCATCTGAAACCTTAATGATTTCGTCTATATTTTCTACTCCTTCGCGATTTTCTATCTTAGCAATAATTAAAATATGCTCTGCCTTATTTTCTTCTAAAAGTCTTCTTATTGCCAAAACATCAGCTGCTTTTCTAACAAAAGAAGCCGCAATTATATCAATACCTTTTTTAATTCCAAACTCTATATCATCTACGTCTTTTTGAGTCAAAGCAGGAAGATTGAGTTTTACTCCTGGAACATTTACTCCTTTATGGTCTTTTACAGGACCAGAATTTTCTACAATACAAACTATATCTTCTCCTTTAACATCAGTAACCTTTAGAGAAATTAACCCATCGTCAATTAGTATGCGGCTACCTCTTTCCACATCTTGAGGCAACCCTTTATAGGATACACTGCATATAGTTTCGTCTCCTAATACATCTCTTGTCGTAATGACAAAAGTTTGTCCTTCTTTTAATTCCACTCCGCCATTTTTAAACTTTCCTGTCCTTATCTCTGGACCTTTAGTATCCAACAAAATAGCAACAGGTAGCCCGAATTCTTCTCTTATCTTTTTAATATTGTCAATTCTTGCCCCATGCTCTTCAAAATCCCCATGAGAAAAATTCAATCGAGCAACGTTCATACCTTTCTCAATTAATTTTCTCAGTATATTATAGTCTTCGCTGGCAGGTCCTATTGTACACACTATTTTTGTTCTGCGCATACCTTCACTCCCTAAAATTTATTTATATAGACAATATCTTGCTGAGCTCATAAAGTTTTCTGTTAAACTCCTTTTTCATGGAAAGGGCTTCATCTATATCATCGTCTACAATTTGATTGTTTCGTATACTTATTATCCTCTTGGTTTTATTTTCTAAAAGCAACTCCACTGCTCTTGCTCCCATTTGGCTTGCCAATACCCTATCCATCACTGTAGGAGCTCCACCTCTTTGAATGTGCCCCAAAATAGTATACCTTAAGTCCAATTTTGGTAGCCTTTCTTTAATCATTTTCGCTAGTTCTGGAGCGCTCATAACTCCTTCTGCAAGGACAATTATATGATGAAGCTTTCCTCTCTTTATCCCGTAAGTAATTTTATCGCAAAGTTCATCGATGCTCCATTCCACTTCAGGAAGTATAATCATCTCCGCTCCACCAGCTAGACCAGCATACAAAGCAATGTAACCCGCATTTCTTCCCATCACTTCTATTATATTTGCTCTCTCATGGGAAGTAGCAGTATCCCTTATTTTATTTATTGCATCAATAACAGTATTACAAGCTGTATCAAAACCTATTGTATAATCTGTACAAGGTATGTCATTGTCAATTGTACCTGGAATTCCAATTGTATTTACATTCCATTCTTCACTCAAAAGCTGTGCTCCTCTAAAAGAGCCATCTCCTCCAATTACAACGAGACCTTCTATTCCATGTTTTTGAAGGGTTTCGTAAGCTTTTTTGCGCACCTCTTTTTTCTTAAATTCTTCACATCTAGCAGTTCTCAAAATAGTACCGCCTTTTTGCAATATATCTCCTACTGAAGAAAGATTTAAGTCAATAACTTCATCCTCTACTAAGCCTGCATATCCCCTCATAATACCTTTTACTTTAAGCCCATAATAAATTCCTGTCCTCACCACAGCCCTTATAGCTGCGTTCATCCCTGGTGCATCTCCACCACTCGTAAGTATACCAATTGTTTTCATACTTTACCTCCTCATTTTATCCCACATGGACTTTACTTGTCCCATTTTCGTTAAAGCAGCCCTTTCGGGCAAAAAATTATAAGCCATACTCAATAATAATGCTTTGCGCATCTTGAGCTTCTGCTTTTGGAACTAAAACCTCACAATAAGAACCTTTTTTGTCTATTTTTTTATTAAGTGGACGCAATTTTACCAAAAAACCTTCTTTTGTTAAAACGTCTTTGACCTTTTCTGCTGTCTCCATATCTTGTGCCATGTATATTACCGTCCACATAAAACGGCCTCCTTAGTATTTCTAAATTATATTTTAATCTATTTTTTTGCAGTTATCAACTCAAAAATTTGCAAATGCTTATTTCAAATTACTTTGACATTTTCCTCTCCTAAAACAACATACAGTTGTTTAATTAATTCCTTACTTCCATTTACCCACAAGTCTCTATTAGCCGCCAATAATTTTTTACTATTAAGCTTTAAAACTACTGGCATATTACCAGGATTTTTACGTAATATTTGTTTAACAATCTCAATCTTTGTAGAATCCTGCAAATTAAGATAAAGTTTTTTCACTATCGCTTGTGACAACAGCTTAATTTCATCGCATAAAATCTTAGGCTCTTCCTCTTCCTTTAAACTAACCTTTCCTCTCACTACAACCGGGTTGTCTTCTTTTATTATACTGGAATACTTTTCATATACAGTTGGAAATACTATTACTTCTACAGTACCATATAAGTCCTCAATTGTGACAAAAGCCATCATATTGTTATTTTTGGTAAATTTAATTTTTTTTGTAGCTATAACTCCTGCTATCACTACTTCTTGGTTATCTTGCAATTTAGGCTGAAACATTTCCTCTTCGCTAACTTTAAAATCCAAAGTAGTGGCATTAGTAATTTTAGGAATATCCTCCATGTATTCTTCTAGAGGATGCCCACTTATATAAAGGCCTAAAGTTTCTTTTTCCATGGACAACAATCTGTTTTTAGGAAATTCTTCTAAATCAGGAAATTCAAATTCCACCCCATGACTTTGTTCTACTTCTCCAAATAAAGAAATCTGCCCATTTAAATTATTATTTCTATTTTTCTTTATATTTTCCATTAATTTGTCATATACTGATAGAAGTTGAGAACGCCGCACTCCAAAAGAACTAAAAGCTCCTGCTTTAATTAAGCTTTCCACTGCTTTTTTATTTAATTGACTGTCCTGCATCCTCTCAAAAAAGTCGACTACAGATTTAAATTTCCCATTTCTTTCTCTTTCACTTACGATTTCCATTGTCATATTTAAACCAACATTTTTTACTGCACTAAGGCCAAACCTTATTTTATCCTCTACCACTGTAAAATATGAATCACTCTCATTTATATCTGGCGGTAGCACTTTTATACCCATTTTTTTACACACCTGAACATAAAAAGCAATCTTGTCCAAGTTATCTACAAAACTGTTTAAAAGAGCTGCCATAAATTCTACAGGATAATACCTTTTCAAATATGCAGTCTGATAAGCTATAACAGCATAAGCCGCAGCATGAGATTTATTAAAAGCATAGTTTGCAAAATCTAGCATTTCGTCAAAAAGTTTATTAGCAGTTACCTCGTCTAATCCATTTCTTAAAGCCCCTGGAACTATCACATTTCCCTCTTCATCAACTATCCCATAGATAAAATTCTTTCTTTCTTGTTCCATTACATCCATTTTCTTTTTAGCCATAGCTCGTCTTACCAAGTCAGACCTGCCTAAAGAGTAACCAGCGACATCTCTTACAATTTGCATAACTTGCTCCTGATACACCATGCAGCCATAAGTTACGTCTAAAATTGGCTTTAAAAGAGGATGGTCATAGACTATACTCTCTGGGTGATTTCTATTTGCAAGATATCTTGGAATTTGGTCCATAGGTCCGGGGCGATAGAGAGAAATTCCTGCTATTATGTCCTCAAGGTTTTTAGGCTTTAATTCTGTCATAAACTGTTTCATTCCTGGAGACTCTAATTGAAAAACTCCTTCTGTTTCCCCTTTTGATATAAGTTCATAAACTTTAAGGTCATCGTACCCCATAGAATCAAAGTCTATAATCACACCCTTGTTCTTTTTTACCATTTCAATTGTATCCCTTATAACCGTCAAAGTTCTCAGTCCCAAAAAGTCCATCTTCAAAAGTCCTAACTCTTCAAGGGTGGTCATCGGAAATTGGGTCACTATGGAATCCTCATTTTTTTGCAGTGGCACGTAGTTGACAAGGGGTTCTTTTGATATTACTACTCCCGCAGCATGAGTAGAGGCATGTCTAGGAAGGCCTTCTAAAGACCTGGAAATATCAATAAGCTGTTTTACTTTTTCTTCATTTTCGTATCGCGCTTTAAGTTCAGGGTTTAAAGATAAAGCTTTATCAATAGTCATTCCCAATTCAAAAGGAATCATTTTAGCTATTGTATCTACCTCTGCATAGGGATAATTTAAAGCCCTTCCTACATCCCTTATAACCGCTCTCGCCGCCATTGTACCAAAAGTTATAATTTGAGCCACATTGTCCTTACCATATTTTTTTACAACGTAATCAATTACTTCTTGTCTTCTCTCATAACAAAAGTCTGAATCAATATCAGGCATGCTGACCCTCTCAGGGTTTAAAAACCTCTCAAAAAGAAGGTTGTATTTTATAGGATCTATGTTAGTTATTCCCAACGTATAGGCTACCAAACTACCTGCCGCAGAACCTCTTCCTGGTCCCGTCATAATCCCGTTGTCTTTTGCAAACTTTATAAAGTCCCACACTATGAGGAAATAATCCACATATCCCATTTGCTTTATCACAGAAAGTTCGTAATCTAATCTTTCAATCACTTCTTTGCCTGGATTTTTGTACCTCTTGTACAATCCTTCATAACATAAATTTCTCAAATATTCACAGGAATCAACGCCTTCTGGCAAATCGTATTTGGGCAATTTCGTCTTATTAAACTCAAATTCTACATTGCACATGTCTGCAATCTTCTCAGTATTTTCAATGGCCTCTTTACAACAAGAAAAAAGATTCTCCATCTCTTCTGGAGATTTTAAATAAAATTCATCAGTTGGAAAAGACATGCGATCTTCATCATCAATTGTCTTCCCTGTTTGAATGCACAAAAGCACTTCATGAGCTTTTGCGTCTTTTTTTTCAAGATAGTGTACATCATTAGTAGCAACTAAAGGTATTCCTGTCTCTTTGGATAGTCTTATAAGCTCTTTATTTACCTTTTGCTGTTCTAAAATTCCATGGTCCTGCAGTTCTAAATAAAAATTCCCTCGTCCAAAAATAGAATCGTAAAAAAGTGCTGCCTCTTTCGCTTTTTCATACTCACCTCTTAAGATATAAGAAGGAACTTCTCCTGCAAGGCAAGCACTTAAAGCGATTAGCCCCTCACTGTGCTCTTTTAAAAACTCTCTGTCAACTCGCGGTTTATAATAAAAGCCCTCAATTGAAGCCACAGTCACTATCTTCATTAAATTTTTATACCCTGTCATATCTTTTGCCAGTAACACCAAGTGATAATTTTCATTATCAATCCCATATTCTCTATCCTGCATGCTTCGAGGGGCTACATAAATTTCACAGCCTATAATAGGTTTTATTCCTTGTGCTACGGCTTCTTTATAAAAATCTATTACGCCATACATCACTCCATGGTCTGTAATAGCTATGGCTTTCATGTTTAACTCTTTAGTTTTAGCAATCAAATCCTTGATTCTGCAAGAACCGTCAAGTAAACTGTATTCAGAATGAACGTGTAAATGGACAAACATAATATATCACCTAAGCCATCTTTATTCTTTTAGAAAGCCTGACAGACATCAACGCCTTTGCAATTTCTTCTTTTTCATGAATGATTTGAATTTCCAACTTACTAAAATTATTACTAACCTCTATTATTTTTGCGAAAACTTCTATTACTTCTTCTGTGCGCATGGGTTTTATAAAATAAATTGAGAAATTATCCAAAACTGCATCATATCTTTTATTCTGCGTTATAGCAAAAATACCAGATTCACACATTAACATCATCAAGGCACTGCTACTTACTGTACCAAATTGGTTAATCATCATCGAAGGAATCTTACCTTTAAATTTTACTCCATTTTCTATTTTTTCCATATCAAAATCTTTAAAAATTGTATCTTGAATAGCTTCACTAATCTGGGGCTGTTTTGTCGTATAATGTAGGGCCTTAATTACATCTTCCCTGCTTATGAGTCCTATCAATTCTCTGCCACGAGTCACAGGTAGTATCTCTACATTCCACCATATCATCAGATGGGCTGCATAAGAGAGCGTAGTAGTATCCGTTACAAATACAGGGTTAGGAGTCATAATACTCCCAATTTTATCATCATCCGATGCAGTGGCAACATCTCTTGAAGTTACCATACCGACTAACATCCCTTTAGAATCAACAACGGGATATCTGGTATGTTTAGTCTCTGTATATAATTTTTTCCAATCTTTTACTGTTTGTTGAGGCGTCATATAGATTGGATTATATGTCATTACGTCGCTGACGTACAAAATCTTTTTTCGTGTCATACTTTCATTGATCGCCTTGTTTATAAGAGTCGCTACAGTAAAAGTGTCATAAGAAGTAGATATAAGCGGCAATGAAAGCTTATCCGCCAGTTCTTTTATGTGAGGTAACGTATCAAAACCTCCTGTAATCATCACTGCTGCCCCTGCTTTCAAAGCCGCTTCCTGCGCATCTTCTCTATTTCCCAAAATTACAAGGTCCCCTGGAGTTATGTACTTCACCATTTCATCAATGGTCATGGCTCCAATTAGAAACTTGTGAAGTTCCATCCCCATTCCACCATGGCCGCCTAATACTGTCCCTTCTACTACATCTGTAATAACCTCATAAGTAAGACGGTCAAAAAATGGATCTTTTTGTTTCCTTCTTATAGTTCCCACTCTTGGAATCGTAGTCACAAGCATTAAATTTTCTGCATCCTTTATAGCTTTGTAAGCAGTACCTTCACTTATATGTAAAGCCTGTGCAAGACCTCTTACTGAAATTTTTGTACCTTCAGGTAAATTTTTTATATATTCCAATACAATTTCATTTTTTTTCATAACTATCATCCTTTATACAAAAAAGGTTTCTAAAAAGAAACCTTTTTTGTTTACTCCTCACCGAATTTTGATTCAATAAGGTCGACCAATGCTTTTATAGCAGCCTCTTCGTCGTCTCCTTCGGCACTCAATTTGACAACATTGCCTTGTGAAACTCCAAGAGACATAATTCCCATTATACTTTTGGCATTTACTTTTTTGTTATCCTTCTCTACCCATATTTGTGAGGAAAATTTGCTAGCAGTTTGTACAAATAATGCTGCAGGTCTTGCATGAAGCCCCGTCTTATTTTTAATTTCAATCGTAACTTCTTTCATTATTGAACTCTCCTCTCTTTCAATTTCTTTGAAATTTCTTCAATTTTCCTAAGTCTATGATTCACTCCTGACTTACCGACAGGAGGAACTAGCATTTGTCCTAATTCTTTTAAGCTCAGATCAGGATAATTAATCCTGAGTTCCGCCACCTCTTTCAAATTAGGCGGCAAATAATCAAGTCCTACTGTCTCTTTAATGTAATTTATACTCTCTATTTGCCTTAAAGATGCATTAATAGTTTTTGTCAAATTTGCAGTTTCACAATTTACAATTCTATTTACATTGTTTCTCATTTCTTTGTATACTCGTATATTTTCCAAGTTCAAAAGAGCACTGTGGGCCCCCATTATATTTAAAACATCAACAATTTGCTCTCCTTCTTTTAAGTATACTACATAATTATTTTTTCTTGCAATAACCTTTGAATTTAAGTCAAAAGAATTTATCAATTTACTTAAATCTTTCCCGTGTTCTAAATTATGAGTAATAAACTCCATATGATAAGCTTTTTCAGGATCGCTTATTGAACCACCCCCTAAAAAAGCTCCTCTTAAATAAGCTTTTTTTGCTTTACTGTTTTTTACAATCTTTTGGTCTATCCCATAATTTAATTTTATATGACCTTTCTCATAATTCAATATCTTAACTTTACCTAAAATTTCTTCTGCAATTTTTGTATCAGGTACAAAGATAAGGTAGCTTAAGGTTTTTTTTAGATATCTACCTCTTCTTACCATTGTCTCAGGAATTATTCCAAATAAATCTTTTATTAACTTAAAAACTAATCTCGCCACAGAAGCATTTTCTGTAGTAAAGGTCAAAGAAATTTTTCCATTGCCATACATTGAAATGCTGCCTATCGTCCTAATCAAAGCAGCTAACTCTGCTATTTTACTTTCTTCCTCTTCAGGATAAATCCTTGCCAATTCGTCTTTTGTATCTGAAGAAAATGACATAAAGCATCACCTCAATAGGCTTATCTTTATTATACTACATTATTTCAAAAAAAAAACCCCTTTAAAAAACAAATGAACAAAAAGGGGTTTATAAGTTTATAGCAAACTACAATAATTTTTTCTTTTCCCATTCAATATATTTAGGTGAATTTTTCCAATTATGTCTTTCTTCAGAATTACACCATTCCTTGAACTCTTTGTAATCTTTCCACTCTTCATATTCACTTGCTTCAACTAATTTTTTTAATGTGATAAGCTTTGTAATGTCGTAACTTCCATATAATCTCTCATAATCCTTATAATATTGATAATCTCTGCCATAGCGGGATGTATCTTTCATACCATCACCCCTGTTTTTTTTAAAAAATATAGGGGAATTTTAATTCCCCTATATTTTTCTATCTTCATATTATTCACTTAAACTCAGATTGGTTACTTTAAAATATAGGCAGAGTTAGGTTGCAAGTAAAGGAGATTTCCACTTCTTTTTAATTCCTTCATCTTTAAAATATCTTCTTTTCCTTCTACTTCATTCAAAAATATCACTTCCTGCTTGCTACTGTTATTTAGTACAACAATTATTGATTTACCTTTGTATTCCCTCTTAAAAGCAAACACTCTTCCTATAGCATATAAAGTACAGAAACTTCCGTATTTGAGCTCCTCATTTTCTCTCCTTATAGAAATCAACTTTTTATAGAAATTAAAAATACTTTTATTTTGCTTTTCCTCCTCCCATATCATGCATCTTCTGCAATCAGGGTCATAATCTCCCACCATTCCTACCTCGTCCCCATAGTAAATATATGGGATTCCAACAAAGGTAAATTGAAACACTAATGCTAACTTCATTCTCGCAACCATGCCATTAGCTAAAGTCAAAAACCTCTCAGTATCATGACTTCCTATTAAATTAAACATAACCCTATTTACACTATCCATATGCCTCATAAGTTGCTCTGTAATCATTGTATTAAAGCGAGAAGCACTTATTTTCCTTTTTGCAAAAAAGTCCACAACCGCATTTCTAAAAGGATAGTTCATTACACTGTCAAACTGATCCCCTCTAAGCCAAGGAGAAGCATCATGCCAAACCTCTCCTACAATTATGGCCTCCGGTTTAGCTGCCTTTACAACTTCTCTAAACTTTCTCCAAAAATGGTGGTCTATCTCATTAGCAACATCCAGCCTCCAGCCGTCTATGTCCACTTCTTTAATCCAATATTCCGCTACTTCCAATAAATACTTCTGTACTTCTGGATTTTTTGTCATAAGTTTTGGCATTCTCCATACAGTATCTGCAAAAGCTTCATAGGAAGGTTTTGGATGAGTTTTAATTGGCCATTCGTATATATTAAACCAATCCCAGTATTTTGATTTTTTACCATTTTTAATAACATCCTGAAATGCAAAAAAGTCATATCCGCAGTGATTAAAAACGGCATCAAATATAACTTTTATGCCATTGTCATGACATTTTTGCACAAGTTCTCTCGCTTTTTGCGTATCACCAAAGTGGGGGTCAATTGTATAATAATCAGTAGTATCATATTTGTGGGTGGAATGCGATAAAAATATGGGGGTTAAATAAATGGCATTTATACCCAAATCCTTTAAATAATCTATTTTATCTATTATTCCTTGCAAATCTCCTCCAAAGAAAGAATCTGCAGTAGGTTTTTCACCCCAGGGCTTTACATTTTCAGGGTCATTTGATTTATCACCGTTATTAAACCTTTCAGGAAATATCTGATACACCATGCAATCGCTTGTCCACTCTGGAGCAAAAAAGACATCCTTTTCTCCTATATACGGGTAATGGAAAAATCCCCAAAAATGATTTTCTGGCCTTTTTTTGTAAAATCCTGCTTCTGTATAATATAACTTCTCGCCCCCATCAGATACCAAATAGAAAAAATACACAAATTTTTTATTAAGCTCTAAAGTAGTCTCATAATAATCAAATAACTCGTTGGTATGAGTTAATACCATTGGTTTTATTTTGAATTTTCCCAGCCAATCGTATCTGTCTTTGTATAAAACATACACCCTATCTACATCAAATACAGCAGTCCTTAGTACTATCTTTAATTGATTTTCATTCAGTGGATATGCGTAAGGCACATCGCTTTTATGGAATATAGCTTCTTTTATCATCTTTTTTCTCCTTTCTATGGATGAATATTTATAGTAACCGGTGATGGTGTATGTACTGTTGGTAGCTCCTCACCGTCTACAGTTATTTTAACAGCTGGCGGATATCCCATCAATATAGTAATACTATCTTTTACATCAAAAATTTTAGACATATCCTTTGTCATAAGGCCTTCATAAACGACATTTCCATCTACTTTTACACTAAACCAACATTTTTCGCCAGGTACGCTTATTTCTACTTTATAACTTTCTCCAAAGGGAACAACTTTATATTCTATTTTTTTAGAAGTCTCTGCTACTTTTTCAATCGACGTCTTTACTATAGGTTGAGAAACATTGCTTTCCTGTGGAAGATTTGTTTTGTCTTCCGAAATTGTTGAAGCTTCACTTTGATTTTGTTGTGGAATTGGTGCAAGTCCTTTTTTAACTTGAATTAGAAAATAGTAAAAACCGTATCCTATAATACCTATTATTAAAACAACAATTACTGCTTTTTTTAAAGTCAAAAAAAATTGTGAAAAATCTCTTCTCTCTTTTTTGTAAGATGTGGTCTCTATATTAGGTATGGCTTCCTCCTCTTTCTCCTGAAACAAATACTCATACTTTTTTACCAACTCATTGCCATCTAACCCTAAGGCCTCAGCGTAACTTTTTACAAAGCCCTTAGCATATACAAGTGCAGGCATTACGCTAAAATCTCCATCTTCAATAGCTTTCAAATAGCGTATCCGTATTTTAGTTATTTCTTGAATTTCTTCAAGAGTCAATCCCATTTTAATTCTTTCACTTTTTAAAAATTCTCCCAATTCCTTCATACCTATCACCCCTTACTAACCATCCACTTATTATATATTCCACACAAAATACATTTTTCCTTCATTATTTTCGGAAAAATAAAAATTAAAAGGATGATTTCAGCAAACTACCTCCATCCTTTTTCTATACAAAAGATCCACAAAAGCTTCCAAACGGGTTTGGTAACCTGCTTGTCCAGTGTTTTCATCATATACTAAAGACATCACTGGAATATTGTAATCTCGGCTAATTTTTGCAATTATTCCTTGAGCTACTATTTCAGGGGTGCAGGTAAATGGAAGTATGTGAATCACGCCATCATAATTTAGTTTAGCATATTTTACGGTATTTGCAACAGTGTTGAGCCCATGTCCTCCTATATCTCTTTCTAAATATCCTCTTGCGTTTTTCTTAAACTCCATTCTTTGAGGCAATTTAAAAGCACTGTTAATTAAATAATCTGAAAGATATTCTGTTTTTGTAACTTCTACCCCCAATTCATTTAAAGATTTGCTGATATCCATATTAGTAAAGGGTTCTAGGAGCATATAAATTTCTCCCACTAGTGCTACTTTAAGCTGTATTTTCCTCCGTACATTTGCATTTTCCTTTATTTTTTTCATGGCCTCTGATACTATTTTGTCCACTTCTTTACCATTTTGAGCTTTTTCTAGCTTTTTCATATATTCTTCGTATATTTTTGTAGTTACACCTGGGTTATCTTCATGGGCTCTGTATTTTAATAAAAACTTTTCTAATTTATCAGCCGCTATCATTTTTTTCACTGCAAATACAAAAGATTTTAAAGCTATTTTTCCATCTACATTAGGAAAATATGAAGCTAATTCTTTTAAAAAGTCTATCAACCTGCCATGGGGTGGATCAACAATTATCATTTTAAAGTCATAGCCCAAATCTTTTAATATCTCTCTCTGCACCTGACCGTAATACCCAAATCTGCAGGGCCCAATTCCCCCTAACATTATAATCGTATCTGCTCCCTTATCAAGAGCCTCAATAAAATTTCCGACATTGATTTTAAAGGGTAAACATGCAAATTCATGAGAATTTCTAACTCCTAAGGTCAAAGTTTTATTAGTAGAAGGTGGTGGGTCTATCACTTCTACCCCAATTCCTTCAAACATCGTCTTTAAAATCATATTTAAAGAACCCATGTGAGGATAAGTAATTTTCATACCATCACCGCCTTTTTATTAAATCTTAAAAGGTCTGTAAAAGCCTCCAACCTCGTCATAATGCCAGCTTCCCCCGAATGTTCATCAATTGTAATCAACATAAAAGGTACCTCCTTCTCTCTTTTATAAATCCTCTCCAACAATTCCTCTGTCATAGAATTAGGTCCACAACCAAAAGCAGAAACCATAATTACCCCATCTACATTCTTTTGTTTTAAAAAATACAATCCCGCTCCCAAAATATCTCTTTCATAGTTCCAAAACATTTCTTTTGAAAGCATTGACACTCCTTCTAATATTAAATCTCTCTCTAACATTTCCATGGTATAAACTTGCGCTCCCATGTTTTTTAACTTTTCAATAATCCCCATACTTATGTATTCATCCATAATATCATAAGGATGAGCAATGACGGCTATTTTAAGGTCATAATTACTTTCTTCTTTTACCAAATTCTTTCCTTCCCAAACTTTTAAAGCTTCTAAATTGGTAAGACCTTCTTTCAACAAACTCTCGAACTTTTTTTGTTGGTGGGTAGCCTTAAAATAGGCTTTTAAAGATTGGTCTTTAGTCTTCCCAAACATCCTGCCAATTTTTATAAATTCATTTTGAGTAAATTTATCATTATTTTTATAATAATTAATCTCAATATCTATAATAGGTGGTAAATCACCAATTAAGCTTTTTATAAAATCTGGCAGTCCCAAAAACTTTGAACAAAGGTATTTTTTTCTTTCTACACTTACAACCCTCGGAATAAATATATAATCAACGTTTTTTTCTTTTAAATTTATCACATGTCCTACATAAGTTTTTACAGGAAGACAAGCATCTTCAACACAGTTTTTTACTCCTTCATCAAGAATTTTTTTATTTGTATCCTGAGAAACCACTACTTTTGATCCCACACCTTCAAAAAAAGTCTTCCACATTGGATAAAAATCGTAATATAAAAGTCCTTTGGGTATTCCTACAGTCTTACTCATTTTTGACACCTCCTTTAAAAGCAAATACATATTTATTCTTGCCATAAATTTTTATTTATATACAAAATAAAAATACCGGAAATAATCCGGTATTTACAAATTGTTCCATGTGTAACAATTTTTTATCCTTTTACTGCACCTGCTGCAAGACCAGCTTGCAAGTATCTCTCAGAACCTAAAATTTTACTGGAAGAAGTGATTTACCATACCGATCAAATAAAATTAAAAAAACATTGGAAAACCCATAATCTGTATAAGTTTCTGAGGACCCAGTGTAACTATGATAGATTAATCAAACTAAAACCTGACAAACTTTCCTTTTCCCCATCCATGCTGCTTTTTTTGAAGAACAAATAACCGATGATAAATGAAGTAATTGAGCTGAAACTCAATTTCTTCCTTTTTTCAATACCTCCAATTGTATACCGGTGTATCAACGGTTCCAGTAGACGTATTGGGAGAAGTAAAGATACGATTTTCACCACTTTCCCATATAACATTTCCATTACTGTCTTTTTTAATAAACTTAAACTCAAAGGTTGTTCCCATTGGAACACTTACTGGCAGGAACCATTCAGGATAATTGGGACACATCATTGCTTCTGTCGACATGGCAGGATCCCAGCCTCCTAGTTCTGGCAAGTTCCCAACAATATGAATATTTTGTCCCCATTCCGTTGATGCATTTACTTTAACTATTACCTGAACCAGATCACCAGATAACACATGATAGCGGAAAGAATTACTGGTATAGTTTCCCTTTATTACTGTAATGCTCTTAATCCCCGGCGTATTGGGAACAACGGCAGTAATCATTTCATCACTGTTGGACACCACTTGAGCCGGTGTTGTATCAAATTTAACCGTTACATTTCCTCCAAGACCAGTACCATAAATATAAACTAGATTACCTGGACGACCCATTGTAGAAATGACATTGCCTATCCTTGGAATTTCTGTCCCCAGTGAAGGATTATAGGCCCAAACGTTTACTTCTCCTCCCGATAGGGTAAAGCCTTTAATCTTATGCTGACCATTTTCCTCCACCACCGTCATGGATTTTCCGTATAGTAATCCCTCTAGTACGTCCTGATAGGTTCCTACAGGCAGTGTAGTTTTTAAATCCGGTACAGCAAAACTTCTATCGGGTTGTCGATTTACGGCAACAATTACTTGCTTGTCATAAAATTGCCGTTTGAAGACTAATACATCATCTGTACTGTAAAGTATTTCTGTCGTACCGTAGGCAACAGCTTCATTGCTTCTTCTCAAATCGGAAAGTTTGCGAATCAGCTTATAAGCTGTTGTGGTTTGATCAAAGGAAGTTGATGTCTGCATGAACATTCTTCCGGCAATATCACTGGCATCTGCAGGATATAAGTACTGTTCGGTACCATAGTATATATTAGGTGTCCCACGGGATGTCATCAAGACTGCCAACGCTGCATGATAAGGTTTGTCATTTGGCTGTATATACCTAAACCGGGTTACATCATGATTATCGATAAAGGTAACCGCTTGATTTTCATAAATATAATCGTTACTGGTTTTTATCATCATTTCACCAAAGTCTTTCATGGTTTCAGAAAAATAACCAAAAGTATTGGTCGCTGCACGATAGTATTCAAAATCTAAATTATTAACCCCAGTTCGATCAGGGAAGGTACGATATTCTTCATATTTAGGATCTGGACGTCCGATAAAAAATTCTCCAAAATGAGTAATAGGCCCCCCTGGTGCAGAATCAATCGCATCTTTAAACCCTTGAACAAAAGCTGGATTCATATGAAGAGTTGCGTCATGACGTATACCATCTATACCTTTTGATTTCCAGAATATTGCAGCTTTTTCTAGATATTCCACCACCACGGAATTCTCCTGGGAATAATCCGCCAGCGAACCCAAATCCTTATGGCGATACCCAAATCTGGTATTATCATCTCCTCGATCCCCTAACCCGTGGAAAAAACCATGAATATCATTGTGAGGATCAGCCAATAGATTTTCAACTATTCCGTCTCCGTTATAATCCACCGGATTCCCATTGCTGTCAAATACGTAGTTTCCATTTTCATCTTTGTCAGGTTCGTACAATCTTCCATCTTCCGGCTGATAGTTTAATGTAGGATTTTGCCACCTACTACTATGATTGGATACAAAGTCAATAACCAGTTTTATTCCGTTACTGTGGAGAGCATCTCGCAGTGCAATAAAATCCTGCATTTCTCCGAAATGTTTATTAGTAGCAAAATAGTTTCTAGCATGATATCCGTGAAAACTGGTCCACCTGTCGACGCTGCCGTCCGGATGATAATCTTCAATCACCGTATCACGATTGGCATAAGGAGCAGAAATCCAAACTGCTGTAATGCCCATTTCCTTTAAATAAGGAATTTTCTCAATAATTCCCTTCCAATCGCCTCCCTGATACAGCTTCAAGTCACTTCCTGTTCCGTCAAAAAGTGTAGGATCGAAACCTGGAGGAATATTGTTTGATGGATCACCATCATAAAACCGATCTGTAATAATTTGATAAATGGTATCCTTTGGCGTTACAGGACCTAATCCTCCAGTACTCGTGGCTTCGACAGTAACCGGCTGAAGATTGAAAGAGAAAGCCAGCAGTATTATCACAGCCACTAAAACACTTAATCTTTTTTTCTTAATTAAAGCAGCCACAGGTTATCCCCCTATTTCAATATTTACTTTAATAAATTAATAAAACATTCTTCAGCAAGCAACAGCTACGCCAATCAACTTTTATGGGTATTTAGCCTTATATTAATTTTTAGAGTATCTTCTGATTTCATTGCTATATAGCTTTGACAATGTCTCAGACGCTCTAGCTTCTACTTGTAGAACCTATTTATGCTATAGACTACTACTTCATTTTTTATGATAGTTTTCAACCTGTTCCCAAGTATTTTTAGATTTTTACTGCTCCCTTTGTTAGTCCCTCCACAATATGTTTCTGGAGGTAGACAAACAACAAAGTAATAGGAATAGCTACCAATACGGCTCCGGCTGCAAAAAGAGTAAATTTTGTATTGTGTTGGTGGACGGCCATGTCATATAATCCCATTGCCAGGGTTTTTTTGTCAGCACTGCGAAGAATTAATTTCGGTAGCACAAAATCCATCCATGGTCCAGTAAAGTTGGTTAAAGCTATGAAGGTAATAATGGGTTTTGCTAGGGGTAAAATAATTTTATAAAATATTGTAAAGTTGGATGCTCCGTCAATTTTTGCGGCTTCGTCCATACTGCGGGGAATCCCGTCAAAATACCCTTTTGCCACCCAGGTATTATAAGGTATTTGGCCAGTAGCATAAACAAGAATTAATCCAAGATGAGTATCCAGTAACCCTAGTTGTAGTAATAATACATAAATAGCAGTCATAGCTAAAAAGCTTGGAAACATTTGAAGTACCAATATTGTCATTAGCATGGACTTCCTACCCATAAATCGATATCGAGAAAAAACATAGGCAGTGCTTGTAGATAAAAATACCGACACAATCATATTAGCTGTTGCAATTTTAAGTGTATTCTTATACCATAAAGGAAAATCAGAATTAGTAAGTAAAGTCTTATAATGAACTAAGCTAGGATTTTTAGGAATTAATGTAGAACTAAACAAAGTATCTCCTGGGTTAAGAGAAGAACCAATTATCCAAATTATAGGAATTATTACAATAAAAGAAAGAGTTATAAGAAGTATATAAATAATCATTTTGCGTATAAAATCTAAGAAAGTATTTTTTTTCTTTTTGTTTCCCATATTTGACTCACCCAATCCTCCAACAAGCTTTTTTCTCATTGTATTAAGTCCTCCTCCCTAAAGGACTTTGTCCTACTAAAGGTGAAAGCAGAAATAGTTGCGACAACAATAAACATAATAATTGATATAACAGCAGCCATATTATATTGATTTTGTTCCAAAGTTAATTTGTAAATCCAAGAAATTAAAATATCTGTGTGTCCCGCATATCTATATGCAGGATTTGCAGGCCCACCACTAGTCAAGAGATATATCATTGTAAAATTGTTAAAATTATGTGTGAAACTCAAAATTAATAAAGGCATTGTAGCGTGCAATACCAACGGCAAAGTAATTTTTCGGAATTTTTGATATGGAGTAGCTCCATCTATATCTGCAGCTTCATATAAATCACCAGGAATATTAGTTAAAGTTCCTGACATTAGAGCCATAAAATACGGAGCTCCAAGCCAGATATTTACTAAAATGAGAACAACTTTCGCCATTGTAGGATTTGTAAGCCACGGCATACGTTCAAACCCAAGTTTTACTAAAAAATTATTGACTGGACCTAACCCTGTAAACATCAATCTCATAGTTAAAATCGAAATAAAACCAGGTATTGCATAAGGTAAAATATAGATTGTTCTCCAAAACTTTTTTAGTTGAACATCTCCAGAATTAACTAATAAAGCCAACAACAACCCACCGAAATAACTAGTTAATGAAGCCAGTAAAGCCCAAATAATAGTCCATATTCCTACTCCAATAAAAGTATTTTTCCATATTTTTAAATTTAGTAAATTTTTAAAATTTGTAACCCCAACCCAATCTACCAAGTTCCTGGGAGGCAAATGATTAGGAGCAGAATAATTAGTAAAGGCAATGGAAATAGTAAATAAAATTGGCAATAAAGTAAAAAACAATATTAAAACAAATGCTGGACTTAAGGAAAGATAAGGGAAATATTTATGAGAAACATATCTTACAAACTTTACTATACCCATCGGTTTTTCCCCTTGTTCTATCGCTTCTCCTGTTTTAAAAGCATCTATAATATTTAATACATAGATAAGTATAATCAATAATGTAACTAAAACAGCTATAATCCCTTGTATCAATAAAAATATAGAATGGTCTCCCTCTGCAATCCCATTTACATAGTGTAAAGGCTGTTCCCCTAATGTTATAAGCCCCCAATAAGCATAGCGAAAATACGGAATATTAATGAGAACAATGATATTAACAATAGCAAATAAAATCCCTTTAGCAATTTCACGATTGTATAATTGTCCGAGTCCCATAAACAATATAGAAAGTAACGCCGCTCTTTTAGATCTTTTCATACTGGTCCCTCCAATTTTTCTAAAAAGATCTAGCCATTCGCAATTGCAAATGACTAGATCTTTAAAAAATTATTGTATGGCAATTGCATCTTTTATTGTCTGAACGGCCTCATCCAATGCTTTTTGCGGATCTACACCGTCATTCCACATAACTTGGAACGCCCTAGCATATGGCTCCCAGACAACTCCCATTTGAGGAATTGAAGGCATAGGCACGGCAAATTGTGCCTGTTCAAGGAAAGGTGCTGCATATGGATCGTTTTTAATAATATCTGCATCCATTAACGACTTCATTGGCGGAATCTGCTTTGTAATTTCATAGCGCTTTAGTAGCATTTCTTCTGAAGTAATAAAATCAGCAAATAATTTTGCAGCTTTAGGATACTTAGTATAAGCACTTACAAACATAGTACGAACACCAGAAAAACTCGCGGGATGCTTGTCATTCGGCAACAACGGAAGGGGAGCTATACCAAAATTCACACCTGCTTCTTGATAACCTCTTACTGCCCATGGTCCGTTAATTATCATAGCAGCCTTTCCTTCCTTGAACATACCATCCATAACTTGATAATTGGTATCATCAGTCTTTAATGGTAAAATCTCTTTAAGGGAAACTAAAAATTTAGCTCCTTCAACTGCTTCCTTGGAATTTAAACCTATATCATCCTTATTGGTTCCTCCATCGCCAAAAACATAGCCACCATATCCTGCTATAAAACTATGAGAAAAATAAGCATTGCCTACATCCCACATAAATGCGAATTGATTTTTTGCAGGATTATTAAATTCTTTAGCAAATTTGATAAGATCTTCATAAGTTTTGGGTGGTTCTTTTACATAATCCTTGTTATAAAAAAGTGCATAAGTTTCAATTCCTGTTGGATAACCATATACAACGCCTTGATATGAAACGGCATCTACTGCTCCCTGCATAAATTCATTTCGAATTCGATCTGCAAAAATATCATTTGGTTGAATTAAACCTGAAACTACTAATTCTCCTGTGTGGTCATGAGGTGCCGCAAATACATCAGCACCAATGCCTGCAGGGCCATCAGTAGCTAATCTTCCACGTGCATCAGTATGAGTAACAGGCTCATATACTACTTCAACACCATATTTTTCAGTAAATTTTTTTGCTGCATACTGAATGAATTCTCCCTCTGGACCTTCACTTTCCCATACAAGCAATTTTGCACCTGGCTCAGGTTTTAACTCTTGATTTGTTTCAGTTTCAGATACTTGTGCTTTTTCTTCTGTTTCTGTAATTTTGCTGCCACCACAACCTGTTAAAGCAGCTGACAAAGCAAATACCATCACAGTCAATAAAGCAATTATTTTTGTGTACTTCTTCATACAAATCCTCCTCTTAATTTTTAATTTTATTATAATTTTGGGAAAAACCCAAAATCTTATTTCACTCTTACATTAGTCCATATACTGACACTGTCTTTAGGTAAAGTTATACTTAAAATGTTGTTTTCACTATTTCTTCTTTCAACTTTTAAATTAACTCCTTCTAATAAACCCTTTAAATAATCGCTGTATTTGCCTTTTCGAAGAGAAGTCTCTATATTTTTTACAGTAGTCTCTTCTCCTTTATTTATTGCAACTACAACTATATCTTTGCCATATTGCCTCTCATAGATATAAACATCATCGCTAACATATCTTGCTACAGTCTTCCCATACTGTAATGCCGGTGTAGCCTTACGCAATTTTGATAGTTCTCTAATTAAAACATAAGCCTTAGTATTCCCATCAAACTTTTCCATCATTGGTCTGTTGTAAGGGTCATTTCCGCCGTTTGTATCATTGTGAAGATACTGCTCTGTCCCATAGTATATAGCTGGAATTCCACGGGAAGTCATTATAAAAGCGATAGCTTCATGCATTTTATCCTTATCATAATTAATTGATAGGAACCTTGGCATGTCGTGATTGTCTATAAAAGTAATCAATTTATAAGGATTATCGTAATCCTTGTTTGTCTCTTCTATTGTGTCATTCAATCTATCAAAACCATATCCCTTTCCAAACACATCTCTTATAACCCTGTTTAACATGAAATCTAACACAGAAAAGCCAGTAGTATTAGCAAATTGGATGTTATACCCATACAATGGGTCAGTAGGACCACTTAACATCCATTCAGCAAAAAGGAGCGCATCTTTTTTAACACTGTAAATAGTATTAGCAAAGCTTTTCACCCACTCCATAGGCATATGCTTTGCAGCATCTAGCCTTACCCCATCAATTCCATGACTAAACCATAACTTGATAGAATCCTTTAAATACTTGTCAACAATAGGATTACTTTGATCAAGGTCCGCAAGGTCAAACAAATTTTTATCCTGCAAGTCCTTTAAATTATTCCAGTTGGTAATTCCACCATTATGATGAAAAAGTTTATTGACATCATTGCTATAAGTTCCCAATAATTTCCCATCGTCATAAAGTGCACCGTTTTCAGCAAAGTCAGGATTATTTTCATCTGCAGGACTCGTATGATTGGGAGCAAAATCTAGTACAACTTTTATCCCATTAGCATGAGCAGTCTTTACAAAATTGTCAAAGTCCTCCCATGTACCAAAATGTTCTTCTACTCTTTTAAAGTCCCTTGCCCAATATCCGTGATAAGGTGCATTTATTTCGCCATTATATATTGCCGGTTTGTTGATGTTGTCTACAACAGGAGAAATCCAAATAGCTGTTACTCCCATCCCTTTTATATAAGGAATTTTTTCTGTCAAACCTTTTAAATCTCCACCCCAATACATCCTCCAATTGGTATAGGTTGGGTCAAACATACCTTTACTTACTTCCGGGTCATCGTTGGACTTATCCCCATTGTAAAACCTATCTATCATAACCTGATATATTACATCCGACTCAGGAACATTACTAGAAGTGGTATCTTTAACACCACAACTGGTCAGCAATAAAGAAAAGACTAAAATTATCACCGCAAATAGCTTTACATTTTTTCTCATCACTTTCCCCCTTACAAGTAATTGCCAATATGTTACAGCAATCGCTTTCTCGAAACGTATTTTTAAAAAGCGCGCCCAATTGCAATTTCATTGCAATCGCTTGCGCTTGCTTTTAATAATATTGTATATCTTATTTCAACAAATGTCAATATATTTTTTTGTACAACATAGACTAAAATTTTGCATTTATACTAATAGGCTTATAATCACTTCTGCAAGCTTTTGCTCATTATGCCTTATAAATTCCTTTTTTAAAGCTACTAAATTTTCTTCTACTACTTTAATTCCCATTCTTTCTAACTGATTTTTATCGTATTCAACAGGTTGTGACATGTCTTTTATATAGCGCTCCATATAATCATGAGGAATTTCGCCATTGTTGACAATAATGTAATCTATAGATTTAAGCCCATGTTCAAAAAGAGCCTTCACATGGTCACAAGCAGTATAACCCAAAGTCTCTCCTGGCTGTGTCATGATATTACATACATAAATTTTAACCGCTTTGGAGGTTTCAATAGCATCACACATTCCATCTACCAAAAGATTAGGTATTACACTTGTATATAAACTTCCAGGACCCAATATAATGGCATCAGCATTTAATATATCCACTAACACTTCTTCAAAAGGCGCTGCATGAGAAGGTTCAATATATATCCTCTTTATCTTGCTGTTTTCTTTTTGTTGTACAACAGGAATTTGCGATTCCCCTTTAATAATAGTCCCGTTTTCCAGCTCTGCTACAAGCCTTACATCATTAAGAGTTACAGGAATAACTTTTCCAGATACAGCAAGCACATCACTCATCTTTTTTACAGCTTCTTCAAAATTTTTAGAAATACCTATCATGGCTGCCAAAAACAAATTCCCAAAATTTTGTCCTTTTAACATTCCCTCAGTAAACCTGTACTGCAAAAGTTGTTCCATTGTAGGCTCTGTATTTGCTAAAGCCAGTATACAATTTCTTATATCTCCAGGCGGCAGTATCCCTAAATCCTGTCTTAGGATTCCCGAGCCACCGCCATCATCTGCTACTGTAACTACCGCAGTAATATTAGTTGTATAAAATTTTAACCCCCTCAACATAGTAGAAAGCCCTGTACCTCCACCAATAGCAACAATACGAGGTCCTCCTTTAGAATTATTTTTCATAATCATATTACTCCTCTCCTATATCTCTATGGTGCAAAATAACAGAATAATCTTCTTTTTTTAGAAACTCATAAAGGGCATTTGCAATAGTAACAGACCTATGCTTTCCTCCTGTGCATCCAATAGCTATAACAAGTTGAGATTTACCTTCTCTTATATAATACGGGATTAAAAATTTAATCATGTCCCCTAATTTTTTTAAAAACTCCTTTGCTTCCTCCCACTTCATCACGTACTCTTTTACCTTATCATCATTTCCTGTTAAAGGTCTTAACTCTTCAATATAAAAAGGATTAGGCAAAAACCTCACATCAAATACAAGGTCAGCATCAAGAGGTATTCCATATTTATATCCAAAAGACATAATATCTATTATGATTCCTTTAAACTTTTTCCCTTTTAAAAAGATATTAGACAATTCCTCTTTTAACTGGGAAGAAGTTAAATTAGAAGTATCTATTATGCTATTGGCAATTTTCCTTATTTCTGCAAGTCTCTTTCTTTCCTCATTTATTCCATCAACTATTCTACCTTCCTCAGAGAGAGGATGTTTTCTTCTGGTTTCTTTAAACCTCTTTATCAAAACCTCGTCAGAAGCTTCCAAAAAAACTATTTCGTAATCGTAGTTGTTTTTTTTCAAAAACTCAAGGCTAGAATAGATGTCCTCAAAAAACTGGCCACCTCTTAAATCCATACCAAGGGCTACCTTATCAACATTTTTTGAGTGATAAAAAAGGTCAGCAAGTTTTGGAAGAAGAGCAGGTGGAAAATTGTCTATACAAAAAAAGCCCATATCCTCCATCGCTTTTAATGCCTGTGTTTTTCCAGCGCCAGAAAGCCCTGTTATTATGACAAACCTCATAAATATCACCTCTTTGCGTTTATTATATCTTCTTCTGTTAGTCCCGCCTCTTTTGCTATTTCTATTCCCCTTTTAAAGTCTCCTACTTTATGAGGCGTATGGGCATCGCTGTTTATTACAAATTTGCACCCCTCTTTTTTGGCTATCTTTACATATTCAACTGTCATATAACCATGACTAGAATTAATCTCAAGAGCCGTTCCTTTCTCTTTTGCTGCCTTTGCAAGCTTTTGTGTATCAATGTCTACTTTTGCTCCGGGGTGTGTTATTATGTCAATTTTGTACTTTTTTATAGCATTAATCATCGCTTGAGTATTTTTTTCTCTCATCTCTTCCCGCAAGGAAATAAAATATTTACTTGCCATGTTCTTACCAAAAAGCTGTAAAGTACTTCTAAAGTCTTTAGGCATAACTCCTTCATGATATCCCATAAGCAAAATATCTAAATATTTCATAAGTTCATCTGGAACATCAATATCTCCTTCTAAGCTGATTAAATTAGCTTCTACTCCCATCAGCACTTTAATTTGAGGATATTTTTCATTAATCTTATCTATTTCCTCCCTCATTTTTTTAAAATCCCTTTTTCTTAAACCATAAAATACATGAGCTGGTCCATGGTCAGTAATCGCAATTACCTCAAGTCCAATTTCTATTGCCCTTTTCACATTATCCTCTATTGTACCTTTGCCATGGCTGTATACCGTATGGGTGTGATAATCAGCAAAAATTCTCATTTGTCTAATCACCTATTTCTCTCCTACTATTTTTATTTCTGGTACAAGTTCCACTCCAAACTTTTCTTTTACTACTTTTTGTATATGTTCAATCAAATTTAAAACATCGTAGAAAGTTGCATTGCCAGTATTTATAATAAATCCCGAATGCTTTTCAGAAACTTTAGCCCCTCCAATTGAATAACCTTTAAGTCCTGCCTCCTCAATCAATTTTCCAGCATAATATCCAGGTGGCCTTTTAAAAGTACTTCCGGCACTGGGATACTCTAAAGGCTGTTTTTCCTTTCTTTTTGCATTTAGTTCCTCCATTTTGCTTTTTATTTCTTCGTATTTCCCCTTTGTTAAACTAAGCCATGCTCTTAAAACAATCCAATCCTTTTCTTGAATAATGCTGTGTCTATAGGAAAAATTCATTTCTTCGTTTGATAAAATCAATATATTGCCTTTTTCATCTAAAACCTCTACCTTTTCTACCACGTCCTTCATTTCAGGCCCATAAGCTCCTGCGTTCATCACTATTGCTCCACCTAAAGTGCCAGGAATCCCGCTAGCAAATTCAAATCCCGCAAGTTCATGTACAAGTGCCACATTGGCAATATAGGAAAGAGGGGCTCCCGCTTCAGCAATTATGCTATTACCTTCTACCATTACATTCCTTAAAGAGGATAATTTTATTACAACTCCTCTAATGCCCTTTTCACTTACCAATAAATTAGTACCATTTCCTAGTATAAAAAAAGGAATGTTTTCTCCTTTCAACAAAAATATGACTTCCAATAATTCTTTACGATTATTTGGTACAACTAACACATCTGCAGGTCCACCTATTTTAAAAGAAGTGTGTCTTTTCATGGGCTCGTTTAAATACAATTTCCCTTCTCTAAGGATATCCTTCAATTTGTCAACTATCTCAATCACTCTACCACTCCTCAAAATTTAAAGTTTAACTACTCCATCTATAGTCTATCAATAATATATTGTTTTCATTCCAAAATGAAACTTTATATGCAATTTTATAATATCACTTTTTTTTCACAAAATAAATAGAGGGGACTACCCCTCCTTTATGCATTGTAACAAACTTTAAATCTCTTGCTTATGCAACCTTCCGAATCATACATGCTCACAACAGCTGTGCACTTTTTTATCTTTATCTCGCAATTGCAATCCCTGCAAAAATACAGGTTATTCCCTATTTTGCCCACATTCGTACTTTTGCAATTTGGGCATTCCACAGCAATCACCTCTTAATTAGCTGCTTACACTATGAACTGCATCGCCAATGAATTAGTGGGCTGCAGAGTCACAGACTGCCATCTGTTCCTTCTCTGGCGTGTCCAACACACCTCCTGTAATTAAATTTATTCCAGTATAAGCAGCTTTTGATTTGTGCATTAAATAATCTTAAAATTTTGATTTCCATTTCAATTTTTATTATACCACAGGGGAAGAAATCGGATATAGCTTGAAATTACCTCATATCTTCTAATATTTTGAATTTTTCCTTATATTTATTCAGTATTTCTCCCTTTAGCAAAAAAAATATCCGTTTTTCTATGTTTTTTGCTAAAACCTAGAGCATATAATTATATGAGGTGTTCAATATGATTTTTAAAGTTATAAAAGTATTTTCCATTCCTTTTTTCACATCAATGGGAGTTGTTTATTCTATACTTCCAGTTCTCTCTTTATTCTCCAAACAATAGAATCGGCAGCTTCAAATCCCATATTTATGCATTTTCCCGCCTGGTCAAACCTATACCAGCGAATATTATTAACATTAGGTTTTATTGTATAGACTCTTTTACCCCTCTCTGTTTTTTCAGAATTTTTGTTAGAACTGTCTTTTAATAACTTCATAGTTGTAGCTGTAATGGATATAATTTCAGGCGCTGTCCTTTTTAAATTGAAATATTTTTTTAGAGGCAGCAACTTATCACTATTAGCTAAAGAATAAAAGGTTTTTTCAAAAACTCCCATATCTATGCTAGAGCTCACATCACATTCTATAATTATGTCTGCACCCAATTTAGCTGCTAATCCTACTGCGTCAAAATCAATAATTGACCCATCAACTAACTTGGTTCCATTGTATTCCACAGGTTCAAAAATGACAGGAATAGAAATACTTGCTCTTATAGCTTTTATCAAGTCTCCTTCTGAGAATACTACTTCTTTTCCTGTGTGAATATCCGTAGCCACAATATATAGAGGGATATTAAGCTCTTCAAATCTTTCTTTTATATAGACCTGCAAATATTTTTCTATTTTTTCGCCTTTTACCAAACCAGTTTGTGATGTTTTAAAATCCAATAAGTTTAAAAATTTTAACATATTAATCTTTTTTGCATCACTTATAAGTTTGTCTACATTATGTCCTGAAGCATAGATTGCTCCTATTATCGCTCCCATACTTATGCCTATTATAAAGTCAATAGGAATATTTTCTTCTTCAAATCTTTTTAGTATACCTAAGTGCGCATATCCTCTTGCTGCTCCACCACCTAGTATAAGTCCTACTTTTGGTCTCATTTTCCATCACCATTTTACTCAAAAATAATTTGTATGGCATTTAACGCATCCAAAATTTCATTTTCATTAGAATCTAAAATCACTTGAATTCCCGTACCAAACATTGCACCAAGTATCATTCTCGCTACTGCTCGTGGAGAATAACTTTTAAAATTGTCTCCTAAAGCACTATTACTTAAAATTTTTTCCTCAATCATTTTAGATAAATCATTAAATAAATCCTTTAATAAACTGTTAAAAGAAGAGGACCACATGGCTAAACCTGTAAAATCGTACAACAGTTTAAAAAGTCCCGGATTATTACTTAACAGGTCTTTAAAAAATTTCACTAAGGATAGCATCTTATCCTTTGCAGTTTCTCCAATACTCAAAGCTTCATTTATTTCTTCTAAATATTTATCTATCATCATCTTTATTACCTCTGTAAAAAGCCCTTCCTTACTACCAAAATAATAATGCAATTGGCTTAATACAACACCAGCTTCCTCTGCAATATCTCTTAACGAAACATTAGCATAGCCTTTAGTTGAAATGCATTTATATGCAGCATTTAATATTCTTTGTGATTGGTTTCTTTCTTCCATATTGGATTACTCCTTAAGTTCCTCTACTATTTTTTCTATTTTCTCTCGCGATAATGCAAATAATCCTAACCCAAAATTAATAGATTTTTCTATCAAATTTGTCATGGCAACCTCTCCTTTGAAATTAATTCGGACATCCGTCCTAATTTTCTTTTAAAAATATTATATACCAAATTTTAAAAAAGTCAATATAGAATTTTTTGGCGATAGTGTCAAGATACTGTAGGATATTTTTTAAAGACAACCCCTAAAAATTATTAATTCAAGGTTTCTAACTATCATTTTTTTTATATAACTTGCGCATATTTTATTGCTCTTAAAATCCTATATATTGGTGTAACTTTCCCTATATTTAAAACTGTAATATTATTTATCTTTTCATTTGTAGACGTTTTAATTCTCCTTACCGCCTCTTTTATTTGCTTCTTTGTTAATTTGTAGCTCCCTGCATTTATATTCTCTTTCTTACCCCATTCTATTTCTCTTAAATCTCCTCCGTTCTTGCTAAATACTCTTAATTTCGCCATTAACTTTAATCCTTCTCTACTCCACCCTAGTGGATTCCTACTTAATCTAGAAGAAAATACATGACTTATATGCCCTTCTGCACTGCACCCTATTACATCTTTGTCTTTACTGTATATCTCTACTCCTTCCCAATTATTTAGTATGTACCTCTTGGCCTCTTTTACCTTCTCTTTTTCTCTCTCTTCCTCTGCTGCCTTTATTAACTCATCCAATACCTTCTTTACTCCTTCTTTATCCCCTTCATTTATTGCTCTCCATATCTTATCTCTATACTTTGGCTCTTTTGATGTTGCTTTTAATACGTATTTGTTTAAATGATATCTGTCTAACACAAACCTTGATTTTGCTATCCACTCTAATCCCTCTTTTATCCACGGTGCTCCATCTCCTGCTATGTATATCTTCTCTATCTTCTCTTCCTTGTAATTTTCTTCTATGTAATTTGCTACATCTATCCATATGTCTTCAGCTTTCTCTCCTACGTATGCCTTGTAATGCACATTTCTCAGTACATTTCTACCATTTTTCTCTTCTTTACCTTCATGTATGTATATCAATCGCGGTGTTTCATTGCTGCCATCTTGCAAAGGCACATGGTCTTCATCTGCTTCTATGTATAATACCCTTACTTCTTTCTTCTCTTTTATTTCTCTCTTTACCTCTACTTCTCCTATTTCCCTTATTGCGTTTAATACCGTCTGTTTACTTAACTCCTCTGGACATGCTTTTTTACTGCTTATTTCATATGATTCTTCTATTGCGTTTTCTACTAACTTTATTTTTACTCCCTTTTCTATCCTATCGTGCCGTCCTATCTCTAATGCATCATCCACCAAATATGTATATCTTCCATCCTCTTTAGATTTGTAATATGTCCTCTCATATTCAATATCCCCAAGGACTGTCGTTAATCTCTTTTTATCTTTCCTCTCTACTACCCATTTTTCTTTCCTTCTCTTATCTTCTTTTATTATCCTATCTAACTCTTCAATAATTGCTTCTATTGCCTCTCTACCTAGTTTGTCCGTCAGTTCCTTTATCCTTGCTGCAAGCTCTGTAATATTCATTCCTTTATTTAATAAATCACTATAAATTGCAATATTAAATGCAACACCTAATGAAAATCATGTAGATATAGGATTTGGAACAAATCATATATAACCTTAAGCCCATCTTAGTTAACAAGTTGAGCGAAGGTCGTGATTTGTCAAGGGTTAAAGTCAGGCGAAGCCTGCCCCTTGACAAATCACGAACGAGCTCTAAACTTTATAATGGATGGGCTTAACAGATTTTTGCCAGCTCTTCATAAAAGTATTCCTTAGGCGTTTTGTAATTTAACAATTTTCGTGGAAGGTTATTAAGCCAGTTTTCTACTCTCTTTATCGTATCTATAGATAAATCTTTAATACTTTTACCTTTAGGGATGAAACGTCGTATAAGACCGTTATGTCGTTCATTTGTAGCTCTTTCCCAAGATGAATATGGATGTGTATAATATACTTCTACGCCATATTCTAAAAGAGCACTTTCTAAATCACTAAACTCTGTACCATTATCAGATGTTATTGTTTTAAAGACCTTGCTTAAATTGTCACCAAACATATCTTTTAATTTTGATAATGCATCTTTAACAGATTTATTGTCTTTTGCATCTAATAAGAATATTATTTCATGGCGAGTCTTACGCTCTATTAATGTTAAAAGGACCTTGTCATTAGATTTCTTGCCAATTAACGTATCTATTTCCCAATGCCCAAAAACTTCACGGCTTTCAACTTCTTTAGGCCTAAAATCAATACTTTTACCCATAATACGTTTATTTTTACGATTTTGTTTCTTTCTTGGTTTTAAACGTAGTTTTAAAGGTAAATCAATGTTTTTAACTTTTAATAATCCTCTATCTATATAGTTGTACAGTGTTTTAGTACAAACAATAGTTTTATTATTCCAGCTTGGGTCTTTTTTACAATAGCCTACAACTGCATCTGGTGACCATTTTTCATTTAATATTTTATTTTCAGCATATTTCAAAAAATCTTCTGCTTTAGCTACTTTAAATTTAGCTCCGCAATTTGAGCGATTTTTTTCGTAGATAGCTTGACCGGTTTCAGGAAAATAGCTTGTATAAGAAGATAAATCACTTCTAAGTTGTGTAGTAGTTCCACGTTTAATTTCACGGCTTATAGTGCTTGGAGATCGATTAAGTTTTTTAGCAATATACCGAATACTTCTTCCTTCTTTGAGTAATGCATAGATTTCTCCTCGTTCATAGCTACTTAAGTGTTTAAAAGAACGCTTTTTTGTGGTATCATTATTATGAACCATAGTGAAAATCCTCCTTGTATGATGTTTAGTTGACACCTATATCATACACGATTTTCACTATGGTTTCTATTCTTTTATCTGTTGCATTTAATTATACAACTAACCTTTAATAAATCACCAAAAATTTCTACTACTTCCTTAGTGAAATTTAGAGCATTTTGTAGTATAATATCCTCAAAGATATGTTTTTTCACAAGAGACACCCCTTTCTGTATTGTTTTGTTTTCCATAATCTATTTTATCACAGGGGTTGTCTCTTGTTTTTTTTCACCCAAAAAATCCTACGATAATTTTACACTATGTTTTTTGGCATGCCTTTAAAATAAATATTGGCAATGATTTTTGCAAATTCATCTAATCCTACTCTTTACTCTTCCAACAATTCCTTTACAATTTCTATACCGTTTAATTTCATATGGTACAAAAACATAGTATGTACCAAATCACCATCATGAGGCATTATCTTGAGGGACTGGGCAGTTTTGACAGAAATGTCATAGGTCTCGACACAATTTTCTGGTACAATTACATTAACTTTAAGATTATTGGCATTTGCAATCATTTTTATAGACATAGCCGTCTGGTAAACGCATAAATCAGTGCAATCTCCTACTACAATAAAAGTAGATTTTCCTTCTTTTATCATTTCCAAAGTCTTTTTTAAAAATTCATTTCCACCTTCTAATTCCCCACCGAAAAACGCATTTAAAGAATTCTTTTCAAAAACTACCGGTTCCCCTTCAATTACTTCCTTCAATTCATCCACAATTTCACTTTCAAAACTTCCTTTTACGCAATGTTGTGGGAACTCCCCAAATTCTGCTGCACCTACAGTATGAGAATCATTTATAAAAAAGACATTTTTTATGCCCATTCTATAAGAAGCCTTGATTAAATTTTTTATGGGTTCTATTATGCCCGCTACTCTTGGACTGGCTAATGGACCACTTTTGCAAAAACCATTTACCATATCCACAATCAGTATTGAAACCTTATCAACCCCACCAGCGTCATAAATAACACTGCTGAGACTCTTATTGTCAAGATTGCTGTAAAAATCAAAAAGGTAATTTAGAAAAGGTCTGGTATTATACAAAAAACTATCAAAATTCATAAAAATCCCTCCACACAAAGGCTCTTTGCCTAAATTATACCATAAAACAAAAAAACAGAACATTCCATACTGCCACTGAAATACCTATACAAGAATGAGTTTGTAACTTTTTAATAGCTTTTGCAGAGTCATTTTTTACAGTATCTGCAACAGCTATAATGCCATAAACACAGTCCTGGGAAGCCAAAATCATTGCTGTTTCACCTTGTAATTAATGAAAGGTTTTGTAAAAATATATGAAATTTTAGTAGAATTTTAATCTTCTCTACCCCACTGGCCATGTCTATGTCGCATGCCTCTATGACCTCTTTGGTCTTCATCATAAACTCTGTAATTGCCACCTTCTACCCTTATCGCCTTGCCATTGACTAAAGCATCCGCTACCTTTTGTCTAGCTGAATTGATTATTCTAAAAAACGTAGGCCTTGACACCTTCATCATCTCAGCACATTCTTCTTGCTCTAAACCTTCCAAATCTTTAAGTCTTATGGCTTCTAATTCCTCTACTGTTAGTATAACTTCATCTAACATAGACATAGGCACGCCAACAGGTTTAAAATGCGTCACGTTTGGTTCACTTCTAACCCATCTGCATTTTGGAGGTCTTGGCATTTTATCACACCCTATTGTTTAATAAATGACGATTACTTTAATATTTTATACTTTTTAAAGAAAAATATCAATCCTTCATAAAGTAGAACTTATTACAAGCAAACCATATACTATCACCTGTGTCAAAAATGTATTAGGCAAATCCCCATATTCTATTGCATATTCCATAGCGTATCTTATTAAATCAAGGCCCCAAGCACTTCCCCAAAATAGAATATATTTTTCCTTTTCTGCATTATGCACTAATAAATAAAATATTGCTAAAATCAACAAAATTAATATCTGGTATTTATTGAAATATGTATATTGCTAGCCATCCTATTCCCCCTCTACCTAGAAAAACAAATGTTTCTAAATACATCATAAATCCATTTTTAATTTATGTCCATTATCAAGTTCATTTTTCCGAAAAATAAAAAGAGAGAGGTGACTCTCTCATTCTCTTATTAATATTTCTCCAAAATTTCCATTCAGTTTTTCTTTTATTTTTTTTAAAAAGTTAATATCACAATCTTGAATTCCACTTTTCTCCTTATCCAATACTCCTTCAGCATACTTGTACCTTTGTAAAGTATACCTTTTCGCAGGAGAAATCCAATCAGCTAAAGCCTCAAAATCTTCTAAAGTAAGTAGTTTGTCATTTACAGTAGTTCTAAATTCGTAATCTATATCAGAATTTTTAATTATCTCTACACTTTTTTGAACATTATCTATCTCTTTTTTGTTTTTTAAAAATATGCCATATTTTTCTATTGGCGCTTTTATATCCATAGCTATATAATCGAGCAATCCTTCATCTAATAAATTTTCTAACACTTGTGGTCTTGAACCATTAGTGTCAAGCTTAACCTCAAAATTTAAGTCCTTTATATTTTTTATAAAATCTTTAAGCCCTTTCCAAAGAGTAGGTTCTCCACCTGTAATACACACTCCTTCTATTAAATTTGCTCTCTTTTTAAGGTAATCAAAAAACTCCTTTTCACTCCGTATACCTTCCCTTATTTGAATTAAATAAGAGTTATGGCAGTAAGGACACTTAAAATTGCAACCACTTACAAAAACAGTGGCTGCAATTTTTCCTGGGAAATCGGCAAAAGAAACAAGCATAAAATCGTACATCATACAACAAATTCCTTTCTGTCCTTAAACTCTTTTTTCTTTCCTTCATTCCAATTCTTTACTGGCCTATAATATCCCACTACGCGGCTGTAAACCTCACATTCTTTCCCACAGTAAGGACATTCAAAATGTTCACCCGAAATATACCCATGGTCTTCACAGATTGAAAAAGTTGGAGTTATAGTGTAATAAGGAATTCTATAATTATAAGCTATTTTTTTGACTAGAGCTTTGCAGGTAGTAACATCGTTTATACTCTCTCCAATAAATCCGTGAAATACTGTACCTCCTGTGTATTTTGTTTGTAACTCTTCTTGTAAGTCTAAAGCAGTAAATATATCTTCAGTAAAGTCCACAGGAAGCTGGGTGGAATTTGTATAGTAAGGCACATCGCTACCTGCAGTTATTATATCTGGGAATAATTCTTTATCTTTTTTAGCCAATCTATAGGAAGCTCCTTCTGCAGGGGAGGCTTCTAAATTGTACATGAAATTAGATTCTAATTGATATTGTTCTAATTTATGCCTCATAAAATCTAATACTTCAAGTGCAAATTTCCTTCCCTCTTCACTGGCTATGCTTACTCCAATGAAATTTAATAGTGCTTCATTCATTCCAATGAGTCCTATCGTGTTAAAATGGTTTTGCCAGTAAAATCCAAATCTCTTTTTTATATCTCTTAAGTAAAATTTTGAATAAGGATACAATCCCATTTCAGTCATTTTCTCTAAAACTTCTCTCTTTATTTCAAGGCTTGTTTTTGCAATATCCATAAGCCTTTCTAACCTTTGGAAAAACTCTTCTTTTGATTTAGATAAATATCCAATTCTTGGCATATTTATTGTTACAACTCCTATTGAACCTGTAAGAGGGTTCGCTCCAAAAAGCCCGCCCCCACGCTTTCTTAATTCTCTGTTGTCCAACCTCAACCGACAGCACATACTACGCACATCATTGGGATCTAAATCACTATTTACAAAATTGCTAAAATAAGGTAAACCATACTTCGCAGTCATTTCCATTATTTTATCTATGACAGGACTATCCCAGTCAAAATTTTTAGTTATATTATAAGTGGGTATTGGAAAAGTAAATATCCTGCCGCTGGCATCTCCTTCCATCATAACTTCTGCAAATGCTATATTTAGCATGTCCATTTCTTTTTGAAATTCTTTATACGTTTTATCCATCAATTGACCGCCAATTATAACAGGTTCATCTGCCATAATCTCCGGTACCACAAGATCCATAGTTATGTTTGTAAAAGGAGTTTGAAATCCCACTCTAGTTGGAACATTTATGTTAAATATAAACTCCTGTAAAGCTTGCTTAACCTCTTTGTAAGAAAGATTATCGTAATATATAAAAGGTGCCAAATAGGTATCAAAATTAGAAAAAGCTTGTGCACCGGCTGCTTCCCCTTGAAGTGTATAGAAAAAATTGACAATCTGTCCAAGAGCGGACCTAAAGTGCTTTGGAGGTTTGCTTTGAACTTTCCCCTCTACCCCTGTAAATCCAGAAAGCAGTAAATCCCTTAAATCCCATCCACAGCAATACACAGATAAAAGGCCTAAGTCATGAATGTGCAAATCTCCATTTACATGGGCATCTCTAACTTCTGGAGGATATATTTTGTTTAACCAGTAATAAGCTGTTATCGTACTGGAGATATGATTATTTAAACCTTGAAGTGAATAACTCATATTGCTATTTTCATTTACTCTCCAATCTTGCTTCCCTATGTATTCATCCACCATTTTTTCAATGTCCATAAACATTTTTTTAAATTCTCTTATCTCTTGATGCTGTTTTCTGTATAAAATATAGGCCTTTGCCGCTTTAGCATAACCATGCTTTATTAAGTATTGCTCTACAATATCTTGAATCTGCTCTACACTGGCTATTCCTTCTAAATTATTTTCTACGTACTCTGTCACTTCATCTGCTATTTCAAGGGCATCTTTGTATTCCCCTTCTCCCACTGCTTTAAAAGCTTTGTATATAGCATTTGCAATCTTTATCTTATCAAACTCAACTTCCCTTCCATCTCTTTTTATAACCTTTATAGCAATTTTCATGATTTTAAGCCTCCATTCTTTTGTAAAAATAATTAAACCCCTTAACTTCTACGGCAAGTTAAGAGGTGTACAAAGTACCTCACCTCCTCTATCGACCGTAGAGCAAGTGTAATCCAAATACAGGCAGGTCTCCTGACTTAGGTTCATCGCTCTTTACGCCTTCCCACCCGGCACCCAATATTTCCCAATGTTTTACAAATCAAACCAAAAAGGCAAGAAGACAAGGTGATGGTTCCTTTGTCTGTTTTTTTACTCCACTTACCTAAAAGGAAGTGCCAGGCAGTGGCTTTTTGTAAAGAGCTCACCATCACAGTGGCGGGACCGTGCAGGATTCTCACCTGCTTCCCTTTTAACCCAATTTCCCTTTGAAATTGGGCACCTGTATCTGTGTATATTCTATTTTGCACAAAATCTAGTATATTATTTATTAATATCCTCAACATGTAGTATACCACTGCTTTCTTGCATTGTCAATATAAAAAATGATTTAAAATAGGCCATTATTTTTGCCTATTTTAAATCATTATAAAAAAGGCACTAAATCGTGCCTTTTTATACCTTAACAGCTTCTAATCCTTTTACAGGACAATGAGCGTATTTTCTGTCCTTTGCCACCAGTGTTGTGACTAACCCTTTAGAATATTTATTAAAAAGTATGTCATGGCCTACGCAAAGACCTATTACTACATTGAGTTCTGTATTTTCTTGGTTCATTATCTCTGCCTGTGTTATAGGATTGCAAGTAGCAACAAATCCCTCTTTATCTTTTTGAATGTCTATATCTTCTATATCAATAGAACCGACTTTACAGCAAACAGGAACAATTTTTAAATCATATTGTTCTAATAATTTTACAAATTGTTTCGCTTCTTTACTCGTAGAATAACAAAATGCAACGCCAATAGTTTTAAATCCCATCTGTTTAATAAACTCTATTATTTCCTCAGTTCTACTTCTCAACTCTCCATTTTTCTTTTTAGGAAGAGTATTGGCAAAGTTCATTATTTTATGAACCATTTCATCTTGTTTATATATTGCTACTGATTGTTCTACTATATCCCTTCTTTCAACAGTAGGACAATTTTTCGGGAAATTAGCCTCCCCTTTAGCACAAGGCTTTTTAGGACATATTCCACAAGTATAAATTGCTTTCATTTTATTCACCTCTTGTATACTGTATACAATATTTATTAAAAAAATTATACCATAACCCTCCCCCTTCTGCAAGGGGATATACCTCCTACTCCCCAAAACAATCTATACAGACCTTTTTCCCTTCTTTAAATCTTATC
Organism: Thermoanaerobacter brockii subsp. finnii Ako-1; assembly: GCF_000175295.2. Taxonomy (NCBI): domain Bacteria; kingdom Bacillati; phylum Bacillota; class Clostridia; order Thermoanaerobacterales; family Thermoanaerobacteraceae; genus Thermoanaerobacter; species Thermoanaerobacter brockii. Next base: position 692,333 of record NC_014964.1, on the reverse strand, counting down.
TTGTTTTCCGCAGCATATTCGCCGCATATTTCACATTGTATTGAAGGGTATATTTTTGCCTTTGGTGGTATACCATAAGTAGGAGTTTTAAAATCAAATATTTCTTCTAATGGTGCATTCAATAAATATTCTTGCCATTTCTTTCTGTCATTGGAGTGATTAAAAGCTTTTAGCACTATCCTTATACCTTCATTAGTATCACGCCTGAAAAAAGTAAAAGCCTGCTTGCCTCTATCTCTGTAAATGAGATTTCCTTTCCCAAAAGTGCAACCTGTAATATATTGAACTGCATCAACACCACAAGCGTTGTTCTCAGTCACACAGACTACCTCTTCATCTTTGGAAAATGAAAGGTTTAGTTTTTTGATCGCTGCCTCACAAGCTCTAAAGCCTATCGCAAGACCTGGACATTCGTGACCATGAAAAGCTACGCACTTTTCCCATAATTCTTTTTCCACTTTGCATCCTCCTAACATTACAATGTATCCTCTGGACCTTTTATACTGTCAAGTTCATAAACATAAGGCTTTATATCCAGTATAGGACTTCCATCTAAAGCATCCACACCTTTTACATAAAGTTTATTTCCTTCAACTTTTACAAGGTCGGCAACACAAAAAGCAATAGGGTTTGGCCTTGAAGGAGATCGAGTAGCAAAAACCCCTTTTACCTCTGGTCCCCAAGGTGTAACTGTCTTTAAAACATCCCGTTTTCCTAAATGGCACCAATAAAGCACAATTATGTGTTTTTTGCTTTCAATATCACAAAGCCCATCTACAAATTCAGGGTATATTTTTAAAACTGCCTCTTTATCCGACATCCTACCTTGCTTTGGAGCATCTCCTCTTTTTTCATAAGGGCTGTGAACAATTCCTATAGGTATTAAATCCAAGCTAAACTACCCCTTTCTACAATTTAGAGTGGTATAACTATTGGTATATTACGGCATTTTTCTACTGCAACAGGTATACCATAAACAGCTTGTATATTTTCCTCCGTCATGACTTCCATTCCACCATAGGCAAAAATGGTGTTATCTTTTAAAAGTAAAAATTTATCAGAAAATCTAAGTGCCAAATTTAAATCATGGATTATAACAATTGCTGCTATATTTTGCTCTTTCACTGTCTCTTTCACAATTCTTAAAACCTCGATTTGGTTTTTTAAATCCAAATTATTTGTCGGCTCATCCAAAAGCATTACAATAGGTTGCTGTGCCAATGCCCTTGCTATGACCACTTTTTGCAATTCTCCTCCACTTAACTCACTTAAATAACGCAGTGATAACTTTTCTAAGTCAAATTTTTTTAATACCTCATTTACAATCTTTATATCCCTTTCAGTCACATCCCACTTTATATGAGGTTTTCTTCCTAAAAGTACCGCATCAAATACAGTAAATCGACCATTCTCATTCCTTTGAGCCACATAACCTATCCTTTTAGCTACTTCTATTCTACTTAGTTTTGAAATTTCATCTTTTTCGATATATATCGTCCCTTTGTGAGGCTTTAAAATTTTATTTATACACTTCAAAAGAGTAGACTTACCAGCCCCATTGTTTCCTAAGATAGAAAGTAATTCTCCTCTTTGAAGAGTAAATTTAACATCTTTTAAAACAGGTACACTGGTATAGCTGAATTCAATACCATCTATATCCAAAATCATCTCTTATACCCCCTTGAAAGCACATAGAGGAAAATCGGTGCTCCCAAAAAGGAGGTTATAGCTCCCACAGGTAACACTACCGGAGAAATAATAGTTCTGCCTAAAGTGTCTGATGCTAAAAGTATTAAACCTCCCATTACAGAAGAAGCAGGAATTAAAAATCTATGGTCTCCTCCAATTAATCTCCTCATTATGTGAGGCCCAACAAGTCCAATAAAGCCTATAATTCCTACAAAGGAGGTAATAACGGCAGCAATTAAAGAAGAGACAAACATGCCCAATAATCTTACTCTTTCCACGTCAACTCCAAGGCCTTTTGCCGTTTCTTCTCCACTGTCTAAAGCATTATAGTTCCATCTGTTAAACATAAAATATATCAGAGAAATGCCTACAACTACAGACATTATACCTAAATCCTTCCATGATGCCCTTCCTATATCTCCAAAAGTCCAAAAAACTACAGAAGCCACTTTTACATCATCAGCAAAATACTGCAAAATCATAGTAACAGCTGAAAACAAAGACCCTAAAGCTACTCCTGCCAAAACCATAGCCTCAGGAGTTACTCTAAAACTTTTTGCCAACATCAATACGACTATTGTCGAACCCATAGAACCCAAAAAAGCAAAAAAGACTACTAAATAAGGATTGTTTATAATCACAGAATCAGAATTTGCAGTACTACCTGCACCAAACACAATTATAGCTACTGCTGCTCCAAAAGCTGCTCCTTGAGAAATACCTAAAGTAAAAGGAGAGGCTAAGGGATTTCTTAAAATGCTTTGTGTTACACATCCTGCAACTGAAAGACCAATTCCTGCTACAATTGCTGTTAAAACCCTTGGCATCCTAATGTTCCAAACTATGATACGAAATCTCTCTTCTCCCTTACCTAACAACGTTTTTATGACATCATAGGTACTAATGCCAGCCGAACCTGCATTTATAGCATATACTGCAAGTACAAGTGTAGCCAAAGCTGTTAAAAATATAATCAATATTTTTCTTTTGATATATTTATTATAGCTATCCGGTACAGTATATATATATGACTGTCTCAAAGCTTCATCCCCTTATCTTTGTAATTCCCCCACTCGAAAAGCGGAGGAATTATGTTATACTCTAAAACTTAATTTTTTCAAAACCCCCATACACTTCTTCCATTTTGTCATACACATTTTTTCCGTAATCTCCAAAAAACAAACTATAAATTTCTTTTGCCTTTTCTACAGGATCGATATCTTTAAATGCTTCTGGATAAAGAACTTTTCCAACCCAATAGGAATCTACCAAAGCTGTGTCAATATTTGTAGTGTAATTGTTGTAAGGTAAAATTCCATATACATTGTCATTTTTAACAGCCTTCAAACTTTTATAAAAATCAGTATTTTTTTGATAATCTTGTTTAACTAAATCAAAGTTCCCTTCATCAATGAATATTATATCAGGATTCCAATCTAATAATTTTTCTCTTTCTATCATGATACTTCCTTTTTGTCCTAAAGTATCAGCTACATTTTTTGCATTTACAGCCATAAAAGGCGGATAATTCCCTTGTGTACTCTCTATACCGTGTGCACCTTTAAATCCTAGTGCACCTATATAAACGGTTGGCTTTTTATCCTCTGGTATATCCTTTGTCCTGTCCTGTAAATCTTTTTGAATTCCTTTGATGTAGTCAACTACTTCTTTAGCTCTATCCTCTTTTCCCATAATCTTTCCTATAATCTCTAATGAGGTATATACATCCTCTTCAAAAGTCCCGAGTTTGCCATAGCTTAAAACTACCACAGGAATTCCTGTTTTGGCCTGCAAGTCATCAGCTTTGGCTTTGTCGAGCAAAGATATCACAAAAATAACGTCAGGATTTACTTCAACTAATTTCTCTGCATCTGCTGTAGAATCAGGACCACCTTGTCCAATAGTAGGAAGTTGAGCTAATTTCTCTTGAAAAATCATATTGTAGGTTCTACCATCTACAAGTTTTTTCTCTATATTTTCTACTCCTGCGACTCTATCAATCCCATCTATATAGGTTATAAGTCTTAAAGCTCCTGGACCTATCCCTACAACTTTATGTACTGGGGTCTTTATCTCTACCTGTCTTCCAACTAAATCTGTAACTGTTTGAACTGTTTCCTTGGAAGTTTGAGAAGTTTGAGATTGATTTTGTGAAGCTTTACTACAAGCTGTCAAAGAAATAACAATCACTAACAAAATAGCAACTATTCCATTAAATTTTTTTAATTGTTTTGACACTAATTACCCCTCCATTAATAAATTTTTACTATTATCGGTCCATGTATAATGTATACGAGTAGTATAATACGGTGTTACTTTTTTAAAAATTATAACACGAAAAAATAGCGAAAACAATAGGCATTAAAAAAACAGACCAAATTTGGCCTGTTTTTTTAATTCTTAAAATTCTCATATCTTTGACATAGCATCTAAAGCAGCTGAATTTATTGGGTATGACACAGGAGAAGATGTGAGTAGTGGATGTGTCGCCACTTGGAATGTATTTAGTTCTGACGCTGTTGTTCCTTTTTGTATTGCAAGACTTAAAATATTAATCATTTCACCAACATTTTCTCCTCCTGCTATTTGAGCTCCTAATATGACTCCAGAATATCTTGAGAAAATCAATTTTATCTTCACACTCTTTGCATTAGGCAAAGTTCCAGGATGTTTGTCCATTGTGCTAAATTCTCCGATTACTATATCAAAGCCTTCAGCTTTTGCTTGCGTTTCTGTAAGACCTGCAGCAGCAAAAGCAGTATTGTATATCTTTGTAGAAAAAGCACTTATTGTACCTTTATTTTCCCTAACCAATCTTAATTGAAATACATTTACACCTGCAATTTTTGCCTCATTAGCCGCAGTAGAGGCAAGAAGTATAGGAACATTCTTTCTTGTAAAGAAGCATTTCTTTTCTGCACAGTCACCAACGGCGAATATGTCTGGATCGTTAGTTCTCATGTATTCATCAACTGTTATTGCTCCTTTTTCATTAAGTTTTATACCTGCAGCTTCAGCTAATTTAGTATTTGGTTTTACGCCCATAGCTAATATGACAACGTCAGCTTTTATTTTTTCACCTGTATCTAATTCAACTTCTTTTACTTTTGTATCCCCTACAAGTTTTGTAACTTTTGTATTTGTTTTTATTGTTATACCATGTTCTTTTAATGTGGCTTCTGCCATATCACTGTATTCATGGTCAAAGGCTTGCCACAAAAGCTTGTCAGCAACCTCAATTATTGTTACATTTTTGCCAAGAAGTTGCACCTGCTCTGCCATTTCAACACCAATAAATCCACCGCCAATTACTACAACATCCTGAGCCTCGTTAATCTTTTGCTGAACAAATTTTAAGTATTCTTCGTCTTTTTTTATTGTAAATACATTTTCTAAGTCATGCCCTGGTATAAAAGTAGGAACTATTGGCAAAGAACCTGTCGCTAAAATTAGTTTTTTGTAGGAAATTTCTCCACTCTTTTTAGCATTAACTTTCTTGTTTTCCCTATCAATTGAAAGAACTTCATCTATTATTAAATCAATACCAGCATTGGTAAGCATTGCATCGGGTATAACATTTTTAGATGTGTCTTTTAATGTTCCAAAAATGTACGGGATACCGCAAGGAACCATTACCCGTTCTCCCATTCTTACAACAGTTACTTTCTTATCTTTGTAAGTTTTTTTAGCAGATAAAGCTGCTAAAATTCCACCTGCACTTCCTCCAATGACCAAAACATCAGTTTCCATCACTTCTATTACCTCCTATATTTTGCATTTTGCTAGAAACTACCCCCTACCCTGTAGGGTACCTCTACGTAAATTATAGGATTATAATAAACTTATGTCAATAAAATATCAAAAATTTGTTAAGAAAATAGTTTAACAATTTTATTGATTTTTTATTAACAATTGTTTTATACTAATTAGGGAAAGAGAGAGTGATATTCATGATAAAAGAAAAAGATATTGATGCGTTAATTGAAAAATTAGAAACACATCACAACATTGATAAAGAAGAACTTGTAACGCTTTTAGCTTTAGAAGACCCTTCCAAGATTTATCAAGCTGCGGATAGAGTTAGAAAAAAATATGTAGGAGATGAAGTACATTTAAGAGGTCTCATAGAATTCAGTAACTACTGCAGCAACACTTGTTTTTATTGTGGCCTTCGAGGTCCTAACAAGACAATTAAACGATACAGAATGGAACCCGAAGAAATCCTACAATGTGTAAAATATGGAGCATCAGTTGGACTAAAAACAATAGTCCTTCAAAGCGGTGAGGATAAATATTTTAAAATAACTACTTTATGTAAAATAATAGAAGAAATTAAAAAATTAGATATTGCAGTAACTTTAAGTATTGGAGAACTTTCCACTAAAGACTACGCTGAATTAAAAAAAGCAGGAGCCGATAGATATCTACTTCGCATTGAAACTACAAACAAAGAGCTTTATCAAAAATTACATCCCGGCATGAGTTATGAAAATCGCGTAAGGTGCCTTATGGATTTAAGAGAATTAGGTTATGAAGTCGGAACAGGAAGCCTTGTAGGCCTCCCGGGACAAACTTTAGAAATGCTGGCACAAGACCTCATATTCTTTAAAAAAATAGATGCAGATATGCTAGGAATAGGTCCTTTTATACCTTGCGAAAACACACCTTTAGAAAGGGAAAAAGGCGGCAATGTGGAAATTGTATTAAAAATGTTAGCTTTATCAAGACTACTATTGCCTGACATTAACATACCTGCTACTACTGCTTTGGCTGTTAAAGACAAAGCAGGTTATATTAAAGGACTAAAGTGTGGAGCTAATGTAATAATGCCAAATATAGGTATAGATGAGTATAAAAAATTATATAAACTTTATCCTGGAAAAGTACCTGACAATCCCTCTGAAGCTGTAAATAGCCTTGAAAATATCAAAAAGCTTATTTTATCCCAAAATAGGACAATTGGAAAAGATAAAGGCTATCGTAAAAAATATTAAATTGATATACGATAGCCTTTTTTCTATGAAATTGCTCCTACAGGGCAAATATCAATACATCTGCCACAGTCTCTGCACTTCTTAGGGTCTATATAGGCAATTCCATCTTTTAACTTATGTTAAATTTAACGGGCTTTTAAACAACAATAGAAGAACTTGTAGTTAAATAAGATAGTTTGTCTTTTAAAACAGATTTTAGGATTCCATATTCGTCTATTCCCGTGCAATGACCTGTATATATTTTCTTTATTCCATAGCTATCTATTTTTTTGGCTATTTCTATGATTTCTTCTTCTGGCATACCTCTTAAATGAAAACCTCCAATTAATGACTTGAGAGAACTTCCTTCAAAACGCCTTTTTGCCGTTCCCAAAATATTTAATATACCTGCATGGGAACATCCCGTAATTACATTAATTCCATCTTCCTCTTTTACTACCACAAAAACCTCATCTAAAAAATTATCCTTTATTTTTTCTCCTTTTTCTTCAATTAAAAAATTCTTAGTAGTAAATTCATTGTCATAAACTATGTCAGTGCTTGTGATCACAAAAAAATCTTTTTCTACTTCTGTATCTTCCTCTATTAGCACAAAATTATTTTTGTATTTATTGTAAATTGCTAAGTTAAAACCTATCTCATCTATATTTCCATTTTTCCTCAATACATATTTTTTATCTAAAATCCTCTTATGAGCATATATTTTTACATAGGGATTCTTTTCGAGCAAACCTTTGAGCCCACCAATATGGTCATAATGCCCATGGGTGAGAACCACTTTTTGTATTCTTCCCACCTCTATACCCATTAAACCGCAATTTTTTATAAAGTTTTCACTCTGGCCGGTATCCACCAAAACTTCTTTATCATCTTTTTTTACTAAAATTGATAATCCATGTTCTGCTACAAAATTTTTATTAAAAACCACATTTTCTATAAGCACTTGTATTTCCAATTATTCTCTCCTGGTTACCCAAACTGTACAAAAGTGTACAGTTTAGATAGCTGGGATATTTGTAGTCCGCCTTTCAGGCTTTCCCAGACCCAGCAGGCGGTATTTGGGAAAGCCATAGCCCCTGCCCCAAGAAGCAGGAACTTACGCCCTTACAGGTCTCTCCACTTGCCCTGAATTAGTAATTCCTTCAGGGCAGAGAAGTCTCTTGATACCTTCTCAGGGGAGAGTGGCGTTACCACCGCTACCTTGAGAACTCGCCAGAAATTATAGGCACTAAAACTTGTTCCATCCAGAGGTTCTAGCACCCTTCCTGGCTCACTCTCAAGGCTTTGTAAAAATTCTATTGCTTTATTTATTTCCCTTATGTGCTTTTTCTTTATATGCTTGTTCCTGACTGTTTTCTTTACGTACTCTTTTAATTCTTCTAATTCTTCTACAGTCAATGCGTTGAGAAACTTTATATAATTGTCTGGTATTTTTTCTTGCAGTTTTAATCCTCTTCTTGCTATTACGTAGGCTGCTGCTACATCTTTTGTTATCATATACTGCGGAGAATATTTTAACATCCCTATTATTGATGTATAAGAAGGATTGACTTCTATTACTTCTATCCCTTCTCTTTTTGCCAGCGTTTTTATTTTTGAAAGAAGTGATTTATAGCTAAAGTTATGTCTTATTCTCCTTGATTTTCTCCCTGAAAAGTCTCCTTTTTTACCTTTGTTTTTTATGTCTAATCCCTCAATTACAATTGCTTTTCCTTTTTCTTTTGCTATATTTACTATCTCATGAGCATACTGCCATCTGAAGTATTCTCTTTTGTCTTTACTGCCACTTGCAAGCTCTGTCATTGGCATTTTATCATAGTTTATTAGATTCCCTTTTTCATCTGTTTCTGCCCATGATATGTTGTACGGATATGCATTTATATCTATTCCTATAACCCCTTTTCCTTTTGTTATCTTTATTTCCGGATATTCTTCTTCAATAGCAAAATAAGCGTATATACTGCCGTTTTTAAGTTTTAATTCTACAGAGTAGGGTATGTTTGATTGGGCAATTTCCTGTAGAAGTTCTCCTCTGCTCTTATTCTTTTTGTAGCCTGCTTCTATTCTGGCATATACATATTTTCTTTCCCCTACATTTATCCTTAAGAAAGTGCCATTTTCTTTTATTTCTATTCTTGTGTTGAGATTTCCTTTTTTGCTTTTATCCCCTCTTGAGTAGAGATTTCCTTTTCTTTTCTCTTGCCACTTTGTTTTTAGCTTTTGATATTCTTTCCCATTTATATGGCGCTTTTGAAGTTTTCCAAATAAGTCTCTTCCTCCAAAGATGACTTTCTTTGGATTGTTGTCTAATTGTCTAGATGATTTTAATACACCTCTTGCTTTCATTATTGCATCATCTACATATCTTGAGTTTAAGTCAAACGTCCCCTGAAGGTCTCTTTTTAATGTTTTTCTATCATAACCTTCTAAAAGCCTTTTGTATGAATATCTCATGCAGGATGACCATCTTCTCATTAAGTCTAATACTATTTGTTTGTCTTCTTGACTTAGAAAAATGAGTTTAGCCTGTATTACTATCATGTTTTTTACCACCTCTTTTATGTAAATTCTTTTTACAAGTGAGGTGATTTATTGCTATGATGTATTTCTGTCAATGTTGTAATCTTTTTAACTTTTTGTATATTTAATAACATTTGCAATCCGTCAATTAAAATTATACCATTTTGTACTGTTATTCTTAACTGTTGCAACCTCCCTTCTTTAATGGTGATGTTCGTGTTTTTCACAAGGACTGTTAGAAGATATCAAAGTACCATTGATGTACTTCTCTGCCACTTCTGTAACATTTCCTTCAGCGCCAGTTATTACATCTATTCCATAACTATTAAAAAGCTCAATAGCACTGGTCCCCATACCTCCAGAAATTATACAATCTACTCCTTTGTCTTTTAAAAACTCTGGGAGAAATCCTGGCCTATGACCGGGATTCGGTAAAAAAGTAGAGTTTTTTATCTCCTCATTCTCTACATCAAAAATCCAAAAACCTTCACAGTGCCCAAAATGCATTGAAACTTCTTCGCCTTCTGAAGCAACTGCAATTTTCATTTACTTTCCACTCCTTCATCTAAAATTTCTTTAATCCTAAGCCACATTTTATAAATTTGCTGGTAAGCAGTACTGTCAGGATAATCACTTAAGCTTTGTAAATTTTTTAAAGCTTTTACAACTGTTTCATCAAAATCTATTTTCCCAACAACCACAATGTTGTTTTCCTCACAATATTTTTCTATTTGTTGTGATACTTCTTTATTTAAATCCCATTTATTGACACACACTACGGAAGGAACTTTAAAACTTTCTATCGCTGACAATACTCTCTTCATGTCAGCAAAACCAGAAAGTGTAGGTTCTGTAACAATTAATACCAAATCAACACCCGTAGCAGCAGCAAGGACAGGACATCCTATTCCTGGAGTGCCATCAATTATCAAATACTCATCGTTGTCGTCACTTACTTCCTTCGCCTTCTTTCTCACCTCTGTCACCAATTTCCCTGAACCATCTGCTCCAGGAAAAAGCTCAGCATATACTACTTTTTCTCCCGACTTTGTCTTGGCATATACTACATGGCCTGTTTTTTCCTCTATCAATTTAATCGCTTCAACAGGGCATTTATACATGCAAAGGCCACAACCTTCACAATAATAAGGATTTACCTCAAAATTTGAAATAGCGTCAAACCTACAAAGTTCTTCGCAAAGTCCACATTCAATACATTTGTCTTTGTCAATTACTGCTGTCTCTTTGCCGTAAAAGTCTCGTTTTTCTATTATTTCTCCTTGCAAAACTATATTTAGGTTAGGAGCTTCTACGTCACAATCCGCCATAATCTTATTTTTGACAATGGTGCTCAAAGTAGTGGCAACTGTGGTCTTCCCTGTACCACCTTTCCCGCTTAAAATTGCTAACTGCTTCATTTTTTTATCAACCCCAATGCATCAGTCGTCAACTTCTCAAATATTCCTTTTACCTCTTCATTAACCTCAATCAACAATTTACCTTTTGAATAGGCCTCTGCAAACTCTTTTTTAAAAGGAATCTTCGCTAAAACTTTTATGCCTTCTTTTTCGCAGTATTCCTCGATAATATTGTCTCCTTCCCCAGCTTTATTAATGACAGCGGCCATAGGAATGCCCATCTGTTTTACAAGCTGTACAGCTAAATCAAAGTCGTGCAAACCATAAGGGGTAGGTTCTGTAACCAGAATGCACAAATCACTTCCTTCAATAGAATGTATAACTGGGCAGGAAGTCCCTGGCGGGCTATCCACTATTACAGGTTTATCTACATTCTCAATCAATTTATTAATCTCTTTTAAAATAGGCACTCCAGTCGCTTCTCCATAATTTAATTTTCCGTCTATAAAATCTACGCTTTGGGCTTTGCCCTTCCTTATCGTTCCAATAGGTTTGTATTTTTCTACTATGGCATCATAAGGACACATCTCAAAACAAGCTCCGCAGGAATGACATAAGTGGTCAAAGACGAGAATTTTTTTGATTAATTTTGTCAAAGCTCCAAATCTACACGCTTTTACACACTCACCACATAATGTGCATTTGTCGGAGTTTATTTCAGGTATTATGACTTCAACCGTTTTTTCATCTTCTATTTGAGGATTTAAAAATAAATAGCCGTTAGGCTCTTCTACATCGCAATCAACATACAGGCTATTATTAAAAGTTTTGGCAAGGTTAACAGAAACAGTTGTTTTTCCTGTCCCACCTTTACCACTCAATACAGAAATCTTGACTCTTCTCATCTTCAATGCTCCTTTTAATGATGGTGATGTCCTTGATTTGTCGCTTCTGTTATCTTTTCAAGGCTTCCATTTTTAAAAAGCTCTATGTTTGTTTTTACATCTCCTTCTATTGCTTTATAAACTGGAATTTCTGCTGCTTTAAATACTTCCATAGCATTTGGTCCTACATTGCTTGAGATGAGAATTTGCACCCCTTCATCTATAAGAGTCTGTGCCGCTTTAGTGCCCGCACCACTGCTTTGGGCTACTGCAGCGTTGTCAATAACTTTATAATCCATCGTCTCACTATCAACTATAATAAAATATTGAGCTCGTCCAAATCTTGAATCCACCTTAGCTTCAAGAGTTTTTCCTTCTGAGGAAATAGCTATTTTCATATTGCATCCTCCATTTCATTATTGACATATGTTACTTACATTTATTAATATATTATTATTTTTGTCATATGTCAATAAATTTATTAAACAAAAAGCGCACTTAATCTGTTTTACTATAACACTTTAGCCAAATTATATCAAATTAAAGCATAAAAATAAGCAGCCACTTGCGTGACTGCGACTTTTAAAACTAATTATTCCTCTTTTTTATCGTCTTTTTTCTCTAATTGGTCCAATCTTTCTTTTATATATTTTAATTGGTCTTCCAAATATTTTGCTTCAGCACTTAAAACATCTTTTTCATTTATATTGTAGCCAGGATATTGAGGATACCCATAACCATACCATCCTCTTGCCCAACCAGGAAGTCCTGTTAAATAGTACATATGTCTAAATCCTCTTCCTCTGCCGAACCAACCGAAGCCTCTGCCAAATCCCCAGTATGCTCCTCCGGGATTTAAATAACCAGGTACATTATATCCTGAACAATATCCTAAGCCTCTTCCTGTTCTTGGGCCTAATCCCATTGGACCTGTTCCATCTCCTCTTGGCATATCAATCCCTCCTCTTTTATTTTGGTCATATGACCATTACCTAGTTATATAATATCACTGTTATGGACTTATGTCAATAATATTTTACCCAAAAAAAGCTTTTTATTGTTGAATTTTTAAAACCTGATTTAATTCTTCACGTATTTTCATTATATTTCTGTTATATGATATAATGAAATCAATGGAAGGTTTACTATAAAAATTTAGACTATTTCGAAAAAAACTGAGATAATCTATAATAAATTTACCAGAGGATGAACTGATAAATAAGATTGATTTAAAAAAGCATATCCAGGAAGAAAATAATAAAAAGAAGGGGGCTTAAAATATGCCTAAAATATCTGCTTTTGAAAAACATTTTGACAGATATGAAGAATGGTTTGAAAAAAATGAATACGCCTATCAATCGGAATTAGACGCAGTGAAACTACTCATGCCGAAATTTGTAAAGGGATTAGAAATAGGAATTGGCACAGGAAGATTCGCGGTACCTCTCAATATAAAAAATGGAGTTGAACCTTCTTCAGAAATGAGAAAAATAGCTTTAGAACGGGGTCTTAATGTGGTAGATGGAGTAGCAGAAAATCTTCCGTTTGAAGACAACTCTTTTGACCTTGTTTTAATGGTGACGACTGTATGTTTTGTAGACGATGTGCTAAAATCTTTCAAAGAATGTTTTAGAGTGCTTAAAAATAACGGTACAATTTTAATAGGTTTTGTAGATAGAGAGAGCACAATTGGCAAAATATATCAAGCAAATAAAGAAAAAAGTCTATTTTACAAAGAAGCAACGTTTTATTCTACAAGTGAAATAGTTGAATTGCTTTACGAAGCAGGATTTAAAAATTTCAATTTCTCACAAACCATTTTTAAAAAACTTGATGAAATAAAAGAAAAAGAACCTGTAAGATATGGCTTTGGCAAAGGCTCCTTCATAGTAATAAGCGCTAAAAAATGATATTTGAACTACACTTTTTAAAGCAAAGCTTTTATTACGTTGTCTAAAAAATCCCCTTCTTTGGGTTGCGTATCCTCTTTTGATTCTATTTTTTCTATCAATGTACCTGATAAAACAATTTGCACATTTTGATTTCTATCCACAATTATTGAGATAGGTTCCAAAGCTCCACTAAGTATACCTAAAATAACCATTATCTGTGAAGGGGTTAAGACTCCCTTCTTTTTTTCATCTCCTCCTTTTCCACCTGTATTATCTTTTTCACCATTTTCCCCATTCCCTTTATCACCATTCCCTCCATCTACATCAGGATGTTCTCCACCTTCTTCATCTTTATCCTCCTCCTTATTTTCTTTTTGACCATTCTCTTCGCTATTTTCCCTTAATCCTAGCTTTAATAGCAAATCTTTCAATTGGGATTCTAAATTATCCGATGAAAACATGTATTTTCTCCCCCTATAACTTTTATGTCATCTTATTGGCAGTGGAAAAATTATTATCGCTGGCTCTTCAGGTTTTGCATAACCCAAACCGAAATAGAGAATCAACGAAAGTACAATTACAAGCAAATAAGCATTTAATCCTTCTTTTTCTTCTTTCATAGCGATCACTCTTTTCATATAAAATTTTATATACTCATTTTTATATATGATTTTATAGTTTGTCTTGTGCTTGTACTGAATAATAAATATAGGCCTCCACATTAGTATGGAAGCCTATGCTTTGTCTCCTCTGTATATTAAAGCTTCTTCGTCTACGTATAATTCACAAGGTTTATATTCATTTTCAATTCCTTTTGAATCTTTTAAGGTCTCTATACGATACATAGAAGACCGGTACCAATTAAGTTTTGGCTCTACTTGCACAAATTCATATTGTTTACCTACTGTATTTAAAAGATAGTCCCAATTTACATAATGATTAAAGTTATGGATAATATCTGTCACTACCACTTTAAATTTACTTGCTAAAATTTGCTGGAAAACATTCCACTTTTCCAATGAGGCCTCTATTAACGTCAGTCCAAAATACCCCGCACACCCTTCTTTGGAAAGAGCAGAAATCCCTCTTCCTATGCAAATTTCCAAAGCTTCTATAGTCTCTGGCGGGTCAGTAATAAAAGTATCAAAATACCCTACATATTCCTCTGGTAGTTTGTCTCTAAAATCGTATTTCATGGCTTTTATAGGCAGATTATATTTATTTGCCACCTCATTGATGTATTCCACTAGTCTATCGTCTATTTCCATCACAACAATTTCCGTTGGCATACCTGAAAGTCCTGCTGCTATACTTACAAGGTCATCATCACCTAAAACTAAAAGCTTTTTCCCCTCTAAATCTCCTCTTTCAGCCAGGAGAGCTATTCTGCCCACCACTGTTTGTGTCGTAACAAAACCTTGGTCATAATCGCTAATAGCTTTTGGGCGATTTACTGTCACTTGGTCAAATTTTTTGATCAAGTCTTCTAATTTAGAAAAGTTTATCCCTCGTCCTTCACACGCGTGACAAGTATATGTTCTTTTTGGAGCTATTTTAAGACTCCCAAGATATTCTAAACCTTTAGAATTAAATTTTATATCTCCATTTTTCTCAACTTTCAACAAATTTCTTTGACGTAGTAACTCAATTATTTCTGCTACAACTGAAAAAGGTTTTTGAGATAAGGATATAATCTCCCAAAAATGCGGAGTTGCTGCAGCAGCTGACAATATTTTTTCCACATCCTTAGAGGAAGTCATAACCCCTGTTTTTTGGTAGATTTGGTGCGCTATATCTTGTAGACTTTCCATCTTCTCACCCCCATAATAGTATTTCTACAAGCTTTTTACACCTTCAAAATACCATACAGGGGTATATTCCATTTAAGCCAATATTTAGGCCAGCACATAAAATTATACATTTAATTGAATAAAAAAGTCAAGAGAGGTCAAAATTACGTAGTCTCCCTCTCTATCAGAGTTATAGGCAAAATATTTTCTTTTTCCACCTTTTCACCATCTATTTGGCGTAATATCAGTTCAATAGCTTTTCTTGCTATTTCTTTAATTGGTTGTCTTACGGTTGTTAAAGATGGAACTACCAAATTAGCGACATTTATATCATCATAACCTACAATTTTCAAATCTTGAGGTATTTTTTTATTTAACTCTTTAGCCACACTTATTACAGAAGCAGCGATTAAATCGCCACTGGCAAATATACCGTCAATGTCTGGATGTTCTTTAAAAAGGCCTCTTACTATTTTTTTATATTCTTCTATCTCAAACCTGTTTAACTTTGTTTCTACAACAAAATACTCAACATTCTCTTGTGTTGCTACCTCTTTGAACGCTTTATAACGATTATTTGCCGGTGTATTCAAAATCAATGGGCCGCTTATGTGAGCAATTTTTTTACATCCCTTTTGTATTAAAAGTTTTGTAGCCAAAATTCCACCTTTATAATTGTCTGAAGCTACATAAGGTATATTGGAATAATATCTATCAATTGCCACAATAGGAAGTTTCACATTTAAATATTGCTCTGCTTCTAAGGTATGACTGCCAATAATTATACCATCAACTTGATGCCTTTTCAGCATATCTATATACTCTTTTTCCTTGCTACTATCTTGCCCAGAATTGCACAACAAAATTTTATAACCTTCTTGATAAGCATAATATTCTATATAACCGGTCAATTCTGCAAAAAAAGGGTGCGCTACATTGGGAATTAATAAACCTATTAAATAGGATTTTTTTCTGTATAAGGACCTTGCTAACTCGTTAGGCTGGTAATTTAACTCTTTCATCGCCTCATAAACTTTTTTTCTCGTTACCTCGCTTATATAGCCTCTGTTATTTAAAACCCTCGATACAGTCGTAACTGTAACTCCTGCTTTTTTCGCTACGTCTTTTATAGTTGGCATGTCTATCACCTTCTATTACTACTTTTTGTCTCCTCTTCTATTATACCTTTATCGTAATTACAATTAAAGTCTTCATAATGGCATATTTTACAACGATTTTACACCATGTACTAGTAAATATTTTACCTCTTCTAATGTTGGCATTGCAGGAATTGCTCCTCTTTTAGTTGTGCATAGTCCACCGGTAGCATTAGCAAAGTCAATAATTTTTTCGAGTTCTTGAGTTTTTAATTTATCTAGGGGATAATCTATTTTTGATATATTATAAAGAACTCCTCCTAAAAAAGCATCTCCAGCTCCTGTTGTATCTACCACATTTACACGATATGCAGGTATATGTCCTGTGCCCGATGTATGTCTATAATAGCAACCTTTTGCTCCTAAAGTTACTAAAACTAGTTTTATCCCCATATCAAATAATGTTTTACTGCCATATTCCAAGTTTGATTCTCCCGTCAGAAATTGTAGTTCGTCTTCAGATAATTTCACTATATCTGCATATTGTAATCCCAAAACCATTTCTTTTTTCGCAACAGTTTCATTTTCCCATAAAGGTGGTCTCCAATTTGGGTCATATGAAATAATTTTTTTATTTTGTTTTGCATATTCAATAGCTTTTAATGTGGCACTTCTCGAAGGTTCATCTGTCATAGATAAAGACCCAAAATGAAATATTTTTCCTTTTTCTATTAAATCCAGTTCAATATCCTCTTCTTCCAACATTGTGTCAGCTCCCGGATTTCGATAAAAAGTAAAGCTTCTGTCTCCTTTGTCATCAAGATGTACAAAAGCAAGAGTTGTATTTGCTTTTGTAGTAAATTTTAAACCATCTGTGTTAATTTGATTATTTTCAAGCACTTTTTTTAAAAAATATCCAAATTGGTCATCACCTACTTTACCTATAAAAGCACCTTTTCCTCCTAATTTTGTAACAGCAGTTAACACATTTGCAGGTGCTCCCCCAGGATTCATTTCAAATAGTGTATTTCCATTATCAGAAAACCCTGCAGGAGTAAAATCAATCAGCAACTCACCTAAAGCTATAACATCACACATTATAATCACCCCACACAGAATTTATTTTACACTGTGGTAACGCTCACTTTAAATTTATCAATAAATTTAATCTACAACAATATCCCATTTATTTAAATAATTAATTTTGCATTCCCCTTTGGAATATACAGATATATTTACCGAATCTTTGCTAGGATATATCCTTCCACTCATTACTTTTTCCCCATCATTAATAAATATCTCAACCGAACTTACATCTACAAATACTCTGAGTTTAAGTTTATTATTTTTTAAAGCTACATTTATTTTCCTTTCTCCTTTAGGTCCTATACCTGATTCATTGCGGTCAAATATAAATAATGATTCATCTCTTTTATATGATAAAATAGTTTCTTCATTGTCTCCTTTTCTTATTTTTAAACCAAATTCCTCTGCTTTACCCCCCTCAAACTCAACTTCAAGTTCATAACAGTCACCATATGTGTCTAAGTTTTTTTCTCCATCTATCTTCAAGTTTATAAGCTTATAATGATTTTTTCTGTAGTTTTCTATTTCTTTAATCGGCCTAAAATATAATTTACTATTAACCATTAAAATTTCCCTTGGTAATGTCATGGCTCCAGCCCAATTATGGCCTCTTTCCTGTGTTGGCATAACTTCCCCCCACATATCCATCCATGCAACCATAAGCCTTCTTCCCAATTTATCACTAGTAGTTTGTGGAGCATAAAAGTCAAATCCATAGTCAATCTGTTGATAACCATCAATATCAAACTTAAATATCCCTTTGTTTATGTCTAAATCTCCAATAAAATATATAGATGAGTGAGTACTATTAAAATCATTCCCTCTAGTCTTTATATGTTCTGTAGATACCATCAGTACATACTTACCTTGTAATTCAAATAAATCAGGACATTCCCAATTGTAACCTGTGTTTTCATTCCCTCTCGCAAGTATATTTACAAAATCCCAATCTTTTAAATTTGTTGATTTATACAATAATACCTGCCCGTGTCCCTTCCCATCATTTGAACCTAACATCATGTAATAATATTGTCCGTTTTTAAAAACTTTAGGGTCTCTAAAATCCTTTTTACTTGCTTCTTCTGGAATTTGCTTTTCTCCAATTACAGGATTTTTACTATATTTTACGAAATTAATACCATCTTTCGAGTAAGCCAAATTTTGAACCTGCTTATAATTTTTACTCTTATCAGGTCCTGTATATATGTGTCCAGTATACAGCAAACATAACATATCGTCTTTTTCAATGGCACTACCTGAAAAACACCCATCTTTGTCAAAATCATCTCCCGGCACTAACGCTATTGGAAGATAAGTCCATTTAACCAAATCCTTACTAATCGCATGCCCCCAATGCATCGGCCCCCAAACTGCATCATAAGGGTTGTGCTGATAAAACAAATGGTAATTATCCTTGTAATATATAAATCCATTAGGGTCATTAATCCAACCATATTCACCCATTAGATGGTATTTCAATCTATATTGTAAATTTAATCTACTCTTATTTGCTTGAATATACTTATTTGCATCATTTATATTTCTCAATTCCAATTCTACTACCTCCAGACCTTTATTTTATTGAACCCTTTAAAACGCCTTCTATAATCTGCTTTTGCATTAGTAAATATACAATTATTACAGGAATTGTAGCTAACATAAGAGCTGCCATAGCAGGCCCATATTCAATCGTGTAAGTTCCATAAAAATAGAAAACAGATAGCGGTAAAGTTCTCTGCTCTGGTGCCATAAGTACTAAATATGGCAATAGAAAGTCATTCCATATCCATAATATATCCAATATAGCTATTGTTGTTGTTACTGGCTTTAAAAGCGGAAAAACAATTTTAAAGAAAGTCTGAAGCTGGCTGCATCCATCAATAGTAGCAGCCTCTTCTAATTCCAATGGTATACTCTTTATAAAACCGTGATACATAAATACAGCCAAAGATGCACCAAAACCTACATACATATAAATCAATGCCCATTTGCTATTCATCATCCCGATAGAACCATATATTTTTACAAGGGGTATCATTATCCCTTGGAAAGGAATAATCATAGACGCCACCATAAAAAAGAACATAAACTGATTGAACTTCCACTTTTTTCTTACAAAAATATAAGCAGTCATTGATGACAGCAATGTAATCAAAAATACACTAAAAGCAGTTATAATCAAAGAATTCAAAAAAGCATGCATATAATTCATTTTTGTAAAAGCATCAATGTAATTGCTTAAATTCAGCACCGACGGAAGCTTGAGTGGGTTTTCTAGTATTTCCTTTCTCTCTTTAAAGGAATTAATTAAAACTATAAAAAATGGAAATATATAAAGTACCAAAAAAATACTTAAAGCAAAAAATTTTATTCCATTAAGTAGGCGATTATTCTTTTCCATCAATTTTCCACCTCCAGCTTTTTGCTAAAATACACTTGAAGCAACGTCACAGCCGCTACCACAAAAAAGAGAAAAAACGCCTCTGCTTGACCAATACCATACTGTTGACTTAAAAAAGCAGTGTTATATATATGAAGTGATATGAGCTCGGTGCTTTTGTAAGGCCCTCCATTTGTCAAAGCCAAGTTTATGTCGTAAACCATAAACCCTCGTTGTAAAGTCAAAAAAACACTTATAGTAAAAGAAGGCGCCATTAACGGAAGTATTACATTTTTTAATCTTTGATAAAAATTTGCACCGTCTATACTTGCCGCCTCTAACAAATCTCTCGGTATATTCATAAAACCCGAAATATATATTACCATCATATAACCAGTATACTGCCAAACTGTCACAATAACCAAAGCCCAAAAAGCTTTGTCAGGATCTGATAGCCAAGAACCTGAGAAAATTGGTATATTATATGATTTTCCCAAATATACTAAAATGTTTGAAAAAATAAATTGCCATATAAAACCTAACAATATTCCGCCTATCAAATTTGGAGTAAAAAACCCTGCTCTAAAGAAATTTTGACCTTTTACGCCACTCGTTAACATATAAGCCAAGAAAAAAGCTATGACATTAATTAATATTACTGTGAAAAATACATATTTTAATGTCAATAAAAAAGATGTCCAAAACACTTTATCATTAAACGCTTGTAAATAATTTGAAAAACCTACAAAAGCATGCGTAGCAGAAATACCATTCCAATCAGTAAAAGTTAAATATATTCCATATAAAAACGGTAATATTATTACTGTGAGAAAAGCAAAGGTAGTAGGTCCTGCAAATATCAAGTACGTTTTGAGTTTAGCCAATAAAGTTTTCTCTTGATTCACATTCATATCCTCCTTCACTTTTATATTGAATAACGGATAGACAATAACATTCTATCCGTTATTCAATCAAACCTTACATATTATTGAACATTTTTCCAATAATTTTCTATTTCATCAATCAAGCCTTTTCTGTCAATTTTGCCTGCCAAATACTTTTGCATTGAAGCTCCTAACTTTGACCAGTGGTCTGGTGGCAATATAGTATTAAACTCTAATTTTAATGTATTACTTTCCTTCATATATTGTCCTATAGATTTAGCCAAAGGATCTTGTGGCTCTAATGTTATATTTTTAAAAGCAGGTATAACATTGGCTTTGTTCACAAGAGCATCCTGTCCTGTCTGGCTGTAAACTAACCAATTCAAAAATTTCTTAGCGGCATCCTGTTGAACAGCATTGTTCTGTGTCTTATCTATTCCTATAAACTTCGATGGGCCTACAGCTATCTGTGAATTGCCATAATCCCCAGGATTATTGCTTATGGGCACAGGTATAAAGCCGTATTGTTCATTTGCAGTATCAAATTCTTTTATCTGTGGCCATGCCCAATTTCCCATAAACCAAAATCCAACTTCACCTTTACCAATAAGCTCTGGTCCTCTATCATAAGTCGGAGATAATGGATCATTTTTATCTATGTTGTACTTTTTCATCATGTCAAAAGTATCCATTAAACCATTAAACACTTTGTTATTTGCCAAATCAACTTTTCCAGCTTTTAAGTCTGATAAAAATTGAGCTACTTGTGCAGGATCTTTCGATTGAGCAGCATACGCTATTGTCAGAAAGTGTGCGCCTAAAGACCAATCCATTGGAGAAATTTCTAAAGCTTTGACACCAATTGCTTCTACTTTTTTAAATGCTTCTTCCAAAGCATCTCTCGTCCTTATAGAACTCGGATCAAAGTTTCCACCATAAGCTTTATCTAATACAGCTTTGTTGTAAATGAGCCCATACCCTTCAACTGCAAATGGGAATGCTATAACCTTCCCATCTACTCTGGCTACACTTAAAGTCCAATCGATCGCATCCTCAACCCATTTTTCTCCGCTTAGATCTAAAAATTTATCTTTGAATTTTGCTATATCACCCGGATCCAGCATCGCCATTGTCGGTGCATTACCAGATGCATACATAGCGGTAACCTTTTCAAAAGGTGACTGACCAGCCGCTGCAGGAATAACTTCTACAGTAATATTTGGATTTTCTTTTGTAAAAACTTTAGCTGCCTCTTCTAATTGAGCCTGAATTTCCCCCTTAGAATTTAGCAAAGTAATTTTTACAGTCTTTGTTGCCGTGACAGTACTATTACTTTCTCCATTATTGCTGCCTTTTGTATCACAGCCTGCCATGAGCGAAAAAACCAATGCAAACGTCAACATAATGGATAAAATTTTTCTTTTCATGACAATCCCCTTTCTTTGAAATCTTTTTAACTTACTTTTATTATACTTGATTAATTTTTATATGTCAACCGTTTGACATAAATTTTTTGATAAAATGTCAACCGTTTATAATACGGTTGACATTTTTGAAACTTATTAATATTATAATATCTTGCTATTTTATTAATTTGTTCAACTAATCGTTCTACCTTTTCTTTTTGGGAAAATTCAAATCGTAACTTAAAAACATTAGAGCCAGATTTAACTATCAGTAATTTCAAAAGAAATCCTAATCATAATAACCACCTCTCAATAATTTCAATGCTCTTTCAATCGAATCCTTGGAGTCATACCATGGTTCATCATGAAATCTATAATCAAATTTTGTTATAAACCATTCAAGGTCATTTATATTCTTTTCAATTGCCGCTTTATTTATTTTAAATATTTTCTCAATTTGTGGTGTAACATCCTTTTTAGCTTCCATAAACATATTTAGGTGATGAAAACACAATTTAGACAGCCCTTCACTATGCTTTTCAACAAATTCTTTATCAGCATGTAAAATATCTATCAATATATGCATCTGGTATTTATCTCTTTCACTTAAATAATCACAAACAAGGCATTTGTTTTTTGTTTCTTTTTTCCTTTTTTTCTTTAAAGATTTTCCTTTCTCCGTAATTTGCTGTAATTTATAAGTGACGTTCTCTTTTAATGCAATTGCCAAACCCAATTTATCATATGAATTATTCAATAATTCCAAATGATAATGGCAGAAATTTGTCTCTCTTATTTTGACATACATTTCAGGGTCTTTTAAAACCTCATCTTCAAACAAATGCTCACAATAGGCTTTTTCTTCGTCTTTTATAACCTTGCATATTGGACAACCTCCCTTATATTTTTCAAAAACCTCATACAATGGAATAAATTCTAACTTCATGCAGATTCTCATCCTCTCTTTTTTGTCAAATAAACAAAAATGGCTTCTACGAAAGCGCGTAGAAGCCATTAGCCTTCACGGCAATAAGGTGAGCTTCATCACCGTTATTTAATTTTATCTCTTATTTATAATTATATATTTTTTATAAGAAAAATACAAGTGAAGCCTCCACCCAAGCAAAAACATTTCTATACTTTTATTTAATTAAATTGCAAAATATCTATGGTATAATTATATTGGATAAACAAAATCTTTATAAAAAGGGGTTAGAATAAAATTGACATCATATGTAAAAAAACGAACATTTACCATATTTATCTTTTTTACTATTATGATTTTCGCCCTTATCGTAAGGCTTATATGGATACAGGGTATAAACTCTGAAAAACTTGCCATGGCAGTCGAAAGGCAAAGTACTGCTGATATCATATTAAAGCCTCAACGGGGCAATATTTATGATGTAAACGGGAATATCCTTGCCTGTAATGTTCCAGCAGGAGATGTATTTGCGGCTCCTAAATTTATAAAAAATCCAGAAAAAGCTTCAGAAGAACTCTATAAATACTTAAATATGGACAAAGACTCGCTTTATAAAATTCTTTCAAATAAAAACTCAGAGTGGGCTGTACTTGGCAGGTCCATTCCTCTTGAAAATATAAATAAAATAAAAAGTCTTAACATACCAGGCATATATGTAGAAGATACTTTTATGAGAAATTATCCCAACGACAAAATGCTATCACAAGTATTAGGTTTTGCAGGAATTGATGGTAATGGTTTGTATGGCCTTGAATACTCTTTAGATAAATACTTGGGTGGTGTACCTGGCCGTGAAATCTCTCTTGTAGATAGAGAAGGTAGAAAAGTAGGAGTTCCAAAGTTTTACAAAGAACCTACAAACGGTGATAATATTGTCCTCACAATTGATTCTGTAATACAAAGTTATACAGAAAAAGCTATAAAAAAAGCATATGAAAAATATAAACCAGAAGATGGCATAACAGCAATAGTTATGAATCCAAAAACTGGTGAAATACTTGCCATGGCTAATTTGCCCGATTTTGACCCAAATAATTGGCAAAATGTGCCTTCAAAGGAATACTGGTCAAACCCGGCAGTGTCAAGTACTTACGAACCCGCTTCAGTATTTAAAGTAATAACCGCTTCTGCAGCATTAGAATCAGCTGTAGTTACACCAGACGAAAAATTCTACGACCCTGGATATTATATAGTCTCTGGTAAAAAAATTAGAAGTTGGAAAGCTTTGGGAGATATAACTTTTTCGCAAGCTATTGAAAAATCAAGTAATACAGTTTTTGTCCAAGTAGTAGAACGATTAGGTGTCGATGCCTTTTATAAATACATACAAGCTTTTGGTTTTGGTACTCCAACAGGAATTGAGCTTCCTGGAGAAGCCAGTGGAATGATCTTGCCAAAGTCAAAGATATATCCTGTCGACCTCGCTACTATGTCTTTTGGTCAAGGAATCGCTGTAACTCCAATCCAAATGATTACAGCTTTTTCAGCCGTGATAAACGGTGGAAACCTCATGGTTCCACATATTGTAAAATATATCGAAAACGGCGATAAAAAAATTAAAGAATATAAGCCTCAAATAGTTAGACAAGTTATCTCTAAAAAAACATCCGATACAATGAGACATATACTTGAAAAAACAGTAACAGAGGGTACCGGCCAAGCAGCAAAAGTACCTGGCTATACAGTAGGTGGAAAAACAGGTACAACGGAAAATTATGCTCCAGGGAAATACGTAGCATCATTTGCTGGATTTGCACCAGTTGAAAACCCAAAAATTGCAGTATTAGTTCTTGTTAAAAATCCAACACAAAATGGTCATATGGGAGGAGAAGTAGCCGCGCCAATAGCACAAGAAATATTAAGAGATACTCTTAGGTATTATGACACAGTAAAAAAGTAAAAAAATAATAATACCCGTTATTTTTAGTGCACCAACTGACTTACACTGTTTTTTATTTCCTCTGTTATATCAAAGGCATTTTTGTTATTTCCTATTCCTTCTTTTATTTTTGCTATCACTGTGTTGTTTATTTTTCTCCATCCGTCAAATTGTGGGATGATATTTGTATAATTAGTAGCTAATTCAATTCTTTTCATTTTGTCATCTTCAGTAACTTTATCTTTTTTAACTGGTACATAACCTAACTCAATCACCTTTTGTTGGTCTTCTGTAAGAAACTTTATAAATTTATACTCCATCTCAAGCTTTTTTTCATCTTTTTCCTTCTTTATGCCATAGGCATATATTTTAGGTGATAATGTCAATGGTATGCCACTTTCCCCTTCGGGGTACATCGCTACATCAAACTCAAACAACTTTCCTTTTGACTGTAAATTTTTAAGCTGTGCTATTTTATAACTTTCTTCTACTAATACTGCAGTGTTTTTAGTAGTAATAAAGTCTTGCCACAACTTTTCCCTCTCTCCCTCAAGTGAAACAGGATTGACCACCTTATATTTATTAAATAAATCCAAAACTTTTTGCACTCCTGAAACTGCTTGAGGGCCAAAAAAAGAATACTTTTCTTTGTCAAAAGCTCTCGCACCATCTAAAAGTAAAAACCCCCATAAATTATAATTATCAGGTGCAAGAGAAATGCCTAATCCATAAAAGTATTTTTTATCCTTTTTACCTTCAGTATAAGTCAATTTTATCATACTATCCACAAATTCTTCGTAATTCCACTCGCCGTTTTCAGGAAGTTTAATTTCTTTTTCATCAAACATATCCACATTTAAAAAAAGCACATTAGTATACATTCCTAAAGGCATTCCATAAATATTGCCTTTATAACTTATAGCATCAATAACGCCTTCCTTGTATTGCTTCTTAAACTCTTCATCTACATATTTATTGATAGGACTTAAATAATCCTTTGAAATAAAATAAAAATCTGCCCCAACAGGTAAAATATCTGGCAAAGAGCCATCTTTAGAAGAGTTAATCAGTTTTTCATATCCGTCTTTGTATGAAAGAGGCTCAAAATCTATTACCACACCCGGGTATTTGTACTGAAATAATTCTATTTTCTTTTTTATAAATTCAAATCCTCCCGGGTCTCCTATTGAAGGATGAGGGAAATCCCAAAAAGTTATTATCCCCCTAAACTCCTCTTCTACCTGATTTTTTTCTTGTATTTGTTCTTTTTCATAAAGATTCATATAGTAAGGCCAATATATAAGAAAAAATATCACTAACAAATATAAGAAAATAGTAAAAGGCTTTCTCACATTAACCACCTCTTACTATCTATATTCTCAAAATTACTCTTAAATAACTTAAAAAGCAGGATAGCTTTCCTAATTCTACCCTGCTTTTTTATCAATTTATATTTTAAGCCCTGCTTTTCTCCAATCCTCTTTGAATCTTTCTATTCCCGCATCTGTCAACGGATGTTTTACCATCTGCATGAGCACTTTATATGGTACTGTCGCTATATGTGCCCCTAGTTTTGCTGCCTGTAAAACATGTATAGGATGTCTTACACTTGCAGTGATTATCTCTGTATCTATGTCGTAATTATTGAATATCGTAACAATATCCTCAATAATCTGCAAGCCATCTGTATTTATATCATCAAGCCTTCCTACAAAAGGACTTACATATGTCGCACCTGCACGAGCTGCGAGTAATGCTTGATTTGCTGTAAATATTAATGTCACATTTGTTTTAATCCCTTCTTTGGAAAGAACATTTACTGCTTTCAACCCTTCAGCCGTCATAGGAATTTTTATTACTATATTTTTATGTATCTTTGCAAGCTCTCTTGCCTCTCTAATCATGCCCTCACTGTCATCACTTATAACTTCTGCACTTATAGGACCATCTACAATTTGAGTAATTTCTTTTACTACCTCAATAAAATCTCTTCCTTCTTTAGCAATAAGAGATGGGTTTGTAGTAACACCTGATATTACACCTAATGCATTAGCTTCTCTTATTTCGTCAACATTTGCAGTGTCAAGAAAAAATTTCATCATTTCATCCCTCCGTTATCAATTTATTTACCTTTATTATATATCTAACTTTAAAAAATTAAAAGCCATGCTTTATATTATGCAATTTTTATTTTATCTTCAAAACAAGCCTTCAAAAACTCAAACAGTATTCTTAGATAACTCATATCTTAAATGGTCTATAAATTGCTTTGCACTTCGAGGCGACCTGCCATTATGCCAAATAGCCCATTGCAATGCTTTTTCCTTTAAGAGATTCCATTCAATTTCTATATTGTGCTTTTGAGCTAAACCCTTAACAATTTTTAAATACTCTTCTTGACTTGGAGTAACAAAGGTAATAGTTATCCCAAATCTATCGCTTAAAGAAAGTTTTTCTTCTCTCGCATCTGTATTATGAAGTTCATTGTCCTCTATATTTTCTGTAACAATATGCCTCCTATTTGACGTTGCATAAATTACTATATTTGAAGGTAAAACCTCTACTCCACCTTCTAATACTGACTTAAGTTCTTTATAATCCGCCTCACTTTCATCAAAAGACAAATCGTCAAAAAACAATATAAATTTCATTCCTCTGTCTTTAATTATATCAAGTATGTATGATAAATCTTTTATATCATTTTTATTAATTTCTATAAGTCTCAATCCCTCTTTGTAAAACTCATTGAGCAAAGCCTTAACAGTAGATGACTTTCCAGTACCTTTATCTCCATATAAAAGCACATTATTCGCAGGAAAACCCTTTAAAAAAGCTTCTGTGTTTTCTATAACTATTTTCCGTTCTTCTTCATATCCTATCAAATCCTCAAAAGTTACAGGGTCAACACTTTCAATACCTTTTAATCTTCCAGCCCAATTTTCTTTAACCCATCGAAAAGCTTTATATTTTCCAAAAATGCCGCAACCGTTTGAATGGTAATAATTTGATAGATATTCAGCAATTTTACCCTCTTTTAGTTCCCATAAATTTCCTAACATGAAAGTGGTATTGTTAACTTTTTCATAAAAAATATTATTAACAGAGTTTTCAAAGTCAGGTAATTCCGTATTTAATAAACTATTTACAGTTTCTGCTATGTTTACATAGCAAAATTCCTTTAAAATCCCTATTTCTTTTTCAATAGTCTTAATAATTAAATTGCTCACAGCATTAAAACCATATTTTTCTGAAATGTGGCTAAAGGGGTTTTCATCATAAGCGATTTCTTCTGCCAAAAAAGTAGGCCAAATATTTTTATGAATCCTCTTTTTAAAAGCATATTCAGTAATACCTTTGTAAAAACTGCTATATTCAGAATAAATAAACTCAATAGAGGGCTCTTCTTTTAAAAGTTCTTGTAAAATTTTAATCCATTTTCTTATTAAGCTATGATTTGTAATATTTCTATAAATCACTATTTCATTTAACCCGTTTAAAATATTTTTTAATTTTTCTTTATTTCCCAACTGCATCATCTCCTATAACATAGTTTAAAAAATTTCTACTTTATCTCTTTATCTTATTAAATTATATCATAAAAGCAATATTTCCTAAAATTTATTGTGTCCTGTGAGATAGTGTCAAGATACTGTAGGATAATTTTTAGCAACAACCCATGAAATATCTTAAATCGTAACTTTTCTGTAAGGCTTGTTTTTCTTAATTTTTCTATATTATATTTTTCATACTTTGAAGTATCACTTTTCTCCCCTCCTGCAATTTTAAAAGGGTATTATCTCATCGTGAGATAATACCCTTTATTTATAATATTTAAACTATCTTTATAGCTTCTTAGAAAAAATTGCTAATACTCCTATGATTGCCAAACCAAATATCATCAGGCTTGTTTGTTCAATAGAGATAATACCCATAATAGCAACAATAGATATAGCTACTGGAATTACATACTTAATAAGATTGTACCATACGTTAAACAGTGGAAACTTAATAGTTCCACCATTTGTAAGCTCATCCTCAAGGTCCTCCTTCTTAACGACCCAGCCAACAAATATAGCCAGTAGCAATCCACCGATTGCAAGGAATATCTTATCTGTTAAGATATCGAAGAAGTCAAATGCTCCAACTCCAAGGAATTTTACATCTGACATAACTCCCAATGATAGGGATGAAAAAATTCCTGTAACTAACATAATAGTTCCGGAGATGTAAACAGCTTTCTTTCTTTCCATTCCTCTTTCGTCAATCAGATAAGCTGTAACTACTTCAAGTAATGATATTGATGAAGTAAGAGCTGCAACTGTAAGAGCAATGAAGAATATAACTGAGAAGAGAATTCCCAATGCTCCCATTTCAGCAAAGATTGTAGGAACAACTACGAATACCAACCCTGGTCCAGCTGTTGGTTCCATTCCATAAGCAAACACCGCTGGGAATATTGCCAAACCTGCAAGAATAGCAACAATAGTATCCATTAATGTAACTATCAACGCGTTGCTTGGAAGGTTCTTACTCTTACTTAGATAACTACCGTATGTTATCATACAGCCCATACCTAAACTTAGAGAGAAGAATGCCTGTCCCAAAGCTGCAAGAAAGGTCTGACCAGTAACAGCACTAAAATCAGGTTTGAATAGGAATTCAATACCCGCTCCCGCTCCTGGTAATGTTATACTTCTAAGTGCGATTAGAATAAGTAGCACAAATAATGTAGGCAGAAGAATACTGCTTGCTTTTTCAATTCCCCCTGCAATACCTCTGGCAACGATAAAGATATTCATTGCTAAGAATATGCCCATCCAAATCAAAGGCTCCACTGGGCTAGAGATAAAGCCACCAAAGGCATCAGCAATTGATCCTGCATTTGACAGTAGGCCTGTTACAGATTTTACTACATAGGCAAGTGCCCAACCTCCTACAACAGGATAGAATCCCATTATAAAGAAGGCAGTAAGTATACCAAGAACCCCTGCAAAGGTCCAATTTTTGTTAATAGATTTGTACGCTCCAACTGCTGCTAAGCCGGTTCTACGTCCGATAGCAAATTCTGCGATCATGATACTGAGACCGATGACTAATGCGAATACAAAATAAATTAAAATAAATGCACTACCACCGTTTGAACCGGCCATGTATGGGAATCTCCAGATGTTACCAAGCCCAATTGCTGAACCTGCAGCTGCCAGGATAAATCCAATCCGAGAACCCCAACTTTCTCTTTGTCTTTTTTCCATCAAATATTCCCTCCTTAAGTATGTAAATTGCATATTAAATGCAACACTTAAATAAGGATTCTATAAACGGAATAACCTTTTTATTTTTTATTTTTTATTTTTCATTTTTCACCTCATCTCTCTCGTATAATATGATTGTATATAAAATTTCCAGTTAAGGTTTAAAAACTTAAACAGGAAATTTTAAACCTCCAAATAAACTGTTCTTTGATAAATTATAATATGAAATTATAATACAAAATTATTCAACAAGCAACAGCTACACCAACCAACTTTTTTATGCTTATGAGGTTCAATAAGCTGTAACTTTAGTACATATTATCTTTTGTTATAATTATGTGCTATAATGATGATAACAGAAGTAATGAAAGGAATGAAGATAGATGAGCTTAACATTGAATTCACAAAAGTTGAAAATAGAGAAAGTGACAAAAATGACTTTTGGGAGAGTATAATATTCTCAATTAGAAAATAAAATGTTTTTGAAAGCAGTATAACCAAAAAAGGAGTGATTATTTCAAATCACAAAATTGAAAATTAAATCAACACAAATACGAAAGGGGAGTCGTGTAAATGCATTACAAAATATCAAGTGAAAATCACATATTTAGTTTTACAAAAGATAATAAGCCTGTACTATTCGTAAAAGACGGCGATGAAGTAGAGATTGAAACATTAGATTGCTTTTCAAATCAAATCAAGTCAAATGAAGATAAGCTTGAGCAAATGGATTGGAACAAAGTAAACCCTGCAACAGGCCCTATTTATGTTGAAGGTGCAAAAGAAGGTGATATTTTGGAAGTCACAATTAAAAAAATTGAAATAGCCAATAAAGGTGTAGTGGCAACAGGTAAGGATTTGGGCGTATTGGGAGATTTAATGGAGGGACTGTATTCCAGAGTAGTTAATATAAAAGATGGAAAAGTTATTTTTGATGAAAAAGTTTCTCTCTCAATTAAACCTATGATAGGAGTAATAGGCGTTTCACCAAAAGAAGGCAATATAAACTGTGGAACACCTGGTTCTCATGGCGGAAACATGGACACCCTACTTATCAGTGAAGGCTCAAAACTTTACTTGCCAGTATTTGTAGAAGGTGCATTATTTGCTTTGGGAGATTTACATGCTGCAATGGGAGATGGAGAAGTAGGAGTATCAGGTGTAGAAGTGGCAGGTTCTGTTACAGTGGAGTTTAGAGTTTTAAATAATCTCAAACTTTCTAACCCAATGGTAAAAACAAAAGATGTAACAGCAACAATAGCATCAGATGAATCTTTAGATAAAGCAGTAAAGTTAGCTGTTCATGATATGGCAAACTTATTCCGAAGCTTTACTAAATTATCAATAGAAGAGATAGCTACACTTTTTAGCATAGCAGGAAATGTACAGATTTCACAAGTAGTAGATCCACTTAAAACCTCACGCTTTAGTTTGCCAAATTGGGTATTGGAAAGTTATGGAATAGGGGTGTGAAGATTTTTTATTAGAACAATTTGCTATGGATAAATATTTCTATTTATATAATTTTATATAAAAGTATTTCTTTGGACAAAGGTAATAGGATAAATTATCACATAATTTAATTACTGCTCTAAATTATGTAAAGAGCTGGGATCTACTGATTCCAGCTCTTTATGAATTTTTTGAATTCCTCTAGTAATACTTTCACTTTCAATAAAAAAATAAAATATTAATAGTAATACTTCTTAATATTATCTCTATAAAGTCCCGGAGGATATCCTTCTTCTCTTTTAAAAAATTGATTAAAATAATATTCACTAGAAAAACCTAGTCTATTAGCTATTTCTTTAATTGAAATATTTGTATTTTTTAGCATTTCTTTTGCCTCCTGAAGCTTAAGAAAGTTTATTAGCTCTTTTGTAGATTTATTTGTTTTTTCTTTTACAATTCTATTTATCTGTTTAGGACTGAGATGAAGATAATTTGCTATATCTTCTACTTTACGAACATCTGAAATATTATCTTCAATAAATTTTTTTATCAAAGTAAACCTATAATCAGTTTCTTTTAATTTTTTAGGCACAGGATAATAAGAAGATATTTTGTTATCAAAAACCAAGGCACGTGCAGCCATAGTAAGTATCATGACAATTAAACTTTTTATATTATTGTAAAATCCTATTTTTTGTGCATATGCCTCTTGTAGAGCTAATTCGAAATACTTCATTGCTCCATATCGATCTTTGACTGGAAAACATTTTGCTGAGCTTAATATTTCAAAAATAATATCTATTTCAGAGAAAACTTCTTTCTCTGTTTTTTTAAAATCACAATTTATGCTATATTCTATATATTTTTCCCCTATTGAACGTTGCTCATGATAAATTCCCGGTGCTGTAACATAAAATTCACCTTTTTTGACTACAAATTGCTCATCATCAAGAATAACTAGTGAATCCCCTTCCGGAACAAAATGAAATTCAAAACTAGAATGAGTATGTCTTGGTATTTCCCATTCCCCTTCTCTAACCATCACTCTAAACCATAATACATTTATTATAAAATCATCAATAGAAACTTGAATATCCAGTTTAGATAATTCTTCAGAAGCTCTATACATATTCACAAAATGCCACCCCCACAATAGGAGCACTACATATAAACTTAATACATACTTATTCTTATCAAAGCTAAAATTACTTAAAAAAATTTTTTAATTAACGTTATATGTTCATTAATAACTATCTTTTATTCTAACTTATATCACTTAACTTTGAAAGTTTTTATTTCATACGGTTTAAATACGCTACTAAAAACACCATTTTGAATCTTTACTATATCTCCTACAGGTTGTTCCAATAAATCAGTCTCTACCACTGTTTCAGCAAACAATGATATTTTCACATTTCCTACCGTCTCTACTCCATTTGTTTCGTACATCCTCAATATTATAGAATCATCATCTTCAGCTCTTTTTATAGCCGCTATAATGATATTTTCCGGTTCTACTTCTACTGTAGTCATTACATCTCCTAATATCCCTTCATGAGGATCATCATAAAAAGCTTCCAATCTGTTGTTAAATTCATATCCACATCTCGTAGAGCGTGCATTTGTCCAGTTTCCAGTATGAGGATATACTGCAAACTCAATCTCATGTTCTCCTATCTCAGGAAGCGGATCAGGAAAATAAGAACTTCTTATTAAAGACATGCGCATAGTATCACCTAAAAAATCAAACCCATAATAGTAAATTCTAAAGCTAATATATATTGACGTAGATTTGATTTTAATTCATTGGATGATACATACATAATTCCCACCTCTACTTTTGAACCTAATTTTTATTCTTTCAAACCTGTCAATTTTATACCTTCTATCAAATATTTTTGAGCAAATGCAAAGAAAATGATAGTGGGTACCACGGAAATAGTAGCTGCTGCCATCATCCAATTCCAATAAGTACCATATCTGTCTAGAAACTGAGGAAGCCCTAGCGCAAGAGGATATTTACTTTCATCGGTTAAATATATCAAAGGTCCTAAATAGTTATTCCACGCACCTATAAAAGTAAACAAGGTTATCAAAAATAATACAGGTTTAGCAAGAGGTAGCATTATTCTTGTATAAATTTGTAATTCTGATGCCCCATCAATTCTCGCAGCATCTAGAAGTGAATCAGGTATTGTCATAAAAAATTGTCTTACAAGGAAAATACTCAAGGGATTGCCAAAGAAACTGGGAATTATGAGTGGTAAGAAAGTATTTATCCATCCAAGTTTTTTAAAAATTAAAAATTGAGGTATCATAGTAACTGCAAAAGGTAGCATTATCGTGGATAACATAATGTAAAAAAGTATATCTCGCCCTTTCCAATTAATTTTAGAAAAGCTGTAAGCAACTAACGGAGAAGAGAAAAGAGTACCGACTATTACTCCAGTAGTAATTATTACACTATTTTTGAAATATCTCCAAAAAGGAAAATATTCTGTGGCTTTTTTGTAATTTTCAAAAACAAGAGGAATAGATATTATCTTTGGTGGAGACGCATAAAGATCTTGATTCGCTTTTAAAGATGTTGTTACCATCCAAAGAAGTGGAAGCATGTATATAAAAGTTACTAATATCAATAATAATCTTGTCATATTGGTATGAAATATTTTTTTTATTTTCAGATTTTTAAACATCGCTATTGAAATCCCCCTTTTTAACTATTTTTCACTACCACCGTAAAAAGTCCATCTTGCGGAAGTTTTAAATATTAAAATGGTAAGAATAATTGTTACGATAAATAATATCCATGCCATTGCAGAAGCTATCCCCATATGTAAATACCTAAACGCATGTCGGTACAAATACATTACATAAGACAAAGAAGCGTTAGCTGGTCCTCCACCTGTCATTATTTGAGGCAAATCAAAAATCTGCACTGCTCCTATCGTAGCAGTAATTAAATAATAAAGAATAGCAGGTGACATAAGAGGTAATGTTATCTTCCAAAAAGTTTGCCAACCAGTAGCTCCATCAAGCATAGCAGCTTCATATAAATCTTTTGGTATATCATTTATCGCTGCCATAAATATTAAAGCTGTTCCTCCTGCTCCCCATTGTGAAAGAAGCACAATAGTAAATTTAACCCAGTTCTCATCATTTAACCACATAGGTCCATTTATTCTGAAAATAGACAAGAAACCATTTACAAGACCGAAATATGGATTAAAAAAAACCAACGAAATAACAGCAAGAGCATAAACCGGTACAATACTCGGCAGATAAATTAAAGCCCTGTATAAATATTTTTCTTTCAATGGTTGTACTAATAATAGTGCTAATATTAAACCAACAATAAGTCCGAGAGGAACTAATCCCGCAGCGTAATATCCTGTATTATAAAAAGCTTCTAAAAACAATTCATCTTTGAACAAATTAATATAATTTTCTAAACCTACCCATTTTGGGGGTGTTGCAACATTATACTCTGTGAAGCTGT
Organism: Thermoanaerobacter brockii subsp. finnii Ako-1; assembly: GCF_000175295.2. Taxonomy (NCBI): domain Bacteria; kingdom Bacillati; phylum Bacillota; class Clostridia; order Thermoanaerobacterales; family Thermoanaerobacteraceae; genus Thermoanaerobacter; species Thermoanaerobacter brockii. The sequence continues at coordinate 657,286 of NC_014964.1, read as the reverse complement.
AATAGAAAGAAGCTACTATAGGATAAAAAGTAAAAATTAAGAAACCTATTATCCACGGTAGGGTAAATAAAAGACCTGTTATGTTATTTCTCATCTCTAATGATAATTTTTTTGTTTTAAACATCCAATATTAAGCCTCCTTTTACTTACTTCCCTCAGCCTTGCCCTTTACAAAGAGCAAGGCTGAGGTTAAACATTTATCCTTTTTATTCACTCAGAGCTTTATCAAGTTCTTTTTGAACTTTCTCTTGTGCTTCTTTCAAAGCCTGTTGAGGTACTTTTTTACCATAAAGTGCGTCATCTCTAGCCCTTACTAACTCATCCCAAACAAGTGCTCCTACTGGTACAACAGGGCGGCTGTGAGCATTGGGGCCATTTAAAAGTTCATAAAACAATTTTTGATCTGGATCTTCTTTTACAACCTCCAATGTACCTTCTTTAATTGCAGAAAAATGAGCAGTATCTTTGGCATATTTTATAGCACCCTTTGTAGCCATCCATTGAATAAATTCAGCTGCTTCTTTTGGATGTTTTGCACCTTTTGGAATAACTAAACTCCAACCTCCTGCCCAAGTTGAATCTTTTTCCCTACCTCCAGGATATGGTATTGGAGCTATTCCCCATTCACATACTTTAGGATCTGCAAATTTTCTCAGCGTGCTCAAAAACCAGTTACCATCTATCCTCATAGCTTCTTTTCCCATCATAAATGGATCAACAGGCTCTGCTCCTCCACCATCCCCAAAAGCAGCAAAGAAAGAATCAATATTTTTTATTCCATATTTATCAGCATAGGTTTTCTGCCATTCTAGTGAAGCAACAATCTTAGGATCATCTGCAAAAGTAAATTTTTTGGTTTCATGATCATAAAATTTTCCTCCAAATACCCAACCCCAAGTGTAAGGCCATCCTTGACCACGCCAAGGAATAAAACCTATTTGCAAAATTTTTCCCCCTTGCACTTTCGTGAGTTTGTTAGCATATTCATCGAGTTCTGATATAGTTTGTGGTGGTCTTTCCGGATCTAATCCTGCTTCTTTAAATAATTTTTTATTATAATATAAAACCCTTGCATCAGTATCCCACGGAAGTGCATAAAGTTTTCCTTTATAAGTTGCTTCTTCAATTGCAAAATCGAAAAATTTACTCTTTAAGTCATCAATATTTGTACCCAATTGTGTTAGATAATCTTCTAAGGGTTCTAACATGCCTGCATGAGCTCTTTGTGCTACTGTAAATCTATCAAGATAATAAACGTCAGGTCCTTCCCCTGCTGCAACAGCTGTCATTAATTTCGTTGCATCTGTTTCGTCACCTGGAACTAATACCGCTTTTACTTCAATGTTCGGATGTTCTTTGTTAAACATTTGAACTGCTTCTTCAATAGACTGTCTATCAGTCACTACCTTCATATTATGCCAGAAAACAACTTCTACTTTCTTTTGTGAAGTTTCTGTTTGAGGCGCTGGAGCTCCTTCAGATGACTGGGAAGTTTTTTGTCCTCCACACCCTGCCAACATTATCGTGAGTGCAAAAACAATAACTACCATCAACGAAAGATACTTTTTTGTTTTACCCACAACATTCATCCCCCTTTTTATTTTATTCATATTTGCTATTGTAGAACCACAAAATTGTTTAAATGGTTCTACTCTCTATTTCAAAGGAATTCCCTTTTTTTCATGAAAGAATAGGAGACTCCTTTGAAAGCAAGTCTTAAAAACGCGGATGACTTTTATCTTAACTATTTTTTAATGTATAGCCATGTCCTTTACAATATCCCCCTCTCCTCTTACACGTCTCTATTACTGCTGAACTAAAATTGGATTTCCGCTTTTTGCAATTAATATTTACTAAAACGTTTTTATAATTCCTTATAATAAAACTTTATGTATATATTTTCTTTTTTAAAATTTAAAGAAAACATTCTCGGTGTTTACTATCAATGGTAATTAACGGAAATACTTTTTTTGGAATAGTTTTCTGACAGCCGTTTAATAGTAAATAAGGTTTAAATAAAGGGTAGATAGTTAAACTCAGATATGTTTTTATTCCTGTTTATTATTATAACTAAACCATAAAATTTATAAAATTCTAATCCAGGACATTATTTTAAGTTTTTAGGACATTTTCATGTTATGGCTGTAATCTCTTGAAAATATTAAATATATAAAAAAATAGTAGTCATATAAAATATTATTTTAAATGTTTTAATTTCATAAGGTTTTATTTCAAATTTAAAGCTATTCCCTTCGAAATCTATTTTGTTTATTTCATTTTCCATAAGATCACATTCAATTACATCTTTTATTTCCTTAAATAAAGTTAAGGTAACTTTTTCTCTTTTGTTTTGATATTCATATAATCTTACAATAATGTCATCACTTTCTTCTGCTTTTTTTACAGTTTCGACTATCACATTTTCTTTATCTACATTAAGTAAAGAAAATCTTTCTGGCAAAACACCATCATGTGGCCCTTCAATTTTAGCATACATTGGACAATTTAAATTATATGCCATTTTTACAGTATTCCCATCTTTCCAATCTCCTTTATGAGGATATAGGGAATATACAAATTCATGAATTTCTTTATCAGCCTCCTCATTGGGATAAATCGCAGATTTAAGAAGAGTAAGTCTCATTACTAAATCTTTAATGTCGTACCCATATTTACTATCATTTAATAAACTTACTCCATATCCTCCTTCAGATAAATCAGCCCATTTATGCGCAGGAACTTCGAAACGCGCATAATCCCAACTCGTGTTCCAATGGGTTGGTCTTTCTATATTTCCAAATTGTATTTCATAAGTTGCTTTATCTGCGTGTATATCAACTGGAAAAGCCACTTTGAGCAATATTTGCTTTTCCTTCCAGTCTATTTTATTATTAAAATCTATCCTCGGTATATCGTTATACACATATATTATCTGTTCAATAGTTGAATCTAAAAATTTCTTTTTTACTTTAAGTGCTCCTCTAACTGGGCCTGTCTCTAAAACTTCAATTTTTTCTACATCATTAATTTCCCACATCTTTTCTTGATAATAAATATTAATATCCCAGGCATCAAAGTTATGTGGTTTATCTTCAAAAGCTTGGAGTACATTACCTTTTTGATTATTTTTAAGTACTTCCCTTTCGTTTAATTTGTCATAAATAGAGATAATATTACCATTGTCATCAAGTTTAATATTAAAGAATTTATTTTGTATCTCTTTTTCGTTTATTTTAATTTCACTACTTGTCTGAGAGAAATTCTCTGCTTTCTTTAAGGTATATACTTTGTATCCTTTTGATGGAACATTTTCTGCAAAAAATATTATTTTGTTACTTCCGACTTTCTGTGAAGTTATTAATTTTTCTCCATCATACACTAAAACATTAGACCAACCCTCAGGTAATTCAAATTCAACTATATCAGATCTTTCAAAACTAAGTTGATTAAATACAACTAAAGAAATATTTTTTAAATTAATATTAGAACATATACTATCTAAGGCAGAATTTATTATATTTTTCCCTCTAGCATTAATTTCTTCATACTGCTTTTTTGATTCTTCATAAACTTCTTTTATCGAAGAACCTGGAATTATATCGTGAAATTGATTAAGCAAAGTAATTTCCCAATTTTTATTAATTTCACTTTGAGGATATTTTTTCCCTTGTAAAATCATGTTCATAGTAGAAAATAATTCAGAATCTAAATTTAGAAATTCCGTCTTTCTATTATATTTTTTGTTTCTTGCCATAGAAGTATAGGTTCCCCTATGATATTCTAAATAGAGTTCGCCTACCCATTTAGGAAGTTTAGGATTACCTTTTACAATTTTTTCTAACTGTTTAAAAAAGTCTATCGCTTTTCCCATTTTTACTTTAGGAGCACCTGGTATACCTTTTGCGAGTCTCTTTCCATTTTCCAGCATCTCTTTAGTAGGACCACCACCACCATCTCCGTAACCATAGCTATTTAAAACGTAATTATTTATTTCTTTTTGTTGATACCTTTGCCAACACCCCATAACTTGTGAAGGATTTAAATTACCATTATATGTAGTAAACCATCCTTTAGGTTCTCCTTTTACATAATCAGTAGTTGTTATAAAATGTGTTAGTATTTCTGTTCCATCTATTCCTCTCCACATAAAGGTATCATAAGGCATTTTGTTGTATTCGTTCCAACTAATTTTAGTTGTCATAAAATAGTCTATTCCACTTTTTTTAAGAATTTGTGGTAAAGCAGCACTGTAACCAAATACATCAGGTAACCATAATATTTTGTTATCTACTCCAAATTCTTTTTTGAAAAATCGTTTTCCAAATAAGATTTGTCTGACAAGTGATTCTCCCGATGTAAGATTTGTATCTGCTTCTACCCACATCGAACCTTCTGCTTCCCATCTTCCTTCTTTTATTCTTCTCTTTATTTCTTCATATATCTCTGGATGGTCTTCTTTTATAAACTTATATAATTGTGGTTGACTCGAGATAAATATATATTCTGGATATTGTTTCATAAGATTTAAAACAGTTGAAAAACTCCTTGCTGCTTTTTCTTTTGTCTGTGACAATGTCCATAACCAAGCAATATCAATATGCGTATGTCCAACACATATTTCGATTACATCATCATGTCCGCAATACTTTTCGTAAAACTCCTTTTCTAAATATTCATTAGCTTTATTTATAGAATTATAAAAGTCTTTACTAAATGGTTTTCGAAGGTCTAAAATATTAATAGCTGTTTGCAAATATTTTATGGTATTTATATATTCTAAACTATCTTTTTCTAACAGTTTAATTATATCCAATGGAACTTTTATATTATAATAAAGCTTTTCAATTTCTTTTTCTAAAATAGCTATCTCTGTATAAAGGTCTATGTACCCTTCTAACATCCCAGCAAAAGCATATAAATCTATATCATACTTTTCTCCGGCCTTTGCATTTTCAGTTAATATTATTTCTCTATGATTAACATCCAATCCCTGGATTAATTTTTTATTAACATAGATAAAAAATTGAGGGTTTAATGCATCCCATTCGCCTTCTCTGCCTGTTGACACTTTATATACTACTGTTTTGCCTTCAAAAGTTTCTGGAATAGCTATTTGTGTTTTAAACCAAAAATGTTTATCTGTTCCTCCATATCGGTCTCCTCTTTTGAATATATCCCAATTCTCCCCATCTTCCTCCAACAAGTGATAAGAGTTATAACCACATTCTTTAAATCTATACATATCTACTGGAACCTCTTGCGAATAAATATAACTTTCTAATTCCTTTAAAATACGCTCTATTCTTTCTAATTGAAAATACATCGTCTTCTTCTCTCCTTTCATAGCATAATATTCTCGTTTAATATTATAAATTGCAACAAAAGTTTATAAAATTCGATTTATAGACATTCTTTTAAGTTTTTGAGACATTTTTAGTTTGTAGGAATTTATTTTTTCAAAAATTATTGATTAGCTACCAATAGGAAATTATACATACTATAATAAAACCCACCCCAAAGGGTGGGTTTTTAATATCCTATTGACTTAGTTTTTATAGATACATTGCTTTCTTCCGCTACATAATGAGATTTAGCTTTTAAAATTATTTCTCCCGGCTTTCGTGTCGATTTTACATAAACTGCTCCTCTGCCAGCCTCTAATGTCAACGGATTTTCCCCAATCAGCTTTCCTTCACCTTCTATTTCAAATGATACTGGTATATTAGCATAAGGAAGAATAGATCCATTTTCATCTACAACACTTACAACAACCCTTGTACAATCAGCGCCATCTGCCATAATCTCATTATCATCACAAGAAAGAATTAATTTATGTGGTTTCCCATATGGCCTTAATGTATGTCTTGCTACTTCCTTACCGTCTATCAAACCTATCGCAGTAATAGAAGCGTTATTAACTCTTACCTCCATATAGTTGATTCCGCATTCCTTCATTGAAAATTCAAAAGGCGGATGTGGTAAACTAGGAAAATCAACTCTATTGGGCATTTGTCTTTTCACAAATTTATCATTTATATAAAGTTCTACTTCTTCGCAATTGCTAAATACAAGCAATTTATCGCCGTTCTCTTCCTCAAATGATGGTATTAAGTACGAAGCTATAAACACATAGGGTCCATATAAGTGCGGGTCGGCTTGACTCCTGTAAAAATGAGCTGCAAACTTTGGAAGTCTAAATATATCACAGACTCCATGATAGCATATATTGTCTCCTGAACCAAAAGCACTTGTGGTATTATAATCAAATGCACACCAGCCTGATGCACCAGCCATGTTTGGTATCCCATATTGTTTGTCTTGAATAAGAGCATGCAACCTTGCATGAGTAATAAGTCGATTAAGGTTATCATAAGATTTTGTCGGATACATGTGACCCATATATTCTGTTACCATATACTTTTTGTGATTTGGAAGTTGTATTTTGCCTTCTAAATTGTATATAAAGTCGTTATATGTAAATACATCCTCTAGCTTTTCACTATCTCTTAAATATCTAACACCACCTGTTGGTCTACTTCTGTCTAATTTATGAGCTATTTCATTCATTTCTTTATAAAAATCGTGGTCATCTAAAGACTCATTTATTCGCACACCCCACATAAATATACAAGGATGATTTCTATCTCTTAAAATCATTTCTTTTAAATTCTCTTTTGCAATGTTCTTCCAATTTTCATCGCCTATATGCTGCCATCCAGGTATCTCTTCAAAAACTAACAAACCTATCTCATCACATCTATCCAAAAATGAAACAGCCTGCGGATAATGTGACGTCCTAACATAATTTAATCCCAATTCATACTTTAGTATATCTGCATCTTTTCTTTGAACCCTATCCGGCATAGCACCGCCAACATAAGGAAAAGTCTGATGTCTGTTTAATCCTCTCAATTTTAAAGGTTCACCATTAATATAAAATTTGCCGTCATCTCTAAATTCAACTGTCCTTATTCCTGTCTTAAAAGTATAATTATCTAAAATTTCATTCTCTGCAATAAGTTTTACAGACACATTATATAAATACGGATGATCTGGATGCCAAGTTAATGGATTGTCCATCTTTATTTGCTGTACAATCTCTTTTTGCATCTCTTTTATGTCAGTAACCACTGATGAACACACAACGCCTTCTTTATTTATAACCTCTGTCAATATCTTTCCATTGCTTATTTCTTTTCCTGCAATAGTTGTAGTAATTGAAATTTCAGCAACAGAATCTTGCAATTTATCAACAACAAAATAAACATCTTTTATATGGGTATCATTTAAAATTTTCAGCCATACATTTCTGTATATTCCACCAAACAACATGTAATCTACAAGATGACCTTCTGGAGGAATATCTTTATGCTCTCTTGAATCCACTTGTACAGCAATTAAATTTTCAAAATTACCGTATTTAATATACTCTGTAATATCAAATTCAAAAGGAGTATATCCTCCTTTATGTTCTCCTACAAATTCGCCATTTACATAAACCTTCGCAACAGTTATAACACCTTCAAAATGAATATAAACCTTTTTCCCTTTGTATCTCTCATCTACTTTAAAATGTTTTCTGTACCATGAAACAAACCTGTAGTCTTCTTCTTTAAAATAGTGGTGAGGAAATGTTTTGTTTGCATGAGGAAGACTAACAACTTCAAAATTGCTCTCATCAAAATCAAATTTATATGCATCATTTAAGTCTTCAGGAATATATAGCCAATCTACATTAAAATTCAATACATCTCTACCCATCTTTTACGCCTCCTTTTTAAAATGCATCATAACACTTTGAAAATCTCCTTCCAATTGTGGTATTGCAATGCCTGCATACATAAGCTCATCACCACCATACACTTCACCCGTATCTTGCAATGCATATTTGTAATCGGGGTTTAAAGCCTTTAAATAAATCCTTTTTATCGTGTCATTAGGAGTTGCCAAGACTTTAAAGTAAAAAGCCACAAATTCAGTTTTTTCTTCATTAATAAACATCCATGCTGTTTCATTTCCTTCAAAAGGACTTAATAATCTGTAAAAATCTCCAAATTGAATCAATTTTCTTATCTCTTTGTACTTTTTAACATATTTTTTAGCAAGGTCTTTTTCCTCTTCACTAAGCTTTGTTAAATCAAGCTCAAATCCAAAATTACCTGATATCGCCACATCAAGGCGAGTCTTTAAAGGAGTTATTCTATGAACTTGGTGATTGGGCACAGCAGACACATGGCTTCCCATTGAAATAAGAGGATAAACTATACTTGTACCATACTGTATTTTAAGTCTTTCAACTGCATCTGTATTATCACTAGTCCAAGTCTGGGGCATATAATAAAGCATTCCAGGGTCAAAACGACCGCCACCACCAGCACAACTTTCAAACAAAACATCAGGAAACCTTGTCGTTATTTCTTCTAATATTCTGTAAAGTCCAAGAATATATCTGTGAGCAGTTTCTCTTTGTCTTTCAGGAGGCAAAAGTGCAGAGCCTATCTCTGTCATATTTCTATTCATATCCCATTTTACATAACTTATGTTGGCGCTTTCCAAAATATCTGACACTACTTTTATAATATAATCTTGTACATCTTTGCGCGACAAGTCTAACACAAGTTGATTTCTGCTTTCACTTCTCGGCCTATTAGGTACATGTATACACCAATTGGGATGCTCTCTATAGAGGTCACTATCAGGAGACACCATTTCTGGTTCCATCCATAATCCAAATTTTAAACCTAAAGAATTTATCCCTTTTGCAAGACCATCCAAACCACTTGGAATCTTTTCTTTATTTACAAACCAATCTCCCAGTGAAGAATTGTCAGAATTTCTCTTTCCAAACCATCCATCGTCAAGAACAAACAATTCAATACCCAAATCTTTAGCTTCTTTAGCAAGTTCTTTAAGTTTTTCTTCGGTAAAATCAAAATAAGTAGCTTCCCAATTGTTTATAAGAATTGGTCTTTCTTTGTCCTTAAATTTACTTCTCATAAGTCTATTTCTGTACAGTTTGTGATAGGTATTTGACATTTTATTTAAGCCACTATCCGAATAAACCATAACGACTTCTGGTGTTTGAAATGTTTCACCTGGTTTTAAAAGCCATGAAAAATCAAATGGATTAATTCCCATAGAGACTCTCGCCATCTTATATTGATCCACTTCTACTTGTGCCAAGAAATTGCCACTGTAAACAAGGCTAAATCCATAAACATCTCCATGCCATTCATCAGCGTCTTTCCTTAAAAGTGCTATAAAAGGATTTTGCTGATGGCTGCTTGCACCTCTTCTGCTTTCAATAGACTGAACTCCAGGAGTAAGTGGTCTTCTTATAACATGTCTTTCTCTCGCCCAAGCCCCTGACAATTGAAGCATGTCAAACTTATCATCATTAAAATCAACATTCATAGACAAAGCTCTTAACAATTTTATGTCTTCTTTTCCCATGTTTTCAAATCTCACTGACCTTGTGATAACATCATAATCTCTAAATGCTGTGTAAATTAAAGTTACTTTTAAATTTGCTACTTTATCATATAACTCTATTTCAAGAGTATCAGCTTCATCTTCATTTTCAACATAAGTAGCCGGAAGCCCTTCTAATTTAGGCTTACCTTTATAGATTTTGTGAGATAAGTACCTTAGATCAGAAACAGTAGAACCATTTTCAAGCTGAATTTGATATGCAGGACTTCTAAAATCAGTATTGCCATACGCAGGATATTCTTGTGGTAAAAAATCTAACATTAGGTAATTCCCAAAGTTAATATTATCAGTATCTATACTTACATGAGACAATTTTAACACGTGATATATATTCGCGTTCTTTATCTTTTTACCAAAATATGCATGCAAAACAGCGTCGTTTTTTAAAACATGAATTATATAACTTGTATCTTTTGCTGTTAAATGAAAGGTTCTTGTTTTATCATTAAAATGAATAGGCATAGTAAGTCCTCCTTCCCAAACTATTTTATTGCACTCTCAACCATACCTTGGATAAAGTACTTTTGTAAGAATAAATATACTACTATCACAGGTAAAACAGCCATAATTGCTGCAGCCGCTGCAACGTTAGGATTTGCACCTGATATTCCAAAGAATGTTGCTATTGTAAGTGTGATTACTTTCATTTCGGGCTTTTGTAAGAAAAATAATGAAAGTTGATAATCGTTCCATATATTCAACCCAGTCATTATCAAAACTGTCACAGTAATAGGTTTCAAAAGCGGTAAAATTATTCTATAAAATATAGTAAATATACTACAACCATCTATCAAAGCTGCTTCATCTAATTCTCTTGGTAACGCACGTATAAAATTTGTATACAGAAAGATAGCTAATGGTAACTGAAAAGCGAGATGTACTGATATTATTCCCCAATAGGTACTTATTGCTCCAATATTTCTCATTAATACATACAGCGGAACTAACAAACTAAGAGGTGGAATCATCATGACAGATAAAATCATTGTAAGAATAATATTATTAAATTTACTGTTATTGCGTGCCAATGGATAAGCAGCCATAGCAGATATTAATATAATCAATACAGAAGCTATCGCTGTTATTATTATTGTGTTCTTAAAACCAATAGCCATTCCGCCATTCTGCCATGCAATTTTATAGTTTTCCAAAAATAATTGTTTTGGTAAAGTCCAGTATGATGAAAAGTCTGTTATTTTTTTGAAAGAAACTGTTAAAGCAATATAAATGGGGATAAGATGTATTATAGTAATTAATATTGCCAATACAGTTTTGTGCCATGTCGATTTTTTCATAATACATAACCACCACCTTTTTTCTTAAAAAAGATCTGTAATATAATTGTAGCCACTAATATTGAAATAAAGAGCAATACCCCTATAGCTGCAGCATATCCTGCTGACTGTGATTGGAAGTAAGTTGTATAAATCAATGTTGACAGTGAATGAGTTGTGTACCCCGGTCCACCACCAGTTAACGCTCTTATAATATCAAATAATTTTAAGCCTCCTATTACATTTATAATAACACTGCTAACTATCGAAGGATACAACAAAGGTAAAGTTATATACCTAAATTCTTGCCAAGCAGTTACACCATCAATAGCCGCTGCCTCGTAATACATAGAAGGTATTCCTTGTAAACCAGCAAGATATATAACCATAGAAACTCCTACATATTGAATAGTATTCAATGCTACTATTACCCATACCGCAATTTTAGGATCAGACAGCCATAAGATAGGTTTTATTCCAAACAATCCTAACAAATCATTAAGTGCCCCGTGATCATATTTTAATATAAAGTACCACATATAACCCATTATAATTGGTGAAATTAAAACTTGCAAATAAACAGCAGTTCTTGCTAAAGTCCGTCCTCTAAATGGTTTATTCAAAAGTAAAGCATATGCAAGTCCCAAAATCTGTTGAAAAAAAGTACTACCAAAGCCATAAATCAAAGTATTAACAAAGGCTATTCGCACATTTTGATCTCTAGACAATAGTTTAAAATTTTCTATACCTATATAGCGATACGTTTGTGAATAACCATCCCAGTCCGTAAAAGAAATCCTAAATCCGGTTAAAAAAGGATAAACAATAAATACTACAAGGAAAATAATAGCAGGAATATACATAATATTTGAACGTTTAAGTTCCCTTTCCAAGTTGGTAACTCCTCCTTATCCAGCATTTTAACAAATAAAAACATTTATCTCTACAAAGCATATATTAGAAATATATGCTTTGTAGAGTAGTAATAATTGATTTTTTCTCTCCTTTCTTATTTTTTTATTTTTGTTGCTGATAAAGTCGTTGATAATCAGCTTTTAATTGAGCAATTACTTGATCAATAGACATAGTACCAGCAAGCATACCAGTTCCAGTCTTGCATAAAGAATCCCACATACCATTGGGTAAATACTCTCTATCAAAATATCCAAAACCTTTATACTTAGCCGCATTTTCGAAATATGGACTTAATTTTCCAGCATCCAACTTATATCCATCACCAACTAATCCAGTCGGCGTCATATTACCTTTGGCTACTAAGTTAATATTTTCTGGTTTAGCCAAATATTCTAAAAATTTAAGAGCCTCATTTTTATATTTTGAATCTTTCCAAACACCTATAGCTGTACGCTCACCAACAATAACTGTACGTTCACCATCTTTATAAGCTGCTGGTAAAGGCATAAATCCATAATTTCCATTAGGATTATATTTCATCGCTTCGCCTATAACATAATTACCAAAAAAAGCAAAACCTGCTTCACCTTTTGCTAAGGCTTCTCCTACTTCTTGCCATGTACCTTCATTTGCATTTTTATTAAAATATCCAGCTTTTATAAAATCCACAAACAATTGAGCTACCGGTCTATAATTATTCCAATCAAATGTTCCATCTTTCAGTTCTTTTCTAAAATTATGATTATCATCTGTAACTAGAAAAGAAGGAGCAACCCAATCAAAGAAATTACCTACAGTCCAATCGTCTTTTGAGCCACCTAAATAAACTGGTATTTTACCAATAGCTTTAATTTTATCGCAAGCCACTTTAAAATCATCCCAAGTTTTTATTGAATCAGGATCTACACCCGCTTTATCAAGTACATCTTTATTAAATGCTATACCAGCAACATCTACGTCCATTGGTAATACATAGATTTTACCTTCTTTATCTGTGATAATAGGTTTGATAAGCGGATTAATTTTTGATGCCCAAGGTTGATCTTGAAGAGGTAGCAAATATCCACTATATCTCATTACAGACCAACCATGTGTTGTCCACATATCAGGAAGGTCATTAGCTGCCATCTTAGTTTTCATAGTTGCTTCATAGTCCGGAAGTGATGTAACATTTACGCGAATATTAGGATTCTCTTGCTCAAAATTTTTAGCTATTGTTTTTAAATTTTGGGTCGTGACGTCTGTTTCTGGGAAATTAACGGCTAATGTTAAAGTAATAGAACCATTCGTCTTTTCTGCATTAGCTTTTTCTGTAGTAGTAGAACTATTTCCACAACCTGTTAAATATAACAATAAAATCATTAAAATTATTATTGTCATACTTAAAAACCTTTTCTTTAACATAATTCAATTTCCCCCTATCTCAATATTTTGTGATTAACTCAATTAAACTTTTAATGTTAAAATCAAAATTAAAATTTGTTTTAATGCCCAAATCTCTAACAATACGCCAATTTTAGGTAACGTCATCGCTTCTTATGCTAAATCTTTATTAAATATTATAATTAATGTATATTCCCCACCTCCTTTTTAACTTTCTTCTTAATTCCTAATTATTGATATTTTATTAAAATATTTTATTTACATTTAACTATTAATATTCTCTAATGTCATAAATTCTTGATGTAAACATTTTTATTGTAATTCAAAACTTATCATTTTCTCTAACTTTATTTTTTATTTTAACTAACTCCTATATTATATATTCGACATGAATTCAAAAATTCCTTCTTCGAAAGCGTAATTTATTAAAAATTTTTATAAACTTTTTGCAACCAAAAATTTACTTCCTGCAATACTTTTCTACAACCTCATCAAATGCACCTTCATCTATATCTTTTACATTTACATTATTGTAAAGCTCCCATTCTTCAACATGCTCAACAGTTTCACCGGGTTGTAATTTTGTAAATGGACTTAATGTTTCTATTTCAAGCATCCAATCGTTTGTATATGTTTCAAAAGATACGCCAAAGTCAGGATATGTTGTGTCGTGCTGTGGATAATACCTTTTTACAAAAAGATGTCCTCCTCTTGCGTAAGCAGCCCAACCTTCTTGATTGTTAATTCCTAACTTAAAGGGAGCTTTGTTATTAGGATCTTGTTTCAGTGCAATATATTTTTCTCCCCAATACACCCTTTTATCATTCATTTTAGAATAAGGCCAGAGTACAATTTGCCTATTTGGAAGTAAATCTGTGTCTTTATTTGGTTGAGGAATTATTTCGATGCCTTCTGTGTTTAATACTGTAATTGTCCACGCTGAAAGCTCAATAGGCCACGCTCCAAGATTGGTTATCCTGTGTACAAGCCTTACTCTACTCTCATCAGGACTTAAGATTATATCGATTTGCTTTTGTGTATTAACCCATTTTTCTGGCTTTTGAATAAGTCTCACACCGTTTTCTATTTCATGCCAATCAACTTCATCATTGTCTGGTATATATGTCCTCTTTCTATCTTCGGGGCTATGCCACAGTCTATGGCCGCCATAATATCTGTATTCGTCACCTCCTTTTAAGCCAATAGTTTTAGGGTCCAAATTAAATTCGTTTACATCATTTTCAAATCCAAACCTCACAATTCTTGGGCCTATATCAGTTGTAGCCACAACATCAATAATGCCATTAGACAGTTTTATACTATTTTCCCATCCTAAAAAGTTTATTTTGTCAATTTTTATTGCCATACTATTTTCATTCCTTTCTGCATAATTTTTTATTTTTTTCACTACCTCAGTAGGTAAGATTCTTCGCTGCGCTCAGAATAACAGAGATGGGTTACAATACTTCATCCATGACCATATTGGCAGCACCGATGAGTGTAGCATCATCACCTAATTCAGCAAAAGCTATTCTGCAGGAAGAAAATGAATTCTCAAAAGTGCGCTTTTTAGCAGTTTCTATAATGATATCTTCAATAAGCTCACGTGCCTGCACAATCCCTCCCCCTATCAAAATGAGCTCTGGGTTAAATGTATTTATTGTATTGGCTATACCTATTCCTAAATATCTTCCTATAGTTTTTAAAGCATTAACTGCTAATTTATCGTTTAGTTTTGCTGCCTCGTATATCATCTCAGGAGTAACACTGTCTAACATCCCTTCTGCCATTTGATACACAATAGAATCCATACCCTCTTTAATAGATTTAACAACTAAATTCACTAAGGCTTTTTCTGAAGCCAACGCTTCAAAGCAACCGTAATTGCCGCAACTACATTGTGGCCCTGCTACATCAATAGTTGTATGCCCTATTTCACCCGCACCGTCACTGGCTCCAGTATATATCCTGCCATTTATAAGTATTGCTGAACCTATTCCATAGCCAACCTTTAAAAATATCATATTTTCCACATCTTTTGCTTTGCCCATATGAAATTCTCCTAAAGCCATAGCTCGCACGTCATTTATAACATAGGTAGGTACACCAAATTTTTCTTCTACAATTGATTTTAAAGGCACATTTCTCCACCCTATATTGGGAGCAAATACAGATATACCTTCTTTCATTTTTACAGGTCCTCTAACCACAATTCCTATCCCCGATACATTTTGTGGAGATTCTTTTATTGCTTTATCAAGAACAGATGTCAACAATTCTAAAACTTCTTCTTGCTTTAAACCTCTAATAGAATTCTTCTCTTTCTTTTTTGTTTTAAGTTCTGCATCAAGAGTATATTGATGTAAGTTGTAGGTGCTTATATGAATGACAATAATACTCATAAAATCAGGATTTAATTTGATAAGTACAGGAGGCCTTCCACCATTTGATTCGCCAACTTTGTACTCCATTACAATATTTTCAGCAATGAGTTTGTTTACAATGTTAGTCACAGTCGGCGGCGTTAAATTTGTCTCTTTGGCAATATCCGCTCTTGAAATAGGTCCCATTTTTCTTATAATATTTAATATAACTGATTCGTTCATTCCTTTTAACAATTTGTAGCTGACTGGTATTAAGTTTTCCATTTATACCCCTTCCTTTACCCTCTCTTAAAGCCATTTGGATGATTTTTGTGCCACATCCAAGCACTTTCAATTATTTCTTTTAAAGATGAATGTTTTGGCACCCAACCTAACTCTTCTATTGCCTTTTTGGAAGATGCCACAAGTACTGCAGGGTCTCCCGGACGGCGCCCAGCAACTTCTGCTGGAATAGGATGCCCTGTCACTTTTCTTGCAACTTCTATCACTTCCTTTACACTAAAACCTTCTCCATTTCCCAGGTTATAAATTGCGCTATTATTGTCTTTTCTCAATTTGTCCAACGCAAGTATATGTGCATCTGCTAAATCCATCACGTGAATATAATCTCTTATACATGTCCCATCTTTAGTAGGATAATCATCACCATAAATCATTATCTTTTCTCTTTTCCCAAGTGCAACCTGAAGTATAATCGGTATAAGGTGCGTCTCAGGCGAATGGTCCTCTCCAATCTCGCCTGTTTCAATAGCCCCTGCAACGTTAAAATATCGCAAAGCGACGTATTTGATTCCATAAGCACTGTCTGCCCATTTTAGCATCTTTTCAACGGCAAGCTTTGTCTCACCATAAGGGCTTGTGGGATTAGTTCTATCTTCCTCTTCTATTGGAATTCTCTCTGGTTCTCCATATGTTGCAGCTGTTGAAGAAAACACGATTTTGTTGACATTGTGTTTCTTCATCGCTTTTAAAAGGCTCAATGTCCCGCATACGTTGTTTTCATAATATTTAAATGGCTCCTCTACACTTTCTCCCACAAGTGAAAAAGCTGCAAAATCAATTACCGCTTCAATTTCATTTTCTGTAAATACCTTGTCTAAAAAAGCTTCATCCCTTAAATCGCCTATATACAGTTTTCCTCCCAAAACAGATTCCTTATGTCCTGTGACGAGGTTATCTACAACGACAACTTCTTCATTTCTCCTTAAAAGTGCTGCAACTGTGTGGCTTCCAATATAACCTGCACCACCACATACTAAAACCGCCATATTTTTACCTCCTTCAGTATTTAATTTCTCCTGCTCCTTCACCTATTCCCGTTATATAGACTGTTGGCCTGTAGCCTATTTTTTGAGTGTAATTGTGAGTAACCACTTTTATAAATTCCTCTACTGCATCTTCTTTTACAATGCTTACAGTGCAGCCACCAAAGCCTGCTCCAGTCATACGGGAACCTATTACTCCCTTTAATTTTAACGCTTCTTCTACCAAAGTGTCCAGTTCTTTCCCTGTAACTTCGTAATCATCTCTCAAAGAATTGTGAGATTCAATCATTAATTCTCCAAATTTGATTAAGTCTTTATCATTAAGTGCTTTTACTGCATCTAAAACTCTTTTATTTTCAGTTATAACATGTTTTGCCCTTTTTCTAAGCACTTCGTCAGGTATCAAATCTTTGTATTCTTCAAATTGTTCAATTGTAATTTCAGATAGATTTTTTACAGGCAAAGCCTTTTGAAGATATGAAAGGGCCTTTTCACATTCACTTCTTCTTTCATTATATTTCGAATCCAAGAGCCCTCTCCTTTTATTTGTATTTGTTATCAAAATTTTATAACCTTCTAACTTCAAAGGCACGTATGAATACTCTAATGTATCGCTTTTTAATAAAATTGCATGGTCTTTTTTACCCATTCCAACAGCAAATTGGTCCATTATGCCACAATTTACCCCAACAAAAGTATTTTCTGCTTTTTGACACAATTTCACCAATTTTATTCTGTCAATATTTAAATTGAAAACTTCATTCACTGCAACAGCAGTAACCAGCTCTATTGAAGCAGATGAGGAAAGTCCAGCACCATTTGGAATGTTCCCTTCAAACACAATTTCAAATCCAGAAAAGTCATACCCCTCATCCTGTAGTACTTTTAAAACCCCTTTCGGGTAGTTGGCCCAATCATGGCTTTTATCATAAATAAATGCATCAAGGTCTACTTCCACCTTTAAATCGAAATTTAAAGAAGCCATGAAGACTTTTTTGTCATTTCTTTTTCTAATCGCAGCATATGTTCCAAAGTCAAGGGCACAAGGAAATACATAACCTCCATTGTAATCTGTATGCTCCCCTATTAGATTTACTCGTCCCGGAGAATAGAAAAGCCTTATTTCAGCATCATTTTTACCGTAGAATTTTTCAAGTGCCTCAATTACAGCCGTTTTCATTTAAGGTCTCCTTTCATATCTATTTTTTCAAAACCTACTGTTTTCATAAATCTTTCAAAGCCTTTTTTCCCTTTTTCATCTCTTTTAAAAACTCCTGCATCTAAAAGAACCTTCAAAAATTTGTTTCCAACCTCCTGTTTTATATAATTTTCGGCTTCTTCTCGAGTGCAGTTAGTACCATATTTTAAAAGTAATTCTTCAATCCATTGAATATGTTTGTATAAAGGACTGCTTTCACCATACAAGTATGGGCTAAATTTTTCTTCCCCTATTAAAAACTTAATAATTTCCTCCAACTCAAATTTCAGCCTTCCTGGCAAAACTGCTAATCCCATAACTTCTATAAGTCCAATGTTTTCTTTTTTTATATGGTGAAGTTCTTCATGAGGATGA
This sequence comes from Thermoanaerobacter brockii subsp. finnii Ako-1, assembly GCF_000175295.2. Taxonomy (NCBI): domain Bacteria; kingdom Bacillati; phylum Bacillota; class Clostridia; order Thermoanaerobacterales; family Thermoanaerobacteraceae; genus Thermoanaerobacter; species Thermoanaerobacter brockii. The sequence continues at coordinate 639,000 of NC_014964.1, read as the reverse complement.
AAAATTCCATAGGGGTATTCATCTGTTGTCCTGTTATTCCTAAGGACAAGGTCAATTTCAAATTCTCCCTCTTTATTAAACCTCGCAATTGGTGTGATAGTATTGTGAGGGATGAGTTCCCCATTCTTTTTAGTATATGCCAATATGTTACAGGATTCATCACTGTAGTCCTTCCAGGTATTCAATATATGTGAAGAAAGCTCTGTTAATTTATCCCTGTCTTTACTTGAAAGGCGAATGGCAGACATAGGCCATTTGACTATTCCTGCTTTAATGTTACGATATTGAGGATGTATAAAGTATTCTTCTATAGAAGCCTCTTCCATTGGAAAAACGTGCCTTCCCCCTTGAAAATGTTCATGGGATAAAATTGAGCCTCCCACAATTGGCAAATCCGCATTGGAGCCCATAAAATAATGGGGAAATTGTTCAATAAAATCAAAAAGCCTCACAAAAGTTTTTTCTGATATTTTCATTGGAATATGGGATTCATGGAGCAAAATGCAGTGCTCATTGTAATATACATAAGGTGAATACTGGAAATACCATTGCTCTCCCGCAACTTTTACTGGGATTATTCTTAAGTTTTGCCTTGCTGGATGATTTAAATTTCCCGCAAAACCTACATTTTCAATGCACAAAAGGCACTTTGGATATCCTGACTGAGGAATTTTCTTTGCCGCCTCAATTTCTTTTGGATCTTTTTCTGGCTTAGAAAGATTTATAGTGATTTCTAAAGAACCGTATTCTGTGGGAGTACGCCAATATAAATTTTGCGAAGTTCTATCCATCCTGATGTAATTGGAAGCTTGAGATAATTTGTAAAAATACTCTGTGGCTTTTTCAATCCCCTTTTCAGAGGCAATGGTATTAAACTTTTTTACAACTTCTGATTCTCTTGGCATCAAAAGCCCCATAATTCTTGCATCCATTAAATCTCTATAGGTAATAGTATTCTCAATAAGGCCTATCTCCACCGCATAATCAAGCAATTTGGTTAAAATAGAAGAAGGACTATCTAACTCCTCTTCAGGTACTTCACCCTCATATGGAACTTCTATTTTAAATAAATCCATAAGTGCATTGCGGCTTGGAATCACATCTAATTCCTCTATCAAGCCTTTTTTAAGTGCAAACTTTATAAGCCGCTCAATATGCATAGCTGCCTCTCTTGAATCCATAATATATCCTCCACTAACTTTATTATATTTTTTAATTAAGTCTGTAATAAAAAAGAAATCTACAGTATACAATGACTTTGTTAAAACAGCAGATTTATTAAAACATGACATTCACATGCAATGAAAAACATTTAAGAGAGTTTGTTTATTATTTTAATTAACCTCTTTTTTATTATATTCGACACACATTTAAAAATTCCTTCTAGTTTATAAAAAGTTTTTTAGATATTTTTATAAAGGTAATGAATAATTGTTAATATTGAAAAATGTGCTAAAATATATTTAGAACGTAGTAAATGGGGATGATATAATGGAAAATATAATACCTAAAAATAAAAGAATTACTTATGAAGAATTCGAAGAAATAGACTCTAAAACTGATGAAATGCTCGAATTCATAAACGGCGAAATATATTTGTTATCCGCACCTTCAGTGGCACACCAAAGAATTTTAACGAACTTATCGACAGAATTTGGAATATATTTTAGAGATAAAAAGTGCAAACATTTTGTTGCCCCTTTAGATGTTATACTACAAAATGCTCAAGAAAAGCACAAAGTACAGCCAGATATAGCTGTTATTTGTGATGAAAAAGGACTCACTGAAAATAACTATACCAAGTCCAATAATCCCAATATCTGTATGCAATTGCAATCACCTTTATCATAAGTATCTTCCCAAAATAATATAAAGTGCATTAAAACAAGTTTATAACTCAGTTCTTATTATATTATTGCAGATTTATTATTCTAATAAACTCATTTTTTAGTTGATCATATAGACGTTCATATATTTCAAATAACCTTGTATAAGTATAATGGTGATTTTTATCTGGATATATGGTTTGTGATATCGGAACCATTTTTTCAACATCTTCAATTGAGCTTATTAAACCGAGAGACTTCATCCCTAGAACAACTGCACCAAGACATGAACTCTCATAGCTTTCTGCTACCAAAACCTTTTTATTAAAAACATCCGCTAGGATCTTAACCCATAGTGATGACCTTACAAACCCACCAGTAGCATAAATTTTTTCTATGTTACCAGTAATCTGCTCTAAGACTTTTCCTACACTATATATTCCAAATATTACACCCTCCATTAATGCCCTTAGAAAGTGTTCTCTCGTATGGGTTATATTTACTCCAAAAAAAACGCCTCGAGCATTGGCATCCCAATGGGGTGCTCTCTCTCCTAGTAAATAAGGGAGAAATATTAATCCGCTTGCTCCCACAGGAATACTATCTACTTTTTGAGTTAAAATATCGTAGAAATCAATATTTTCTTTTTTTGCATTTTCAACTTCTAACGGATAAAAGTTGTCTCTAAACCATCTTAGCACTATACCTCCGTTATTGATTGGACCGCCTACTACATAATGATTTTCAGTAAGTATATAAGAAAATATTCTCTCGCCTGGATCTGACACCGGTTTGTTTGAAATTACCCTTATCGCACCGCTGGTACCTATTGTGACAGCAGCTACACCAGGTTTTACAGCATTGGTACCTAGGTTTGATAAACATCCATCGCTAGCCCCAATTATAAATGGTGTACTTTTAGGTATATTTAAAAACTTCGCATATCCATCTTTTAGCCCTCTAACAGTATGTGTTGTAGAAACAGGAATAGATAGTCTATCAGGCGAAATGCCAATGAGATTCAGTGCCTCATCATCCCATTTTAATTTATAAGTATCAAACAGCCCTGTTGCAGATGCAATAGAATAATCAACGATATATATTGAAAATAATTTGTAAAAGACATATTCCTTTATTGATATAAATTTATACGCCTTATTAAAAATCTCACTATTATTCTCCTTCATCCATAAAAGTTTACAAAGTGGTGACATAGGGTGTATCGGAGTTCCCGTTTTTAGATATATGGAATGTGCGACCTTACTTTCTTTCATTTTCTTTGCATATTCTTCACTTCTTGTATCAGCCCAGATTATACAATTGGTCAATGGTTTCCCTTCAGGATCTACAGCTATTAAACTATGCATAGCTGCACTAAAACTTATACCCTCAAGTTTATTACCCATTGCATTGTTTTCTTCAACTACATCCTTTATAGAAATTAAAACCGCATGAAATATCTCTTCAGGGTCCTGCTCACTCCATGTAGGTTTTGGATGGTATATAGGATACTCAACACTCTTTTTAGATATAATAACACCCTCCCTATTAAATGCTATAGCCTTAGTAGCTGTCGTGCCTATATCTACCCCTATTAAATATTCCATAAAATTACCTCCTAATTGTGGATGAAACTGTATTTAAAATCGCAGGTGAAAAATATTACATCTGGTTTATTATAGATTCAGAAACTCGTTTCATCTTAGGCTTCCATCTATCACCTTATAGAAACTCTAAACAAGCTTTTGTTTTGCTTAATTCTGTTAAGGTTTAGGAACTCCCTCTGCTATAGTCAGTGATCGTTACAGCGCCTATAAAGTACCTGTTAAATCTCTCTTTGATGACAATGTTAAACATATTAGAGTTGAAAGCTTTAAAGATGACATTTCTAATAATTTGATAGAATCTTTCCATCACCAATTTAAAGCCTGGTATAAAACTAAGCAAGGATTTAGTTCATTTGAATCAGCAAACAGTCAAAATAACTTGCTTCAAGAGTGCAATAAATCCTCTAAAAATATATTCCCTGCTCCAAAATGCACCCATGTAGGATATTTCTTGGTTTGTTCTGCTATTTTTTCTACATCAAAGTCCGGAAGCTTTATACCTGCTTGCTGCCATTTGTTAATGTCTTTTATGCCTTCTTTGTTTAAAAGCATGTACGAATCCAAAAAATCCTTCTTGATTTTTAAATTTTTTTATTGAATTTTTATTGAAAGAAAATGGGGAGCAAAAAACTCCCATTAATTCAACATTAACTAAATGATGTCAATTAGGTTTTAGTTTGCCTCCCATTCAGTGTGGAAAATTCCCTCTTTGTCTATTCTTCTGTAAGTGTGAGCACCGAAGAAATCTCTTTGAGCTTGGATTAGATTAGCAGGCAAGTTTTCTTCTATCATGCTCAAGAAATAATCTAATGAAGAATTAAGTACAAGCGTTGGAAGGTAAAAATCTTTTGTTAAATTAGTGATATATTTTATTGAATCAATTTTATCCATTAAGAAAGATAACGCCTTTTCACTGTTAAGAAGATTTACATTTTCTTTATTTTCTTTAATAATGTCTCTTAAGAAATCTAAAATTTTGGCTCTTATGATGCATCCGCCTTTCCAAATTCTTAAAACTTCTGAAAGGTCAATGTTATAGTTAAAAGCCTTTGAAGCCTCAGATATAAGCCATAGTCCTTGAGAAAAAGAGACGAAAACACTAAAAAGCAATGCATTCTCCAAATCATTTATTACTTTCTCTTTGTCCACCTTAATGCTAGGATAAGTTTTTGTTACTTTTTTAGACAATTCTACTCTCGCCTCTTTAAAGAAAGACAAAGTTCTTGCTTCTACTGCAAGATTTAAAGAAGGAGTTGGGATTCCTAAATCCAAAGAAGTTTGAGAAGTCCACTTGCCTGTGCCTTTTTGTTCTGCTTCGTCTAATATGAGGTCAACGAGGTATTTTCCTGTTTCTTTGTCTTTGTACTTCATTATTTTATAAGAAATTTCCATCAGGAAGGAGTTTAACACCCCATTATTCCATTTTTCAAATATCTCTCCTATCTCTTCGGGAGAAAGTTTTAACACCTTTCGAAGTACATCGTAAACCTCAGCTATTGCTTGCATTATGGCATATTCTATACCGTTGTGAACCATTTTGACAAAGTGTCCTGCAGAATCATTTCCAACGTATGTACAGCAAGGACCTGCTTCCGTCTGAGCAGCAATTTTTAAAAGAATTTCTTTTACCATCTCATAAGCATCGTAAGATCCCCCTGGCATCAAAGAAGGCCCGTGTAAAGCTCCGGCTTCTCCTCCTGACACTCCCATTCCAAGGTACAATATGCCTCTTTCTTTTAATTCATTAATTCTCCTGGAGGTATCTTTAAAGTAGGAATTTCCTCCATCAATAATCAAATCTCCCTTATCTAGATAAGGTAAAAGTTCTTGAATCATTTCATCTACTGGTTTTCCTGCTTTAACCATGAGGATGATTTTTCGCGGCTTTTTTAAAGATTCTACAAAAGACTTGATATCATAATAAGCTGCGATTTCTTCGTCTTTTACTTTGTTTTTCATAAATTCTTGTGTTCTATCAGGTGTCCTGTTAAAAACAGATACACTATACTTTTTCCTCGCAATATTTAGAGCAAGATTTTGTCCCATTACTGCCAATCCAATTAATCCAATGTCTTTCATCTAATTACCTCCTCGTTTTTTATAATTTAGTGTGCAGTTCAAATAATTTTTTAAGTTCTTTTGTCAAAGTTTTCAGGTGAAAGATTAGGGTCATAAGCCACTACTTTAGCACCAAACCCATATTTCAGAATTTCACAAACTCTGCTTCCAATATTTCCAATACCTATAATTCCTGCAACTTTGTCTTTTATCTCATATCCAATGAAGCTCGCTCTTTCCTCCCACTTTCCTTCTTTCACTTTAAGGGATGCAGACCTTACTTTTTTCATAACATCTAATAAAAGTGCAACAGCATTTTCGGCTACAGCTTCCCTTTCTACAATGCCTTCAACTTTCGTTACAATAACTCCCTTTTCAGTAGCGCTTTTAATGTCTATTGTATCATAACCTATGCCGTGGCGTGTTATTAAAAGAGTTTTATCTTTATGCTCAAAAAACTCCTTATCGTAATATGGCTTGACACTGGCAATTATTACAGAATAGCCCATTAGCTTTTCTGCTAAAGCCTTCCCTCTTATATCGTGGGGAAGTTCAAATCTTTCTACTTCTCCTAACGCTTTTAACCTTTCGATATGTTCAGGAAAATGCTTACCAAAACTACTGGAATTTACAATAGCAATTTTAACACCCATTTTTACGCCTCATAAGTAATCTTCTCCTTTTAAATTTTCTATACCACTTCAATCTTTACATAATTTTTTAATTCCTCTACTATCTCTTTGTTTTGTTCTCCAGAGGTTATTATCTTTTCTACATCTTCAAATGTGCAAAAGGACACCATTGCAACTTTCCCAAATTTGCTGCTATCAGCCACGACAATTACTCTGCTGGCTGATTTTATCATGGCTTTTTTAGCTTCTGCTTCAAAAATATCAGACGTCGTAAGCCCTTTTTCTAAAGAAATGCCACCAGTTCCTAAAAACAAGATGTCAATGTTGTATCTGCCAATGCAATTTAGTGTTTCAAAGCCTACCATTGAATGATTGTCAGTTTTTAATTTTCCACCAGTAATAAAAAGATTAATATTAGGATTATTAGCTAATTCTGTAGCAACGTTTAAAGCATTTGTCACAACAGTTATGTTATTAAAATTTTTAAGGAGTCGGGCTATGTGATAAGTAGTAGAACCTGCATCTAAAAAAATGACATCTCCTTCTTTTACTTCTCCTACCGCTTTTGCAGCAATTTTTTGCTTTTCTTCTGTGTGCTCTTTAAATCTTTTGACAAGGGGAGGAATAATAATATTTTCTTTCAGTACTGCGCCTCCATAGTTTCTCTCTACCAGTCCTTGTCTTTCTAATTCTTCTAAGTCCCTTCTTATTGTCTCATCAGAAACTTTGAAAATCTCACAAAGCTCAGAGACTTTAACGGCTTTCTTTTTTAAAATGATTTCTTTGATTTTATCTCTCCTTGTCGAAACCAGCATCTACATCCACTCCTAAAAATATCAATTTGTTTTTTATTTTGCTCAAAACCTAAAATATAAAGCAAATAAAAATAAAACACAGTTTCAAGTTGGAAATTCCGTTTTTGTTTGTGGATTTTATTGACTTTAATATATTAATTCTACACAAATCCAAAAAATCCTTCTTTGTTTTAAAATTTTTTTATTACTTTGTATGGTTTTATAAGAACAAAGTAAGGAATCCCATTTTAGGGATTCCTTAAAAATTTACTTCTCCAATATGTCTTTATTTACAAGGGTGCGCGGCGTTCTTCCTTCTATTACGTCTATTATATTTTGTGCAACAAGTACTGCCATATCTCTCCTTGCCTCATCTGTAGCACTTCCTATATGTGGAAGTATTACTACATTATCTAAAGCTTTTAATTCCTCTGTAATCTCCGGTTCTTTTTCATATACGTCAAGACCTGCTGCATAAATGTCTTTATTTTTTAATGCATTTACCAGCGCTTTTTCATCTACAACAGGACCTCTCGCTGTATTTATTAAAATTGCGGTTTTTTTCATAAGTTTTAATTCTTTTTCCCCTATTAAATGGCGTGTATGAGGTGTCAGCGGCACATGAAGTGATACAAAATCCGATTCTTTCAAAAGTGTTTCCAAGTCAACATACTTTGCACCTGTCTCTTTTTCAAATTCTTCTTTTGGAGTGTTTGCAGTGTATAAAATTTTCATGTCAAACCCTTTCGACATCTTTGCGAAAGCTTGTCCTATACGCCCCGCACCAATTACTCCCAATGTTTTTCCCGTCACAGCTTTACCTAAAAAGAGGTTCGGTGCCCATCCAGTAAATTTTCCTTCTCTTGTGAATTTATCTGCCTCAATAACCCTTCGAGCTGCTGCAAAGAGGAGTGCCCATGCAAGTTCTGCTGTTGCATTTGTCAAAACATCTGGCGTATTTGTAACATAAATTTTTCTCTTAGTTGCCTCTTTTAGATCGATATTGTCAAATCCTACAGCGTAATTTGCCACAATTTTTAAATTTTTTGCTGAATCAAAAAATTCTGCATCAACTTTTTCATTAAGCTGCGTCACAACGGCATCTTTGTCTTTTATTACATCAAGCAATTCTTCTCTTTTAAGAGGTCTGTCTTCTGGGTTTATTTCAACTTCGCAGTACTTTTTTAAAAGTTCAATCCCTTCCTCAGGAATCATCCTTGTAACATACACTTTAAACATAAGAATCCTCCTCGTATAATTAATTTTAAAGACAATAAATTTGTCTCACTTCTTAAAAATTTAATAAAGCGCATTTATAACTGGAAATCTTTAATATTCTCATCTTGTCTAAAATCTTATCTATTGCCATGAATCCGTAATATTGCGCAATATGCAGGATTCATGGCGCGGCCGTCTCATCTTTTTTCGGCCTTATTATTTACTTTTGAGATAACTTGTAGCATTATTATACTGTAAAGTTAATGTGGGACAGGCTTTCGTCCTCCATGCGGCTTGACCGCTCTTTAAAGTGTGGTCCCTACACCAGATTTGCCTTTTCTTACGCGAAATCTGCTTTGTCATATATAAGCCCCTGGCAGCAGAGGATTCAGGCTTATATATTAAGAGCTAATTGCGAGGTTGCTACATAATCTGGTTGCTAGGGTTATCTCAAATTAACTTTTACTTACTTTATCACTTTTGAAAGGAGGTGTAACAATCTTGAATAAGCTTTTTGTTGGTATGGATGTAAGCCTGAATGATGTCAAGGTTCATATTCTCGACCAGGAGGGTAATGATGCTTCCTCCCGTTTTTCTGTAGAAAATAACCCTCATGGTTGTGATGTTATAGTATCACGTATCTTGGAGTGTTGTAATAAATACAATATTCAAAAGGTCTTTATTGGTTTGGAATCTACCTCAGTCTATGGCTGGCACCTCCAGTATTATTTGGCTGATCATTCTGCTCTTAAGCCTTATCAACCTTCTATTACTACTTTTAATGCAAATATTATTAATGCTTTTAAAAAGTCTCTCGGCAATTTACCTAAAAATGACTGGATTGATGCCTTTGCTATTGCCGAAAAACTGAGATTCGGTAGACTCCCTAAATCTTGTTCTGTAGATTTTAGATATCTTGCTCTCCAGAGGCTTACTCGCCATCGCTTTCACATTGTTAATAGTATTGTTAGAGAAAAAAATTATTTACTCAGCAATTTGTTCCTTAAGTTTAGCGGTTTGTGCCAAAATAAAGTCTTTAGTAATAATTTTGGAGCAACTGCTACTGAAATATTTAATGAGTTTTTCACCCTTGATGATATTGCGGCTCGACCGCTTGATGAACTTGCCGGCTTTTTGGTTGATAAGAGTAAAGATCGCTTTGATGATCCAGAAGCTACAGCTAAATTGCTTCAAGAGGCTGTTCGCAAGTCTTATAGAATTAATGCTACTGTAGATGATTCTTTAAACTTTGTTATCAAGTCTTGCTTTGACAATCTACAGTCCCTTGAAAAGCAGAAGAAAGCTGTAGAAAAAGCCATTATTAATGAGGTAAAAGGATTTAACAATGAATTTCTTTGTCTTACATCAGTAAAAGGTATTGGCCCAACCATCGCAGCCGGCTTAATATCTGAGATAGGCGGAATTTCAAGGTTTGATAATGATAATGCCCTTGCAAAGTTTTCCGGCCTTTATTGGTCAGAGTACCAGTCTGCTGATTTTAAAGCGGAGGACACATATCTCAAGCGTACTGGTAATGAGTATCTCAGATATTATTTTATTCAAGCAGCTGACCAGCTCAGGAAGTATTTACCTGAGTTCTCACAATACTATGCCCGCAAATTTAAAGAAAGCAAAACTCACAAGCATAAACGTGCTCTTGTATTGACTGCACGTAAAACTGTAAGGTTAGTCTTCGCTCTGCTGCGCGAAGAAAAACTTTATAAATCCCCAATAATGAAAGGAGATGATTGTATAAGTTAACATATTACCCCATAACCATATTTTACATTATTTTCCATTAGCTTATTGCGTGATGGTTAGCTTTGCTATACCCTTTTTTAGGTTATTTTATTAAATTTTTTTTGAATTTTTTTTACCACCCTCTTGACATATTACCGAAATACTCCATACAAATTTATCCCATCAAGTATAGTATAACAGATATTGTTATAAAAGACAAAATATTTGTCAAAAATACACTTATAGAGACAAATTTGTGGTTTTTATCATATTGTTTTGCAATAATTGCTGAACTAGCCATTGCAGGCATAGCGCTTTCTAAAATGACTATCTTTTTCACAAGTGAAGGTATACTCAAAAAGCTCACCACTCCATAAGCAATAAGAGGAGCTAAAATAAGTTTAATTACTGCTGCGATATAAACATATTTGCTACCATTTCTTTCTTTAAAATCGATATGGACCATATTCATCCCTATAAACATCATAGCAAGAGGTACAGCAATGCCACCTATCATTTGAAGGCTTTTTAATAAAAAAGAAGGAATTTTAATATGTAAAGTTATAGCTAAAAAACTAAAGAAAAGAGTAATTGTGGAGGGATTAACTAACTTTTTAAAGTTTTTCGCATTAAAAAGCTTGTCACCTGTAATAATCATCACACCCAATGTCCAAAAAAGTGAAGTATGTCCAAAATCATATAATATGACAAAAGGCAGACTTTTTTCTCCAAAAAGAGCCAAACTGACAGGTAACCCTACAAACAAGGTATTGCTAAAAGAAGAAATGAGGTAAAGTTCTTTTTCTATCTCTTCAGGAACTTTTAAAAGTAAAAAGATAATTTTGCTCACTAGATAGGTTAAAAAAGGAACAGCCACTCCCACTATTGGTATCATATAAGAAGTTTTTAACATATCTAAGGTGTAGTTTGTGTATATGCCGTAAAATATAAGAGCAGGTATTGCCACTAAGACAGTTAGATCAGCAAAAGCTTTAAAATTTTCTTCCTTTACTATTTTTATTTTTGCCACATAAAATCCTACTGCCATAACAGTGAATATTTGTAGAAGCACTTCAGCGATTTTTGAAGTGACCAATTTTATCTCCCCCATCACTTAACGTATATCTTATATTTTACAGTATGTTTACATTAAAAAAAAGCCCAACCGATTATTAGGTTGAGCTTTTTTTAAAGTTATTAAAGTTATATAAATTGTTTTAGATGATTTAGACCTAAAAGAAGCCCTTCTTTTACTTTTTCTTCACTGCCTTCATATAGAGGGTCTTCATGTTCTATGCTTATTACTCCATCATATCCATTGTCTTTTAGCGCCTTTATAAACTTGCCCCAATCTACATTTCCCATACCTGGCATTCGGTATCTCCAGTATCCAAATTCGCCATGCGTTCCTGTGTAAAGCTGTCTGTTGAAAACTCCATATCGCTTAAATTTATCCTCAAACACTTCTGTGTCTTTTGCGTGTACATGAAATATTCTATCTTTAAACTCTGGTATCACATCTATATAGTCTATAAACTGCCAAACAAGATGGGAAGGGTCAAGATTTAAACCAAAGTTTTTAGAAGGTATCCTTCTAAACATCTCCTCCCAAAGCTCTGGTGTAAAAGATATGGTTCCTGGAAGGCCAGGTACCTGCCATCCTTCCATAGGGCAATTTTCGATTATAATTTTTATTCCTTTGTCTTCCGCATAGCTTATTATATCAGTAAAAACTCTTTCAAATTCATCAAAATTGTCTTTTATGCTCTTTTCAATGTTTCTCCCTACAAAAGTCCCCACCATGTCAGTCCCAAGCATTTTAGCTACATCAATGCACTTTTTTAAGTGATTGTTTATAAACTTTCTCTTTTCTGGGTCTCTGTCAAGGTTGTTGTCATAATATGCAAGAGATGAAATTGTGAGCCCGTACTCCTTAAAATATTTTTTTATTTCTTCCGCCTCTTCAGGTGTGAGATTTTCTACATCTATGTCACTTGCAGAATAATCCCTCGTATTGTCTTTAGGCCAGCATGCAATTTCCAGTGATTTAAACCCATTTTCACTTGCCCACTTAGCTTTTTCTTTAAGAGGCATATTCCCAAGACATACTGTTAAAAATCCTAAATACATTTTACATTTCCTCCTCTAAAATCTTTTTTAAATTTTCAAAACTAATTTTCACACTTTCAATTGGAGGTCTTTTACACTCATCCTGTTCAACAATTAGCCATTTAACTCCATTTTCTTTTGTAATTTTTATTACTTCTTTAAAATTGATAATTCCATTTCCTATTTCAGTAAAAGACCTGTCCTCTTTATCCATGTCTTTTAAGTGAATTAAAGGTAGTCTATTGGAGAATTTTTTAAGATATTCTAACGGGTCAACTCCCGCATATGTAACCCAATATGCATCGATTTCAGCTTTTACAAGTTCTTTATCTGTATTTTTGTAAAGTATGTCAAGTCCATATTCTCCATCGTATATTTCAAATTCGTGATTGTGGTTGTGATAACAAAACTCAAGTCCCTTTTCCCTACACTTTTCACCTATTTTATTAAACAACTTTGCTGTTTCAATATAATCCTCTCTTGACTTGTACTCATTCCACGGACATACGATGTATTTATTGCCTATTTCAAGGTTATAATCTATCACTTCCTCAAGATTGTTTTTCAATAAATCTATTCCTACATGACTACCAGCAGCTTTTAGTCCTAATTTATCAAGCGTTTTTCTTAATTCTGATGCTTTTAAACCGCCATATCCTGCAAACTCCACTCCTTCGTATCCTATTTCCGCAACCTTTTCAAGAGTACCTGTAAAATCTTTTTGTGTCTCCTCTCTCAAAGTGTAAAGTTGAAGTGCTATAGGTATGCTCATTTTAATTTTTTCCCCCTTTAACCTAAAACTATTTCCTTACCTTTTTCAGCTGATTCATAGGCACCGTCTATTATTTTCATGAGTTTTGCCCCTTCTTCAGCAGAAGCCAGAGGCTCTTTGTCATTTTTTATGCAGTCAACAAAATGTTCAAATTCATTTAAAGGCGACTTTGGATAATTGGTGTCGGGAACTATTTCAATCAATGTCTCAACAATTTCCGAAAATACTTTAAGCTGTCCGTTTTTAAACCATATGCCACCTTTATCACCTAAAATTTCATAGTGATTGTAATCTCCCTCAATGTTGGAAGCCCAGCTGAATTCAAAGTCAATTGTGGCACCATTTTTAAGCCTTACAAAGCCTACTGCCATATCCTCCACATCGTAAATTCCATCCCCGCTTTTTGCATAATTCCAGCTGTTTAAACTGTTGCTATTTGAAAACTTAGAATAAGTAGCTGCTGACACAGATTGCACCTCTGGGTATCCCATGAAATACAAGACTAAGTCTAAAAAATGTACACCTAAATCAATTAATGGGCCTCCTCCAGACAATTTCTTATTTGTAAACCATCCGCCCTTTCCAGGAATGCCTCTCCTTCTCCTCCAGCCAGTCTTTACATGGTATATTTCGCCTATATACCCTTCCTCTATATATCTTTTTACAAAGAAAGATTCATTTGTAAACCTATTATTTAATCCTATCATAAACTTCCTTTTGTATTTATTTTTTGATTCAATGACCTCATAAGCTTCTTTTGCGCTTAGAGTTATAGGTTTTTCACAATGCACATGAATTCCCTTTTCCATCGCTTTTATAGAAATAGGCGCATGTAAATAATTAGGAGTACATACGCTTATTAAGTTTGGTTCTTCTCTTTCAAACATTTCTTCATAATCTGTATAAACGTGAGGTATATTGTACTTTTCCGCTAATCTTTTTGCAGCTTCTATATCCGGATCAGATATGGCTACAATTTCAACTCCTTCTACTTTTGAATAACCGTTTAAGTGTTTGTAATCAGCAACTGACCCTGCACCAACACATGCATATTTAAGTTTTTCCATACAAAAGCCTCCATTTACCTGTTAAAATATACTGGTTCTCCTGTTTTCGCAGATGTATAAATAGCCTCTAGTATCTCAGTTACTACAAGAGCTTCTTCTGGTTTTACAACAGGCTCTGTATCGTTTATGATGCAATCAATCCAAGCTTTTGCTTCTAAAAATCCTGGGTCATCTGATTTACCTTCATAGAAATCTACTCCACCTACATCAGTAGAAACTTTAGTTGTATAAAGTCTTCCAAATTTCTCTCCATTTATGCGAAGTCCATCTCTCATGTCAGCTCCGCCTTCTGTTCCACACAAAGTGGTCATAGCCTCGCCAACCTCTAAAGTATTTAAAGCCCAACTGGACTCTAATATAATGGTAGCCCCATTCTCCATTACTATAAATCCAAAAGCTGAATCTTCAACTGTGAACTTTTCAGGGTCCCATGGTCCCCAAGCATTCGCAGCATTTGCCTTTTTGCCTAATTTATAGTAGGCGCTTCCCATTACAACTTTAGGCTTATAGTTATTCATCATCCACAATGTCAAATCAAGGGCATGTGTTCCTATATCGATTAAAGGCCCACCACCTTGCTCTTCTTCATTTAAGAAAACACCCCATGTAGGTACCGCGCGGCGACGTATAGCATGAGCCTTAGCAAAATATATTTCCCCTAATTCACCATTTTGACAAACTTTATGTAAATATTGAGAATCTGGTCTAAAGCGATTTTGATACCCTATAGTGAGTTTCATACCTGTTTTCTTATATGCTTCCACCATTCTTCTGGCATCTGCAGCAGTCTTAGCCATAGGCTTCTCACACATTACATGTTTTCCTGCATAAAGAGCATCAATAGTTATGTCTGCATGAGACTTGTTGGGAGTACAAACATGAACCACATCTATCGTTTTATCTTCAAGAAGTTTTTTGTAATCCGTATATACTTTCGCGTCTTTTGTACCATATTCTTTTGCCGCTTTTTGAGCCCTCTCTTCTATGATGTCACAAAAGGCCACCATTTCAATATTGTCTAGTTTTGCCAAAGAGGGCATGTGTTTACCAAAAGCAATTCCTCCACAACCTATAATTCCTACTCTCAGTTTCTCTTTTACCATAAAAATTCCTCCCCTGATTATATTTAAATTTGTATTTTTAAGACAAAACTTTATTCTTTATTTTACTGTCGACTCTCTTATTATTAGCTCATGCTCTAAAAAAATCCTCTGTGGTTCTTCTAATTTGCCACACATGTGTTTTATCAGTAGTTCCATAGCAACACATCCTAAATCGTACTTTGGCTGTGAAATAGTTGTAAGCATAGGGTCATACATAGAAGCAAAGCTTATATCATCAAAGCCTACAACCGCTATATCCTCAGGGACTTTAAGCCTTTCTTCCTTTATCGCTCTTATAGCTCCAATAGCCATGATGTCAGAGATTGCAAATATAGCAGTAGGCCTTTCTTCCATCGCCAAAAGCTGTTTCGCTGCTCTTACTCCGCTTTTAAAGCTGTAATCTCCGTATTTTATAAGCTTTTCGTCAAATTCTATCCTTGAATCTTCAAGAGCTTTTTTATAACCCGCTTCCCTCTGCTTTGTAGATACAAAGTTATTTTCACAGCTTATCATTCCTATTCTTTTATGTCCCAATCCTATCAAATGCTTCACCGCTTTGTAAGCTGCAGAAAAGTTGTCTATAGATACATATGAAACGCCAGCTCCTTCTATGTATTCACAACACTGAACGACAGGATAATTTTGGCCTATCAATGTCAATTCTTCTTTTCCCATCACAGGCGCCATAAAAATAACGCCATCCGCTAATCTGTTTTTTAAAATTTCAAGATATACTTTTTCTCTGTTAATATCAGAATCAGTATTGCAAAGCATTACATTATAACCATTTTTATGTGCTACATCTTCTATTCCTTTTACAACCCTTGCATAAAAAGGATTTGAGACATTAGGCATCAAAGCCAATATCATTTTCGTTTCAGAACGTCTTAAATTTCTTCCAAGGAGATTTGGATGATAATTTAATTCTTTTATCGCTTTTAATACTCTTTCCCTTGTTTCTTCAGACACCGAGTCACTGTCATTTAAAACTCTTGATACTGTTGCAACAGAGACTCCTGCTCTTTTAGCAACTTCTCTAATATTAGCCATTGTAACCTGGTCATCTAAACTGTGCAAAACTGCACTAGTTTAGAAGGCTGGGCTATTTATAGTCCGCCCTTTCAGAGAGTGCCTATTCCCAGCAGGCGGTATTTAAGCACTCCCATAGCCCCTGCCCCAAGAAGCAGGAACTTACGCCCTTACGGGTCTCCCCACTTACCCTGAATTAATAATTCCTTCAGGATAGAGAAGTCTCTTGGTACCTTCTCAGGAGAGAGTGGTGTTACCACCGCTACCTTGAAAACTCGCCAGAAATCATAGATACTAAAACTTGTTCCCTCCAGAGGTTTTAGTACCCTTCCTGACTCACTCTCAAGGCTTTGTAAAAATTTTATTGCTCTATTTATCTCTCTTAAATGCTTTTTCTTTAAATATATGTTTTTGACTGTTTTCTTTACGTACTCTTTTAATTCTTCTAATTCTTCTACAGTCAATGCGTTGAGAAACTTTATATAATTGTCTGGTATCTTTTCTTGCAGTCCTAATCCTCTTCTTGCTATTACGTAGGCTGCCGCTACATCTTTTGTTATCATATACTGCGGAGAATATTTTAACATTCCTATTATTGATGTATAAGAAGGATTGACTTCTATTACTTCTATCTCTTCTCTTTTTGCTAGTGTTTTTATTTTTGAAAGAAGCGATTTATAGCTAAAATTATGTCTTATCCTTCTTGATTTTCTCCCTGAAAAGTCCCCTCTTTTGCCTTTGTCTTTTATTTCTAATCCCTCAATTACAATTGCTTTTCCTTTTTCTTTTGCTATATTTACTATCTCATGAGCATACTGCCATCTGAAGTATTCTTTTTTGTCCTTATTTCCGCTTGCAAGTTCTGGCATTGGTATACTGCCATAGCTTATTAGATTTCCTTTTTCGTCTGTTTCTGCCCATGATATGTTGTCTGGATATGCATTGGTATCTATTGCTATGACTCCTTTGTCTTTT
Organism: Thermoanaerobacter brockii subsp. finnii Ako-1; assembly: GCF_000175295.2. Lineage (NCBI taxonomy): Bacteria > Bacillati > Bacillota > Clostridia > Thermoanaerobacterales > Thermoanaerobacteraceae > Thermoanaerobacter > Thermoanaerobacter brockii. The sequence goes on along the minus strand of NC_014964.1, from coordinate 622,070 downwards.
GTTATTTTTATTTTTGGATATTCTTCTTCAATAGCAAAATAGGCATATATATTGCCATTTTTGAGTTTTAATTCTACAGAGTAGGGTATGTTTGATTCTCTAATTTCCTGCAGAAGTTCTTCTCTTCTCTTATTCTTTTTGTAGCCTGCTTGTATTTTGGTATATACATATTTTCTTTCCCCTACATTTATCCTTAAGAAAGTACCATTTTCTTTTACTTCTATTCTTGTGTTGAGATTTCCTTTTTTGCTTTTATCTCCTCTTGAATAGAGATTTCCTTTTCTTCTTTCTTGCCACTTTGTTTTTAGCTTTTGATATTCTTTCCCATTTATATGGCGCTTTTGAAGTTTCCCAAATAAGTCTCTTCCTCCAAAAATGACTTTCTTTGGACTCTTACCTAATTCTCTAGCAGATTCTAGTATGCTTCTTGCTTTCATTATTGCATCATCTACATATCTTGAGTTTAAATCAAATGTTCCCTGAAGGTCTCTTTTTAATGTGTTTCTATTATAACCTTCTAAGAGTCTCTTATATGCAAATCTCATACAAGAAGACCATCTTTTCATTAAATCTAATACTATTTGTTTGTCTTGTTGAGTTAGAAAAATAAGTTTAGCCTGTATTACTATCATGCTTTTTGCCACCCCGTTGTCCGTAAATTCTTGCTGCAAAAGATGTTACTATTGCTATTAAGTCCTCTGCTAGTTCTTTCTTTGCATCTTCCTCGTCTTCTTTCCCGTCTAAAACTATAAGCTCCACCCCAAAGCTTTCCATGAAAAATTTGAGATATTCAAAGCCAAATCTCGTTAGTCTATCAGGATATTCTATTACAACTTTTTCAGCTTCTCCTCTTTTTATCTTGTTCAAAAGCTTTAATAAGCCTCTTCTATTTTCATTTACTCCACTTGCTATTTCGGATATGACTTCATACTGCCATCCTTGGGAATTAGCGTATTCTTCAAGCCTTCTAATTTGATTCTTAAGATATTCTTCTTGTTTCTTTGTGGACACTCTTGCATATAAAACTACAGTCGGTTTTGGTTTTTCTTCCAGCATGCCTAATAACTTCTCTATATCTTCTTTTCTATACCTTCTTCTACCCTTTGGAGTTCTAAGAGGAGTAATTAACCCTTCTTTTTCCCAGTTTATAAGTGTCCTTCGACTAATCGAGTATATTTCTTTTACTTTTTGCATACTTAATAACATCTATCATCACCTAATTAAAATTATACCTTTTTGCACGATTATCGCCAACTGTTATAACCTCTTGTGTAACAGATTACATAATATTTTTCATTGATTTTCAGAGACATATCTAATAAAATATGTAACGCATTACATTTACTATTATACCTCTAAATTAAAAAAAATCAATAGCAACAAATAAATTTTCATACTTTTATTTTAAATTTTGTTTTTTTATTTAAAAAAGACTGCCGAAGCAGTCTAACAAAATAAAAAGCATCGAAGTAAAAATACTGTACCTCGATACTATATTTTGCTGTTAAAATATTCTTCTGAAACTTGAAGCTGATTTTTTAAAATCTCTTTCCATAAATATTTTGGAATTTCACCACTTCCCATTGAAACTTTTGTCCGTCTAATATTGCCATTTTTATCACGTTTAACGTAGAAATAATGATCCGTTTGTTTGTATAACTCCCAACCATCTCTTTCACAAAAACGCTTTAATTCTCTCCACGTTGGCATTTTATTAGTTTTTTTACTCCTTCATGACTATCTTGTAATAAGACATTTAAAATATATGGTAAATGTTTTTTACGGTTAGGAGCTGAATACCAATATTGAAAGTCGTTATAAAAGTCTTCTGCATATTCAATTAAATCATTTACTAAACGATTTAAAGCTTCTTCTTCGTCTTTTCCATTAGTAACAATATCAATTTCGTTTAATGAAATTGTTACACTCCCATCCTCTTCTTTAAAAATATTTGCTGTAAATGTATATATTTTTAACATTTCTTTTGCCATTTCTAAGTTTGAAACAAAAATATAATCTTTTGTGCGCTTAATAATTTTTGGCTTTTCACGAATGACCGAATTGATAAAATCACTCCATTTATTTCGAGCATCTGTTGCATTTACTGTAAACATTTCATTCATTCCCCCTTTTTCACCTCCATTATATCATATTATGTGCAATATGTACAGTATGTACATATTGCTAAGTTTTTATACAAAACAAATTTATTCCGCCTCTTTGTGAACCGAATTTTCTTTTTCTGTAATGACATATAACCTACCTTGTAAACAATACTTGACTATGAAATTTACCGCTTGATTCAAAAAGTTGTTGAGGTAATTTCCTCTTACAAAAAGCTCAACCTTATCGGTTGAGCAAAACTATCATTCTAATGTTTTTATCTGCTCTTCAAGAGCTTGTATCTTATTTTTAAGGTATTCTAATTGCTGTAGTGCTTGTTGTTTTTGTTGCATCATCTCTTCTTTTTGACTGCCTTGCTGTCTTAATTCTTCCATCTTATTTTTAACTGTTTCAACTATTTTTTGTTTGCTATTGTCAAAAAACTCCATAGCTTTATTAACAGCATCTTGCATCTCTTCTATGCTCTTTTCTATTGAGGGTTTCATATTTTCTTTTGCTTTTGGGTAGAGCATTAAACTTAAAGCTGCTGCTCCAATCCCCCAGTAAAGCTTTCTGGAGGAAAGAAATTTTAAAATACCCATTTTCTTCTCTCCTCCTCTCTTTTGCTCCATTAATATTTTGCCCTCAATTTTTTATATAATTTAATGTGTTATTTACCAAAAATCATAACTTTTGTTATCGCTTTATATAAATCCTTTGCATTATATTTTTCACTAATTTTAGAAAAATATTGTAAAAATTCTCCTATTGTCTCTTGCCATAAATTTACTATTTCATTCTTTTTAGACGGGTCTTTTTTATATTCCTTAAAAGACAATTCCATCGCATATTTTAAGGCATCAACTGCCTTTTGAAATTCTTTTTTTATGTCATCCATTATTATTTACCTGGTTACCCAAACTGTACAAAACTGTACAGTTTAGATAGCTGGGGTATTTGTAGTCCGCCCTTCAGGCTTTCCCAACCCCAGCAGGCGGTATTTGGGAAAGCCATAGCCCCTGCCCCAAGAAGCAGGAACTTGCGCCCTTACGGGCCTCCCCACTTGCCCTGAATTAGTAATTCCTTCAGGACAGAGAAGTCTCTTGGTACCTTCTCAGGAGAGAGTGGCGTTACCACCGCTACCTTGAGAACTTGCCACAAATTATAGGCACTAAAACTTGTTCCATACAGAGGTTCTAGCACCCTCCCTGGCTCACTCTCAAGGCTTTGTAAAAATTCTATTGCTTTATTTATTTCCCTTATATGCTTTTTCTTCAAATGCTTGTTTCTGACTGTTTTCTTTACGTACTCTTTTAATTCTTCTAATTCATCTACAGTCAATGCGTTGAGAAACTTTATATAATTATCTGGTATCTTTTCTTGTAGTCCTAATCCCCTTCTTGCTATTACATAGGCCGCTGCTATATCTTTCGTTATCATGTATTGCGGTGCATATTTTAACATGCCTATTATTGAGGTGTAAGAAGGATTGACTTCTATTACTTCTATCCCTTCTCTTTTTGCCAGTGTTTTTATTTTTGAAAGAAGTGATTTATAGCTAAAGTTATGTCTTATTCTTCTTGATTTTCTCCCTGAAAAGTCCCCTCTTCTGCCTTTGTCTTTTATTTCTAATTCTTCAATTACAATTGCTTTTCCTTTTTCTTTTGCTATTTTTACTATTTCATGAGCATAGTGCCATCTGAAGTATTCTCTTTTGTCTTTATTTCCACTTGCAAGCTCTGGCATTGACATTTTATCATAGTTTATTAGATTCCCTTTTTCATCTGTCTCTGCCCATGATATGTTGTACGGATATGCATTTATATCTATCCCTATTGCTCCTTTTTCTTTTGTTATTTTTATTTCTGAATATTCTTCTTCAATAGCAAAATAGGCGTATATATTGCCATTTTTAAGTTTTAATTCTACAGAGTAGGGTATGTTTGATTCTCTAATTTCCTGTAGAAGTTCTTCTCTTCTCTTATTCTTTTTGTAGCCTACTTCTATTCTGGCATAGACATATTTTCTTTCCCCTACATTTATCCTTAAGAAAGTGCCATTTTCTTTTACTTCTATCCTTGTGTTGAGATTTCCCTTTTTGCTTTTATCCCCTCTTGAATAGAGATTTCCTTTTCTTCTTTCTTGCCACTTTGTTTTTAGCTTTTGATATTCTTTCCCATTTATATGGCGCTTTTGAAGTTTTCTAAATAAGTCTCTTCCTCCAAAAATGACTTTCTTTGGATTGTTGTCTAATTGTCTAGATGATTTTAATACACCTATTGCTTTCATTATTGCATCATCTACATATCTTGAGTTTAAATTGAAAATCCCTTGAAGGTCTCTTTTTAATGTTTTTCTATCATAACCTTCTAGAAGCCTTTTGTATGCAAATCTCATGCAGGAGGACCATCTTCTCATTAAGTCTAATACTATTTGTTTGTCTTGTTGATTTAGAAAAATGAGTTTAGCCTGTATTACTATCATGCTTTTTGCTCCTTTGTCCGTAAATTTTTGCTGCGAAAGATGTTACTATTGCTTTTTTGTGGACACTCCTTCATACAAAACTACTTTAGGTTTTGGTTTTTCTTCCAGCATGCCTAATAACTTCTCTATATCTTCTTTTTTGTATCTTCTTCCTTTTGGTGTTCTAACTGGGGTTATTAATCCTTCCTTTTCCCAGTTTATTAATGTAATTCTGCTTATATCATATAGCTATTTAACCTTTTTTATAGTTAATAACATTCATTATCACTCAATTAAAGGTGTATCATTTTTTACTACTAATTCCAACTGTTTTGACCTCCTTTTTACCTTACTATTTATGTCTTTCAACTTCAAATTTTTCTATGGTGTAATCCTCATCTGGACTAATTCCAGCTTTTCTCAAGGCAATAGAAATTTGTTCTTCAACAGTATCTACTCCTTCTAAGTCAGGTAAAAGCAATCCTGAACGATAGCCGCTTCTTACTATTACTCCGTATTTTTTAGGGTCAAGTTCTTCTTTTGATTTAACAGGTTGAGGAGGAGTTAAAACATCAACAGAATACTCTATATCCTTTAACTCGTGTTCTTCGACAGGCTCAAAGCGGGGGTCTTCAAAACCTGCACTTATAGCATTTCTTATTATCTCCTCTGCTATGTTCTTTTGCTGTGGAAACACTGTACCTATGCATCCTCTTAATTCCCCATCTTTGTGAAGAGAAACAAAAACTCCTGCTCTCCTACTATACATCTCCTCCGGCAAACCTTGTGGTACTAGCATTGGCTTTCTATTTTTCACATAATATTCAAGGCTTTCTCTGGCAAGTTTGACATAGGGGTCTTCTTTTTGCCTTATCTCTTCAATCCTTTGTCTTTTTAATCTGTACAATTTTTCTATCAGACTTGTGCCTTTGTACTCCCCAACGTCAAATTGTACAACACCATATCCTACACCAAAAGGTCCTTCATGAGATAATACTTCCGCTTTAACTTCATATCCATCAAGGACTCCCAGCATAACACAAACCGATCTAAATCCACACTCTGCAGCTTCTTCAATTAGGCCTTTGTCCATTCCAATTATTTCTTCTACCTTCATCTCAGAAAGCAAGTCTAGAAGTTTTCTGTCAAAAACTTCTCCCTTTGGCGTATAGCCATTTGGACTATTGGGAGTCAATTTGTGAGATAAATCCCCACTAGCGATAAGAACAGCCTTTTTGTTTGAATTCCTTATAGCATCTCCAATTGCAATTCCAAATTCGTAAAGCTGTTCAAAGGACAAAAATCCATAAGAAATATGGACTAATTTAAAGTTAGAATAATGTTTTGTAACAAAATATAGAGGTACAATAGTTCCATGGTCAAGCTTTTTTGAAAGCACATATTTTTTGGTCAATTCATCATTTACTTCTGCAATAGGTATATCTTTTTTTCTCGATTCTTCTACAATTTTTTCAACAAGTTCCAAATCATTCTCAAAATTAAACCTTACATCTCTTGCACCAAACTGTCCAAGGTCCCCTTCTAAACTAGGAAAAACAGTCACTGCCACAGCATCTCTAAAAACGTATCCATGAGGAGTGACAACTACAATTGTATCAGGCTTTTTTTCTTTTATGTTGATTGAAACAGTATTAAGTGAATCTATCGTCTTTTGAATCTTTTTTTCTTCTCCTCTCCCTACTTCAGGTACGATTATAGGTGGATGAGGCATGAGATAACAAGACAACAAGGTTCCCATTTTTAACACCTCGAAAAATTTATTTTTCATATATTGATTATACCACAATAACAAAAGCTTCATCCCTTATAAATTAATATTAGGGTGAAGCTTTTTAAAAATTACATAATTTTAATGCCTGTGTTAATTATTTTATTCCTCATCTTTCTTTATATACTTCCTAATTATTCCCTCAAAAATCATATCTATTATATAAGCTGAGCCACTTGCTAATATTATAAAAACCAATATTGGTATAATATTGGCAAGAATAAAAGCAGCTAACAACGTCAAAATTATAAGCATTGTTTGGGGTAAATGTCCAAGTCCTAATATAAATGAAGTCTTCCATAAGTTAAAGAGACTTCCTTCATAATATTGGCTTGTCAAAAAAGTATAAATTAATGTAATTAAAAACATAAACCCTATTGACAATAATAAACCAGCAAGAAGGTATGCAAAAGCTGTGTTTTGATGTGTAAAAAATTTTACATCTACATAAAGTATTAAAATAACAGCAACAGTAACCACAAAATTTATAAGCATCCAATGAAAGTGTTTTTTAAAAGCTTTCCAAAATTCTCTCCATACTCCTTCTCCTTCGTCTTTTCTTAAAAGATGCATAGAATGAAGAAGAGCTTCTGTAGAGGGAAAAAGCGTCACTATAGGAAGCGAAAATACAATCCACAGAAAGTTTAATATCATTAAATCACTTATAAAATAAGCTATGTCATAAAGTTTTGAATCTCTCATTGCATTTTCACCTTTACATCTCTTTTAATAATTTCTTTTCTATTTTTCCTGCCGCATTCTTAGGTAGTTTAGGTACAAACTCAAAAATCTTTGGAATTTTATATGATGCTAGTTTATTCTTTAAAAAGTGTTGAAGCTCCTTTTTGTCGGCTTTTGCTCCCTCTTTTAATACCACAAAAGCTTTGACTTCTTCTCCCTTTAACTGGTCACCTACACCTATTACAGCCACTTCTAAAACATCAGGATGCTCTAACAAAGCATCTTCTACTTCTCTTGGATATACATTAAATCCACCTAATATTATCATATCTTTTAGTCTGTCTACAATATAAAAATATCCGTCTTCGTCTTTTTTTACAAGGTCACCTGTATGAAGCCAACCACCCCTTAAAGTCTTGGCAGTTTCTTCTGGCATGTTGTGATACCCCACCATTATATTAGGCCCTTTTAAAACAAGCTCTCCTATTTCTCCAACGGAAAGTTCGTTGTCATTTTCATCTACTATTTTCGCTTCAACACAAGGAAGTGGCAATCCTATAGACCCCGGTTTCCTTATAGCATCAGGTTCTAAAGGATTCAAAAGTGCAACAGGAGCCGCTTCAGTTAAACCATAACCTTCTACAAGCGGAAAATTAAATTTTTCCTCAAATCCCCTTTGTATCTCAGGAGCTAAAGGAGCTCCTCCAGATATTGCTAACCTTAATGCTTTAAACTGACCTTTTTCTGCCATTCTCATTAAAACTGCAAACATTGAAGGCACCCCGCAGAATACGGTTACATCTTCATTGGTTAGCGTTTCCAATGTATCTTTTGGCATAAAACTTTCTTTTATCGTAATAGTAGAACCTAAATAAAACCCAAGAAGTATGTTAACTGTCCATGAAAAACTGTGAAATAAAGGCAATAAAGCCAAAAAATTATCGTTTGGTCCCAAATCAGAAACTTCATCCAACGCTTTTACATCAGCAAGGAAATTATTGTGAGTAAGCATTGCGCCTTTTGGTTTTCCAGTCGTCCCTGACGTATATAAATAAGCACAAACTTCATCAGCTTCTACATCAACAGGTTTAGCTACTTTCATCTTTAATATAGTAGCAATCGTATTTTCATCTAAAATGACAACATTTTTAATGTTCAATCTTCCCAATTGAGACTTGTCAATTTTTTGAGCTATTACAGGATGTAAAACAATGGTACTTGTTCCCGATTCCATAATTATATAAGCAATTTCTTCAAGTGTAAGCATCATGTTCAATGGGACAACAATAGCCCCTGCCTTGGATGCCCCCATAAAAGAAAATATATACTCAGGGCAATTGGGAAAACTCAATGCTACTCTATCACCTTTTTTTACACCTATTGATTGAAAGAAAGAAGCGTATTTATCTATTAAAAAATCAACTTCTCTGTAAGTATAAATTTTGTCTTTAAATTTTATAGCAATGTGGTTATCCGATACTCCTGAGTTTTTGTAAATTTCATATATTTTCATAATTATCCTCCTTTAACCTAGTATAGCAGCACCGATGATTCCCGCATCATTTCCAAGCTCTGCTTTTCGTATGTCAGCATAAGGAAGGTCTTTAAACAAAATATTCTCCGCCACTTCTTTTTTGAGAGGCTTTATAAGAAAATCCCCCGCATTTGCGACACCGCCGCCTAATATTATCACTTCAGGATCAAGCATGTTTATGACATTTACAATTCCAATAGCTAAATATTTGACATAGTCATTAAAAATCTTGATAGCCTCTTCATCATACTGCTTTGCGGCATCAATTACATTTTTAGCCGTTATATTTTCTATATCCCCATTTGCAAATTTTAAAATAAGAGAGTTAGGGTCTTTTTTAGCGGCCTTTTTCCCTTCTCTTATTAAAGCAGTAGCTGAAGCGTATGTTTCCAAACAACCAACTTTACCACAATTACACCTTACGCCATTGTTACCTATTACTATGTGCCCAATCTCAGGTGCAAAATGGTGAGCACCGTTATATATTTTGCCATCTAGAACAAATCCAGACCCTACTCCTGTGCCTAAAGTAATTGTCACAGATGATTTTGAACCTCTGCCAGCACCAAATACCGCCTCTGCCAAAGCCGCTACATTTGCATCATTGTCCATATATATTGGCAAATCAATATATTTTCTTATTTCTTTTGCAAGAGGTACTTTTGTCCAAAAAAGATTAACTGCCCGTATCACTATACCCTTTTCACTGTCTGCTACTCCTGGAACTCCAATACCCATTGATTTAATCTCTTTTATATCAGTATTAGTTCTATTAATAAGCTCAAGAGCTATTTCTGCTATATCCTTGGCAACCGCTTCATAACCTCTTTCTGGTTTTGTGGGTCTACTGCCTGTTGCTACTATACGTCCTTCCTCATCTACCAATCCAACAGCAATATTAGTGCCTCCAAGGTCAACACCAATTCTCATTCTTCCTCTCCTCCAATTTTCCGTTTTTTCTCTTTAAGATATTCTTTTATTTTTCCAACATCAGTATTAAGCACTAAATCCTCAGTTATACCGGCATTCTTAATAACTTTGAGAGCTTCCTCAAACCTTCCTACATCAAAGCTTACATGTGCATCGCTTCCCACAGCAATTTTTACTCCCATTTCTTTCGCTTTTTTAGCAATGAGAAAACAATTTTCTTCACTGCCCTTTCTTGAACTTACAAAGGAGCTGTTGTTTATTTCAATAAATTTGCCATATTCTTTAGCAGCCATTAAAACTTTTTCAATATCTATTGGATAGATGGGATTCCCAGGATGTCCTATTATATCTACATAAGGGTTTTTTATAGCATTTATAATAGCTTTTGTGTTTCTTTCTATATCGTCACTTGGTTCAAAACACACGTCATGTAAACTGGCAATCACTATATCTAGTTTTTTAAGTATTCCTTCTGGTAAGTCCAAATTTCCTTCTTCATCCATTATATTAACTTCTACCCCTTTTAATATCTCCACCCCCTCTATTTTTTCAGGTAACACTTTTAAATTTCCAAAATACCAAAGGTGAGCAGCTCCTGGCATTTTAGGTCCGTGGTCTGTCATACATATAAGTTGAAGCCCTTTTTTATAAGCCTCCCTTGCGTTTTCTGTAATAGTGCTGTAAGCGTGACCGCTGGAAATTGTGTGAGTGTGAGTATCCAAAACTAACTTCAACTTTATCCTCTCCCTTTAATTCCCTATTTGTTTTAATAATTTTTTGTTAAGTTCGTGAGCAGCGTTGTATCCCATTTGTTTTTGCCTGTGGTTCATCGCTGCTACTTCTACTATTATCGCGAGATTTCTTCCTGGTCTTACAGGTATAGTAAGCTTTGGAACTTTGACATCTAAAAATTTGATATAATCGTCTTCTAATCCTAACCTGTCGTAGTACTTATCTTCGTCCCATTCTTCCAATTGAATAACTAAGTCTATGTTCATAGAATTTCTAACAGAACCCACACCATACAATGTCTTTATGTCAAGTATGCCAATACCTCTTATTTCAATAAAATGCCTTATTATCTCAGGTGAACTCCCTTGAAGCTTGTCCTCACTTATCTTGCTGATTTCCACCGCATCATCAGCAACCAGTCGGTGTCCCCTTTTGATTAGCTCTAATGCCGTTTCACTTTTACCTATGCCACTTTCTCCTAATAAAAGAACACCTATACCATACACATCTACAAGGTCTCCGTGAATAGTAATTTGTGGTGCTAACTTTTCATCAAGGTAATTAATTAATCTATTTATAAACTTGGTAGAAGCTTCTTTTGTCCTTAAAAGGTATCTATCGTGTTTTTGCGCAGCATCTATGATCTCTTGACGAATATTTAAATCTCTCGTTACAATAAGACAGGGAATGGGATAATTAAAAAACCTGTCTGCTCTTTCAGCTAATACATCATCTGGCAACTGTTCTATAAAAGTTGTTTCAACTTTTCCAATGATTTGCACTCTTTCGTAAGCAAAATGCTCATAAAAGCCGGAAAATTGTAAGCCCGGCCTATTTACATCACTTGTAGTTATATCTATTTTATTATTTTTGGCCTCAACAATAACTTCCAAATTTAAATCCTTTATCAAAGTTTCAACAGGAATCTTATCCACTTTTTCACCTCCAGCCAGCAACAAAACGCTGCATTTAATTCAATTATATTATTTAATGTAAAATAAGTAAATAGACAAAACCTTTTCTTCTTGGAAGATGTAAATTATAATATGTTTATAGCTATATAAACTTTTGAGGTGAAAAAATGTTAAGGTCAAAGCTTCTTAAACTTTTAAAAGAAAACAAAGGGGAATATATCTCTGGGCAAAAACTTTCTGATCAACTCAACGTCTCAAGAACTGCTATATGGAAACATATAAATGAATTAAAAAATGAAGGATACCAAATAGAAGCCCATCACAAGCTGGGGTATATGTTAGTTTCTGAGCCTGATTTGTTAATTTATGAAGAAGTATCCCCTTATCTTACTACAAATTTTATAGGAAAAAATTATATACATAAGTTAGTCATTGATTCTACAAACAACTTCGCAAAAGAAATGGCATCAAAGGTTCCTGATGGTACAGTAATTATTGCCGAAGAGCAGATAGCAGGAAGAGGCCGATTAGGAAGAAGTTGGATATCTCAAAAAGGCTGTGGCATCTGGATGTCTATCATTTTAAAACCAAATATACAGCCACAGGAGGCACTTAATCTCACACAAGTAGCGGCAATTTCTGTAGTCAAAGCTATTGAAGAAGTATTTCATGTAGAAAGCAAAATAAAGTGGCCAAATGATATAATACTAAACAATAAAAAAGTGTGTGGAATATTGACAGAGATGAGTTCAGAAATTGACAAAATAAACTATGTGATAATAGGAATTGGAGTCAATGTAAATTGTGACAATTTCCCTGAAGAATTAAAAGGGAAAGCCACTTCCTTGTACTTAGAAACCAACTCTAAAGTTGATAGGAAAAAACTTACCGCCAGCATTTTAAATAACCTGGAATTTTATTATAATGCATATTTACAAAAAGGCTTTGAATACATAAGGCCTATATGCATTGAAAAGTCCATAACAATAGGAAGGCAGATAAAAGTCATTGCCAATGAAGGTGAAATTGAAGGAAAAGCTGTCACTATTGACAATAATGGAAGTTTGGTAGTAGAGACAAAAGAAGGCAAAAGACTTAGTATTATGTCAGGAGATGTGTCTGTAAGGGGGTTACTGGATTATGTTTAAACAAAATCTTGACGCTCCAGTTTGTTGACAAAGTTAAAAAATGTTCAAAGGAGATATTTTGCATCGTCGCTCCGGTGTTCCAAAGCGACAAAACTAAAGCTCGACCTTCAGGTTCCGGCAGGGTACCGGGCACAATCGGCATCCATGCCTTAAGGTGCCCGCCTCCGCCATCCATGGCTTCGGCCCTGCCTCCACCCTCGGTCTTGCTAAGTTTTGTTATCGCTTTGTAACAAGTCGCTCCTTATGCAAAATATCTCCTTTACGAAAGTTTGTCTATAGTCTGAAGCGTCAAGACAAAATCTTGACGCTTTTTATTTCCTAAAATATTCATATACAGCTTGAGCAGCTTTTTCATTCATTCCTTCCACTTTTTTAAGGTCCTCCACACTTGCCCTTTTTATTTCTTCTATGGATTTGAAGGCATCATATAAAGCTTTTGCCCTCTTTTCTCCTATGCCGGGGATATTGAGAAGTTCGCTTTTAAATCTTTTGCTTTGCTTTTCTTTGTGGAAAGTTATGGCAAATCTATGAGCTTCTTCTTGTATTTGAGCAATCAGGCGAAAAGCTTTTGAAGTCATAGGTATGTCAATTTCACCTTGAGGTGATACAAGGCCTCGAGTCCTGTGTTTTGAATCTTTTACCATACCATAAACAGGAATAGAAATCCCCAAGCCACTTAACACCTGCAGTACAGCATTTACATGCCCTATGCCACCATCTACAAATATTAAATCTGGCATTTCAGCAAATTTGGCCTTATCCTCTTCAAGTTCACCTTTTTCAATAAGCTCTTTTTCTTCAATGGCATGTAAAAAACGCCTTTCTATTACCTCTCTCATACTCTCATAATCGTCTTGTCCCTCTACATATTTTATGTTAAACTTTCTGTACTGACTTTTCTTGGGCTTTCCATCTACAAACACCACCATAGACCCTACATTGTCTTGACCTCTTGTGTTTGAAATATCATAGGCTTCAATCCTCTTGGCGTAGTCAAGTCCCACTAAATTAGAAAGTTCTAATACAACCTGGGCTTTTGAAATTTCCTCTCTTATTGATATGTCATTCTTAAGGGCTTCTAAGGCATTTTGATAAACCATATCCACAAGCTCTTTTTTCTTACCTCTAACAGGAATGGTTATAAAAACTTTATTGCCTCTCTTTTGTGATAACCATTCACTGAGAAGCTCACTTTCGTCTAATTCCACATCAGTTATTATTTCTTTGGGAATGTAAGGAGCACCTTCATAAAATTGCTTTATAAAAGAAGAGATTATTTCTCCTCTTTCCATCCCTTCTGTATTTTTCATATAATAATGCTCTCTTCCGCTTAATTTTCCGTCTCGTACAAAGAACACCTGTATGCAGGAAATATCCGCACTTCGGGCCATTGAAATTATATCCTGCTCATCTTCTCCTACTGATACCACCTTTTGTTTTTCTGATGTCCTTTCAATAGCAAAAATCTGGTCTCTAATCCTCGCCGCTTCCTCGAACCTCAATTCTTCCGCCGCTTTTTTCATATCTTCTTTAAGTTTTTGTATGAGCCAATCCCTCTTTCCATCAAGAAAGAGAACTGCCTGATCAACTAATTTTATATAATCTTCTTTATTTATTTTGTTAGTACAAGGGGCAGAACACAATCCTATGTGGTAATAGAGACATTCTCTAACCTTACCCATGTCCTTTTCAATATTTTTGTTACATGTTCTTATTGGAAACATTTTTCTGACAAGTTTTATAGTCTCCCTCACTGCAAAGGCACTGCTATAAGGTCCGAAGTATTTCGCCCCATCGGGTTCAATCCTTCTCGTAAACATTATGCGGGGATACTCTTCATTTACTGTAACTTTAATATAGGGGTAATTTTTGTCATCTTTTAATAATACATTATACTTAGGCTTATACTTTTTAATTAAGTTGCATTCCAACATTAAAGCTTCAAGTTCAGTATCAGTAACAATGTACTCAAAGTCTTCTACATGAGAAAGCATTACTTTTACTTTTGGCAATTGTTTTTCTTTGTTTTGAAAATACTGCCTCACTCTGTTTTTGAGAACTACCGCTTTACCTACATAAATTATTTTGCCACTTTTATCTTTCATTATATAAACGCCAGGTTTTTCAGGCAAAAGCTTTAATTTTTCTTCTATGGTCATTATCCATCACCTTCAGGTCATTTAGTTAAATAAGCTCTTATTATATCTCTCGCTATAGGTGCTGCTACTTTCCCACCTTCACCGCCATTTTCAACTATTACACTTACAACTATCTGTGGGTTTTCTGCAGGGGCAAAACCTACAAACCACGCATGAGGATCACCGTGAGGATTTTCTGCAGTCCCAGTTTTGCCTGCAACTGTAATACCAGGAATTTGTGCAGCTTTACCTGTCCCCTCTTTATCGTTAACTGCGCCTATCATCAATTGTTTAATAGCATCTGCCACCTTTTTTGATATAGGATTTAAATACTGTGAAGGAGTGCTTTTTTCAATGACAGCCCCTGAAATAGGATCTGCTACATATTTCATCAAATAGGGTTTCATTATAACCCCATCATTTGCAACGGCAGAAGCAACTAAGGCCATTGTAAGAGGTGTCACAAGCATTTTCCCTTGCCCTATAGAAGTCTCAGCTAAATCAGACTTCCCATCAATAGGAGGAAATTGATTTTTTGTTGTATCTATCTCTAAAGGAACTCGTTTATCTAGTCCAAAAGCATAAGCTATTGTTTGCAAATTTTCACTTCCTAAATCCAAACCAGCCTGTATAAAAAAGGAGTTGCAAGACCTATAAAAAGCTTGTTTAAAATCTTCTATTCCGTGAGCAATACCTCCAAAATTATTTATTCTATTACCATCTACAATTATATATCCTTTACAATAAAAAGTCTTGTCATATAACTCAGGGTTATATGTCAAAACTGCTGCGGTAGTTACAATTTTAAAGACAGACCCTGGAGGATACAAACCTTGCGTAGCTCTATTTAAAACTACGTGCTCAGAACTTGTCATTATTTCTTCCCAATTCTCTCCTAAAGTATTGGGGTCATAAGAAGGTGTAGAAACCATCGCTAAAATTTCACCAGTCTTTGGATTTAAAGCCACAACCGCTCCTTTTTTACCCTCCATATCCTTATAAGCAATATCTTGTAATGTTTTATCTATTGTTAAATAAACATTATTCCCCATTTGTCCTTTTCCAAAAATTAATTTCCTCAAAAGAATCATCGGGTCATTTCCTACCATTCCAAGTAGTTCCCTATCATAGGCTTTTTCTATCCCTGTGTTTCCTTGCTGGTATATTCTACGGCTGTATCCTATCACATGGGCAAAAGCAGGTCCATCTAGATATTCCCTTTTTTGTAAACCATCTACCTGCACGCTTTTTGCAAGCACAATCCCATTTCTGTCCAAAATACTACCTCGCAATATCTTTTTTTCCTGTTCTATAAGTCTTCGATTGTAAACACTATAAGAACTAGTAATTAATTTATCTCTTTCATATATTTGGAAATAAGTTAAATAGGCAATTAGGCCGAAAAAAAGTACAGAAAAAAACCAAAACAGAATTTTAATATTGCGATTTAAGTTGGACATCCTGTTGCTCCTCCTTAAGAGCTATGCCATTGAGCATGCCCAATGTCACAAAGCTCGTCACCATAGAACTACCGCCATAACTTACAAAGGGAAGGGTTACCCCTGTCAGAGGTATGAATTTTATGACACCACCAATTATAGTAAAAACTTGTAAGCTAAACATTGAAATGAGGCCTGTAGCTACTAATACACCAAACTCGTCTTTAGCATTTAGTGCCACTTTAATCCCTCTATACATTATAACAAAATACACAAGAATTATAGCTACCGCTCCTAAAAACCCAAATTCTTCACTAATGGCAGAAAAAATGAAGTCAGTTGCCACAGCCGGTATATATTCGGGATGCCCCATGCCAAGCCCTGTACCAAAAAAACCTCCCGCCGCAATGGCAAAAAGGGACTGTACAATTTGATATGTTTTTCCTGGTACATCCATCCAAGGATTCAACCATGCCTCAATTCTTACTCTTACGTGCCAAAACAAAAAGTAGGATATTATACCTCCTAGAACAAATAGCCCAATCCCTACTGCTGTGTACAATAGATTAGAAGTAGAGACAAAAATTAATAATACTGTAGTAGCATAAAACAAAAACGCCATCCCTAAGTCTTTTTCCAATACAAATATTCCTACGATTACAAGAGTTATTAATCCTAACATAATTATGTCTTTCGTTTCTCTCCTAGTACACAAATATTTTGCCAAGAAAATTATATATATTATCTTAGCAAGCTCAGCTGGCTGAACATATATGCCATCAAAAGTAAGCCAGTTTTTAGCACCACCTATCTCTCTTCCAAAAATCAATGGTAAAGCCAATAGCGCTATTGTAATTGCAATGTAAATAGCTTCCCCATATTTGAGTTTATAAAGCAAATAATAGTGTTTGAAGATATATGAGGAAATGAAATAAAGTAAAAATCCTATTGCAATCCAGACAATCTGTTTTACGAGCAAATTCGGCGCAACTCTGTATATCATTATAAGTCCCATTTCGGTCAAAAAAGAAGTTAAAATGACAAATTGGATTTCCCCCAAGGGAAACAATCTTACATGTAAGTAATAAACAATATAAATTAATATTGGAAATGCTAATGTAAAATATATAGTGTCAAATCCCTTCGGTTTATTGTGTATAAAAAGCAGCAAAAAGGCTATTACAAATATCCAAAAAACATTTTTCATAGCTTTAGAACCGGTTTTTATATATTCTTCCATAAGATTTCACCTACAAAATAAATTTGAGGTCGACATCACCTAAAGTAATTACATCATTATTCCTTATTTTAGCAATTCCTTTTATTCTTTTGCCATTTATAAAAGTGCCATTTGTGCTATTTAAATCTTGGATATAAAATCTTTTGCCTCTCTTTCGTATGATAGCATGTCTGGCAGACACATAAGGGCTTTCAATAACTATATCGCATTCCTCCGACCTTCCTATGGTAGTAACTTCAAAAAGATTAAAAGTCCTTTCTCCATTTAAAAAAGAAAGTTTAGCCGCTGTTATTTGCCTCTCATATCTTACCCCTTTTATGTCCATATACACTATTTTAAAAACCCTGTATAAAAACAGGTAGATGAGAAAAATAAGGACATATTTTAATATCTGAGAAGCTATGGCATAATACATAAATTCACCTCATTTTTGAGAAAGGACTTTTTTCAAAAAATGGCCTGTATAAGAATTCTCATTAGCAGCAACTTCTTCAGGTGTCCCTGTAGCTATTACCCTTCCACCCTTGTCTCCACCTTCTGGTCCTAAGTCAATGATATAGTCTGCACTTTTTATGATATCTAAGTTGTGTTCAATTACAATAACAGTATTGCCCGCATCAGTTAATCTATTTAAAACTTCAAGAAGCCTATGCACATCTGCAAAATGTAATCCAGTTGTAGGCTCATCCAAAATATATAGTGTTTTACCTGTAGGCCTTTTAGAAAGTTCAGTAGCTAATTTTACTCTTTGTGCTTCTCCTCCTGAAAGCTGAGTAGAAGGTTGCCCTAGCTTAATATATCCTAAACCCACATCATATAAAGTCATCAATTTATTTTTTATCCTGGGTATATTTTCAAAAAATTCTAACGCCTCTTCTACCGTCATATTAAGTACATCCGAAATATTTTTCCCTTTATATTTTACTTCCAATGTTTCCCTATTATACCTTTGCCCTTTGCAGACTTCACAAGGGACATACACATCCGGCAAAAAGTTCATCTCAATTTTAATTATACCATCTCCACCACAGGCTTCACACCTTCCACCTTTAACATTAAAACTAAATCTTCCTGGTTTATAGCCTCTCATTTTAGCTTCTGGAGTATTTGCAAAAACCTCTCTTATATAGTCGAAAACTCCTGTATAGGTAGCAGGATTTGAGCGAGGAGTCCTGCCTATAGGAGACTGGTCAATATTTATTACTTTATCTATATTATCGATACCCTCTATTGCATCGTGCATACCTGGTTTATCTTTGGACTTATAAATCTTCTGTGCCAATGCTTTGTACAGTATCTCATTTATAAGGGTGCTTTTGCCTGAGCCAGAAACCCCTGTAACACATATAAATACTCCGAGGGGGAAAACCACATCTATATTCTTTAAATTGTTTTCCTTAGCTCCTTTCACTATTAAAGCTTTTCCATTAGGTTTTCTCCTCTGTTTTGGCACTTCTATCTTTATTTTACCACTTAAATACTGGCCTGTAATTGATTTTTCACATTTTAACACATCTTCTATCGTACCCGCAATTACAATTTCTCCTCCATGCTCACCTGCGCCTGGTCCTACATCCACAATGTAGTCTGCCGCATATATTGTATCCTCATCGTGCTCTACTACTATAAGAGTATTGCCTTGGTCTCTTAATTTTTTCAAGGAATTTATAAGCCTTTCATTATCTCTTTGATGAAGTCCAATGCTCGGCTCGTCCAGGATGTATGTGACTCCTACAAGCCCAGAGCCTATCTGGCTTGCCAATCTTATCCTTTGTGCTTCTCCACCTGATAAAGTAGCTGCAGGTCTTGAAAGAGTCAAATAATCCAGTCCTACATCCACAAGAAAATTAAGCCTTGCCTTTATTTCTTTTAAAATTGGCTTTGCAATAATCTCTTGTTTTTCTGTTAATTTGAGTTCCTCAATAAATTTTATAAGCTCGCCAACAGAAAGGTCTGTCATTTCTTTTATGGAAAGTCCACCAACAGTCACAGCTAGCGCTTCTGGCTTTAATCTAGCCCCATGGCATGCAGGACAAGTAACCGGTCTCATATATTTCTCTATCTCTTCTTTTATAAAATCTGAAGAAGTATTGTTGTACCTTCTTTCAAGATTGTTTACTATACCTTCAAATCCATAGGACTTACCTTTTGTATCTTTGCCATAAAGCAGTACATTCTTTAAATCTTCACTAAACTTTTCATAAGGAGTATTCTCTGTATATCCAAAATGTTCAATTAATCTTAAAATGTTGTAATAAGCATAACTATCCTGTGAAGCAACAATCCCCGGCAACAACCCATTTGCTAATGATTTTTTAGGGTCTTGTATTAAAAGCTCTGGATCTACCTTCATAAATTCTCCCAATCCAGTGCAAACAGGGCAAACCCCATAAGGGCTATTGAAGGAAAACATTCTCGGGGAAAGTTCTTCAATACTTATGTTGCACTCTGTACAAGCGTATTTTTCAGAGAGTGTAAAGCTTTCTCCGTCTATTACATCAATAGAAACTATCCCATCTGCTAATTTTAAAGCTGTTTCTATAGAGTCTGTCAACCTCATGTCTATTCCCGGTTTTATAATAACCCTGTCTACCACAACTTCAATAGTATGCTTTTTATTTTTGTCAAGTTTAATCTCCTCATTTACATCGTACATGACTCCATCAATTTTCACTCTGACATATCCGCTCTTTTTTATGTCATTTAAAAGCTTAGCATATTCCCCTTTTCTTCCTCTAATAACAGGAGCCAGTACCTGTATCCTTGTACCTTCTGGCAATTCTTTGACTCTGTCTACCATCTGATCTATAGTTTGCATGCTAATCTCTTTTCCACAAACAGGACAATGGGGAATCCCAGCCCTTGCATATAAAAGTCTTAGATAGTCGTAAATCTCAGTTATCGTTCCTACCGTAGAACGAGGGTTTTTATTTGTGGTCTTTTGGTCTATAGATATTGCCGGTGAAAGACCTTCTATATAATCAACGTCTGGTTTGTCCATTTGTCCTAAAAATTGCCTTGCATAAGCTGACAACGACTCCACATATCTTCTCTGACCTTCAGCATAAATGGTATCAAAGGCAAGAGAAGACTTACCAGAACCTGATAAACCCGTTATCACAGTTAATTTATCTCGTGGAATCTCCAAATCTACATTTTTTAAATTATGAACTCTTGCCCCTTTAATTACAATTTTGTCTTTCGCCATGATTTCACCTCAAACTACTTCCTCCAACTGTTTCTTCAATTCAAAAATCACATCTCTCAATTTTGCAGCCTTTTCAAACTGCAGCTCAATTGCAGCTTCTTTCATTTCTTTTTCAAGTTGCTCTATAGTTGACTTAATAATTTCAGGGTCATAAGTCTTAACTTTCTTTCTTCTGTACTTCTGTTCTTCTTCAGCTACGTGAGTAGCTTCAATTACATCTCTTACTCCCTTAATTACTGTCTTTGGAGTTATACCATGCTTTTTGTTATATTCCATTTGTATCTTTCTTCTTCTATTCGTCTCATCAATTGCTCTCTTCATAGAATTTGTTACAGTATCTGCATACATTATTACTCGTCCTTCCGCATTTCTTGCGGCACGTCCTATAGTCTGTATTAAGGAAGTCTCTGAACGCAAAAATCCCTCTTTATCTGCGTCTAATATTGCCACCAAAGCAACCTCAGGTATATCCAACCCTTCTCTTAAAAGATTTATGCCTATTAAAACATCGAATTTACCCAGCCTTAAATCTCTTATTATTTCCACCCTTTCAATCGTCTCAATATCAGAATGTAAATATTTTACTTTTATTCCCATATCTTTTAGATAATCCGTTAAATCCTCTGCCATTTTTTTCGTAAGAGTTGTAACAAGTACTCTAAAGCCTTTGTCTACCGTCTTTCTAATTTCTCCTATTAAGTCATCTACTTGCCCTTTTACAGGTTTTACAATCACTTCTGGATCTATAAGACCTGTCGGTCGTATTAACTGCTCAACAACTTGCTCCGAATGTTCAAGCTCGTAAGGTCCTGGTGTTGCAGAAACAAAGATAACTTGATTTATCCTCTTTTCAAACTCTTCAAAAGTAAGAGGACGATTGTCAAAGGCAGAAGGAAGTCTAAATCCGTATTCTACTAATGCTTCTTTTCTCGACCTATCTCCATTGTACATCCCTCTAATCTGAGGAATTGTCACATGAGACTCATCTATAAAGATAAGGAAATCTTTAGGGAAATAATCTAAAAGAGTATAAGGAGGGCTTCCTGGAGGTCTTCCTGAAATATGCCTTGAATAATTTTCTATTCCTTGGCAGTAGCCCATCTCTTGAAGCATCTCTAAGTCGTAATTTGTCCTCTGTCTTAGTCTTTCAGCCTCTACTATTTTGCCAGCATCTTTAAGCTCTTTGTACCTTTGCTCCAGTTCTTCTCGAATGCTTTTTATCGCTCTTTCCAATTTGTCTTTTGAAGTAGCATAGTGAGAAGCCGGAAATATAGCCACGTGTTTTCTTAATCCCAGTACTTCACCTGTTAACACATCAATTTCCGCTATTCTGTCAATTTCATCTCCAAAAAGCTCAACCCTTATCGCCTTATTGGAAAAAGAAGCAGGGAAAATTTCTATAACATCTCCTCTTACCCTGAATTTGCCTCTTGTAAAATTCACATCATTTCTTTCATATTGTATATCTACAAGCTTTTTAATTATTTCGTCCCTATCTTTTATCATTCCCGGCCTTAGAGAAAGCATAAGATTTTCGTAATCTACAGGGTCACCTAAGCCATATATACAAGAAACACTGGCGACAATTATAACGTCTCTTCGCTCAAAAAGAGCTGCCGTAGCAGAGTGCCTCAATTTATCTATTTCTTCATTTATAGAAGCATCTTTTTCAATATAAGTATCAGTTTGGGGTATATAAGCCTCCGGTTGGTAGTAGTCATAATAACTCACAAAATATTCTACCGCATTGTCTGGAAAAAACTCTTTAAATTCGCTGTACAATTGTGCAGCCAAGGTCTTGTTATGAGCGATGACAAGAGTAGGACGATTTAACTTCTGGATTATATTAGCCATAGTAAAGGTTTTTCCAGAACCCGTCACACCCAATAAGGTTTGAAATCTATATCCTTTTTTTACCCCTTCAACTAATTTATCTATAGCTTGAGGTTGGTCTCCTGTTGGTTTAAAATTAGATACCAACTTAAATCCACTCATTTTTTCTACCCTCTTTGCAATTATCATCTTATTATTATAGCATACCCTACTTGTCAACACAAACATAACCAAACAGCCGTCCGTGTCAAGATCTTGTAGGTAAAGATGTAGCTACACTTTATAAATGGCTGACATTTTGCACATACCAAACAGCCGGCCTTTACAGGTCGGCTGAATTTTTTATAATTCCGTCTTTAAGTTTTGGCACAATATCAAACTTATCAACCGTCAAGCAAAACTCTATGTCTTCATCATACCCTAAGTCTTTTAATCTTTTAAAGTGAAAGCCATGTTTCATTATTTCATACAAGTTATCTTCATAAGGTTTGTACAAAAAATAACTGGCTTTTGATAAATCATCACTTTCAAATTCCATTAAATCTTGCAGTTTTTTATATATCACTCCAGCAGTTATTATGTCGTCAAGAGAAAATTTCCCTTCTGTCCCGGCACATACAATTATTGTATCCTTATTGCTGGTATATATATACTTAGCAACCGCAGAAGCATTTAAAAGACATCCTAAAATTACATTATCTGCTAAAGAGACTTTTTTTAAAGCTTTTGTCCCATTAGTAGTAGTAAAAATTATTGTTTTATTTTCCACCTTTTCACGAGTATACTCCAAAGGAGAATTAGATAAGTCAAAGCCTTCAATCTTTGTAGAGTTCCTTTCCCCACCCAAAAGATAAGTCGTTTTATCTAAACTTTTTACAAGTTCGATCGCTTCTTCCACTTCTGAAACTGGAATAATCTCTTTAGCTCCATTGTATAAAGCAGTAGTAATAACACTTGTAGCTCGTAGGGTATCTATTACAACGACGTTTTTATTTTTTAACTCTCTTTCATTAAAAGAATTATATGTTTCAAAAGTTTGTAAAAACACTCACCCTGCCTCCTTATCTGTTTTTCTTAAAAATATTTTTAAAGATTTCTTTTAATTTTTTTATAAATATTCCTTCCCCATTAATTTCATAAATCATAGAAGTTGCCTTTGGCACTATTAAAACTCCTAATCCCAAAATTCCCTGTGGATCCTTATATTCATAGTTAGTATAATTGCCATTTAAATCTTTTACAGTGATCCACATCACAGAAGGCCGTTCATTGAGTATTCGTATTATATCATCTGGCTCATTAATAGGAATATCATTAATTTTTAATATTACATCCCCCGGTTTAATTCCCATTTCTCTAGCGGGAGAACCTTTTGCTGTCGCTAAAATCATCACTCCTGTATCTGGCGCTACAAAAAGAGGTGGATTTTCCCTTTCTTCTCTTTGTCCTATCAAAATCAAAAGCTCATGAGCTACTGGAGCAAAAATAGCTGCCAAATATTGAAATAATTTAATATAGATTCCTAATACTGCTAATATAATTAAAACTATGCTAAAGCAAAATAAACGCAGCGAAGAAATGCGCGTTTTCTTCTCTGGAAGTTGAGTTAAAGCTAAATCTCCATATCCCAAAGCTGCAATTGCTGGCATCATCAAAAAAATTACATTATTTAAATCAATGCCAGAGGGTTTGATGATGGGCCACCAATCTGGCATATTTACACCCTGTCCCGTTATTGTTATCCCAGTAGCAATAGTTAATGCAGCAAAAGGAATAGGCCAAAACTTTTGCATAGTAAAGCCTCCTGCCACTCGCCCATCCTTAAGCCTTACAAAGATAGGAGTGGCATTCCTTGGACCATCTATATATATTAAAAGGCTTTCCATCAAATGAAGAATACCTACAATAGACATAAGGGCAGGCACACTTATATTAGGAAATCCAAAAAACAAGCTGAATAGAGAAACTATTCCTCCTGCATAAGAAAAACAAATATATCTAGGATTGACAAGCATCAATACTATGACCAAAGGCCATACATACTGAAGCCCTATATTTTCTATTGTTATTCCTAAAAATATCATGAGAAAGCTCCCAATTATTGCAGCAATTACACCATAAAAGACAGAGTCAAGAACCAATTCTTTCATTGGTTCTTGCTCCTGTCCCATAATTTCCCTTTCTATGGCTATTTTGTTTCTATACTGCATTACTATCAGAATTATCACTATCCAGAAAAAGGGATTAAAAACTGATAAAGCTATCGTCTCTATTGCCCACCAAAAAACTTTAATAAAAGCTGTCATTTTAACACCCTACTTTATCTCACTTTTTACAATTTCAAAAGCTTTTATAAGCTGAGTATCTCCTTTTAAGTCAGGAGTATCTTGAAGAGTGTAACTTTCAGGAAGCTCCACTACATAGTTGGGCTCAATTCCTTTGCCTTGAATATTTGTGCCATTTGGCGTGTAATACCTTGCAATAGTATATTTTAATCCTGTACCATCACCAAAGTCAACAATAGTTTGTACAAGTCCTTTTCCAAAAGTATTTGATCCAACTAAAACTCCTACTTTCCTATCTTTTATTGCACCTGCTAAAATTTCTGAGGCACTAGCACTGCCTTTATTTACAAGCACAGCAAGTGGCAATCCCAGACCAGGTCCTTTAGAATAATATTCTTTATTGTCAACTCTCCCTTTGGTCGTCACAACAACCCCTTTTGGCAAAATTAAATTAGAAATATCTATAGTTTCCTCTAAAAGTCCACCAGGATTATCTCTTAAATCTAGTATAAGTCCTTTCATACCCTGAGACTTTAATTTATCAAGAGCTGCCTTAAAGTCATCAGCTGTGCTTTGGTCAAACATTGTAATCTTAATATACCCAATCTTATCAGGAAGCATTTCATCATATACTGTTTCTAATTTTATTATCTCTCTTGTAATTGTCTTAGTAAAAGTTTTTCCTTCTCTCATTATAGTAAGGGTTACCTCTGTTCCTTGAGGTCCTCTCATCATAGCTACTGCTTCATCTAAATTTTTGCCACTTACTTTTTTATTGTTCACTTCTACTATTATATCTCCGGATTTTATTCCTGCTCTTTCCCCCGGTGTATTCTTTATTGGAGAAACCACCACAATATGGTCTTCTTTATCAACTGCTACAACTATCCCTATTCCCCCATAAGTACCTGTAGTTTGAGTCATAAAATCAGAAAATTCTTTTTTATTCATGTATACAGTATAAGGGTCCTCTAAAGAATTAGCCATTCCTTTCAGAGCGCCTTCTAAAAGAATTGAAGAATTTACTCTATCCACATATCTATTTTCAAGGGTTTTCTCAATTTCAAAAAGTTTACTATATTTTTTTATCAACTGGTACTCCTCGCGAGAAACAATTACTTTACCATTGGGAAGAGCCACTGACACCACATTTGCGAGTGCAAAAGTTATGACATTTGTAACTATCAAAAGCATTGCTAACAAAATATAAAATCTTTTTTTTGCCATAATTTCCCCACCTTTTTTAGTCTCTTAAAATTATATATATGTTCTTATTTATTATACAACATTCATGAAATAAAAAAAACAGACTGGTTATTTTAACCAGTCCATCGGATTAACTGGAACACCATTTTTACGCACTTCAAAGTGCAAATGCGGACCTGTGCTTAAACCTGTACTTCCTGCCTTTGCAATAACTTGGCCTCTTTTAACTGTATCTCCTTCTTTTACTAATAAGGCAGAATTATGAGCATACAAGGTAGATATTCCATCCCCATGGTCTATAATTACCGTATAACCATATCCCCCATAGTATCCTGAAAAAATTACTTGTCCATCTGCCGCAGCTACTATTGAAGCCCCCGTATTGGCGGCAATATCAATACCTGTATGCATTCTATAAACCCCAAGTACAGGATGCAATCTCATTCCAAAAGGTGAGGTAATCACATTACTAGAAGGAACAGGCCATAAGAGTTTTCCACCGCCATATTTGATGCTTGACTTCGCTTGCAATTGTTGAATAACTGTCTCTAACTGTTTCGACTGCTGCAAAAGCTCATCTTCCTGTTGTTCATATAATTTTTGCTGTCTCTCTAAATCTCTCATCAAACCTTCCCGCGAGGCCATAGCTACTTGTAATTCCCTTTGTCGAGAAACTATTTGGTTTTTATAATTTTGCGCTTCTCTTTGCATTTGTGCTAATTCTTTTTCTTTTTGTTCAATAAGTTCTCTCTGTTGCTTATAGGATTCAAATAAACTAGAATCAAAATCTACTATGCGTTTTACAATATCCAATCGCGTTATAAAATCTCCAAAATTTTGGGCACCAAGAAGTACGTCTAAATATCCCCATTCGCCACTTATGTATATAGCCCTTATACGCTCTTTCATTGTTTGGAGCTGGGTATTTTCCTTTTGTTTGGCCGCTTCTAATTCTTTTCGCGTCTTGTTAAGTTTTGCAGTAATATCAGACAATTGTTTTTGTGCATTTGCTAATTCTTGCTGTGTAGCATTAAGTTTTTTATCCAAATCTGCTATTTGAGCGGCAATATCATTTTTTTGATTAATTATTTCTTCCTTTTTCTTCTTAGTCTCAGTAATGGATTTTTGGATTTGATTTAATTTGTTTTTAGCATCTTGAAGCTGGTCTGCTTTTGGATAGGACGTAAAGAGCACTGTAAAGAGAAATATAACGACAAAGATTAGCCATTTCCACCTATATCTTCGCAATGCTATTTCCCCCTTGTAAATTTTTAAACATTCAAGAACCTTTTAATTGAAAGTCCACTTCCTAAGGCTCCAATAATTGCACCAATTATAGAAAAATATACTATAATGTCCCCTGCTATTTTTTCTAATGGCAATAGTTTAAACACCATTAATTTATTATTAATAATATCAAGCATATATCCATAAATTAAAGCTAATATTACAACTGATAGCAAGGCACCTACCAATCCTAATACTATACCTTCAATCAAAAATGGCCATCGTATAAACCAATCAGTCGCTCCAATATACTTCATTATGTTGATTTCTCTTCTCCTTGCAAAAACCCCCAATTTTATTGTGTTGGAAATTATGACAATTGAAATTATAAAGAGAATAAGTATAATAGAAAGCCCCACTATCCTTATTATCTTTATAATTCCAAGAAGCTTATCTACAACATCTTGCCCATAACTTACTTTGTCAACTCCATTTATCTGCTTTATCTTGTTTGAAATATTTTTCATCAAATTAGCATCTTTCACTTTTACTATATAAGATTGGGGAAGGGGATTGTCCTTTTCTAAACCTTCTGCTAAATAGCTTTTATCTCCTAATTGTTGTTTGAATTTTTGTAAAGCCTCTTCTTTAGATTCAAAAACTACTGAAGTAACACCATGTATTGATTTTATCTCATTACCTATCTGGCTAACTTCTTGTTCAGAAATATTATCTTTTAAAAAGACTTTAAGTTCTAATTGAGATTCCACCTGATTAGTCAAGCTATTAACATTTAAAATAATAACAAGAAACAAACCTAAAATAAGCATTGCTGCCATTACAGAAGTTATAGAAGCTATTGTCATAAGCCTATTTCTTGCTAAATTATTAAAACCTTCTTTTAAAAAATATTTTAAATTTCTAAAGAGCATATCCATAAGCACCCCTTACTTCGTCTCGTACTATGTTTCCTTTCTCCAGCGCTATTACTCTTTTTTTCATGGCATCTACTATATCTTTTGCATGGGTGGCCATAACAACTGTAGTGCCTCTTTTGTTTATTTCAGAAATGAGTTTTACAATTTCCCAGGAAGTATCAGGATCAAGATTACCAGTAGGCTCGTCTGCTATAAGAATAGAAGGTTCATTTACAATAGCTCTTGCTAAAGAAACCCTTTGTTGTTCTCCACCAGACAGCTGCCTAGGATACTTGTCCGCTTTATCACTTAACCCTACTAATGCCAATACCATTGGGACTTTTCTTCTTATCTCCTTTGGATGTGCTCCAACTATTTCCATAGCAAAGGCAACATTCTCAAACACTGTTTTATTAGGAAGCAATCTAAAATCTTGAAAAACTACCCCCATACTCCTTCTCAAATAAGGTATCTCACGCTTTTTAAGTTTTGTTATATCTTTTTTATTAATCATAATACTGCCAGAAGTAGGTTCTTCCTCTTTTAGCAATAATTTAATTAAAGTTGATTTACCTGCGCCACTAGGCCCAACAATAAATACAAATTCCCCACTTTCAATTTCAAAACTAATATTTGAAAGAGCAATTATATCTTTATTGTATCTTTTGGATACATTTATAAATTTAATCAAATTTTCTCACCTCGGAATATTATATAATTTGGTCAAAATCATGATCGTCTTTAATAGGACAGCATCATCAAAATTTTTAGCATCCAGACCTGTCATTTTAAAAATTTTATCAAGTCTATAAACTAATGTATTCCTATGAATGTATAACTCTCTGGCAGTCTCACTCAAATTTAAACTATTCCTGAAAAAAGCATTTAAGGTTTGTATCAATTCCTCATCTTTGAAAATACCAAAATCAATATTTCTTTTTTTAATAAAATTATTTACCTTCTCTATATCAATTCCCCATAAAATTTCTGGAAAGCTGTAATCTTCGTAAATATATATTCCTTTTTCATCTTCCAATTTTTGTCCAATAAGTAAGGCTGTCTCTGCTTCCCTATAGGCGATATGTATATTCTCAATTGGCACAAAGGAAGAAGAACTAGCTATTTTTACTTTCATATAGCCTTCAGATTCTATCATATCTTTCATAGTTTTATAAAGTTCTATTAAAGAGTTATTTCCTTTGTAAGAAAATATCGTTACAAATCTTTTATCATCAAATTTTACAGTATATAAATTGCCTTTATCAAAAATATTTGTAATTATCTTTATCGCATCATCAATTTCATTATTCGATTCGACAATTGCTACTGTGTATTTCACATTCTTATTTATTTTATATTTTTCAGCATAATACGACACTAAATTTACGCTTAATTTACCTGTTAAAGCCTCTATCAAAAACTCTTCTCTATTATATTTCTGCAGCAATTGTTCAAAAATTAGAGAAATTAGATAAAGCACTTTTTTTGATTGTTCATCTTTTCTTTCTAAAGCGATAGTAAAAAAGAGAACATTATTGTAAAATATGTTATAGCATATAAATTCTCCTACTTCATATATATCTTTTTCATCAATATATTCTACCTTTATCTCTAAAAATCCTGCTTTTTTTTCAAAAAAATCTTTGTTACCGTAAATTAAATTTCCTGACTTATCTATTATATATAACGGCATTTGAAGATTTTTTTGAATATCGTAAGCCACCTTTTTTATAAGGTCATAGCCGATCATTTTCATACCACCTTACTTTATAGTATACAATAATTATACACTATTTCCTAGAAGAAATAATAGGCAAATGTAAATTTATGTGGTATTTTGACACAAAAAATAAAAGGCGGAATAACCGCCTCAGTTTGCTGGCAAACTAATTATCGTTGTTAGCATTTTGCATCGTTCGCTCCGGTGATATCGCAGACTAAACTATCGCTCGCCCTCGGGCTCAAGCGGGGTTCCGGGCACATTCGTCATCCTTGACTTAGTGCCCGCCTCCGCCTTCCTTGGCTTCGGCCCCGCTTTCGCCTCTCAGCCTCGCTAAGTTTAGTTACTGCTCTATCAAGTCGCTACACTTATGCAAAATGCTAACATGTTATATAAAAAGTTTGTCTACAGTCTAAGGCGGAATAACCGCCTTTTAGCTTATTACTCTATTCAAAATTGACATTTCTGTTTCTTTATCAAACATGTGCAATTTATTTATATCAAATCCTATTTTAATTACGTCTCCTGCTTTTGCCCTTGTTCTTGGATCTACTCTTGCTGTCAATGGAACACCATTCACATCCAAATATAGATATGTCTCTGGACCCATCAACTCTGTAACATCTACTTTTGCTTCAACTACAGCCTCTGGATATGCTTCCAAGAACACTTCTTCGTCATGCAAATCTTCTGGCCTTATTCCTAGCACAATTTCTTTTCCAACGTAGCTTGGATCTTTTAATCTCTTTAAAATCCCTTCTGGCACCAAAATGCTGAATCCCTTAAAAGTAGCATATACTTTGCCATTCTTATTTTCTAATCTTGCATCAATAAAGTTCATTTGAGGACTTCCAATAAATCCAGCTACAAACAAATTATTTGGATAATCATAAATAGTCTGAGGTTTATCTACTTGCTGAATAACGCCATCCTTCATAACTACTATTCTTGTACCCATTGTCATAGCTTCTGTTTGGTCGTGGGTAACATATATGAAAGTCGTCTGTAATCTATCGTGTAGTTTAGCCAACTCGGTTCTCATTTGTACTCTCAACTTTGCATCTAAGTTGGACAAAGGTTCATCCATCAAGAATACTTTTGGATTGCGGACAATAGCACGTCCCAATGCAACCCTCTGTCTTTGTCCACCTGACAAAGCTTTTGGTTTCCTGTTTAAATATTCTTCCAATCCTAAAATTCGAGCTGCTTCTTTTACTTTTCTATCAATTTCCGCTCTTGGAACCTTTCTAAGTTTAAGACCAAAAGCCATATTGTCATACACTGTCATATGAGGATAAAGAGCATAGTTTTGGAATACCATTGCGATATCCCTATCTTTTGGTGGCACGTCATTCACAAGTTTGCCATCAATATAAAGTTCCCCACTTGATATTTCCTCAAGTCCTGCTATCATTCTCAATGTTGTAGTTTTACCACAACCGGAAGGTCCAACCAATACTATAAACTCTTTGTCCTGAATTTCCAGATTAAAATCTTTAACTGCGGTAACACCACCTGGATAGACTTTGTAAACATGTTTGAGTACAACATCAGCCATTTTTAGATTCCCCCTATTAGAAAACGTTTGATGCCTTTATTATAATACTATTTCTTCTACTTTACTATCGTCAATAAATATGATATTTAGCACAAATTTTTGTACAATATATCTACAATAGTAGGTATTTTTTTCTTTAACCCTCTTTTTTTTGAATTTTATTTAAAAAATTAAACCACAAGAACACCAATACCCCATCAATAACAATCAAACTCAAAAAAACATATAGTTTCACTATTTTTCCCTCCTCATCCAGGGGGACAATTTAAAAATAGTGATGAGATTTCCTAAGGCCAAAAGTGCTGCCACGTCTATAATTAGACTATATAAATAGTGCCAGTGAAAATACTTTAGTGCCCCTATATGCACTAATAAATATTCCATTATAAAAAATAATGCGGTTGAAATGATCACATCTATAAGGCGCAAAATATTATTTTTAGGATATGTTTGTGCATACAATACCCCTATGCAAAAAGGCGCACCTAAAGTAAAAAATAAACTTGAATCAAAGATCCTAATAACAACATTAGAAAAATCATAAAGATTAAGACCAATTGCAATTTCATCTACAACAAGTTGAAAGCTTAAAGCTAATAGTCCTCCCCATACAGTATATTTTATATACCTCCAATCAACTAACAAAAAGAATATAATCCATGAAACTATGAAAGTTATTATCCATGGCATTTATAAACACCTCTCATTTAGTTTATCCATTTTTTAATTTCTAATAAGAATTTTTCGAAAATCTATTGACAGGTGTTTTCATAAATGATATTATAATAAAAAAATAAAAAAATTGAATAACAATACCTCATCTTCTTGGAAGGTGAGGTAGAGGCGCGGGTTATCAAGAGTAGTATACCAGAGGTATTTAAGGGCCGATGAAGGTATATGAAAGGGATGCTCGCCGAAGCGCGTAAATTCCTTAAAGTTTACGCAGCTGGGCCTATGCCGAATAGGTATAGGACTGTCACTGGAGGTTTCCCGAGCCTTCAGTGAAGAGCTATCTCGCTATAGGGGGAAGGAGGTATTACCATGTCTATGTGCAAACTAGACAGCTGAGGTAATACTTAGCTGTATTTTATTTTGTTATTTAGTTTCATAATTTAAATTATTAAAGTAAATGAGGTTGATAGAATGTTGCATGGGACAATGAAGATAAATTCAAAGGGTCATTTGGAAATAGGTGGTTGCGATACTGTAACTCTTGCAAAAAAGTTTGGTACACCGCTTTATGTAATAGACGAAGAGTTATTGCGGCAAAATTGTAGAGCATTTTATAATGGCTTTAAAAAAGATTATCCAGGAAATGAAGTGATTTATGCCAGCAAAGCTTTCATGACAATGGCAATATGCAAAATAATTGAAGAAGAAAACTTGGGTCTTGATGTCGTTTCTGGTGGAGAACTATATACTGCGTTAAAAGCAGGATTCCCTGCTGAAAAAATATACTTTCACGGCAACAATAAATCAAAAGAAGAACTTATAATGGCATTAGAAAATAATATTGGGAGAATCATTGTAGATAATTGGTATGAACTAAATATGTTAAATGACTTGGCAAAAAAGATGAATAAAGTTCCTAATATTTATATAAGAGTATCTCCTGGTGTAGAAGCTCATACTCACCAATATGTAAAAACAGGACAAATGGATTCAAAATTTGGCTTCCCTCTTTTTAATGGAGACGCAATGAGAGCCATAGAATATGCTTTAACTTTGGAAAATGTAAATCTAGTAGGTCTACATTCTCATATCGGTTCTCAGATTTTTGATGCAGAATCTTATAAAGCTGAAATAGAAATTATGATGAATTTCTTAAAATTAGTAAAAGAATTTTTAGGTTGGGAAGTAGGGGAACTAGATTTAGGTGGAGGTTTTGGAATAGCATATGTAGAAGAGGACGATCCCCAGCCAATCGAACAAATAGCTCAAGAAATAATGCAAGCAGTAAAAGAATACTCCGTTGCTTTAAATATAAAAATGCCAAACATAATTGTAGAG
Organism: Thermoanaerobacter brockii subsp. finnii Ako-1; assembly: GCF_000175295.2. Taxonomy (NCBI): domain Bacteria; kingdom Bacillati; phylum Bacillota; class Clostridia; order Thermoanaerobacterales; family Thermoanaerobacteraceae; genus Thermoanaerobacter; species Thermoanaerobacter brockii. The sequence goes on along the minus strand of NC_014964.1, from coordinate 588,995 downwards.
CCAGGTCGTTCTATAATAGGAAATGCCGGAACTACTCTTTACACAGTAGGAGCAATTAAAGACATACCAGGTGTCAGAAAATACGTAGCGGTAGATGGAGGAATGTCTGATAATATACGTACCGCTTTATATGGAGCAAAATATGATGCTATTGTAGCTAATAAAGCTAAGAATATAAAATCAGAAAAAGTTTCAATAGCAGGAAAGCTTTGCGAATCAGGTGATATGCTAATTTGGGACATTACTCTACCTAAAATTGAAGAAGGAGATATACTAGCTGTAACCTGTACAGGTGCTTACAATTATTCGATGGCCAGCAATTATAACAGGTTACCTCGTCCTGCTGCAGTACTCGTATCTAATGGTCAGGCTGATATAATTGTTGCGCGAGAAACTTATGAAGACCTAATCCGAAATGATATAATCCCAGAAAGGCTAACCAATGAAAAAAGAAAAATAGCTAATTATTAAAAAAAGAGAGGTATAACCTCTCTTTTTTTATTATTCACTTTCTTTCGCTGTTTCAGTAGCCTCTTCTTCTGCCTCTTCTTCACTTTCTCTAGGTGCCAATACAGAAACTACAATCTCATCGGGGTCATCTACAACTTTTACTCCCTCAGGAACTTGTATATCTTTTACAAAAAGTGTATCTCCAATCTCTAAATTGCTTAAATCCACAACAATTTCTTGAGGAATTTTGTCGGGTAAGCTTTCCACTGTCAACTCCCAAAGTTGATGCTGTACAATTCCACCTCTACTTTCAATAAGGCCTGTTCCCTCAAATTTCAATGGAACAGTAGCTTCAATTTCTTCATACATTGACACTCTTTGGAAATCAACATGAATTATTTTCCCTTTCAAAGTATCTTCTTGAATCTCTTTAATAACCGCATTATGAGTAGAACCATCCACAATCACATTGAGGAGGACATTCCTTCCATGTTTTTGTAGCAACCTTTGAAGCTTGTTATATTCAACTGCCAAAGGAATGCTCTCCGCCATACCCTTGCCATATAAAATAGCAGGAATATAGCCTTGATTTTTCAAACGGCGAGCTGCATTTTTACCAGTATCTCTTTTTATAGCTTCGATACTAACGCTCTGCATCTGTCACTCCTCCTTTTGTTTATTGTTTCCAAATATTATTTTACCACTACGTTTAATAAATATCAAATCCATTTGACAGGTTAGTTTTTTCATAGTAAACTTTTATGTGTAAAGTGTGCGCCTGTAGCTCAGCGGATAGAGCGTTCGGCTCCGGACCGAGAGGTCGCAGGTTCAATTCCTGTCAGGCGCACCATTTATTTTTATTAGTTTTTAACAACATCTTCCGCATTGTTTAATTCATCTATAATTTCTAATAATTCTTCTCCCAAAGAATCTATAATAAAATCAGCTTCTGATAAGTCCTGATTTCCGGAATTAGGATTTTTAAAACCTATCACTTTCATCCCTGCTTTTTTAGCACCATGAACTCCATTGTATGAATCCTCAATTACAACACACTCATGAGGTTTTACTTTTAATTTGTCTGCTGCATATAAAAATATATCTGGGGCTGGTTTGCTATTTTTTACATAGTCTCCAGATACAAGCACCTCAAAACAGTTATCAATTCCCAACTTTTTCACAACTAATTCTATCACATCTATAGGAGAGGAAGAAGCAACAGCTAATCTATACTCTTTCTCAAAAAGCTTTTTTACCGTCTCTGTTATACCTTCTATAGGAATTATTTCGCCTGTTTTCAAGACATGTTCTAAATACCTTTTTCTATCTATTTCTACAAGCTCTTCTACGCTTTGAGAAAGATTAAATTTTTCTTTAACCTTCCTCCACATATAATAAGAAGAAGTCCCCACAAATGTCAAATGTTCGTCTTCACTTATCTCTACTCCTAAACTTTTGAATAATTCCTCTTCTAATTTAATGTGTATTGGCTCACTGTCAATAATTACACCGTCCATGTCAAAAATAACTGCTTTAATCATTTCATCAACTCCTTATAATTTATTAGTTATTTCTTTCTATTTTCAAATAATCCCCTTATAGCAGCATAAATTAAGATAAAGGAATCTTACTTATTTTCTCTCTCAATGATCATTTCCAATTTTCTTTTTAAATCTTCAAGATATTTTAAATGCTTATCCTTTATATTGTTATAAATCTCTAAAGATAATTTTTTATCGTAAATATGTGAAGTTTTATTTCTATCCATTAACATATCTATCCAAGCTTCTCCATCATCTATTAAATGATTTTCATAAGCTGCCCTGATAACACTTCTCGGACTGTTTACTTCAATCCCTTCATAAGCAAGATAATCTTTCATAAGTTTCCACGCTAATTCAAAAGTAAATTCAAATCTTTGTATTATCCCATCAATAATTATCTCATTCTCTATCTCGATATCAAAGGCTTCTTTTAAACGCATAAAAGCATTTTTAAAATCTTCAAATCTCTGAAGTAATCTTTTTTCTATCATATACCTCTACTCCATCCTTCAATATGTTTTCTTTTAATTCCTCTTTCGTAATACTTTTAAAACTTACTACATCAAAGTCAAGAGGAGTATTTAATTCTCTTAAATCAAATTCTAAAAGATTTATCTCTGTATGTGTTACTTCATCTCCAAAAATACAAATATCAATATCCGACGTTTTTTTAAAGTCTCCCCGACCTCTGGAACCAAAAATAACTGCTTTTTCAACACTTGTATATTTTGATATCACCTTTATTATTTCTTTCAATAGTGTGACAGACAATCCTGTTTTCTTACTAATATCTAGAAATTCTAATTCTCCTTTCATATCCCAAACCTCTCAATATTATCTAAAAAGCTTCCTTGGTATATACCTTGCTATCGCTTCCAACATTTTTTCATTTGGCTCAAAAAATAGCAAAGTTTTTACTCCCCCATTTTCAAAAACTGCAAAATATACATCAGGAGAAGACATAGAACTTACCGCTTCAATTCGATTTTTAATAGTTTTTATATCTTGTGTGAATCTGTCACTGTTAACTCTTGCCATGATTTCAAAATCTCTGCAGTCAACGCTTATAACATGTTTCCTTCTTTTTTGGTCAATTATTTTATCTACATCCAATTCACTGTTTGTAAGCGAATACTCAAACTCAATGTTTCTCGACCTTATTAAGTAATGCGCTAAATAGCCAAACAAAAACAAAAAGAAAATTAAGAAATTTTTAACTATTGGTATTAAAGGTATCACGCCAAACACAATAATTAATGTAGCCACCACAACACCAATACTAAATAGAGTATCCTTCGAAGTTTTTTGTTTTTTGACCAATTTTTCAATAAATATATCCATTCTCTTTTCACCTCTCCCTTAATTATATCAGCAATGTCAAAATTCCACAACTTTATAAAGTCTCCACCCTTTTAAAAGTGGAGACTTCACCTACTTTTATATTTCAATTTCAATATTATCTCCTGGCTTTAATATATCTGTATAGGAGGCACGCCTTCCATTAACTTTCATTTCTGGCACCTTGTTATTATCCAGTTTCAAATCTATAAAATTAAATACGTCTACAAAGAGATACTCTTCTTTCCCCTTTAACTCTACTTCTTTCCCATTTACTGTAACAACAAAACTTGTTAAATCTTCTTTTATAACTATCTCATCCCCATTTTTTATAACATAATTTTTGTCCACTTTGGAATCATTTACAAAAATTAATTTCCCCTTTTGCTGCTTTAGTAGTTCACCAGCGGTTATTGTAGCATCTTGCCCTTTTTGACCTTTTACAATTGTTATTTTGTCCCCATCGTTTATATGAGTCTTTAAATTTGCTAATGAACCATTTACATATATTTTGGGAGGTGTTCCTTCTTCACCTTTAATAACAACTTTTTGGCCGTTAAGCTTGATAACTAAATCTTCACCATTTTGCACAATTAAATTTTTAGAGTCATAGTTTATAGCAACTAAAGCATCCATTACCGTGGGATTTTTTATGTTAAAAATCTTTATTGTTTTATTGTCAATAGAAACTTTTATAAAGTCCTTTTTCTTATTTATCATTGCAGAGTAAGCTATTCCTATTGGAGTTATGCTTTCAGGGCCTTTTAACGTCTTCCCTTTGTAATCTAAAATTTCTACTGATTTTATATCTCGCACAGATACTCTATTTATAGGTAAATTCAATATAGAGGCTATTTCTTCAGGCAAATTAGGAAGATTACTACTGCCACCCACTAAAAATACTGCAGAAGGGCTTTTACCATTATATTTTATAATTTCCTCGCATATCTTTTGCGCTAAAACTTTAACTTGTGGCGCTATAATTTCCATTACTTCTTCTTTTGTTATTTTGTGCTCTATATTTAACACGTCTTTAAATTTTATTTCTTTTTTTGTGCTTTTTTTTATTTTTTCGGCAGTATTAAAATCGGTGAGGAAATGGGTAGCAATTGATTCGGTAATTTCATCGCCGGCATAAGGCACCATAGAATATGCTATTATATTTCCTTCTTTTGATATAGCAATGTCAGAAGTACCTGCTCCTATATCTACAAGAGCTATATTCAACATCCGAATTTCAGGTGGAATTGCCACATTTATTGCTGCTATAGGCTCTAAAGTGATATATGAAACTTCCAACCCAGCTTTTTTTACTGCAGCATAGAGTCCCTCTACTACATCGTAAGGAAGAAAAGTAGCTAAAATTTCTACTGCTATTTCACGGCCTTTATGTCCTTTTAAATTGGTAATAGGAAAACTATTTAAGTAATAATTGGATACTGTATAACCGACGGTATGATATCTTGTAACTCCTGATTGAGAAATGATGGAATTTTGTGCAATCTCAAGGGCTTCCAATTCGAGATTGTTTATGTCTTCTACTGTTATTTCGTGCTCTTCATCAATATTTTTTTCCGCTCTCGCAAATTGAGTTTTTAAAGACCTTCCCGCCGCCGCAATACACACTTCCGTCAATTTTATATTTAAAGAATCTTCAAGCCTTCTCTTTATTTTTTCAACAACATTAGCAACTTTATCTATATCATGAACTTGCCCATCAAACATTGCCCTACTTTCATGTTCCATCTGTTCAACAGCAAGCACTTGGAATTTCCCATTATTTTCAATTCCAACTATCCCTACAACTACCCTTGTCCCAATGTCAAGAGCAAAAATAATATCACGGTTATCCATCCTTTAACCTCCGAAATTATTACTTTATAATTTTATTATACAATTTTACATATTATTTCGGAAGAGTTTTTAGTAAGTTTAATATAGATTAACATTTTTAACAGCAGGATTACGTAAAAGGAATTGTAAGGCATGCAGTTGGCGTGGATAATGATTGGAAATGGACATATATAAAAAAATAAGGTTTAAAATTGGGAGGCTTATATTGCCTCCCATTAATTAACTAGCTGTATTTGCATGGACTTTCTTACTAGTACTGTTAGACCACCTGCCACACTTATCTCCCCATCTTGAAATTACCTCATCTCCTTGTATGAATTCTACGACTTCGCATCGATTTGGGCAAGCAGTACACTCAAAACCTACCGCTCTATATTTAAAGTCACTTACTTCAAAGCCTTTAAAGGAAGTATATCCTTTTTCTTTCACTGCTTCTTTTGCCAATATTGCTGCCCCGATGGCTCCCATTACACCGTAATGTTCAGGCACATATACTTTCATTCCTAATGCCTTTTCAAAGGCTGCCTTTATTCCTTTATTAGCAGCAACACCACCTTGAAACACTATTGGCTCTTTTATTTCTTTTCCCTTCCCTACATTATTTAGATAATTTCTAACAAGTGCATCACACAAGCCACTTATTATGTCTGGAAGAGCATATCCCATCTGCTGCTTATGAATCATGTCAGATTCTGCAAAAACACTACATCTACCCGCAATTCTGACAGGACTTTTAGATTGCAAAGCTATGTCTCCAAACTGTTCGATGGGAATATTTAACCGGTATGCTTGCTGGTCAAGAAAAGAACCGGTACCTGCTGCACAGACTGTATTCATTGCAAAATCTACTACTACCCCATCTCTTAAAATTATGATCTTCGAGTCTTGTCCCCCTATTTCAATTACCGTTCTGACATCCTTTATTACATTGGAAGCTGCCACGGCATGAGCAGTAATTTCATTTTTGACAATGTCTGCCCCCACCATTAAGCCAGTCAATTGCCTTGCACTCCCTGTGGTGCCTACTCCTTTAATAACCATATCTCCTATTTTATTTTTTATCTCACGAAGAGCATTTTGAACTGCTTTAATAGGTTGACCCTGTGTCCTTATGTAAACAGAATCTATTACTCTATTATTCTCATCAATTACTGCAATATTAGTACTAACAGAACCTACGTCTATCCCCATGTAACCTTTCATATCTAACCTCCTAAAATCGTTCATTTATTTTACATTTTTACCTTCAAAATCATTTTTTATACTCTTTCAATTAACGAATAAATTGCATTAATAAGCAAAAACTACATTCAGAATAAAAGTGGGGGCGAGAAATTATGAAAAAGAATTTGCATATTATTATTTTGGCGCTTTCTATCTTTATAAATTTACTTTTTATTTACATTTTTATCTCAGAAGTAAAACCAAATCTAAATCTCAACCTTTCTTTTATCTTGACAGCAGCAGTAATTGTTGTAACCTACCTACTATTTAAAAATAAATTTTCGGAGCTCATGCCTGTAAACTACAACAATATCACTGAGACAAAGGAAGATACCAGTCATCGAAAAACCAATATCACTTTTAAGGATGTGGCAGGATTAGATGAAGTAATCGATGAATTAAAAGTTATAATCGACTTTATGACAAATACAGAAAAGTACAACAAAATGGGTGCAAAAATTCCTAAGGGTATATTATTTTACGGACCACCAGGCACAGGAAAAACTCTTTTGGCTACGGCATTAGCTGGTGAAACCAATTCTACTTTTATCAGTGCTTCCGGTTCAGAATTTGTAGAGAAATATGTAGGAGTAGGTGCAAGTCGCATAAGAGCTCTTTTCGCAAAAGCAAAAAAAAGCGCTCCCAGTATTATATTTATAGATGAGATAGATGCTGTGGGAACAAAGAGAAACACTGATAACAATTCAGAAAAAGATCAAACTTTAAATCAACTGTTAGTAGAAATGGATGGTTTTAATAGCAACGAAGGGATTATAGTCATAGGAGCAACTAATAGAATTGACATGTTAGACGAAGCCTTATTAAGGCCTGGAAGATTTGATAGAACCATACACATTGGAGCACCTAATATGAAAGCAAGGTTGGAAATATTAAAGGTACATACTCGCAATAAACCCCTTGACGAAAGTGTATCTTTAAGTGAATTAGCTCGAAAAACTCACGGTATGACAGGGGCACATCTGGCTGCTATGTGCAACGAAGCAGCAATACTGGCTGTAATGAAAAACAAAAGTAAAATTGGAAAGGAAGAGTTTGAAGAAGCATTAGAGCGCGTAATCGCAGGTCTTAAAAAGAAAAATCCTTCTGTATTAGAAAAAGAACGAAATATTGCTGCATACCACGAAGCAGGTCACGCTCTTATTGGAAAAATTTTAAACGTAAATACTATAGAAAAAATTTCAATCGTTCCTCGAGGTGAAGCATTAGGATATGTATTAAACTTTCCAAAAGAAGATGCCTTTTTACTAACAAAAACAGAGTTGAAAAATAAAATAACCATGCTTTTAGGGGGTAGAGCTTCTGAGGAAATAATATTCAATGAAATTTCAACAGGAGCCGAAAATGACTTAAAAGAAGCTACAAAAATTGCTTATCAGATGGTTTGCAATTATGGAATGAGTGAATTGGGAAACAGGGTTATTGACCTTCATATGTTAAAATCCACAGAAATTGTCGATAAAGAAATTGACAAAATTATAAATAGCTGTTATACACTTGCCAAAAAAATATTGCTGGAAAATAAACATAAAGTTATTGCAATAGCCGAAAAGCTTTTAGAAAAAGAATCAATTACAAAAGAAGAATTAGAAACATTATGGGAAGAAGAAAATACCTTATGCGTATGACAAAAAAGCCTATTTAAAAACAGGCTTTTTTGTCATTTTCACTACTCCATATACTATAGCAAGTATAACTATAAAAGTAAAGAAAGTATTTCTGAAAATTACAAACACAGCATCTTGAAAAAATTCTAAAGGAAACATTTGTATAAGTCTATCTGTTTCAACGTTTAATAGCCATAAATCATTGTCAAAAAATACAAGGTGAAAACCAGTAAACCAATTATCAAAATTCAAAGTCACCGCCAGCGCAAAAACCAACAGTAGAATTATTATAAATATTGTACCTTTTAGAAGATAATCAAAGGCTTTATAAAAGGATTTTTCAAAAAGAAAGTATGTAAAAATGAGTATAAAAACTATTATTGATATATTTCTTGTTAAAAAACCCATTTGAAACAAATCTTTTACATCTTTCATATGAGCTAATTCTCTATCATTAAACATTCTCTGCATACTGCCATTAATTTTTGCCATTACATCTAAAGTTTCTTCTTTATCCATTAAATACTTCTGCATTATCTGGGTTACTTTCATAAGTTCATCAATACTCATGCCAGTTACTGACATTACATTATTTTTTTCATATTCCTCTTTATAAAAATTACGGTTAAAAGCCACATATTGCAAACTAGTAAGAAAAACAGCCAAAAACAGTGAAACCACCATGCCGCTAATAAGGAAGGTATGAATAATTTTCCTCACCATTTTAAATAACATCCTTTGCGCCTTTTATTATAGCCTCATAAAAATTTTTTTGGTTTTTTAAATCCTTGTAAAGCTCTATTTTTTTCTTTACTGTATGCATAAAAGATAACTTTCTACTCCGTGAATTATCAAGCTCAATGGAGTTTTTTATATAATGCAAGACTTCTTTTTCAAAATTCTGAGGCACAGGAATAATTCCCATAAGTCTTCTCATTCTCGCTTTTCTATACTCATTTTTCATGTTTCTTGAAATATCTTCAATTAAAGAAATGACATTTTTTATTTCGCCTTTTATCAGAGCCATATCTATAGGTTCTTCTTCTATTTGACCATCCTCGAGTACTACCTCACTGGTATCATTTAACAAGTTTTCGTACTCTGAAAGCGTTTCAATGTCTTCTAATATACCCTCATCTATAATTTCCATAATCTCCAGATCAGAATAATCAATTTCTCCTAATAGTAGATTATACCTATACAATTCAAAATACCAATTTGAAATTACATTATCACAGGTTTTGATATTTTTTTCTATTTCTTTGTAATCTAAAGAATTTTTATTTAATTTACCATAAAAATCTATATACTCCCCAATAAAAGGCTCTTTTTTAAATAAAGTTTCAAATTTATTTTCTGACAAAAACACTACCAATAGTCTATTTATAATTTTTAAAACAGAAAAAGAAATCTCTCTTAGACTTTGAACACTTTTTATTAACTCTACACTTTTTCTAAAATACACGTCTACTTCTTCCCGAGTCATTTCTTTAAAATCCAGTGACTGTAAGTACTCAATTTTTTTAGCAATACGAGGGAAAATTTCGCCGTAGCCTTCTATTAATTTTCCATAAAAATTTTCCTCTATATCTATTACATTTTCCAAAAAAGCTTCATAATTTGAATAATCCTTCTCCAATCCCTTTGTTAAATATTCATAAAAGCGTTTTTTAGACATAGCAAAAGGAATGCTGGATATTATTTCTTTTATCCTTTCTTCTTTTTCCTCTTCAACCTCATTTATAAAATTAATAACATTTTCATAAAATTCTTCCTCATCTATTAATTCCTCAGAAAAGAAATCTCTTGCTCTATCACTTACCACTTCGTTAACATATCTCGATTCTACATAATATCCATACAAAACATCTATAGCATTTTCAAAGTACTCTTTATATTTTCTAATCGTCTTTTCTGTATTTCTTTTCATTTTTTCTTCCATAAGGCTGAAATATTTTGTATTATTTGCTATATTCTTAACAACCTCCAAAATGTTTTGTGTTTCTTTATCTAAATATGCCAAAGCATTTGCCACATTCTTTTTCCTAAATAGTACATGGTATAAGTACACCGTCTCATTAAAAAGCTCCAAAATGCTAATTATTTGTACTATTTCTTTTTGTTTTTTTATTATTCTTTTTAACAACAGAGAAATTTCATTTGGTGTCTTCGGAGTTTTATTGAGTTGTTCCCGCAATTCTCTTACTTCATCTTGTTGCATTGTTACACCTCTCAGTCAATTATCTTTAGCATTCGCGACAGGTCTTCTACTAAAGAATACTCTTGTTCTTCTTTAGTTACAGCTACTTGAGCTACAGTGTTGTCAAACAAAAAATTTGTTTTCTCTTCTATATTACTCAAAATTTCTTTTATTTCAAGCAAAGCATTGTTAAAATCTATCTTTTGCTGTTGGATTTCTACTAGCAATCTATTCACTAAGATTTTTAAATTTTCGGCTTGTCTTTCTTTTGATGAAGCATTTTCAATAATCTTGTTCATTCTTTTTTCAAACTCTAATCCAATTTTTTCTATTCTCTCCTCTAACATTTCTTTTTCCTTTTCTAACTGTGAAATTTTATTTTTATAGTTTAAAATTTCTCCTTCTTGCTCTTTTATTTTTTCAGTAAGCCTTTCTATCTCCATTATATTCTTTTTTTCTTGCAGAATCAATTTTTTCCGTAATTTTTCAATCTCTTTCAATAATTTTTTGTTGATTTTTACTGATTTATCAATAGCCTCTTGCCCCTCAATATTTTTTTCTATTTTTTCTTTTTCCCCTTCAATTACATCTAATAAGTCCTGCAATATTTTTTTATAACTTTCATCTTTTGAAAATAGAAGTGCGGAAAAAATAACTTCTGGCTTATATAAACTCAAAAGCTCTGGTACTTTCTCCTCTATTTTTTCAAGAGTCAAAGGCTGTATCTGCCTTACCAAATCTGCATAAATTTTTTCCCATTCTTTTATAAACATTTCTTCCTCTATATTCCCTTTCAAAATCTCTTCTCTGAGAATTGGAATTATCTTTTTAGGTGGAGAAGCACTTTCTATTAATCGAAAACCGGCCAACTTTTTTTGTAAATTAGTATTTTTTTTGAAAGGTTTTATAAGCACATCATAGGGGAGAGTAGATAAAAAAATATCTATATACTTCTTTTCTGTCACATTTTTAAATTCCAACATATTTTCACCTTCTCACATTCTAATGAGCTTGTCTGTTTTTTTATAGCTCTCTTCAATGATTTTTTGTGCTAAATACCTAATCCTAGCACTATCGCTTTCCATTGCATCCCTAAATATTTTTTCATCAATTATATTTTTCAATCCTTTGGCATTTTTACCTAAAATTTTATAAATCAAATACTGTATTTCTTCCTTTGCAGTGTTTTTTAATTTTTGCATTAATTCTTTTGCTATTTCCTCGTCGAGATTTGTTTCTATTATTTTTAAAGCGTTTACACAAGCATAACCATCATCATTTTTAATAATATACTTTATCCCTTCCGCAATTTGCCTATTTATGTCACTGTTCCTAAGCCCCTTCAATCTTTTAATTTCTTTTATTGCATTTAATAATTCCTCTACAGAAAAACCTGGTTTTACAATATAATAGAATAAATTACTTAGATATTTTATCTCTCCCAACTGAACCAAAGCCGAATAAGCATTAATAGCCAAATAATTATTTTTTAAAATCTGTTTTATCATAGGTTTTGCTTCTAATATTTGTAAATTTGCTAAAGAAGTAATAGCACAAGCCTTTAACTCTAACGATTGATTTTCTTCTTTCAAAATTTCCAACATTACATTTGCACATCTTTCATCTTTCGTATACCCTAACCCAATTACTATATTCATTTTGTTTTCTATGCTAGGATCATAATAAGCCTTAAGTAAATACTCTGTAGCAATACTTGTCCTCATTTTCCCTAATGTTATCGCAGCTTTTTGATTATATTTCTCCTCATATAGCAGCTCTGCAATATTTTCAACGGCCTTTTCCTTTAAATTCGCTATAACATTAGAATATACAATATTCAAGCTGCTATTTTCATTCTCTAAATATCTTTCTATTATCTGCTTTAGTGCTTCATCTCCCAAGCCAGCAAGCTTTGTTAAAATTCTAAAAGCAAAATGTCTTTCTCTACTATTAAATCCATTAAGAGAATTAACCATATTCAATATATAAGGAATGCATTTTTTCTCTCCCAATTCTATAAGAGTTTCTGCTGCTATTTCCTTTAAATTATCATTTTCTAAAAGTGTAATTAATTGCTCATAAGCCCTTATTTCTTTTATTTCTCTAAGCGTTTGAATGACAAGTTTAATTTGTTCTTCCCATTCCCATTCTTGCAAAATAGTGATAAGAGCATCGCGGGCCTCTAAGCTGTTATTTGATATATTTTTGAGAATTCTCACCATTCTTTTAAAAATTTCCTCTTGTCTTAAATCCAAAGCTTTTGCACTATATACTATCATCTCAATTGGATTTTGCCCCTCTGATAAAATATTTCTCCCTAATTCAACAATGTCTTTTTCTAAAGAAGCTAGTGCAGATTGGTGAAGAGTAGATAGCAATTGAATTTTTTCTCCAACAAGTTTTGCATTAGTTTCGCTAATATAATATTTAAATAGTTCTCTTTTAAAGTTTTTATCTTTATCCTTCATCCTTTTTGCTCCCAAATATTCCATTCCATCATCCATCACCTCTTTAGAAACATTTATAAAAAAATCTTTATTCTCCAAAAGCAACTCTTTCCAGTCAATGCTCATAGTTTTCACTCTCCTCGTCAATAGCCACTTGGACTCTTTGCTCCGTAGAAGCTATTACCCATGCGCTCAAAGTCAAAATCCTATTTCTATCAAAACTTATTTTTAGAGAAATAGGCGTGCCGGGTTTTATTAACTTTGAAAAATTTAATTGTACGCTTTTTAAACGCTTCATCTTTGGATCCCATAAATTTTTCCCTGAAAATACATCCAAGCGCATACCCGTAGCATTAGTTACTCTTAAAATCTTGTCATACTCTCTTTCATAAGGTGCTTTTGTACCTTGTGAAACAATCAAAAAAGGTAACCCATTCTTTATATCAATGTATATGTTGGAAGCCAGAACAGGCTCAATTTTGATATTGTTATTTCCTTTATCCAGTTTTTCGCTTAAATAGTGGTAGATTGCTGCTCCCCTCGCCACCGAAAACATAGGGTGTAAACTTATTAAGGCTTTTTTCATAAATAATTTCTCTATGACATTTCGCACAGGCTTATAATTGCTCATACCTCCTGTCAAAAGTACATCATCTATATCTTGAATCATAAGCCCCGCTTTTTCCAAAGTATCTAAAATAGGGTCTACGACATTATATCCCATGTTTCCTTCTTTAACCAATAAAGGTCTTATACACTCCTCATATTCCTTACTAGATATTTTAAACTTGTAAGGTTTCCCTTTTATAAAATTTTCTATAATATTTTCATATATTACTTCTTCCCCACCTGAAATACTAAAAAACTTTCTTGCCTTTTCCATCTCCCAAACCATTCTGTTATATACATGCCTTTTTTCATTTTCATTATCAAATAAATCCCCATTTCCTTTGAATATTTTTCCAAAAGATAAATGCCCCCTATTAAATCAAAATTTATTCCTCCTACCAGAGTATGGGAAGAGATAGCTATTTCTTCTACAATGAAGTCCTTATCCGTCATTTGGACTTCTAATATCGAGACATCACAAGTGCCTCCTCCCAAATCGAATACCAACATTTTTCTCGGTTGTGAAAAGTCTAAATGTCTTTTGTTTTGTGGCAATTTCTTTTCAGTATTTATAAAATCAAGAAGTGCTGCTGTAGGCTCGGAAATAAAATAAGTATTTTGTTCATCAAATCCTGCCATTTTTGCAGCTTTTTTTGTCGCCCGAATTTGGTCGTGATTAAAAGATGCTGGCACAGTTATAACCGCATTTACTATTTCTTCGCCAATTTCCCTCTCCAAACTCTGTTTAGCTTCCTTTAATATTAAAGCTGCCACTTCTTCCGGTGAAAAAAGTTTTTTATCAATTTCCCAAAAATAACCTGGCGTTCCTATATAATTTTTACTGTTATAAATAACTCTTTCTGGTTTCTTAGCTTTCATATACTGTGCTATTTTGCCCACATACTGATTTCCACTTTCATCTACATATAAACAAGAAGGCAATATTTTATCATAAATATATTCATAGTCTTCATTAAACTGTCCAATATCTATGACCCGAGGCAGTAATTCCCCTTCTCGAGATATTTCCAAAATTGATGCAACCGTATTCGTAGTACCCAAATCTATTCCTACATATCTTTTCATAAACTCCCCCCTATTGAAGTTCTATTATTTCTCCTTCTTTTGGTGCAAAAACTTTTATTCCTTCAATTCTTTTTAAAATTGTTTCTATAGTTATTTCACTCTTACTTTCGTATCCCCTGTGAATTACAAAAACAGCAGATGGAGCCATCTTTATAACTGTTTCTAATAGGTCTACTATATTTGCATGATTTAACATTCCAATTTGATAATTTTTTAGACCTGCAATTTCTCTATTATTAGAATCGAGATTCATAATACAGCCCTTTGTAAAATTTTTCATTTCAGTAGCATATACAAAAGATGCACTTCCCTCTTTTAAGTCATTTGAACTGGCGAGAACCACACAATTGCCTAGGGCTATTTCCTTCTTTATAAAATCTTTTCTATCAGTGTATAAAGTATCTTCAGCCACATTTAGTATTCCATTTCCATATATGGGCCCAGCAAAATTTTCGTATAATTTACTAAAATATGCTACATCTCCATCTACATACACATTAAAAGGAATATAGGAAAAAGTTTTTCTAAAAAATAATAATATGTCTTGCCCTTTACCAATAGCATATACAGGCAAAAGTATTCTCTCTTCATCTTTTAATAGTTTTTCTATCGACTTAAGTATCAATTTATCCTGTAAATACTTATTTTGGACACCAAAGTTATTGCCATACCCATAAGTAGCCTCAGTTATTAAAATATCTACTTTTAAATCGGGAAGAAATCTAAGTCCTTTATTGCTTTCCACATCTTTTAATGTAAAATCACCTGTATAAAAAATTTTTATCCCCTCAATCTCAAGATACACAGCTACAGCCCCTAATATATGCCCCGCAGGAAATAACTTAAGTTTTACTTCTTTATTTTTTATTCTAAAACTACTTTCTTCTTCTGTATCAAAACTTATAATCTGACTGTCAAAATTTATAATCTCCTCTTCTATTTTTATCTCTAATCTTGTATGTCCCCGCAAAAATATTTGCTTCAAAATTTCTTTAGTAGGTCTTGACATTATAATCGGAGAGTTTAAACCTTTTCTTAATAATTCCACAATTCCTGCAGAATGGTCTAAATGAGCATGAGTAATAATTACCAAATCAATATCTTTAATATCTATAGGTAAATTTTTTATAGAATTGTAATATAAGGTTTTATCCTTAATCAAAGCTCCCGCATCTAGTAAAATATTTATTCCCTCATAGGATACCAAATAAGAGCTAGCACCAATATTATCCCCTCCCCAACAAAAAAATTTAAAGTTATGGATGGAGTTAAAATTTTTTCTGGTTTTATGGTAATATTCATTGATTAATTTCGAATCTTCTGGAAACAAACGATAAAGTTTAAGATTTTGTTTTTCTTCTTCACTAATAAGGCCATATTTTAATTTTAGCCGCAATATATATAAATCTTGAGGATTTAATTTATAAGCTTTATCTAAGAATTGGTGCCATTTTATCTCACCAATTTCTTCGTATATTTCAGCTATAAGCCCATATATTTTAGGCAGTAACAATTTATCTTCTACTTTTTTCTCCATATAAAGTAATTCTTCCAAAACTTCTAAAATCCTTCTTTTATTTTTAAAAGAAAGTAACAATAAATAAAATTTTATCCATTGGTCTTCCCCACTATAATTCATTAATGCTTCAAAAAGGTTTTTTGTTTTTAAAGATTCTTCTACCAAATCTAAAAGAATCACACTTTTTATAAACAAAGCTAAATTATGTTCATCAATTTCTAATTCGCTTTTTAGCTCAAAAAAATGCTCTTTTGCCTCTTCAGGAATACCTATATAAATTTCAAGTATTATCTGCCACAACAGCAAATATTCATATAATTTTTTGTCCAATTTCTTTACCAAACTTTTTTGCTGAAAAACATACCAATAAGCATTTATATAATCCTCCTTTTCTATAAATTCTTTTAGGTTGTTATCGTATACATCATAAATATTTAAAAATGACGTATTCCATCACCTCCTTATGTTTTTATTTTAATACCTTTTGAGTAAAAATTCTACACAAAAACTAAGTCTGGATTTTGTCCAGACTCAAAAATATTAAAATTTATTAAGTTTTTTTGCTTCTTCTGCCACTAAAAGAACTTTATCAAAATCACTACCTATAGAAGCCTCTACACTAGCTGCAATTGCTCCCTCCACTAAAGGTGCATCAGCAATTTTTACTTTACCTTCATATTCCTCTCCCAGGAGTTCTATCGCCATTTGCGCACTCATTACAGCACTTCCAATATCAACTAAAACTACTACTCCTTCTCCCTCGTCTACTTTTTTAATTTCCTCCATTATCTCTGTAGCATCTGTTCCCAATCTGCCATCTTGTGTCCCGCCAGCTATCCCTATAGGAACTTTTCCACCTGTCATTTGGCTTGCAAGTTCATAAATCCCCTCTACTATTTTTCTTGAGTGAGAGACTAACACTATTCCAACCATTTTTTCCTCCACCATCATGATAAATTGACAACATCAGAAAAAGACTTTATCATCAAATATGCTGATGTTGCCCCTGGATCTAAGTGTCCAATACTTCTTTCTCCTAAGTAACTTGCTCTTCCTTTTCTTGCAGAAATATTCTTAGTGTATTCCATTCCCTCTTTTGCAGCATTAGCTGCTCTATTTAATGCTTCAGGTAATGCAATGTTGTTCTCTAAACTCTCTTTTAAAGCTTTATATGCAGGTTCAATAGAATCTATCATAGTCTTGTCTCCTGCTTCGGCTTTTCCTCTTTGTTTGATGCCATCTAAAGCAGCTTCAAAGATTTTAACTATATCCTCTTCAGAAAGTTCATTTTTACCCTGAACTACTTGTCCAGCCCTCATAAAAGCTGTACCATATAAAGGACCAGAAGCTCCTCCCACCGTAGATACAAGAGTCATGCCTATAGTTTTTAATATTGTCCCTATATCAGTAGTTTCAGGCAATGTGGTCAATTTTTGCTTTACGGCATCAAATCCTCTATCTAAATTTATTCCGTGGTCCGCATCACCAATAGCAGCATCCAACTCTGTAAGGTACTCTTTATTTTCTTTTATAACCTCTACAATTTTGTCCACAATTTTTAGGACATCATTTTTTGTGATAACCATCTTCTACCTCCTAAAAATTTATAATTGTTTGAAAGCAGGTGTATCAGCCTTTGCATCTAACAATGTTTTAAGTTCTTCATCTAATTTTAATAATGTTATAGAAAATCCACTCATTTCAAGAGAGGTCATAAATTCTCCTACGTATGTTTTGTAAACTTTGATCTTCTTACTCTCTAAGATTTCTGCTACTTTCCTGTTCGCAACATAAAGTTCCATTAAAGGAGTTGCACCAAGCCCGTTTATCATAACAGCAACCTCGTCATTTTCTTTATAAGGCAGGTCATTTATTATTTTCTCCATTAAATGTTCTACTATTTCATCTGCAGGTTTTATTTTTTCTCTGTGAGTTCCAGGCTCTCCATGTATTCCTATACCAATCTCCATCTCATCTTCTGCAAGAGTAAAGCTGGGTTTCCCTGCTGCTGGAACAATACAGGGTGTTAGTGCCATTCCCATTGACCTTACATTTGCAATTACTTTCTCAGCTACTCTTTTTACTTCTTGTAAGCTAGCCCCTTCTTGTGCCTTTGCACCAGCAATTTTGTGAACAAAAACAGTTCCAGCAATGCCACGCCTTCCCTGCGTCCAAGTGCTATTTTCTACTGCAACATCATCGTTCACTATCACTTCATCTACTTCTATTCCCTCCATCTGTGCCATTTCTCTAGCCATTTCAAAATTCATTACGTCACCTGTGTAATTTTTAATAATCAATAATACTCCTTTTCCTCCATCCACTGCCTTAATCGCTTCATAAATTTGGTCAGGTGTAGGTGAAGTAAAGACAGCACCAGGGCAAGCCGCATCTAACATTCCATAGCCCACATATCCTGCATGAGCAGGCTCATGGCCACTGCCACCACCACTTACAAGTCCAACTTTTCCTTCTACAGGTGCGTCTTTTCTGACAATTACATCTATGTTGTCAAGCTTTCTCAGGTAAGATGGGTGAGCAGCCAGCAAACCTTCTATCATTTCTTTCACGACATCATTAGGATTATTAATCAACTTTTTCATAATTTACCTCCTCTTAATTTACTTTTGTTAGTTTTTAAATGCAATTTACGTGCCAAATAAATTGTAGCGAACAGGTAATAAAAAAATAGCCTTCAAAGGCTATTTTGGTAAAAAGTATCAACTATTTATTTCTTTTGGTATTATCTATCAACAAGTCCAAATTTCCTTGCTTTTGCAGCAATAGTTTTATGGGTAAGTCCTAAAACTTTTCCTGCTTTATTAAAACTTTTATACCTTTGTAGCGCAGCTTTTATTATTTTGCGCTCATATTCTTCCATTGTAAGTAGCTTGTTGTTTTCTCCAAGATAAATAATATCATCATCTGAGAGAACAGCACTTTCATTTCGAATATAATGAGGTAAGTCCTTATAATCGATGTAATCATTATCACTCAATGTTATACATCTTTCAATTATATTTTCTAATTCTCGTATATTCCCAGGCCAATCATAATATATCAATGCTTGCATAGCTTTTCTAGTAACCTTTTTTACATTTTTATTTAATTTTTTGTTAAGCTTTTCTATAAAATGTTCCACAAGAAGAGGAATATCTTCTCTTCTTTCTCTTAATGGAGGCAAAATCACAGGTATAACGTTTAATCTATAGTATAAATCTTCTCTAAAAGTCCCCTCTTTTATTGCCTTCTCTAAATCTTTATTTGTCGCAGCGATTATCCTCACATCTACTTTTATAGTTTTTATTCCCCCTACTCTTTCAAATTCCTTTTCTTGAATCACTCTCAAAAGCTTTACCTGAATCTCAGGTGGAATATCTCCTATTTCATCAAGAAATATCGTTCCTCCATCTGCTAATTCGAATTTTCCTATCTTTTGAGTTACAGCTCCAGTAAAAGCTCCTCTTTCATGCCCAAAAAGTTCACTCTCCAATAGAGTCACAGGAATAGCCGCACAATTTACCCTTATAAATGGTTTATCCTTTCTCTTACTGGCGTAATGTATCGCATTAGCCACCAGCTCTTTCCCCGTTCCGCTTTCCCCTCTTATGAGGACTGTTGAATCAGTTTCTGCAGCTTTAGAAGCAATAGTAAGAGCGTCTTTTAATTTTCCGCTATTGCCTATTATTATGTCAAAAGCTTTGTCAAGTTTTCTATCTCTTTTCAGCTCATTTTCCAAATATTCTATTTGAGGGAAGTCATAAAATACTATAACCGCCCCTTCTATTTTTGTACCTGTATAAATAGGTGTTATATTTGTTAACACCACATTTGTGCCTATTTTTAGTTTTTTATTCATCTCTTCTTTGCCAGTTTTTAACACATCAGCAATTTTTATATCCGACATCACTTCTTGTATTTTTTTCCCTATAGCCTGGTCCATATTAATCCCTGTAATACTTTCAGCTGCTTTGTTAAAAATCATTATTGCCCCATTTTCATCAGTAACTATAAGTCCTGAGCCAATAGAATTAAATATTTTCTCATAGGCTATTGAGGTATTTTTTAAAAGTTCATAAGTAGTTTTTTCTTCCTTTTCTTTCCCTAACTCGTTGTAAAAAAAGCCTTTAAACTCTTTTATAGCATTGTCCACATTTGCTCCTTCTACCACTACTTCTATTTCTTCTCCCCGAGAAGCAAAAAAAGTCACCATTGATAACATACTATTTGCAGGAATCAACCTATTGTCATTTATCTTCCTTAAAAATATGCTTACATTGTTTTGTCTGCTTATGTGACTAACCTTTTGAACAATATGGGCAGCAATCTGAGAATGGATACTCACAGGAGTTCTTAATATTTCCCTTCTTCCCTCCATTTTATCACCACGCAAAAACTTATTTTACATAGAGGTTTCTTGTAGCAATTATGTCAACCCCCGTACCTAAAATGTTCTTCACCACTACATCTCCTATTTTTACAGGAGCTTTAACCTCTACCTTAGCCAATTCAAGCATTATTTCTTGTATCTTTTCTTTTGGAACAGGCTCTTTTGTCCTAACTGATAAAAGTGGAAGATGCCCCCCTATCGCTCTCACACTTGTAGTAATAGTCCTTTTAGGCATAGTAACTTCATTTTTAGCATATTCTAATCCTCTAGAACAAGAATATCCCTTTACGCTTTTTATCTCCCCTCCTTCCATTTCAACTTGTATCCTGCAGCCCAAGGGGCAAACTATGCATGTAATTTCTTTTAGTTCCATTTTATCCCTCCTCAACTAAAAAGACAATACCTTCTTCAAGATTTGCATT
The DNA here is from genome assembly GCF_000175295.2 of Thermoanaerobacter brockii subsp. finnii Ako-1. Taxonomy (NCBI): domain Bacteria; kingdom Bacillati; phylum Bacillota; class Clostridia; order Thermoanaerobacterales; family Thermoanaerobacteraceae; genus Thermoanaerobacter; species Thermoanaerobacter brockii. The sequence goes on along the minus strand of NC_014964.1, from coordinate 568,287 downwards.
TTTTAGTATGTCTTTACTTAAATTTACATCAATCATTTCACCAGGGGTTAAGCGCTGCCTTTTTTGTCTTAGTAAATATTTGTCTCCTGACTTTACTGCTAACATAGCATTGTTATAAACGTTAACAGGTCTCATTCTGAATTTTATCCTTTTTTCTATGTTATCTACATTTATCTTTTGCGGAACAACATAACGTATGCCATTACCAGCTTTTACGGCAATATTGCTTTTTCCAAATTCACCTTCTCGAATAAATCGTATTGCTGAATTAGCTGCCAATCTCGCTTCTGCAGTAACATTGTCAACTAAGTCGTGAACTTGAAGGACATTGCCACAAGCAAAAATTCCAGGAACACTTGTTTCTAACATTTCATTTACAATAGGTCCTCCTGTTATAGGGTCTAGCTCTATACCGGCCTTTTGAGAGAGCTCATTTTCAGGAATCAAGCCAACAGAAAGTATTAACGTATCACAACTTATATACTGTGCAGTCTCCATAATTGGCTCTCTATTTTCATCAACTTTGGCAATTGTAACTCCTTCTACCCTGTCTTTGCCGTGAATTTCAATGACAGTGTGACTTAAAAGAAGAGGAATATTAAAGTCCTCTAAACACTGAACGATGTTTCTTGTAAGTCCACTAGAGTAAGGCATGAGTTCTACAACTGCTTTGACTTTTGCTCCTTCTAATGTAAGCCTTCTCGCCATAATAAGCCCAACATCACCAGAACCTAATATCACTATTTCTTTCCCTGGAAGATATCCTTCCATATTTACATACCTCTGAGCAGTACCTGCTGTGAGAATACCTGCTGGGCGAGTGCCAGGTATCATAATAGCACCTCTCGGCCTTTCCCTGCATCCCATAGCTAAAATTATAGCTCCAGCTTTTATTGTGAACACACCTTCCTTAGAATTAACAGCTTTTACAATTCTATCAGGAGTTATTTCCAAAACCATAGTTTCCAACATTACATTTATGTCATATTCTTCTACTTTATCAATGAATCTTTGTGCATATTCTGGTCCTGTCAATTCTTCTTTAAATTCCTGAAGTCCAAATCCATTGTGTATGCACTGCTCTAAAATACCCCCAAGATATTTATCTCTTTCAATTATGACTATATTTTTTACACCCTTTTCATAGGCTTCTACAGCAGCACCCAAGCCTGCAGGGCCGCCACCTATTATGACTATATCATAGTTAAGCATTCTCATACACCTCTTTCTTTAAAACCTCCGATGCTTTTTCTAATAAAAATTTTTTTGTCTCTGCAGTTAGTATATTCGAATTTCTTCCATGCTTTGTAACCTCAAGAGGAGAAATATTAAGTTCTCTTGCTAATATTTCAACAACTCTCGGCCCACAAAAACTTCCCTGGCATCTTCCCATTCCAGCTCTTACACGCCTTTTAACACCATCTAAAGATTTTGCACCTACAGGTCTTCTTATCGCATCTATTATCTCTCCTTCCGTCACTGTCTCACATCTGCATATTATTCTTCCATAAGCAGGATTTTCTTTTATAAGCTTGTTTCTTTCCTCGTCTGAAAGTTCAGTAAATCTTATGACTGGTTTTCTTTTTGGGTTAAAATCTACTTTTTCAATCAACTGAAGTCCAGCATCTTTAAGTATATCCCTTATCATTTCAGCGATAGCAGGAGCTGCAGTAAAACCAGGAGATTCTATTCCAGCAGCATTTATAAATCCTTTCACATCAGATTCTCCAATTATAAAGTCTTTGTCTTCTGTATCAGGAGTCGCTCTAAGTCCTGTAAACTGAGTGATAGTCTTTCTGACATCAAATTTATCCACACTTCTTTTTGCAACTGTAATTGCTTTATTGAGCCCTTCTCTGGTAGTTGCTTTAAATTCTTTATCTTGTATGTCTTCTGAAGTAGGTCCTATCAATAGATTTCCATCAACTGTAGGAGAAACTAGTATTCCTTTACCCATTTTAGTTGGAACCTGGAATATTACTGTCCTTGCAAGATATCCTTGGTCTTTATCTAATATCAAATATTCTCCTTTTCTAGGATGCACAGAAAATGGCTTCGCCCCTACCATGTTATTTATGACATCTGAATAAAGTCCTGCAGCATTGACAACATATTTACTGTAAAATTCTTCTTTGTGAGTTTTTACTATAAAGAAGTCCCCATTTTTTTTGATATCAATTACTTCTGAATTAAAAACAAATTCTGCTCCATTTTGTGCAGCATTTTCTGCCACTGCAATAGTATATCCATAAGGACATATTATTCCTGCTGTTTTGGCATACAAAGCAGCAACTACAGTGTCATTTATGTGTGGTTCTATCTCTTTGACCATATCTTTTGTAATGAGAGACAACCCTTTGACACCATTTTTTATTCCTCTATCAAACAATTCATAGAGCTCTTTTACCTCTTCTTCAGAAAAAGCCACAACTAAAGAACCTGTTCTCTTTATTGGAACATCCAAATCTTTACACAACTCATCGTACATTTCATTTCCTCTGACATTCAGCATAGCTTTTAAAGTACCAGGTACAGGGTCATAACCCGCATGTAGTATTGCGCTATTAGCTTTAGAAGCCCCTTCTGAAGCCACATCTTCACCTTTTTCTACAACTAATATTTTTAATTTGTATTTTGAAAGTTCTCTCGCAATTGAACAACCAACCACTCCAGCACCTATTATTAAAACATCGTACATTTCTTTCATAGTCATTAAAACCTCCTTAAAAGATAAAAAACCATATATAACCGATCCTATCGGCTATATATGGTTCTCCAAATCTCCACCATACTTATTATTTATTTTTTCTCCCTTTAATAAGATATATTCTACAAATCTTTTAAAATTCCTGCTACTTTTTATCAATTTTTTATTTTATTCTTCAGCCCATTTCATAGCCCTTTCTACAGCCTTTTTCCAACCTTTATACAATTTTTCTCTCTTTTCATTATCCATAGCAGGTTCAAAATGCTTATCAACATTCCAATTCTTTTCTATTTCTTCTCTGCTGTTCCAGAATCCTACTGCCAATCCTGCAAGATAAGAAGCACCTAAAGCAGTAGTTTCAATTACTTGAGGCCTGTCAACCGGAACGCCTAAAATGTCAGATTGGAATTGCATCAAGAAGTTATTAGCACTTGCTCCACCGTCAACTTTTAAAGCTTGTAATCTGATTCCCGAATCCTCTTGCATAGCCTCTAGTACATCTCTTGTCTGATAAGCAATGGATTCCAGTGTTGCCCTTATTATATGTTCCCTTTTTGCTCCCCTTGTAAGTCCTACAATCGTACCCCTTGCATACATATCCCAATAAGGTGCTCCAAGTCCTACAAAAGCAGGAACAACATATACACCGTTTGTGTCTTCAACTTTCATCGCATATTCTTCACTTTGCGGTGAATTGTCAATTATTCTAAGTTCGTCTCTCAACCACTGTATCGCAGCACCTGCTATAAATATACTACCCTCTAAGGCATATTCTACTTTTCCATCAATTCCCCAAGCGATTGTAGTGAGAAGTCCAGTATTTGAAGGCACGGCCTTTTCCCCTGTATTCATAAGCATAAAGCAGCCTGTTCCATAGGTGTTTTTTGCCATCCCAGGTTTAAAACAAGCTTGACCAAACAAAGCTGCCTGCTGGTCTCCCGCATCTCCGGCAATAGGTATCTCTACTCCAAATATACTTTTATCAGTATAGCCATATACATAACTGGAAGGCTTAACTTCCGGAAGCATTTGCTCTGGTATGTTAAGTTCAGCCAATATCTCTTTATCCCATTTAAGCTCATGTATGTTAAAGATCATCGTCCTTGAAGCATTGGAATAGTCGGTTACGTGTACCTTACCTCTTGTCAAATTCCAAATAAGCCATGTATCAATATTTCCAAAAAGCAATTCTCCTTTTTCTGCTTTTTCTCTTGCTCCTTCAACATTATCCAAAATCCATTTTATTTTAGTACCAGAAAAATATGCATCTACTACAAGTCCGGTTTTTTCTCTAATTTTCTTGTCAAAACCTTTATTTTTTAGTTCATCGCATATAGGAGCAGTCCTCCTGCATTGCCATACTATTGCATTGTAAATAGGTTTTCCTGTATTTTTATCCCACACAACAGTTGTCTCTCTCTGATTTGTAATGCCAATAGCTGCAATATCCTCCGGATTAATACCCGCTTTTTCTATAACACCTTTTGCAACACCTATTTGTGTACCCCATATCTCCATTGGATCATGTTCTACCCAACCTGCCTTAGGATAAATTTGCTTAAATTCCTGGTTTAGTGAAGCTATTATTTTCCCGCTGCGGTCAAAAATTATCGCACGGGAACTTGTTGTCCCCTGGTCAAAAGCCATAATGTACTTTGCCATCTCTTTTCCCCCTCATAATTTTTGTTATATTTGTCGGCGAGAGAAAAACTCTCGCCGATTTAAGCTCTTTCACTAATGTATATTCACAATAAGTTGGTAAACTATGGCTCCAAGTATTCCTCCGACTATCGGCCCAAATATTGGAACTATTAAGCCGTATCCCCAATCAGAATCCCCTTTACCTGGAATAGGAAGAACAGCATGAGCAAGCCTTGGTCCAAAGTCTCTTGCTGGATTAATTGCATAACCTGTAGGTCCACCTAAGCTTAACCCTATTGCCCAAATAAGTAAACCAATTAGAAGCGGTCCTAATCCTCCAACTAATTGATTGTTGCCATTTGTTATACCCAGTATTCCTATTAAAAGCATAGCAGTACCAAATGCCTCTGTCATAAAATTCTTACCCAACTTTCTTATAGCTGGAATAGTTGCAAAAGTACCAAGCTTAGCTGTGGGATCTTCAGTTGCTGCATAATGATCCATGTACATCAAATAAACAATTATAGCTCCCACAAAAGCTCCTAAAACTTGTGCTATAATGTAGCCTGGCACCAAACTCCATGAAAACTTGCCTATCGTTGCTAAGCCAATTGTCACAGCTGGATTTAAGTGAGCACCACTTATCCACCCAACTGTATACGCTCCTACCATTACTGCAAATCCCCATCCCGCGGTGATTACAATCCAACCGCTGTTTTGCCCTTTAGATTTATTTAAGACAACGTTTGCAACCACGCCATCACCTAACCATATAAGTATCATCGTACCAAAAAATTCAGCAACATATTTTGCAAGGTCACTCATAAAATATCCCTCCATGATTCCAAAATTTATTAAGTTTTATTTTTTAAAACTCAATTTTTATGTCTCTCACCCTCCTTTCACTCAATAAACCACAGATTTTTTTCACTCGTTGATACGGCAATAGCTCCAGATTTAAGTGCATTTATAACTTCTTCTTTTGTCTTGACTAAACCTCCTGCGATGACTGGTTGATGCACATCTACTGATATTTCACTTATCACTGAGGGAATTATCCCAGGCATTACTTCTATTGCATCTGGAACTATTTGTTTTGCTGAAGCAAACCCTGTTTTTAATGCCTGGGAATCTAAAATGAAAAGTCTCTGGATGCAGAAAAGATCAAATTGTTTAGCGTGTATCAAAATATTATTGCGGGTAGAGATTATACCATGGGGCTTTATTTTTTCAGCCAAATACTCTACTGCTTTGTTGTCCTTTCCTAAACCTTCAAGCAAATCAAAATGCACAAAAACAATTTTATCATGTCTTTTGACCTCTTGAACTATTTCAGAAATGTTCATTATGTCACCAGTAAGTAAAAATATCACCTGTGCATTTGAAGAAAGAGCCGTATTTAAATCTTTTGCCTCTCGCACTGCAGCTATTATCGGGAAGTCTCTCATTGCATCCAGAATCTTTTCTCTCATTTTTATACCCCCATCTTTTCTTTATGCAAGTAATATGCCAAAAAACTCTTCAGTAAAATGAGTAAAAAAAATAACTATTTGGTATAAAATATCAAAGGTCATTTTTTATCATGATAATTAGTATCAAAATGTTATTTAATTAACATTCTCTTTTCCTCTTGATTTTTTATTGCCATAAAAAATCCTATAGCCAAAATTCCTAAGTAAACATAATAAACAAAAAATCTCCATATATTTATAAAAATTTCTAACTTACTGGGAGGAAGTATAAATTTTGCTTTTTTCATGGTATATCGTCTAGAGTTTTAAATTCATATCCTTCAGCTTTAATACTCTTAATTATTCTATCAAGGGCTAAAGCATTGTCTTTTGAAACTGCATGAAGAAGTATTACCGCCCCCGGATGAAGCCTTTTCATAACAGTATTATAGCTTTCTTCTGGACCTCCAGGAAGTGGCTGCCAATCAGCCATAGCAAGGCTCCAAAAAACAGTCCTGTATCCTAAAGACTTAGTAAGATAAAGAGTCCTTTCACTATATTCTCCTTTGGGAGGTCTAAAATATTTCATCTTTTTCCCCGTTAGCTCTTTAAACATATCCCCCAATTTAGTTATTTCCTCTTTTACTTTTTCATCAGACAAAGTAGGCAAACTTGGATGATTGACAGTGTGATTGCCAACTATATGTCCTTCCTCCACCATTCTTTTAACCAAATCAGCATGTTCCTTTACATAAGGTCCAGTTACAAAAAAAGCTGCTTTTACATTGTTTTCTTTGAGTATATCTAGTATCTTAGGAGTATAACCAGCTTCATATCCTTCATCAAAAGTCAAATAAACTACCTTTTTTGTCGTGTCACCTACAAAAATAGCGTCGTATTTTTTTATAAGCTCCATCGCCTTAGGAGTTATTTCTGGAGTTTGATGATTTGGCAACACTCTTACTCCCCAACCATATAAAGTGTTGTCCAAATTTTCTGTGTTAGTATAAACCGTCTTGTTAACTGTATTAGATACTTTTTCTTTAGGTTTCTCTAAAGGCTTTTGTAAAGCTTCATTTCTTTCTGCTTTTGTAATGTCTTTTTTAGCTATTCCACAAGAGACAATCGAAAAGCACAGAAAAATTCCTATTAAGATAAAGAATAATTTTCTTACCATAGCCATACCTCACTTCAATTTTTCTATATTTCTTTTTTATTTTTTCTCTATATAAACGCAATATTCTGTATTTATTTGGAAGTATTTTTGTATATTTCGCAAACAGTTTCTTTACAGGGGCAAAATTTACATAAAGCATACGAAGGATTTACTTCAGGCAAATAATTACCTTCTTGCATTTTTTTCATTTGCTTTAATATATTAAAAAGCTCTCTTCTTAGCGATCGTCTATTATACACTTCAAACATTGAATTTTTATAAACTACTCGCCCTCTTTTTACCCTTTTTTGGTATACATCTTCTATTATCAAAAAATACGCAACTAGCTGCATAACATCTTTATAATAAGGTGTATCCTCTGCTTGACTGCTTTTTAATTCTATTGGTATCAATTCTTCTCCTAATTGGTAAATATAATCTGGTTTTCCCGATAAACCATATTTATCTGATTTTAATAATTTTCCATATATTACTCCTTTTTTCTTCACTTCTTGCGGCTTATCTATGTATATTATTTTGCCACCTCGAAATCCTATGCTTCTTTTCATTTTTTTATAATAAGGCCTTTGTTCGATAATTGACTGAACAAGTAAATATATGGTGAAAAATAAAAAAATTATATTGAGAATCATTTTAAAACCCTCATAATTGCAATTATTAATAAAATAGCTATAATTCCAAAAATAATTGCATATTTTTTATATCGCACTTTCACAATATCCTTGTAATATTTTTCATGATATTCTATCCCTTTCTTAAAGTTACTAAATTGCAAGTCTTGCTCTTTTGGTTCTCTCAAACCATTGATATATTCAAATCCATATTTTTTTATATAATACCACTGATAAGGGCAATAAAGAAATTGATTTATCTCTGTAGCGGAAATATATTTACCCTCTTTTTTCATAATAAAACACCTTCAAGAGAAATTTTTCATGCCCTTATTATACCATATAAAAAAACGGGGGTAAAACCCGCTTCAAACTGTAGTGCGTGCATAAGGCCAGCCTCCGGCATCCTTGCATCCGGCCCCGCCTACGTCTCTTTGTCTCGCAAACTTCAAATAAAATTTTACTTTTGTACAATACTTTTAATTTCTTTTTCATACATTGAAAATAACTCTTCAGCTCTTTCTTTTGTAGGAGCTTCTATATAAATATTACAAGCAGGTAATTCATAATCCGGTACTACTAACACCCATGAATCTTCTTTATTAAACTTTAAACCATCTAAAAATTCTGCCCCTCCATCGGCCTTTTCAAAAAGCATTCTTATTATTTTTCCTTTATCTCTCCAATCGCATTTTATACTTTTGGTTATTCTATATCTTAAAGGAAAACTATCTTTTATAGAGGAAAGTTTTTGAGAGGTATGTTGTAAATATTCTAAAAGGTCTAGTAAAAAACTAAATCCGTCAAAATTTAAATTAATCTGTAGATCTTTTTCTACGCCTTCCTTCGACACTATTGTTTTCATTCTATCTTTATGGGAAATTTTGCTGCTTACAGTCTCAATAGCAAATTCCTTCGCAAATTCTGTCAAGTATTTGGAACTATCGAAAGGAAGTACAAAATTTTTGGCCCCTTGCTCTTTAGCAATTAACATTCTTATAAACTCAAGTTCATCTTCATCAAATTCTCTTCCCTTTTCGTCGTAGAGTTTAACTTTTTCCCCATTTTTATAAAAAAGCACCCCTACATCATAAGACTCTTGCGTTATAAAAAACTCATTTTTACCTACGGCTTCTAATAGCAGTTTTGTTTTTTCATCGTAAGGTTTAATTTTAAAACTTTTATAGGCAGTCCTTTTTTTAAAAAGAAAGTTAAGATAATCATTGTTTATATCAATTTCTCTTATAGATTTTAAATTTTTCCCATCAACTCGTTCAATATCATATACCCTCAATTTGTTTTCTATTTTCTTTTCTAAGTTTCTATCGATATCACACCCTTCTTTATCAAGAAACAAAATTCTTAAATTTCCTTCTTCCTCCTCTACATAAATTCCTCCTCCACACTTATTTTTCTTAATTCCATATCTTAAAGAGGGGAGAAGAGTATTATTGGCTTTTAAAACCTCACAACCACCAGATACAAGCCCGAAACTTATTAAATCGCTTATAAATTGAGATACAATATCCCCATCGTGTCCTACCAACACACTGCTATTAATTATATTGCCAAAAACTTCTCCAATTTCAACTGCAATTTGAGGAGTAATGTCCTCATTAAGAACCCCTTTAATTCCCCTATATCCAAAAGTCAAGGGCTTCCTTCCATTCCCCCACACTACATCTTTTGCGACAACAGAGCCTTCATCTATTATTTTATAGGGCCATATTTTTACCTCTGGCTTTATTTCAGCAAAGGATTTTATTTTACAACTCTCCCCTATAACACTGTTTTCAAAAATTCGGACATTATTGCCGATTCTCACTCTATTGCAAACTACACAACCCCTTAATTCACAATTTTTATCTACAATTATTTCATCCCACAATACAGCATTTTTTAAACTGCTCCCTTTCTTTATATAGTTATTTTTACCAATTATTACGTTAGGTCCTACAACAGCGTTAGCTTCAATTATTGCATTGTCTCCTATAATCACAGGAGGGATGATTTTAGCTTCAGGAGAAATTGTAACATTTTTACCTATTACCTTTCCCTTTTTAAGTAACTTATCCTTATATCCTAAATCTACTCTTCCTTCTAAAATATCAAAATGACTAGTGATGTATTGATTGGTATTTCCTATATCACACCAATATCCTCCTGTAATATAACCGTACATTGGAATATCATTTTTCAACAACATAGGAAATAAATCTTTACTAAAATCAAAAGGCTTATCTTGAGGTATAAACTCCAATATTTCTGGTTCTATTATGTATATACCCGTATTTACTGTATCGCTAAACACTTCTCCCCAAGAAGGTTTCTCTAAAAATTTTTTTATTTTGCCTTCCTCATCCACAATCACAACACCATATTCCAACGGCACATCTACTCTTGTCAAAATAAGAGTAACTTTTGCCCCTTTCTTTCTGTGAAACTCATAAGCTTCTTTTATATTAACATCAGTAATTACATCTCCGCTCATAACAATAAAAGTATCATTTAGAAAGTCTCTAGCATTTTTGACACTGCCTGCCGTCCCTAACGGCTTATCCTCTATATAAAACTTTATTTCATCCCCATATTCTTCTTCTAAATATTTTTTAATCTTTTGAGGCAAGTAAAAAAGCGTAACAGCTAAATCTTTGATTCCATATTTGTGTAAGTGTTCCACTATGTGCTTTATCGCAGGTTTATTTGCAACAGGTACCATAGGCTTAGGTATATCGGCTGTTAAAGGTCTTAGTCTACTTCCTTCTCCACCCGCCATGATTATCCCTTTCATCCAACCACCTCTAAAAAATATTATTAACCTCTAATTCTTAGTGTTTTTTATTTAATGAAAAATTATTCATTTTAAGACATTGGCAACATAAAATTGAAATAGGAAAGGACTTTGCGGGGGAGTAAAAATGATAATCTCTTTAATATATTTCGCGGCAGGAATAGGAGTATTTATTTGGGGAATTTTTACTTTAACAAGGGGATTAAAGGTCTTCTCACAACAAAAAATTTCTCAAATTATTAACAATTTTGCAAGCAATTTATTAAAATCAATAATAATAGGTTTTTTTATAACCTTAATTATTCAAAGCAGTAGCATGGTAACTGTAATCGCAGTAACAATGGCAGGAGCAGAGCTTTTAACTCTTAAAAGCGCAGCAGGTATAATTATAGGTTCTAATATTGGAACTACTATTGCCGTGCAGCTTTACGCATTTAATCTGTTTAAAATAGCCCCTTATTTAGTTTTTATAGGTTCTGTACTACATTTCCAAAATTGCAATACTAAATTAAAATTTGTAGGAAATGTATTTTTAGGATTTGGATTAGTATTTTATGGTCTTAAGATAATGGAACTGGCTACAATGCCTCTTAAAAAAAATTCTAACTTCGAGCTTATTAGTGCTAATCTTTCAAATCCTTTCTGGGGAATTCTTGCTGGAATAATCACAGCATTAATCCTTCAATCAAGTAATGTAGGTATAGCAACACTACAAGTTTTGGTCTCCTCTCAACTAATAACCTTGCCTCAAGCATTGCCAATAATATATGGTTTAAATATTGGAACTTGCTCAGAGGCTATCATACTGAGCTTTGCCTCTAACAAAGAAGGGAAAAAAATAGCTCTCTTTAACATTTTTCTTAATATAGGGGGCACTATACTCTTTTTGCCTTTTACAAATTTTTTTGCAGAGTTTTTGAAACTCATCTCCCCCCACAATCCTTTAAGACAGGTGGCAAACGCCCACACATTTTTTAATCTTTTTTCTGCACTTTTGATAATTCCTTTTCTTAAGCAACTTTTTGTTTTAATAGATAAATTAGTAAATAAATAAAAAATTCAATTAATAGGAATCCTAATATTAAAGTTTATTTTCAAGGTGGTAACAATGAACAAAAGATTAGAAGTTAGCGATTTATTGTTTTTAATGATAACTTTTGAGATTGGAACATCAGTACTCTTTTGTTTGGGAATTAAAGCAAAACAAGATTGTTGGCTTTCTATTTTAATTGCAATGCTTATTTCTCTGCCAATTACACTTATGTACGTCTCCTCTTTTGAAAAATCGCAAAAAAATCTTCCACAGTTACTTGAGTTTGTTTATGGGAAATATATAGGTAAAACTTTATCTCTAATTTATGCTCTGTACTTTTTATACATTGCTTCAAGAAACGTAAGAGACTATGTAGAACTCAGTGTAAATACAATATATTCTCGAACACCTACATATATTTTTTCTTCTTTTATGCTTATATTAGTAATGTATTACCTCCTATTTGATATATGTGTACTTGCCCGCGTTGCTAAAATTTTGCTCCCTCTTATTTTAGCTATTATGGCTTTTCAAACAACTATGATAATGATGGGAGATAATTTTAGTTTTTCAAGGCTTTTACCAATTTTAGAAAATGGAATTGTTCCCGTAATCAAAGCAGCAATTCCTCTAATTGTGACTTTTCCATTTGGTGAACTTATTGCTTTTACTACAGTTTTTGATAAAGTAAAACAAAAGGAAAAGATAAAAAAGATAATGCTGATAACCACTGTTTTTACTGGTCTACTATTGTCCTTTAACAATATCATTATAATTTCTTCTTTAGGAGCAGATGAAGCTTCAAGAGAAAATTTCCCATTGTATCAAGTTATAAGATTAATAAATTTAGGAAATTTAAAAAACCTAGACACTTTGTATGTATTTATAATGATTATAGGGGTATTTTTTAAGATTAGCGTATTTACTTATGCAGGACTTACCATGATAAAAAATGCGTTGGAATTAAAAAGTTATAAATACCTGCTTTTCCCTGTTTTGTCGATGATTTTTGCTGCTTCTTTTATAATTGCCGACAGTTATCAAACCCACATACTTATAGGTCTTAAATTTACTCCTTTTTACATACATGTACCTCTACAAATAATTTTACCTATGATTACTTTTCTATTTCTAAACATAAAAGAAAAGAGAAAACCTTAAAAGCCTTCTCTTTTACTCACCTATTTTATACATATTCCAAGGTATTTTATCTATAAGACGATTCCTATAAATAGAATCCGCTCCCATAAATATATATCTTAAATTATTCACCTGTGGTATTTTTACTTCAACCCACATTTTATTTCCATTGATTATAGGTTTTGCTGCTATGACATCTGTCAAAGAATTTTCTGCCCTTTTATACTGATATAATTTTCCATTTACAATTCCTAAATCAATACGTTTTATATCATTTTGATCTTTATAAAATAGCCTCATTTCAACATGGTAAATTACTTTTTTAGATATTGGTCTTGCCGATTCTAAGCCGATGTACAATTTATTGTCGTAATAAAAAGCTCCTAATCGCGTTAAAGCTGCACTTCTGTATATTTCCTCATTTAACATGCCACCAGTATACACTTTTAAAAGAGTATGAGGCAAAGCTCTACTTTGTAAATCTGGTTTTGAATCAACTACAGGAATAGTGATGACAGGTTTTGTAGCAAATAATTCGGTTTTTCTTACAAAAGCCATTAAAAATGGTTCCATAACATCTATTTGGGTCCTATATTGTTTTATAGCCACTTGTTTCAAATCTATTTCTTTTGGAGTTAAGTCAAAAGATTGCCATTCTGTGTTACTATCTTTCATATCTACAGGAGGTAACATGGGCCTATTTTTCTCCGCCATCCATGGCACTGGCCATTGTGGATGATGGACTAAAAACATATGCTCACGGACATTTATATTCACAGCGGTAATAGTATATCTCACAAAATTGCTTACTGCCCAATGGTCGGGATGCATATCATCTGCTAAAGGATAATATATATCAGTAGGTTTAAAATCTTTAATTATTTCCGTAAGTTCATTAACTAAATTTTGTCCTGTATATGGAATACCCGGCTTATAAACTGTATCATAAGGAGCATATGCCACATGAATTCCGCCACTCACTCTTGGACGGCCATTATCCCAATATTGGCTCCACAAAAATCTGGTGCTCCCATCAGCAAACCCTAAAAAAATTAAATCTTGTCGCGGTAATCCCAAAACTCTCATGGCAACAATACTTTCTTGCTGTCTTGCAAGTCCAAAACGATAAAAATCTTGAGGAGTAGGATTTGTTTTACCACAAAATGACATTGCAGCTTTCTTGTAACTCTCTCCACTTGTGACTATTACTACTTTAATAGGCCTTTTAAGTTCTACAGCTCTTTGAATAATTCCTGCCATTCCTAAAGTCTCATCATCAGGATGAGGAACTATAATGAGGATTCTTTGCCCAGGGTCATCAAAAGTTGGCAGTGTACCTTTTTCTGCGAAGTTTGCAATAGCCATTTCCCAATTCATTATATAGGATATTCCTATTAATAAAGCAATAAACAAAGAAAAGTAAATAGTCCGTTTATTTATCATGCTACTCTGCCTCCATTCATGCTATTATTTTACTATACATTTATGAACAAATTATTACATGATATCAAATTTTGAAAAATATTTTGTTGTGCTACAATCATACTATGAAGAAAAAATAAAAAGAGGGAAGGATGAATATGTTTGTAGATTTTCACTGTGATACTCTTTATCGTTTAGTGGACAAAAAAATAGATTTCACTGAAAGGTCAAAAGAAGGTCATGTGGATTTACAAAGGATGAAAGAAGGCAAAGTCCATCTGCAGGTTTTTGCTGTATTTGTAGACCCAAAACAAATGAGAAAAAATGCTGCCACAATGGCTTTAAAAATGATTGACAAAATGCATGAAGTAATCGAAGAAACAAAAGAATTTAGATTAATATTAAAAGGAGAAGATATAGACAAAGCAAAAGAAGAAGAAAAAATTGGAGCATTGCTTTCTATAGAGGGTGGCGAAGCTTTAGAAGGTGAAATTTCTCTTCTTAGGATGTTTTATAAATTAGGGGTAAGAGCTCTCACTTTAACTTGGAGTTTGAGAAACGATTTAGGGGACGGAGTAGACGGTGTTAAAGAAGCGGGGCTTACTTCCTTTGGCAGAGAAGTTGTAAAAGAAATGAATCGCTTAGGAATGATTGTAGATGTATCTCATCTTAATGAAAAAGGAATTTGGGATGTAGTAGAACTTAGTGAGAAACCTATTATAGCTTCTCATTCTAATGCTAAAACCCTATGCTCCCACAGAAGAAATTTGACAGATGAGCAAATAAAAGCGATAGCTCAAAAAGGCGGTGTAATTGGAATAAATTTTGCTCCACAATTTTTAAGAGATGAAGGTCAAGCTACATTAGAAGATGTTTTAAATCATATAAATTATATATGCGAATTAGTAGGAGAAGATTATGTAGGTTTTGGTTCTGACTTTGATGGGATTAGCAGTACTCCTGAAGGATTAAAGGACATATCTTATTTCCCCGCAATTTTAGAAGGACTAAGAAAAAGAGGATACACCCAAGAACAGATTGATAAGATTTCTCACAGAAATTTTGAAAATCTTATCAAAAAAATTCTAATATAAAAACAAAAAGAGCCCTGGAATACTCCAAGGGCTTGCATATGTTAAAGGGGGAGTCATTGTTTTGACCAAGTATACATTATACAGTCCTTTTTCAAAAAAATCAAGACCTCAATAAAATTTTTTTGAGGGATAGGGGGTATCTTTAAGGGAGCTCATCTTATATTATAACCAAATTTGTGAGTTTTAAAATTAAAATCTCGTTAATTTTGTTAAGTTTATGTTAAATTTTTGTTAATTGGCGTTATTTTCTTCAAAAAGAAGTGCTGTTGAATATAGTATACAAAAGATTTATAATAGAGGTAGATAATGAAACATAGGGGGTAAAGTCATGGATATTGAAATAATAAGAAAAACTGATCCAGAAATTGCAGACGCAATTGAAAAAGAGCTTATAAGGCAGAGAAATAAAATAGAGCTTATAGCTTCTGAAAATTTTGTAAGTAGAGCTGTAATGGAAGCAATGGGGTCCCCTCTTACTAATAAATACGCAGAAGGGTATCCAAATAAAAGGTATTACGGCGGTTGCGAATATGTGGATATAGCTGAAGAGTTAGCAAGAGAAAGGCTCAAAAAACTTTTTGGTGCTGAACACGCAAATGTACAACCTCATTCAGGAGCACAGGCAAACATGGCTGCTTATTTTGCTCTTATAAAGCCAGGAGATACTGTGCTGGGAATGGATTTAGCCCATGGAGGGCACCTCACTCATGGAAGCAAAGTCAATTTTTCAGGCCAAATCTATAATTTCGTATCTTACGGAGTAAGAGAAGATACAGGATATATAGATTACGATGAAGTAGAAAGAGTCGCAAAAAAGCACAAACCCAAATTGATTGTCGCAGGTGCTAGCGCTTACCCAAGGATAATCGATTTTAAGAGATTTAGAGAAATTGCAGACAAGGTTGGAGCTTACCTAATGGTAGACATGGCTCATATAGCTGGTCTTGTAGCAGCAGGTCTTCATCCTAATCCTGTTCCTTATGCAGATGTCGTTACGACTACCACCCATAAGACTTTAAGAGGCCCAAGAGGAGGAGCTATTCTTTGCAAAGAAGAATACGCAAAAGCAATAGACAAAGCACTCTTCCCGGGCACACAAGGTGGCCCTTTAATGCATATAATAGCAGCAAAAGCCGTTTGTTTTAAAGAAGCTCTCACCGATGAATTCAAAGAATATCAAAAAAGAATTGTCGAAAATGCAAAAGCTTTAGCAAATGCATTAATGGAAAGAGGAATAAATTTAGTGTCAGGTGGAACCGATAACCACTTGATGTTGTTGGATTTAAGAAACACAGGAATAACAGGCAAAGAGTTAGAAACAAGATTAGATGAAGTAAACATAACTTGCAACAAAAATGCTATACCTTTTGACCCATTAGGGCCAAATGTCACTTCTGGTGTGAGACTGGGAACTCCAGCTGTTACAACAAGAGGAATGAAACCTGAAGATATGGTAGAAATAGCGGACATTATAGTCAATGTAATAAGGGATGAAAACTATAAAGAAAAAGCAAAAGAAAGAGTAGCAAATCTTCTCAAAAAATACCCTCTTTATGAGGACCTCATATAAAATCGAGTAGGAGCTGAATAATTATTTTATTCAGCGTCCTCTCACACCACCGTACGTACCGTTCGGTATACGGCGGTTCATTAGGAATTATGTACAATTAGATATCTTTGGGATAAACTCTTATAACCTATGCTTTCAAAGTATTTATTTGTAAGAGTCTTATTTAGGATTGGGCTATTGGATATTCTCCAGTAGCCTTTCCTTGTATTGGCGTATTCCCAGGCTTTTTGTTCTTCTACTCCTAGTTTTACTAGGTTATCATGCTTCGTTTTTATCTTCTTCCATTGTTTCCATATACATGCCCTTAGTCTTCGCCTTATCCATTCGTCAAGGGTTTTCATTATGCTTTTCGCGTCTGCTAATCCAAAATAGTTGACCCATCCTGTTGTTATTTGATTTAGTCTTTTTATTCTGTTTTCCATGCTTATTCCCTTGTTCCGATTGGTTATTTCTCTTACTTTTTCCTTAAACCTTTTGATGGATTTTTCATGAATTCTTATTCTTACTTCGTTTTCTTTTGTATAGAATGAAAATCCAAGAAATTTTCTTCTCCATGGTCTATCTACAGCACTTTTTGCTTCGTTGACTTTTAGTTTTAATTTGCTTTCTATGAATTTCTTTATGCTCTTCATTACTCTGTCTCCTGCAGACCTGCTTTTTACATATATGTTGCAGTCATCTGCATATCGGCAGAATTTATGCCCTCGTTTTTCAAGTTCTTTGTCTAGTTCGTCCAACATTATGTTTGCTAATAGTGGACTTAATGGCCCTCCTTGGGGTGTCCCTTCTTCTGTTGATACTTTGATTCCGTTTATCATTACTCCTGATTCTAGGTATCTTCGTATTAACTTTAGTACCCTTTTATCTCCTATCCGCTTTTCTAGTTTGGACATTATTATGTCGTGGTTTACTCTGTCAAAGAACTTTTCTAAGTCCATATCTACAACCCATGTGTATCCTTCATTTATGTATGCTTCTGCGGCTTTTATTGCGTCTTTTGCACTGCGTCCTGGTCTGAATCCATAACTGCTATCAGAAAATGTATGGTTGTAGACTCTATTTAGTATTTGGGCTATTGCTTGTTGTATTAGCCTATCTAGTGCTGTAGGTATTCCTAGTAGTCTTTTTCCTCCATCAGGTTTGGGAATTTCTACTCTTCGCACTGGTTGTGGTTTGTATTTCCCCTCCAGCAGTTGTTGTTTTATGGTTGCCCAGTTTTCTTTGAGATACGGTAGAAGTTCATCTACTCCCATCCCATCGACTCCATGGCTTCCTTTATTTGCAACAACGCGCTTGTATGCTGCTCTCATGTTTCCTCGTTCTACTATCATTTCAAGCATCTTGCTGGTATATCTTTGTACATCGTTTCTTCTATCTTTTGACGCCGATGATATACTATGCACTTCCGTTGTCTTTTGAAATTCCATTTCTCTATTCAACGGATAGCCTCTTTGTTGAGTTGTCTGCAGTCTCTGCATATCTTTCGAGTCCATAAGATTTCCAAAACCTCCTAACGTTCGGCCCTTCCTTATCTATTCATGACTAGATAAGTACTATGACCTCTGCTGACTTCTCAAGGTTCAACCATACATCACTGTATGGGTTGTCACTTCAGAGTTCACTTTAGTGACTTATCCTTGAGACCTCCCCGGGTAAGAACGATAACTTTCATCTCATATATCTGCCAGATTTACTGTATGGGATTCGGGTAGTGTTGGACTTCGTTTTGTTACGCAAACTCATCCATCCCAATTCAGCCTCTTATCTGGTTCTTGTTCATCAGACCGAGATTTTGCCTTAAGCTTCCTTCAGATTCCACCTCACGATGGACACCCTTGCTTTTGGCTAGTGGTTCCCACTACCAAGCCCACAGCGGACTTTCACCGCCTAGCTATCGCCCATGCCGGGCGCACGAAGATAGGGAAAGTCTTTTACTGACTTTCCCTATTTCTTTCTCTCTTCATGTTCTTCTTTAAATTCCTTTGGCTTATAATACCTTCTACCAAGCTCACCGTATACATCCTCGAGCTTTATACCTTTGTCAACTAACAAAACTATTAAATGATAAAGTAAATCTGAAACCTCATACACTATCTCTTCTTTGGAGTCATTTTTGGAAGCTATCACTACCTCCGTAGTTTCTTCGCCAATTTTCTTTAAAATCTTATCTATGCCTTTTTCAAACAAATAATTAGTATAAGACCCTTCTGCCGGGTTTGTCTTTCTATCTTTTACCCGTTCATATAGCATTTTAAGTATTTCCATGTCATAATTTTCAACTTCACCTAAAAAGCTCCTATAAAAACAGCTTACATTCCCTGTATGGCATGCCGGCCCTTTTGGCTCCACCTCAATTAGCAAAGCATCCCCATCGCAGTCATAAAATATGTTTTTTATCTTTTGGGTATTACCTGAAGTTTCCCCTTTATGCCAAATTTCCTTTCTACTTCTGCTAAAAAAATAAGTTTCTCCCTTTTCCAAGCTTAATTTTAAACTTTCCTCATTCATATAAGCCAACATTAATACTTGTTTTGTATTGTAGTCTTGCACAATCGCAGGAATAAGTCCTTTTTCATCAAACTTTAATTCCTCTATATCAATCATTCTCTACATCCTTTCGATAAATTTAAATTCTCACTGGTATACCTTCTTCTTTTAAATATCTTTTAACTTCTTTTATTTCCAACTCCCTGTAATGAAACACAGAAGCCGCTAACGCAGCATCAGCTTTGCCTTCAGTAAAAACCTCTTTAAAATGCTCTTTATTTCCTGCACCTCCAGAAGCTATAACGGGGATATTGACAGCTTCACTTACCATTCTTGTAAGCTCTATATCATACCCATCTTTAGTACCGTCTTTATCCATACTTGTAAGAAGTATTTCTCCTGCTCCTAAAGACTCTACTTTTTTAGCCCACTCAATCACATCAAGCCCTGTGTTTACCCTTCCGCCGTTTATATACACATCAAAGCCCGAGCCATCACTTCGCCTCTTGGCATCAATTGCTACAACCACACATTGGCTTCCAAAACGTACAGCGGCCTGACGAATAAGAGTTGGTTGTTTCACAGCTTGGGTATTTATTGAAACCTTATCAGCCCCTGCTCTTAGAATATCTTTTATATCGTCAAGGTCTGAAATTCCACCCCCAACAGTTAAAGGAATAAATACTTTTTCAGAAGTCCTTTTTACAACTTCTATCATTATTTTTCGCTTTTCATAAGAAGCAGTAATGTCCAAGAATACAAGCTCATCTGCTCCTAATTCATTGTACTCTGATGCTATCTGGACAGGGTCTCCCGCATCTTTTAAATTTAAAAAGTTAACTCCTTTTACTACCCTGCCGTCTTTCACATCTAAACAAGGAATTATTCTTTTTGCAAGCATTTATATTACCTCCAAAGCACTTTTAAAGTTTATTTTTCCAATATATAAGGCTTTTCCAATTATCGCACCATATGCTCCCATCTCTTTAAGCTTTTTTAAATCCTCAATTGAGGATATTCCTCCTGATGCTATCACTTGAACACCTGTTTTTAAAATATTTTCTAAAGCTTTAAAATTTGGTCCATTAAGAGTTCCATCTTTAGAAATATCAGTGAAAATTATCGTTTTTACTCCTATTTCTTTCATTTTTTTAGCTAACTCCATATCTTTTATTTTAGTCTTTTCAAGCCATCCACTTACGGCAACTTCTCCATTCTTTGAATCTATACCCACTATCGTCCTTTCTCCGTAATTGGAAAGGGAATAAAGAAGAAGGTCTTTGTCATATATTGCCGCCGAACCTAAAATTACATACTTAACACCTACAGAAAAAAGATAATCGATAGTTTCTCTATTCCTTATTCCTCCACCTACTTCTATCTCGGCTTTACAGTTTTTTGTAATCTGTTCAATGACATTACCATTTACCAAATGACCTTGTTTTGCACCATCTAAATCTACCACATGAATTCTCTTTGCTCCTAATTCCTCCCACATTTTAGCTACGTCAACGGGATTTTCATAATAAACCTCTTTGGTATTAAAATCTCCTTTTGTAAGCCTTACACATTTTTCTTCCATAATATCAATTGCAGGTATTAAAACCATTTTGCCATCTCTCCAAAATTCTTTAAAATTTTAAGCCCCACTTTTCCGCTCTTCTCAGGATGGAATTGACAAGAAAAAACATTGTCTTTAATTATAACTGCAGGAATCTGAACACCATAATCAGTCACTGCATACACATATTTCTCTTCATTGTTGGCTACATAATAAGAATGAACAAAATACGCATAATCTCCATTCTCCACTCCTTTAAGAAGTGGAGTTTCCTTTTTTATTTCAAGACTATTCCATCCCATGTGAGGAATTTTATTATGTTTTGGAAGTTCTATTACTTGCCCTTTAAAAATCTTAAAACCCTCAGTTTCTTCTATCTCAAAACCCTTTTCAAATAAAAGCTGCATCCCCAAACATATCCCAAGAAACAACTTACCTTTGTCGATTTGTCTTTTTATCTCTTCAAACATGCCTGTTTTAATGAGAGTATCCATCGCATCAGGAAAAGCTCCCACTCCAGGAAGAACTAATGCATGAGCCTCTTTTACCGAAGCTACATCTTTTATAATTTTTGCCTCATAGCCTACGTATTTAAATGCTTTTTCTACACTTCTTAAATTTCCCATTCCATAGTCAATAATCCCTATCAATTTTTCACCGCCTCACTTAAATTACGTGTAAAGTATATGCAGTCTCGCTTAAACTGTATCTTTATAAAATCCCTTTAGTAGAAGGTATCCCTTCTACCCTTTCATCTATTCTCAATGCCTCATCAAGAGCCCTCCCCAGTGCTTTAAAAGTTGCCTCTATAATGTGATGACTGTTACTGCCGTGCAAAAGTTCTACATGCAGTGTAATGCCAAAGTTGTAAGCAAAGGCTCTTAAAAATTCTTCCACATTTTCCGTTTCAAAATTTCCAACTCTTTCAGCTTTTAAAGGCAAATCACAGTATAAAAAAGGCCTTCCACTTATGTCTACAGAAACTCTCACTAAGGCTTCGTCCATGGGTACATAAAAAGTACTAAACCTCTTAATAGATTTTTTATCGCCGGCAGCCTTTAAAAAAGCATTGCCCAATACAATACCTACGTCTTCAACAGTGTGATGAGTGTCTACCTCTAAATCTCCCTTTGCCACTACTTTTAAATCAAAAAGTCCATGCTTAGCAAATAAAGAAAGCATGTGGTCAAAAAAACCTATTCCTGTAGCTATGTCATAATTTCCTTTTCCGTCAATATTAAGTTCAACGTATATATCCGTCTCTCTAGTTTTTCTTTTAACTTCCGCCTTCCTCATAGCAATAACTCCTTTAATCCATTTATTAAATAATCATTAGCCTCGCAACTACTCACCGTTATCCTTAAAGCTCCTTCAAGCCCTTCTACCTTTGAAAAATCTCTCACCAAAATTCCTCTTTCCAAAAGCCCCTGGTACACATAATCTGCATCTTTAAATTTTACCAATATAAAATTCGTTTTTGAGGGATAAACTTTAATGCCAGGAATTTTAGATAATTCTTTTATTAAACGCTCTCTTTCTTTTAAAATAAAGTTAACTCTTTCTTTTAAAACACCAGTCCTTAAAACCTTTAAAGCTATTACCTGAGATAAAGAGTTAATGTTATAAGGTGACTTCACAAGGTTTAAATACTTTAAAATATTCTCGTTAGCCACAGCATATCCCACTCTCAAACCGGCAAGTCCAAAAGCCTTAGATAAAGTCCTTAAAACAATCAAGTTTTCAAATTCATTTATAACGTCTACAATTGTATTACCATAAAACTCAAAATAAGCTTCGTCAACAACTACAATTCCATTGCTCTTTTGTATTATTTTAATTATATCTTCTCTTTCTATAACACTTCCTGTTGGATTATTAGGGTTGCACAAAAACACTAATTTAGGCTGATATTTTTCTATAACTTTAATAAAACTATCAACATCGTAATTATAATCTTCTCTCAACCTTACAGGTATTTCGACTGCTCCTGCAATTTTGCTATATACACTGTACATAGCAAAAGAAGGATGAGGATATGCTACCACATCACCTTTGTTTATGAAAGCCAGCATAATAAGGTGGATTATCTCATCCGAGCCATTTCCCACAAATATGTTTGTAGGCACTACTCCACAATATCGTGCCAATTCTTCTTTTAACTTTTCTGCAGTAGGGTCTGGATATACATTTACTTGAGAAGATTTTACAATCTCTTGAATATTTTTTATCACTTCTTCAGGAAGTTCAAAAGGCGTTTCATTTGCATCCATCTTATATCTGTAGGGAATACTGTGCACTTCATAATTTTTAAATCCCTTAATTTCTTCTCTCACCAAATTCTCAATCATTTTAAAACCTCACTTTTATAGAATTAGCATGAGCGGTAAGCCCTTCTGAATTTGCTAAAGTTATTACATCCTCTTTTACCTCTCTCAAAGAATCCTTAGAATAATAGAGAATATTCATCTTTTTGATAAAGTCCGTCACAGAAAGAGGCGAGAAAAACCTTGCTGTTCCACTAGTAGGAAGCACATGGTTAGGGCCAGCAAGATAGTCCCCTAAGGGTTCTGGAGAATATTCTCCCACAAAGACTGCTCCTGCATTCTTGATTTCACCAATTATTTCAAAGGCATTGGAAATGTTAAGCTCTAAATGCTCCGGAGCTATGTCATTTGCAATACCAATTGCTTCTTTTAAATTATTTACAACAATTATCGCACCAAAATTTTTTAAAGACTTTTCAATTATTTCTTTCCTTTCAAGATATTCCATTTGCCTTTCAATTTCTATTTTTACTTGTTGCGCAACCTCCAAAGATGTTGTGACAAGTATTGAAGATGCCATTACATCATGTTCCGCCTGTGACAACAGGTCCGCCGCCACATATTTAGGATTAGCAGTTTCGTCAGCTATAACTAAAACTTCACTGGGGCCTGCCACCATATCAATATCCACATGTCCGTAAAGAGCTCTTTTAGCCAGTGCGACAAAAATATTTCCCGGGCCAACTATTTTATCAACCTTAGGTATTGACTCTGTCCCAAATGCCAAGGCTGCAACAGCCTGTGCGCCTCCAACTTTATATATATCCTCTATTCCTATCTTGTCTGCAGCCACTAACACATAAGGGTTTACTCCCTTCTTACCAGCCGGAGAAACCATCACTATTTTCTCTACACCAGCCACCTTTGCAGGTATTCCATTCATCAAAACTGAAGAAGGATAAGAAGCGGTTCCCCCCGGCACATAAATTCCAACTTGAGAAAGGGGCCTTATTATTTGCCCATAAACTATACCTTCTTTAAAATCCATCCATGTAGACTGTTTTTGCTTTTCATGAAATTCTGTTATGTTTTTGATAGCTTTGTCAATCGCTTTTAAAAATTCTCCTTCCACTTCTTTATAAGCATTTTTTATTTCCTCTTTCGTAACTTTTACAGTACTTTTGTCAAGATTTATTCCGTCAAACATGTAAGTATACTCAAACAAAGCCTTGTCTTTTCTCTCTCTTACGTTTGAAATTATTTCTTCCACTTTTTTTGCTATTTCTTTATTCTCTAATTTACTTCTGTTGTGAAGCTTTTGTAAAATACCATTGTCAATTCCCTTTCGAAAATCAAATATCTCAATCATTTTAAACCTCCTTAAAAGTTTCCACAACCTCTTTTAATTTTATAATTATCTCTTTTATTCTCTGGCTTTTAGTTTTAAGACTGGCTTTATTCACTATCAATCTCGCACTGGAAGGAAAAATTTCTTCAATGACTATAAGACCATTTTCTCTTAAAGTATTGCCTGTCTCTACAATGTCTACAATTACCTCTGACAGCCCCACAATAGGAGCAAGCTCAACAGAACCATTCAGCTTAATTATTTCTACATTTTCTCCCTTTTGCCTGAAAAATTCTTCTGCAATATTGGGAAACTTTGTTGCAACTCTTTTATTAGTAAGAAAACTGTCCTTTGCCTCTTTAGGCCCCGCAACCACCATTTTACAAAAACCGAATTTTAAATCTAAAACTTCATAGCAATCTTTTTTTTGCTCTAAGAGAATGTCTTTTCCACAAATTCCTAAATCAGCTGCCCCGTGTTCTACATATGTGGGCACATCCATTGGCTTCACCAACATAAACTTCATTAAATTTTTATGGTCATTAACAACAAGTTTTCGAGAAATATCTTTTAAAATATTCTCAGCAATTCCTGCCTTTTCAAACAAAGTTATAGCACTATCTGCCATTCTACCTTTTGGCAGTGCAATAGAAATATTTTCCATATTATTCCTCCATATCTATAATTTCGTCAAAGCTATTTTCATCAACATGCTTCGCTTTTTCATAGCTATACATCTCTACAATTTTTCCCTCACCTCTTAACAAAGTGGCTTTCTTGTAAGCATTACTTCTTAAGTTTTCCTTGTATTTTATTAAAACTCTCCAGGATTTATCAATAATATCTTTTTTCTGTTTTTGAAGTGCTAACATTGACCTTTCCACACTTATAGCAAAACCTGTCGCCGGAATGTGCTCTCCAAAAATCCCTAAAAGACCATCATACCTTCCTCCGGTACATATAGCATAACCAATCCCTTTAACAAAACACCTGAATATGATACCAGTATAATAATTAAGATTTTGCACCATTCCTAAGTCAAAACTTATATACTCTTCCATACCAAAATCTTTTAATATTCTATATACTCTTTCAAGGTAATCTATCGTTTCACCTAGTTTAGGAGTATCATAAAGCTCTTTTGCTCTTTTAAGCACTTCTTCGCCACCAAATAAAAGAGGAAGTTCACTTAAAAACTTTGCTTTTTTGCCCCTAATTCCTTTATCATTTATGAATTCTTCTATCGCAGATTGATTTTTCTGTTGCAAAAACTCTCTTAAAAGGTTTATTTCTTCATTTTGTAACTCTAAATCTTCCACTACTCTTTTAAAAAATTCCACCTGTCCCACGTCCACTTTAAAGTCCTTTATTCCAACACTTTTTAAAGCCTCTATCGCAACTGCAATTATCTCTGCATCAGATTCTTCATGATTTGTACCTATAAGTTCAATCCCTGCCTGAGTAAACTCTCTCATTTTTCCTACCTGGGGATCATCATAGCGATAGACATTAGCGACATAGCATAACTTAAGTGGGAAACTACCTTTTAACTTTGTAGAGACAATTCTCGCTATTTGAGTAGTCACATCTGGCCTTAAAGCTAATATATTTCCCTTTTTATCAAAAAATCTGTACAAATTGTTTTCATCAAACAAAACAGAAAAATTATCGCTATATTCAAAAGTAGGAGGCATTATCTCTTGATAGCCAAATTTTATAAAAACCTCTCTAAACTTTTCTTCTATTTTGCGCTTAAACTTATATTCTTCCGGTAAAAAATCTTGTACACCATCAGGCAAATATATCATTAAAACACCCCACAATTTACTCTGTCTTTGTAACGTGATAAAGTAATAAACTGTATTTCTTTTATTGTATCCTAATTTTTAATGTATGTCAAGCATAGACAAATAGGCAGAAACGTACTGAATATTATCCTGCTTGCATTGTAAATCCACGCGCAAAATCAAAAAAGTGAAATTTTACATTATTTGAAGAAAACTCAAGGTTGTTTGTGGTATAATTAAATATATGGGACAGCTTTTCTACCAATTCTTTGATTATCTCAAAGATAAATCGTGTGAAGTATATATGGCACCTTTTGATGTAAGGTTTCCTGACGGAAATGAGAAGGACGAGAAAAATATAAAGACTGTAGTTCAGCCTGATATAGTTGTTGTGTGTGATGAATCCAAACTTGATGAGAAGGGATGTACGGGAGCTCCTGATTTGATAATCGAAATTATTTCGCCTTCAACAGCACAGAAAGATAAACTCCACAAGTTTAACTTGTATGAAAAGTATGGTGTGAAAGAATATTGGATAGTAGAACCCGAAAACAAAATCCTAAGTGTGTTTATTTTACAGGATAATGAAAGATATGGACGACCCGACATATATACACAAGATGATAAGGTTAAAGTTTCTATTTTTGAAGATCTTGTGATTGATTTAAAAACAGTACTAATATGAATAGAAAATGATACTGTAGAAAATTTTGTGTAGACTGATTATAAACCTCTTTATTGACAAAAATTAGAATGTAAAACTGTTCTGTAATAAATATTGGTCGTATAAAAATCACCCATAAAAAATAGGATACTTATTCTAAATACCTGCTATAATAAAGTGGCATTCAGAAAAGTACCCATCTCAACTCCTGACAAAGAATCTAAATATGACTTTTAATTGTATTGTTTTTCAACTATATCTAAAATTCCTTTTTTCTTTAACATTTCTTCCGGAACTAAAAATGTTACAGTCGCTACTCCTAGCAAACGTTGATGGATAAAAGGGAGAGTTTAATAAAGAGGTGTTTTTTATGATAGAAGCTACTGAATTATTAAAGTATTCCTTAGAAGATGAGCTAAAGAGGATAACGAATATTATTATTGAAAAGTGCAATCCAGAGAGGATAATACTTTTCGGGTCAATGGCTAATGGTACTGCTAAGGAATGGAGCGATATTGACTTAGTCGTGATAATGGATACGGATTTAAGATTTGCTGATAGAACTTTATATTTAATGAGGCTTACCCATCCTAGAGTAGGAGTTGATTTTTTAGTATATACACCAGAAGAAGAAGAGTTGTTTAAAAAGAATAGAGACCTATTTTATACCGAAGAGGTACTCAAGAAGGGGGTCATATTGCATGACAGAAGTTCATAAATATAGTCAGTGGCTAGATTATGCTAATGACGATTTGATGGCAGCAAAAGAACTGTTAAAAACTGATTTGCATAATATTGTTTGTTTCCATTCGCAGCAAGCGGTAGAAAAAGCTTTAAAAGCCTATTTGGTTTTTAATAATGTAAATCCTCCTAAAGTACACAATTTGATCACTTTGTTAGAATTGTGTATAAACTTGGACAAAGAATTTGAAATTTTGAGAGATGATATGGAATTTTTAGATTCCTATTATATTCCAACAAGATATCCAAGTGCTCCTATTGGCTATTTACCTGGTGGCAAACCTAATAAAGATAATGCTACCAAGGCATTTGAAAAAGCTGAAAATTCTGTGAAATATATAATTAAACTTATAGAAGATAAGAAAAAGTGATCGTCTTCCTCAGCTTAGTGTATTAAATGGAATGAACCCATAAAAAGCAAACAAAGTTTTACTAAAGATACACAAAGCTCTTGACATTACTAATAATTGTAGTATCATCATTATCCAGTCGTAATGGCAGTTGATTCTAAACCCAAAAATGATTTATTGAAGTCCATTGAAGAAGAAAATATACCTGTTTATGCTATTGGGGATTGTGTCAAGCCTAGAAAATTTATAGATGCCATTCACGAAGGTTTTCGCATAGCGTATAATTTGTAATTTTAAAAATTACATTAAATACTCGTACAACGCACTTTGCATTTAAAAGCTTAGTATAAATTTAAGGCAGAAACATACAGTTTCTGCCTTTCTATAATTTTACTTAATAAGTTTATCAAAAGTATCTTGCAGATTTTTTATGTCTTTCAAAGTTACATATTGTCCTATGCAATGTCCATTAATAAGCACATATTTATTTTCTGCATCTCTTTTAGCAAAGCTTATTTTTTCTACTTTGTCCTTGCCATACACATCAAAAGCAAAAGGTGTTTCTCCCTGTGAAATATTTTTTCCTTCATCTAATCCACTAATTTGAAGTAACACTATTCCGTCTAAGAGATTGTCCACATCATCAGCTTTAATAGCTTTCCCATCAATTTGCCAGTTATCTTTTTCACCTTTTTGTATTTGATACTCTTTTCTATCTTGATAGAAAACTAATTTAGTTATTTCATTCTTTGGAATAGACACTACAAATTTTTCCATATATTTATATACGTAATCATCTGTCAGAAAGAAATTCTCTAAAGAAGAAGCATTGACTCTGTAAATTTTATCTCCATCAGTTTTTGCATAATAACCCTCTTGGTAATTTTCTTTTACAGGAGATTTATTACCTATAAAAAGTGAATAGCTTTTTCCATTTTTCAAAGATACTTTTATCGCATAAGAAGGTTTGTCAAGACCATAAGTGGATAAATCACCTTCTAACGTTCTATCAAAAGTGAGAGATGTCAAGCTGTCTAATAATTCATCAACATAAATGCTATCTGCTTTGTAGTCAATAGGTTCTTTTATAAACCATGTATCGCCTTCTTTTTTAAAATCAATTAAAGTTTTCCCTTCTTTTTCTATTTTTATAGAATTTACATCGTTATTTTTGAAGGTAAAAATTTTGTTGTCTTCTTTAACAGGTTTATTGGTCTTACTTTCATAAAAATAGTAGCCAAAAAGAACAGCGAATATTACCAGCAAAACAATAGTGGTTTTAAAAATCTTCATAATGTCTTCCTCCTATACCACATGTATCCTCCAATTATCCACATTACCAGTGGAATAGTTACAACTGTGGTATAAAAGAGTATAGCAGCTTGTTTGCCAGTTAGGAAAATCTGATTAAACTCAAGGGATTTAGGACGTATAGAAATCTGTGTTGTCTTATCCGCTAACCAGTTAGCACTGTTCATTAAAAAGTCTCTATTAGCTTCCAATGTAATTATTTTATCAGTAAACATCATGCTACTTCCAATAGCTACAATCTTCATTCCTGTCTTTGAATCGGATATAGCTAAGCCTAAGCTTAAAGGACCTTTGATATCACCTTTTTGAAAATTAGCATCTTTTGAGTTAAAATCGGTTTTACCCCAAGCTTTATCACTGGTTGAAAGCAATTGCTCTATAGTTATATTTTCTGTTGGTTTATCAGGATAAGAAATACTTCTTGACATTGGCATTACAACGTACAAGTTTGATAAATCCAATTTATTAGTTATAGTATGAAATTTGTACTGAGGAACTGGAGAAAGCGGGTCCATAAAATAATTCCTTCCTGGATCTACTACAACGTCATTGTCAAATTTTACACCCCAAGTAGACAAAAGCTCATTTACAGATTTTTGAGTCAAAGGCCCATATTCTGCCCCCATTGCAATGATTGCTTTTCCGCCTTTGTCAAAGTATTCTTTTAAAGCAGCCATTTCCTTGTCAGTAAAGTCTCTTCTTGGGTTAACAATAACTAATAAGTCTGTATTTTTTGGTATTCCTCCTGCCTGTCCTATATTTAAATCTTCTACATTATATCCTTCTCCTCTCAAAGCGTTTTTAAAAGTCACCAAATAGTCAATACTGTTTAATTCATCATGTCCTTGAAGAATATACGCATTTAATTTTTTAGGCTGTGTAACATCAATTATAGCCTGTGTAAACTGTTCTTCTCCATTAAAAGTAGCAGTATTAGGCTGACTACCCATGCCAAAAATATCATAAGAATTTACTATCTGTCTTTTTTCATTAGCACCACTTCCTGCAATAAAAAGCACTGTGTCATAATCCGTAATTCCATATCTTTGAGCAGTTGCCGGCTCCTTATCTGGGTCTACAAAATGGACAATTATTCTCTTTGAAACATTTCTGTATTGATCTAACAAACTTTTTACCATGTCTCTTGAAGTAGTACCCTCTTTGAAAAAGGCATAGACAGTTACATCTGTTTTTAGACTTTTCAAAACTTGTTTTGTTTGGTCAGAAAGGGTATATTGCTTGTTTTTAGTCAAATCCCACTTGACAGGCTTTTGCGTGACTATAACATTTGCCAATATTAAAATAGCCAGTAAAAGAGCTGTCATTATAAAAGCATTAGTCCCGTACTTTAGCCTTATATTATTCATCTTTTCTCCTCCTAACTCCAACGTCTTTTGTCTACAACACGAATTGTCAAGAAAATAAAGAATATAATTACACTTATGAAAAAGACTACATCACTTAAATTCACTAATCCATTTAGAAAATTATTTAGCCTGTCAAAGAAAGACAGATTCTGAAAAATAGTTTTTGCTTTTCCACTAAACACGTCTCCTAGCCAACTAATCAACCAAAGCACAAGAATTAAAGCAAATCCAATTACTCCAGCTATCATTTGATTTTCTGTAAGTGAAGAAGCAAAAAGCCCTATTGATATAAAAGTCACTCCTATTAGAAACACTCCAATATAACCTGCTATGATAGAACCCATATCTGGTGAAGAATACAATTTAAGATAAATGGGGTATAAAAAAGTTATTACAAGTGCTACTAAATACACAAACACTGTAGAAAAAAACTTGCCAATCACTATATCAGTAACTGTAACGGGTGACGTGAGTAAAAGTTGATCTGTTCCCGTCTTCATATCCTCTGAAATAAGTCTCATTGTCAAAATAGGACTTATAAACATAAAAACAGTGACCATACTACCTAAGATTGGAGTTAATATAGCATAATGAGTAGATAACACATAGGTTGTAAAAAAGTATCCAGATATCAAAAGATAAAATCCTAGCAGCACATAGGCAAGTGGGGAAAAGAAATAGCTTTTAAGCTCCCTCTTTAGTATTTCCCACATTTTCATCGTAACTTTCCTCCTCTGTTGTAAGTTCTAAAAATACTTCTTCAAGACTATAATTTAGCATTTTAAGTTCTAATATTGGAAAGCCTTTTTTGGCAAAAGCAAAAAACATATCTTTTCGAACATCTTTATCAGCAGAAGATTCCACTGTCAACTTTATCGTATTATCTGAATCAACTTCTGCTTCTACATTAGTTACTCCTTCAATCTCTTTTACACTGTTTACTACTTCTTCATAAGGCCCTTCCACTTTTATAAAATATCTCCTTGAATTTTGCAATGCAGTTGATAAATTCTCTGTCTTATCTATTGCAACAATTTTACCTTTATTTATTATAATAACTCTGTCACATACCATACTAACTTCTGGCAATATATGAGTGCTTAAAATTATTGTATGCTTTTTCCCTAACTCTTTTATAATATCTCTTATTTCTTTAATTTGCTTAGGGTCAAGACCTACTGTCGGCTCATCTAATACCAAAACATCAGGGTCTCCTATGATTGCTTGTGCTAGTCCAACCCTTTGTTTATAACCTTTAGACAAGTTTTTTATAAGCCTTTTTCTCACATCAGTCAAACCAACTTCATGTATAATTCGTTCAACATCTTCTCTTCTCTTTTTTGGAGGAACACCTTTTATACCTCCTACAAAATGGAGATATGCCTCTACGGTCATATCTAAATACAAAGGAGGTACCTCTGGTAAATAACCAATATGTTTCTTTGCCTCTATCGGTTGTTCAACAATATCATATCCTGCAATTTTTATAGTACCGCTGGTAGGAGGCATATATCCTGTTATCATTTTCATAGTGGTAGTTTTACCAGCACCATTGGGCCCCAAAAAACCAACTATTTCTCCTTTATCGACAGAAAAGCTTATGTTATCTACTGCTTTACGAGTACCATAAACTTTTGTGACGTTTTTTAGCTCTATCATCATAGCAGTCTCAACCCTCCATTTTACATAGTGTGGAAATTGTATCATAAAATTATTAAAAATTTGTGTACAAATTGTTAAGCATTAGTTAAGATTGTAACTTAAAGCAAAATGATAATAAGAAACTATGACAAAAGTCGTCATAGCTTTAGTTTGTTGACAAAGTCAAAAATTTTTTAAAGTAGATATTTTGCATCGTCGCTCCGGTGTTCCAAAGCGACAAAACTAAGCTTTACCTTCGGGTTCCGGCAGGGTCCCGGGCACAATCGACGTCCTGTCTCAGGTGCCCGCCTCCGCCATCCTTGGCTTCGGCCCTGCCTCCACCCTCGGTCTCGCTAAGTTTTGTTACCGCTTTGTAACAAGTCGCTCCTTATGCAAAATATCTACTTTACGAAAGTTTGTCTACAAATTGAAACTATGACAAAAGTCGTCATAGCTTCTTCTTATCCCATTATCACTAACACCTGATGACCATTTCCTTCTTTTGTTAAATCAATAGTCTTATCTGTGACAAGCTCTCCATCTATATATACTTCTTTTACACCTTTGTTAACACCTTCGGGATTTCTTACCTCTATTAGGTATTTCGTATTCTTATAGTTATATTCTATCACATATTTATCCCAATTTTTTGGTATACAAGGGTCTATTATAAGTTTTTCTCCGTATTTTTTCAAACCCAAGAGGTTCTCAATTGCTATTCTGTACATCCAACCTGCTGCGCCAGTATACCACGTCCAACCTCCTCTTCCTACATGAGGTTCTACCGCATACACATCTGCAGCCATGACATAGGGCTCTACTTTATACTTCATACACTCAATAGGGGTCCTGGTGTGATTTATAGGATTTATCATATTGTAAAGTTGCCATGCTCTATCTCCTTCTCCTAGCTCTGCAAAGGCGAGTATTACCCATGCTGCCGCATGAGTGTATTGACCCCCATTTTCTCTAACTCCTGGAACATATCCTTTTATATACCCCGGATTTAAATCCCCGTTGTCAAAGGGAGGGGTTAAAAGCTTTATTATCCCTTCTTCCTCATTGACCAAATAATTTACAACAGCCTTCATTGCCTCTTTTACTCTTACTTCTTTTCCCGCTTTAGATATAACAGACCAAGATTGAGATATGGAATCAATTTTACATTCTGAATTGTCTACAGATCCTAAAGGTGTCCCATCGTCAAAGTAAGCCCTTCTGTACCAACTTCCGTCCCATGCATTTTCTTCTATAGCTTTTATTAATTTATTAGCTATTTCTTGATACTTTTTTGCATGTTCTTCATCCTTTTTAGTTTGACATATGGGCGAAAACTTCTGAAGAATAGTGTACAAAAACCAGCCAAGCCATACACTTTCCCCTTTTCCTTTGTTTCCTACCTTATTCATTCCGTCATTCCAGTCGCCAGCCCCCATCAAAGGCA
Organism: Thermoanaerobacter brockii subsp. finnii Ako-1; assembly: GCF_000175295.2. Taxonomy (NCBI): domain Bacteria; kingdom Bacillati; phylum Bacillota; class Clostridia; order Thermoanaerobacterales; family Thermoanaerobacteraceae; genus Thermoanaerobacter; species Thermoanaerobacter brockii. The sequence goes on along the minus strand of NC_014964.1, from coordinate 534,685 downwards.
AACCATGTTCTCCAAATTTTAACGAATAGTCTATAGCCCTTATGCAATGCTCATATACTGTACCTTTTGTTTCAGATATACGAGGTGTTGAATATCTTTCTTCCTCTTCTTCTTTTAAACGCAAATCTTCTAAGTAATTTACTTCTATGTCCAGTATAGGCCAATCTCCTGTCTTTTCTATATAGTCAGCTGTGACGTAAGGAAGCCACAACAAGTCATCGGCAAATTTTGTCCTTATACCTTTATTTAATACAGGATGCCACCAATGTTGCACATCTCCTTCAACAAACTGATGCTGGCAAGCGTTGACTATTTGATTTTTTGTAAATTCTGGCTCTAGATATACCATATTCATAGCATCCTGCAATTGGTCTCTAAAGCCATAAGCTCCTCCTGATTGATAAAAAGCTGACCTTGCCCACAATCTACACGCAATTGTTTGATAAGGCAGCCATCCATTTACAAGTAAATCCATTGACTTGTCAGGAGTTTTAATCTGTATCCTTCTTAGAAGCTCTTGCCAAAATTCTTGGACTCTTTGCAATTCATTCTGACAATTTTCAACATTTGTATACTTTAAAATCAACCTTTTTACTTCTTCTTCGTTTTTACCATGTCCTAACAAGATTGTAAATTGCTTTTCTTCTTTAGCTTTTACTTCTACATGAAATTGTATTGCAGCACAGGGGTCTAATGATATTCCTGTAGAATTTGAGAGAGTCTCATATTCCAATGCTTGGGGTAAAGTTAAACTTGAAGCAACTCCTATAAACTCTGCTCTGTCGCCTGTAAATGAATTTATCTTTTCTGAAGCTGACAAAAATGCTAATCTATTAGCAAAATCTTCATTGTACACATTTTTAATCATTAATGCTCCTATTTTTTCATCGTACTTTGTAAATAGATACGGAAAAGTAATCTCATCAGTTACTCCTAAAACTGGCCTTATGTAATAAGATACTGTAAGTTTCCTGTTTTCATTCCCTAAATTTTTGATGGTAACTAAATTTATCTTTATAGAATCTTCCTTTGCTACAAACATCTTTAAGTGTTGGCTTAAACCACAGCATATTGTTTCAAATGAAGTATACCCAAAACCATGTTTTATATAATGAACTTTTGCTTTACCAGCAGGTAAAGGAGTAATTGACCATCTGTCCCCTGTTTCCTCATCTGTTAAATAAATTACCTCTCCATGGGGGTCTAAAACAGGGTCATTGTACCATGGAGTCAATTTGTATTCCCGGCTGTTTTCTGCCCAAGTATACCCTGCTCCTGTTTCTGACACCTGAAAGCCAAAAGAAGGGTTGGAAATCACATTTATCCAAGGAGCAGGAGTACTTTTGCCTTCCCACTTTATGATATACTCTTTGCCATCATAGCTAAATCCTCCAAAACCATTGTAATAATCTAATGGTAATTCCTCTAATTTGATTTCTTCAAAATTTTGTACTTTTTTGACCCAATTTTTAAGTTTTGGAGCGTTTTTTGTCTCTTTAATCATTATCTGGTCGTAAATAGATTCATTTCCTCCTTCAAACTTAAGGGCAACAACAGTATTTAAAAGATATACATCTTCCTCTTTTAAATTATTTTGCTGTAACAAATATACGCCTCCATATTTGCCAAAAATGTCATAAGAAAAGGTAGTATTAATTAATTCTTTTATCTTATCATGTAAGGGCTGTAGATAACCGCTTTTATCTTTGTTTAATATCACAAGGTCAATATTTATCCCTTTCATTTTCCAATATTCATAAGCTTTTAAAAACCACTTTACCATTTCTATTTCTTCCATCTTTTCTATCTCTACTAACACAATTGGCAAATCTCCTGAAATCCCATATGCCCACAGACCAGATTGACCTTTTACATTTTTCAAAATCATCTCTTCTCTATACCTGCGTTGAGGACTCACAAATAAAATGTGAGCCAACATTCTTTGCAAAAGGCCTAATTCTCTGGGTTTTAAATTAAGATAATCTAATTCTACCCTACTTCTTGTCCACGACATTTCAAAATCTCTTTCTACTACATTTTCCTCTTTGTATTTTGCAGCAATTTTTATGGCTTTTTCTTTAGTTTCAGTTATTGCAGAAATATATACTACTTTTGCTACTTCCCCTGGCATTACTTTTACTCTTTTTCTTAAACTTACAATAGGATCAAGAACTGCTCCTTCTGTATTGGAAAGGGGCTGATCAGCTTCTAAAGCAATTGGATTTTTTAGACTTCTTCCTCTTCCTATAAATTTTGCTCTATCAGTTTCAAACTGAGTATCTCCCACAATTTCTCCACTTAAAACTGCTACCTTGTGCACAGCCCATAGTTTATTTTTTCCTTGTTCCCTTGGCTTTCTGCAGACTAAAATTGCATCTTCTTCCTTTAAAAATTCTGTTTTTACAAAAAGTTTATTAAAAGCAGGATGTGCCACATCTGTTGGCAAATCTATTAAGCTTATTTCTCCAAAACTTGTAATTTCTAATATTCTCGGATGTTTACTATGATTTTTTAAAGTCAACCGCCTTATCTCCACATCATCCTCTGGTGAAACGACTATCTCTAAGTGAGTATCTATATTTCCAACTCTTTTAAAGTATTCTGCTTTATCTGCAGAGAAAACAACCCTGTAATTCTGACCTTTTTCGTAAAAGGGAGCGTAAGTGGCTGACCATACAGTATTAGAGTTTATATTTTGAACAAATATAAAGGTACCAAAATCTTGCGCCAAGTCTTTCCTCCATCTTGTCAAGAAAATACCTTTGTTATTTTTACTGTATCCTGTCCCTTTTTCTGTAAGCATTACAAAATATCTTCCGCTCGATAAAATATGAACCTCTGGCAGCCAAGTTTTTGATTCTCCTAAAACCCTTACAAAGTCTCCATCTTCTTTGCGAACTTTTTGAATTTTTCTTGCTTCTTCTCTTTCTTCCCTCGTTATATCTAAATACATTGGCATTTTTTCTTGTAATAATATTTGAATAGCTTTTATACTTGGGTCTTTATGAAATCTTTTTTGCATTATATTGTTATTTATAAAATTGTCTAAAGCCACAAAAGCCATACCTTGGTGATGAGCCATAAAGCTTTTGACTATCGCACTTTTCTTGCCAAAAGGAAATCTTTCTGGTGTATAATCTATCGCTTCATAAAAACCGTATTTCCCTTCAACTCCTTCTTTTTTAAGGAACCTTATGTTTTGTAGTACCCCTTCTACATCTACTCCAATAGCCAGCAAAGACCCATAAGGAGCTACTACTTTGTCGTGGGATAATCCCCTTTTAAGACCTAGACTTGGGACTCCAAAAGCTTTGTACTGATAATTCAAATTTATGTCAAAAGCGTAAAATCCGGACTCCGATATACCCCATGGAATTCCTAATTCTTTAGCATAATTTTTTTGCACTCTTACAGCAAAGGCATAAGTTTCATCCAATAAAGTATTTTGGTAATTTTTCATTATTAAAAGGGGCATAAAGTACTCAAACATCGTTCCAGACCAAGATACCAAGCCTTTATAACGATTTTCAATGGCAAGCATCCGGCCCAATTTAAACCAATGTTTTTTATCAATTTCTCTTTTTGCAATAGCAATAAAACTTGCTTGCCTTGCTTCCGAAGCCAACAAATCATAATAAGACTTTGTAAGTTTTTCCTCTTCAACATTGTACCCTATTGAGAATAATTGTCTTTTTTCGTCATACAAATGCCTGAACTCTGTTTTTTCTACCAAATTTTCAATTGTACTCTTTATATTTTCAATCTCTGCCTCCAACTTTTTAATTTTCTCCAGAGCCTGGGCAACTTTATCTTTTTGACTTTTTAACAAAGCTTTCTCCTCTTCTGTAGCTTTTTTAAAAACTTCTTCTATTTCTAATAAATAGTTTTTATAGACTTTTTCCAATTCTTTTGGAGATGAATGTTCTTCAAAAACCTCCTTATATCTTTTAAAAATTTCTTGCTCTTTCTGTCTTTCATCAAATTCTGTCCATGCTAAAAATTCTTTCATCTCCCTTTTTAAAGCCCCAATTATATTCTTTAACCTTTCAATATTTCCTACCTCATCTTCTGTACTTGAAAGTTTCTCACTAATTTTACTTAAGAATACCTCCCAATCAGATGGCATTAAAGTTTTTTTATTTAAAATGTTTCTAAAAATATCTTCAGTAATTCCTTCTATATTCAACATTTTGATAGTATCTTTTAAGCCTTTTGCCAATTCAATATCTATAAGAGGTTTATTTAAAAATTCACCTATTGCTTCCTTTACTGTAATCAAATAACCTACTAAATTTCCGCTATCGACAGTAGACACATAATAGGGCCTTAAAGGCTCTAAAGTCCTCGTATTGTACCAATTGTACAAATGGCCGTTCCATTTTTCCATTTTTCCAATTGTAGTGAGGGTTTTTTTGATTCTTTCTACCATCTCAGTTGTGGTTATATAGCCTAAATCTCTTGCTCCAACTACTGAAACCAAGTAAAGTCCTATGTTTGTAGGTGACGTTCTCTCCGCAATCCCATTAGGCGGGTCTTCTTGAAAATTATCTGGTGGTAGATAATTCTGGCTTTCTGTCACAAAGTCTTCAAAAAATCTCCAGGTTTTTCTCGCAATTAGTCGCAATTCCTCCATTTCCTCTTGTGACACAGTTTTTTCTTTTGAAATTATTGGCTGGCTTATATAAAAAGCAATGTAGGGAGAAATTGCCCAAAGGAAAAAAAGCACTATTGCCCCAATTAAATCTTGGGGTTTAAAATACATAACTAATGCAACTAATGCTAATCCCTCTACTAAAACTATCCACATTCTTTTAAAAAAACTTGCAAAGTCATTTCTAAGTCGCTTCTCCATGTCAGCAGCCGTAACCCATTCTAATAAATTCTTTCGAGTTATATACAGTCTCGTCAGTGTTCTAACTATTGCATCTGCCATCATATAAGCTTGATAGGGTAAAAACGCAAAATTAAGTAATGATTGATAAAAAGCGGCTTCTATGCTTGTTATCACGGCTTTATGTCTTTTTTCCCAATAGTGTCTGAACTGGCCTTTAAAAATAGTGTCAACTAAAGCAGGTAGAATTGGGAAGAATACAGTTAAAATCGCAACCCCTAACCATAAAAAACTGCTTCCCGGCAAAAGGCTAAATCCTAAAAATAGCATTAACATCAAGGCAACTGAAACAACACTTCTTCTTAGGTTGTCTATAATTTTCCATTTAGTTATTAAAGAAAGGGGGTTTTTTACCATTTCTCCTTTTCTATTTTTTATTTTAGATTTCAAATAAGGCAATAACTGCCAATCCCCTCTTACCCATCTGTGCAGTCTCATGATATAGGAATTGTATTTAGCAGGATAGCCATCAATCAATTCTATATCACTGACAAGACCGGTTCGCACAAAGGACCCTTCTAAAAGGTCATGACTTAAAATAGAATTATCCGGTATAGTATCTCTTAAAAGTTCTCTAAATACATCTACATCGTATATTCCTTTACCTGTATATATGCCTTCTCCGAACAAATCCTGATAAACATCTGATACTGCTGTAGTATATGGATCTATACCGCCTTCTCCAGCATAGATTTTAGAAAACAGTGTAGCATTTGCGCTTTCTATATCAATGCCTATTCTAGGTTGCAATAGTCCATATCCCTCTACTACTACACCATAATCTCTGTCAATCACTGCTTTGTTTAAGGGATGCAACATAGTACCTACTAATTTTTTAGCAGTATCAATAGGCAAATTTGTATCTGCATCCAAAGTTATTACATATTTTATATTTAGTTTGGCAACATCTCCACTAACTACATAAAAACTCGTATCTTCCTTCCCTCTTAAAAGTTCATTAAATTCGACAAGAGCTCCTCTTTTTCTTTCCCAGCCCATCCAGCTTTTTTGCATTTGATTGTATTTTCTTTTTCTGTGGAAATAGTAAAATATCTTTTCGCCGTTTTTAGAATATTTCTCGTTTAACTTTTCAATTTGTTCCAAAGCACACTTTACAATCTTCTCATCCTCCGACATAACCTCAAAAGGAGCGTCTTTAAAATCCCCTAATAAGCCAAAATACAAATTCTTTTCTCTGTTGGCGTGATAATACACCTCAAGATTTTCAATCAGCTCTTTTGTCCTTTTTTCATCTGGCAAAAGAGAAGAAATAACTACCATTGTCTTAGCATCTTCAGGAATACCTTCTTTTAACTCAATTTTTGGCAATACTACTGGCTTAAAAATATGCACTAAAATCCAATTTACTAATTGAACTGACATTTCACTAAAAGGTATTAGAAGAATTACACCAGAGATAAATAATAGCCCCCATTTATTAGAAAAATTTGCTATATATTTTAATGCAAAAAACTCCTCCACCAATAGGAAGATTAAAATTAAACCTACATACAAAGTCTCTGGAGATTTTTTGGCAATTTTTTTCCAGCTTATTGTCCTTTTTGATTTGTTACTCAGCTTATTTTCAAGAATACTTCTTCCTTTGCCTACAAGGTAAAATCCTACATGGTTTATATATCCTAGTTTTCCCTCTTGTTCTGTCACTTCTTTTGCACATTCAATTGCCTTTTTAGCAACATAAGTTTCTGAAGTATTATAATATTTAGCTATTTTTTCTATTTCATGTCTGTAATAATCTCTTGATTCAAAATCCATCTTAGGATATGTACCGTCCGGGTCTTGCCTCAAAACTTGCTCTACGGAACTCAAACTTTCAAAAATTTGTGCCCAATCGAGAGAGGAAACAGTTTTTAAACTGGTAATAGCATTGCCTATAGAAATTTGCCTTTTTGCCTGTATTTGATGAGCCTTTTCTGCTACATCGTTAATGCTAGTATCATACTCCATTAAAATTTTTTCTATAGACTGTATGACATTAACAGAATTACTCCCTTCTTTTCTAAGTCTACTTACCAAATGTTCAATAAATTGTAGAGGGAATCTGTCTGCAACATTGATATTGTTCCTTATAAGCTTTTTCACTTCTTCATATTTCATTTCTTTTTCCAAAAGCAATGTGAGTATCTTTTCTGCTTTTTCCCTTTGGTGGCGAGTTTCTACAATTTTCTCGCAAATCTTTTTTATTTTCTCCACCAAAGCAATACGTATCATAAGGCTTAAAGCCCACAGCTCAGAGCTGGAAAGCAAAGCCTTTGTCTGATAAGCCTTTATAAAATTAATTATGGCTTTTTCATCAATTTTCCCATCAGTGTGAAGAACTAGCTCAAAGGCTATAGCATATATTCTTGGGTAACCTTTGAATAAACCATTTTTAAGCCCTGGAAGCCCCGAATAATAACTTTTTGACAAACTTTTCCTTATTTCCTTAACTTGCTCTTCGATTATATAAAAGTTATCTAACAACCACTCCTCTTCTTGAGAAATATAGACATCCTCTTCTTTTAAAATGCTGTTCAAATTTCTGTAAACATTCTTTATGTAGTTGTAGTTTTTATTCATCCGCGGAATTAGCAAATAGGATAATTTAGTTCTCTTCATTATGTTGTGATTCTGCGCTATTTCTGCTGCATGCTTTTCCATTTCTTCCGAATTTAAAATGATATCGTCAAAATCCCTAATCGAATCTTCTCTACTTAATCTCTGATTTTTTGAAATATGTACTATTGAAGTTGCTATTAAAAGCAAAACTAAAGCTACTATGTACCACACGGTCTGTCAACTCCTTCTCCACTGCAATTTCAGCTAAAAATATTATTCCCCCAAAATTGAGATTTTAAAGCATAAAAATAAAAGCTCGCATACGCGAGCATTACACAACTATTCTTCCCAAACTTTTATATCTCTAAGCCACTTAGGATAATAATTTTTAACTACCCCTTTTGCAATTCTGCCCCATCCCGCAGGAAACCCTTCTATAGTAAAAAAAATCCAGCCGTCTTCTAAGTCCAATTCAAAAGTTTCACCTTTTAAATATTTTTCCCTTTGTTCTCTTTCAAGTTCCAAAAGTCTTTTAGCTTGGAAAGTTTTAATTCCCATTGCCAACCAGTGAGAAGGCTCAAACCTGTTTTTCTTAAGCTCCCCTAACTGCCAACCGTATCTGTATACCTTTATATTACTCAAATCCGGTAAACCCTCTGGTACATGGTAAACAAAATCATTATGCACTTCAATATTTAGATTATCTAAGTCTAAATTAAGATATTTATCAGCAAAATCGTAAAATAGTTGTAATTCTTTTTGCTTTTTTCTGCCTTTTGCTTTTTTAAATCTAGAGTCTGGTTCTTCTTCCTCTTTTTTTCTCAGTTTCGCAATAAAATGTCCTTCTCCTCTCACCTTATGTGGCCATAATCTCATGCATTTTTTTAAATCTTCAGGACCTTCAACCCATTCGGGATGCCCTCTGTCAAAGAATTTGCTAATCTCACTTTCTTCAATTTCAAATTCAGGATGTTCTTCTAAAAATTTTTTTATAACTCCTTCATCCTCCTCAGGAGCAAAAGTACAGGTAGAATAAACCAAAATGCCTCCCTTTTTTAATAAAGGAGCTACACTTCGCAAAATATTTCTCTGTGTAATAGAACAACTCATGACATTATTTAAAGACCAAATTTTCCTTGCTGTAGGGTCTTTTCTAAACATTCCCTCTCCTGAACAAGGAGCATCTACCAAAATTTTATCAAAATATCCTTCAAATGCGGTAGCCAACTTTTCAGGAGTTTCATTTGTTATGACAATATTTCTTATTCCCATTCTCTCTACATTTTCCACCAGTGCTTTTATTCTTTTTTTATCTATTTCATTAGCAACAATTATTCCTTCATCGCCAATTTTCGTAGCTATGTGTGTAGTCTTACCACCGGGCGCTGCACTTACATCGAGAATCTTTTCCCCTGGTTTAGGGTCTAACACCTCCACAACTGCCATCGCTGTCGGCTCTTGAATATAGTAAAGTCCTAAAATATGGTACAAATGGTTGCCCGCCTTTTCTTCTTTATCATAATAAAACCCAGTTGGGCACCAAGGAATTGGGGTTATCTCAAAAGGAACAATTTTTTTAAACTCTTCTACACCGATTTTTAATGTATTCACTCTTAAGCCTTTTTGAGGCTTTTTGTCGTATTCCTTTAAAAAATCTTCATACTCTTCTTTAAGTAATTGCTCCATTCTCTTCAAAAACTCTTTTTTTACTGTAATTTTCATCTTATTACTACCCCTATCTTATTGATTGAATAATATACTGACAACTAATCTTTTAGATTACTAATAACTTTCCCATTATTTTCAGCTGATAATAATATTTTATCCAAAATAACCTGGTCTTTGTAGGCTTCCTCAAAAGTGGGTGTCTCACTAAATACAATTTTATCCTCTACTATATTTGTAAAAAAATTTATAAGGCTTGCCATGTGTAAATCTACCATCCATCCAAGAGAATACTTTTCTGTAGGATATATTGACTCCACATACTCGCTAAATTTGCTTTTTGTATCGTAATCGCCAATTATTTGGACATTCTCTTGCTTTTTATATAATACAGCATAACGAGGATGTTTTGTAGATATTTTTATTGAGCCCTTTGTACCGTATATTTCAAATCGAGTCTCCTCCTCAAGGTCGGCAGATATCCTTGAAGCTTCGATGCTTCCCCATCCTCCATTTTTCATTTCCACTTCTACATTTGTCCAGTCATCTACATCCACTTCTTCATAAATTTCAGAGCCTTTGGATACAGGCCTTTTTTTAAAATATGTCTTCGAATTTGATCTTAAAGACTTTATTTCTCCCATCATAAATCTTACTGCATCCACAAGGTGTATCCCCATGTCAACTATTGCTCCACCACCAGAAGTAGCTTTTTTCATTTTCCAGGACATAGGCCTTTTAGGGTCCATATATCCTGAATGAAGCATTAAAGCTTTAAAATTTAAAATTTCACCTATTTCTCCATTTTTTATCATATCTCTTGCCTGGTTTACAGCAGGCATAAACCTATACATTAAAGCTGTTTGATGTATTATCCTTTTTTCTTTTGCCTTTTCCATTATTTCATAGGCTTCTTTGCCGTTAACTCCTATTGGCTTCTCAAGATATAATGGAATGCCTTTTTCTATCACTTTCATCGCCTGTTCATAATGAAGGTAATTAGGGGTACATATGTCGACAGCATCAAGGCCGCCCTCTTCCAACATTTCTTCAATACTTTTTACACCTTTTTCAAAAAAATGTGGTATATCTTCTATGTTATTCTTGTACACAGGTCCAAGTTTCACTTCAAAAGGAAGGTTTTTAAATATCAAAGGCATTGAAAAACAAGCTATAGAATGGATTGTCCCAATAAAGCCAAGCCCTACAAAACCAAGTTTTATTTCTTTTTTTGACATCAAAATCACCTCTTTTTAAAATTCCGATATATTAATTATAACATTAATAAAGCATAAAAAAGAACAACCCCCTTTTAAAAGGGACTGTTCTTTTACAATTATACACAAACCATTTCTTTATTGTATGTTTCTTCTATAAAATCCGAAATAATAGGTCCAATCTTATCTATATCCACCAAAAAAGAGTCATGACCTTGCATTGAAGATATTTCTTCAATTTTGCCACACCCTCCTGAAGCATTAAGTTTTTTAATGAAATCCCTCATGTACTTAGAAGGAAAAATCATATCTGTATCTATCCCTATCATGAGTATTTCCGCTTTAATCCTTTTAAGTGCCATCTTTAAAGAACCATAAGGCTTCGTAATGTCATGTTCATTCATAGCCCATAAAATATATAAATAGGAATTTGCATCAAATCTGTTTATAAAAGACAAACCATGATAGTTGAGGTAATTTTCCACTTCAAAATTGTTTTCATCTCTTAACCTATCAAATCTATAGTCAAATAAATCGCCACTTTTGTAGGTTATCATTCCCAGCATTCTGGCAGTACTCAATCCTTTATCAGGTTTATGGGGCTTATCATAGTAATCACCGCCGTAAAAATGTGGGTCATTTAGTATGCATTGTATTCCTACATGATTATACGCAATATTAAGAGGAGTAAGCTTATAATCAGCAGCTATGACAATAGATTTATCCACTAAATCCGGGTATGTCACTGCCCACTCTAAAGCCTGCATTCCTCCCATAGACCCTCCAATAGCGACTTTTATCCGGTCTATGCCAAGATAATCTAGAAGAAGTTTCTGCACTCTCACCATGTCTCTTATATTAATTTTTGGAAACCTTAAACCGTAAGGTTTTCCTGTTCTAGGGTCTATAGAAGAAGGGCCTGTCGTTCCATAACAACTGCCAAGAAAGTTAGAACATATGACAAAATACTTATCTGTATCAATATACTTGCCCGGACCAATTAAAGGGTCCCACCAGCCCACGTTATTTTTCCCAGGATGCATACCTGCTGCATGTGCACTGCCACTTAAAGCGTGTTCCACAAGTATCACGTTATTTTTTTCTTTATTTAATTTTCCATAAGTTTCATAAACAATAGTAAGTTCATCAAAACTATATCCACTTTCTGTAGTGAATATATTTTTCCCTTTTAGTGTAACCTTTTTTTCCTCAACTATCATCTACATCAACCTTTCCTTATCTATTTTTGCGATGCATAAAGCGCATTATCAAGGTCTTCTAATATATCTTCTATGTCTTCCAGCCCTACAGAAAGTCTTATCATATCCTCCGTAACACCAGAAGCTAGCTGTTCTTCTTTTGATAACTGCTGATGGGTCGTGCTGGCTGGATGTATAACCAAAGACTTTGCATCCCCTATATTAGCAAGATGAGTAAATAATTTTAAACTCTCTATAAACTTAATGCCTGCTTTTAATCCACCTTTTATGCCAAAAGTCAAAACTCCTCCTTGCCCTCTTGGCAAATACTTTTGTGCCAAAGCATAATATGGACTTGATTTAAGTCCTGGATAATTCACCCACGAAACGTAGGGATGAGAAGCTAAAAACTCTGCAACTTTTAAAGCATTTTGACTGTGCCTTTCCATCCTAAGAGATAAAGTCTCTAATCCTTGTGCGAATAAAAATGCATTAAAGGGACTCAAAGCAGTACCCAAATCCCTTAAAAGCTGCACCCTCGCTTTTACAATATAAGCTGCTTCGCCTACATCTTTTACATACCTTATACCATGATAACTTGGATCTGGTTCTGTAAGTTCTGGAAACTTTCCATTGTCCCAATTAAATTTTCCAGAATCTACTATAACTCCACCTATAGAAGTCCCATGTCCACCTATAAATTTAGTCGCCGAATGTACCACTATATCAGCCCCAAACTCGATAGGCCGTGCAAGGTAAGGAGTTGCAAAAGTATTATCTACAATGAGAGGAATTCCTGCAGTGTGGGCAATTTCTGCTATTTTTTCAATGTCAGCCACGTCAATCTTTGGATTGCCAATAGTCTCAACGTACAAAGCTTTTGTGTTATCTGTTATTTGACTTTTAAAGTTTTCAGGATTGCTGGGGTCCACAAACTTAAAATTTATACCAAACTTTTTCAAAGTAGTCGCAAAAAGATTATAAGTCCCTCCATAAAGATTGGTAGAAGATACAATCTCGTCTCCTACTCCTGCGATATTAGTAACTGCCAGCGTTATAGCTGCTTGACCTGAAGATACAGCAAGGGCACCTACTCCACCTTCTAATGCAGCTATTCTCTTTTCAAAAACGTCAACTGTGGGGTTCATCATTCGAGTATATATATACCCTTCTTCTTTTAAGGCAAAGAGGTCTGCAGCGTGCTCAGTACTTTTAAAAGCAAAGGAAGAAGTTTGATATATAGGAAGTGCTACAGCTCCCGTAGTTGGGTCAGGCTCCCACCCTTCATGAATTGCCAAAGTTGAAAAACCATATTTTTTAGACATAATCTTTATCCCCTTTCATCAAATATAAATATTTGATTTCTAAATTACTCCTACCAAATCTTCAAATTCTTTTAACTGTAACTCATCTATATCCTCTTGTAACACTTTAAAAATTGCTTTTAGTTCTCCAATTTTTTTGTCATTTAGCTTTTCTACAAATACATCAATATTTGTCTTTAATTTAATTACAGCAGCAAATGTGTCATTTTCGTAAGAGGACTCTAAGATTAAAGCTTCTTCTCTTTTAAAGAAATTCAAAATCTTTTGTAGATTTAAAATATCTCCTTTATGCATTTTGAGTCTTATATAAAACGTATCTGTAAAGCTTCCTTGACGAACTGGAAGAAGCTTTGCTGCATCATTATCTTTGATATTATAATTTAACAGTATATCAATTAAATCCGCGACAACTGCATCTCCAGTAGGAAGCTCTCCTGCCCCTTTGCCCACAAATACATATTCGCCAAAACTATCTCCTTTAAGAATAACAGCATTATTTACGTCGTTTACCCTCGACAAAATATTGCTTTCCTCAACCAAAACGGGTTCTACTCCTGCAAAAACACCATTTTCTATCTTTTTTCCCCATGCAAACAATTTTAATTTATACCCCCATTCAGTGATATAATCTAAATCTTCTCTTGCAATCCCATCAATCCCACTTCTCCTTATAGAATTTACCGGCACATTTACATTAAATACTTTGCGCATTAGAATAATCAGTTTATACAGTGAATCAAAACCTTTTACATCATAATCGGGATTTGCTTCTGCATAACCTAATTGCTGAGCTTCTTTAAGTGCTTCTTCATAACTTTTTCCTTTAGTAGACATTTGCGTAAGAATGTAGTTAGTAGTGCCGTTTACTATACCTCCTACAAAATCTATTTCATCTGTGATTTTTAATCTATCAATTTGATGAAGTATAGGTATTGCTCCTCCAACACTTGCTTCGCATTTTAAAAACACTCCATTTTTTTTTGCTGTTTCATTTAAATCTTCCCCATGTTTAGCCATCAATTCTTTATTTGCAGTGATTACATGCTTCCCTGAAGACAAGGCTTCCTTCACATATTCGTAAGCTGGAGAAATGCCTCCTATTGCTTCAATGACTATTTTTATCTCTTTATCTTTCAAAATTTCTTCAGCATTTTGGGTAAGTAGTCCTTCTACCTTCACTTTCCTTGGCTTATTGAGATTTTTCACGAGTATCTTCTTTATCTCAGGATAAACCCCTGTACTCTCCCTTATATGACCTCCTCTTGAAGTTATCAATTTATATACTCCTGTTCCTACTGTTCCAAGTCCTAATAATCCGATTTTTATTTTCATGTCACACCTCCAAATAAATTTTTAGGCCCTCTTCTCAATGAGAAGAGGGCCTAATAATCCGCCACTCCTCTCATCTCTCAGGTTAGACACCCTAACCTGCAGGATTTGGCACCAGACGCATATAAATGCCGGTTGCCGGGTTTCATCGGGCCAGTCCCTCCACCACTCTTGATAAGAGGTTTGTGTGTAATATTATATTCAATTTTGCATGTTGTAATCTATGTTATCACTTTGAAACTGTAAAGTCAAGAACTTTTTTTTGTACTCTTTCTTAAATTTTTTCTTATAAATTGCAATATTAAATGCAACACCTAATGAAAATCATGTAGATATAGGATTTGGAACAAATCATATATAACCTTAAGCCCATCTTAGTTAACAAGTTGAGCGAAGGTCGTGATTTGTCAAGGGTTAAAGTCAGGCGAAGCCTGCCCCTTGACAAATCACGAACGAGCTCTAAACTTTATAATGGATGGGCTTAACAGATTTTTGCCAGCTCTTCATAAAAGTATTCCTTAGGCGTTTTGTAATTTAACAATTTTCGTGGAAGGTTATTAAGCCAGTTTTCTACTCTCTTTATCGTATCTATAGATAAATCTTTAATACTTTTACCTTTAGGGATGAAACGTCGTATAAGACCGTTATGTCGTTCATTTGTAGCTCTTTCCCAAGATGAATATGGATGTGTATAATATACTTCTACGCCATATTCTAAAAGAGCACTTTCTAAATCACTAAACTCTGTACCATTATCAGATGTTATTGTTTTAAAGACCTTGCTTAAATTGTCACCAAACATATCTTTTAATTTTGATAATGCATCTTTAACAGATTTATTGTCTTTTGCATCTAATAAGAATATTATTTCATGGCGAGTCTTACGCTCTATTAATGTTAAAAGGACCTTGTCATTAGATTTCTTGCCAATTAACGTATCTATTTCCCAATGCCCAAAAACTTCACGGCTTTCAACTTCTTTAGGCCTAAAATCAATACTTTTACCCATAATACGTTTATTTTTACGATTTTGTTTCTTTCTTGGTTTTAAACGTAGTTTTAAAGGTAAATCAATGTTTTTAACTTTTAATAATCCTCTATCTATATAGTTGTACAGTGTTTTAGTACAAACAATAGTTTTATTATTCCAGCTTGGGTCTTTTTTACAATAGCCTACAACTGCATCTGGTGACCATTTTTCATTTAATATTTTATTTTCAGCATATTTCAAAAAATCTTCTGCTTTAGCTACTTTAAATTTAGCTCCGCAATTTGAGCGATTTTTTTCGTAGATAGCTTGACCGGTTTCAGGAAAATAGCTTGTATAAGAAGATAAATCACTTCTAAGTTGTGTAGTAGTTCCACGTTTAATTTCACGGCTTATAGTGCTTGGAGATCGATTAAGTTTTTTAGCAATATACCGAATACTTCTTCCTTCTTTGAGTAATGCATAGATTTCTCCTCGTTCATAGCTACTTAAGTGTTTAAAAGAACGCTTTTTTGTGGTATCATTATTATGAACCATAGTGAAAATCCTCCTTGTATGATGTTTAGTTGACACCTATATCATACACGATTTTCACTATGGTTTCTATTCTTTTATCTGTTGCATTTAATTATACAACTAACCTTAAATTTTTTCTAAATTATAATATACGCCGATTTTTTTTAGTGGTATAATAATATTGTATAATATTTATACCCTATCGATTATAAAAATTTAATATTTGCCACATGGGGTGCCGGCGTAACCGGCTGAGAAAAAGGTGTTGCCTTTTAACCCATCGAACCTGTTAGGTTAGTACCTGCGTAGGGATGTGGTCATCTGCCATGGCTATAATCCCCATGGTTTATTTATTTTTTAAGGAGGTTTTTATTATGACACAATTGGAATACGCCCTTTCAGGCATTGTCACAAAAGAGATGAAAATAGTCGCAGAGTATGAAGGAGTAGACGAAGAATTTATTTTAGAAGGAGTTAAAAAAGGAGAAATAGTAATACCATCAAACATCAACCACAAAAACCTCATTCCCAAAGGCATAGGAAGGGGTTTATCGACAAAAGTAAATGCCAATATAGGAACCTCTGATGCATACCCTGAAATTGAAAAAGAAATTGAAAAATTAAATGTTGCTGTAAAAGCTGGAGCAGATGCGGTAATGGATTTAAGCACAGGGGGCGACATTAACCAATCTTGTAGAAAAATACTTGAAAATTCCCCTGTCCCTGTAGGAACTGTCCCTATGTATCAAGCAGCTGTAGAATCTATATCCAAATACGGTAGCATTGTAGCTATGCCTGAAGAATTTATTTTTGAAGTTATAGAAGAACAAGCAAAAGACGGGGTTGATTTTATTACAGTCCACTGTGGTCTAACATTTGAATCATTGAAAAAGCTTAAAGACAACGGCCGAGTGATGGATATAGTAAGCCGCGGTGGCTCCTTTACAATTGCTTGGATGCTCCATAACAACAAAGAAAATCCTTTGTATAAACATTTTGATAGACTCCTTGATATTGCTAAAAAATATGACATAACTCTAAGCTTAGGAGATGGACTGCGTCCAGGTTGTCTTGAAGATGCTACAGACGCAGCACAAATTCAAGAACTTATAATCCTTGGCGAATTGGTAAAGAAATCTCGAGAGGCAGGAGTTCAAGTTATGGTAGAAGGACCCGGGCATGTGCCAATTGACCAAATTGAAGCAAATGTAAAACTTCAAAAACAACTTTGTCACAACGCTCCTTTTTATGTGCTTGGCCCTATTGTGACTGATATAGCTCCTGGTTATGACCACATAACTTCAGCAATCGGAGGAGCAATTGCAGCAGCTTCTGGTGCTGATTTCCTTTGCTATGTTACACCCGCTGAACATCTCGGACTTCCAGACAAAGAAGATGTCAAAGAAGGCGTTATTGCAGCAAAAATAGCTGCCCATGCTGCAGATATCGCAAAAGGCGTAAAAGGTGCTAAAGAAAAAGATTTAACTATGGCTAGAGCTAGAAAAGCCTTAAACTGGGATGAGCAAATAAAGCTTTCTATAGACCCTGATAAAGCTTTTAAATATCGCGTCAATAAAAACATATCTACAGCCAAAACTTGCAGTATGTGCGGAAAATTCTGCGCTATGAAAATTGT
Source organism: Thermoanaerobacter brockii subsp. finnii Ako-1 (assembly GCF_000175295.2). Lineage (NCBI taxonomy): Bacteria > Bacillati > Bacillota > Clostridia > Thermoanaerobacterales > Thermoanaerobacteraceae > Thermoanaerobacter > Thermoanaerobacter brockii. The sequence goes on along the minus strand of NC_014964.1, from coordinate 517,360 downwards.
CAGTGAGTACCTTGGAACTTCAACTATGACTTGCTAATACCTTTGCCTTATTTACATTCCCCCCTTGATTTTCTTTGCTAATTTCTGCTATAATAGAGGAAAACATCAAGGGGGTATTTTTTATGGAAAAGTGGCAGTGCACAGTATGCGGGTACATCTATGATCCAGAAGAAGGAGACCCATCACAAGGAATTGAACCAGGAACTCCTTTTGAAGAATTGCCTGATGATTGGGTCTGCCCGGACTGTGGAGTAGGAAAAGATATGTTTGAAAAAATGTGAGGGAGCAATTGCTCTCTCTTTTTATTGATTTTTAATAAGATTCATATTATTATAGTTGTATGAAATCATTATGCTCAAACAAAGATATAATCAAACTGTGGAGGGCGTGTAAATTTAATGAGTGAAGGTTTTAGGAGGTTAACTCCTGAAGAAGCTTTAGAAATTATAAAAAAGCAACAGCGAGGAAAATTAAAAATATTCTTAGGATATGCTCCTGGTGTTGGAAAAACTTATGCAATGCTCAATGAAGGCAACAGGCGTCTTAAAAGAGGTCAAGATGTAGTAATAGGTTATGTGGAAACTCATGGAAGAAAAGAGACAGAAGCACAAATAGGAAATTTAGAAATAATCCCGCGAAAAAAAATTGAATACCACGGCATGATATTAGAAGAAATGGATACCGACGCCATAATTGCTCGTAAACCAGAAGTAGTTTTGATAGATGAATTGGCACATACGAATGCGCCTGGCTCTAAGCACAAAAAAAGATATGAAGATGTGGAAGAAATTTTACGCCATGGAATAAATGTAATTACAACACTTAACATCCAACATTTAGAAAGTTTAAATGACGTTATTCAACAAATCACAGGTGTTGCTGTAAGAGAAACAATCCCTGACAGCATAGTCGATAACGCAGATGAAATTGTTGCTGTAGATTTGACTCCTGATGCTTTGCTTAATCGATTAAAAAGAGGAGATATTTATCCAGTAAGCAAAGTCGATGAGTGTCTATCTAACTTTTTTAGAAAGGGAAATTTAAATGCTTTAAGAGAGTTAATGCTAAGACTTACCGCCGAAGAAGTAGATATAGAATTAGAAGAATATATGAAAGAGCATGGAATAACTGATACATGGGAAACAAATGAAAAAATAATGGTGTGTATAACACCAAATCCACTATCTAAAAAGCTTATAAGAAGGGGTGCAAGGAGAGCAAGAAGATTCAAATGTGATTGGGTAGTAGTGTATGTAAACTGTACACATTTTCTTGCACCTAAACTTACTGAAAAAGATAAAGAAGTTTTAGAAAGCCATTTTATGTTAGCAAAACAATTAGGAGCAGAAGTCTACACATTGACAGGAAAAAGCGTGTCTGATGAGCTTTTAAAATTTGCAAAGCAAATGCACATTACACAAATAATAATAGGGCATTCTCAAAGGTCAAGACTGCAAACCTTTTTTAGAGGTTCTACTGTTATAAAGTTAATTAAAAAAGCAAAAAATATAGAAATTCACGTAATACCTTATAAATAACTTCTTCATTACTAAAAGGAGCAGTGAAAAATGGAAAACAAATTTAGAATCTCACTTATAACTTTTTTGTTAATTTTAGCCATAACCATGACAATGGTATTAGTTTTTCACCAACCTCCCTATATACCGCTTTTTATAAGCTATATAATAACCTTTGCTATTGTTTTGATAAACGGTTTTTCGCCTCAAGAACTTGTCAATATGTCAATTGATGGATTTAAAAAAGGTATAAATGTGATGATTATACTCCTTTTGATAGGAGCCCTAGTTGCCTTGTGGAAACAGAATGGAACGCTTCCGGCTCTTGTTTACTATGCCTCCCACTTTTTAAAACCACAAGGTTTTCTATTATTGTCTTTTATCACAACCTCTATTATCTCAATGATTTTAGGTACAGCTGTAGGAACCGCCAGTACTATTGGAATAGTAATAATGGGATTAGCCCATGGCTTTGGCTATCCTCTTCCAATAGTTGCTGGTGCAGTAATATCCGGTTCTTTTATAGGAGATAGGACCTCTCCCCTTGCAGGAAATGTCATTCTTCTGTCGGATATGGGAGAAATTGAGCAATACAATGTACTTAAATCTCTTTTTAAAACTGCAATTCCTACTTATATATTAACTGGTTTATTGTACTATCTTTTAAGTCTTCACATTAATATTTCTTCGCCCTACACTTTTGACAATCTTGCAGCTATAATTTTGAAAAATTATAAAATAAACTTCTTCTTGTTTTTAGCTCCTATAATGATTATAACCTTAGCTTTTTTTAGAATTCCTACAAAGATAAATCTTTCAATTGCTGTCCTTCTCTCCTACTTTGTCTCTTTACTAAATGGTTATAACCTTATAGATTCTTTAAAAGTCATTATGATGGGAAATGTATCTAATATTCCAGAATTTAAATCTTTCTTTTCAGGAGGAGGTATGGTTTCAATTTTCCCAATGATAGGAGTAGTAACCTTTGCTACCGCTCTTTCTGGAATATTAGAAGGGACAGGAATTATAAAAGCAGTTTTTAAAAAAGCTCAAAAAATTAAAAACCCTAAAATTGCCTATTTGGTCACAATGTTATTAAGCACTTTAATGGCAGTAATAACTTGCAATCAAGCCCTTTCTGTAATTTTACCTTCCCGCATAATGTTAGAAGTGTTTAGAAATCTTAACGTAAAAAGTGATATGATGGTAAGAGCAATAGCAGATTCAGGCATGATACTTGCCGGCATAATACCCTGGAATTTAGCAGCAATGTTTCTTTCTGCAGTTTTAGGAGTAAAAGTCATTGATTACCTTCCCTATGCTTATTTAAATCTATTATTCCCTATATTATCAATACTTATCGTGTTTATAGAAAGTAATAAACAATATAGCAATGTTCTAATGGAAGAATTTTAAAAAAGCAGGATTTTATTCCTGCTTTTTTATCGCATATTTTAAGTTTATATAATAAGGTAACCCTTCTGCCATAGGGACCTTCACTTCTCCTTGTATAAGTGGTCTTGCATAATCAAAAAATTCTTCAGTAACATAATTACCTTCTTCATTTATCCAATTTAAAGGCATTTTTTTCTCCTTGTTACACACTTTATCAACATCTACAATATCCGTTTTAACAGTGTATGGGTAATTTCTTTCTCTTACAAGACTTATCATTTTCCCGGTTTCACCAAATAACGCATACTTTACTGCTTCCTTCCCCAACATCTCAGCTTCTTCAAAATCCACTTTAGATGCCAAGTGCATTGCACATCTTTGCGTTACACCAAGTCTGGTCATTTTGACACGTTTATATATTTTCTCTTTTACAAGCTTTTCTATATAGTCTCCTACTCCTCCCAGTTGAGGATGACCAAAAGCATCTTTATGATAAGCATTTTCTTTTCTTCCAATGTAATTCCCTTTTTCATCCATAAGTCCTTCTGATACAGTTATAAAGACATTGCCATATTCCTTATAAGCTTTATTTACATCCTCTAAAAATCTTTCCTCATTAAAAGGTATCTCAGGAAGATAAATAAGTTGTTTCAAATGGGGCAATCTTTCTTTAACCAAAGCAGAAGAAGCGGTAAGCCAACCTGCATTTCTGCCCATCACTTCGAGTACGTTAATTGTTTTAGTCTCATACACTTCCGCATCTAAAGCAAGTTCTAAAGTAGTTGTGGCTATATATTTTGCCGCACTTCCAAAACCAGGAGAATGATCTGTAAACATCAAATCGTTATCAATAGTCTTAGGAATTCCAATTACATTTATTTCAAAACCTATTTCTCTTGCATATTTACTGATTTTGTCAACGGCATCCATAGAATCATTGCCACCTATGTAGAAAAAATATTTAATGTTGTATTTCTTAAAAATTTCTATTAACTTTTTGTATTCCTCTTCATCCTCTAAATAGTCTTTTAGCCTATATCGGCACGACCCTAATGCAGCCGCAGGGCTAAATCTCATTTGTTTTATTCTTTCATAGGGAATATCAAATATGTCAATAATATTGCCTTTTATTATACCTTCTATGCCGTTTATCCCACCATAAACTTTATCAATTTTCTCTGAGCGTGAAGCTTCCATTATAGCTCCATACAGACTGGAGTTAATAACAGCTGTAGGACCACCCGATTGTGCTATAAGACAATTGCTTTTAGTATACATAATATACCCCCATTGTGATATTCTATTATAAATTGTAAAGTAATTCAGATATATTATATCACAAAAAGAAATATAATAATAATTTTCGATAAAATTTTATCAACCCTTCTTGCAAAAAGTAAAAAAATATAGGAAAATTATAATAAATAACGCATTCATCTTAAAAATACGGAGGGAAACATTATGGATGTAATTGAATTAGCTGCTCATTTGATGGCATTATCAGCGAGAACAGCGCCTAAAGCAACTGGAAAAGACTTTATAGAGACAAAAGTTATCACAGGTGAAGACCTTATAAGATTAAAAGAGGATATGATGAAATATGGAGAAGAATCCGGAAAGAAAAATTTTGACAGGGATGCAAAAAACGTCGCTAACTCCAGTGCAGTACTTTTAATTTCATTAAATAAACCAGAAAAAGTTGGACTAAATTGCGGCGCTTGCGGTTATAATCTTTGCACTAGTCTAAGGGATTTTAGAGAAGGTACAGAATTTGCAGGTCCCATATGTGCATGGAGGCTCATCGACTTAGGAATAGCAGTAGGGTCTGCAGTTAAAACCGCCAGTCTCTTGAATGTGGATAATCGAGTTATGTATAGAATAGGTGTAAGTGCAAGAAGGTTAAAATTAATTGAAGGAGAGATTGTGGTAGGCATTCCTCTTTCTGCTACAGGCAAAAACATATACTTTGATAGATAAAAAATGCCAGGTTAAATCCTGGCATTTTTTAAAATGACTTAGCTGCTTTTACAATATCCTCCGCTGTCAAACCATAATGTTTTAAAAGCTCTTTAGGTGAACCCGATTGTCCAAACTCATCTCTTATTCCAATTCTCTTTATCTTCACTGGATATTCCTCTGAAAGAACCTCTGCTACCGCCGAACCAAGCCCACCTATTATGCTGTGCTCTTCTGCTGTTATAACTTTGCCCGTCTTTTTAGCTACTTCTACTATTAAATCTTTGTCTATCGGCTTTATTGTGTGTATATTGACAACTGTCGCCTCTATTCCCTCTTCTTTTAGTTTATCTGCTGCTTCAATCGCTATGGCCACCATTACCCCCGTTGCTATTATCGCTACGTCTTTTCCTTCTCTTATTACTTCACCTTTCCCTAATTCGAATTTGTAGTTTTGGTCATGTATATCTGGTACTGCCATCCTCCCCAGCCTTATGTATACTGGTCCATAGTGTTCTGCCGCCGCAAATATGGCTTGTCTTGCTTCTTCTGCATCGGCAGGGTTTATCACTACCATCCCTGGTATTCCTCTCATAAGGGATATGTCCTCTATTGATTGATGGGTCGCCCCGTCTTCTCCTACTGTTATACCAGCATGGGTTGCCGCTATTTTTACATTTAAGTGTGGATAACCTATGGAGTTTCTCACTTGCTCGTATGCTCTTCCTGTTGCAAATATGGCAAAAGTGCTGGCAAAAGGAATTTTCCCACAGGTAGCAAGTCCTGCTGCTGTTACCATCATGTCTTGCTCTGATATTCCCATGTTGAAAAATCTATCTGGATATACTTTTTGAAAATCTGCCGTCTTTGTAGATTTTGATAAATCTGCATCTAATACTACTACATTTTTGTTTTTTGCGCCTAATTCTACTAAGGCTTTCCCATAGGCTTCTCTTGTCGCCATAGCCATTTATACTCCACTCCCTTCAAGTTCTTGTATAGCTTTTTGTCTTTGTTCTTCGTTAGGCGCACTGCCATGCCATCCTACTTGATTTTCCATGAAGGATACGCCTTTTCCTTTTATTGTATGAGCTATTATCAAAGTGGGTTTTCCTTTTGTAGCTTTTGCTTCTTCTATGGCTTTGTCTATTTGGTCAAAGTCGTGACCGTCTATTTCTATTACGTGCCATCCAAAAGCATTGAATTTTTCATTTACTGGTTCTATGTTTTTTACTTCTCTGTTTGGGCCATCTATTTGTAAGCCGTTAAAGTCAAGTATTGCTGTTAAGTTGTCCAATTTGTAATGGGCTGCTGTCATAGCTGCTTCCCATATTTGCCCTTCTTGTAATTCTCCATCTCCTAATATTACATAGACTCTATAGCCCTTTTTATCTAATTTACCTGCTAATGCCATTCCATTTGCAGCAGAAAGTCCTTGCCCTAATGACCCTGTGGTCATATCAAGTCCCGGTGTGGATTTCATATCGGGATGCCCTTGAAGTATTGAGCCAAGCTTTCTTAAAGTTTTTAACTCTTCTTTCGGGAAAAACCCTTTTTCAGCTAATACAGCATACAGGGCAGGAGCTGCATGACCTTTTGAAAGCACAAGTCTGTCCCTATCTTCCCATTTGGGATTGTCAGGCTTTACATTCATTTTGTCAAAATAGAGCAGGGTTAAAATATCTGCACAGGATAATGACCCCCCAGGATGGCCAGATCCTGCTTCTGCCAACATGTTTATGATGTCTATTCTCACTTCTTTTGCCTTTTGCTTTAAAAATTCTTTGTCCATACCAATACCTCCATTTCACATGTTTTTAAATCCTTCTCCTAAAACTTCATGGGCTGTTGATAATATCATGAAAGCGTTGGGGTCTATTCTTTTCACAAGGCTTCTTAAGGTTGTAACTTCTCTACGAGTTACAACACACAACAAAACATTTTTGTCCTTTTTTGAATAACCCCCTCTTCCTTTTAGTTCTGTTACCCCCCTTTCCATTTCCTCCAATATTGATTTACTAATTTCCTCATACCTATCAGAAATAATTATAGCAATTCTCTCATCGCCACTACCTTCTTGTATGAGGTCAATAACTTTGATAGAAATAAATTCAGTAGCTAAAGCATAAAGGGCAAGTTCCGGGCTAAAAACTATGCCTGCTAAAGTTATTATTACAAAGTCTATTATAAGCAGTATTCTGCCCACACTTAAAAAGTGTATGTATTTATGCAAAGTCATAGCAGCCATGTCTGTTCCACCAGTTGTTGCTCCATATTTTATCACAATACCTATCCCTACACCCATTATTATACCACCATATACTGCCGCCAATATTGTATCATGGGTAAGAGGTTTTAAAAAAGCCAATGCATCAATAGAAACACCTAATAAAATAGTTGAATAAAGTGTTTTAGCTCCAAAACCTGTTCCTAAAGCTTTAGTCGAGATGATAAAAAGCGGAATATTTATTGCCAAGGTAACTGCTCCTATTGGCCATCCAAACAAATGTTGTAGAACAACTGCAAGTCCACTTACTCCACCAGGAGCAATTTTGTTAGGTGCCAAAAACAAATCTAAGGATAAAGCCACAAGTAATGTTCCTACACTAACCCCAAAAAAATCTATTATTATTTTTTTAGCGGTAATTTTCATAATATCCTCCTTAAAGATTCTGTTAGTTTTTGAATAGTAGCAATCTTTTATAAGACTTATTATTTCATCCTCGCTTAAGAAATATTGTGCTCAAATAATATATCAAAATTCTTTTTGGTTTTTTCCCTTAACTCATCTAAATATTTAGACATCTTATTCGTATATCCTTCTTGTGTTTATGAATTTATTACTAACATAAAGGATAAAAATTCTATTCTCTTTTTTAAAGGAAAAACTATAAAAGACTTTAATTATAATTATATCATAAAACTTTTTTCGCCGTACAAAAAAACAGCGCTAAGCGCTGCCTTATAATTAGTTAACCTTTTAAAAATCAATCAACCCTAAACTTATTTGCAAAGCTTCATTGACTTTCTCCATCATTTCCTGGTCAAAATGACCAATTTTTTCTCTTAAACGTTTTTTGTCAATAGTCCTTATTTGCTCCAATAATACTACAGAATCTTTGTTAAGTCCATATTCTGCCCCATTTATTTCAACATGAGTGGGCAATTTGGCTTTGTTAATCTGAGATGTAATTGCCGCTACTATTACTGTTGGACTATATTTATTACCAATATCATTTTGAATTATAAGTACAGGCCGAATTCCGCCCTGTTCAGAGCCTATTACAGGGCTTAAATCGGCATAAAAAATGTCTCCCCTCTTTATCACCATAGTTAATCACACTTTTTCAATTTCATTTCATATCCTGTAAAACATTCGTTTTCTGCGGTTAGGCCCATTTCCGCAAGTTCACTGTTAATTGCTGCCATCTCAAGATATCCCTTTTTCATGCTCTCTCGTATTTGAATTTTTTTCTTCTCGCGTATATATAATTTCATCGCTTCTCTTATAAATTCACTGCGATTCCTGTTTTCCATAGCGGCAAGAACATCAACTTCTTCTAATAAACTTTGCGGCAAGCTTACAAGTATTCGCTTTGTTTCGCCCACTTTTAGGACCTCCTTACGCACTTATATAATTTATTATATATTACTATATATAATGATGTCAATCATTTGTAAATTTTATACTATAAAAGTCAAATTTTTAAATAATTTTTTACCTCAATTACCTCTCCTTTGTAAATATATATTCGAGGTACCCTTCTAGATATTCCACAATATACTTCATAAGGTATAGTATTTAATTTTTTAGCAATCTCCTCTGCTGTTATTTTTTCTCCATCTTGATTTCCAAAAATAGTTACATCATCACCTACTTCTACTCCTTCTATATCGGTGACATCTAACATCGTTTGGTCCATACAAATTCTCCCAATTACAGGAGCATATTTCCCTTTTACTAAGACATGATGATTATTAGAGAGTAATCTATTAAAACCATCAGCATATCCTACAGGCAATGTGGCAATTTTGCTTTTTCTTTTAGTTATAAATGTCCTTCCATAACTAATGGAAGTACCTTCAGGTACTTCTTTTATATACACTATTTTAGTTTTAAAACCCATAGTCTGTCTTAAATCCAATGGTCTTTCAACATTTTCTGAAGGATAACTACCGTATAGAACTATTCCTGGCCTTACCATGTCTAAATAAGTATATTTAAGGTCAATAATTGCTCCACTGTTAGCTATATGCTTTAAAGGAATGTTTATCTCTTTTTGCTTTAAGCTTTCTAACAATTTCTTGAACATATCAAACTGTTGTTCAGCATATGTTTTATCTTTTTCATCAGAAGTAGCAAAATGACTAAATATGCCTTCTACCTCTACCCCTTCCATTTCCATCATTTTTTCTATCTCTTTTTCAGCTACATTTAAATCTGTATATCCTATCCGTCCCATACCTGTATCAACTTTTACATGAACTTTAGCCTTCTTACCCACATTTAAGGCAATTCTTTCTAAGTCTTTAACATAGTTTATATCAAAAACAGTTTGAGTTATATTGTGCACAATTAATTCTTTGGCCTGAGGTAAAGGCGTATATCCAAAAACGAGTATGGGAATATTAATTCCGCATTCCCTTAATTCTAACGCCTCTTCTATTGTAGCTACTCCCAAATAAGAAACCCCATTTTCTATTAAAACCTTTGCTACTTGACAAGCTCCATGACCATAAGCATTGGCTTTCACTACCCCCATTATTTTTACTTTCTTCCCCACCCATCTCTTTACTTCACTCAAATTATGCACTATATTATCCAAATATATTTCTGCTCTTGTTGGCCTTATATTATCAAACATTAAAAATCCCCCTTTTGTTTTTCACCTCAAGGATTTTATCACCTTAAGTATCTCTTCTTCACTCAAATCTCCTGTTACTGTAATTTTTATTTGAATACCATTTACCATCGTAGTATATTCCTTTTCCCCATTGTCTTTTTCTTTATAATACACTCCTTCACTCAAAAGAAATCCTTTTTCATTAACTATTTCGTTTTGGTCAACCACAGTCTCAAAAATTTCCATCAAATTCTTACCCAAAGTATACACAAAAGTAACTCCATTATTTTCATTAACATTCACTAATACATTTAAAAGTTTAAAGCCTTGTGGTAAATACACAGGCATTACAGGATTTATGCCGCAATATTTATAAACCTCTTTTGCATCTATTTCTATTACTGGAGAATCTAAAAGATTTCCCGCTAACGTCGTTACGCTATCCTTAGTAAATAACTTGTCATTTATCTCAGGGTTATATTTATAATCCTTATAAGTAATTTTTGAAAAAATTTCATTATTAATATCAAAAATTGTCAATTCTTTAGGTGTCAAATCCTCTTTAGAAAAAGCCATTTGTTCTTTGTACATGAAAATATTTTTATCCAAAATAGGAACTGTTATTAAATAAAATTTATCCATCTCTCTTTTTTCTATCTCTCCACCTGAATTAATATAGTTTTTTATAAAAGAAGTAATCAGCGAATACAAAGGAATCTCTTCTGTATTTTCTGCTACAAAAACTTGATTCACCTTTGCAAAATACACATAACTTCTTTTGCCGTCATATACAATAATTTTATCCGGACTCCCACTTTCCTCTAAAACTTCTAAGCGAAATTTACCTTTTTTATAAAACTGCACAACTGAAAATTTGTTACCTATCTTGTTGTTATAAAGCTCTACAATTGCTGTGGCAGTATAACTTTCTAATTTATCTAATTGTTCTTTAATAGAAATAAAAGGATCTTTAACTTTTTTTGCTTTTATTCCACACCCTGAAAGAAGAAATATAAGCACAAAAACAATTACAAAAAAGCTCTTTTTCAACAACTCTCACCCTCTTACAAACTACATTTAAGAGCCTCCGGAATGTTCTCAAGGATATCCATCGCTGTCATTCCATACTCTCCTACATATTCTTTAGCAATATCTCCTGCCTTTCCATGATAAAATATCCCATAAATTGCTGCTTTTTCTTCGCTAAACCCTTGAGCCAAAAAAGCTGTAATCATTCCTGCCAAAACATCTCCACTACCAGCAGTTGCCATTCCAGGGTTGCCTGTGCTATTTATATATATGCTTCCTTCTTTTGTCGCTATTACAGTTTTAGCACCTTTAAGTACAAGTGTCACTTTATACCTATCAATAAAAGTTTTTGCTACTTCAAAAAGATTATTCTTAATCTCATCAATTTTTAGGCCTGTCAATCTTGACATTTCGCCATAATGGGGAGTTAGAATAATTTTTTTACCTTGTATAACTTCCAATCTTCCTACCAAAGCATTGAGAGCATCAGCATCTAAAACTACAGGCTTATCCGTATTTTTTACAATGTCATATACCAATTGTGAAATATCTCTATCATGAGTCAATCCTGGTCCTATAGCAATAACATCACTTTCCTCTATTAACTCTAGTACACTACTTAAAGCATTATGGGATAAAATACCATTTTGTTCCTCTAATCCATAGGTTATAACCTCATAAAGTCCCCCTTGAATTACTGATTGCACACTTTGGGGAACTGCTAATTTCACCAATCCGCAACCTGCCTTAATAGCGCTTTTAGCACACAGATATGCTGCTCCTGTCATATTTTTAGAACCAGCTATAATCAAAGCTTTACCATAATCTCCTTTATGAGTATTTCCATGCCTTTTTGGAAGCTTTACATCCTCTGAAGTCACAAGGTTATAATTATAACCTACCTCTGCTGCTAACCGGTAAGGAATCCCTATTTCAGCAACACGAACTTCTCCTGCATAATCGACACCCGGATACACTAATAAACCCGGCTTTAGAAATTGCATAGTAACTGTTTTAGTAGCCCTAACAGCGCATCCTTCTATTTTACCTGTATCAGCATTTAACCCAGAAGGAATATCGACAGATACCACAATTTTATTTGCTTGGTTTATCATTTCTATAATCTCTTTTGTTATACCGCTTATTTCTCCTTTAAGCCCAATTCCGTAAATTGCGTCCACAATCACATCGCTGTCTTTAATGGTTTTTTCCAAAAATTTTAGATGTTCTCTTTGAGTAATTTCCGCTACATAAATCCCCATATTTAGGATTGCATCTAAATTTACTTTTGCATCACCTGAAATAGCACCTAAACTTGTAGTTAAAAATACTTTTACATCGACTCCCCAATTATAAAGATTTCTAGCCACTACATAACCATCTCCACCATTATTCCCCTTTCCAGATATAACTATTACAGAGTTTAAATTCTCTTCCTCTAAAATCTTTTTTACCTCTAGCGCTGTTTCTCTTCCCGCATTCTCCATTAAACCTATAGAAGGAATTCCTATTTTTTCTATAGCTATTTTTTCAACTTCTCTCATCTGTTTTGAGGTCAGCACTATCATTTTTTTCACCTCCAATAGCAATAGCACAGCTTATAGCATAGGTCTTCGTATGAGAAATAGACAGCTTTATATCCCTTATTCCCTTTTTGTCTGCAATATTTTTAGCCTTCCCCTTTAAAATTACGGCAGGGGCTCCTTTTTCATCGTGACATATTTCAATATCTTTCCAGCTAAAACCACTGATACCTGTTCCTAAGACTTTTGATATGCTTTCTTTTGCTGAAAAAAAACCCGCTATATGAGGTAATTTCATCCTTTTACTGTTAAAATACTCTATCTCTTTTTGAGTAAATAACCGTTCCAAAAATTTAGAATTTGCATCAAAAGCTTTTTTTATCCTTTCAACTTCTACAATATCCGTTCCCACAAACAGTTCCATATATACAGTTCCTCCAATTATCCTAATTACATTATATTATTTCTCTATTAATTCACAAAATCCTTCAAAAAAATAAAAGAAGGCATGACACCTTCTTAAATAGCAACCTTACACAATTTAGCTTGTCTATCATAGTCACTTATATAATCTTCACACATATCGTCAATTACTTCATACAGATGAACAGGCGATACCGTCATTTCTTTAAAGAATTGTGCTAGCTTGTCCACTTTTTCAAAGTAAGGACTTATATTTGTCACTTTTTCTTCTATTATTTCAATTTTCTCCTTTTCTCCATCAAAAATTTCTTGAAGAATTTTGATCCCATACGACGGCAATTTTACTTCCTCTTTTCCGTTAAAAACACTTATTTCTGACATGACCACTGTGTAGTGAGTAGTTATGTTTCTCCTTTCTTCCTCCCTTGTCGATATGTACTCGCTCACTTTCCTGTAATACATCTTACTATCCCCTCCAATTTATTTTTTAAGATTAATTATTAACTTACAATACATATTAATATATTCTATTTTTTTCTAAAAAATCCTTTATTTTTTTGAAAATTTTTTATCGACAGAAAAGACACTTTTTTTACTTTAACAAACATTTAACAAGTCTATGTAAAACTATTTGGTGTTTTTTGCGATATCGAAAATTGTAAATTATTCTGTCTATGTTCAATATTAGAACTATAATTGTCGAAAAAAATTTATAAAAAATTTCTATCAGGAAAATTTCATAAAATACTAAAACTCTTTTTTAAAGTTTTAATATCTCCTTTATTTTATCCATATATTTTTTCCCTGACCTTTCACCATGTAAAATCATGCTTAAATATGGCTCACTGGTACCTATCAATCGCGACAATTCTTTTTGTGTCATATTCAGTTCCGCCAATCTGTCATTCACTAATTTCCCAAAATCTGTCAACTTTCTTTTCTTCATCAAAGCACCCCCTTATTTTTTCCTACAAACAAAAGTTAGCATACTTATGCAGTAGGAATAATAAAATATTTGTGTTAAAATAGATAATGATTAAAAATTAACTATTTTAAATATATATCTGAATTACGAAAATGTCAATACTAATATCGTAATTCAGAAAAACAAAGGAGGAGTGTTATGGATACAGTCGGCGAACGCATAAAATATGCTCGTAAAAAAAATAATTTAACTATAACAGCTTTGAGCAAACTCACAGGTTTATCTGTTGGAAATTTAAGTGACCTTGAAAATAACAAATCAATGCCTTCTTCCAATGCTTTGATAAAGTTAAAAAACGCTCTTAATGTTTCAATAGATTGGCTTCTTACTGGCCAACAAATAGAATATGTAAAAGAAGAAGAGGAAAAATACTTATCGAGAGAAGAGTTTGAAAGCATCAGTGAAAAGGATAAAATAATTTTTAAAGCCTTTGAAACATTGCCTGAGGAAAGAAAGAGAGATATAGAAGGATACATAAAAGTGAGTTTGAATACTACTGATTTAGAAGAGTTCATTAAAAAAGAAAAGAAAGTATAATTTTAACCATTATGATTAATTATTAATCATAATGACAAAAGATTACGGCTGCATTTTGCAGCCGTAATCTTTACTCACCCATGAACATTTTCATATCATCTTCTACGTTTGTGATACCACCAATGCCAAATTTGTCAACTAATACTTTTGTGACATTTGGTGATAAGAAAGCAGGAAGCGTAGGTCCTAAATGAATATTTTTTACTCCGAGGTATAAAAGTGCCAAAAGCACTATAACAGCCTTCTGTTCATACCACGCAATGTTGTAAGAAATAGGAAGCTTGTTTATGTCATTTAAACCAAAGACTTCTTTAAGCTTCATGGCTATCACAGCTAATGAGTAAGAGTCATTGCACTGTCCTGCGTCTAAAACTCTTGGAATTCCGTTTATGTCTCCAAGGTTTAACTTGTTGTACCTGTATTTTGCACAGCCTGCAGTTAAAATGACTGTATCTTTAGGAAGAGCTTTAGCAAATTCGGTATAATAGGTTCTGCTCTTCATTCTGCCGTCACAGCCTGCCATTACGAAAAATCTCTTTATAGCTCCTGTCTTTACCGCTTCTACAATTTTATCCGCCAGCTCTAAAACTTGGTTGTGAGCAAAACCACCAATTATTTCCCCTCTTTCAATCTCCACAGGTGGCTTGCATCTCTTTGCATGTTCAATTATTTCTGAAAAGTCCTTCTTTCCGTCGGGACCTTCTGGAATGTATTTTACTCCCTCAAAGCCTACAACACCTGTAGTGTAAACTCTATCCTTGTAGGAATCCTTTGGAGGCACAAGGCAGTTTGTAGTCATTAAAATTGGTCCGTTAAATAGCTCAAACTCTCTATCTTGCTGCCACCATGCATTTCCATAGTTACCAACAAAATGCGGATATTTCTTAAAAGCTGGATAATAATGAGCAGGAAGCATTTCTCCATGTGTATAAACATCTACCCCTGTACCAGCAGTTTGCTCTAACAATTGCTCTAAGTCTTTCAAATCATGACCGCTTATCAATATTCCAGGATTATTTCTCACACCGATATTAACTTTTGTTATCTCAGGATGGCCATAAGTCGAGGTATTTGCTTTGTCAAGGAGCGCCATTGTATCAACACCATATTTTCCTGCCTCGAGTGCAAGAGCCACATAATCATCTGCAGTTAAGCTGTCATCTAAAACTTTAGCTAAAGCCTTTTCCATAAACCTAAATATATTATCATCTTTGTATCCTAGCTGATATGCGTGATATGCATAAGCCGCCATACCTTTTACACCATAAGTGATAAGCTCTCTCAAAGACCTTATATCTTCGTCTTTCGTAGATAAAACTCCTACTTCAGCTGCTATTGCTTCTATATCTTCATCTGTATCATAAACCCAGTGTATTGCCTCACAGGATTCGTCTACTTCAATTCCTGCCTTTTTGAGGTCTTCTTTTATTTCTTCTCTTAATGCAACAGCTTCTTTTATTTTGTTAATAAAGAAGTTTCTGTCAAAATTAACGTTAGTTATTGTGGAAAATAATCCCTCAAAAAGGAATCTGTCCGTCTTCTCTTTATTCACTCCTGTCTCTCTTGCCTTTAAGTTCAAAAAAGATATGCCTTTTAATGTAAAAATCAACAAATCTTGCAGATTTGCAACGTCGTCTGTCTTACCGCATACACCTCTCACTGTACATCCTATGCCTTGAGAGGCTTCTTGACATTGATAACAAAACATACTCATTTTACTTCCTCCTTTTTCTAAGTTCTTGTCCACAAATTATGATAAGCTAAAAACTCAAAAGAATCTGTGATAAAAATCACAAAATAAAAGCTCCAAATGAACATAATTCATTTGGAGTCAGACATTTATTGTATCCATTTCTATATTTTCTATATAAGCATCTGTATTTTCTTCAATATAGTCTACAACCTCTTGAACTATTTTATTTGTTAAAACAGCATCACTGCCACACACCGAAAAACCTATGACAATTGATTTGTGTAAATCTTGATTTTCTATTTCACATATAGAAACATTATAGTGACTTTTTACTTTACCTACAATACTTTTTACAATCATTCTTTTTTCTTTTAAAGAATGAACCCAATTTGCACGTAAATATATTTTACAATAAGATACAATCATATATATCCCCTTACCTAATTTCCTTCAGAAAATTTTTACAATATAATTATACCTTACAATATTATGTTTTTTCAATAAAATCACATCTTCTCTATCTAATGCGTACTATAAAGGTAGATAGAGAGGAGTGTGAACATATGAAATGGCTAATCATTTTAGGTTTTGCAATATCATCAAGCATAGATAATTTTGGAGTAGGCATTTCCTATGGTATACGAAATATACGAATAAGTCTTTTTTCCAATACAATTATTGCAGTAATCTCTTTTTTATTTAGCATATCTGGGATATTTTTTGGTAAATGGTTAAACAAAATCCTTCCAGGATCATTACCTATAATTGTAGGAGCATTTCTGCTTTTTATAATAGGACTTAGAATTATTTTGCTGGCTATCCCTCGTAAATCTTTTACCAAAAATATACAACAAGTATCATCAAAGACTACTTCTATAAAAGAAATTTTGGAAAATCCCGAAATTGTAGATTTGGACAAATCCGGAGAAATCAATTTATGGGAAGCAATCCTTTTGGGAATAGCCCTTTCAGCAAATGCTCTGACAAACGGACTAGGAGCAGGGCTTTTGGGTTTTTCTCCCTTTGCTATATCTTTCACTACATCAATTGGAAGCTTTGTTTCTGTATGGACAGGAGTACAATTAGGGACAAAAGTTGCTAATATACGAATAGGCTCTTTTACCATTGGACAATTTGGCACAATTATAAGTGGAGTTATTTTACTTATAATAGCTTATAAAGCCTTGTTCTAATTTTTAGCTTTTACACAATGTTGAAAGATATAACTTCACAGATTGGAATCTCTGCTATAAAAAAGTTTAAGCCGGAAAACCCGGCTTAAACTTTTATCTATTTTGAAAGTCATATACCATTTTTGATATCTGCCTTATTACAGTATAAGCATAAGAGTCGTCAGAACCGTCTACATTATTTGCAAGTACAGTTAATATATATGGCCTTGTAGGATGGAAAACTATCGCTGCATCATTTACTACATTGGACAAATTACCTATTTTGTGTGCAACCTCTATTCCATCTGGTATAGGATAAGATATTCTATCATTATATATGGTATTTTTAAGATAATACATCAATTCTCCTGCAGTATCCGGATGAGCATTTACATAATCTAAAAGATTTTTCATATACATGCTCATATCTCTTGGAGAAGTGACATTGTTACTGTAGGGTATTACATAGGCCCCTAACTTTTCCATAAATTTTATATAATTATCCCTTCCTACAATTCTCATAATCATATTTGATGCAATATTGTCACTTTCTTCAATGGAGCGTCTTGAAAGCTCTCTTATGGTATAATAACTTCCAACAGGGTCTGCCTGTATAGAACCGGCACCCCCTTCATAGTCAGCTTGAGTGTATTGCACTTTCATATTAGGGTCTATTTTTCCATCGGTTATAAGAGTATAAAGGTAAAAGTTAAGAGGTACTTTATAAGTGCTTGCCGCAATAAACGAATCATAACCGTTTATTTCAAAAGTTTGCCCTGTATTTAAGTCAATAAAGTAAACTCCGTATTTGCCAGGATATTGAGATATTAATGCCTGAATGTTATTTTTAAGTTCTTGATAATTTGTAGCATTGTTCAATTGTTGCGGCACTTCAACAGGCGGATGAGGAATTAAAATCTTTTGCCCAACATATAAACTATCCCCATCATTTAATCCATTTGCATCTATTATATTTTGGACATTCGTTCCATGGCGCTTTGCTATAAAGTATAAGTTGTCCCCTGGTTTGACAGAGTAAACTATCGGGTCAGCCCAGGAAACAGTTTCAAGAGCAGCATATGTCTTAGGACCTACAATTCCATCGGGTACAAGATTTTTGGACCTTTGAAAGTCTAAAACTCCATTTAATGTCATTTTACCAAATATGCCGTCAACAGTACCTGTATCAAATCCCGCTTTATTTAACATAGCTTGTAATTCTTCTACATCAGTCCCATACGTCCCGCTATATAAAAGCCTTGACCCAAAAGTGAATTTTGGAAGATTTCTTGCATACGAAAATATAGGTATCAATACAACAATAGCAATAATAAGAATCCATGAAAGTATCTTTTTTATATTCTTCAATTTTATCCCCCCCATTCAACTCCATATTATATTGTATATAATATCATATTTCAATAAATATATATATCCATATATACCAATTTATATATATGTTTTTATAAATAAAAAGTTTCTTAATGGGAATATTAAATATGAGGTGATTTAAAAATGCGCTCAATGTGGAAAGGAGCAATAAGTTTTGGTCTTGTAAGTATACCCATAAAACTGTATACCGCTACAGAAGACCATGCCATACATTTTAGGCAACTCCACAAAGAATGTAAATCCCCCATAAAATATGAAAAAATTTGCCCTGTATGTAATAGACCCGTTTCAGATGAGGAAATAGTTCGAGGGTATGAATACGAACCAGGTAAATTTGTCATTATAGATGATGAAGATTTGGAAAGGATACCTATGCCAACAGTTAAAACCATTGATATAGTAGATTTTACCGATATAGGACAAATAGACCCCATATATTATGATAAAACATATTTCATTGTACCCGAAGATATTGGTACAAAGCCTTATGTACTTTTAAGAGATTCTATGAAAGAAACAAAACGAGTTGCAATAGCGAAAGTGGTAATTAGGTCAAAGCAAAACCTCGCATGCATACGAGTGTATGAGGAAAAATACATGGTCATGGAAACAATGCATTTTCCTGATGAAATAAAAAACACAAATCAGCTTCCTCCCTTAAGAGAAGTCAGCTTACAGGAAAATGAAATAAAAATGGCCAAACAACTTATTGATACTTTGACCTCCGACTTTAAACCCGAAAAATATGATGATAGCTACAGAAAAACGTTAATCGAAATGATTGAGTCAAAGATACAGGACAAAGATATAGAAATTCCTCAAAAAGCACCTGAAGCTGATAATGTTCTTGATTTAGTAAGTGCATTAAAAGCGAGTATTGAATCTGTAAAGAATGAAGAAAAAGCAAAAAAAGGACGCAAAAGAAAAGGCGCATAAAGGAAGATTGAATATGTCTATGATAGAAGAAAAAATATCACCTATGCTGGCATCCAGCAGTGACCCTTTTGATAGCCCCGAATGGATATATGAAATCAAATGGGATGGTTCAAGGACTATTGCCTTTCTTTCAAATAAAACAAGACTTCAAGATAGAAGGCTTGTTGATATAACCCACCAGTTTCCGGATTTGGCATTACTTTATAAGCAAATAAAAGCAAAAGAAGCAATACTTGACGGTGAACTTGTAGTTTTAAAAAACGGCAAGCCCAGTTACAAAAGCATTATGTCGAGAAAGCATCAACAAAATTTAGTAAAAATAAATCTTTTAAGCAAGATAATGCCCGTAATTTTCATAACATGGGATATATTATACTTAAACGGCAAGTCTCTTGTAGAATTGCCACTTATAGAGAGAAAAGATATCCTTAGAAAAACAGTTAAAGAAAATGAGATCATAAAAATATCAGATTTTATATTTGAACATGGAAAAATGCTTTTTGAAGAGACAGGGAAAAAAGGACTTGAAGGAATTGTTGCCAAAAAAGCAGATTCAAAATATTTAATAGGAAAAAGGAGTAAACTCTGGCTTAAGTCAAAACATTTTATTGTAATAAATGCTGTTATTATAGGGTACAGAACTGACAAAACAGCCCTCATACTGGGGCTTTACGATGAGGAAAATAATTTAATAAACATAGGAAGTTGTGAATCAGGCCTATCCCAGAAGGAATTAAAAGCATTCTATGAAGTTGCCAAGGAGATAAAAGCCCCAGATAATTATTATAACTTTAAAGAAAAAAATGTGCAGTGGTTAAAACCCTTGCTAACATGTAAAGTGAGATTTATGGAATGGTCTGAAAACATGAAGATGAGGGCACCTTCTTTTATTCAATTTGAGTATAACGTAAAACCAGAAGAGTGCAGGTTTGAATAAACTCACTTCAAAAACTTAATATACACTCTTCTTCTCCTTGGACCATCAAACTCACATAAATAAATACCCTGCCAAGTTCCTAAAAGTGGCCTTCCATTTTCAATAATTAAAGTTACTGAACTTCCCATAAGAGACGCCTTGATGTGGGCATCAGAATTGCCTTCCATGTGTTTAAAACGCATATTAGGAATTATTTTTTCTAAGGCTGCCATTATATCTTCTCTTACAGTTGGATCTGCATTTTCGTTTATTGTAATTCCCGCTGTTGTATGGGGCACAAAGATAACACAAAGGCCATCAACAACGCCAGATTTTTTAATTTCTTGCATTACCATATCAGTAATATCCACCATAACTTCCCTTGTCGGTGTATTTATCTCCAAAACAACCATAACGACTCCTCCATTTTTTGTTTTCTGGATTTGCTTTTTATAATAGCAAATTGTTTAATGGCATGTCAACATGGATTATAAAAAAGTAAATCAAAAATGCAACATTTATTTCCATATCATCATAAATATACCTGCGGTAATAAGTACACTTGCAACTAACGTTTTTGCGGTGAATTGCTCGTTTAGGATAAAAAAAGATAAAGTTAAAGTTAGGACGATGCTGGATTTATCAATAAGTGCAACCTTTGATACTTCACCTATAGATATTGCCTTATAATAAAATAACCAGGACAAACCTGTCGCCAGTCCAGAGAGAATCAAAAAGATCCAATTTTGTTTTGTCAAACTTTTAATTCCATACTGTCCCCCTGTTGTAAATACAATACCCCACGCTAAAAATATAATAACAGTTGTACGAATAGCTGTAGCCAAGTTAGAATCCACGCCTTTTATACCAATTTTAGCAAGAATTGAAGTCAAAGCAGCAAACAAAGCTGATAATATTGCAAATAATTTCCACATAATAAACATCCCCTCAATGCAATTTTTACACTTAACTATTTTTACGTCTCACTTCAATTACTACTGCGTCTTAACCTTTTAACTTCATTATACTTGAGGAAGGAAAAAGTAGCAATATTAATAGTTGAAAAAAGTCGTTCCGTAGGAGAGGATTATGGATCAAGGAAAAAAGGGATAAGTGGCGTAAATCCCGAATTTTTCAAGGTCTTACCACTTATCCCTTTGTTATTCTGTAAAGACTTAATCCTTTTCCCTTATTCCTCCCCAAACGGAACCACTTTTTTCGCATGGGGAAAAGGTATAAATGAGAAATACACAACTCTTCAGCCTTTTGACCTCCATTACTCTACAGTTACTGACTTTGCAAGATTACGCGGTTTATCTACGTCACATCCTTTTTCTACTGCCATATAATATGCTAAAAGTTGCAAAGGCACAACTGTCAATACTGGAGTAAGCTCTTTAAGCGTTTCAGGTATATATATTACTTTATCTACAACGCCCTCCAGCTGCAAATTACCTTGCTTTGCAAAGGCGACTAAAAAACCACCTCTTGCTTTTACTTCTTTTATATTACTAAGCATCTTTTCAAAAAGGTCATCTTGTGTTGCAAGAGCTATCACAAGTGTTCCCTCTTCTACAAGGGCCAAAGTACCGTGTTTTAATTCACCAGCCGGATAAGCCTCTGAATGAATATAGGATATTTCTTTGAGTTTTAAAGAACCCTCCATAGCAACGGCATAGTCCAGTCCTCTTCCAATGTAAAATACGTCTTTTGCATTATAGTGTTCAGAGGCAAATTTTTGTATTACATCTTTGTTGTCAAGTAAATACTGAACTTTTTCTGGGAGCTTCTTTAATTCTGTGCAAAGTTCCATAACCTTTGTTTTAGTTATTATCCCTCTTTTTATTGCAAGGTCCATAGCTATAAGATAAAGGGCTATAAGTTGCGTAGTATAAGCTTTGGTAGAAGCTACAGCTATTTCAGGTCCTGCCCATGTGTATAGTACATCATCTGCTTCTCTGGAGACAGAACTTCCAACGACGTTTGTAATGGCTATAACTCTTGACCCTTTTTTCTTAGCTTCTTTTAACGCAGCTATAGTATCTGCTGTCTCCCCTGACTGGCTTATTACAATTGTAAGAGTTCTTTCATTTACTAAGGGGTTTCTATATCTAAATTCTGAAGCGACATCTACTTCAACAGGTATTCTCGCAAGATTTTCTATGACGTATTTCCCAACAACACCTGCATGATAAGCTGTTCCACAGGCTACAATAAAAATTTTATCTATCTTTTCAAGGTCTTCTTTTGTAATTTTCACATCATCTAAAACTATTTCTGAATCATCAATTATTCTGCCTCTTAACGTATCTTTTATAGCGCTTGGCTGCTCGTGAATTTCTTTTATCATGAAATGTTCATAACCGCCCTTTTCAGCCGCCTCTACATCCCATTTTACTTCAAAAAGCGATTTTTCTACTTGCCTTCCAAACATGTCTATAAACTCTACGCTGTCTTTTTTAATTATGGCAATCTCATGATCATCAAGAAAATATACACTTCTTGTATGTTTTAATATAGCTGGGATATCAGATGCAATAAAGTTTTCACCATTGCCTATTCCAACTATAAGAGGTGCTTCTTTTCTTGCAGCTACAATCATATCGGGATTGTTTTTGCACAAAACGCCTAAGGCATAAGAACCTTCAATTCTGTCTAAAACTTTTTTCACAGCCTCTACTATATCGCCATTGTAATAATACTCCAGCAAATTTGCTACAACTTCTGTATCAGTCTCAGACTTAAAGGTATAACCTTCCTCTAACAGCCATTTCTTCAGTGGAAGATAGTTTTCAATTATGCCATTGTGGACTACTGCAATTAGCCCTGATTGGGATAAATGAGGATGAGAGTTTGTATCAGATGGTTCACCATGCGTAGCCCACCTTGTGTGTCCTATGCCTATTGTCCCTACCATATTATCTTTTTCAACAAGCTCTTTTAGGACGTTTAATCTTCCCTTTGCTTTCTTTATATTTATATTGCCATCATTTAAAATGGCAATTCCTGCTGAATCATAGCCTCGATACTCCAATTTTGTCAATCCTTCTAAAAGTATTGGCGTCGCCTGTTTATCGCCAATATATCCTACAATTCCACACATACTCGGTCTCCTCTCACTTTTGTAATAAAGATTCCTCCCTGCCCAGACTGCTCTATGCCACAGTCGCCTGTGGTTTTACCAGTCCTTTATCGGTCGCAGGAAACCGCAGGGCACCCGCCGATAACTCGATAAACCCTGTCCTCGTCAGCTTAAAGTATACACTTTAAGCCCAGGCGCTTTTTAAATTTTTAATCCTTACCTTCTTTTACTCTTCTTCAATAGGCATCCCCCCTTTCAAATAATACCTTTCGTACTTTTATTTAATTTAATTTTCTTTCTATTAATTCAGCAAGTTCTTTTGCCATTTGACTAATTTTATCATAATCTTTTCCTTCTACCATAACTCTCACAAGGGGCTCAGTACCTGATGGTCTTATAAGTACTCGACCTTCTCCCCTCATTTCCCTTTCTAAGTTTTCAATTTCCCTCTTAATTTCTTCATCCTCTAAATAGGCATTTTTTAACTCATTTTTTACTTTTGCGTTTATAAGGACTTGTGGGTAAGTAATCATGCAGGCAGCTAATTCTGACAATTTTTTACCACTTTCTTTTGAAATAGAACAAAGCTTTAAAGCAGTAATTTCCCCATCTCCCGTAGTATTGTCATCAAGGAAAATAATATGGCCTGATTGTTCGCCACCAATAGAATATCCACCTTTTGTCATTTCTTCCAAAACATATCTGTCCCCTACTTTTGTTCTAATGAGATTAATCCCTTGCTCTTTAAGTGCAATTTCAAAACCGATATTGCTCATAACTGTTGCCACAACTGTGTTATTTTTTAACCTACCTTTTTTCTTTAAATCTATAGCACATATTGCCATTATGTGGTCTCCATCAACAACATTTCCTTTTTCATCAACTGCAATAAGCCTGTCAGCATCTCCGTCAAAGGCTAAACCGATGTCGGCCCCATTTTCTATGACGAGTTGTTGCAATTTTTCAGGATGAGTAGACCCACAATTGACATTTATCTTTTCCCCTATAGGCTCTGCTCCATGTAATATGACTTCCGCCCCTAGTTCTTTAAATAGAATTGGCGCTATTGTGCTGCTAGCTCCATAAGCACAATCAATTACAATTTTCATTTCTTTTAAATCCCCATCAATAGTAGACTTTAAGAACTCTATGTAATCTCTATGAGAATTTGTGTATTCTTTCCTGGTACCTATTCCCGTCCCAATAGGAGAAGGCAACTCAATTTTTTCTTTTATTATATTTTCTATTCTATCTTCTACTTCATCTGGCAATTTATACCCATCTTTATCAAAAAATTTTATCCCATTGTACTCTACGGGATTATGAGATGCCGATATCATAACTCCAGCATCTGCTTGATATAATCGGGTAAGGTAAGCTACCGCTGGTGTAGGAATTATCCCCACACTTATGACCTCTGCCCCTACAGAGGTAAGGCCTGCAGTTAAGGCACATTCCAACATATCACCAGATATACGACTGTCTTTACCAACCACAACCTTAGGCCTATGAGTCCCGTGAGTCAACACATAAGCCCCTGCTCTCCCTAGTTCAAAAGCAAGTTGTGGAGTCAAGTCATAATTAGCTATACCTCTAACACCATCTGTACCAAACAACCTTGCCATTTTCTATCTCCTCTCAATAAATCATACGATAATATTTTATCACAGTGAAAACTACATTTCAATTTACACTATTTCTCCAACATTGTTAATATATTTTGCATGACTTTGTCTCTCAATTCAACAATTTCCATCTTTATATCAATATTCAGATTTGGGTAAATTGGTTCCCCTATTTTTAGTTCAATTTTTCCCCTAAATTTGGGAAAATATTTGCCAAAAGGTAGTATTTCTCTTGTGCCTTTTATAGCCACTGGCACAATGGGCTTTCCCGATTTATATGCTAGATACATAGCCCCTTCATACATTTTTTCTACTTTGCCAGTTGGCGATATCCTACCTTCTGGAAATAATCCTATTGTGTGTCCTTCTTCTAACCTAGATAATGCTTGTTTTATGGCATTTAAATCAGGCGAATTTTTCTTTATGGGAATTGCTTTATCAATTTTTAAAAAATATTTTAAAAAACGCCTTTTATAAAGTTCAGAACTTGCTAAAAATATAACGGGTCTTTTTACAGAACAGGCTACCACAACTGGGTCTAGCAAACTTTGATGGTTTGCAACAAAAATACAAGCTCCCTCAGGCAAATTTTTCTCATATTTTACTTCAAAGGAATAGAATATCTTAAGAATCAATTTAGCAATAAGCCGGAAAATTCTATATAACAAAAAAATAATACCTCCCTTCCTTTAATGACAAATTCAATAAAGTCAGCGCTATAAGATATATTCGCCACAATCTTTAACAATCCTTCTTTTAATAAAAAATGGAGGAAATTATCTCCCCCTCTTAGATTACCTCCAGCCCTTTTCTAAAGGCATTTGTATTTAATTCAACAAATTTTTGTGGCACGTTATTTTTTATTACCTCTTCCCAATCAATGTCTTATAGTCCTAAATATTTAACAAGTACTCCTAAAAGAACTATATTTTGCATTTTGCGCTTTTACATTCCCAAGGCTTTCTGCTATCTTATCTGCTTCTACTGCAATTGTCTTTGTGCTTTTTGATATTTCCTCAATCAAGTTTTTAGGCTATTCTTCTTTGCCCATGAGTACAGAAAGTATAATACCACGGGCTACTGCTTCATCCCCCATCATTATTTTTTTCATTCATTTCCCCCCATTTAATTTATCTTTATCAAACAGAGACAGCACATGCAAAAGCTATGGAATTGAACTTGTCTTCGTGGGAATCAGCTCTTGACACTAAGACAATTGGTGCTTTTGCTCCTACCACAATTCCCGCACTTCTTGCCTTCGCAAAGTAAGTAAAGCTTTTACCCAAAGCATTTCCAACTTCTATAAAAGGTACTAATAATATATCTGCATCTCCTGCAACCTCACTTTTTACTCCTTTGTGAATTGCTGCCTCTTTGCTTATGGCAAGGTCAAATGCTAAAGGACCATCTACTATTCCTTCTATCTCACCTCTTTGGTTCATTTCCTTTAATTTAGCGGCTTCAACAGTAGAAGGCATTTTAGGGTTTACCACTTCTACCGCCGACAAACAGGCTACTTTAGGATTTTCTATTTCTATAGCTTTTGCTACTTTGATAGCATTTCTTAAAATTTGCACTTTCTCTTCTAATGTAGGACTTATATTCATTCCTCCATCGGTTAAAAGTAATAATTTATGATAATTTGGAATTTCGTAAACCATTACATGACTTAATAAACCTTCTCCTCTAATGCCGTATTCGCTGTCAAGAACTGCCTTTAAAAGAGTAGCAGTAGGAACAAGGCCTTTCATCACAAAAGAGGCTCTACCTTCTTTAACTTCTATGACTGCTTTTTTACATTTTTGCACTTCTTCTGCTTCGTCAATTATTTCATAATCCTCTATATTAATATTCAATTCTTTAGATAATGTCTCTATCTTTTCTTTTGAACCTATCAATACAGGCTGTCCTATGCCTTCTTTTTTCGCAGCTTCACAAGCTAAAAGCACTTCACTGTCTTCTGCCCCTGCCACCGTAAATTTTTTATTAACTCCTTTGGCTCTTTCCACAATTTCACTTAATTTTTTCAAATTAGCACCTCCTGTAGAAAAAATAACCTCCGAAGAGGTTATTTTTTAGTTGTAATGAGATTTTTTACTAATTCTGCTCCCTTATTTAAGGCTTTTTCATTTATAGGTATCAAATGCTCCTTACCTTTGCCAAAGACCTCAGGCAGAGCTTTTAACACTGTTTCCAATTTTACAACTTTAGTAGCTTCTATGAAAGCTCCTAACATCACCATGTTAGCAATTTTTAAATTACCCAATTCATTAGCAATATCATTAGCAGGTATTTCATACACTTCTATGTCTTTTCTCTCTGCTTTTCTGTCTACTAATGAAGTATTTATGAATAATTTACCACCTGGTATTACATAAGATTCGTATTTGTCTAAAGAAGGCCTATTCATTACAATTACAGAAGTAGCCTCTGTAATAACCGGAGAGCCTACCTCTTCATCTGATACTGTGACATTGCAGTAGGCTGTTCCTCCTCTCATTTCAGGACCATAAGAAGGAGTCCAAGACACATTTTTTCCCTCAAACATTCCCGCATAGGTAATTATAAGCCCCATTGACAAAACTCCTTGACCACCAAAGCCTGCAAAGATTATTCTTTCTTCCATAATTACTTAACCTCCTCTAAGGTGTTTTTATACACACCCAAAGGGTAATAAGGTTCCATATGATCTTTTATCCAATTTAATGCCTCTATCGGTGTCATACCCCAGTTAGTAGGACAACTAGATAGAACTTCTACCATTGCAAATCCTTTCTTTTGTATTTGAGCTAAAAATGCGTTTTTTATAGCTTTTTTAGCCTGCATTACATGTTTCACATCATAAACCGCTACTCTTTCAATATACGCTGTCCCCTCAAGTGTTGCTAGCATTTCACTCACTCTAATGGGATAACCATTTATTTCTGGCTTTCTTCCGTAAGGAGTAGTAGTTGTTTCCTGACCAATTAATGTAGTAGGAGCCATTTGTCCTCCTGTCATTCCATAGTTAGCATTGTTGACAAAAATAACTGTTATATTTTCTCCCCTTGCAGCCGCATGAACAATCTCTGCCGTTCCAATAGCTGCTAAGTCTCCATCTCCTTGATAAGTAAACACAATTTTATCAGGATGAACTCTCTTTATACCTGTAGCAACTGCTGGAGCCCTTCCATGAGCAGCCTCTTGCATATCGCAATTAAAATACTCATATGCAAATACAGCACATCCTACAGGAGCAACTCCTATTGCTTTATCTAAAACATCTAATTCTTCCATAACTTCAGCTACCAGCCTATGGATTATACCGTGGGTACAACCGGGACAATAATGGAAAGGCGTATCTGTTAATCCCTTTGTTTTTTGAAATACAACAGCCATTATTTCACACCCCCTGCTATTTTCTTAATTTGTTCTAGCATCACAGCTGGTTCTGGTATCATACCACCCGGCCTTCCGTAGAAATAGACCGGTTTTTTGAATTGTACTGCAAGTTTTACATCTTCTACCATTTGTCCCATGCTCATTTCTACAGTCAAATAAGCTTTTGCGGTATTAACTGTCTTTTCGAAAGGCTCTTTCGGGAAAGGCCATAGAGAAATTGGTCTTATTAATCCTACTTTATACCCTTCTCTTCTTGCAATATTCATTACATTCTTTGCTACGCGGGCAATAGTACCATAAGCAACTAAAATAATATCCGCATCTTCGCAATTTATCATTTCATATCTAACTTCATTCTTTTCAGCCTTTGCATATTTTTCAAATAATTCATAATTATATTTCTCTAATACAGGTGGATCGATATATAAAGAGTTGATTATGTTTCTATGCTCTCTATTTCCTCTGCCTGTAGTAGCCCACATTTTTTCAGGAATATTCCTTGTCTTTTTCTGAATATTATCAAAATCTACCGGCTCCATCATTTGACCTAACATTCCATCCCCTAATATTACAACAGGGTTTCGATATTCATCTGCAATGTCAAAAGCTTCTTGGACTAAATCTGCCATTTCTTGGATTGTAGAAGGAGCAAGGACAATCAATCTATAATCTCCATGGCCTCCTCCTTTTGTAGATTGAAAGTAATCTCCTTGAGCTCCTTGAATATCCCCTAATCCTGGGCCACCCCTCATTATATTCACAATTACACAAGGTATTTGAGCACCTGCAAGATATGAGATACCCTCTTGCATAAGACTCAAACCAGGGCTGCTGGTGGAAGTCATAACACGAGCTCCTGCTCCACCTGCCCCATATACCATATTTATAGCAGAAACTTCACTTTCTGCTTGTAAAAATACGCCACCTACCTCTGGCATTCTTTTTGCCATGTAAGCCGTAACCTCATTTTGAGGTGTTATAGGATAACCAAAGTAATGTCTACACCCAGCTTGAATAGCTGCTTCCGCTAACGCCTCATTACCTTTCATTAATACCTTAGCCATCTTACTCCCCTCCATTTATTTTATAACTGTTATAACAGTATCAGGACACATCATCGCGCAAAATGCACAACCTATACATTTGTCCATATTTTCAGGCTTAACAGTAGCAGGATGATATCCTTTCACATTTATTTTACTTAAATCCATCTCAATAATATTTTTAGGACAGGCATTAACACACAATTCGCAACCTTTACATAACTCTTCATTAAAAATAACTTTTGCCACATAAATTCCTCCTCTCACATTTTATCCCACGGAGTTTTCATATAAAGGTCAATTGGAAATATTGGATATCCTAAGTCAGGAACTTGGTTGAGTAATTCTCTTTTTACAGTAACCATCTTAATAGGTATCCCTGTAATTTTCGAGACTTCCTCCACCACTTTTTGACCTTTTAAAATATCCTCTACTGTTGTTTCATAAGATAAATGGGTATTGTTTACCAAATGAGTCACTTTAATTTTAGCTGCTTCTTCAATCGATTTAAGATATTCAATTACCGATTTTACATCTTTTGTTAGTGGCCTGTTTACATTAATCACAAATAATACTTCTACATCTTGATCCTTTATTATATGCCGATACTGACCTAATGGAGTTGCTCCTACATCGTCTCCTCCAACATCGAAGACTGCATATTTATCCTTGCTGTATAATGCCCCATAGATGTTACGAGAAATAGCAGGCACATCTGCATTCATATATTTCTCTTCTACTCCTGCTACTCGTATTCCCCACTTATCGAAAAGTTCTTTTCTCACTTCCCTCGACCTAAAATATGGATTTACAATATCTAAATCGACTATTTCTACCTCTTTTCCTGATTCTCTTATAAGCTTAGCATAATTTATCGCAATTTCCGTCTTACCTGTACCGTAATGCCCTACTACAATTGTCAATCTTTTAAAATCCATTATCTATCATCCCTTTAACTATACATTTTAGCTTTTTCTTCACCGCTAAGCACCCGATATGCCCCCTGCGCCAAAGCTAACATCTCATCCTCACCAGGATATACATAAACAGGAGCTATAAATTTTACCCTTTCACTTATCCTTTTTACAAAATCCTCGTTATACGCTATTCCACCTGTAATTCCTATTGCATCTACATGGCCTTTTAAAACCACTGCCATCGCTCCAATTTCCTTAGCTGTCTGATAGGCCATAGCTTCTAAGACCAATTCTGCTTTTTTATCTCCTTCTTCAATTTTTTTATAAACTTCTCTTACATCGTTAGTGCCTAAATGTGCCACTATTCCCCCTTGTCCTATTAACTTCTTTTTCATCTCCTGATAGGTGTATTTACCACTATAACATAATTTTACTAAGTCAAGTACAGGAAGTCCTCCCGCTCTTTCTGGAGAAAAAGGCCCTTCCCCATTTAAAGCATCATTTACATCTACTACTCTGCCGTGTTTATGAGCCCCAATAGATATACCGCCACCTAAATGAGCAATAATTAAATTTACTTCTTCGTATTTTTTGTTTAAATCAGCAGCTAAACGGCGAGCAATTGCTTTTTGATTTAAAGCATGGAATATACTAGATTTTTCAATCTCAGGCATTCCTGTTATTCTTGCTATATCCTCTAATTCATCTACTACTACAGGGTCTACTATATAAGCTGGAATATTGTGTTCTTTAGCTAAAGTATAAGCAATTATACCCCCTAAATTGGAAGCATGTTCTCCTCTTTCAGCCTTCTTTAAATCCTCTATCATTTTTTCATTTACAATATAAGTTCCACTTTCTATTGGCTTTAAAAGTCCGCCTCTCCCTACTATTGCATCAATTTCTGAAAGAGAAATGCCTTTTTCTTTTAACATATTTAAAATCGCCTGAGTTCTAAATTCAAACTGGTCAATAATACTTTTGTATTTGCTAAGTTCTTCAGTACTGTGTCTCAAAGTCTCAGTAAAAACCGGCTCTTTGTCTCTAAACACGGCAACTTTTGTAGATGTAGAACCGGGATTTATTACGAGAATCAAAAACAAAACAATCCCCTCCGTCTATTTCCTCAATTTATATTATATTACACTTCGTTTTTACATTAAAGTTTTTTCAAAAATTTATTAATGTTATTTCAAAATTTTAAGGAATGAGCAGGAAGATCCTGCTCATTATTTAACAATATAATTGTCTTTTACGGCAGCAATAGTTTTTATCCTCTCTTCCGCAACTCTGTCAGCTGCAACATATGTCGGAATGTTCTCTTCTTTGGACTTCTGTATCACCTTTTTCACTGTATCAAATATCATTGAAACCTTTCTCATAGCCCTATCTCTGTTATAACCAGAAGGATTGAGCTCATCAGCTACATTTATAACTCCACCCGCATTTATGATATAATCTGGTACATAGAGGATCCCTTTCTCTTGTAATATATCCCCATGCCTCTCTTCTTTTAACTGGTTATTAGCTGAACCTGCTACTATCTTGCACTTAAGCTGTGGAATCGTTTCATCGTTTATTATCGCTCCTAAGGCACAAGGGGCAAATATATCACATTCTACCCCGTATATCTCATCTGGCTTTACATATTCGGCTTTGACTTCTTCCACTACTCTTTTTACATTGTCCTCAAATATGTCTGTTACAATTAACTTTGCCCCTGCTCCATATAGATACTTTGCTAAATTGTATCCTACATTTCCTACTCCTTGTATTGCAATTCTCAAACCTTTAAGATCTGAAGTCCCAAAAACTTCTTCACAAGCTGCCTGTATTCCTCTAAATACGCCATAGGCTGTAAAAGGAGATGGATCCCCGCTGGTTTCAGCCAGCCCTGCAACGTATTTTGTCTCATAACGTATATATTCCATATCTTTTAAGTTTGTTCCCACGTCCTCAGCAGTTATATATCTTCCTTTAAGGGACTCTATATACCTTCCAAGACTTCTAAACAATGCTTCTGATTTGTCTTTTCTCGGATTTCCAATTACAACTGTTTTGCCACCACCTAAGTTTAAACCAGCAGCAGCATTTTTGTAAGTCATTCCCCTTGCAAGCCTTAATGCATCGTTTATTGCATCCTCTTCTGAGTCATAAGTCCACATCCTACATCCGCCTAAAGCAGGACCTAAAGTTGTGTCATGAATTGCAATTATCGCCTTAAGACCTGAAGTCTTGTCATGGCATAAAATCACATTTTCATAATCTTTAGTTTCCATTATGTCAAATATTTTCATAAATATCTTCCCCCCTCTTTAATAATCAAACATTAGAAGCAAGAGATGCCAACATTATAGAGTTAAATTTAGCTTCACTGGAGTCTGCCCTTGAAGTCAAGACAATCGGCCTTTTTGCCCCCATTATTATCCCTGCTATCCTTCTTTCTGCTATATAGGTTATAGCTTTATACAGCATATTACCAGCTTCAATATCTGGAACTAAAAGAATGTCAGCATTACCTGCAACAGGGCTTATTATCCCTTTATGCCGCGCTGCTTCTACTGATAAAGCATTATCAAGAGCCAACGGCCCATCTATTATAGCCCCTTTGATTTGACCTCTTTCACTCATTTTTGAAAGTATTGCTGCATCTAATGTAGCTTGCATATCAGGATTAACTGTTTCGACAGCTCCTAAAACTGCAACCCTTGGAGCATCAATTCCAATTTGCCTTGCAACGTCTACTGCATTTAAAATTATGTCTATTTTCACTTTCAAATCAGGGGCAATGTTCATTGCCGCATCTGTCAAAAGTATAAGCCTGTTATAAGGAGACTCAAAAACAGCCACATGGCTTAACGTTCTACCAGTTCGAAGACCAATTTCCTTATCTAAAACAACCCTTAATATCTCCGCCGTCTGTACAAGGCCTTTCATCAATATGTCCGCTTTGCCTTCACTCACAATCTTTACAGCTTCGCGACAAGCTTCTAAGTTATTTTTTGTATCTATTATTTCGTGCTCTTTTAAAGGCATTAATATTGAAGATGCTATCCTTTCTATTTTTTCTTTATCACCAACTAATATGGCTTTTACTATGCCTCTTTCATGAGCTTCTTTAATCGCTTCCAATACATCTTCATCGGCTGCCTGCGCTACTGCTATTGTTTTAGGCGGTAAATCTTTTACATAGTTATACATTTCTTCAAATGTTCTCATATCCTACACCTCATCAGCTATAAATCTTGGGCTTTTCAATATTTCTTAAAACCCTTAATGCACCATCTCTTAAGGCTTCCATTTCATCTCCCCCTGGATAAAGAGTTATCGGTGCAATAAAGCTGGTCATATCAATGATTATCTCTATTAGTCGTTTAGAATAAGCAAGTCCACCAGTTAAAATAATTGATTTTACGTCCCCCTTTAATACTGCCGCCATTCTGCCAATTTCCTTTGCAATTTGATAAGCCATAGCTTCAAAAACTAATTTAGCTTTTTTATCACCATTTTGTATGCGTCTTTCTATTTCTTTCGCATCATTTGTCCTAAGATGGGCTACCATTCCACCCATACCTACAACTTTTTTCTTCATCTCATCAAAACTGTATTTACCAGAATAACAAAGGTCAACAACTTTCATCGATGGCAGGCTGCCTGTCCTCTCAGGAGAAAAGGGCCCCATTTGATTTGCATTATTTACATCTACAATTTTTCCTCCCTTTATCGCCGCTACTGAAATACCTCCTCCCATATGAGCAACAACAAGATTTAAATTCTCCTCATTAATGCTATTTTCCCTTGCATATCGATGAACACACGCTTTTATGTTTAAAGCATGAGATTGGCTTTTTCTTGGAAGTTCAGGAAGGCCAGAAATTCTTGCAACATCTTCCATTTCATCAACAGCTACAGGATCTAATGTATAAACGGGAATATTATACTTATCTCCTATAGCTCTTCCAATTAGTCCACCGAGATTTGAAGCATGTTCACCTCCAACTCCCTTTCTCAAATCCTCAAGCATAATATCGTTTACAAGATAAGTACCACTTTGGACCGGCTTTATAAGTCCACCTCTTACCACAATTGCAAATATTTCTTTCAAGTTTATGTTGTTTTGCTCTATCCAATCATTTATAGCATTTAACCTTAAATCAAATTGCTCAATGATACTCTTATATTTTTTAAGCGCTTCAATGTCGTGGGCAATCTCTGTTTTTACAATTTCTCTTTCCTCTTCATACAACGCCACTTTAGTAGAAGTAGAACCCGGATTGATAACTAAAACTTTCAACAGGTTCACCTGCCCCTTCTTAATACATAATATGATGTTCTATTACAATTTTTGAGTGTTATTAAAAATTTTTTAACCTTACAATATTTTAATTCTACATATTTGTCAAAAATCCTTCTTTTAATTTAAAATTTTTTTATAAGGATTTTATATTTTGTGGAATTGATAGATTTTTAGCAAAATTAATAGGCAGGAAGTACCCGCCTATTGAATATTAACAGTTACTTTGTCAGGTTTAATTCTAATTATTTGCAAGTTCAAGTCAGTACTTATATTTACAGCTAAAGAATGAATACCTGTTGGCAGATTTGTTACGTCTATATATGCGGTAAAATCGGAAGCTTTCGCTCCATTAACTACATTTTCTGGGCCAGATACAGTAATGAGTAGTTCTGGATTTTGAATTACAACATTTTTGTTGTCTGCTCCTTTTATATCTATATTGTTTATTGTAATCTCTTTAGTCGATATTTTTTGTATATCCACATATACTTTTGCATTAATATCGCTTTTAACAAGTTTCACACCATCTGGCAAGTCAAGAGGTACACTTTCAGTAACAGGTTCATTTTTCCCAGAAATATCAATTTGCTTAGTGCTTATAGATTTTATCGTATTTAGGATAGTCGCATCACCAGTAATATACACGTACTCTGGCAGTACATTTACAGATGATATCATATATCCTTCCATTGGTTTTCCAAATATTTTAGGAACTACAGGCACACGAATAGATTTATTTACGGGAATATACACTTCAACAAGATTAGGAGTAATAGTAACGCCTTTTATTTCTTTTCCTTCTCTGTCAACAGCAACCACTGGAACAGAGATTTTTATATCTTCTTTTTTATAAGAAACATTGACCCCAGCTATCACATTTTTTATAAGATTAATTTTACTTTCTGGCCCAATCACTAATACCTCTCCCGGCGTGGAGACAGCAGGTTGCATAGCATAGCCATCCATCACATTGCCAATTATTTTTACAGTAACTGGCATTTGCGTTTTTGCAATTTTATCTATTTCTACTTTTATTTCTGGCGGATTTATTGAAACTAATGAGACATTTCTAGGTAATCCTTCTACTGTAACAGGAATAACATTTGTCCCCTTAGAATTTACTCTGCTTAAATCTGCAAAAACTGATATATTCTGAGCTGCTATATTTAAAACATCACTGCGTCTTCCTCTTACTTTTACATTCACCGTATAATTTTTTTCATCTAAAACAATAAGCCCTTTTTTCTCTAAAGTATCGCTATTAATCAATTTGACAGGCACATCGTTTATTTCATAAGGAATTTCTGGATTCTCTTCTCCCATTACATAAAGCCATAGCAGAAAAGCCAACACCAGTGACAGCAATTTAATTGTAAAATCTTTAGTCAGCATGTTTGTTCCCCCATTTTTTCCATACAGGCTTCTTGTTTTCTTTTACTTCAAAGATGCTGGACAATACCTCTTTCAAAGTCTTTGCATCTAGATGCCTTGAAAGCCTGCCATTTTGTGCAAGAGATATAGTGCCTGTCTCTTCAGAAACAATTATCGCTACCGCATCAGATATTTCAGTGACACCTATTCCCGCTCTATGGCGTGTTCCTAATTCACTACTTAGATTTTGGTTGTCTGTTAAAGGCAAAAAACAACCTGCCGCCATAATCCTATCTCCACGAATTATGACAGCTCCATCATGAAGAGGCGTGTTAGGTATAAAGGTATTTATTAAAAGCTCACTGGAAATTTTAGAATCCATGGCTATGCCAGTTTCAATAAGCTCATTAAGGCCTGTCTCCCTTTCTAAAACAATTAAAGCTCCTATTTTTGAGCGAGACAAAAATTGCACTGCATCGCATATCTCTCCCAAAACCTCAGACATATCTTTTTCCTCTTCATTAAAAAAGAAGAAATTCTTGCCTAAGAAGCCACTCCTACCTAAAGACTCTAATCCACGCCTTAACTCCGGTTGAAAAACAATTAAAAGCGCAATAACTCCTACAGTCATAGCATTTCGCAATATATAATTGACTGTCCTAATTTGTAGCCATTCGCTCACTTTGGTAATTACAATTAACACAGCAAGCCCTTTAAGCAACTGCTCTACTCGTGTTTTGTGTATTACCAAAATTAAGCGGTACAGGACATAAGCTATTATTAAAATATCTATTACATCGTTAATTCGCATTGTTTTTATGATATCTATAAGTCCATTAAACAAAAAATTCACCTCTCAAGGCTTTGTGGTAAATTGTGTGTACATATTAATTATACAACAAATTTGAATAAAAAATAATTTAAACTGAATTAAATTTTAATTAAAGTGGAAAAATTATTTTAGCAAAAAATAAGTATTTCGGTAATATGTCAAGAGGGTGGTAAAAAAAATTCAAAAAAAATTTAATAAAATAACCTAAAAAAGGGTATAGCAAAGCTAACCATCACGCAATAAGCTAATGGAAATTAATGTAAAATATGGTTATGGGGTAATATGTTAACTTATACAATCATCTCCTTTCATTATTGGGGATTTATAAAGTTTTTCTTCGCGCAGCAGAGCGAAGACTAACCTTACAGTTTTACGTGCAGTCAATACAAGAGCACGTTTATGCTTGTGAGTTTTGCTTTCTTTAAATTTGCGGGCATAGTATTGTGAGAACTCAGGTAAATACTTCCTGAGCTGGTCAGCTGCTTGAATAAAATAATATCTGAGATACTCATTACCAGTACGCTTGAGATATGTGTCCTCCGCTTTAAAATCAGCAGACTGGTACTCTGACCAATAAAGGCCGGAAAACTTTGCAAGGGCATTATCATTATCAAACCTTGAAATTCCGCCTATCTCAGATATTAAGCCGGCTGCGATGGTTGGGCCAATACCTTTTACTGATGTAAGACAAAGAAATTCATTGTTAAATCCTTTTACCTCATTAATAATGGCTTTTTCTACAGCTTTCTTCTGCTTTTCAAGGGACTGTAGATTGTCAAAGCAAGACTTGATAACAAAGTTTAAAGAATCATCTACAGTAGCATTAATTCTATAAGACTTGCGAACAGCCTCTTGAAGCAATTTAGCTGTAGCTTCTGGATCATCAAAGCGATCTTTACTCTTATCAACCAAAAAGCCGGCAAGTTCATCAAGCGGTCGAGCCGCAATATCATCAAGGGTGAAAAACTCATTAAATATTTCAGTAGCAGTTGCTCCAAAATTATTACTAAAGACTTTATTTTGGCACAAACCGCTAAACTTAAGGAACAAATTGCTGAGTAAATAATTTTTTTCTCTAACAATACTATTAACAATGTGAAAGCGATGGCGAGTAAGCCTCTGGAGAGCAAGATATCTAAAATCTACAGAACAAGATTTAGGGAGTCTACCGAATCTCAGTTTTTCGGCAATAGCAAAGGCATCAATCCAGTCATTTTTAGGTAAATTGCCGAGAGACTTTTTAAAAGCATTAATAATATTTGCATTAAAAGTAGTAATAGAAGGTTGATAAGGCTTAAGAGCAGAATGATCAGCCAAATAATACTGGAGGTGCCAGCCATAGACTGAGGTAGATTCCAAACCAATAAAGACCTTTTGAATATTGTATTTATTACAACACTCCAAGATACGTGATACTATAACATCACAACCATGAGGGTTATTTTCTACAGAAAAACGGGAGGAAGCATCATTACCCTCCTGGTCGAGAATATGAACCTTGACATCATTCAGGCTTACATCCATACCAACAAAAAGCTTATTCAAGATTGTTACACCTCCTTTCAAAAGTGATAAAGTAAGTAAAAGTTAATTTGAGATAACCCTAGCAACCAGATTATGTAGCAACCTCGCAATTAGCTCTTAATATATAAGCCTGAATCCTCTGCTGCCAGGGGCTTATATATGACAAAGCAGATTTCGCGTAAGAAAAGGCAAATCTGGTGTAGGGACCACACTTAAAAGAGCGGTCAAGCCGCATGGAGGACGAAAGCCTGTCCCACATTAACTTTACAGTATAATAATGCTACAAGTTATCTCAAAAGTAAATAATAAGGCCGAAAAAAGATGAGACGGCCGCGCCATGAATCCTGCATATTGCGCAATATTACGGATTCATGGCAATAGATAAGATTTTAGACAAGATGAGAATATTAAAGATTTCCAGTTATAAATGCACTTTATTAAATTTTTAAGAAGTGAGACAAATTTATTGTCTTTAAAATTAATTATACGAGGAGGATGAAAATGAATAAAGATAAAATTATAGAAAAAAATATAAGGGAAAAATTAGAAAAGGAAATGGTGTCTTACGGGGTAGATATAAATGTTCGGTGTATCAATGGACATGTAACTTTGTACGGAATAGTAGATAACTTATCCGAAAAAAATCACGCTCAAAAAATAGCAGAAAGCGTGGAAGGTGTAGAAAAAGATGTGTCTCTTGTAAATTTAGTAGTACAAAAGCTGTCTCGTTATGATTTGAGTTTACCTGATTTAGTTATTACAGCAAACAATGGGACAGTAACATTAAGTGGATATGTAAATAATTTAAAAGAAAAAGAATTAGCCAATGAAGCAGCTCAAAGCGTAAATGGGGTAAAAAAAGTAATAAATCATATAAAAATTAGAGAGAAGTCATAGAAGGATATGTTATTCTATGACTTCTACTCTTATATCATTCTTTTCTACTTCTTTTTTCAATGGATTTATCACATCTCCATGAAGTATAACATCCAGAGCAGACCTTAAAGACTTGCCTACTATTATCTCAGTTATATTATTTTCTTTTGCGAATTCTGCCAGCGTTTTTGAGATTTTTTTACCCACCAAAATAGAAACTCTGCCACCCATTTTTTGCGCTAAATCAAAGAGCTCTAGCAATACTTTGTTTTGTTTTAAATCATTAGAGATATCGTTGTTTTTGTTAACGTATACAACACAGAACTCACCATTAGTTTCTTTCGCTCTTTCAGCACCTCTTTCCACAAGCCTGCGGCAGCTTTTCTGCGGGGTCACGCATACCATGATCCTGCTCTTCACGCCAGGCTCGTAACTTAAAACCATTTTAATAAACCCCTTTCAGGTGCATACTTTCCCTTCCAATATTATTATATGTGAATTCTTTACTTTATGTCAAATTTATTAATAAGCCTTATATTCTTTTTAGATGTAACTGGCTTCTTTTCTTTAACCCTTTTATAAATTCTTTATTCTTCCACTGCTACCTACCGTACCAGTATTGTAATCTATAACACTTACAGGGATGTCATGCAAAAGGCAAAATTTCGCTATAGATAACATGCACTCCGCACAATTTTCATCCATTATTCCTTGGGTATCCATAGCAAAATGGTTTTTATTTAAATCCCACAAAATATAAACTTCACTCATCGCGGATACTTGAAATTCTTTCACGTAGAATTCTCTTTTCTTTGCTGATACCTTCCAATGAATCCTTTTAATACTGTCACCATAATTGTACTTTCTTAATTGTGATATATTAGTATAATCTTCAAAAGCTTTATTTTCCGCCTCTATATTCCCTAATTGTTGTCTTGCCTTCAATTCCACATTTATATTATGAATCCTTGGTAGCACTACAAATTTTAATTTAAAATCATATTTTTTTACTACATTAAAAATTCCAAAAGGATCTTTTATTTCTACTTCAAAAGGTCCAAGAAAATATATTCCTCTTTTTGAAATCACAAATTTTTTTGTACTTTTTTATTTTTAAAAGGCATAAGATACCATTCTTCTGATTTAAATTTAGCATTTAGAGGAGAATAGTCAATAATTTTAAGATTAAAAACAGGAAGAAAACTGTTGTTTATCAAAGTTATTTCATAGGCTATCTCTTCTCCAACAGTAATTTCATCTTTGTGAGATATAACATAGATATCTATAGAATTTTTTATATGCCTTATATACAGGTAATTCAAAAGGATAAAAAATGCAAATTCATAGACAAGCAAATAAAGTATTTTCCCGCCGGTAAAAATGGCAAAAGCAAAAGAAACTATGAGTAGCAATAAAAGAAAAATTTTATTACGCATATCTTTTTATCACCGGCACCTTTGTGGTATCTACAATATTTTTAATAAACATTTTCTCGTCCAATCCTTCAAATCTTTCTTCATTTTTTAAAATGATTCTATGAGATAACACAGGTACCGCTAATTCTTTTACATCATCTGGTAAAACATAATTTCTTCCTTCGCAAAAGGCCTTTGCCTGAGCAGCTCTCATTAAATTTACAGTAGCTCTTGGACTTGCACCTAACCTTATTGCTTTGCTTTTTCTGGTATTAGCAACTAATGTGACAATATAATTTCTGACCAAGTCATCTACATAGACAGACTTTACCTTCATTTGCATTTCCTTTATGTCTTCAGCATCGGCTACTGGAGAAAGAGACTCTAAAGGGTCCTCTTTCTCAAAATTTTTTAAAATCCTCATTTCTTGATATTCATCGGGATAACCTATCTCTATTTTTATCATAAATCTGTCCAATTGAGCTTCTGGCAATCTAAAAGTCCCTTCATATTCAATTGGATTTTGGGTAGCCAATACCATAAAAGGCTTAGGTAAAGAATAAGTAACCCCATCAACAGTTATTTGTCTTTCTTCCATTGCCTCTAAGAGGCTAGATTGAGTCTTAGGAGAAGTTCTGTTGATTTCATCAGCTAAAACTATCTGACTCATTATAGGACCTGCTTTAAATTCAAATTCATTCTTTAATTGATTGTAAATAGTTATGACTATAACATCTGAAGGCAAAAGGTCCGGTGTGAATTGTATTCGTTTAAATTTAAGATTTACTGATTTAGCTAAAGCCTTAACTAAAGAAGTCTTTCCTACACCAGGAACATCCTCAATTAGGACGTGACCTTCAGCCAATAAAGCTATTACCACAAGTTCAATAACTTTTCTCTTCCCTATTATTACTCTTTCTATATTCTCTATAATTTTTTCTACAGCAATATTATCCATTTTTACCTGGTTACCCAAACTGTACAAAACTGCACAGTTTAGATAGCTGGGGTATTTGTAGTCCGCCCTTCAGACTTTCCCAGCCCCAGCAGGCGGTATTTGGGAAAGCCATAGCCCCTGCCCCAAGAAGCAGGGACTCACGCCCTTACGGGTCTCCCCATTTGCCCTGGATTAATAATTCCCTCAGGGCAGAGAAGTCTCTTGGTACCTTCTCAGGAGAGAGTGGCGTTACCACCGCTACCTTGAGAACTTGCCAGAAATTATAGGCACTAAAACTTGTTCCATTCAGAGGTTCTAGCACCCTTCCTGGCTTACTCTCAAGGCTTTGTAAAAATTTTATTGCCTTATCTATTTCCTTTAAATGCTTTTTATTTATATGCTTGTTTCTAACTGTTTTCTTTACATGCTCTTTTAATTCTTCTAATTCATCTACAGTCAATGCATTAAGAAACTTCATATAATTATTTGGCATTTTCTCTTCTTTACCCAATCCTCTTCTTGCTATTACGTAGGCTGCCGCTATATCTTTTGTTATCATATACTGCGGAGAATATTTTAACATTCCTATTATTGATGTATAAGAAGGATTGACTTCTATTACTTCTATCCCTTCTCTTTTTGCTAGTGTTTTTATTTTTGAAAGAAGTGCTCTATAACTAAAGTTATGTCTTATTCTTCTTGATTTTCTCCCTGAAAAGTCTCCTCTTTTACCTTTGTTTTTTATGTCTAATCCCTCAATTACAATTGCTTTTCCTTTTTCTTTTGCTATATTTACTATCTCATGAGCATACTGCCATCTGAAATATTCTTTTTTGTCTTTACTGCCACTTGCAAGCTCTGTCATTGGCATATTCCCATAGCTTATTAGATTCCCTTTTTCATCTGTTTCTGCCCATGATATGTTGTCCGGATATGCATTTACATCTATCCCTATGACTCCTTTTTCTTTTGTTATTTTTATCTCTGGATATTCTTTTTCAATAGCAAAATAGGCATATATATTGCCATTTTTGAGTTTTACTTCTACAGAGTAGGGTATGTTTGATTGGGCAATTTCCTGCAGGAGTTTTCCTCTGCTTTTATTCTTTTTATAACCTGCTTCTATTCTGGCGTATAAGTATTTTCTTTCCCCTACATTTATCCTTAAGAAAGTGCCATTTTCTTTTACTTCTATTCTTGTGTTGAGATTCCCCTTTTTGCTTTTATCTCCTCTTGAATAAAGGTTTCCTTTTCTTCTTTCTTGCCACTTTGTTTTTAGTTTTTTATATTCTTTCCCATTTATATGGCGCTTTTGAAGTTTTTTAAATAAATCTTTCCCTCCAAAAATTACTTTCTTTGGATTATTCCCTAATTCTTTAGAGGATTCTAATGTGCTTCTTGCTTTCATTATTGCATCATCTACGTATCTTGAGTTTAAGTTAAAAATCCCTTGAAGCTCTCTTTTTAGTGTGTTTCTATCATAACCTTCTAAGAGTCTCTTGTATGCAAATCTCATACAGGAAGACCATCTTCTCATTAAATCCAGCACTATTTGTTTGTCATCTTGACTTAAAAAAATAAGTTTAGCCTGTATTACTATCATGTTTTTTACCACCTCTTTTGTCCATAAATTCTTGCTGCAAATGAGGTGACTATTGCTATTAAGTCTTCTGCTAGTTCTTTATTTCATTTACTTCACTTGCTATTTCGGATATGACTTCATACTGACATCCTTGGGAATTAGCATACTCTTCAAGCCTTCTAATTTGATTCTTAAGATATTCTTCTTGTTTCTTTGTGGACACTCTTGCATACAAAACTACTTTAGGTTTTGGTTTTTCTTCCAGCATGCCTAATAACTTCTCTATATCTTTTTTGTACCTTCTTCTTCCTTTTGCTGTTCTAACTGGGGTTATTAATCCTTCCTTTTCCCAGTTTATTAATGTAATTCTGCTTATATCATATAGCTCTTTAACTTTTTTATAGTTAATAACATTTGTCATCATCTAATTGAAATTACATCATTTTTTACTATTAATTTCAACTGTTTTTACCTCCACCATATATTCAAATTATTTTTAGAATTTCCAACATATCATTTATGACATAATCCGGTTTTGCTTCCTCTAAAAGATTAAAGGGCAAGATTGTCCATTTAACAGCCACACTTTTTACCCCAGCATTAGAAGCACATAATATGTCATAAGGACTGTCTCCCACCATTAAAGTCTCTTCTTTATTAGCATTGAGTAGTTCCAAAGCTTTTAAAATTGGCTCCGGATTTGGCTTATGTTTTTCAGTGTCTTCTAATGCTACAATTACCTTAAAATACTTTTCCAAGTCAAAAAGCCTTAATCCCCTTATAGCCAATTCTCTCCTTTTAGATGTAACTATACCCATTTTTATACCTTTTTTATGCATAAATTCAAGGGCTTCTTTTACATCTTTTCTTATTTTGGTATATTTATCATGATTAAACTCATTGTATTGTCTATAAGTATCCAGCATTAATTCCCATTTATCTTGGCTAAATCTTTTTAAAGTTATTGGAAGGGGTTCTCCAAAGTAAGGAGTAACGTCTTCCGGTTTTACGGTATATCCTAAATGCCGTTCTATTGTGTATTTAAAAGACTCAATAATAAGTTCATTGGTATCAATAATCGTTCCATCTAAATCGAAAAGTACTGTTTTTATCCCCATATTATCTCCCTTCATAAATTCTCTTCTTCTTTTAGTATACAAAAAAAATCACTTCATAACAAGACATGAAGTGAAAAATTTTTCTATTCTGAAACTTTTTGAAAATAATGTATTAAACCTTTATATATTGCCCAAGCAATTTTATATTGATAATTTTCGTCATTTAAAAGTTTTTCTTCTTCAGGATTTGACATAAAGCCACATTCCACAATAACTGCCGGCATTTTAGCGTTTCGCAAAAGGTAATAACTATTAGAACTTTTAGCCATCCTGTCGTTATTCGGATCTAACGTATTTCTTAACTCTTGTTGAATAAGTTCTGCTAATAGTTTACCTTTTTCAGAATTGTTTTGATAAAATACCTGTGCCCCTTTGTATTTAGATTGACTAAAGCTATTTAAATGAATACTAATTAAAACATCTGCTATTACTTCATTTGCTTTTACCACTCTATTTTTTAAATCCTTTGAAAGAGAGCTATCTGACAAAGTGTCGTCTTCCCTTGTCATCACTACAATCCCACCACTTTCTTCAATAAGTTCTCTTAATTTTTGAGCAATCTCAAGATTTAACTCATCCTCATCTTTTCCATATTTTCCAGGTTTCCCAGGGTCCGGTCCTCCATGTCCCGCATCTATGACAATAACTTTAT
Source organism: Thermoanaerobacter brockii subsp. finnii Ako-1 (assembly GCF_000175295.2). Lineage (NCBI taxonomy): Bacteria > Bacillati > Bacillota > Clostridia > Thermoanaerobacterales > Thermoanaerobacteraceae > Thermoanaerobacter > Thermoanaerobacter brockii. The sequence continues at coordinate 472,390 of NC_014964.1, read as the reverse complement.
TCATTATTGGAACAGTTTTAAAAGCAGCTATATAATACCCTTTTTTAAAACTATATAACCCTACTATTAAACTTACAATTAGTAAAAACATCATCCACCTTTTAAATACCATGTCCCCATCCCCTTATCTTTTAGTAAAAATTATTCATCTAAAAAAGTTTATATGTCACTTAATAATAAAATCCACATATTATGATTAAAGGAAGGGGGTAAAAATATGGTCACTTTAGAATTCACATACGTAGTACAACCAGGAGACACGATATTTTCAATTGCTAAAAAATTTAACACCTCAGTTGACGCTATAATCACAAGAAACAACATTATAAATCCATCTTTAATATATCCTGGACAAAGGCTTGTCATTCCAGTACAAGGAAGTTATTATACTGTCCAACCTGGAGATACTCTATATCTTATTGCTCAAAAATTTAATGTTCCTTACGAAGCTATCATTTATACAAATAATCTCACATACCCTTATACAATATATCCGGGTCAAAAGCTATTCATCCCTGGAGCAAAAATAATCGCACCACAACCACCACTACCTTCACCACCTCCCGCACAAAAGCCTTGTCCAACTTATTACACAGTACAGCCAGGAGATACTTTATGGACTATAGCACAAAAATTTGGAGTATCATTGGAGGAGCTAATTAAAGCAAACTATTTAATAAATCCAAATATGATATACCCTGGGCAAACATTAATAATTCCTTGTCCCACATCGCCACCCATTGAATATCCCACACTAAAGATTGGAGATAAAGGACCCTTTGTAGTAAATCTCCAAGCAAGACTAAAATCTTTGGGCTTTGACCCTGGTCCTATTGATGGTATCTTTGGAAGAAAAACAGAAGAAGCCGTAAAAGCGTATCAGCAAAGCAGAGGACTTCCAGTAACAGGAATTGTCGATAATGTGACATGGAATGCACTCTTGTTTGGAACTCCTCCTGTTACTACCCCTACACCACCAGGAAAAGTTTATATAGTAAAACCTGGTGACACTTTATGGAATATAGCAAAAACTTTCAATACAACAGTAGACGTTATATTAAAGGCAAATCCAGATATTAAAGACCCTAATTTGATTTATCCCGGTCAGAGAATTATAATTCCTACATCTTCACAAGAAATAGTCTATAACCAAGAAGTACAAGAAATAAATGCAGAACAAGAACAAGAGCAAGAAGAATAAAGTGAAAAATAGTCAGGAAAAATCCTGACTATTTTTTTAGGCTGTCTATATATTTTTCTGCTACATAAGCCGCTATTGCGCCATCTCCAGCAGCCGTTATAACTTGTCTTAAAGATTTATGCCTTATGTCTCCAGCTGCAAAAACTCCAGGTATATTTGTCCTCATATCATCATCTGTCATGATATATCCATATTCATCAAGGTCTACTATGCCTTTCACCAATTCTGTATTAGGAGCATATCCAATAGCTACAAAGACACCATCTACGTTTAGTGTGCTTTCTTCTCCTGTTTTAACATTTTTAAGTTTGAGTCTTTCTACTCCATACTCTCCCTCTACATCAACTACTACAGTATCCCAAATAAACTCAATTTTTTCATTTGCGAAGGCTTTTTCCTGTTCAATCTTTGTAGCTCTAAGTTCATTTCTTCTATGAATTATATAGACTTTTTTTGCAAATTTAGTAAGGTATAACGCGTCTTCTACTGCTGTATTTCCTCCGCCTATAACTGCCACTGTGGCATCTCTGTAAAAAGCTCCGTCACAGGTAGCACAGAAGGAGATACCTGCCCCTATAAATCTATCCTCATTTGGAACACCTAACTTTTTAGGTGTAGCGCCCATCGCTAAAATAATAGCTTTTGCTTCATAAGTTTTATTAGAAGTCTTAACTTTCTTTACATCTCCTGTAATATCTAGACTCTCAACATCTTCATTAACAATCTCAAGGCCGTGTTTTCTCACCTGTGCCTCCATCTTGGCAATAAGGTCAGCACCACTTATCTCTTCATAACCCGGGTAATTTTCTAACTGATAAGTATTTACTATTTGCCCTCCCAGATAAGTTTTTTCAATAAGTACCGTTTTAAGCCTTGACCTTGCAGCATACAATCCAGCAGTAAGTCCCGCAGGACCTCCTCCTAAAATAATTAGATCGTACATAATAAAATCACTCCTCCTTTGAAAATAAAATATAATAATGGAAGTAGTAAAAACACTACTTCCATTATTATATCACAAACTTTTTATATTTACATCATCCCAACTGGTTGTCTAAATTTATTCCTTGCCTCTTGTATATCCTGAGGTGGAGCCGGTTTGACAGGATACCATCCTCTTTGATTTACAGCATTCCAAACTGTCCTTTGGTCTTCTAAAGTAGAATTTAAAAGATTGATATATTCTCTTCTTATGCTTTCATTTGCAGACTCAACTGCTGCATGACTGAACATTTCTATTGCCAATTTATAACTGCCCAGTACATTCATCATAATATCCTTGTCACTAATTTGCGTATTTCCATACATATTTTTACACTCCTTCTAACTTAAATGTTTTAGCAGAGAATTGAAATTGTTTTGACATCTATCCGCAAGATTTTGGCATAAAGCTTTAAGCTGTGGGTCTTGACATCTTGAAGCATAATCGTTTAAAGTTTTTGTCATATTTTGCTGTAATGATAAAATATCATCCAAATAAAGTAACTCTTTGGTTGAAAGTTGCATATTTATCCTCCCTTCTTAGATTTCAATTTTAATATGTGCACAAAAACAAAAAATATGCAGAGTTTTTCTGCATATTTTTTATTTTATATACCCTTTCCTTTTTAATTTTTCGATATGTTCTTTAAGTTTTTCTTCAATATTTATATTATACTTTTCCTCTAATACAAACATCATTGAAACTGCCACTTGAGCAACATCTAAAAGTTCTTCTGAAATTTTTTCCATTATCTCTTTTTCGCTTAAAGTGACATTTTCTCCGTTTAAACCTCTAAATTTTCCTATAGCTTGTGCTAATTCTCCTGCTTCTTCCATTAATTTAAGGGCAGTAGATTCCAGTGATGGTGTCAAATTATTAAGCTTTGGCAAACTTATTTCTTTAAAACTGGTTTTCATGATTTCATCTCCATCTTTTAAGCTTTTTTTCGCCTTGCCATAAAGGTTGTCAACTGGGGAGCTACTTCCTTAATCAAATCAAGCATCTTAAAAGAAACATTCCGTATATCCCACTGAGCTTCATTAGTGCATCTCAAATTTGCAAAATGATCAAAAGCCCATAAATCCGCATTCATAAGAACCAAGCGTTTGTGTGCATTTGTTACCACGTAAGGACTTACTTCAGGCAATTTTTCTTTTAATTCTATAAATAATTCCTCTGAAGCCTTTATTGCTTCTATTAAAATTTCAGAAGCATTCGCTTTTTCAATATTAGGAGGAATAACAAAGCCATTTTCAATTGTCGGTTCACTGTAATCAAAGACAATAGTTCTATGTCTTAAAAGCTGATGCCAATTGGCTTCACTTATCTTCAGTTGAAATTTAAATCTGATCGATTTAAATGCCTCTATTAAATGGTCAAACTCCCCTATATCTTCAACTGCCTGCTGCAGGATTTTACTTTTCTCCTCTTCGGACATATTCTTCACTGTTTTTCTCACTGCTTCAAAATTTTTACCTGAATATGTAAACAAAATATGCATAATTACAATATCTACAGGAGAATATTCGCTATCTTTCCCTGTATAATCTATTAAAATAACATCCTCATTTGAATCTGAAAGCTCATCTTCTTTTACAACACTCGCTAAATTCTTTAATCTATCGTGAACTTTTAATTGATAAACAGTAGGAGCTGTATGTCTTAACATACTCGGTGCAATTTTTTCCCCTTGTTCGACTATTCTTTCAGCTAATAACTTCGCCTCTTTAGTAGGATGTACAAAAAGTTTTCGCACTATATCCTGTAAATCTAGGGCATTTAAAGCCACTGCAAAACTTGTCTTAGTAGCTAAAAGAAGGGCATATCTCGCATCTTCAAAGGCAATCTTACTAATCCTATTGTAAAATCTTTCTTCACTTTCTCCCTCTTTTTTCTCTTCTGCCCTAGCTAAATATTCCGTCAAAACTTCTACAAGTTTTTCATAAGCATCATAGGAGTTGTTCCAGACTTTTAAAAACTTTTCTTTCAAATCGGGCTTTTCTTCTAATTCTTGTGGTATCACTACTTTATCTCTTGTAGGCTTTTGATACCTCTGACTCCACTCTATAAAAGCAGGTCTTCTGTTCATAAGCTCAATATCCCCTGACAAAAGCCTCGACACATCTTCCACACACAGGTGCATTAAATGCTGCTCAGCAATAGAAGAATGTCCAAACCTTTCCACCCACTTTTCGTGAAATTCTTTCGCTTTTTGTATTGCTTTTTCTAAAGGTATGTTGTGTTTGGGTATATAGTCAGTTATGTTTAAATCTCCATCTGTCAAAGACTCAAGTATATTAAGCCTCCAGCTGGTGTCTCTTCTACTCACTTTTGAATTTATAGGCGGTATGATAAATTCTGGAAGTGAATGTATAAAATAAACGGGTCCGTATACATCTGTTACAAAATTCTCTAAAAGCCTCTCCTCTTCAAGAGTCAATTTTCTCATTTTCATGTCAAAAACTCCCTTCAAAATCGTAAAATCATCACTTTTTCCACTTTATATTATTATACCATAAAACCTTTTTTAAAAAGGGAAATAAAATCGGTAAGTATAGAACACTCCCAGTTTATAAATCTGTACAGCCCGCCGGCTTTTCCTAAATTTCATAATCAACAATGCACCTCGTTAGCTTCTTCGCTTCTTTTGACAAAAACCGACCTTACTAGGTTTCCTTCCATAGAATAAATTGAGATTTCTGCATCATTTATTCTAAACACTTGACCAATAGCTATGTTTTTCCCTTCATTGCTGGCCAAAATTGATATAAGTCCTCCTATAGTATTTGCCATATTTTCGGGAATATTTACATTTGCTATCTCATTTACCTCCCATATTGGCATACTTGAACTTACTATAGCGCCTTTTTCTGCATGAAGTCTTTCTGGGGTATATATTTTAATAAGTAAAAATAGACCTCCTAGAGCCACAACACCTATCAAGACATCGAGGGTGGTTTTGGCTTCCATAATAATTTTTCGCGCTATAGCGTAAAGAAGAACTTCTACCACGCTTGAAGGAGTGTGCCTAACTAGCATTATAACCAACTCAAGGCCGATTACGAGTAAAAGTATATGACCTAAAAAGGTCCTCAATATCTCATAAGTTTGCAATGGTGGTTGGCTTATAATAAGGTTTAAATACCTTATAAGGTCCAAAAAGCTAATTGCAACCCCGCTAATTATGAATAAAGCCAGCAATGCTTCCAAAAAAAACACCAGCCTCGCAAAATTTTTGGGCAATCGCCACTTGAACTTTTCCCAAAAGTTTAACATAAGGCTCTAACCTCCTCGTTTTTTCAAACTCAATAAGGCTTTAGGTATAATATTAACAGTAAATACAGCAACGGAATTGAGATGCCAAAAAGCGCAATGCTGAGATCTATACTTATAGGAAGATGAATATACCTTTGGACTAAATTACCAAAATAACCGGTAAGTTTGAAAACTGTATTTCTGTATGAAGGCTGTGGTATTAATACAGGTCTTTTTATGTGACCTTTGAACTTCAAATAAACTATAATACCTGTAATAATATCAAATATCGATGCAATTATTTTAGCTGGAGAATATAGATTAATTTCAACATCGCTAGCCGCAATTGGTAAGAATCCAAGGATGATTGTCATAAAAACCAACAAAAACAGCACGAATATCATTATATTAAACTCTTTTTGATTACTCAATGGATTTTTTACCCTGTGTTTTAAGTAAGACTCATAAAAGCAGAAAAAGATCTTGGTTAGATAAGCCGCCGTCAGAATGCCAGAAAGTCTAAAAATTACCTCCACCCAATGAAAAAACATTCCTTGAGTCGAAAGACATAGAAGTAAATCTTTTGTTAAAATTTTTGCGGTATAACCTATAAATCCCGGGAATCCCGCGAGATTTAGTCCCGCAAGTGCAATTGCTGCCAGCGGGACTAAAGTAAGATTTTTTAGTTGTTTCATTTCATAAGTCTTTAAATATATATACCCAACAGCAAGAAACAATGCTGTTTTAGAAAGACCGTGAGCATATATGTGCAAGTAAGGAGCGACCAAAGAATGTGCCCCTGCTAAAATCGTTGCACTAATACTTACAAAAATATATCCTATCTGGCTTATAGTACCATATGCTAAAAGACGCTTGGGGTAATTGTCACACAGAGCCATAAAACCGCCGTATAATGTTGACAAAATTCCTAAAATTATCAGGACCAGCCCTAAATAATGCGAATTTGTATATCGCAAAATCTGCAGAATGCCAAAGACTCCTGATTTCACAAGTACCCCAGAGAGCAAGGCACTGGCTGGAGCCGGCGCTACTGGATGAGCTCTTGGGAGCCAAAAATGAAAAGGCAGGCAACCTGCTTTAATCCCGAATCCTACAAATAATAATACGAGGGCCAAATACCCCTTTAATCCCCCATGTTCTATGACAAGGTTTAATTTTTCAAACTCAAAAGTTCCAACATTATTGTATATTATCAGTATGGCACCTAGAACTGCAAGACCCCCTACAAATGTGGTAAAGATATATAAATTCCCTGACGATAGGGCTTCAGTTGACTCTTGGTGTATAATTAAGAAATAAGAAAATAAAGCCATTAATTCGAAAAAAAAGTAAAAGGTCAAAAGATCTCCAGCTAAAAAAACAAATATAACCGACCATAACGTTAGCATGAAAAAGCCCCAGAACCTTGCCCTATTTTCCATATGATGAACATAGCCCGTCAGAAAAAGTGCAACTAAACACCAAATAGAGGTGGAAAAAAGCAGGAATATGCGATTTATATCACCTAAAGTAAACCTAATTGAGTGAAAACCTGTGTTTATACTCAAAAAATCTCCTGCTGGAGTAAATGCTGCAAATAATACACAGATGCCACATATCAATGCGACAAAAATCTCCCCCATCTTATCATTTTTTTTACTGGCAGGCCATATTACCAGCGTACCTATAATTGGGAGTACCAATATAAAAAGTAAGCTCAATGAGCTCATTGCTTTCACTCTCCTTAGAACATGTTCTGCAACAAATATTTTAACAAAAATTTAGGATAAATGCCTAAAAACATGATAACAAAAGTAAATATAAGAATGGAAATCAAACTACCGCCCTTTATCTTTTCAAATTCTAACTTTCTTTCAAAGGATTTATCGCCTGTAAAGGCCTTTACTATGATGGGAAAATAATAACTTAATGTCAAAAGGGCAGATAATATTATAAAAATTAATTGTAAAGGCCTTCCCGATTCTATAGCGGCCATAGCCAAGTGCCACTTTGATAAAAATCCCAAGGTAAAAGGCATCCCCACCAAAGACATGGCACATACAGAAAAGCAAAGAGCTGTCAGCGGCAATTTGTCACTGATTTTTTCTAGTCCTTTTATATCTCTTGTGCCAGTGAATTTGACCATCCAGCCTGCAGCTAAAAACAAACCGCTTTTGGCAAGGGCATGGTTTAATACCTGTAACAATGCTCCTTCAAATCCGTACTGATTATTAAAGCCGAGACCTAAAAAAACATAGCCCATTTGAGATACACTTGAATAAGCTAACCTTCTTTTTATATCGTTTTGAAATCCCGCCAAAACAGCCCCAGAAAATACACCAACATTGCCTAATGCTAAAAGGACCTCCAACAAAATTGAAGTGTATGTATACATTAGACCAAAAACATCGTTTAGCAGGCGTATTATGGCGAAAACATAAACTTTTATAACTAATCCGGACAATAGAGCGCTTGATGTTGTAGGGGCGGCAGAGTGGGCATCGGGGAGCCATATGTGCAAAGGAAAGAGAGCAGATTTCAAGCTAAATCCTGATATTATAAGTACTAAAGATCCAGATATAATCTTCGGAAATACATCCTTAGATTCTAGCAAAACAGATTTTAATGTATCGTAGTGTAAATAACCACCTATATTGTATATGAGGATCAGGCCAAGTAATATAGAGGTAGATGCTATAGAGCTCAATATAAAATATTTAAGAGCAGCTTCCACCGCTTTCTTTTCATTTTTTATAGATATAATTCCACAAGCAGCAATTGTTGTAATTTCTACAAAAACATATAAATTAAAGAGGTCCCTGGTAAAGATTATGCCCAGCATAGCGCCAATTAAAATTGAAACTAGCATAAAATAATATGCTGCCTTTTCTTCTCCTATCTCGTACTTAAACGACTCAAAGCTAACAAGAATTAATAAGGCGCAGCTCAAAAAAAGAGTAGCCATAAAGACCGAAAGTTTATCCGCATAAAGTTCTATACCTATCGGAGGGATCCATCCTCCTATCCAGTACCTAATAGGCCCCATCGATTCGACGTAAAAAAATGTTTTACCTGTTAGAAAAAGCAACAAAGAATATAAAGCAAGACTGAATATGTATAGGCTGCGAAATTTTTTCTTTAACAGAGGAGTTAAAAAAGCATGGCTGAAAAGGGATATTATTAATACAATTGGAATGTGATTCATAACCATTTTCACCCGGACTTATAAATATTATCAATATCTATAGAACCGTAAAAATCGTGAATCTTAGTAATGAGCGTAAGAGCATATGCAGTCTTACTAACTGCAATTACGATTCCTGTTAAGACAAAAGCTGTGGTTAATGGGTTTACATAAACTGTAGGCCCTGGTGTTGATGTTGACATAATTGGTACCTTTCCGTCCTTGATATAGCCAGAAGCCACTATAAATAGAAAAACGGAGGTATCCATAATGTTCATACCAATAACTTTTTTGATTAAATTGGGGCTTGCAAGTATTATATAAAACCCTATGCAAAAAAGAACAAACGCCGCTAAATAATAATAATTATTTAAAATTCCATATAATACCTTCACCTTTCGACCTCCTCAAGAGCAATAAAGTAAAAGAGTATATATATAGTTCCAAATACTTTCATGGCCACCGCTGCGTTTAATAAAAAAATTGAACCTCCGCTAAAAACGCTGCCAGCAACCCCCGTTGGAATCCCTGCAATTTTGTTTGAGAGAAATTGATATCCTGCTAAAACCGAGAAAAGGCCTACTGTAATGTACCACAGCATTGAAAGGCTTTCAATCATTGAAGCCCGGTAATAATCAAGAAAATACTCACAATATTTTTTTCCGTAGCTGAGCATTATTAAAATAAAACCAGCTGCAATGACAACCCCTCCGGAGAAAGCTCCTCCAGGTGAAATATGACCATAAAGAGTTATGTAGATACCGTAAACAAATATAAATGGAAATATTAATTTGCTTACGGTTTTAAGATAAGTGCTTTCAGTATGTCTAAAGTAATATTTTTTTTCGTTTTTTAACATCACAGATACCGCCAGCACAGACGTATAAAGCACAGTGGCTTCACCGAGTGTATCAAAACCTCTGTAATCATAAAGGATTGCAGCAATTGAGCTTAAAACCCCAGTATCGTCTAATACATCGTCGACATATTTTTTTACAACATAGTTATTTAGATAAGAAGTATTTTCTCCACTACCGAAAGGTGGTAATTCCGAATTTACAAAAAGCAAAAGTATAAAAAGCGATACAGAAATAATAAAATAAATATATTTTTTCATATCAATCCCACCGACCACCCATTCTCTTAATTGCAATGACGAACAAAATGGTTGTTATCCCAGCTCCAACGGCTGCTTCTGTAATCGCCAGGTCAGGGGCTTTCAATTCGAGCCAAACAATGGCCATCACGAAACTGTAAATTGAAAATATAACTACAGCTGAGATTATTTCTTTTTTAATGTATACTACCAAGGAGCAGAGAATCAATATCACCAGCAGAAGAAGATTAAAAGCTTCCTCCAACCATCGCATTCTACTTTTCTCCTTCCTCGATGACAAATTTCCCCTGAACAGTCGGCAGCTTATTAATGTACGCTGCTTTCGAAACCAAATGTGCAGCTACTGGATTTGCTATCCAAATCAAAACAACTATAAAAAGGAGTTTCAGGGATTCGATAGAAATACCGTACATCATCGTCAGCGAAAGAGCAACAAGGCCTAAACCTAGGGTATCACATATCGTAGCTGCATGAAGCCGGGAATACAAATCGGGAAGGCGTACTACCCCTACTGTTGAAACAACGAAGAAAAATATTCCCATGTAAAAGGTTATATAAGATAATATCACCATATTAATCACCCTGCTTATGATAACCATCAAAAAATTTGGAAACTGCAATAGCTGCGATAAAGTTTATCAAAGCATATACTACAGCTACGTCAAGAAAAACAGGTTTATTCCTAATATAAGATAAAATAAAAATAAGAGCTACCGTCTTTGTATTGACTATATTTGTTATTACGACTTTTTCAAGAACTCCCTTTCTATTTATGCTGGCCAAAATAGATATTATTATTGTAATACATAGGATTATGCCCCCTAGAGTCTTAAGTATTTCCATTTCCATAAAAAACATCCTCCAACTCCAAAATAACTTTTTCCAGGGGCCATTCCAGCATTTCTTCAGCATTTTGGGAATTTAAAGCATGTATTATAAAAGTATCGTTATAAAAATCTATTGTCAATGTGCCCGGAGTCAACGTTATTGTTGTAGCAGCTATAACCCTTCCAAAATTGGTCTTAAATTTTTTCCGAACTTTTATAATCCTCGGTGAAATCTTCATTTCTCTCGACAGGACAATCCTCGTTACCTGAATTCCTGCCATTAAAATATTTTTTATCAAGTTTACTATATAATTAAAGAATGAGAGAAGAAATTTTATAAGATTTATTTCCTTCATCTTTGAAATATAAAAGAATTTTTTATAAACTTCCATTGCAAAAATACTTGCCAAAAACCCTAAAGATAGATTTATGAAATCTGTTTTTCCAGACGAAGCAAACCAAAAAATGAAAAGAACAGTATAAAAATATATGAGATTCGTCATATTATCATTACCTCAAATATAAATTTTATAGCTTAAGAATATTATACCAATAAAAATGGTATCATAAATAAAAGAACATATCAAGTATTTTTAGGTTTTTTATTCAATAAGACCTCTCCTTCTACAACCCCAGGGATGGAAATATATAATTACATATATTTCTTTTAAAATAGCTTCCTTTAGTGATTTGACATTGGCCATTCTCCTCTTTTCCGCTGTCGGAAAAAACGACAAATCCCACAACACTGAACAACAGCACCACCCGTAATGTAAATAATGAAATAATGTATAGAAGCATTATACTCAAATAATTCCAAAAAAACAATACCCGCCTTAGTCCCCTCTCTTAGAAAGAAATTTCAGGGCGGGAAAATAATATCCTTCTTGCTACGTAAAGACGAGTTACGCGCCCTCTTTTTTAAAAAACTCCCTTGTTAATTTAAAGACTGTTCCGCTCAAACCTATAAGACCAATGAGGTTCGGTACCGCCATAAGGCCGTTTAAAGTATCCGCCAGGTCCCACAGTGGTTCAAGTCCACCCACTGCACCTATTACCACAAAAGGTATCCATATAATTCTGTATATAATCTTTACGCCTACGCCGAAAAGGTACTCGGCAGACTTTTCTCCGTAATAGGACCAGCTGAGCAAGGTTGAAAACGCGAAAAGCAGTATACCTATAGCCACTATAATGCCGCCCGGTCCTGGGAGCCCCTTGTTAAACGCTGCGGTGGTCAACGCAGCGCCTGTAAGCTGCTTGCCAGCCGCATCCACCTCGGCCCATACACCAGTGGTGAGTATTGCAAGGGCAGTTAGCGAGCATATAACGATGGTATCCATGAAAACCTCGAAAATTCCCCACAGACCCTGGCGGACCGGATGGTCAGTGGTAGCCGCAGCATGGGCTATGGGAGCGCTACCCAAACCGGCTTCGTTAGAAAAAATACCCCTGGCCACACCATAGCGCATCCCCATCATAACTGTAGCGCCGGCAAATCCACCAGCGGCAGCCGATCCCGTGAAGGCCTGATTTATTATCATACCGATGGCTGAGGGTAGTTTTGATATATTCAATAAAATTATTATTAGAGCTCCAATAATATAAAACGCAGCCATAAAGGGCACCAGTTTTTCAGTAACTGCAGCTAGCCTCTTTAAACCTCCAAGGATTACAAGGGCGGTCAATATTGCAAGGGCTACACCGGTATATAACTTCGGGACCCCGAAAGTCGTTTCAAGAGAAGCAGCTACCGAATTGGCCTGAACCATATTGCCTATACCAAAAGCAGCTAGTGCACCGAACAGGGCAAAAAGCACCGCTAGCCATTTCTGTTTAAGCCCCTTCTCCAGATAATACATAGGCCCACCGGCAAAACTTCCGTCGGGTTTTCTGTCTCTAAAATGAACCGCCAGCACGACTTCACTGAATTTGGTTGCCATGCCGACGAGAGCAGCGATGAGCATCCAAAAAATAGCTCCCGGTCCGCCAAGTGCAATAGCCGTAGCGACACCCGCGATATTGCCGGTTCCAACCGTCGCCGCCAGAGCCGTTGCCAGAGCCTGAAAGGGAGTTATTTCTCCTTCTCCCTTCTGGGACTTTTCAAACATTTTAAACAACGTGTTTTTCATTACATAAGGGAATTTTCTAATCTGTATGAATCCCAGACCTATGGTAAGTATAAGGCCCGTTCCAACGATAAGAATAAGCATAGGTGGACCCCATACTATACCATTGACAGTACTATTGATTTCCAATAATTTGTCCATAATATAACCCCTCTAAACACTCAATTTTTATAAATTTCTTAATTATATACAAAATTTAACCTAATATACCCTCTTTCAAAATACATTCATTAGAGATTACAAAACCCCAAAATCCTCACAAATTAAGGGGTTCTGCTATGTATTTTTAAAGGAATTCCTCCTTTTTGTCGAATTCTTATAATGGAGGAAATCCTTTGAAAACAAAGCTAAACAATTAACGTCCAATTACGATGGACACCCTTGCCTTTGGCTAATGGTTCCCACCGCCATGGCCATAGCGGACTTTCACCGCCTAGCTATCGCCCATGCCGGGCGCACTTAAAAAGCCTGCCCTGCGGCAGGCTTTTTATCTATTTTGCTACCCCTTCTCTTCTGTTCTTTCCTGTAAGCACTCCATATGTTTGAAGTATTAATAGTATAGCCAGGATAAACAGCAGGACGGCAAATAACACCAGTATATAGTTACCAGAAGCAATATTAGATTGAATCAGAAGTACAAGGGCTGTCAAAGTAACTATAAACATAAATATCATAGGGATAATGAGCATTTTATTGTTCCTACCTGCATTGGCAAGCCATGCAGCCACTGCCAGCAGTGCTACCGCTGCGAGGAGCTGGTTAGCCGCACCAAATATAGGCCATATAGCCTTCCAGCTTGTAAATGCAAGTACAATAGAAATAACCACAGTGATTACAGATGCCACATACCTGTCACTAAAGAATTTAGCCACAGGGTTAGAAGATGCCACTGTCTCTCCAGACTCCGATATATTTTCAAAAAACTCCTGGAAGGCAAACCTGCCGAGCCTTGTGGCTGTATCCAGCGTGGTCATGGCAAATGCAGACACAGCAAGGGCAGCAAAGGTCTTTCCTACAACCTGATTTATACCAAAGCTGGCCATGAATGTACCTAATCCATCAGCAAACACATTGGTTGGACCAAACTTAATAAGCTCTGCAAACTTATCTTGAGTAAGATACGCTGCGGTAATTATAGAAATTATGGCTAAGGTGCTCTCTATAAGCATAGAGCCATAGCCTATTAACTTAGCATCCCCTTCTTTGTCCAGCTGTTTTGCTGTGGTGCCGGAGGCCACCAGTGAGTGGAAACCGGATATGGCACCGCATGCTATGGTAATGAACAGGATCGGGAAGAGATACTGCGTACCAACCTTAAAGCTTGTAAACGCTGGAAGTTGAATCCTCGGGTTATAAAGCAGTATACCAACAACACCGCCAATCATCATTCCATAGAGAAGGAAAGAGTTCAAGTAATCCCTTGGCTGCAGGAGTATCCATACAGGCATAACTGATGCAGCTACTATATACACGGCAAGGATGATTATCCATGTGGTCTTAGGCAATGATAACGGGGCTATATAACCTATCCATATAGATAACGCCAAAGCCGCCACACCCAACACGGTACTCAAGCCAAGTGGTGCATTCCTTCTGTATACAGCAAATCCAAATACCACGGCAAATAGTATAAAAAGCAGTGAAGCAGTGGCTGCCTGGGGTGTAGAGACAAAAGTATCAGCCACTATGTTTGTAAAGGCTGCAACTATGAGTACCAGTGTCGACCAGGAAAACAAAAGAAACAACCTCTTTGCTGTCAAGCCAACATTTGCTTGTATGATATCACCTATGGACTTGCCCTTATGCCTCAATGATGCAAGAAGTGAACCAAAATCATGGGCTCCACCTAAGAATATACCGCCTAAAAGAATCCAGAGTGTTGCTGGTACCCATCCAAATATAGCGGCTTGTATAGGTCCGTTTATAGGACCGGCACCGGCTATGGATGCAAAGTGATGGCCCAGAAGGACAGGTGCCTTTGCAGGGACATAGTCCACGCCATCATACATGGTGTGTGCAGGGGTATTATTGTCTGGCTGCAAACCCCACTGTTTTGCAAGCCAGCCTCCGTAAAAGATATAAGCAAGTACAAAAAGAATAATAGCACTTATCAGTAAAATTATTGCACTCATTTAAATGTTGCCTCCCTTTTATTTATAATTGGGCTTTGGCATAGGAATCATAAAATCCTTTATCACCTCTCTTCCCTTCCTGTTTGCCACCACCCTATTGGAAGCAATGTCAACGCCTACAAGTCTTATTTCTCCCCAGCCTTTTATTCCAAATGTGAAGTATCTTGTATACCTGTAATCTTTAATAAATTTCTCCACATTCCTGTTAATACCTCTATCAGTTACCATTACTCCGGTCAATATGGTGCACATATGCTCCGTATGAGGTTTAATGAGGACTTCAACCTGCTCTTTCAACCATGTGCCAAACTCTGCTGCATCATCAAGCTTTAGATTTTCATAATATTTCACGAGCCTATACTCATGGGTCTCGTATGCATCCAGCACATCTATCAAAAAGTACCTCTCATTCCTCATATGAAACTCTGCATATATATCCAGAAATCTACCGTTTAATTCATAGTCTCTATACACATCATAGTAAACACTATGTTTCTTTTCCAATAAATCTAAATATTCTTCCTTAACCATTTATATACACCCCGCAAGATTATTATCTTCTTTATGTATATAGTCTACATAGTTATAGAAATTCCTTCATTATTTTAAAATAAAATTCGGTTTAACCTATTGTCCCTATAGCAAAATCACTTCTCTTTCTTTTTTTTATTATAATCGTATTTAAAGCTCTAATATCCATATTTTAAAACCTAATCATGATAAACCGTAATATCAATTGCTGCATGGTTACGTTATCATTATAGCACATATTCCGATAGTGTCAAGATACTTTAGGATAATTTTACACTATGATAAAAAAACAGCTATCTAAAAAGATAACTGTTTTTCTCATAACTGGTGACCCATCCGCGACTCGAACGCGGGACACCCTGCTTAAAAGGCAGGTGCTCTACCTCCTGAGCTAATGGGTCATATGGTGGAGGGAGATGGATTCGAACCATCGAAGGCGATAGCCAACAGATTTACAGTCTGCCCCCTTTGGCCACTTGGGTACCCCTCCACATTTTTAAGACAATAAAAAGTTTTACTCTAAAACTTTAAGAAAAACCACGTAGCTTATTTTATCATATAGAGCCCTATTTGTAAAGGGCTTTTATGCAACTATTTTTATGTTAAAATATGTGAATGATTCTATAATTTGATTTACTCCTTTCATTAAATTAGCAACAAAGGGCTTTCATCTGGATAAATTTAAAGATGAAAGCCCTTTGATATTTTACTCAACCTCTATCTTTTTGCTATTCTCCCACAAACCGTGTATATTGCAGTAACTTGCCGCATAGATTGTCCCTGATTTTTCAACTTTAAACTTTATTGTCAAGTCGGGTTCTGTAAACACTCCATACTCTCCGTGAGATGTGAAATTGTAATTACCTATCTCAACAGGGAATTTATCTCCTTCACCATGAAAATACACTTTAATCCATTTGATGTGATGTTCTAGCGTATTTGGATGTGGAATTTCTTCTCCTATATTAACTCTTAATTCAACTACCTCTTCTTTTTTGACCTTGTCAGAGATATGTATGACAGGAACGTGTTTTTCTCCTTTCCAATCTCCACTTTGATATAATGAACCAAATTTCTCCATAAATATCCTCCTCACTTTTTATTATTTTTTATTCATCATATCCATGTCTTCTTTTAAGTTCTCTAAATCTTCTTCGTGCTCTATCTCATCTTCTAATATCTCTAAAATTAAATGATATGTCACAGGATCAACATCTTTAAGTTCTGACAACATTTTGTTGTAAACTTCTATAGCACATTGTTCTCCTTTTATATTTTGCTCCAAAATAACTTTAACTTCAGGATTGTCTGGCGTATCATAACCGCAATTGGTAAGCTTATACCAATCCTCTGGTTTTAATATAGGTGTTCCACCTAATTGAATGATGCGCTCTGCCAACTTCTCAGCATGGCTTAATTCCTCTCCTGCATGCTCACTTAGTTCAGCAGCTACTGCTCCACTCATTGGCCCTCTTACAACTTTTGCCCCAATCCAATACTGATAATAAGCCAACCATTCATCAGCTAATGCTTTGTTTAAAAATTCAATTATCTTGTCAACCTCTTTTCCCACTATCTCTCTTCCCTTTGTTCCCATATAAACTCTCCTTCCCACATATTTTTAGTTTATTCTTTTATCTTTAGCTTGTGTAAACTGAATTTAAAGCTATCTTCAAATACCGTCTATTTATATTGATACAGCATTTTTTTCTACTACATCCTTGTTTTTCATTATACCACAACTTTATCCCAAAGTCAAAAAGCTCTAAAAATTTTATATTTAACATATATTTAACAAAAAATTATAAACTAACTATTTTCTTTTAAAAGAAAGTCATAAATAATAGTCTGGTACTTACCCCATTGGATTAAAAGATATAAATAAAATAAAAAAAATAATGGAGATGAAATTATTCTCAAAACCACCCCCATTATTTTCAACAATCAACCTTACCTTTTATTTTTAAAAAATTTAATTACTTCCATTACTAAAAGAGGTACAATTGACATTGCAATAATTATATCCCAGTCATAAATATTAATATTTCTAAGTCCAAATATAGTGTTTAAAGGAGTTGCAATTACGATAACTTATCTTGCTGGCCCCTCAAGAGAATTGGACTAAAACGCATAACATGATAAAATTTCTCTTGAAGGGGGGGGTAAAGCAATGGCATCACATAAAAACTTTACCATTGAAGAAAAACTTGCTATTTTAGCAGAAGCAGAAAGTTCTTCTACTACTAAGATTGCTGTGTGTAGAAAATATGGTATATCAAAAGCTGGTGTTAGTATATTATTGTAGACACTTTAACTCGAACAGGATAAAATAAAAATATAAAGAGAGGAAGTGTCTACAAAATGCCAAGAGGACAAAGAAAATATAATGATGAATTCAAGAATACTATAGTAGAGTTGTATAACCATGGTAAAAGTCTAGCAGAGCTTTCAAGCGAATATGGCATCTCAAAATCCACAATATCAGGTTGGTTGAAAAAAGCAAAACCAATAAATATAGACAACAAAGGCACAACAATTACAGCAGCAGAATATCAGGCTATGTTAAAGAAGATGGCAAGGCTTGAAGAGGAGAATGAAATATTAAAAAAAGCCATGGCCATATTCGTAAAGGAGTAAACTCTATATTTGAGTTTATTGAGGAAAATAAAAAATATCATGATGTTAAATTAATGTGTGAAGTTTTAAAAGTTTCAAGGAGCTCCTATTATAAGTATCTTCATAAAACAGAAAGCAAAAGGAGTAGAGAAAACAGGATGTATGAGGAAGAAATAATGAAGATATATGAAGAAAGCAAAAAGCGTTATGGAGCTCCCAAAATTCACAAAATGCTTGTAAATAAAGGCTATAATATAAGTCTTAAAAGAGTCCAAAGACTTATGAATAAATTAGGTATAAAATCTATAATTATCAAAAAGTTTAAACCTTACAGTTCTAGCAACAGAGTAGAAGAAAGAGAAAACATTTTAAATAGGGATTTTTCTACCACTACGATTAATCAAAAGTGGGTTACTGATATAACATATATTTATACTGTTAAGGATAAATGGTGTTACCTTGCGACAGTAATAGATCTTTATACCAAGAAAGTCATTGGCTATGCGTTTTCTAAAACGATGGATACAGAGCTTGCTATTCGTGCTGTAGAAAATGCCTATAATACTCAAAAGCCACAGGGAGAGCTTATACTCCATAGTGATTTAGGTTCACAGTATACAAGCACCAAATTTCAAGAATATATATTATCCAAAGGTAACATAAAACACTCATTTAGTCACAAAGGATGCCCTTATGATAATGCATGTATAGAATCTTTTCATGCTTCTTTAAAAAAGGAAGAAGTAAATTTAGCTACTTACCATGATTTTGATACTGCCAGACTTGCTATATTTGAGTATATTGAATCTTGGTAGAGACTGTAAAAAATTTTGTGTAAACTGATTAAAAACCTCTTTCTTGGTAAGAATTAGAATATATACAAAACCAAGAAGGAGGTTTTAAAAATGTCACTATTGACAAAAGAACAATTAAGAAATTTCATTAGTGAAAACAATATTCAATCTATTCCAGACCTTTATACATCATTAAAAAACCTTTTTAAAGATACTATTCAAGAAATGCTTGAAGCAGAACTTTCAACAGAACTTGGCTACGAAAGATATGACAAAAAAGACAAAGATACTCAAAATTCAAGAAATGGCTATACTCAAAAGACGGTAAAAACTCAATTTGGTGAGATGGAAATTGATATTCCAAGAGACAGACAAGGAGAATTTGAACCTAAAATAGTTCCAAAATACAAAAGAGACATATCAGGAATTGAAGAAAAAGTAATAGCTCTATATGCAAGAGGAATGTCAACAAGAGATATTCATGACCAGATAAAAGACCTGTATGGAATAGAACTATCTGCAGAAATGGTAAGCAAAATAACCGAAAGAATAGTACCAGAAATAAAAGAATGGCAATCAAGGCCATTAGAAAAGATATACACTTTCATATTTATGGATGCCATCCATTACAAAGTAAGAACAGACGGTCATATTATCAATAGAGCAGCTTATGTAGTGTCATTTCTCAAATTAATTTAGCCCAAAACCGATAAAATTTTTCAGATTAAATAATCTTGTGATAAAATTAATGCTAAAGGAATTTAAAAAAATTTTTTTCAGATTCCTTTAGCATTAATTTTAATTGGAGAGGTTACTTATGCAAATAGTTTTCCATGTTGATAACATTGAAGAGTATTTACGAAAGGGCAAAGATTACAATTTCCCTGCCCCGCCAGATAGATGTCCTTATCCCGATTGCAAGTGTAGAGTAAAACTAAAAAAGCACGGGTTTTATTACCGTTACTATTTAGATGGACCTAACTGTATAAAAATAGCCATAAGAAGATATATATGTCCTGTGTGTAAAAGAACTCTTTCCTACCTTCCTGATTTCTGTCTTCCCCATTTTCAGTATTCTTTCAATATGATTGTAAAGTCTTTAAAAGAGACACTTACAAGAGAAAAAACTCTCAGTTCTTTCATAAGTGACTTAAAAAGAAACTTTCCCACCATACTATTTTCAAGACAGCATATATATTTTTACACCAAAAGGATAATGAATAATTTAAGTTTTATCATATACGGATTAAGGCAAATAGACCCTTACATAAAGTTATCTGAGACTGACTCACAAAGAGAGAGGGCCAGAGAGATTTTGGACATAATAAGCATTGTACCACTCTTTTCCCAACGGTTTTATGCTCATTGCCAAAAATCATTTCTGGCCTCTCTCACATAATTTTAGCATTAAATCCGAAAGATTTAAATAAAAATTTTGATTTTTTCTTAGCAACATAACTTTTTCCTTTAATGTCCCCCAGGTATGAGCTAAAATTACGATTAAGAAATCAAAAAAGTGAAGGGGGAACATATAAATGCTTGATGAAAAAGCGAGAGAAGCTATAGCATTAAAGAGATTTTCACTGATAAGTCCGGTGCTAAACGGACAGGTAAAAAATCAGAAAGAATATTTTGATGCTCTTTCCGATAAACCTATTGAGATACCTTATCTTGGAATGAGAAGATATACTCCCAAGACACTTAGAGGGTGGCTATATCAGTATTTAAGAGGCGGTATAGAAGCGTTAAAGCCGGGTTATCGAAGCGACAGAGGCAAATACAGAAAGATAAACTTTGAACTTTCAGAGAAAATAAAGCAAAAAAAGCTTGAACATCCTGAAATGCCAAACAAACTTCTTTATGAGACATTGATAGGAGAAGGAATAATCTCACCGGATAAAGTATCCCTTTCGACATTCTATAGGTTTTTGAAAAACATTCCTGTAAAATCTTTAGATAAAGAAAAAGAGGGTAAAACAAAGAGATTTTCCCATGAATTCATCAATGAACTGTGGCAGACTGATGTCATGTATGGGCCATATATTAAAGAAGGTAAAACAAAGAGACAAACGTACCTTATTGCATATATAGATGATGCTTCCAGGCTGTGTACCTATGCTCGCTTTTACTATACCCAGAATTTTTTAGCTTTAAGAGACTCATTTAAAGAAGCAGTGCTAAGAAGGGGAATACCCAAAATGCTCTACACTGACAATGGAAAGATATATAGAAGCACTCAATTTGAATATATATGTGCATCATTAGGTACATCTCTTATTCATGCTGAGCCCTTTTCACCTCATTCAAAAGGGAAAATAGAAAGATTCTTTCATACGGTGAGAATGAGATTTTTAAGCACAATAGATCCTACATCCATAAAGAGTATAGATGAGCTCAATATGATGTTTTTTAAATGGCTGGAGGATGATTACAACCGAAAAGAACATAGCAGTATTGGCATGAGTCCTTTAGATTTTTTCATGTCTCAAATATCAAGGGTAAATATGTGTGGTGACATAGATATGTTGAATGAATGTTTTCTCATAAGAGTAAATCGTAAAGTAAACAAAGATGCCACACTTAAAGTGGAAAATATACTTTACGAAACAGAAGAAAAGTTTAAAGGTATGCGCTTAGAAGTCAGATATGACCCGCAGTGGCTTAAGGATAATACACCCCTTTTACTTTTTCATGAAGGCAAAAAAGTAGGGGAAGCGTATAAGGTAAATTTTCATGAGAATGCTAAAATTCCTGTAGAATATATCGAAGACAGAAAGGTTGTAAGCGAAAATGAAGATACTGTGGATTTTGCTGCAAAACCTAATCCCCCAGTAATATCCTTTAATGATATCATTGATTAAAAAAGAGGTGTTTACAATGTTTACCCAATATTTTGGAATGAAATTTAATCCATTTTCTAAAGAGATAAGTGTAAATGACCTTTATATAAGTGAAGACATTGCTGAATTAAATGCCAGGCTAAAATATTTACAAGAAACAAGGGGTATAGGACTTATCGTTGGGGAGGCGGGTTCAGGCAAATCTACCGCATTAAGAAGATATGCTGAAAGCCTCAACCGTTCTACATTTAAACCATGTTACTTTGCTCTATCTACACTCACAGTGAGAGAATTCTATCAAGCATTGGCTATGATTTTAGGCGAAACCCCCTCATACAAAAAAGTAACGCTCTTTCACCAGATACAAAGAGCGATAACAGAACTTTACTATAGCCAGAAGATAACTCCTGTCATAATATTAGATGAAATACAACTGGTTTCTAATGATGTTCTTGAAGATTTGAGAATAATATTTAACTTTAATATGGATTCTCAAAACCCGTATATACTGATACTTTCAGGACAACCACACATAAGAAACAAACTAGCCTTGAATGTAAACAGTGCACTAAGGCAAAGAATTTCTATAAAGTATGTAATGCAAGGGCTAAAAAAAGAAGAAATTCAAGATTATATAAAAACAAGAATGAAAATAGCTGGAGTGATGGATGATATATTTACACCATCGGCATATGAAGCAATATATTCTCTAACAAAAGGGCTGCCAAGGATAATAAATAACCTGGTAACGGCTTCTCTTCTCTATGCGTATTCTAAAAGGCTAAGAGAAATAGATGAAGAAGTAATATACCAGGCACAAAATGAAATCAGTTTATGAGAGTAGTAGCTTTCGCTACTCTCATTTTTTATTATACTTCAATTAACCCAAATTGCCAATAACAGATATTAACATATTTTGGCGGTTATGCTCTTAAAAAGTGAAAAAAATTTTTAATCAGGCTGTGATAATTTGAGAAAAAATACTTTTATGCACTTAAAAAATGCCATTATAATTTGAAAATCTTTGGAGATTTAATTTGAGAATTGACAATGTAGTATTAGGGGTAACGATAGAAGGCATAAAAGATGTATTAGGGATTTGGATTGGAGAAAATGAGAGTTCAAGATTCTGGCTTGGAGTATTAAATGAGCTAAAGAACAGAGGAGTAGAAGATGTTATAGTATTTTCTGTAGATGGATTAACAGGGATAAAAGAAGCAATACAAGCAGCATTTCCAAAATCAGAGATACAAAGATGTATAATACATCAATTAAGGAACTGCTTCAAATATGTGTCATATAAACACCTTAAAGAATTCAGTAAAGATTTTAAAGCAGTATATCAATCAGCTAATGAAGAAATAGCAAGGGATGAATTTGAGAAATTAAAAAACAAATGGCAGAATCTATATCCTTATGCCATAAAGAGTTGGGAGAATAACTGGGATGTATTAAGTCCATTTTACAAATTCCCTGAAGAAGTAAGGAAAATAATGTATACAACAAACATAATTGAAGGATTCCACAGGCAGTTAAGGAAAGTTACAAAATCAAAAACAATATTTCCATCTGATGAAGCATTAGAAAAAATGCTATACTTAGTAACAATGAATGTATTAAAGAAATGGACAGTGAGGTATAAAAACTGGGATATAGTATTAAATCAATTAATCATAATGTATCCTGGAAGACTTGAAAAATACTTATAGGGGGCGAAGCCCGAAAAAATTTTTTCTCTAGAACCTTTGAATCCCTGGGTCTTCAAAGGTTCTAGAGAAAAGCTTACAGTATCCCTAATTAAATATTTTAACCAAAATTATTCACTTTCATGCATAAGATGTAGAAAAAAGGTTATACTAAAGATTGATCAAATAAAAAATGTTAACTGATTCTTGCTGAGAAAGAGGATAAAATTAATCTAAATACACAAAATATTTTTCACTCCCATATTGACATAAATCCACAAGTTTTTCTTCATTTATTTCATCAAATTGTAAGTATAATTCTTTACTTAAATATTGTAATTCTTCTTGGTTCAATTTTTTAATAAATATTTCTACATCTTCTTTAGAAGTAGGCAAAGATATTAAAGATTTAGTAATTGAATTATACAAAAGAGTTTCTTTATTATCTACTGGTATTTTAATTACATATTTGCTTAACAAGATTTTTTCACCCTCCATTCTTGAATCTTGACCTGTCTTCAATACCTGAATTCCCTTCCTCTGGTCCTGGCCGTAAAGGTTATTCTTATGATACAATGTTTAGAGCTTTTATCTTTATGCAGGCTGAAAAATTCGGCAAATTTCTGATCTTGTAGACTACTTCCGCAATAATCTTATTATCGCTCATCTTTGTATTTTGTAGCTTCGATATTACTAGAGCTCTTCCTTCTTACTGGATTTTTCACTGCTTTATTAATGAGTTTGCTCATGAGTATTTGACCACTATCTTTAAAAATCAGCTCTGCTATAGCTAATTCTTTGTATCCTTTCGCTTCTAATGTCAATATTTTTATCTGCTTATCATTCAATTTAATTTTAAAATCTTTTAATTCTTCCTCTTTTACTCGGTTTTCGTATTTATTTGCTATTTTTTCAGCTAACAATTTTATTACTATTGTTATTTCATCTGCAATTTTTTCATTAATTATTGATATATCTACATAGCCTACTATTTCTCCATTCTTTGTCGTTATATGTGAAGCAATGCAGTACCATTTCTTAAATATGTCACAATAGTGTTCATAAGCTCTGATATAAACTACGCGTTTTAATCTCATTGCCATTGAAATTGCATTTGTCCCACAGCTCTCTTCTTTAAAGGATACGCCCGGCCTAAAACCTGAGTCTTTTACATATTTTTCTTCTTCTATACTGCATTTTACTTCCAATAAATATCCTTCAACATCTGCAAGTAAAAATAGATATTTCCCTCTTACCCAATTCTTTTCTGCACAACAGCGAAAGGTATCTGTCAGTTTTTGGTTTTTTTGTATTTTTACCTCTAAATCTTGTATATTTAGACACACTAGTGGTTTATTTATTGAAAAAGGAAGTCCTATTTTATTACATTGCTCATAAAAAGAAATTAATTCTTCTTGTGAACATAAATACTCCATCCTTATCATCCCCAAGTTATGTTCTCTTTTAAACCTGTATAAAGTTAAAATTAAATTGGTAACTTTGTATATATTTCTTCTGTTGATGCACCAATTAAGTTTTAAAAACTGTCTTATCTATATTAACGAAAGTAAATAGTGATAATTGCAATGCCTCTAAAGTCCTGCCCTTGAGCCAGCTGAAGCATGTCCCATATGTGGCCATTTGTCAACGGCTCTCCCCCAGAAATCGTCAGCCAAAGCCCATCCATCTCCAAACACTCTATAAGTTGCCGTGCATCTGGCAAAATACGATTAAACTATTCCACTGTCATAACTTGTGGGTGAATTGGTTCATTGTAGCACGTTTGGCAAGCAAGATTACAAAGAGTAGTAATCTCGATATCAAGATTGAAGAGGTGTCCTCTAGCAAACTTCTGTATATGTGAATTCCCCAAAAATGCTTATTACCTGCTTCGCTCTAAATCCTACTACTTCCCACACTCTTTTGCCTCGGTCTTCCATCAACTTTTTATCCATCTCTTCTGCTGCCCACTCAAGAAGTTGTCTTGATACTTTTTGTGTAAGTTCATGTATCCCTTTCTCCAGTTCATAAAAATCTTTACTCTCCCTTATTATTCTCATTAAACCTTGAATAAAAAGCAGGATTATACCCACTATGTGTCAATATCTAATAACATATCAGACCTCGCCTTCCTTTGATTTGATTTTTGGTTTTTCCCGGTGAGGTCTTTTTTCTATATTCATACCTCATTTTCCTGCATTGTCACCTACTGAAATTTTACACTAACACTGGGAGTATTTTTAGTCTTACATAAACAGCCGAGGTATTTAAAGCAAGATAGTTCTCTACTTCGTCAAATAACAAGTCATGATCTAAGGATGTTCCTCATCTACTTTCATGAGCTATTCTTTCATGACCTTTTAAACCTGATGTTCTTTTGGAGAGGATCTCTACAGGAAAATGTGCCTTCTCACCCGAGGTATTTAAGGAATATTACGTTTTCTGTGCAATAAACAAAGTTCTTTGTTGTAAACTTTTTATTAATTTTTATCACTGCAAGGCTTAAATGTAAAATCAAAGTTAATCAGAGTCTCTTTATGAAAACTAGATAAGTTTTAATCTTATCTTGATATAATGTTTTTTCTATTAACAGGATAATAGGTCAATTTCCCCTTGCTGTCTTTGGAATAGTAATGTACTACCAATTATGGTATTTTAAATAAGAATATTAAAGTACATTTATATTCTCTAATTCTAAATCACACTGAGAAAAATTCAAGTTTCCGTATTTAGCTCTTATTAATTCGAAATCTTCACGACCTTTACAAAGATAAAAAGCATGGCACCTAGCACACTCTGACTTAGACAAGTTGCGTTTTAAGGGAGGAATGACTATGTTCTTTGCATTATTTGCAGAAATTTCACAAATTAATTTCCCTGTTAGCAATGAGTAAACATTTCCATCATAATGAATATATAATTTGTCTTTCTCTAAAACTATTAAGTTGTCATTTTTTACATAATGTCCAAAATTACTTTTTATATTTGAATAAGTTTTGAGAAGTTCAATAGGTATCGAAATTGTTATAAATTTAGGATTGTTTTTTTCGAGGAATTCGTACATATAATAAATGTAGTCGTAGATATACTTTTCGTCAACCAAATGAAAAGCTCTCCCTTTTTTAATAAGACTACTTATTGATATTTGTTTCACCCCCAGAGATTTGTAAAAATTATAAATTTCTTTAATATATCTTACATTTTCTTTCGTTAAAGTCAAGTTTGCTCTCAATTGAATACCATTATTAATAAGCTCTGTGATTAAAGCGTTTAGTTTGCTCCAATCATTTCTTCCACTTATAATCTCATGAAGTTGTGGATTGTGTGCATAAATAGAAACCTGAACCACATCTAATATAGAAAATGATTCTTTTAAGAGTTCAATAAACTTCTTATCGATAAGAACTAGGTTTGTTAACAAAGTTATCATATGACCATCTTCTTTGAGATCCTGAATCAATGGAGCTAGTTCTTTTTTTCTAATTAAAGGTTCGCCACCTGTTATTTGTATATGATAATTATTTCCTTTTAAAAACCTAACCAGTTGTTTATAATCAAACCTTTTATTGATATCTCTTTGTGGCCCCCCAACCTGACAGAAATTGCAATTTCCATTACATTCTCTTGTCATTCCAATAATTACTTCAAACATTCCTTTACTTATCTCTTCTAATTCATTAAACACTTTCTTCTTATAGATTCTTCCTCTGACAGTGGTGTATTATAATTAAGTATATATTCTATTTTGTTGTATAGTTCCATCATTAAGCATTTACCTGTATAAGATGATTCAAAGTCGCAATTATAATATTGGTAGCATTTTTCGCACGTAGCGTAATAATATTTTTTGCCATAGGAAAGAGCTATACGGAAAGCTTCCTCTATTTTTTTATCTTCGAGCGAAATATAAATCTCTGGAAACCACCCTATACCGCATGTGCAATTTTCATGGGAAATGCCACATACAAATTGATGGCTCAGAAACTTGTTTTTCATTTTTTTACTGTTATCATAAACTTCTAAAATATCTTCATATTTAGAACCAATATAAGATAACGGAATTAATTCACTTGGAAATGTAATTGAATGCTCTTTAATATTATTAAACTCCCTGCTGCTTACTACCTTTATCAACGCATCAACAATCTCAATACACAATCTTTCATCAATTTTGTCTTTTGCTCGCCCAAAAGGGAGAACCGGATTAATATGTAAGCTTTCAATCCCTTCATTAAATACATACTTTACAATATCCATTATACTTTTATAATTATATGGAGAAATAGTTGTATTTACTTTTATTTTTATATTTTTCCTCTTTAAATACTTTATGTTACTTAGAATAACAGCCAAATTTGTACCCTTTCTTAACAGCTCATGTTCATTTTTGTCAATACTATCAATGCTTGTTTGTATGAAAGAAAAAGGTCTTTCTTCAAGAATTTCTACTATTTTTAATCGTTTATAATCTAGATCCAAAGCTAAATTTGAAAAAAGCCCAAATATTACACTTGTGTCGTAAAAAATTTCTAAATATTCCTTGCACCTGGTTGGAAACAATAATGGCTCTCCACCTGATAAAATGAAAACAACCGGAGGATTATTCTCTGACAATTCAACTAGGCGTTTCTTTAACAAAGGATTCGCCTTATCAATCTCCCCACTCCAAAATTTTTTAGATTCAGAGCTACATAAAAGGCACTGTCCGTTGCACATTGATGTAACAGATAAGCTTAGATATAGAGGATATGAGGGTTGAATTCCTTTTTCAATGTAATATTCTGTTATAGTATCAAATATCTTCATCCCTCCAGTTAAAATAATATTACTGTGTTTACAATATTTTAAATATTCTAAAATCTTGTTCATAATTCTCCTCCTGACTGGTATTTTTTCAGCCCTTGGCAAAGGATAATTTTTAAAACCAAATAATATAGTAAGGGGGATAAATAACACCATATATTTTCATATATACTGCTCTTACCAAGGGCAATCCTTGCAGGAATTGCACTAAATAAGAAAATGGGAATCGCATATATGAGAAGATTGCGGAGGATTTTTGGAAAAACTGTATCGGGTTTTTCTGCCATTGTTAAAAGCTGCAGGACTATTGCTGAAATTGCCTCAGACCTTAAACCTAAAAGAGTGAAACTGTAAACTATAAAGAATAAAAGTCCCATTAAAATAGAAGCACTAAAAATAGAAATGATATAAGGTATTGTCAATTTAATTCCACATAGTTTCAGACAGTATATATTTAGAAATATTAACAGTGGAGTTGAAAGAGCTGCAGGGAAATTTAAGTTTTTTAGTACAATGTATTTTATGAGAGGCTGAGGTTTTAATAAATCAAAATCAAAGTATCCTGTTAAAACAGACTGACCAAATTTAGAAACTGCTTCTGCAAAAAAGATAGCATATATGTTGTTTACTAAAAAGAAACAGGTTATGTAAAAAAGAATCTGTTCCCTCCTGTAATCGCCAAAGACAGTAATTCTCTGTGTAAGTAGATAATAACCTAAAAATATTGCAGTGTATAAAGATAGGTCTGCCAAAAACCAGCTGATTAAATTTGCTCTGTATTGAATTGCTTTTTTAATTGAAAATTTTACAGATTCAATTAGCATGTTTTCACGCCCCATGAGAGGTGTATTTTTTTAGCCCATTTTTTACGAGTAAAAATACAATTAAACCAAGTATTAACACCCAGATTAGAGAAATAAATAATCCTTTATTCACTATTTTAATATCAAAGCTATCATCACTTATGAGTTTTGCAGGTATGAAGGTCATATATGGAAAAGGGGTAAGTAGCATAAATGATTCTACTTTCTTAGGTAAAAGGTCTAGAGGAAAAATAGCACCTGAGAAAAGTCCTGTCAGTAAGTTTCTTACAGCAGCTATACCCCATATTTCTGTCAGCCAAAAGGATAATAAGCCTATTATAAAGGAAAATAAAGCATTGAGTAAAAAGCCGAAAGTTAATGTAATAGGTAGATATAATAGGCGGTTTGCCGGAATCTCAATCTTTGCCCAAATTGAAATTATAACAATTATAGGAAGATATACAATTGTAAATTTAGCAAGGCTTGAGGTTAAGTAACTGTATGAAATACTTGTAAGATAATCTATAGGCAGTAAAAGTTTTTGACCAAGTCTATAAGTCTTTATATCTCTTTCAATGTCATGTTCAGCGTGGATCTGTGTAAACAAAAGTATTATATTGGAAATTATTATATAAATCATCATTTCTTTTAAGCTGTAGTTTATAGGGTTTGTTTCAATCAAGGCCCTCCAAAGAAAGAAACTGATTATAACCGGCACGATTAATGAACTTAGAAGTTCTCCTATAATGTAGATTCTGTACATCAGGAGCTTTTTTATTGAGTACTCAAAATATCCCATGAAAGTATACAAAGTCTTCATTTCTCTGCACCCTTATATAATGATTCTATTATTATGTCAAGAGTATCGTCATGAAAATTTATATTTGAAACTTCAATTTCATTTGATAAGATTTTCATTACATTTATCGTCTCATGAGGGTTAAACCTTATGAAGTATTCTTGTTCTTCATCTGCCTTTTCTACCTTATAATATTTACTGATTCTTTCAATGGCACAATTACTTGCATTAAACCTTACTTTTCTTATATTAGGTACCATGCTTTTTAATTTGTCAATTGTTCCATAGTAGAGCTCATGTCCTTTATGCAGTATGTATATATTGTCGCATAAATCCTCAATATCAGTTATATAGTGGCTTGTGAGTATTATGGATGCATTATATTTCTTTTTATAATTTTTTAGGTAATTTCTAATAGCCCTTTGGGTGATGAAATCCAATCCTAGTGTAGGTTCATCAAGAAAAACGATTACTGGCAGATGAATAAAAGATAATATTAATTCACCTTTCATCCTCTGTCCTAAAGACAGAGTTCTGACCTGTTTTTGCAGGTCTATTTCTGACAAGTTAAGTTCTTCTGCCATAGATTTTGTCCTAGAAATTGCTTCTTTTTTGTCAATAGAATAAATAGAGGCAAATAGTTTTACAGAATCAATGATGGATAAGTCTGGATCTAACTGCCCTTTTTGTCCCATTACTAATGATACTTTATTTCTATACTCTTTGGAGCGTAAAAATGGGTCTTTTCCTAATACCCTTATAATACCTTTATCTGCTTTAATTATGCCGGATACCAATTTAATTGTGGTAGTTTTTCCAGCACCGTTAAGACCAATTAGTCCAAGTATTTCTCCTTGATTTACAGTAAAAGAAATGTCTTTTACTGCTTGTATGTATTTGTATTTACGATTGAAAAAGCTTTTAACTGCATTTATCATGCCATTTTCTTTTATGTATACTTTATAAGTTTTACTGACATTTTTGACGATTATTTGGGGTTTCATTGTTTTTCCTCCTACAACAACGAGGATCAACTTCTTGTAATGTACCATATCTATCGAATATTAACCCTGGGCAACCGCCACCGCATAAAGGAAGTAATTCACATGAAAGACATATAACCCAGACAGGAGGATTTTCAAATGGAATTACAACAGCCATATATGTAAAAAGAATAATTCCTATCACTAATGTGAGTAATGCTTTAAGTTTTTTTATCATTTTCATTACCCCTCCTTTTTAATTACTAGTTAAACGTTTGATTTTATTTTAACATAAAAAATAAAAATACAATATATTTTTTATTTTTTTATTGCTTTTTTATTTAATAATTTCTCTAGCTTTTTGTAAATAATAACTGGAATTAGTTATATCGTTGTCTTCGATATACAATAGTGATAATTCTATGTAAACTTTTAGAACTTCTTTTTTATTACTTGTGCCTTGAAGTACATCTATCATCTTTTTATATATTTCTATGATAGCTTGTTTACTCCCTAACTGTTTGTACACTTCTATCAAAAGGTAACTGCCTTTTACTACATATTCTATGTCACTATTTCTGTATGATATTTCAAGACCTTCTTCTAATAAAGAGCGTGCTTCGTCATATAATTTCATTTTTATGTAGAGATTTGCTTTTTCGATTAAGGTGTGTCCCAGTAAATTTTCATCTTTCTTGCGTCTAATTCTCTCAGCCTTATTGAAATATTCTAGAGATTCTTTGAAATTATTTTTCTCCATATAAATTTCTCCAATGTTTGTATAAAGATAGCCTAGTAAATGATGTTCCTCATCAACTATTTCGCCAACCAATCTTTTGAATATTTCTAACGCTTTCTCATAATTTCCCATATCCCTGTAGCAGTTTGCCTTTATTGAATTTGCGTATATGTAGTGTACAAAATCCTTCTCTTTATCCCCAGTTGAGAGATATTTATCAATATAATCAATTGCGATAATTGGTTGACCAATACATCTATAACACAAAGCACTGTTATAAATCGCTTTATTTTTTATATCAATAGCATTAATTTCGTCCGCATATTCTATAGCTTTGTCAAAATATATTATTGCCTCAGAAAATTCTAGCATATTTACTTTACAAGCACCTAACATGTTGTAAGTATATGGCAATTGGTCTTTTATATTATTAAGTAGCAATATATCAAGGGCTTTATAATAGTTTGTAAATGCGTCTTGGTAATTACAACTACTATACATTATATCACCTATTTTTACGTATGCTAAAGCAGTTACTCTCTTTATTTTATATTTATCAGCAATTTCAAATATTTCTTTTAATTCGTTTAAATCTTCCAAACTTCTAATTTCTTCTAGCTTTTGAATACAGTAATATTCAGCTTCTTCTGCAGGAGTCATCAAAAGATAATTCCCATCTATATTTAAATCTATACCCAGCTCTTGAGCTCTTTTATTAAACTTATCTGCAATAATAGAAGCAGTTTCTTTACTCATGGTACTTCTGCCACTTTCAATCATACTTATAAAGCCTCTTGTAATATTTTCAGATTTTAGTTCTCTTTGTTTCATTTTGAGCATTTTTCTAATTTTTTTAACTCTTTCACCGGGTGTTAGAAATTCCATAAACATCCCTACCTTTTAGTAAAAAATGTGTAAATTAATACTGTACTGGATTTTGACTAGTCAACTTCATATTTTTCGTAAAATACTCTGCCTTGAATCGGATTCCTCTCCATTACTACCGTCCAATTCATTGTAATGCCTATGATTTTCAATGTCAAGAATAATCAATGTTAACAAGTGTAAATCTTATTTTAATTTCGCACACAAAAAGGGTATCGACACAATGTCGATACCCTTAAAATATGCATAAATACTGGAGCTGGCAGTGGGATTCGAACCCACGACCTGTTGATTACGAATCAACTGCTCTGCCACTGAGCTACGCCAGCAATAACTAAAACCTCCATAAAAAAAATTATGGTGCCTCGAAGTGGAATCGAACCACTGACACAGGGATTTTCAGTCCCTTGCTCTACCTACTGAGCTATCGAGGCATAACATAATGGCGACCCAAAAGGGACTTGAACCCTCGACCTCCAGCGTGACAGGCTGGCGCTCTAACCAACTGAGCTATTGGGCCGCATTATTATTTAATTTTATTGAAATGGTGGGCCTTCAGGGATTTGAACCCCGGACCAATCGGTTATGAGCCGACCGCTCTGCCAGCTGAGCTAAAGGCCCATATTTATTTGGTGACCCCGACGGGATTCGAACCCATGTTGCCGCCGTGAAAGGGCGGTGTCTTAACCACTTGACCACGGGGCCACGATTTGGCTCCTCAGGTAGGACTCGAACCTACAGCCTACCGGTTAACAGCCGGTTGCTCCACCATTGAGCTACTGAGGAATATTTTAATTCCGGCAGCGACCTACTCTCCCGCGAAAGCAGTACCATCGGCGCTGGAGGGCTTAACTAGCACCCCAGCCGGTCTTGCGACCGTCTGGGGGCCCCTTGTGGACCGTGTTCGGAATGGGAACGGGTGTTTCCCCTCCGCTATCGCCACCGGAAATCTAGACCCTCAAAACTGCACAAAGCCTTATCGGTCAAGTCCTCGACTGATTAGTACCGGTCAGCTAAGAGTGTTTCCACTCTTACACCCCCGGCCTATCTACCTCGTAGTCTTCGAGGTGTCTTACCCCTCTCGGATGGGAAACCTAATCTTGAGGCGGGCTTCACGCTTAGATGCTTTCAGCGTTTATCCCTTCCGAACTTGGCTACCCAGCTGTGCACCTGGCGGTGCAACTGGTACACCATCGGTTCGTCCACCCCGGTCCTCTCGTACTAGGGGCAGTGCCTCTCAAGTTTCCTACGCCCGCGACGGATAGGGACCGAACTGTCTCACGACGTTCTGAACCCAGCTCGCGTACCGCTTTAATGGGCGAACAGCCCAACCCTTGGGACCTACTTCAGCCCCAGGATGCGATGAGCCGACATCGAGGTGCCAAACCTCCCCGTCGATGTGGACTCTTGGGGGAGATCAGCCTGTTATCCCCGGGGTAGCTTTTATCCGTTGAGCGACGGCGTTCCCACTCACTGCCGCCGGATCACTAAGCCCGACTTTCGTCCCTGCTCGAGATGTCTCTCTCGCAGTCAGGCTACCTTCTGCCTTTGCACTCTTTCGCGCGATTCCCGTCCGCGCTGAGGTAACCTTTGGGCGCCTCCGTTACCCTTTAGGAGGCGACCGCCCCAGTCAAACTGCCCACCTGCCATTGTCCCTACGCCGGTTTCACGGCTATAGGTTAGAATTCCGGTAATCCCAGGGTGGTATCCCAACGTCGACTCCAGTAAGGCTGGCGCCCTACCTTCTCTGTCTCCCACCTATCCTGTACAAGAATTACCAAAATCCAGTGACAGGCTACAGTAAAGCTCCACGGGGTCTTTCTGTCCAATCGCGGGTAACTCGCATCTTCACGAGTACTACAATTTCACCGGGCCCCTCATCAAGACAGCGCCCAAGTCGTTACGCCTTTCGTGCGGGTCGGAACTTACCCGACAAGGAATTTCGCTACCTTAGGACCGTTATAGTTACGGCCGCCGTTCACTGGGGCTTCGGTTCAGTGCTCTCACACTTCCCCTTAACCTTCCAGCACCGGGCAGGCGTCAGCCCCTATACTTCGTCTTCCGACTTAGCAGAGACCTGTGTTTTTGGTAAACAGTCGCTTGGGCCTCTTCTCTGCGGCCTTTCGGCACTCCTTCTCCCGAAGTTACGGAGTCATTTTGCCGAGTTCCTTAATGAGGGTTCTCCCGCTCGCCTGTGGATTCTCTCCTCGCCTACCTGTGTCGGTTTGTAGTACGGGCACCTCAGGCCTCGATAGCGGCTTTTCTCGGCAGCTGCTTCGGTGGCTTCGCCTTCCGGCTCCCCTTCTCAGACCCCTGCCAGTACGCGGATTTGCCTACGTACCCTTCGGTGCCTGATTGAACGTGCCCTACCAACCGCACGCTCCACCTATCTCGCTGCGTCCCCGCATCTCTTTGCGGCCCTCGGTGGTACCGGAATATCTACCGGTTCCCCATCGCCTACGCTTTAAGCCTCGGCTTAGGCCCCGACTTACCCTGGGTGGATTACCCTTCCCCAGGAAACCTCAGGCTTCCGGCGGTAAGGTTTCTCACCTTACTCTCGTTACTCATGCCGGCATTCTCTCTAC
>NC_014964.1:0-432500 GCF_000175295.2 Thermoanaerobacter brockii subsp. finnii Ako-1 | reverse complement strand
AGACCTACATAAGACAGTGTACCTACAATTATTCGCACCATGTTATACAAAAAACCATTGGCTTCTATTTCAATGTTGATAAAATCTTCATTTTTTTCAATAGTTAAATCATACACTGTCCTTATAGTACTTGTTTTACTACTTCCTGAAGCTTTAAAAGCAGAAAAATCGTGAGTCCCAATTAAGTAAGAAGCAGCTTTTTTCATTTCTTCTATATTTAAAGGATAACTTATATGCCAACAATAATTTCTCATTGTGGGCATTTGAAATTTCCTATTAAGAATAATGTATTTGTATCTTTTCCTTTTTGCACTATATCGAGCGTGAAAAGAGTCTTCCACATCCTTTGCTTGGACAACTACTATATCATCGGGTAATACACTGTTTAGAGCATAGGGCAGCTTTTCTGCAGGTATTTTAGTATTAGTTTTAAAGTTAGCTACTTGATATAGAGCATGGACACCTGTATCAGTTCTACTCGCACCTATTAAATTAACTTCTTCCCCTGTTACCTTCTTTATTGCTTTTTGCAATACCTCCTGAACTGTCACTGCATTCTTTTGGTATTGCCAACCGTGATAATTGGTCCCGTCATATTCTACTACAATCATTACGTTTCTCATTTTTACCACGTCCAAACTCTATTCCATACAATTAGCAATACCATTATCAAGGTCACAGCTAAAGCTTGATAATCTCTCGGTTGGATTTTAAGCTGTTTCATTCGCGTTCTATTTTGCCCGCCTCTATAGCACCGAGATTCCATAGCAACTGCTAATTCGTCAGCTCTTCTGAAAGCACTGATAAATAGCGGTACTAAAAGAGGCACTAGTCCTTTTGCCCTTTTTACTATATTGCCACTTTCAAAATCGGCTCCTCTTGCCATTTGAGCTTTCATAATTTTTTCTGCTTCTTCTATTAATGTAGGTATAAATCTTAAAGCAATTGTCATCATCATTGCTAACTCATGAGCCGGTACCCCTATACGGCTAAAGGGTTTTAAAATATGCTCTATTCCATCTGTCAAAGAGATAGGAGAAGTAGTTAAAGTAAGTAGTGAAGTACCGATAATCAAAAATATAAGTCTCAATCCCATAAATACAGCTAATCGCAACCCAGTAGTAGTAATTTTCAATGGTCCTAAGGTATATAATATCGTTCCCCCAGGGGTAAAAAACATGTTTAAACTCACTGTCAGTAAAAGAATTATAATAACTGGTCTTAACCCTTTTAAAATATAGCTAAAAGGTATTTTAGAAATTGTTATTATCAAATAAAGGTAAAAAACCGCAAAAAGGTAACCTGAAAGTTTATTTATCAAGAATGTGGCTACTATAAATATAAAAGTGATAATTATTTTGATTCTCGGATCCAACTTGTGAACTACCGAATCACCAGGGATATATTGCCCAATAGTTATATTTCTAAACATTTTTAGTCCCCCTGAGATAACGAACTATATATTCCTTTGCTTCTTCAATTGTTAATATATCTTCTGGAATTGCTACGCCTTTTTTTTGTAATTCTCTTGCGAGAGAAGTTATTTGTGGTACCCCTAATCCTATCTTTTCCAATTTTTCAGCTTCTCTAAATACCTCTCTTGGAGTTCCAATAACTTCTATTCTTCCTTTGTTCATCACAATTATTTTATCTGCAAATCTAGCTATATCTTCCATGCTATGGGATACCAAAATTGTTATCATCTTATATTTATCATGAATTTCTTTAATTTTGTTTAAAATCTCTTCCTTCCCCTTTGGATCAAGGCCTGCAGTAGGTTCATCTAATATCAAAATTTTAGGCTTCATCGCCAATATTCCTGCTATCGCAATCCTACGTTTTTGGCCACCTGATACTTCAAAAGGAGATTTATCTGCTAATTCTCTACTGATTCCAACAATATCCATTGCTTCATATACTCTTTTTTCAATTTCTTCTTCGCTAAGTCCCAAATTAGTAGGGCCAAAGGCTATATCTTTAAAAATGGTTTCTTCAAAAAGTTGATATTCAGGATATTGAAAAACTAATCCTACTTCTTTTCGTACATCTTTCAAACTGACTTTTTTGTCTGTTATGTCTACTCCATTTATATATATTTTCCCTGAAGTAGGTTTTAAAAGCCCATTTAAATGTTGTATTAACGTAGATTTACCCGACCCTGTGTGCCCGATGATTCCCACGAACTCTTCATCCTGTATTTCAAAAGTAACATTATTTAAAGCAACAGTAGCATATGGCGTCCCTTCATTATACACAAAGCTTAAATTTTCTACTTTTATCGGCATAAAAATTCCACCATTTCTTCTACTGTTAAAATATCTAGAGGGACGTCAAAGCCTTCTCTCTTCAATTGGTGTGCCAACTCTGTAACTTGGGGCACACTAAGGCCAATCTTTTTTAAAAGAGTAACTTCTTTAAATACTTCTTTAGGAGTACCATCTAACACTACTTTTCCATCATCCATTACAATAACTCTATCTGCATCTACTACTTCTTCCATAAAATGTGTTATGAGTATTACAGTAATCCCATCTTCTTTGTTGAGCTTTTTTATGGTAGAAATGACTTCCCTTCTTCCTATTGGGTCAAGCATTGCCGTTGGTTCATCTAAAATTATGCACTCTGGCTTCATTGCAATTATCCCAGCAATGGCAACTCTTTGCTTTTGTCCACCTGAGAGCATGTGAGGAGGATAATCTTTGTATTCCCACATACCTACCGCTTTAAGAGCATATTCAACTCTTTCTCTTATTTCATCAGGTGGAATCCCTAAATTTTCTGGACCAAAAGCTACATCCTCTTCAACTATAGCAGCAACTATTTGATTATCTGGATTTTGAAAAACAAGCCCAGCAGCCTGTCTTATATCCCACAAATGATTTGTATCCTTGGTGTCCATTCCTTTTACATATACTTTTCCTTCTGTCGGCAATAAAAGTGCATTAAAATGTTTAGCAAGTGTTGACTTGCCTGACCCATTATGACCAATTATCCCTATAAACTGTCCTTTTTCAAACTGTAAATTTATATCCTTTAAAACTAGGTGTCGAGTTTGTTCTTCGGCATGATATTCAAAAGATAAATTTTGTGTATTTATTACGTGTTCCATTAAGGACACCTTCTTTTAAGTTAAACTCCTTTATGAAAAATAGGGATTAAGTTGCGGCACCAAACTTAACCCCTTCGATTGCTTACACTAATTCAATAATTACTAATGGTGCGCCATCTCCTCTGCGAGGCCCAAGTTTTAAAATTCTTGTGTAACCACCTTGTCTGTCTTTGTATTTTGGTGCTATTTCGTCAAATAACTTCTTTACTACACTTTCATCTAAGATATAGGCTAAAGCCTGCCTTCTTGCGTGTAAATCGCCTCTTTTACCGAGAGTAATCATTTTTTCAGAAATGCTGCGAACCTCTTTTGCTCGCGCCTCTGTTGTAGTTATTCTGCCATATTTCAAAAAATCTGTGACTAAATTTCTAAGCATAGCCCTCCTCTGGTCAGAAGGACGGCCTAATTTTCTGTAACCCACCTTCAACCCTCCTTTATTCGTCTGCCTTTTTTAAGCTAAGTCCTAATGCTTCGAGTTTTTGTTTAACCTCTTCTAAAGATTTTTTACCCAAATTTCTGACTTTCATCATCTCTTCTTCTGTCTTTTGAGTGAGCTCTTGTACTGTATTTATTCCAGCTCTCTTTAAGCAATTATAGGACCTAACAGATAAGTCTAATTCTTCAATTGTCATATCAAGAGGTTTCTCGACTTTTTTCTCAGGTTTGTCCACAAAAATATCTGAACTTTTGTATTCGCCAGTAAAAGATATAAATTTTTGAAAGTACTTAATCAACATGTCAGAAGCCATACTAATAGCTTCTTTAGGCGTGACAGCTCCATTTGTCCATACTTCCAAAGTAAGTTTATCATAGTCTGTAACATGGCCTACACGAGTATTTTCTACATTGTAGCTTACCCTTTTTACTGGTGTAAAAATAGAATCAACTGGAATGACGCCTATCGGTTGGTTAGGCTCTTTGTTTTTATCTGAAGGCACATAACCCTTTCCTTTGACAAACACAATCTCCATATGGAGTTTACCATCGTCACTTAAAGTAGCTATATGATGGTCAGGGTTTAAAATTTCTATATCGGCACTGCCTTTTATATGACCTGCAGTAACTTCTCCTCTTCCTTCTACATCTATGCGCCCTACCACTGGTTCATCTGAATGCAATTTAACTGCAACTTCTTTAAGGTTAAGTATAATTTCTACTACATCCTCTTTAACTCCTGGTAGGGTTGAAAATTCATGTAATACCCCATCTATCTTCACAGATTTAGGAGCAGCACCAGGAAGAGAGGACAAAAGCACTCTTCTTAAAGAATTTCCAAGAGTTATGCCATATCCTCTTTCTAAAGGCTCTACTACAAACTTTCCATACGTCCCATCTTCCGACTGCTCAATAATCTCTATTTTTGGTTCAATCATTTCAAACACTGTGAACCCTCCTTTTAACTGTTTTATGAGGGTAACCGATTATAATCATTACTTAGAATATAACTCAACAATCAAGTGCTCTTGGATAGGCAGATCTATATGTTCTCTTCTCGGCAATGAAACTACTCTACCTTCAAAAGCATCTTTATTGAGTTCTAACCAGTCAGGTACGTTTCTTGATACTTCTAAATTATTCTTTATTAATTCCATTGAACGGCTTTTTTCCCTCACAGATATTACATCCCCTGGTTTTACTAAGAAAGATGGTATATCAACTTTCTTACCATTTACTTCTATATGTCCATGGCTTACCAATTGTCTAGCTTGTGGTCTAGACGCAGCAAAGCCCAATCTAAACACTACATTGTCAAGACGTCTTTCTAAAAGCTGCAATAAGTTTTCACCTGTAATTCCTTTCATTCTTTCTGCTTCTTCATAGAGCCTTTCAAACTGTCTCTCTAAAACGCCATAGTACCTTTTGAGTTTTTGTTTTTCTCGTAGTTGCATGCCGTAGTTAGTGAGTTTTTTCTTTTCTTGTCCATGTTGTCCTGGTGCATATCCTCTTCTTGCAAAAGGACATTTGTCTGTATAACATTTATCTCCTTTTAAATATAATTTCATGCCTTCTCTTCTGCACAATCTGCAAGTTGGTCCTGTATATCTTCCCATAATCGCACCTCCTTATACTCTTCTCCTCTTAGGTGGTCTGCAGCCATTGTGGGGAATTGGAGTCACATCTTTTATAAGACTCACTTCAAGGCCAGCAGCCTGTAAAGCTCTTATTGCTGCTTCTCTACCAGCACCAGGTCCTTTAACATATACATCTACAGTTTTCATACCATGCTCCATTGCAGATTTTGCAGCTGATTCTGCCGCCATTTGTGCTGCAAATGGAGTTGATTTTCTTGAGCCTTTAAAGCCTATTGTACCAGCACTTGCCCAAGAAATTGTATTTCCAGCTGGGTCTGTTATAGTCACAATAGTATTGTTAAACGTAGAATGAATATGGGCAATTCCTCTTTCTACGTGTTTTTTCTCGCGTTTTCTGCCAGCTCTTTTTACTCTTTTAGCCATTATTTCCCCTCCTTATTATTACTTCTTCTTCTTAGCAACAGTTTTCCTTGGACCTTTTCTCGTTCTAGCATTAGTCCTTGTTCTTTGACCTCTTACGGGTAAACCTCTTTTGTGCCTTATTCCTCTATAGCATCCTATATCCATTAATCTTTTGATATTCATGGCAACTTCTTTTCTTAAGTCGCCTTCAACTTTGT
Source organism: Thermoanaerobacter brockii subsp. finnii Ako-1 (assembly GCF_000175295.2). Lineage (NCBI taxonomy): Bacteria > Bacillati > Bacillota > Clostridia > Thermoanaerobacterales > Thermoanaerobacteraceae > Thermoanaerobacter > Thermoanaerobacter brockii. Next base: position 426,738 of record NC_014964.1, on the reverse strand, counting down.
ATTCTTTATCAATTATCTCTCTCAATCTAGAAACTTCTTCTTCTGTTAAATCCTTGACTCTTGTGTCTGGATTTACACCTGCTTTAGCAAGTATCTCATTTGAACGAGAACGGCCAATTCCATATATATATGTCAAAGCGATTTCAACTCGTTTATCTCTTGGCAAGTCAACGCCTGCAATTCTCGCCATTTTCACACCTCCTAGCCTTGTTTTTGTTTATGCTTTGGATTTTCACAAATTACCATAACTCTACCTTTTCTTTTTATAACTTTACATTTTTCACAAATAGGTTTTACAGATGGTCTTACCTTCATCTTCAATACCTCCTTATCACTTTCCACGCCATACTATTCTTCCACGACTCAAGTCATAAGGAGACAACTCTACTGTTACTCTGTCTCCTGGAAGTATTCGTATAAAATTCATTCTCAATTTTCCAGATACATGGGCTAATACTTTATGCCCATTATCTAATTGTACTTGAAACATGGCATTTGGTAAAGCCTCTATCACTGTGCCCTCAACTTCAATAACATCTTCTTTTGCCAAGGATATCCATTCCTCCTTATTGACTTAGGATTTATAAGGTTCTAAAAATTTTCTGATTTCTTCATTAGTTATTTTATCTCCCCTTAGTATTTTTTCTTTAATCTGCCAAATCACGTCATTATACCTCTGAAGATGTTTAAACTTTTTTTTCTTAGGTTTTTCTATCTTTCGAAGGTCCCCATCGGCTACAAGAACGTGTTGGTCATCAAACTTTCCTACAACTACAAAAACTCTGCCTTTGTCGCGACCTGCTTTGCTCCGCACTACCTGACCAATTTGCAAGTCTTCCATTAATAAATTCACCTCTTATAAAATGGTCAGTATTTCTGGGTCCCCCTCCGTAATAACAATAGTATTTTCGTAATGGGCAGATAAACTACCATCAACAGTGACTACTGTCCAATTATCTTCTAATGTTCTTACGGCATAATGTCCCGCATTTACCATCGGTTCTATAGCAAGGCACATCCCTCTTTTTAATCTAGGTCCTCTGCCAGGGGGACCGAAATTAGGAATCTGTGGATCCTCATGCATTTTTATACCTATCCCATGTCCCACATATTCTCTTACTACTGAAAAGCCATGACTTTCTACATAAGTTTGTATTGCGTAAGAAATATCCGATAACCTATTCCCTTCTTTTGCATATTTTATACCCTCAAAAAAGCTATTTTTTGTGACCTCAATCAATTTTTGTGCTTCCTCTGATATCTCTCCAACAAGGAAAGTTCTTGCTGCATCTGCATTATACCCTTTATAGGTAGCTCCAAGGTCTATACTTATAATATCGCCTTCTTTAAGTTTTCTTAAACTTGGTATTCCATGAACTACTTCTTCATTTATTGAAGTGCAAATACTAGCAGGAAAACCGTATAAACCTTTGAAAGCAGGTTTACAACCATTTTTTATTATAAACTCTTCTGCAATTCTATCAAGCTCTAATGTCGTAACTCCTGGCTTAATTGCCCTTTCTAAAACCTCAAAGAGATTTGCTATTACCTTGCCAGCTGTTCTCATCAAATCAATTTCATTCTTAGACTTAATATATATCATTTGCCTCTGTCTCCCAAAGCCTTTTTTATATCTTCAAATACTTCTTCTACCGATTTATTTCCATCAATATTCACTAAAGTGTTTTTCTTTGTATAATACTCAATCAAAGGCTTAGTTTGACTTTCATAAACCTCTAATCTTTTTACAACTGATTCTAATTTATCATCTGAACGCTGTATAAGTTGTGCACCACATTTATCACATACATTGTCGACTGCAGGAGGAGAAGTCTTTATGTGATAAGTCGCACCGCAATTAGGACATACTCTTCTGCCTGTTATTCTTTCAATTAAAGCTTCTCTGTCAACTTCAATATTTAATACACAATCTAGATGAATGCCTTTGTCATGTAAAAACCTGTCTAATTCCTCAGCCTGTGCAACATTTCTGGGGTAACCATCTAATAAAAACCCTTTTTGGCAATCATCTTTTTCTAATCTATCTTCTACTATTTTATTCGTAACCTCATCGGGGACCAATAATCCTTTGTCCATGTATTCTTTTGCAAGTTTCCCTAAGTCAGTATTGTCTCTTAAATTTTGTCTAAAAATATCTCCAGTAGATATGTGAGGAATGTCAAACTCCTTAGCAATTTTCACAGCTTGCGTCCCTTTGCCTGCACCTGGGGGGCCTAAAAGTATTACTCTCATAAATCCTCCCCCTTTTATTTCAAAAATCCTTGATAATTCCTCATGATAAGATGTCCTTCAATTTGTTTCATAGTATCAAGCGCTACACCAACTGCAATTAAAAGTGCTGTACCCCCAAAGTAAAGCTGCAATCCTGTTATATTCATTAAAATTACTGGCATTGTAGCAATAAATGCTAAGAATAACGCTCCTACAAAAGTAACTCTATTCAATACCCTTGTAAGAAAGTCTGTAGTTGGTTTACCTGGCCTTATTCCAGGGATAAAGCCCCCATATTTTTTCAAATTATCCGATACATCTACAGGGTTAAATATTACTGCAGTATAGAAATAAGTAAATCCTATTATCAATAATATATCTAAAATATTGTATATTAGCCCACTTGTGCTAAGCCATTTTTGCACAAAGTTGTAAAATGACGACCGTGGGAAAAAGGTTGCTAATTGTTGCGGAAACTGTAATAGTGAAAGAGCAAATATGATAGGAATAACCCCTGCCATGTTTATTCTTATAGGAATGTGAGTACTTTGTCCACCATAAACTTTTCTGCCAACAACCCTTTTTGCATATTGCACAGGAATTCTTCTTTGGCCTTCTGTAGCTAAGATTATTAACACTATCATTATGAGCTCTGCTACTACAAAAGCAATAGCACCAAAAATATTAGCAGTACCTGCTTGAATATATTGACTTGTCAGATATATCATGTTAGGAATCCTAGAAATTATCCCCGCAAAAATTATTAATGAACTTCCGTTGCCTATTCCATTTTCAGTAATTTTTTCACCTAACCACATGAGAAAAGCAGTACCTGCAGTTAAGGTTATAACGATGACCGTTAAGTTAAAAAATGTAGGGTTGATAACTGCACTCTTTAGCCCAATTGTCATTCCTATAGCTTGTATCAAGGCAAGTACAACTGTTAAATATCTGGTATACTGAGCAATTTTCTTCCTTCCTTCTTCGCCTTCTTTGGCTAATTGCTCAAGAGAAGGAATTGCTATTGTTAAAAGTTGCATTATAATTGATGCATTGATGTAAGGTGTAATGCTCATCGCAAAAATGGTAAAATTACTAAAAGCACCACCTGATATTATATCAAAAAATCCAAACAATTGTCCTTGACCAAGTATGTTAGCAATCACTTTTGGGTCAATTCCAGGCACAGGAATATGAGACCCCACTCTAAAGATTACTAACATCCCCAAAGTATAAAGTATCCTTTTCCTTACATCATCAACATTCCAAGCATTGACAAGGGTTTGAAACACTTTAAATCACCTCTGCCTTTCCCCCAACGGCTTGTATTTTTTCAATTGCACTCTGGCTAAATTTATGAGCCCTTACCGTAAACTTTTTATTTAAATCACCATCCCCCAATATCTTAACCCCATCTTTTACATCTTTAATTATACCACTTTCTATTAAAGCTTCTGGAGTAATTACCGCTCCATCCTCAAACCTTTCTTCTAAAGTTCCAACATTTACAATTGCATATTCTTTTTTGAATATATTAGTAAAACCTCTTTTAGGGAGTCTTCTTGTAAGTGGCATTTGGCCTCCTTCAAAACCCGGACGCACTCCACCGCCACTTCTTGCTTTTTGTCCTTTTTGTCCTCTGCCTGAAGTTTTACCATGTCCAGAACCTATTCCTCTTCCTACTCTTTTTCTTTCACGTCTTGCTCCTTCAGCTGGTTTTAAATCGTGCAGTCTCATCTTTGCACCTCCTACATTGCTTTATGTTTATTCAAACAATTGGCTTACAGGAATTCCACGCAATTTTGCCACATCTTCAGCTGTTCTCAGCCTTTTTAATCCTTCGATTGTAGCATAAACCATATTAGTTGCATTGGAAGAACCAAGTGATTTAGTTAAAACGTCTTTTATACCTGCAGATTCCAAAACAGCACGAACTGGTCCCCCTGCAATAACACCAGTACCTTCTCTTGCCGGTTTCAAAAGTACTTTTCCAGCGCCAAATTCCCCTATGACTTCATGAGGAATAGTAGTTCCTACAATTGGAACTTTAATTAAGTGTTTTTTCGCATCCTCTATAGCTTTTCTAATTGCATCTGGGATTTCTGCAGCTTTACCTCTTCCTACTCCTACATAGCCCCTTTCTGCATCCCCAACTACTACTGTGACGCTAAATCTAAAGTTTTTACCACCTTTTACAACTTTTGAAACACGATTTATGCTTACAACCCTTTCTTTTAAATCTAACTTTGTCCAATCAACTCGAGCCATTCATTTCCCTCCTTGTTTAGAAATTTAATCCTGCTTGTCGTGCAGCATCTGCCAATTCCTTTACTACACCGTGATAAATATAGCCGCCCCTATCAAATACAACATCTTTTATGCCTTTTTCTAAAGCTCTCTTTGCAATCAGCTCTCCTACCAATTTAGCAGACTGCTTATTTGCTCCTTTTGCAATGCCTCTAAGTTCAGGATCTAACGTAGAAGCATGAACAAGAGTATGCCCTTTAGTATCATCAATAATTTGCGCATAAATGTGTTTCAAACTTCTAAAAACATTAAGACGTGGTCTTTCTGGTGTTCCAAAAACTTTTTTTCTTACTCTTAAATGACGTCTTTTTCTTAATTCGTTCCTATTTGGTTTTGTAATCATCATCTCACCCCTTACTTCTTACCAGTTTTACCTTCTTTTAATCTCACAACTTCTCCTGCATATCTTATACCCTTGCCCTGATAAGCATCTGGTTCACGGACTCTTCTGATGTTTGCAGCAACTTGACCTACTTTTTCTTTATCGGCTCCCCTTACAATTATTTTGTTATTACCTTCTACAACAATTTCAATCCCTGGCTCTTCTTCTATTTCTACCGGATGAGAGTATCCAACATTTAACACTAATTTCTTCCCTTGTTTTGCTGCACGATATCCTATCCCTACAATCTCTAATGTTTTTTCAAAGCCTTGAGTTACGCCTTTTACCATATTTGCTATTATTGCTCTTGTAGTTCCGTGCATTGCTCTTTCTTCTTTATCGTCGCCATTTCGAGTTACAATTACTTGATTATCTTTTACTTCTATATTTACAATCGGCGGAAACTTTTTTTCTAAAGTGCATTTTGTACCTTTTACAGTTACTACATTATCAGGACTTACTTTAACTTCTACTCCCTTTGGTATTTCTATTGGCAATCTACCAATTCTAGACACTGACCACACCTCCTTATTGAAATCACCAAATGTAGCAAATAACTTCTCCTCCAACTCCTGCTTTTCTTGCTTCTTTATCTGTCATGATTCCCTTTGATGTTGAAATAATTGCAATACCCAATCCTCCTAATACTCTTGGCAATTCATCGTGCCTTGCATATACTCTCAAACCAGGTTTGCTTATTCTTTTCAAACCAGATATAACTCTTTCTTTGTTAGGGCCATACTTTAATGTTAGTTTGAGAATACCACCTTTTCCATCGTCTATTTCTTCTACTGATTTTATAAACCCTTCTTTTAGCATAATCATTGCGATAGCCCTTTTCATGTTTGAAGCAGGTATTTCTACTGTTTCATGTCTTGCAATATTTGCATTTCTTATTCGAGTTAGCATATCTGCTATAGGATCTGTCATTACCATTGTACTACCTCCCCTCTTTTACCAACTTGCTTTTTTAACGCCTGGTATCATCCCTTGATGGGCATACTTTCTAAAGCATATACGGCACATGCCAAATTTTCTTAAATATGCATGAGGTCTGCCACAAATTTTGCACCTATTGTATTCTCTTGTTTTATATTTTTGAGGCTTTTGCTGCTTTACTATCAAAGCCTTTCTTGCCATATAATTTTACCCTCCTTTACTTTGCAAATGGCATACCTAAAAGTTCTAACAATCCCTTCGCTTCTTCGTCGGTTTTAGCAGTTGTAACAATAATTATATCCATTCCTCTTATTTTATCTATCTTATCATAGTCAATTTCAGGAAAAATCAATTGTTCTTTTATTCCTAAGGCATAATTACCTCTTCCATCAAAGGAATTTGGAGAAACACCCTTAAAGTCTCTAACACGTGGTAGAGCTATATTAAAAAGTTTATCCATAAATTCATACATTCTTTCCCCGCGCAAAGTAACTTTTACTCCAATTGGCATTCCCTTACGAATCTTAAAATTAGCAATTGACCTTTTAGCTCTTGTAATAACTGGCTTTTGCCCCGCAATCATTGTCAAATCATCAACTGCTGCTTCCAGCGCCTTAGGATTTTCTTTTGCCTCACCCACACCTATATTTATAACAACTTTTTCAACTTTAGGAACCTGCATTATATTTTTATAGCCAAAACGTTCCATGAGCGCTGGCACAACTTCTTTTTCGTATTTTTCTCTCAGCCTTGACATAATGAGCCTCCTTCCTTTTATAATTATAGCGTTTCATTGCACCTCTTGCAGTAACGTATTTTTTCGCCATTTTCGAGGACTTTAACCCCATAACGAACTCCTCTTCCACAATTTTCACAATAGAGCATAACCTTCGAACTGTAAATTGGCGCCTCTTGGTGAATTATTCCACCTGGTTTTTGCGGACTTGTCGCTTTCCTGTGTTTTGTAACAATATTGACGCCTTCTACAATTACTTTGCCTTCTTTAGGAAAAGCTTGTAATACTTTACCCTTTTTCCCTTTGTCTTTACCTGAAATTACTACAACCATGTCTCCCTTTTTTACGTGTAATTTATTTTGTGCCATTTTCAACCCTCCTTAAAGCACTTCAGGAGCCAAAGATATAATTTTCATAAAATCTTTTTCTCTTAATTCTCTTGCGACTGGTCCAAAAATACGCGTACCTCTTGGCTGTTTATCATCTCGTATAATAACCGCAGCATTATCGTCAAATCTTATATAAGTGCCATCTTTTCGAGCAATCCCCTTCTTAGTCCTTACAATTACCGCCTTAACAACTTCCCCTTTTTTTACAACACCACCGGGTGTTGCACTTTTTACAGAAGCAACTATTACATCTCCTACATTTGAAAACTTTCTATTTGAACCGCCCTCTAAGCGAATACACATAATTTCTTTTGCACCTGTGTTATCTGCTACTTTCAATCGTGTTTGAGGTTGAATCATTTGAGTTTACCTCCTTTCAAATTATTCAGCTCTTTTAACTATTTCAACCAATCTCCACCTTTTTTCTTTGCTAAGTGGTCTTGTTTCCATTATCTTTACTATATCCCCTACATTGCATACATTATTTTCATCGTGAACTTTAAACTTTTTAGTTCTTTTTATTGTCTTTCCATAAAGAGGATGTCTTACTCTGTCTTCTACGGCAACTACAATAGTTTTTTGCATTTTATTGCTTACGACTGTCCCAATTCTAACCTTCCTGTAGCCTCTTTCCAAGTGAATACCCTCCTTCCTTATGCTTTATTTTGCCTAATACCTAATTCCCGCTCTCTCAAAATTGTCTTTATTCTCGCAATTGTTTTTCTTACATCTCTTATCCTCATAGGGTTATCTAATTGACCGGTAGCAAGTTGAAACCTCAAATTAAAAAGTTCTGCTTTTAAGTCCGAAAGCTTTTGAAGCAATTCCTCATTGGTAAGCTCTCTTATTTCCCTAGCCTTCATTATCTTCACCACCCAATTCTTCACGTTTTAAAAACTTTGTCTTTATAGGCAGTTTATGCATTGCAAGCCTTAAAGCCTCTTTTGCAACTTCTTCTGATACCCCAGCTATTTCAAAAAGAACTCTACCTGGCTTTACAACTGCTACCCAAAATTCTGGTGACCCTTTCCCTGAACCCATACGAGTTTCAGCAGGTTTTTTAGTAACCGGCTTATCAGGGAAAATTTTTATCCACACTTTCCCGCCTCTTTTTATAAACCTCGTCATTGCAACCCTAGCTGCCTCAATTTGGGTGGCTGTAATCCAACCAGGTTCCAGCGCTTGCAACCCATATTCTCCATAAGTCAGGGTATTACCACGAGTAGCATTTCCTTTTATTCTGCCCCGTTGTTGTTTTCTGTATTTCACTCTTTTTGGCATTAACATGTTTTACTTACCTCCTTCCGCGGTTACCTGCTTTTTAGGCTGTGGCAGTATCTCTCCTTTATTTATCCAAACTTTTACTCCTATTTTCCCATAAGTAGTATTTGCCTCTGCAAAGCCATAGTCAATATCCGCTCTTAAAGTTTGAAGCGGTACAACCCCTTCATGATACCTTTCAGTACGAGCAATTTCCGCACCAGCAAGTCTACCCGAACAAGCAATTTTGATACCTTTAGCACCTAATTTCATCGCTCTTGCTATGGCTTGTTTCATAGCCCTTCTATAGGATATCCTCTTTTCAATTTGAGCCGCAATATTCTCAGCTACTAGTTGTGCACTAAGTTCAGGAGTTTTGACTTCCACAATATTAAGGATAACTGTCTTATTAGTCATTTTTTCCAATTCTTCTCTTAACTTGTCAATGCCTGCTCCACCTTTGCCAATTACCATTCCCGGTTTTGCAGCATGAATATCTATTTTTATCCTATTGGAAGCTCTCTCAATAACTATTTTAGGAATCCCAGCTGCATACAGTTTTTCTTTTATATAGTTTCTTATTTTAATGTCTTCTATTAAGAGTTTTGAAAAATCTTTGTCATCCGCATACCATTTAGTTAGCCAATCTTGTGTAACTCCAACTCTAAGTCCATATGGATGTACCTTTTGGCCCACGCATATCCCTCCTTTATTCTTTTTCCTTCACAACTATCGTTATATGACTGGTTCTCTTCCTCATAATATCTGCTCTTCCCATCGCTCTTGGGAAAACTCTCTTCATTGTAGGGCCTTCATCTGCCACAGCCTTTGCCACATACAGATTATCTCTATTCATTCCATGGTTATTTTCGGCATTAGCAATGGCTGATTTAAGAACCTTGGCAACTATACCTGAGGCTCTTTTGGGAGTAAACCTTAAAATAGTTAAGGCTTCATCCACATGCTTGCCACGAATCAGGTTAAGAACTAATCTTACCTTTCGAGGCGAAATTCTTACATATCTGGCGATTGCCCTTGCCTCCACGTTATCTCCTCCTTTGCCTATTTAACTTTGGAAGTTTTTTCAGTATCAGCATGTCCGTGGAAGGTTCGAGTAGGAGCAAATTCTCCTAACTTGTGCCCTACCATCGCTTCAGTTATATATACAGGTACATGCTTTCTGCCGTCATGAACAGCTATTGTATGTCCAACCATTTCTGGCACAATAGTTGAACTTCTTGACCATGTTTTAATTACTTTTTTCTCATTCTTTTTATTCATTTCAACAATCTTTTTAAGAAGTTTTGGATCAACATAGGGACCTTTTTTTACAGATCTGCTCAAGGCATTGACCTCCTTTCACTAACTATTTGCGTCTTCTTATAATGAATTTATCCGAAGCTTTACCTTTCTTACGTGTCTTATAACCCAATGCAGGCTTGCCCCATGGTGTAAGTGGCCCTGGATGTCCGATAGGCGCTTTACCTTCACCACCACCATGTGGATGGTCAACCGGATTCATAGCTGAACCTCTAACAGTTGGTCTTATTCCAAGCCATCTTGACCTTCCTGCTTTACCTATCTTTACATTTTCATGGTCTAAATTTGATACTTGTCCAATGGTTGCACGACAGTCAGCCTTTATCAATCTAATTTCTCCTGAAGGCATTCTAACTTGCACATAATCCCCTTCTTTAGCCATAAGCTGCGCCGCTGTACCTGCCGCTCTCACTAATTGTCCACCTTTTCCTGGTATAAGCTCAATGTTATGGATTATTGTACCTACAGGAATATTTCTCAAAGGCAAAGCATTTCCTACTTTAATGTCTACATTTTCCCCAGATTCTATTATATCCCCTACTTTTAGTCCATAAGGAGCAATGATATATCTTTTTTCTCCATCTAAATAATGTATAAGTGCAATATAAGCTGTTCTATTTGGATCGTACTCAATAGCAGCTACTTTTCCTGGTATTCCGTCCTTATCTCTTTTAAAATCTATAATCCTATATTTTCTCTTATGTCCGCCACCGCGATGTCTGACAGTAATTCTTCCATATACATTTCTTCCACCTGTTTTAGTTAAAGTAACAACTAAGGATTTCTCTGGTTTATCCTTAGTAACTTCCTCAAAAGTCAATACTGTCATTTGACGTCTGCCGGGAGATGTCGGCTTAAAAGATTTTATTCCCATTTCTTTCCCTCCTTAACCTAAAATTATGCCTGCAATCCTTCGAAGAATTCGATACCTTTGCTGTCTGGAGTAAGTTTAACTATTGCTTTTTTGTAAGCTTCTGTCCTTCCTTCATATTTTCCCATTCTCTTTGGCTTTCCCTTATAATTCATTGTATACACTTTATCAACTTTGACACCAAATATATCTTCTACAGCTTTCTTTATTTGAATTTTATTTGCTCTTTTATCCACAATAAAAGTATATTTTCTCTCACTCATGAGGTTCATGCTTTTTTCAGTTATTACTGGGCGTATTATAATGTCGCGTGCCTCCATTAGGCGTACACCTCCTCGACTATGCCCACGGCATCCTTAGTTATGATAAACTTGTCGTATTTTAAAATATCATAAGTATTCAAATAATTAGCATATAAAGTTTTAACACCTGGTATATTTCTTGCTGAAAGTTCTACGTTCTTTTCCCCTTCAGGTACCACTATTAACGCACTATCAACATTAAAATTCTTAAGAAGCTCAACAACTTTTTTAGTCTTTGGCTGATCTAATTTGAATTCATCTAATACAATTATCTCGTTATCTCTAACTTTAGATGAAAGAGCAGATTTTAAAGCTAATCTTTTTACTTTTTTAGGCAATTTATAGCTGTAATCTCTTGGTTTTGGTCCAAAGACAATGCCTCCTTTAATCCATTGAGGAGCTCTTATGCTTCCTTGACGTGCTCTTCCTGTTCCCTTTTGTCTCCAAGGCTTTCTTCCGCCGCCACGAACTTCACCGCGGGTTTTTGTCGAATGGGTACCTTGCCTTTGATTTGCCAAATAATTTAACACAGCTTCATGCATAACAGGAACATTTACTGGCACGCCAAAAACTGAATCCTTTAGTTCTATTTCTCCTACCTGTTCCCCTTTTACGTTGTAAACTGCTACCTTAGGCATCTTTCTTCCTCCTTTCATCACTTGCTCTTCACGGAATCTTTTATAATGAGCAAGGAACCTTTAGGTCCTGGCACTGATCCTTTTACTAACAATAAATTTAATTCAGGATCAACTTTTACAACTTCGAGGTTTTGTATAGTCACTCTTTCATGTCCCATATGCCCAGGCATGATTTTACCTTTAAAAGTTCTTCCTGGGTCTGTGGTAGCACCCATCGAACCTACTCTTCTATGATATTTGGAACCGTGAGACATAGGTCCTCTATTAGCGCCATATCTCTTTACAACACCTGCAAAGCCTTTACCTTTTGAAATACCTGTTACATCTACTCTATCTCCTGGTTTAAAAATATCTACCTTTATTTCGCTACCTACTTCATATCCACTTATGTCATCTAACCTAAACTCTCTTAAATATCTTTTAAAAGGCACTCCTGCTTTTTTAAAATGCCCTATTAAAGGTTTTGTAAGTCTTTTCTCTTTAACATCTCCAAAACCAACTTGAATAGCATTGTATCCATCAGTCTCCACTGTTTTTTTCTGAACAACAACACAAGGACCAGCTTCAATCACTGTTACTGGAATGACTTCGCCTTTTTCATCAAATATTTGTGTCATCCCATGCTTTCTACCTAAAATACCTTTCTTCATTATTCTATCCACCTCCTGAAATCAGCGGACGCTTTTGCGTCTTAATTTCTTTTTTATTTTTTTTGCTTTTTCACTTATTGCCTTTTACAGTTTTATTTCAATATCTACACCAGATGGTAAATCTAATCTCATAAGAGCATCTACTGTCTTAGGTGTTGGGTTCAAAATATCAATTAATCTCTTATGAGTTCTTATCTCAAATTGTTCTCTTGAATCTTTATATTTGTGAGGAGCTCTTAAAATAGTTATAATATCTTTTTCTGTTGGCAATGGAATAGGTCCAGAAACCTCAGCACCCGTCCTCTTTGCAGTCTCCACTATCTTTTGAGCCGATTGATCTAAAATAGCATGGTCAAAAGCCTTTAAACGTATGCGAATTTTTTGCTTGGGCATTTTACTTTCCCTCCTTCTATCAATCCTCAACACTTTTATATATCCACATATCCAGGCGTTTTATTGTCAAAAAAAAATCTTACCTACAAGACCAGCTTTAATATTTTATCTCAAGTTCTAAATCATTGCAAGACTTGACATATCAATATTTTTGTGCTAATAGCAACTGCTATTAGCACAAAAATATGATGTTATTCTATGATAGCTGACACGACGCCAGCACCTACTGTACGGCCGCCTTCTCTTATAGCAAACTTCAAACCTTCTTCCATCGCTATCGGTGTTATTAACTCCACTTTTATCGTTACGTGGTCACCTGGCATCACCATCTCTACTCCATCCGGCAGGTTTATTACCCCTGTCACGTCTGTCGTCCTAAAGTAAAATTGTGGCCTGTATCCATTGAAAAATGGTGTGTGCCTTCCTCCCTCTTCCTTCGTCAATACGTAAACTTGAGCCTCAAATTTCGTGTGCGGCTTTATCGTCCCTGGCTTCGCTAATACTTGCCCTCTCTCTACTTCGTCCCTCTGTACTCCTCTTAATAATACTCCTATGTTGTCTCCTGCTTGCGCTTCATCCATCGTCTTCCTGAACATCTCTACTCCTGTTACTACTGTCTTCCTCGATTCTGTCGTCAATCCTATTATCTCTACTTCGTCTCCTACCTTTACCTTCCCTCTCTCTACTCTTCCTGTCGCAACAGTTCCCCTTCCTGTTATCGTAAATACGTCCTCTACTGGCATCAAAAATGGCTTGTCTATGTCTCTCTCCGGTGTCGGTATATATTCGTCTACTACATCCATTAACTGCCATATCTTCCCGCACCATTCGCACTCTCTCTTGCCACATCCACACTCTAATGCCTTAAGTGCTGACCCTACTACTATCGGTGTGTCATCCCCCGGAAACTCATATTCATTCAATAATTCCCTTACTTCCATCTCTACTAATTCTATTAATTCTGGATCGTCTACCATGTCTGCCTTGTTTAAAAATACTACTATATATGGCACTCCTACCTGCCTCGCCAATAATATGTGTTCCCTCGTCTGTGGCATCGGTCCGTCTGCTGCTGATACTACTAATATCGCCCCGTCCATCTGTGCTGCCCCTGTTATCATGTTCTTTACATAGTCAGCATGTCCTGGACAGTCTACGTGCGCATAGTGCCTCTTCTCTGTCTCATATTCTACGTGAGTCGTGTTTATCGTTATTCCCCTTGCTCTCTCCTCCGGCGCCTTGTCTATCTCGTCATACCCCTTCGCCTCTGCCATCCCTGCCTTCGATAATACCATCGTTATCGCTGCTGTCAATGTCGTCTTACCATGGTCTACGTGACCTATCGTCCCTACGTTTACGTGCGGCTTCTTCCTCTCAAATTTTTGCTTCGCCATCCTCTTTTCCTCCTTTACTTCTTTTCTAATATTTGATCAGCAATATTTTTAGGAACTTCTTCATAATGATGGAACTGCATAGTGTAAGTTCCTCTTCCTTGAGTTTTTGACCTTAAATCAGTGGCATATCCAAACATTTCAGCAAGCGGCACAAATGCTCTTATAACTTGGGCTCCAGCTCTTGCTTCCATTCCTTCAACTCTTCCACGTCGTGCATTTATATCTCCTATTATATCTCCCATGTATTCTTCTGGAACCACAACCTCTACTTTCATAATAGGTTCCAAAAGAACAGGGTTTGCCTTTTTCATGCCTTCCTTAAATGCTATAGAACCTGCTATTTTAAATGCCATATCTGAGGAGTCAACTTCATGGTAAGAACCATCTACCAATGCCACTTTTACATCGATAACAGGGTATCCTCCAAGAACACCGTTTTGCATAGCTTCTTGAACACCTGCGTCAACTGCAGGAATATATTCTTTTGGAATAACTCCTCCTACAATGCGATTTTCAAATGTATAGCCTTCTCCTCTTGGAGCAGGTTCCATCTCCAACCAAACATGACCATACTGACCGCGTCCGCCGGATTGCCTAATAAATTTCCCTTCAATTTTAACCGGTTTAGTAATAGTCTCTTTGTAAGCAACTTGAGGCTTACCTACATTGCAATCAACATTAAACTCTCTTCTTAGCCTATCAACAATTATCTCTAAGTGCAATTCTCCCATACCGGCTATTATTGTCTGTCCTGTCTCTTGGTCAGTATATGTCTTAAAGGTTGGGTCTTCCTCAGCTAGTTTTAATAAAGCTGTAGTCATTTTTTCTTGAGCAGCTTTAGTCTTAGGTTCTATAGCAACAGAAATAACTGGTTCTGGAAAATCCATTGATTCTAAAAGTATTGGATGATTCTCATCACAGAGGGTATCTCCTGTTGTAGTATCTTTTAGTCCAACAGCTGCAGCTATATCGCCTGTGTAGACAGCCTCCATTTCTTGCCTGTGGTTTGCATGCATTTGAAGAATTCTACTTATTCTTTCTTTTTTACCTTTTGTAGAATTTAATACATAAGAGCCCGCATTTAGAGTCCCTGAATATACTCTAAAAAAAGCAAGTTTACCTACATAAGGATCCGCCATAATTTTAAATGCTAATGCTGAAAAAGGCTCTGAATCGTCGGCTTTTCTCTCTATCTCTTCTCCTGTGGCTAATGCCATGCCTTTTACAGGTGGCAAGTCGAGTGGAGAAGGAAGATATCTTACTATCGCATCCAACATAGGCTGAATTCCTTTGTTTTTATAGGAAGAACCACAGACAACTGGTACTAATTCACCATTTATAGTTCCTTTTCTTAAGGCTTTGTGAATCTCCTCTTCAGTTATTTCTTCCCCTTCTAAATACTTCTCTAAAATAGTTTCATCTTGCTCAGAAACTGCTTCTAATAGTTTTTCTCTATACTCCTCAGCTAAATCTTTTAAGTCATCAGGTATTTCAGTCTCATCCATTACAGTACCTAAATCATCTTCATATATTATGGCTTCCATTTTAATTAAATCCACAATGCCTCTGAAAGTATCTTCTTTTCCAATAGGAATTTGTATAGCTACAGGATTAGCTCCCAATCTTTCCTTTATCATTTTTATTACATTGAAAAAGTCAGCACCTATTATATCCATTTTATTTACATAAGCAATTCTCGGAACATGATATTTGTCAGCCTGTCTCCATACAGTTTCAGATTGAGGTTCAACACCCTCTTTTGCAGAAAAAACCGCAACAGCTCCGTCTAATATTCTTAGAGACCTTTCAACTTCTACAGTAAAGTCCACGTGTCCCGGCGTATCAATAATGTTTATTTTATGCCCTTTCCAATAACAAGTAGTAGCCGCAGAAGTTATAGTTATACCTCTTTCCTGCTCTTGTACCATCCAGTCCATTGTAGCAGTACCTTCGTGGACTTCTCCTAACTTATGAACTTTTCCTGTGTAAAAAAGTATTCGCTCGGTAGTAGTGGTTTTTCCTGCATCTATATGCGCCATAATACCAATGTTCCTAACTTTATCTAAGCTGTAGTCTCTTGGCATCTTCCATCCTCCTTTCTTGTCCCTTAGTTCACTACCCCCTATAAACTACTTTTACCATCTATAGTGAGCAAATGCCTTGTTAGCTTCCGCCATCTTATGAGTATCTTCTTTCTTCTTAACACTTCCACCAGTATTATTTGCAGCATCCATTATTTCTGCTGCTAATTTTTCCATCATAGATTTGCCACTTCTTTGCCTTGCATACTCTACAAGCCATCTTATTCCAAGAGATAGCCTTCTTTCAGGCCTTACTTCCACAGGAACTTGGTAAGTGGCACCACCTACTCTTCGAGGCCTTACCTCAAGAACAGGCATGACATTATTTAAAGCTTCTTCAAAAACTTCAAGAGGATCTCTTCCTGTCTTTTCTCTTATTATGTCAAAAGCTCCATAACAAATTTTTTGAGCTAAGCTCTTTTTACCATCCCACATTACTTTATTAATTAGTTTTGAAACTTTTTTACTATTATATACAGGATCAGGAAGGACCTCTCTTCTTTCTACATGACCTTTTCTTGGCATCCTTTTCCCTCCTTTTGTGTAAAAACTTTACAATAATTAACTCTACTAGATACATTTATAGTTCCATTTCATCTTTTTTTACTTTTTAGGCTTTTTAGCGCCATACCTTGAACGAGCTTGCTTTCTATTGGCAACACCCGCAGCATCAAGGGCTCCTCTGATAATCTTGTACCTTACACCTGGGAGGTCTTTAACCCTTCCACCTCTTACTAAAACTACAGAGTGTTCCTGCAAATTGTGACCTATACCAGGGATGTACGCTGTAACCTCTGTACCATTTGTTAGCCTTACCCTTGCTATTTTTCTCAATGCTGAATTTGGCTTCTTAGGAGTTGTAGTCTTTACTACAACACAAACTCCTCTCTTTTGAGGATTACCCTCTAAAGCTGGAGCAGCAGATTTATATTTTACTGGCTTTCTTCCTTGTCTTACTAACTGATTTATTGTTGGCATTTTTGCACCTCCTTCCAAATAAATCAAGAAATAATTACCCCCTCAAAGGGGTAATTATTTCTTTTCACCTATAATATCCGCTGCAGCGGCAGCATTTACATCAATACCACACATTACCCCAAGTTCTTTCATAGTATCGACGTACACTATTCTAATTGATTTTTCCTCACATAGTTCTTTTATTTTTTTAGTAACATGTTCTTCCGCATCTTTTGCAATGTAGACCTGAAGTACATTGCAATTCATTATTGCTTTTAGAGTCTGCTTCGCTCCAACCACCCGCTTAGAAGGGCAATCTTGTCCCGCCATTCGCCTTCCTCCCATCAGGACAGCGGTTTTTAACACACTTAATAATTTTATCATTAAGCAGTTTAGCTGTCAACAGTAGAATTTCGTTTCAATCTTTAGTTGCTTGCCTTTACTTCTGTTTCTTCTTTTTCTTTATCTTGTCTTTCCTGTTGGTCATTCACTTTTTTTACAACAGAAATATTTCTATAGCGTGACAAACCTGTTCCAGCAGGAATTAGTTTACCTATTATCACATTTTCTTTTAATCCTAAGAGCGGGTCTACTTTACCTTTTATAGCCGCATCTGTAAGCACTCTTGTCGTCTCTTGGAAAGAAGCAGCTGATAAGAAAGAATCTGTTGCCAAAGCCGCCTTTGTAATTCCCAAAAGAGCTCTTCTTCCAGTAGCGGGTCTTAATCCTTTTTCAATTGCTTTTTTGTTTTCATCTTCGAATTTAAACATATCTATAAGCTCTCCAGGAAGCATTGAAGTATCTCCTGGGTCTTCTACTTTTACTTTTCTCATCATTTGTCTTATTATTACTTCAATATGCTTATCATTTATTTCAACACCCTGCAATCTATAAACCTTTTGAACCTCTTGTAGCAAGTAAGTCTGTACTGCAAATATTCCTTTTATTTTCAAAAGGTCATGAGGATTTACAGACCCTTCTGTCAACTCATCCCCAGCTTGTATTACCTGACCATCATGAACTTTAAGTCTTGAACCATAGGGAATGAGATAAGTCTTAGAAATATTGTTTTCTTCATCTGTTACAATGACTTCTCTTCTCTTCTTTGACTCATTGATTCTTACAACACCAGAAATTTCAGAAATTACAGCAAGTCCTTTTGGTTTTCTTGCCTCAAAAAGCTCTTCTACCCTTGGAAGACCTTGTGTAATATCTGCACCAGCTACACCGCCAGTATGGAATGTTCGCATTGTAAGCTGTGTACCTGGTTCGCCTATAGCTTGTGCAGCAATAATGCCCACTGCTTCGCCTATATTTACAAGTTCACCTGTTGCAAGGTCTCTACCATAACACATTCTACATACGCCGTGTCTTGACTTACATGTCAAAAGTGACCTTATCCTTACCTTTGTAATACCTGCTTTTTCGATTTTTTCTGCTTCCTCTTCGTTTATCAACTCATTTCTTCTGACAATTATATTGCCTTCATTATCAATCACGTCTTCAGCCGCAACTCTTCCTATTATTCTGTCAGCTAATTTTTCAATTATTTCATTTCCTTCTCTTATTTCTTCTACATAAATTCCTTCATCGGCTCCACAATCATCTTCTCTGACTATGACATCTTGGCTCACATCAACTAATCTTCTCGTCAAATAACCAGAGTCTGCAGTTCTTAAAGCTGTATCCGCAAGACCTTTTCTTGCACCGTGAGTAGATATGAAGAATTCCAACACATTAAGACCCTCTCTAAAGTTAGACCTTATAGGAAGCTCAATAATTCTTCCTGAAGGGTCTGCCATAAGACCTCTCATACCTGCTAACTGCCTTATCTGGTTTTTACTTCCTCTTGCTCCTGAATGAGCCATCATAAATATAGGATTAAATTTGTCCAAGCTTGCCATCAAAGCTTCTGTAACTTTTTCTGTAGTCATGTTCCATGTCCTTATTACGCTCTCATATCTTTCTTCCTCGGATATGAGACCACGTCTGAATTGGCTTTCAATTTTACTTACCATTTCATCTGCTTCTTTTAGAAGCTTCTCTTTTTCTTTAGGTATTACCATGTCAGATACACTGACAGTAATAGCTGCTTTTGTAGAATATCTGAAACCTAACTCTTTGATTTTATCAAGAGTTTCTGCTGTCTTTGTTGGCCCGTGTAATCTGTATACTCTATCTAAAATTTTCCCCAATTTAGATTTATCTACTAAATCATTAATTTCTAAGTCAAAAGCAGTTTCAGGATTAGTTCTATCTACATAACCTAAATCCTGTGGAATTGCTTCATTAAATATAATTTTTCCAACTGTTGTCTCAATTATTTTTGATTTTTTGACTCCATCAATTTCTTTTGTCATCTTCACTTTTATCTTAGCATGGATGTGAATGTATCCCAGTTGATATGCCATAATAGCTTCTTCAGGGCTGGAGAAATATTTGCCCTCACCTGGAACTCCCTCTTCATCTGCTGTTAAGTAATAACAACCTAATACCATATCTTGAGTAGGAGTCATAACAGGCTTTCCATCTTGGGGCTTGAGTATGTTATTAGCAGCCAGCATTAAAAATCTCGCTTCAGCTTGTGCTTCCATTGAAAGAGGTACGTGAACAGCCATCTGGTCACCATCAAAGTCTGCATTGTAAGCCGTACACACAAGAGGATGAAGCTTTATAGCTCTTCCTTCAACTAACACCGGTTCAAAAGCTTGAATACCCAATCTATGAAGTGTAGGTGCTCTGTTTAGTAACACAGGATGTTCTTTAATAACTTCCTCTAATACATCCCATACCTCAGGCTTTACCTTTTCAACCATTCTCTTAGCACTTTTTATATGCTGCGCCAAACCCTCATCTACTAATTTCTTCATTACAAAAGGCTTAAAAAGCTCTAATGCCATTTCTTTTGGCAAACCACATTGATAAACTTTAAGCTCCGGCCCCACTACTATAACGGAACGACCTGAATAATCTACCCTTTTACCTAAAAGATTTTGTCTGAATCTTCCTTGCTTACCTTTTAGCATATCAGAAAGGGATTTTAAAGGTCGGTTGCCTGGGCCTGTAACAGGTCTACCTCTTCTGCCATTGTCTATCAAAGCATCTACTGCTTCTTGTAGCATTCTTTTTTCATTTCTTACTATAATATCTGGAGCCCCTAAGTCTAAAAGCTTTTTCAATCTGTTATTTCTATTGATTACTCTCCTATACAAATCATTAAGGTCTGAAGTTGCAAAGCGCCCACCATCCAACTGCACCATAGGTCTTAAATCAGGCGGAATTACAGGTATAACATCTAAAATCATCCATTCAGGGCGATTGCCGGAATCTATAAAAGCTTGCACTACTTCTAACCTTCTAATTGCTCTTACCCTTTTTTGGCCAGTAGATTCACGTATTTCAGCTCTCAATTCTTTGCTCAATTTTTCTAAATCTATTTCTTGTAACAATTCTTTTATAGCTTCGGCTCCCATCCCTGCTCTAAATCTGTTGCCATATTTATCAAGGTAATCCCTATATTCTTTTTCTGATAATAATTGCTTTTTAGTAAGAGGAGTATCGCCGGGGTCAATAACCACATATGATACAAAGTACAGCACTTTTTCCAATGCTCTTGGAGACATATCAAGAAGAAGCCCCATTCGACTTGGAATCCCCTTTACATACCATATATGTGCAACAGGGGCAGCAAGTTCAATGTGCCCCATTCTTTCCCTTCTAACTTTGGACCTTGTAACTTCAACTCCACATCTATCACAAACTACACCTTTGTATCTCACTCTCTTGTATTTACCGCAATGGCATTCCCAGTCTTTTGTAGGTCCAAAAATTCTTTCACAAAAAAGGCCATCTCTTTCTGGTTTTAACGTTCTATAATTTATAGTTTCAGGCTTTTTCACCTCACCTCTTGACCATTCTCTTATTTTTTCAGGTGATGCTAACCCGATTTTAATAGCTTCAAAATTTCTTAACTGAAACAAGGAGTGTCGCTCCTTTCTTCAATAAATTTTGGTTTTAACTAATTAAATATCAAAATCTTCTAAATCTAAATCATCATTTTCTATATCAAAACTATCTGGCTCAAAATCAATATCCTCTGGCAGTTCTTCAATCTCTTCTTCAAAGCCTTCTTCGTAGCTTTCTTCATACACTTCTTCTGGTGGCGTATCTTCGCGGCCTTCTATATTGATATTAAGAGTAGCATCTGGCACATCAGAATCGTCATCATCTTCAAATTCTTTTAATGGAATTTCTTGATTATCTTCTGTGATAACTTTGACATCTAATGCTAAGCTTTGAAGTTCCTTAACCAATACCTTAAAGGATTCAGGAATACCTGGTTCTGGTATGTTTTCACCCTTGACAATAGCTTCATAGGTTTTTACACGACCTGATACATCGTCAGATTTCACAGTCAAAATCTCTTGTAAAGTGTGAGCTGCACCATATGCCTCTAATGCCCATACTTCCATCTCACCAAATCTCTGTCCACCAAACTGAGCTTTTCCACCCAAAGGTTGTTGAGTAACCAAAGAATATGGTCCAGTAGACCTTGCATGCATCTTATCATCAACAAGATGGTGAAGTTTCAGCATGTACATATAACCTACTGTAACTTTATTATCAAAAGGCTCACCTGTTCTTCCATCGTACAACTGCACCTTGCCGTCCGGAGAAAAACCCGATTTAGCTAAAAGCTCCTGTATGTCTTCTTCCGTTGCTCCATCAAAAACAGGTGTAGCAATCTGCCATCCCAATGCTTTTGCAACAAGACCCAAGTGAACTTCTAAAACCTGACCAATGTTCATACGAGATGGAACACCTAATGGGTTTAAACATATCTGCAAAGGGGTACCGTCTGGCAAAAATGGCATATCTTCTACTGGAAGTATCCTTGAAATAACACCTTTGTTACCGTGGCGCCCTGCCATTTTGTCTCCAACAGAAATTTTCCTCTTTTGAGCAACAAATACTCTTACCATTTGGTTGACTCCTGGTGGCAATTCATCACCATTTTCTCTAGAATAAACTTTAACATCTACTACTATACCTGACTCACCGTGAGGAACACGCAAAGAAGTATCTCTTACTTCTCTTGCCTTTTCTCCAAAAATAGCTCTTAAAAGTCTTTCCTCAGCTGTAAGTTCAGTCTCACCTTTTGGAGTAACTTTACCTACCAATATGTCACCAGCGGTAACTTCTGCACCTATACGTATTATTCCTCTCTCGTCTAAATCTTTTAAAGCATCTTCGCCTACATTCGGTATTTCTCTCGTTATCTCTTCTGGACCTAATTTCGTATCTCTTGCTTCTGCATCATACTCCTCAATGTGAATAGAAGTTAAAGAATCATCTCTAACCAATTCTTCACTTATCAAAATAGCATCTTCATAGTTGTAACCTTCCCAAGGCATAAATCCTACTAAGACATTTTTCCCAAGTGCAAGTTCACCGTAGTCAGTAGAAGGTCCATCGCATATAACTTGCCCTTTTTTCACTTCATCTCCTTCATTTACAATAGGCCTTTGGTTTATACAAGTTCCCTGGTTTGACCTCTTAAATTTAAGTAAATTATACTCATCCCTTCTACCGTCCTTTGTTCTAATTACAACTTTATCAGCAGCGACTTTTTCCACTACTCCATCGTTTTTCGCTAATACTACTACACCAGAATCAACAGCTGCCTTATATTCTATACCCGTTCCAATTATTGGCGCTTCAGGTTTTATAAGGGGTACTGCTTGCCTCTGCATGTTAGACCCCATCAAGGCTCTATTCGCATCATCATTTTCCAAGAAAGGTATCATAGAAGTAGCAACAGACACTATCTGTTTTGGTGAAACGTCCATGAAGTCCACTTCTGTTGGAGGTACAGCTATTATCTCTTCTTTTAATCTACATACCACTTTCTCATTAATAAACCTGTTGTTTTCATCTAATGGTTCGTTAGCTTGAGCTATAATATATTCATCTTCTTCATCTGCAGTCATATATACAATTTCATCTGTAACTGTACCAGTAGTTTTATCTACTCTCCTATATGGAGCTTCAATAAATCCATATTCATTTACACGAGCATAGGTAGTCAAAGATCCAATCAAACCGATATTAGGTCCTTCAGGAGTCTCAATTGGACATATCCTTCCATAGTGAGAATAATGAACGTCTCTTACTTCAAAACCCGCTCTTTCTCTACTAAGTCCTCCAGGACCTAAAGCACTTACTCTTCTCTTATGAGTAAGTTCTGCCAAAGGGTTAGTTTGGTCCATAAATTGAGAAAGCTGGGAGCTTCCAAAAAACTCTCTAATGGCTGCTACAACTGGGCGAATGTTTATAAGGTTTTGAGGAGTAATTTCATTCACATCTTGGATTGTCATTCTTTCTTTGACTACTCTTTCTAATCTCGCAAGTCCAATTCTAAATTGGTTTTGCAATAATTCCCCTACAGACCGCAGTCTCCTATTTCCTAAATGATCTATATCATCTATTGAACCTATTCCATGAGTTAAATTTAATTGGTAACTTATAGTGGCTATAATGTCATCTTTAGTAATGTGCTTAGGAACAAGTTCATCCATTCTATTTTTTATTTCGTTTATTACCGCCTCTTCATCAGAGAAATTGTCAAGTATTTCTTTTAATACACTTAAATTCACTGCTTCTTTTATATTTAAGCTAGATACATCATAAGGCATTGGATATTTATTTATATCCACCGTATTATTGCCTATTACTTTTACTACTTTACCCTCTACTAACACTTCTACTACATTTATGCCGCAATTTTGAATTTCTTCTGCCTTTTCTTTTGAAATTTTCTCTCCTTCTTCTACTAATATCTCACCTGTAACAGGGTTGACAATCTTTTTTGCACTCTTTAAGTTTGCAATTCTCGTTTTTAACGCAAGTTTTTTATTAAATTTATAGCGTCCAACTTTTGCTAAATCATACCTTTTTGCATCAAAAAATAATGCATACAAAAGGCTTTTAGCACTCTCGACAGTAGGCGGCTCCCCCGGTCTTAATCTCTTATAAATTTCTATTAAAGCCTCTTCTTCAGATTTTGTAGTATCTTTATCTAAAGTAGCTTTTAATTTTTCCTCTTCCCCTAAAAGGTCAAGAATTTGAATATCAGTACTATAACCCAAAGCCCTTAATAATACAGTAATTGGAACTTTTCTTGTTCTGTCAATTCTAACATATACTATATCATTGGAATCTTCTTCATATTCTAGCCAAGCGCCTCTATTTGGAATTACAGTTGCAGAAATTAATTTTTTCCCAAATTTATCAAATTGTTGTTCATAATAGACTCCTGGAGACCTAACCAATTGGCTTACAATTACACGTTCTGCGCCATTTATAATAAAAGTACCCTTTTCTGTCATTAAAGGGAAATCTCCCATAAATACTTCAGATTCCTTAATTTCCCCAGTCTCTCTGTTGGTAAGGCGTACTTTGACTTTCATCGGCACAGCATATGTAGTATCTCTGTCTTTACATTCTTCTACTGAATACTTGGGGTTATTTTCTAATCGATAATCAACAAATTCTAAAGCCAAATTCCCCGTAAAGCTCTCTATTGGGGAAATTTCTCTAAAGACTTCTCTCAATCCCTCCTCTAAAAACCATTTGTAGGACTTCTTTTGAACTTCAATAAGGTCGGGCATTTCTAATACTTCGTCGATCTTGGCAAAGCTCATTCTTGTCTTGTTGCCCACTTGTACAGGACGTACCATCCATTTCACCCCTTAAAAAATGTAAATTACCAAAAGTTTTCAACTTTTGGATTGCGCACAAAAGAACCCTATTTTACCATTATTATTCACCAACAGTCGTCCTCTTATACATATACATATATTAACAAATAAAAAAGGCCACTATTAATGCAATTTATTATAATAGCACAAGTGAAGATTTATGTCAACAATTCCCCATAAAAAAATAAGGGCAAAATTTTTGCCCTTATTTTATTTCTACTTTTGCACCAACTTCTTCGAATTTTGCTTTGATTTGATTTGCTTCGTCTTTGCTTACTCCTTCTTTAACTGGCTTTGGAGCACTTTCTACTAAATCTTTTGCTTCTTTTAGTCCTAAGCCTGTTACTTCTCTCACAACCTTGATAACTTTTATCTTGTCGCTACCTACTTCTTGTAAAATAACATCAAATTCTGTTTTTTCTTCAGCTGGTGCTGCTGCTGGTGCTCCAGCTGCTGGAGCTGCTGCAACTGCTACAGGAGCTGCCGCAGATACGCCAAATTCCTCCTCTAAAGCTTTTACCAATTCAGCTAATTCTAGAACTGTCATATTTTTTATGGCTTCCAAAATTTCCTCTTTGTTCATTTTCTCTACCTCCATCTTAAAATTTTTATTTTTGTTTTCAAGCTTCAGCTTGCTTTTTCTCTTTCACTGCATTTAAAGCATAAAGCAGGCTTCTCAACGTGCCAGACAACACGAAAACGAGGTTGGTAATAGGAGCTTTCATGCTGCCCAAAGCTTTCGCCACAAGCTCTTCTCTTGAAGGAAGCTCTGCCAAAGCCTTAATTTCCTCAACTGTCACTAACTTCCCATTTACAAGACCTGCTTTTAACTCAATTCCCTTGTGGTCTTTCATAAATTCCACAAGAACTTTAGCAGGCGCAACAGGGTCATCATATCCAAAAGCTACAGAAGTTGGCCCTTCAAAATATTTAATTAAATCATCTCCATAGCCTAGTTCCTTAGCTGCAATAGTCATTAAAGTATTTTTGTAGACTTTGTACTCAGAATTAGCTTCTCTAAATTTGCGTCTTAATATAGTATCATCTTCTACAGTCAAGCCACTAAAGTTTGAAAAAATCACTGTTTGTGCTTGTGACAATTTGTCTTTAAACTCTGCTACGATTTGTTGCTTTTTCTCTTTTGCTGTGCCCACCTTCCCACCTCCTTAAAAAATTTAAAAAGGATCCCGTAGACACGAGGATCCCTTTTGGGAATTTATTTCTAAAAACCTCGGTGGGATTTACGTGCAAAAGCACACCCACTGTCTACGGTCTTTTTATTCAATTTCAACGTCACTTATTATACCTTACATCTTTTTGTCTGTCAACAACTTTTATTAAAAAATCTTTAAAGGATTAACCTTCACACCTGGTCCCATTGTAGAAGATAACACTAGACTTTTGATGTATTGTCCTTTTGCGGCTGCTGGTTTGGACTTGATTATAGCATCCATAACTGCTCTGAAGTTTTCTAATAACTTCTCTTTCCCAAAGGATTTTTTCCCTATAGGAACGTGAATTATACCTGCTTTATCCACCCTGTACTCAATCTTACCAGCTTTAATTTCTTTAATAGCTTTTTCTAAATCAAAAGTCACAGTACCTGATTTAGGGTTTGGCATTAATCCTTTTGGACCTAATATTTTACCTAATCTCCCTACAGCTCCCATCATATCAGGAGTTGCAACTACAACATCATAATCAAACCAATTTTCATTTTGAATTTTTGCAACTAATTCTTCTGCTCCCACATAATCAGCACCTGCTGCTTCTGCTTCTTTAGCTTTTTCCCCTTTTGCAAAAACTAATACTTTCACACTTTTTCCTGTTCCGTGAGGAAGCACTACTGTACCTCTTACCTGTTGGTCAGCATGTCTTGGGTCAACACCTAGTCTTACAGCTAAATCAATTGTTTCGTCAAAATTTGCCTTTGCAGTTTTCAAAACAATATCTATTGCTTCATCGCTGGAATACTGCTGTGTTTTGTCATATAACTTTAAGCTCTCTAAATATTTTTTCCCACGTTTCATTTTCTAACCTCCTTGTGGTATTATCGGACTTTCCTCCCACTTATTTTTATACAATCTCTATACCCATGCTTCTTGCAGTACCTGCTATCATCCGCATAGCAGCCTCTATATCAGAAGCATTTAAGTCTTTCATCTTGATTTCAGCAATTTCTCTAAGCTGCTCCCTTGTAATTTTTCCTACTTTTTGTTTGTTAGGTTGCGGAGAACCTGACTCTATTCCAGCTGCCTTTTTGAGTAGCACAGCTGCTGGTGGAGTTTTAGTTATAAAACTAAATGACCTGTCTGCATATATTGTAATAACAACAGGAATTATTAGCCCTGCGTCTTTGGCTGTCCTTTCATTGAACTCTTTACAAAAAGCCATTATATTAACACCGTGAGGTCCTAAAGCAGTACCTACTGGTGGCGCAGGAGTAGCTTTTCCCGCTGGCAACTGTATTTTTACAACTGCTGCCACTTTCTTTGCCATGATTACACCTCCTTACCAAATTAAAATAGCTTATGAGTTTCTACTTTTATATTTTTTGAAGTTGTACAAGGTCAAATTCAACCGGTGTCTCTCTCCCAAACATGGAAATTAAAACTTTCGCCTTTTGTCTTTCTGGATAAATCTCTTGAACTACTCCAATAAAATTCTCAAAAGGCCCAGAAATAACCCTGACAGTATCTTTTACATTAAGGTCAACTGCAGTTGGAATCTCTTTTATACCTAAAGCTCTAACTTCCGCTTCAGTTAATGGTACAGGTTTAGATCCAGGGCCTACAAATCCTGTAACACCCCTGGTATTTCGCACAACGTACCAAGTATCATCTGTCATAACCATTTTCACCAAAACGTAACCCGGGAAAATCTTTCTCTCGACAGTTTTCTTTTTACCGTCTTTAATCTCAACAACTTTTTCCGTAGGTACGATGATTTGGTGAATTAAATGCTGCAAATTCCTATTCTCTACAATTTTCTCTAAATTAGCCTTAACTTTGTTTTCATATCCAGAATAGGTATGAACCACATACCACTTTGCATTTTCTTTTTCTGGCATAGTCAACCTCTGGGGACTCGCCCCAACCTCCTTTAAACTTTAATAATGAGCTTTAATAGATAACTAAAAACTGAGTCAATCAAAAAAATGAATACTGTAAAAAGAGCTACTACTATTAATACAATTTCAGTATAAGTTATCACAGTTTTTCTGCTTGGCCATGTCACCTTTTTCATTTCTGCCCTTATATCTTTGAAAAACTTGACAATTTTTCTTCCTTCACCGGCCATTTCCTCACATCCTCTTGAAGTTTTAAAAACTACTTAGTCTCTCTATGCAAGGTATGCTTTTTGCAGAATTTGCAATATTTCATTAATTCTAACCTATCAGGGTCATTCTTCTTATTTTTTGTCGTATGGTAGTTTCTATTTTTACACTCAGTACATGCCAACGTAATTTTTACTCTCAATTATTACACCTCCCGGTGATTCGACTGCTTAGTCAAATTTATCATAAATATAACTTGTTGTCAATCACAAAAATAAAAAGTCTGTGTCAAAGATTTATAGGTAGCTCATTGGTTGACATTTTGCACAGTTTGCTAAAGCATTGATTTAACCCAAAAGAAGCCAGGCTTGAACCCGGCTTCTCTTTATTCTATGATAGCTGACACGACGCCAGCACCTACTGTACGGCCGCCTTCTCTTATAGCAAACTTCAAACCTTCTTCCATCGCTATCGGTGTTATTAACTCTACTTTTATCGTTACGTGGTCACCTGGCATCACCATCTCTACTCCATCCGGCAAGTTTATTACACCTGTAACGTCTGTCGTCCTAAAGTAAAATTGTGGCCTGTATCCATTGAAAAATGGTGTGTGCCTTCCTCCTTCTTCCTTCGTCAATACGTAAACTTGTGCCTCAAATTTCGTGTGCGGCTTTATCGTCCCTGGCTTCGCTAATACTTGCCCTCTCTCTACTTCGTCCCTCTGTACTCCTCTTAATAATACTCCTATGTTGTCTCCTGCTTGCGCCTCATCCAGTGTCTTCCTGAACATCTCTACCCCTGTTACTACTGTCTTCCTTGATTCCGTCGTCAATCCTATTATCTCTACTTCGTCTCCTACCTTTACCTTCCCTCTCTCTACTCTCCCTGTCGCAACAGTTCCTCTTCCTGTTATCGTAAATACGTCCTCTACTGGCATTAAGAATGGCTTGTCTATGTCTCTCTCCGGTGTCGGTATATATTCGTCTACTACATCCATTAACTGCCATATCTTCCCGCACCATTCGCACTCTCTCTTGCCACATCCACACTCTAATGCCTTAAGTGCTGACCCTACTACTATCGGTGTGTCATCCCCCGGAAACTCATATTCATTCAATAATTCCCTTACTTCCATCTCTACTAATTCTATTAATTCTGGATCGTCTACCATGTCTGCCTTGTTTAAAAATACTACTATATATGGCACTCCTACCTGCCTCGCCAATAATATGTGTTCCCTCGTCTGTGGCATCGGTCCGTCTGCTGCTGATACTACTAATATCGCCCCGTCCATCTGTGCTGCCCCTGTTATCATGTTCTTTACATAGTCAGCATGTCCTGGACAGTCTACGTGCGCATAGTGCCTCTTCTCTGTCTCATATTCTACGTGAGTCGTGTTTATCGTTATTCCCCTTGCTCTCTCCTCCGGCGCCTTGTCTATCTCGTCATATCCCTTCGCCTCTGCCATTCCTGCCTTCGATAATACCATCGTTATCGCTGCTGTCAACGTCGTCTTACCATGGTCTACGTGACCTATCGTCCCTACGTTTACGTGGGGCTTCTTCCTCTCAAATTTTTGCTTCGCCATCCTCTTTTCCTCCTTTACTTCAATAAACTTGTCCTGGTGTTTCTTAAAATTGTGTCATAAAAGTAACCCTTTATACATTAATAGGATTAAAAAGCACAACTTCTATGATAAAAAAAAACATCAATAACAAAATTGGAGCCCGCGACCGGGATCGAACCGGTGACCTCCGCCTTACCAAGGCGACGCTCTGCCTACTGAGCTACGTGGGCAAAAGGGAATATCACGACTCCGATTTTTGATTTTACTATAAAGTCTTCTAAATGTCAATAGTTAGCTGTTTCTCATTTCAAGATATCTTTCTAATTTTCTTTTTACCCGTTGTAGAGCATTGTCTACGGATTTAACATGCCTATTTAAATCTTCAGCAATTTCTTGATATGACTTACCATCTAAATATGATACCAAGACCTCCCACTCTAACCCACTCAACAATTCTTCCATCTTGCTCTCAATGTTAACGTATTCCTCTTTGCTTATTATTAACTCTTCAGGGTCAGCAATGCATTGGGTAGAAACAACGTCCATAAGAGTCCTATCAGATTCTTCATCAAAGATGGGCTTATTGAGGGAAACATAAGAATTAAGGGGTATGTGCTTCTGCCTTGTTGCGGTTTTAATAGCAGTAATAATTTGACGAGTCACACATAATTCCGCAAAAGCTTTGAAAGAGGTGAGCTTGTCACTTTTGTAATCTCGAATTGCTTTATAAAGGCCTATCATCCCTTCTTGAATAATATCTTCCTTATCGGCACCTACTAAAAAATAAGCGCGAGCTTTTGCTTTTACAAAACTTTTATACCTTTCAATAAGGTACTCTAAAGCAATTTCGTCTCCTTTTTGAGCTCTAAAAACGACCTCCTCCTCTTCCATTTGGTCATATGGTTGATAGTAATCCTGCTGCGCCCCAGATTTCACAATACCGCCCCCATTTATTATTCCGGCAACTTTATACGTTATAATTATACATTATATTGGTAAAGGTAGTCAAGCTAATTTTAACTGTTTTCTGCCATTTTGCGCAGTTTTTTTACTATTTCATTATCAAGTCGCTCTTCCAAATTGTCTTTATAAATTGTATTCACATAGCTTTTTTTATGGCTTTCAATATATTTATTCATTTCCTCGTAAAGCTCTCTTGCAGACATTCTTATTGCACCATGAGCTAAAACCACCTGCTGCACAGTCCAATCGGAACTTACCACAATTACTTGCTCCTTTTTCGCTAATTCCACTACTTTTAACTCTATAAAATGATCTGCCGATTCGCCTTCTCTTGTGTAAACGACCTCAATACCACTAATTTCTTCATGTTTTTCTAGACTTCCTTTTACATACATTGCATCAAAAACTAATATTATATTTATCCCCGAATATCCTTTAAAATCAGCCAACATATCTATTAACTTGTCCCGCGCATCTTCCAAGTTTTTTTGCGCTTCTTCTTTTAGTATCTGCCAATTATTTATTACATTATAACCATCCACCAACATGTACAAGGACATCACGCCTTATCTTTTCTTTTTGAAACTACTTGATAAATTAAAATGGAGGCTGCTACAGAAGCATTTAAAGAGTTTATCTTACCCTTCATGGGGATTTTGACTACAAAATCACAATTTTGTAAAACTAATTTCGAAACCCCTTTTCCTTCATTCCCAATGACAAAAGCAACAGGAAAATCATAATTCAGCTCTTCAAAACTTTTTTCCGCATTTACATCCGTTCCAACAATCCACAAGCCTCTTTCTTTTAAATCTCGTATTGTATTGTTAATATTTGATACTTTTGCTATTCTCATATGTTCTACTGCTCCAGCAGAAGTTTTTACAACAGTAGCATTAACTCCTACTGCCCGCCTTTTTGGAATTATTATCCCATGGACCCCAAAAGCCTCTGCGCTTCTTATAATCGCACCTAAATTGTGAGGGTCAGTTATCTCATCTAATATCAACAAAAAAGGCTTTTCTTTCTTTTGTTCAGCATATTCCAAAAGGTCATCTACTTCAAAGTATTTATAGACAGCAGATAAAGCTACGACCCCTTGGTGATTTTGACTACCGGCTAGTTTACTTAAAGTATCATTATCAGTAGTAGAAACTACAATACCTGCTTCTTTGGCAAAATTTATTATCTTTGAAATATTTCCTCCTGCTGTTTTAGAAACATATATTTTTTCAATTTCCTTCCCACTTTTTATAGCTTCGATTACTGGATTTCTACCAAAAATTACATTCTGCTCTTCCATAATCATCACCTATTCTTCAATAACTTGTACAGAAAGCTCAAGAATGTTTTTTAATCTTTCAAATTCTCCTGCAAGATATAGATAACCTAGCAAAGCTTCAAATCCCGTAGCATATCTATAGGCCTGTACTTCTACTCCTTTAGGTGTAGTATTAGACTTCATATTCCTTCCTCTTCTAACTATATCTTTTTCCTCTTCTGAGAGAAGATCATAAATTCTTTTTACAGATTCTGCCTGAGCTTTGGCTTTTACGTACTTAACTGTCTCTTTGTGCAAAAAATTAACAGGCTGATTTTTTTGGGCCACAATTTTGGTGCGAATGTATAAACTATACACAGCATCTCCAATAAAAGCTAAAACAAGGGGGGATAAACTTAACACCCCCTCCTTCGTAAGTAACTCTGTATTTTCCAAAAACCCCATCATACTCTTTTCCATCTTACTCCCTCTGGTGTGTCTTCCAAAATTATTCCTTTTTCTCTCAGTCTATCTCTTATTTCATCAGCTAACTTCCAATTCTTTTCTTTTCTTGCTTTTTGCCTTTCTTCTATTAAAGCAAGTATTTCTTCATCATTGAGCTCAGTCTCCACGCCTCTGTAAGAAAGTCCTAAAATTTCTGAGAGTTTTAAAAATATATCTAAAATATATTCTACCAATTTCTTCGAAGAATTTCCACTGATATTTGTATTAGCAGTTTTTGACATTTCAAACAAAACCGATATGGCATCCGCAGTGTTAAAATCGTCATCCATTGCATCTTCAAATTCCTTTTTATATTCTTCAAACTTTTCCTTTATTCTCTTTTCTTCTTCGTTTAATTCCCTGTCTTTGCACACAGTAAGCAAATGTTTTAAATTGGCCACCGCATTTAACAATCTTTCATAAGCGGACTTAGCCTGCTCCATTAAATCTAAACTAAAATTAATGGGACTTCTGTAGTGAGCCATAAGCATAAAAAGTCTTAAAACTTCAGGATTGTATTTCTCTGTTATTTCTCTTACTGTAAAGAAATTCCCTTTAGATTTTGACATCTTTTCATTGTTTATATTTAAATACCCTATGTGCATCCAATATTTGGAAAACGGTTGACCATATGCTGCTTCGCTCTGAGCAATTTCGTTCTCATGATGAGGGAATACCAAATCAGGACCTCCTGCGTGGATATCTAAAGTTTTCCCCAAATATTTCGTAGACATAACAGAGCATTCTATATGCCATCCTGGTCTTCCCTTTCCCCAGGGACTATCCCATGCAGGTTCACCGGGCTTTTGAGCTTTCCAGAGAACAAAATCCAATGGATTTTTCTTTTCTTCGTTTATCTCAATTCTTGCCCCTGCTTGCAATTCTTCTATATTTTTGTGAGAAAGCTTTCCATAATCCTTAAATTTCGCAGTTTCAAAATAAACATTTCCATTTACCACATAAGCATATCCTTTGTCGATTAAAATCTTTATAAATTCGATTATATCTTCTATATGCTCTGTCGCTTTAGGATGAACTGTTGCTCTTTTTATACCCAAATTATCTGCATCTATAAAATATTCTTCTATATATTTTTCCGCTACTTCTTTTGTAGTAACATTTTCTTCTTGGGCTCTTTTAATTATTTTATCGTCAATATCAGTAAAATTTTGAACGTAATTTACTTTATAACCTTTATATTCTAAATATCTTCTCACTGTATCAAATACAATAAAAGCCCTTGCATTTCCTATGTGGATGTAATTATATACAGTAGGTCCACAAACATACATGTTCACTATCTTATCATTTAAAGGTTCAAATTCTTCTTTTGTCCTTGAAAGAGTATTATACAGCTTCATCTTTCTCTCCCTTCCTTTCAATTAAAATTTGCTCTAACCTCTCAATCCTCTTTCTCAATTTTTGCAATTCCTCTTCCACAGGGTCAGGAAGTTTACCATGCTCTAAATCTACCACATACGGAGAAGCTATACGTATATTATCTTTTTTCACACAGCGAGCAGGTACTCCGACTACTGTGCTATTAGGTGGTACATCTTTTAATACAACTGCTCCTGCACCTATTTTTGAATTTTCTCCCACTACAATAGGACCTAATACTTTAGCTCCACTTCCTATAACTACATTATTTTTTATAGTAGGATGTCTTTTTCCTTTTTCTTTCCCTGTACCTCCTAAAGTTACCCCTTGATATATTGTCACATTATCACCAATCTCTGTAGTCTCCCCAATTACAACTCCCATGCCATGATCGATAAAAAATCTCCTACCTATCTTAGCACCGGGATGTATTTCAATCCCTGTGAGAAATCTATTAAACTGTGAAATAAGCCGCGGGATTAAAATTAACCCTTTTTTATATAAATAATGAGCAATTCTGTGTAGTATTATGGCATGAAGCCCGGGATAACATAATATAACCTCCAGCACACTTTTGGCAGCAGGGTCTCTTTCAAAAATAACTTGGATGTCTTCTTTTAAAGTTTTAAACATACCAAACACCTCCTTAAAAATTTACCCCCCTCATCTCAGAGACGAGGGGGGGACTCCCGTGGTTCCACTCTGCTTGAGTTTTAAACTCCACTCATTTTAGATAACGGCAAAGGCCGGTAACCCCCTACTAAAATTTCAGGGATACAGCTCGGAGATGCACTTCTTATAACATATCCTCGAGCTACTCGCAGCCTATGGTAGCTCTTCTCTGAAGGCTTATGTTATAATACTCTTCTCCTCATCGCTTTTTACTTTATTAAATTTATCGCTTTTTTCAGCCTATTTATCACTTTATCCTTCCCCAAAAGAGGAATAATCTTCACCAATTCAGGTCCATGGTCTTCTCCTGTTATTGCTACTCTGATTGGCATGAAAAATTCTTTCCCTTTTACCTTGGTTTCTTTTTGCAATTTTTTAAGCAAATCTTTAACATATTCCTCTGTTATTTCATCAGCTTCCTCTATGACTTTTTTAACTACTTCTAGTACAATTTTACTATTTGGGCTATTCAATATTTTCACCGTTTCATCAGAATACTCAACTTCTTCTACAAAAAACATCTTAGCTTTCTCAGTAATTTGAGCCACATATTGGAGTCCATCTTTGTAAAGGGATATTACATCCTTTAGCCAATTATACACCATATCATCTATTCCGTCAATGTATCCTGCCCTTCTTAAATGTGGAATAGCCAAATCTACAATTCTCTCAATAGAACTTTTTTGTATATACTGTTGATTCATCCAATTAAGCTTTTCAATATCAAAGACAGGATTAGCACTGTGAATCCTTCTGAAATTAAATTTCTTTATTATTTCTTCTTTTGACATGATTTCTACATTATCCTCCGGTGACCAACTTAAAAGAGATAAAAAGTTAAACATAGCTTCTGGCAAATATCCCAATTCTCTATACTGGCCTATATAAGTATTCCCATGCCTTTTAGAAAGTTTAGTCCTATCTGGTCCCAATATTAAAGGCGCATGGGCAAACTTAGGAATTTCAAATCCTAAAGCCTTGTAAATGAGTATCTGTTTCGGAGTATTGTATATATGGTCTTCTCCTCTTATGACATGGGTAATCTTCATAAGAGCGTCATCTATTACAACTGCAAAATTGTAAGTAGGCATTCCGTCTGATTTGACAATTACCATGTCCCCGCCTAAAGTATCACTTTTTATTGTAATTTTTCCTTTTATCATGTCTTCAAACTCTATAACTTCATCGTCAGGAATAATAAACCTTATTACAGGTTTTCTTCCCTCTCTTATAAAAGCCTCTTCTTGCTCCTTTGTAAGATACCTACACCTTCCAGAATAACAAGGTATATCTCCTCTTTCTACTGCCTTTCTTCTATCTTCTTCTAATTCCTCCGGAGTACAATAACATCTATATGCCTTTTTTTCTTCAATAAGTTTCTGGGCAAATTTATGATAAATTTCAAGTCTTTCACTTTGCCTATAAGGGCCATAGGGACCTGGTTTATCTGGTCCTTCGTCCCATTCTATACCTAACCACTCTAATTCTTTAAAAATTAATTCTTCAAACTCTTTTGAAGACCTTTCTAAGTCCGTGTCTTCAATCCTTAAAACAAAAGTAGCCCCTTCACTTCTTGAAAAAAGATAATTAAATAAAGCAGTTCTTATATTCCCTATATGAATAGCTCCAGTTGGGCTTGGCGCAAATCTAACTCTCAAATTGTTCATGTGTGTCACTCCATCCTTTTTTAGTTAATACTTTATACTAGATTTAATTATAACAAATTTTGAGCTTTTTAAATAGATGAAGTGACAATTGTGTGTGTAAAATTTTGTAGATTAGGTGACGTTTTGCGCAAAGCGCGCGACTTGACTGAACAGTTGCTAAACTTAGCGAGCCCGAAAGATGAAGGCGGGGCCGGAGGCAAGGATGCCGGAGGCGGGCACCTGAGGCATGGAAGCCACCTGACGTAGGAACCCCGCTGGAGTCTGAGGTCGAGCGTTAGTTTAGCCTGTGAGGTCACCGGAGCAAGTGGTGCAAAACGTCAGCTTTAAAAAACTTTATTTTAAATTCATGTATTTTACCTTCACTGTAGGAATAGCACTTAATTCCTCCTCAAATTCCTCCATAAATTTTTGTTCTCCTCTTACATTTAAAGTAATAAGACCGCTGCCATTTTGTGAATCATGTATTCCAAACCTTGCAATTATTTGGTCACCGTATTTTGTCAAAACTTCTTGAACTTTTGGTCCAAATTCGCTCCTTTTCTCCACACTGATACCCATTATATAAATATTCACAAGAGTCCCTCCTTTTTATCAACCTTTTGACAAATATTTTTTCACATACAAACTTTCTTTATGCAAAATAAGGGATTCCTTTTAAGAAATCCCTTACATTTTCTCTTTTATAATATTTTTCACCTTTTCTACAACATCAGAAATTTTTACCTCTTCTGCTTCTTCATTTTCTCTCAATTTTATTTCCACTATTCCATCATCTACTTTTTTCCCAACTGTAATCCTTATAGGTATTCCTAACAAATCGGCGTCATTAAATTTGACACCAGCTCTTAAATCTCTATCATCTATTAAAACCTCTATTCCCTCTTTTTGCAAAGCAGCATATATATCTTCTGCTACTCGATTTTGAGCTTCATTAGAAACATTGACAGGCACTATAATCACATGATAGGGTGCAACACTCATAGGCCATATAATACCTTTCTCATCATGGTGTTGCTCTATAATAGCCGCCACCGTTCTATTAATTCCTATTCCATAGCAGCCCATTATAATTGGCTTTTCATTCCCCTCTTCATCTACATACTTAGCTCCCAATGCATCACTGTACTTTGTCCCTAACTTAAAAATATGTCCTACTTCTATACCTCTGTCAATTTTAAGCGGTGAACCACACCTTGGACACTTATCTCCTTCAATAACATTTTTGATATCCGCCACAACATCAGCTTTAAAGTCTCTACCATAGTTGACATTTTTAATATGATAATCTGTCTCGTTTGCTCCTACTATAAAATTCCTCATTTGCGGAATCTCATTATCTACTATTATCATTACTTCTCCTTTTAATCCTATAGGTCCTGCAAATCCCACTTTTGCTCCTGTAACCTTTTCCACTATTGATGCATCTGCCAATTCTAACTCCTCTTCTCTTATTCCTAAAATATTTAAAAGCTTTGTCTCGTTTAAGTCTCTATCTCCTCGAACTAATGCTGCTACAACGTTGTCCTTTGCCTTGTATATAAGAGTTTTTACAAATTTATTAGGAGTAATTCCCAAAAAATTAACCAACTCTTCAATTGTTCTAACATTTGGTGTATATACTTCTTCTTTTGGCAACATCTCTTCAACTATTTCTTGATTGATAAGGCATTCTGCCTTTTCCTCATTTGCAGCATAACCACAATTGTCACAGTAAGCTATTACTGCTTCCCCTACACCAGAAATTACCATAAACTCTTTTGAGTCTTTTCCTCCCATAGCACCTGAATCAGCTTCTACGACCAAATATTTAAGTCCACATCTATCAAATATTCGGCAGTAAGCCTCATACATTTTATTAAAGGACTTATCCAACCCTTCCCAATCCATATCAAAGCTGTAAGCGTCCTTCATTATAAATTCTCTACTTCTCATGACGCCAAATCTCGGGCGCCTTTCATCTCTAAACTTAGTTTGAATTTGATATAAAATAAGAGGAAGCTGCCTATAAGACTTCACTTCATTTCTAATAAGGTCTGTAAAAACCTCTTCGTGTGTAGGCCCTAAGCAAAAGTCCCTTTCATTTCTATCTTTTAGCTTAAACATCTCAGGGCCAAATACATCCCATCTTCCACTTTCTTTCAAAAGTTCTGCTGGAATAAGAGCAGACATTAATACCTCTTGACTGCCAGCTCTGTCCATCTCTTCTCTTACAATTTGCTCCACTTTTCTAAGTACCCTTTGTCCTAATGGCAAGTAAATATATACCCCTGAAGCCAATTTCCTCATCAATGCAGCCTTTAACATTAAAATATGGCTGGGAATTTCAGCTTCAGCAGGAATTTCTCTTAAAGTCGGAACTAACAGCTGCGATAGTCTCATCTTCATCCTCCTAAGTACATAATTTTAAGTAAATTTTATTTTACCTACTTTTTTATGTCAACACCTAATTCTTCTAAACTGACAATAACATAGGCTTTTATTCCCTCTTGTCTACCTGTAAAACCTAATCCTTCCTCTGTTTTTGCTTTTACATTTATTCTTTTTTTCTCAATTTTTAATAATTCCGATAATTTTATTCTTATTTGCTCTTTATAAGGAGATAACTTAGGCCTTTGCGCTACAATAATACAATCCACATTATTTACTCTGAATTTATTCTCTATTATTGCCAACACTTTTTTTAATAAAAGGCTACTATCAATATCTTTATAGGCTATCTCCGTATCAGGAAAGTGCTCCCCTATATCCCCTAAACCAGCTGCTCCTAAAATAGCATCAATTAAGGCGTGTATCAAAACATCTGCATCAGAATGGCCTGCCAAACCTTTATCATAGGGAATTTCTACTCCTCCCAGTATTAACTTTCTTCCTTTTTCAAACTTGTGGACGTCATATCCTAACCCTACTTTCACTTCAATCATCCTTTACGCTAAAATTCCCTTCTTTATCAACTTCTAAACTCATGCTTACACCTCTTGCAAAGCGAGATGATTTAATCTTTTTTACAAAATTCCCTTTATTAGTCTCAATATATACCTCCGAAACAAAAGGCTCTCTTACAGAAATGCGATATTCCCCTTCAGGTTTTAAATTTAGATGCCACACAAATTTGCCAAAGATATCATAACTTATAACATTTTTACTTCTATCTAACACTACTATTTTCTTGTCTGTTATCATGCTCAAATATGATACAACTTTTTCTAAAATAGAAACTTGGGGCTTTTCTTTAATACCCAATATTTGTTGCAAATAAGGAATGGAATCATTTAAAATTCCAATATGACCTGTTTTTACAATAAATTTTTCTCCTTCTACTCCTAACGCGCTCTTTTTAAGGACTGTACCGTCCCCTTTATTGTCCCTTATTACACCTACTGGTTTGCCATCTGGCCATACTATGTCACTTACTGGTTTTCCTACTTGAATAAACTTATTAGTATATATTCCATCTCCTGAAAAAACATAGATTTTCTTGACTCTGTCGTATAAAACTCCTACTTGTTTATTTAGACTATTCAAAAACTCATTTATAACTTTCATATACTCTATATTTTTAAACAAAATTTTATTATATCTCGTAGGATACATAA
This sequence comes from Thermoanaerobacter brockii subsp. finnii Ako-1, assembly GCF_000175295.2. Taxonomy (NCBI): domain Bacteria; kingdom Bacillati; phylum Bacillota; class Clostridia; order Thermoanaerobacterales; family Thermoanaerobacteraceae; genus Thermoanaerobacter; species Thermoanaerobacter brockii. The sequence goes on along the minus strand of NC_014964.1, from coordinate 387,243 downwards.
AAAGATAGTTACCATATTCTTTAGAAGGCATTAAGTCTTTTACAGAAGGAATGTATTTTCGAATAACAGTTATTGCATCAGTTTCCCCTTTAATTTTTGAAAAAATCCATAAAAATCCTTTAAAGAGCATGTTTATAAAATCATCATCTTCTGGGGCTACAGTACCCCCCTCCCAACCATAATAAGCATTTGCCGCTCCAAAATGGGGAGTAGCTAAAAATATCAATCTAGCCACATCAAATTGATATTTATCGCTCTCTATATAACTTCTCGCTAAAAGTCCTCCCATGCTATGGCATATCAAATCTACTTTATGGCTGCCAGTCTTAGCTTTTGCCTCTTCAATAGTCAGTTTAAGGGTATCAACAGAATCCGGCACACTTTTCCACCATTCATAATAACATATAAATAGATTTTTCCCTTCTACTAAGCCTAATTTGCCCAAATTTTCTATAAAAGGATTATAAGCATAAGCCGCAGGACCAAAACTCCATATTTTCCCTAAAGGAGTTGGAGTAAAAATAGAACCAAACATCCCGTGTACAAAAACTACAGGGTTATCCATAAAATCACCCTCATACAATTTAATAGAAAATTCTCTATTAAATTATATGAGGATTCGCGAAAAACGTTATTTTTTTAAAAAAGCCTCTGCTACAATCAAATCCTCGGGCGTAGTTATCTTTATATTTCTATAGTCCCCTTCAACTACTTTTACTTTATAACCCAATCTCTCCACTAATACTGTGTCATCTGTCCCCAAAAAACCATCCTCCAGTGCCTTTTGATGAGCTTTAATAATCAAATTCCTTTCAAATACCTGAGGGGTTTGAATTGCCCATAAATATTTTCTATCAGGGGTATTTAAAATAAAATTTTTCCCATCAACTACTTTTATAGTGTCTTTGACAGGTACTCCCAATGCTACTGCTTTATGCAAATAAGCTTCTTTTAAAGCTTTTATAACTGTTTCTTTCTCAACTAAAGGCCTTGCTCCATCATGAATTGCTATAATTTCGCAATCTTCCTTTGTATTTGTAATTCCATTATAAACAGAATACTGCCTTTCACTACCTCCTTCTACTAATTTAATTGGTTTTTTGAAAATATACTTTTTTACTACATTTTCTTGGCAATATTCCATTTCTTCCTTTGATACAACAACAACAATTTCCTTAATCCAATCAATTTCATCAAAGGCTTTGAGAGAATAATACAAAACTGGTTTACCTGCTATAGTAAGGTATACTTTATTTACTGTGTGCCCCATTCTAATGCCCTTACCTGCCGCCACTATTACCGCACTTACATTCATTTTCTCTACCTCACAAGTAAAATAATGCACACTCCAATTATATCATTTCCACATAAAAAAACACAGGTTTCCCTGCGTTTTTCATATAGCCTTTTCTTGTTCTGCCTGTTTGGGCTTTGCAAATATCATCCTTCCTGCGGCAGTTTGCAAAACACTAGTAACAAGCACTTCTATGGTATTACCTATGAATTTTTTGCCACCGTCTACAACAATCATCGTACCATCGTCCAAATAAGCAACTCCTTGGCCGGCCTCTTTGCCATCTTTAATAACTTGCACTACCATTTCTTCTCCAGGAAGAACAATTGGTTTTACTGCATTGGAAAGTTCATTTATATTCAAAACAGGGACCCTGTGAAATTCTGCTACTTTGTTTAAATTATAATCATTAGTTATTATTTTGCCTTTTAGCATTTGGGCAAGTTTCAAAAGTTTTGTATCTACTTCTGCCGCATCAATTTCCTTATCTACAATTTCTACTTTGATATTTAACTCATTTTGTATCTTATTTAAAACATCCAGTCCCCGTCTACCCCTATTTCTCTTTAAAGAATCTGAAGAATCTGCAATATGCCTTAATTCCTCTAATACAAAAGCTGGAATTATTAAAGGTCCTTCAATAAAGCCCGTCTTACATATGTCAAATATCCTGCCATCTATAATTACACTGGTATCCAAAATTTTTGGAATTCCACTATACTCGTTTTTAACAGTCTTTTGCGGTCCCAACTTTTTCATAAAAGAAAATACATTTAAAATATCATCTTTTTTCTTTAAAGAAATTCTAATGCCCAAATACCCCAAAAACAAATTCAAAAGAATTGGCACTACTTTTCCTACAACTAAGATAGGATAAAGAGGCGCGCTTAACAAATTAGCCACAATAAGCCCTACTATTAGCCCGAATGCTCCTATTAAAATTTCATCAATCGGCATATTCTGAAGTTTTGCTTCCAACCACTGTTCAAAGTCTTTCCCCCACTTTATAAATTTAGGAGAAATGACGTAAAATATGATTCCACCTATTAAAGTACCTATAATATAAGCTATCACTGTTGAAAAATAATTTAACTGTATAGGCACAAAATTCTGATCTTTTACAAGATCTAGCAAAAGCTTTGTCAATTCAAAACCCGCTGCCATTCCCAGTAATCCAATTCCACCTCTTATAATTTTATACAACATATTATCACCTCCTATCTCTATTATTGGCTATTTTTCTCATTATTATAAGCAATATAGGGGGAATAATTAAAAATATTTCACAATTTTTACACGTATAAAGTGGTTGTTAATTACAGTATACTACTTATGTAGATGGATTGTCAATTTAACAAAAGATTAAAATTACATTAATGCTATATAATGTATTTAAATGCCATTCTAAATATTGACATGGTAATGGTTTAAGTCTATAATAAAAGCAAGAGAAATCTTAAAAACTCATAGAACGGGAGTGGACAAAAAAATGAAGGATATTATTGTAGACGACCTTCAAAACACAGTAGATGAATACCTTCTGCGCCATAGAAGTATTATGGATATAATGACAAAAATACAAGAGAGCAGTGCCCGCATAAATAGAGCTGTTGCTAAATCAGTAACCGAGTGCGGTTGCATAAGGATAAATGCTAGCAAACAAGAAACTCCCCCGGATGCAACTTTGGAAGAGGCCCACAAATATTTCAAAACCCATCTTGAAGGCCAACTCTGTGAAAACTGTAAAGAAGTTATAGAAGCAGAAATAGGTAACAATGTATTTTACATAATCGCTTTGTGTAATGTTTTAGGGCTTAATTTTTACGATATACTTCTTAAAAAACACAAAGAATTGAACACTTTAGGCATATTTAACATGTTATAAAATAAGCGTCTCTTCTATGGAGACGCTTTAGTTTGTTGACAAAGTTAAAAAATATTCAAAGGAGATATTTTGCATCGTCGCTCCGATGTTCCAAAGCGACAAAACTAAAGCTCGACCTTCAGGTTCCGGCAGGGTACCGGGCACAATCGGCATCCATGCCTTAAGGTGCCCGCCTCCGCCATCCGTGGCTTCGGCCCTGCCTCCACCCTCGGTCTTGCTAAGTTTTGTTAGCGCTTTGTAACAAGTCGCTCCTTATGCAAAATATCTCCTTTACGAAAGTTTGTCTACAGTCTGAAGCGTCTTCCTTATGAAGACGCTTTTTGTTCTCTTTCTCTCAAAAAATCCATAATATCCTTTATGTCCTTTATTTTAGTAACCTTTATATTCCCAAACTTTTTTATTTCTTTTGTTTTCATCTCAGGAATAAAAACTTGAGAAAATCCCATCTTTTGTGCTTCACCTATTCGTTTATCTATATTGCTGACTCCTCTTACTTCTCCCGTCAATCCCACCTCTCCTATAAAACAAACATCTTCAGGAATAGGTATATTAAAATATCCAGAAAGAGATGAAGCAATTATTCCAAGGTCAGCAGCTGGCTCTTGAATTTTCATTCCTCCAGCCACATTTACATATGCATCAAATTGTGAAAGATTTATGCCCAGTCTTTTTTCTATAACTGCCAAAAGCAATATAAAGCGATTGTAGTCAAATCCAGTGGCCATTCTTCGCGGCACTCCAAAAGTAGTCTTACATATCAAAGACTGAACTTCCATTAAAATTGGCCTCGTCCCTTGAATAGAAGATACAACAGCAGTCCCTGAAACATCTTTCGGCTTATTTGAGAGAATAAATTCAGAAGGATTGCTTATCTCACAAAGCCCATCCTCCTCCATATCAAAAACTCCTATTTCGTGAGTTGCGCCAAAACGGTTTTTTACAGCCCGCAATATCCTAAAAGACTGGGTCCTATCCCCTTCAAAATATAAAACCGTGTCCACCATATGTTCCAAAACTTTGGGTCCCGCTATTGCTCCTTCTTTTGTAACATGCCCTATCAAAAAAATACTTATGTCTTTTTGTTTTGCAATTTCCATCAGCTTTTGAGTCACTTGTCTTATCTGAGACACACTTCCCGGTATTGTCTCACTTTCCTCAGTGTATATCGTCTGTATAGAATCAATAATAACAAAATCCGGCTTATTCTCATCAATTTTTCTCTCTATCTCTTCTATATTTGTTTCGCACAAAAGATATATTCGCTGTTTCTCTTTCAAAATTCTATCTGCCCTCAATTTAATCTGTTGAACTGATTCCTCTCCTGACACATAAAGTACCTTCCTGCTATCAGAAATATTACCTGCTACTTGTAATAGCAAAGTAGACTTCCCAATTCCTGGGTCACCACCTATTAAAACAAGAGAACCTTTTACAATTCCGCCGCCTAAAACCCTGTCAAACTCTTCAATCCCTGTCCTTATTCTTTCCTCTTCTGAAAAAGTTACATCTTCAAGAAGGTATATTTGTGATCTATCTTTAGTTTTCCTAAAATTTTTTGAACTCTCTATAGCTTCTTCCTCAAAAGAATTCCAGCTGTCACAATTAGGACATCTTCCCATCCATTTACTACTTTCAAAGCCACACTCTCTACACACAAACTTTGTAGTTGATTTGGCCATACCTCCACCATCTTTCACAAAATTCTCTTTTAATTATATCACACTTTTAAACCTCTCCTATAAAAAAGACTTAGCCCGAGGCTAAGCCTTTTTTATAGCGTCCTTTTTCACAAACTCTATTTTTCCGTCTTTTGCAGTTACAATAAGTTCATCTCCTGGCTTCACTTCTCCTTGCAACATAAGTTCAGACAGTTGATTCTCTACAATTCTTTGTATAACTCTTCTTAAAGGCCTTGCACCGTAGTTGGGGTCATATCCCTGTTTGATAATTTCCTCTTTGGCTTCAGGAGTAAAGTCCAGTTTAATGTCGTTCTCTTTTAGTCTGTCATTCAATTCTTTAATCATTATATCAGCAATCTTTTCAATATCTTCTTTTGAGAGTTGATGAAATACAATTATCTCATCCACCCTATTTAAGAATTCAGGTCTAAAGGTCTTTCTCAACTCTGCCATCAATGTTTCTTTTATTTTGTCATAAGAGGCTTTGTCTTCTTTTTCTTGAGGCATAAATCCTAAAGTAGATTGCTTTTTCAAAAGTTCTGCTCCCACGTTTGATGTCATGATTATAACGGTATTTTTAAAGTCTACAGTTCTACCTTTTGAATCTGTGAGTCGTCCATCTTCTAATATTTGAAGGAGAATGTTAAACACGTCAGGATGCGCTTTTTCAATTTCATCCAGCAAGATTACTGAATAGGGTTTTCTTCTTACTTTTTCTGTTAATTGTCCTCCTTCTTCAAATCCTACATATCCTGGAGGTGAACCAATAAGTTTAGAAACGGTGTGTCTTTCCATGTATTCTGACATATCAAGCCTAATCATAGCATTTTCGTCACCAAAAAGAGCTTCTGCCAAAGCCTTTGTAAGTTCTGTTTTACCAACACCAGTAGGCCCCAAGAAGATAAATGAACCTATTGGCCTTTTTGGATCTTTTAAGCCTACTCTTGCCCTTCTTATAGCTCTTGCCACTGCTTCTACTGCTTCATCTTGTCCTATAACTCTTTCATGCAATACCTCCTCTAAGTGGAGCAATCTCTCTGATTCCTCTTCAGCTAACTTTTTAACAGGTATTCCTGTCCACAGAGATACGACTTGTGCGATTTCTTCAGGTCCTACACTTTTTTCATTAGAAAGAGAATTTTGTTGCCATTTAGCTTTTAATTTTTCTAATTCTTCTCTCAATTTTTGTTCTTCATCTCTTATTTTTGCAGCTTTTTCGTATTCTTGAGTTCTTATCGCTTCTTCCTTCTCTTTTATAAGGTCATTGATTTTATCTTCCAGTTCTTTTATCTCTGGAGGAGCTGTCACTGTCTTTAGTCTTACGCGAGAAGCTGCTTCATCTATTAAGTCTATAGCTTTATCAGGTAAAAATCTATCTGCAATATATCTGTGAGAAAGTCTAGCTGCTGCTTCTAAAGCTTCGTCAGTAATTTTAACCCTATGATGGGCTTCATACTTATCTCTCAAGCCCTTTAATATCTCAATAGTCTCCTCCACAGTTGGTTCATCTACAATTATTGGTTGGAATCGTCTCTCTAATGCAGGGTCTCTTTCTACATATTTTCTGTACTCATCCAAAGTAGTAGCTCCAACTACTTGAATTTCACCTCTTGCAAGTGCCGGTTTTAGAATATTTGATGCATCTATTGCACCCTCTGCTGCACCTGCTCCTATCAAAGTGTGCATCTCATCTATAAATAGTATCACATTTCCTGCCTTTATAACCTCATTTAATACTGTTTTTAACCTATCTTCAAATTCGCCTCTGTACTTTGTACCTGCTACCATAGAAGCCATGTCTAAAGTTACAACTCTTTTATCTTTCAAAATTTCAGGAATTTCTCCTTCTACAATCTTTTGCGCAAGACCTTCTACAATAGCAGTTTTACCGACACCCGGTTCACCTATTAGGACAGGGTTATTCTTTGTCCTTCTGCTTAAGATTTGTATAACTCTTTCAATCTCTTTTTCTCTTCCTATTACAGGGTCAAGTTTGCCGTCTCTTGCAAGCTCAGTTAAATCTCTTCCAAATTGATTTAAAGTAGGTGTATTGGTATTTTTAACTTTTGCAGCCTTTGCAGGTCCTCCTGCAGGCTCTTCATTAAGCATTTTTACAATCTCCTCTCTCACCCTATTGAAATCTATACCTTGTTCCATTAAAATTCTTACAGCAACTCCTTCGCCTTCTCTTAAAAGTCCTAACAAAATATGCTCTGTCCCTACATAGCTGGTATTAAATCTCCTTGCCTCACTAAGACTCAATTCCAATACCCTTTTAGCTCGTGGTGTATAACCTACCACGTCTCCTGGAATATTTCCCATTCCAATCAAAGACAATACCTTCTCTCTTGTAGTTTCATAAGTTACTCCCAGTTTTTTTAAAACTCTTGCTGCAATTCCTTCATCTTCTTTTAACAATCCTAATAAAATGTGTTCTGTCCCTACATAGTTATGATAAAAAGACCTCGCTTCCTCTTGAGCCAAATAAAGAGCTTTTTGAGCTCTTTCTGTAAATCTTCCAAACATCGCCATAACAAACACCTCCTATAAATTATCTTTTTTGTTTATTTGACTTACTACATATTCTGCCCTTTTAACATCTCTCTCATAGGGGTCTAATTGAATGCCATAAATTTTTTGTAAATTAGCTGGTTGTATATGTGTAGTGAGAACATCAATTTTATTTATATCCACATCTAATATTCCTAAAATTGCTCCTAATCTCACGTCAGACATTAAAGTCATGTATTCCTTTGTAGACATCACTTTTGCATGAGATAAAATTCCAAAAGCCCTTCCTACTCTATCTTCTATTTGAATTCTTTGTTTTTTGTATAAATCCTCTCTAGCTTTTCTTTCGCTAGAGATAATTTGTCTTGCTACTCCTTGAATATTTTCAATTATTTCTCTTTCGCTTTGGCCAAGAGTGACTTGATTAGAAATTTGATAAATATCTCCTAAAGCTTGAGTACCTTCACCGTATATCCCTCTCACTGCCATACCTATTTTAGAAACAGAGTTTAAAATATTGCTTATTTGCCCAGTGATAGTAAGAGCTGGAAGATGAACCATGACTGAGGCTCGTATCCCTGTTCCTACGTTAGTAGGACAAGAAGTCAAATAACCTATCTTTTCATCATAGGCATAGTCGATAGTTTCTTCAATCAAATCGTCAATTTTATCGGCAGTATCCCAGCTTTCATTAAGCCTTAATCCTTCTAATATACATTGTATTCTAAGATGATCCTCTTCATTGACCATTATACTTACTGTATTGTCATCTTTTATAAGAGCATAACCACTCTTTGTATTCTGTGAAAGGTCAGGGCTTATAAGGTGCTTTTCTACAAGTGATTGCCTGTCAATAGGAGTCAATTTCTTCATATCATATTCTACAAATTGGGTAGATAAAATAGTATTACTACCTAATATAGCCTTTCTAACCAAATCTATAACCTTTCGTCCCTGCTCTTCTGTCATAATAGTAGGGAAAGGAATATCTTTTATATTCCGAGCAAGTCTAATTCTACTGGACAATACCACATCTTTATCGTACTGTAGCATTTCGGTCACCTACTTTCCTAATTCTTTCTCCAATTCTCTGATTTTATCCCTTAATTCTGCTGCTTTTTCATAAGCTTCTTCTTTAATAGCTTTTTCCAATTGATATTTCAACTCCTCAATTTCTCTTTTTACTCTCATTTTACCGCCAGCTTTTTTAGGAATTTTCCCTCTGTGTTCTGTACTGCCGTGTATTCTCCTCATAAGAGGATTTAATTCTTCAGCAAAAGCATCATAGCAGAAACTACAACCTAATCTTCCAATTTTTTTGAAATCTTCGTAAGTCATACCACAGTGACTGCATTTCAAAGTTTTTTTTGTAAAGTCATCTACTCCAGGCAAAAAGTCCATTAACCCTGACAATAAATTTTGAACTGAAAAAGGTGTAAAAGTTGAAAAAACTTCTGTATTTAAAATTCCCTCTTCTGCTGCGCACTGGTCACACAAATGCATTTCAGTTTTTACTCCGTTTACTATTTTAGTGTAATGAACTGTAGCAGGCCTTATTTTGCATTTATCACACATCATAAAAATTACCTCCTTTACTTGTTGCGAGCAATTTCCATAAGCATTGCCTTAAGTAGTAATGCTCGCAACATATTCTTATCTTCCTGAGAAAAAGAAAGAATTTTATCATTAACTACAGCTTTCATCAAAGCTGCTTCCCTTGAAGTTATAATATTGTGGTCTAAAAGAGCATCAATGTAGTATCTAGCTTTACTCTCAGAAATATTATCCCCTATGTTTTCTATTATTTTATTTATCCAATTGTTTGATATAGAAGTTTTATAAATTTTTATATAACCTCCGCCGCCTCTTTTACTTTCTATGATGTATCCTCTGTCAATAGTAAAACGCGTCTCTAACACATAGTTTATTTGAGATGGCGCACAATTAAAAACATTTGCTAATTCATTTCTTTGAATTTCTACATAATGCTTACCAGCCTCTTCCATTAGCTCTTTTATAAAATTTTCAATCAAATCACTAAGCCTTGCCATCGCCATCACCACGTCTCTTACTTTTACTTTGACTTTCTTTGACCTTCGAATATATTTTTGCATTTTTTTGTCCTCTCGTCAATAGCTTTTTCACGCTAAAGCAAGTGATTTTTTCTAATATTTTCATCAAATAATAAAAATATCTCTCATATTCTAAAATTTTCACCATTTTTCATTCATTTTCATAGTTTTCTTCCTCTTCATCTGCCAACTCTTGAGGCTCTTGTTGGTTTATAAGAGATGAAAAATTGCTTTTTCCTTTTAAATTTTTTCTTTCTGTACTTTCGTAAGTATCTTCTTCAAAAAAATTCCCTCTTATAGATTTGTACAATTTTCCTTTGAAGAATTTTTGATTTTTATTCATTTCCTCCACCTCTTATTTACTTTTCTTATTCACTTAAACTCTTCTCAATCTCTTTTAAATCCACATTTATTCTAGCTACATCCGTGTCTATTGCTGCTTTTGCAACTGCTATTGCTACATTTTTAAGAACTCTTTTATCAAAAGGCTTTGGAATTATATATTCCGGAGTAAGTTCATTTTCTGAAATAGTCTGGGCAATAGAATACGCAGCACTAATTTTCATCTCTTCATTAATTGTAGTAGCCCTAACTTCTAATGCCCCTCTAAATATACCCGGAAAAGCTAACACATTATTTATTTGGTTTGGAAAATCAGATCTGCCAGTACCTACTACATAAGCTCCTGCCTCTTTTGCTTCATCAGGATATATCTCAGGCACTGGATTAGCTAATGCGAAAACTATTGGTTTTTTTGCCATTGTTTTTATCATTTCTTTATTTAATACATTAGGTGCTGATACTCCAATAAACACATCTGCTCCTTTTAAAGCATCTTTTAAAAGCCCTTTTAATCTTCCTTTATTTGATATTTTTGCAATCTCTTTTTTAGAGAAGTCTTCATCTTCTCTTCCTTCATATATGATACCACTTCTATCGCAAACTATTACATCTTTTATATCCGCTTTTATTAAAAATTTAGCAATAGCAATCCCTGCCGCTCCAGCTCCATTTACAACGGCAGTAACTTCTTTTAATTCCTTTTCTACAATTTTTAAAGCATTTATTAAAGCAGCCAAAGTTACAACTGCCGTTCCATGCTGGTCATCATGAAATACAGGTATATCCAAAATTTCGTCCAACTTTCTTTCTATTTCAAAACAACGAGGAGCAGAAATATCTTCAAGATTTATACCTCCAAAAGCAGGTGAAATATTCACCACAGTTTTTATAATTTCTTCAACATCTTGAGTAGCAAGACATATAGGTACTGCATCAACGCCTCCAAATTCTTTAAATAAAACTGCTTTTCCTTCCATAACAGGTAGTGCTGCGTAGGGCCCTATGTTTCCTAAACCTAAAACAGCTGAACCATCTGTCACAACCGCAATCATGTGGCTCTTTGTAGTATATTCATATACTAAATCACTATTTTTATGTATCTCCTTACAAGGCTCTGCAACACCTGGGGTATAGGCTAAAGCTAAATCTTTGTCATTTTTCACTTCTACTTTGCTTATAATTTCAAGTTTGCCTCTATTTTCTTTGTGAAGTTTTAAAGTTTCTTCTCTTATATTCATTTCATAAAGTCCTCCTCTAATACCCGTGTTTTCTTATATTATAACTTAAATATTTTTTAGAAAAAAGTTATTAGCTGCAATAAAAATAAAGCCTGCAAAAGCAGGCTTATTCTTCTTTTTCTTTTAATTTCTTCCTTTCTTCTATTATCTTTTGTGCCACATTAGGTGGAGCTTCTTCATATCTTGCAAAAGTCATTTTGAAGTCTCCTCTTGCTTGTGTCAAAGACCTTAAATCTGTCGCATATCTATTCATTTCAGCCAAAGGCACTTCTGCTGTGATTACTTCTAAATTGTCTTTTGACTCCATGCCTAAAATTCTTCCTCTTCTCTTATTCAAATCCCCAATGATATCTCCCATGTATTCTTCAGGTACCACCACTTCTACTCTCATAATAGGTTCTAAAAGAACTGGATTTGCTTGTTCCATTCCCTTTTTAAAAGCAAGAGATGCAGCAATTTTGAAAGCCATTTCAGAAGAATCAACAGGATGGTAGGAACCATCTACCAAAGTAGCTTTAATGTTTACAACAGGATAACGAGCAAGCACACCTTCTTTCATACTTTCTCTCAAGCCTTTTTCTACTGCTGGAATATATTGTTTAGGAACAGCTCCACCAAAGATTTTATCTTCAAACTCAAATTCACTGTTGGGATTTGGCTCAAATTCAATCCACACATGACCATATTGTCCATGTCCACCTGTCTGCTTTTTATGCTTTCCTTCTACTTTGACTTTACCCTTTATCGTCTCTCTATAGGGTACAATTGGGTCTGTCAAGGTGCATTCTACTCCAAACTTGTTCATCAACTTTTTAGAAATTACTTCTATATGCTGCTCTCCCATTCCGTAAACTATCATCTGACCCGTCTCTAAATTTTTTTCAACTTTAAAAGTCGGATCTTCCTCTTGCAACCTTTGGAGCCCATTGCTAATTTTCTCCTCATCCCCTTTGGATTTAGGTTCAATAGCAAGTGAAAGTGTAGGCTGTGGGAAATCGATAGGTGCTAATGTCACAAGTTTAGAAGGGTCACATAAAGTATCTCCTGTCATGGTATATTGAAGCTTTGCAACTGCTCCTATATCTCCTGCTACTAACTTAGATACAGGCATCTGCTTTTTCCCTCTTAAAATGTAAAGCTGGCTTATTTTTTCTTGCATCTGCTTATTTGAATTAAGTAGTGTAGAATCAGAAGTTAGAGTACCTGATACAACCTTAAAAATAGATAGTCTGCCCACATAAGGATCTGCTATAGTTTTAAATACAAATGCGGCTACTGGTCCATTTTCACTAGCTTTTTCTCTTTCTATATCCAGAGGTGATGGCAAAAATTCCACAATAGCATCTAATAATTTATCTGTTCCAATATTTTTAAGGCTTGAACCGCATAAAACAGGCATTAACTCTCCAATTCTTATGCTGTTTTTGATTCCTTCTTTCATTTCTTCTTGTGTAAATTCTTCTCCTCCAAAGTACTTTTCCATTAAAGTTTCATCGTTTTCAGCAATGTTCTCAATCAATTCCTCTTTGGCCGATAAAACTTTATCCATCAAATCTGCCGGTACTTCTGTCTCCTTTACCCCTTTTTCATCGTAAACGTATGCTTTTTGAGTAAGAACATCTACATAGCCTTTAAAACTTTGTTCGCTTCCAATAGGAAATGTCAAAGGAATAACCTTATTACCAAATTTCTCCATCAATTGATTTAATGTTTTAAAATAATCTGCATTTTCTCTATCCATTTTGTTAATAAAAAATATAATAGGCAACTTATTCTTTTTAGCCATATTAAACACTTTTTCAGTTCCAACTTCTACACCAGAAGCAGCACACACAGGTATTATAACACTGTCTACAACCCGCAAGCCACTTACAACTTCTCCAAAGAAATCAAAATACCCTGGCATATCTAATATATTAATTTTACACTCTCTCCACTCCACTGGAATTACTGATGTGGAAATAGATATCTGCCTGGCAATTTCCTCTGGGTCATAGTCAGATACAGTAGTGCCATTTTCTACGCGCCCCATTCTATCAATGACTTTTGTGTTGAAAAGGAATGCCTCAGTTAATGTAGTTTTACCGGCTCCACCGTGGGAAACCAATCCTACATTTCTTATTTGATTAGTTTTGTAATCCTTCATACATATCCCCCTATCTTATCGCAAATAATCTTTAATATTATTATTCTATACATTTTGAAATTTTCCTTTATTTTTTTTGATATTTTTTTAATAAAAAATCTCTGGCAAAAGCCAGAGATTTACTCAATGTCTTTAATTATGTCCTCCATCATTTTTTGTATCTTTTCTGCCTCAGCAATATTTAGCACCCTTTCCGCTATTTCTTTTGCTCTTTCATATTCCACATTTCTGATGATATTTTTAACTGTAGGTATAGAAGTTGCACTCATAGAAAACTCGTCTAAGCCAAGTCCTAACAATATAACTGTAGCTAAAGGATCTCCTGCCATTTCACCGCACATGGCTGCAAATTTTCCTTCTTTGTGAGCCGCATCAATCACAAACTTTATAAGCCTTAAAATAGCTGGATTAAATGGCTGATAATAATCTTTTACATGTTCATTCATTCTGTCAACAGCGAGAGTGTACTGGCACAAGTCATTAGTTCCTATGCTAAAGAAGTCCACTTCTTTAGCTAATATGTCTGCAGTCACTGCAGCAGAAGGTATTTCTACCATTATACCTACTTTTATGTTTTTGTCATATTTTATGCCTTCTTTATCAAGCTCAGCTTTTACTTCGTTTAAAACGATATTTGCTTTTCTCACATCTTCTATAGAAGATATCATAGGATACATTATGTGAATATTTCCATAAGCACTTGCTCTTAAAATTGCTCGTAATTGGGTCTTAAATATGTCTGTCTTATCCAAGCAAAGCCTTATAGCCCTATATCCCAAAAAAGGATTCATCTCTTTAGGCATATCAAGATAAGGAAGCTCTTTATCTCCGCCTATATCTAAGGTTCTTATAGTAACAGGCCGGCCTTCCATTTTTTCTGCAACTTCTTTGTAGGCTTCAAATTGCTCTTCTTCTGTAGGAAGAGTAGTTCTATCCATGTATAAGAATTCAGTTCTAAAAAGTCCAACCCCTTCTGCTCCATTGGCCAGTGCACTTTTTACATCTTTTGGAGTTCCTATATTTGCCGCTAACATGACTTTTTTGCCATCGGGAGTTATTGCAGGCAAATCTTTTAATTTCTTTAATTTCTCCACCTTTTTATCATAATTCTCTTTTTTAGTTTTATACTCGTTCATTGTACTTTCGTCAGGATTTACAATGACAACCCCTTCCAACCCATCCACTATTACGGTATTTCCATTATTAACTTGGGTGGTAACATTACCCAATCCTACTACAGCAGGAATTTCTAGGGAACGAGCCATTATAGCTGTATGAGAAGTTCTTCCACCTATATCTGTAGCAAACCCCAAAACCATTTCTTTTTTCATGGTTGCGGTATCAGAAGGGGTTAAATCTTTGGCTATGATTATCACTTGTTCATCAAGTTCAGAAAGGCTGGTGTTTTTTACTCCTAAAAGGTTATTTATTATACGGCTTCCAACATCTCTTAAATCTGCAGCTCTTTCTTTTAAATATTCATCATCTAGACTCTCCATTACAGAAGCATTTTGTTCAATCACTTTATTTACAGCATTATCAGCAGTTATAAGTTCAGTCTTTATCATGTTTTCTACCCCTTCAATAAGTTCGGGGTCACTTGCTAGCATTAAATGTGCCTCAAAAATTTCTGCCTTATCCTTCCCAAATTCTTTCAATGCATCTTCTTTAATTTTTTGTATTTGCTCCTTCGTCACTTCTAAAGCTTTCTTAAACCTTTCAATTTCGTACTCTACTTTTGATTCATCTATGTTTTTCATGTTGATTTCTGCTTTTTCTTTAGTATATAAGAAAACCTTCCCAATCGCTATCCCTGGGGATGCCGCAACTCCTTTTAGCATTTGTTAACCCTCCTTAAAATTAGTTCTAACGTCTATTATAACATAGTTTTCGTCCCAGTGTGAAACTTTTGCACAATAATAAAATAAAAAAATAAAGCAAATTTGACAAATCATTTTTTAGATAGCCGCAAAAGCAAAATCAGGAAAGGCAATCCCTTTCCTGACTCAGCAACCAGTTCTTTATTTATTAACCAATTTTAATGCTTCTTCAATAACAGCTTTAGCGTTTTTTATAGCTTTTTGAGCTTCAACTTTATAGATGGGCTTATCTTTAAATCGAGATTCTTCTTTAACTGCTACATCTGCTGCGAAAATAACAAGATCTGCTTCATCAACTTCCTTCTGAGTTATTTTATTCTCTATGCCAATTGAACCTTGCGTTTCAACTTTAATTTTGTGCCCAAGTTTTTTTGCTGCATTCTCTAATGCTTCAGCCGCCATATAGGTATGAGCAATACCTGTAGGACAAGCTGTAACTGCAACTATTTTCATATTCCATCCCTCTTTCTATAAAATTTTGTAAATTATTTACATAATCTTGAAACTATTTTTAGTTTTACTCAGCAACTTCACTTTCATCTTCAACTTCTTCAATAACAGGTTTTTTTAATGCATTTACCATTAATGCAGTAACCGCAATACCTATTAGTACAGCTACTATAAACATGATTTTATTATCTACAACTGGTAACACAATAGGTCCACCATGTGGTGCATGGTCTCCAACCTTCCCTATTGCTGCTATCGCAGCACCTATAGATGAGCCTACCATTATAGATGGTATTACTCTTAATGGATCGGCTGCAGCAAAAGGTATAGCACCTTCTGTGATACCAATCATCCCCATTGCAAGTGCACCATACCCTGCTTCCTTTTCTGCTTTAGTGTACTTGTTGGGTGCTAACAATGTAGCAACACCCATCCCAAGCGGGGGAATGCATATTGCTACTGCTACTGGTCCCATAATTGTATATACGCCTTCTCCTATCATTGCTGCAGCAAATAAGAATGCAACTTTGTTTACAGGCCCCCCATATCAAAAGCTATCATCGCACCCATTATCATTGCTAAAATCACAGCATTTCCTGTACTCATGGATTTTAACCAATTTGTCATAGCTGTCATTGCACTGCTTATAGGATTACCGAGTATATATATCATAAGAAAACCTACAATAAGTGCTGATAACAACGGGATTACAAAAATTGGCATTATAGGTCTTAAATTCTTAGGAACTCTCCAACTCTTTATCCACCTTGCAACATATCCTGCGATAAAACCTGCAATAATTCCACCTAAAAAACCTGCCTTCAACTGGTTTGCAAGTACTCCACCAACAAGTCCAGGAGCAAGTCCAGGTCTATCAGCTATTCCAAAAGCTATAAATCCTGCAAGAACTGGCACCATCATTGAAAAAGAAGCTGTACCAATATCCATCATACTTTTTAACACTGGATTTGTAACAACTGCACCTTTACCCGCCTGCACACCACTTAATGCAATTGAAAAAGCTATTAAAACACCACCTATGACAACTATAGGTATCATGTAAGATACGCCTGTCATTAAATATTCTCTAATCCTTTTTAATTCTTCCTTCATCGTATTTTTATCCTCCTTATCGATTTTATTTTTGTTTATTTTTAACTTACTTGGATATCACTTAAAGCATTTAAAATTTCCTCGACAGTTACTGCTTTTTTTAGCATTTCAATAAAACTATCATTCATTAATTTTCGTGATAACTGTGACAATATCTTAAGATGAACATTATCCACATTTTCTTCAGGCACCCCTAAGAGAAAAATTAAATTGACAGGTTTGCCATCTAATGAATCCCATTCTATTCCATCAGTTGTTTTACCAAATACTATCATCGCCTCCTTTACAGCTTTTGATTTTCCATGTGGTATTGCGATTCCATTCCCCACCCCCGTTGTATATGCTTTTTCTCTATCAAGCACACTTCTCGCATACTCCTCTACAGAAGTTATTTTCCCTTCTTTTTGCGCTAATTCCGCCAATTTTATAATTGCCTCTTCTTTGTTTTTTGCCTCAAGATTTAGTGTGACAAGATTTTTATTTATCAGCATTATAAACTACCTCCAATAACTTTATAATTTCCTCTCTGCTTTTCGCTTTTTTTATATTTTCTACAAATTCCGGTGATTCAAGTTTATTATATAATTTTCTAAATATATACCTGGATTTTGCTATATCACTTTGAGTTAAAGATATCATAAATAACATATCTACCTTTTCTTCATCCCAAGCTATAGGATTTTTTAGTCTTACCACTGTAAAAACTGATTTATTAACATGTTCTGGTAAACCATGTGGAATTGCAATACCATTTCCTATAGCAGTAGAAGCTATTTTTTCTCTGGTTATAACATCTTGAATATATTCCTCCTTTACATATCCTTTTTTATGCAACTCCATACATACCTTATTTAATAAATCTTCTTTTTTTAGGTAAATACCGTCAACATCAAGTAACTGCGTATCGATTAAATTAGATCTTTTATTTAGAGCCTGTATAAATTCATCAAGCCGCTTTATATCATTTTGAGTTAATAAAGGACTTATATTTATAAAAGGTTTATTTATCTCAATAGGTACAGTAGAGATAACTATATCTATGTCATTTAAGATGCTCTCATGTAGCGAAACAGAAGAAACTATGTCTTTTATTTCTATCTGTTTAAAAGATTTCTCAAGCCTTGCCGCAAGAAGTTGTGCTGTTCCAATGCCAGTTGTACAAACAACCAGGGCTTTAAGTGGTTTTTTAGCTCGTTCAACTGCAGCACCTAAATGTAGTGCAATATAACCTATTTCCTCTTCTGCAACTTTTTTACCTAAATACTTCTCAAACACAACACTTGTCATCCATGCAACCCCATATATTTCAGGATAATTCTCTTTAATATCGTTTAATAGTGGATTTCTTAGTGTTAAACCATACTTAAGCCTATTTATAGTTGGTCTTAAATGTAGTATCAAACCATTTAACAATTGCTTATCATTGCTTAAATCAAGAGATAATGCCCTTTCAGCAATATTTATAATTTCTTTTGACATAATAACCGCTAGCTCAATACTTTCTTCATCTTCCAACTCTAAATTCACATCTTCAATTTTATTTTGCTGCATTTTAGTACCAATGATATGCAATACAATATATCCTATTTCTGATTCAGGAAGAACTACATTAAATTTCGCTTCTATCTCTTTCGCCATCTGTTGAGCTATTACATATTCATCTTTTTGCTTTAGATTATTTAAGACCGCCTTTGATAATTTAACATCTTTTTTATGCTTTAGTCTTTCGATAGAAATAGCTACATGTATAACCAAACTTATAAAAGCCTCATCCGAAAATCTAAATTTGAGTTTTGATTCAGCATTACTAACTATTTTTTCAAGTTGCTTGTAATCAATATCAAAAAGTTCCCTTAATTGCATTAATGTTCTATAATCTATCCTACCAGTGTAATCATTATATAAAAATTCTTTTAATTCTTTTTGTTCTTTAGTTGAAACAATTAAGCTTGCCACTGCATTTCGCCAATTCTCTTCATCGCCTACCACTTCAATGCCATAGTTAGGTTTTTTTAGAAGTTTTAGATTAAATTTGTTAAGCCATTTTTCAACACTTTGTAAGTCTTTGTGTATTGTAACCCTACTTACATAAAGTTCCTCCGCTAGTTCTTTTGTAGTTACACTTCCTTTACTCATAAACAATCGCTTTAAAATGTAGTTTTTTCTTGCTTCAGGCGAAAAAGGTTCTTCAAAGTCTAAACTCTTTTTAATCTCATCAACAAGCTCAAGCTTTTTATTTCTAGGCCCCTCTAGTACAATACCTACTCTTGGTTTTTTGATAATTTTTACGCCTTTTTGTTGTACAAATTCTTCAGCTTTTTTTAAATCATTCCTTATTGTTTTATTCGATACTTTCAGTGTATTTGCGATATAATCAACCGTAAGTGGCTGTTCGCTATTTAAAAGCATATTTATAATCTCAAGTATCCTATCCATAATTAATCACCCTTTTACCACATTTAATGTGGTAACTATATTAACAAATTTATTTCAGCTTTCGATTAATATTATACCTAAAAAACGTTTATTTTCAAGGAATTTAAGTGTAACTTTTTATGCCTTATTAATGTGGTAAAACTTTATTAATTATTCAAATCAAGAGATAAAACAAAAAAGACCAGGAAAATATTCTCCCAGTCTTTTCTTTAGGCCTTTTTCACACTTCATATATGGCAATTTTGTTTCTTCCTTTACTTTTGCCACCTGCATATAAAGCTCTATCTGCATGGCTTATAAGTTTTTCTGCAGAATCAGCCTTTTCCGGATAATCTGCTACTCCACCCGTTATGGTTACATATATATCTCCTTTATCTGTCCTAATTGGCCTTGATGATACTTCATTTCTTATCCTCTCTGCAATCATATAGGCTTGTTCTGCAGTAAGTTTCGGCAAAATCACTGCAAATTCTTCTCCACCAAATCGCGCTACAATATCATCACTTCTCACATTGTTTTTTATCCGTTTTGCCACTTCCTTAAGTACTTCATCTCCAACTAAATGGCCATAAGTATCATTTATCAGTTTAAAATTATCCAAATCAAACATTATAAGGCTCACAGGCTCACTAGTCTCATCTGCCCTCATAATATTTTCCATTAATGCATCATTAAAATATCTTCTATTATAAGTCTTTGTTAAAGGATCAGTAATAGATTTTTTGGTGACTTCATAATATCGTTTAGCATTGGTTATCGCAACAGAAGCTTGATCTACGATTATCTCTATGATTTTAACAGAATCCTCATCAAACACATTTGTCTCTACATGCAACACCATAAGACATCCAATGACAGATCCCGAAAACCTTAAAGGAGCTACTACTACACTGCCATAGTTATTTAAAAATTGTTCTTTTAAAAATCTTTTATCCTGCTTTAAATCCTTAATTGCTATTGTTTTGTTAGAAGATATGCACTTTCCTATTATTCCCTCATCTTTGAAGTAATTTTCTTTAAAGCCTTCCTCTCCCTCTCTATTACCTATCGATTTTACTAAAGCAGCTACCCCATTAGAATCTGTCAAATATATTGCTGCTGCAGATACTGAAACAACTTGAGAAATAACTTCTATAATAGTATCTAATATTTGCTCCAACTCTAACTTCGAATTTATCATTTTAACCATCTCATATATGGCGTTAAGCCTTTTATTTGCCTTAATCAAATCTCTAATCATCCTAAAAGCATATGCTATGAATATAAGTGGAGTTAAAGATAACACAAAAAACAGAAGGCTATGTTTAAAATAAATATATGCAAGAAGTAATGAAACAGGAATCATAACTATATAAGTACCCAACTCTAATAATACACTCTCATTCCAATACTCTTTAAACAAAATCTTCCCCTGTACTTTTAAAGCATAGTACAGTATAAAATTATTCAAAAGGAAACTTATTATGACGTAACTTAAAATATATTTAACTTGCGAAAAAGAAACTATGCCAATTTTTCCACCTATGAATTCATAAAACCATCCTGCCACTAAATATGCAATAGAAAACATTCCTCCATTTAAAAGCCCATTTTTTATCTTTTTTCTTACTACAATAGTATCAAACATAACAGAGGATACCATGAGAGTAGCCGCTCCAACCGTGCCAAAAATCAAAAAAGTAGTTATTCCTATTGTAGGGCTTAAAGATAATTTTATATCTGTATACATTATGCCAATATTATCCAAAATTATTGCGAAAGCTAATAAAATCAAAAAGACTCTCCAATCAATTCCAATACCACAGCGGTAAAGTGCCCACACAAATAATATACTTCCTATTGTAATTAAGGTTATATTAAAAACCAGTTCCCTGTACTTCCCCATACTAATCCCCTCGTTTTTCCGAATCATATTAGTATTCTACATTTATTTCAAAAATCCTTCTTGGGCTGATAAGGTTTATAAAATTGATCACATTTATTTATCAGAGCCAATTGTACCACAAATCCCCATCATAATATGTCGAATCTTGTACTTCCCTTTAAATATTTATAAAAAACCTTCTGTAGCAATTGCTACAGAAGGTTTTTTATAAATATCAACCGCATTTAGAATAGCCACAGTTTTTACACACAACACAACCACCTTCATGCTCTATCGGACTGCCACATTCAGGGCAAAACTTTTCTTCGTCTAATAAGTCAGCTTCACTCAATGCAACTTCTTCTTTAGGGTCATCTTCATCGCCATTATGATTATTTTCATATATAGGTACATCAATAGGTGCAAATTGCTGCTCCTCTTCCACTCGGATTTTCATCACTTTTTCAATAACCTTGCCAATAGCATCAGGGCAAGATAACACTTTTATTTCTTTGTTTGTAGCCATTTGCCTTAAAGTAGAATGACATCTTATACCTTTTAATTGCTCTACAATTGTCTTAGCATCAATGCCTGAGCGCAATGCTATAGATATAAGCCTACTTGTAGCTTCTGACTGTGAAGGACATCCACCTGCTCTTCCAAGATTTGTAAATACCTCACATATGCCTTGGTCATCATAATTAACTGTTATATAAAGATTTCCACAACCTATTCTCACTTTTTCAGTTATTCCTCTTGTCACAGGAGGTCTTGGCCTTGGTCTTAAAGGTTCATTTTTAGTTTGCTCTTCTTTAGGTTTTGCTTCTTCTTTTTTCTCTTTTATGCCCAAATTCAATACTTGCGATTCACGACTTCCATCTCTGTATATAGTAACCCCTTTGCAACCAAGTTTATAGGCAAGAAGATAAGTTCTTCTAACATCCTCTACTGTAGCTTCATTTCTAAAGTTCACCGTTTTAGAAACTGCATTGTCAACATGTTTTTGAAAAGCTGCCTGCATTTTAACATGCCACTCATGGTCAATATCATGAGCTATCACAAAAACTCTTTTAACATCTTCTGGTATACCCTTTATGTCTTTTAGACTTCCCCTTCGAGCAATTTCTCGCATCAGTTCTTCTGAATAAAATCCTCTTTCAATGGCAACCTCTTTAAATACAGGGTTTACTTCCACCAGTTCTGTATTATCCATAACATTTCGCGTCATAGCTATTGCAAACACCGGTTCTATGCCACTAGAAGTACCTGCAATGATAGATATGGTGCCAGTCGGGGCAATAGTAGTAGTTGTAGCGTTTCGAATTTTTATACCCATTTTTTTGTAAATACTCTTATCATAGAAACCAAAGGTACCTCTTTGTTCTGCTAACTTAATCGATGCTTCTTTGGAAGTTTCATCAATAAACTCCATCAATTCTTCGCCCAGTTTTACAGCCTCATCAGAATCATAAGGTATGCCAAGTCTTAAAAGCATGTTAGCAAATCCCATTACCCCAAGCCCTATTTTTCGAGTACCTTTTGTCATTTCTTCAATTTGCGGAAGAGGATATTTATTAGCATCTATTACATTATCCAAAAAATGCACTGCATCATAGACCGTTTCTCTAAGTTTGTCATAATCTATTACGTATCTACCTTCTACCTTTTTTAACATATTTTCAAGATTAATTGAACCTAAGTTACAAGATTCATAAGGAAGAAGTGGCTGTTCACCGCAGGGATTGGTAGACTCAATCTCTCCAACTTCGGGGGTAGGATTTTTCTCATTTATTCTGTCTAAAAATACAATACCCGGTTCCCCATTTCTCCAAGCCATTTCTACAATCAGGTCAAAGACTTCTCTTGCTCTTAATCTATTTACAACCTTACCCGTATGAGGATCTATTAGATCGTATTCCCTATCTTCCTCAACAGCCTTCATAAATTCTTCTGTAATAGCCACGCTTATATTAAAATTTGTTATTTCATTGTTGTCTTTTTTACACTGTATAAACTCCAATATATCAGGGTGGTCTACACGCAGAATCCCCATGTTTGCTCCTCTTCGGGTACCACCTTGTTTCACTGCTTCTGTCGCTGCATTAAAAACTTTCATAAAACTAACAGGTCCTGATGCAACGCCTCCAGTGGATCTGACTGTAGCTCCCTTGGGGCGTAAGCGGGAAAAGCTAAATCCCGTGCCCCCACCACTTTTGTGAATAATTGCCGCGTACTTTACCGCGTCAAAAATCTCTTCCATAGAATCTCCCACAGGAAGAACAAAGCAAGCAGAAAGCTGGCCTAATGGCCTACCGGCATTCATTAACGTAGGAGAATTAGGCAAAAAATCCAGATCCACCATCATATCATAAAATCTTTTCTTTACTGCTTCTACATCAGCATTTTGGTCATAGATTAAATCCACTTCAGCAATAGTCTTTGCAACCCTTTCAAACATCTCCTCAACTGTCTCAATAGGCTTGCCATTTTCATCTTTAGCCAAATACCTTTTTTCCAGAACCTTCCTCGCATTCTCAGTAATTTTCACAGGAAATTCCTCCTCTTATGTAAAACCACAATATTTTGTGTATTACTTATTAAATTATACATTTTATTGTGGATTATGCAACCTTCAAAAATATCCGATTAACTTTATTATCTCCCTTTACTATTAATTTTCGTTTAAAATCTTAATAAATTAAACGAATTTAAAAAACCCGGCACAATTACCGGGACAAAATATTAACAATTTCCTCAATTATGTTTTTATCATATTTCCCTTTAAGATAATCTCTTTTCCACTCTCCTTCTCCACTTTTTGCAAGTTCTTTTACTATTTCAGGCCTTTCTATCCAATACCCGATTTCTTTAAAATCTTTATCCATAAATACAAAAGTGGGTATTTTAGCTTTACCATCTATATAATAAGGTTTCATGTGCTCTTCGTTACCTTCTCTTTTTAAAATTCTCAGTTTAAAATTTTTATTATAACTTGCGATTTTTGCAACTATAGGCACATTAACTTGAGAATCAGGACACCAACTCTCAGCAAATGCCAAAATATTTATCTCATCTTTAAATTTTATTTTCTCTATCAAATCTTCATCTAAAACTGTCTTTTCATATCTCTCTTTTATTCTTCTAGCAATATATTCCTCCGATTCTTTTACAAATTCCTCAAAAGTTATTCCTTTTTCAAACAATTCTCTCAAAATTTATTTCACCTCTTTCAATCACTGCCTCTTAAATAATGACCCTAAAACTGTTTTAGCTCCAGAAACAGTAATACCTAAAAAGCTACTATTCCTTGTAAGAATCTCATCTAAAGCATCTACAACTTTGTCAATTTGCTCTTTTGTCACAATTAAAGGAGGCTCTAATCTTATTACATTTGGATTATTCAAAGTGTAAGCCGTTATAATTCTGTGTTTATTTTGAAGCTCTCCAGCAATTAAAGAGCCGAGATATTCACTTGAAAACTTTGAGATAGCTCCTCCAGAAATCTTGTCAAGAAGTCCACCTTCTGGTTGATTAAACTCTACTCCTATTAAAAGCCCCTTTCCTCTAACATCTTTTATAAGTTTTGGATGTTTTTCTTTTAATTCTTTCAGTCGACCTAAAAAGTATCCACCTTTTTCTTTTGCAGCATCAGGAAGCTTTTTCTCTATAATAGCTTGTATTGAAGCAATCGCAGCTGCACAAGCATAGGTATTACCGCCAAAAGTAGAAGTATGTAAAAGAGCTTTTTCCATAGTCCCATAAGCTTTTTGCCATATCTCCTCTGTGGTTATATAGGCACCGATAGGCATAACTCCTCCACCTAAAGACTTCGCAAGGCACATTATGTCTGGAACTACTCCTTCGTGCTCACATGCAAACATTTTTCCTGTTCTTCCAAACCCAGTTTGCACCTCATCTAAAATCAAATAAGCATCATACTTAGTACAGAGCTCTCTTACCTTTTTCAAATATCCCTCAGGAGGAACGATAACTCCGCCTTCCCCTTGGATAGGCTCTACTATAAAAGCAGCAACATCTCTACCTTTCAAAGCTTCCTCCAAAGCTTTTTCATCTCCAAATGGAATAGGAACTGTCTCCGGCACAAGTGGTTTAAAATACTTTTGATATTTTTCTCGTCCCGTCACTGAAAGGGCACCCATGGATTTGCCGTGAAAAGAGTTTTGGCAGTAAACTATTTTTTGTTTCCCTGAAGCAATTTTAGCAAGTTTTAAAGCTCCTTCTACTGCCTCAGCTCCGCTGTTACAGAAAAAGCTCCTTTTAAGATTCCCTGGTGTCACTTTTGCAAGATTATGAGCAAGAACTCCTGGCAAATTTCCAATAGCCGCTTGCAATATATTAGGCATATATTTTACTTTTTCTACAGCTTCGATGACCTCATCGGGGTTATGCCCTAAATTTAAAGCACCATATCCTCCTAAAAAGTCATAATATTCGTTTCCTTCATTGTCCCATACTGAAACTCCCTTAGCTCTTACAAAAAGTTTATCAAACTGAAGCATTGAAAGCATAGAGACAAAAACTGAATTTATGTATTCTTTGTAATTTTCTCTGACTTGATTTTTGTTTAATGTAAGTGCTTCTTCTAAAGTTATATATTCCGGAATATCATCCTTCACTTTCCCCTTTGTTACTTCATACATTTTTCATCTCTCCTTTATCTTTAATGTCTGTGGTGGTGATGATGGTGATGATGGTCATGACCACAATGTTCGCAACTATTGTTAGCATATTTAATACTTTCTAATTCTCTTCTTACTCTCTCTTTTATTTCTTTCACGTATTCTTGCCTCAGCCTTTTCTGCTCTTCTTTTTCCTCTTCTGTTAAACCTTCTGTTTGTGATTTGTGATAAAGGAAATTTATTCTATCTATCATTTCTCTCGTTATCATTGCTTCACCTCGTTGAATAAATTTTGACAAATATATTATATTCCTTTTTCCTAAAAAACAAAAGAATTTTTATAAGTAATGGATATGACCATCACTTTTATGATATTATAACAATATAGTAGCAAATATTTAAGGAGGTTTTCGTAATGCCTTTAATTTGGATACTTTCCCTAATATTGTTGTTTCCTTTTTTGATATTTACATTTTTTGTGCAGGCAACAACTTTTTCTTTTGCAAAATTGGGATTATCTCCCCAAATGGCAGTTTTTGTTTTTAGTTTATCTTTAATAGGAAGTGTGATCAACATTCCTATATCTCGAAAAAAAATTATTGTCCATGAAGAAGAGCGGTATTTTTCCCCATTCCTTTTTTACTATCCCCCACGAGTGCAAGAGCAAGTAATTGCAGTAAACGTAGGGGGAGCTGTAGTTCCCGTCATTCTCAGTTTGTACCTTTTGCCGAGGGCACCACTACTCCCAACTATAATAGCTACTATAATAGTTACAATTGTAGCAAAAGCACTAGCTAAACCTGTGCCAGGAGTAGGCATTACCCTCCCTGCCTTTATACCGCCTCTTGTGGCAGCTGCCTCTGCAATTTTATTATCTCCCCACAATGCAGCACCTGTTGCATATATCTCAGGAGTTTTAGGCACATTAATTGGAGCAGACCTTTTAAATTTGCCTCATTTTAAAGACCTAAACTCTCATGCTATAAGTATAGGAGGCGCAGGTATATTCGATGGAATTTTTTTAGTAGGTGTAGTAGCAGCTTTATTAGCTTAAAACTAATGTAGCACCCTATACTGTAAGGGTGCTATAAAATTTACTTTAAATACTTATTAAACCACTCCGTTATTTCTCTAAGCCTTCTTATTCTGTGTTTAGGTTTGCCACTTCTTGAAAGCTCATGATTTTCACCGTGGAAAAGTACCAGTTTTGATTCCACGCCAAAATATTTAAGAGCGCTAAACATTTGCAGGGCTTCTGCCATCCAACATCTATAGTCTTCATCTGAATGCAAAAACAAAGTAGGAGTTTTTACTCTATCAGCGTATTTTAAAGGCGAATGTTCCCAATACTTTTCAAAATTATCCCAAGGTGTTCCTCCTATTTGGTCAGGGACAAAATAATAACCTATATCTGTAGTCCCAAATTCTGTTGTCCAATTAGATATACTTCTTTGAGAAACGGCTGCTTTGAATCTATCTGTATGACCTATAATCCAATTTGTCATAAATCCTCCATAAGAGCCCCCTGTCACTCCTACTCTTGAAGGGTCAATGTCTTTGTAATTTTCCAATACATAATCTGTGAATTTCATTATATCCTCATAATCTATTGTACCGTATTTACCTCTTATATCAGCAAACTCATTGCCCCTTCCATCGCTTCCTTTGGGATTGCAGAAAAATACAAAGTATCCTTCTGCCGCCCAGTACTGCATTTCGTGAAAATAAATTTCGCCATATACAGTTTTTGGTCCTCCATGGATATCTAATATAGCAGGATATTTTTTGCCTTCTTCATAGTCTATAGGCTTTATAACCCAACCATCTATGAAATGTCCGGGCCTTGTCTCAACTTCTACCCTTTCTGGCTTTGAAAGTTTTCTTTCCTTCTGCACCCACTCATTAAAATCTGTCAACTGCTTTTCTTCGCCATTTTTGTATTCATAAAGTTCCAAAAGTTTTAACCCTCTAAAACCGATAAAGAGAATATTTTCCCCTTTTACATCAAACATGTCAACAGACCCATCTGATGCTATCACTTTTTCTATTTTCCCATTTACATCTATCCTGTTAAGGTATGCATTATACCTTTCTGTAGATATAAAGTACAGATAATCTCCTTCTACTTTAAAACTATAACCAGAACCATATCTAGAATCAGATCCAACAGAATTGCCTAAACTCATATCCAAATCAGGAGTTATGCACTTTTTCTCACCTGAATCAATATCTAAAAGGTAAAACTTGCCATTTTCATTGATTCCATATTTCTTCATGTCAGTACCTGTGCAAATTATTTTGTCTCCTAAAAAGTCAGCATATCTATAGGAAAAATCTTCGTCTCTATTAATTTTCTTTACTTCATTAGATGCAACATCATAAATATACACATCGCTTACAAGGTCCATTTTATCTTTATAAGTCCGCCCTATGAATACTGCTTTACTTTTATCTCTGTTTAACTTAAACAAAGATACATCTGTGTATTCGTCAGTAATAGGTTGTAACTTATTTTCATTAGCACGATATAAATATAACCTCTCTCTATCCTTATTTATAAAACCTGCTCCATTTACCCAATAGGGAATTTCATCTAAAACTTTGTAATCTTTTTCTTCTTTCCTTTTCTTTAGCTCTTTTTGTTTTTCTTCCTCACTTAACCCTTCCAACTCTTTTTCATTTACGTTATATCTCGCTGTCAGTAAAAAAGTGTTTTCATCAATTGGTTCAATATTCATAACCTTCTTAGGAATTACAAAAGCCTCTAATGCCTCTCCTCCATGGATGTTTATTTTATAATACCTAGTAAATTCCTCTCCACTCTCTACCTTTTCTTTATCTTTAGGATTCCTGCTACCTGAAAAAAGTATGTTCTCATTATCTAGCCACACAAAACCCCTTTCCTCATTAAAAGAAGTTAATTGAAAGTATTTCCTACTTTTTATATCTAAGAGCCATATGTTAGAAAGATATTTATTTTCTTCTACATCCATTCTATGTACTGCAAAAGCTGCATAATCGCCATTTGGAGAGTATTTCAAACCAGACAAAAATTTAAACTTTGTAAAGTCCTCAAGCTGTAATTTTTCCATTAAAATCGCCCCCATTAAAAATGTTTACAACTTTATTATAACATATATTTGCTAAAAATCTAAAAATAAAAAATTACATCAAGAGACGCTAAAAAGGACAGGGTCATAACACAACTTCCACCCTGTCTTTTAAAAACACGTAGTTTTCTCCAACATCACAGGTATAGGCATAAGCTTCTACTCCTTTACCTACAGCCTCTCTTAGAAACTTCCCAAACTCCGGGTCCTGCTCGTCATTAGGGGTAAAATATTTTATATCATCCATTTGAATTAAAAAAATTACTGCTGCCCTCATACCTTCTTTTTTTACTTTTATAAGCTCTTTTAAATGTTTCCTTCCTCTTTCTGTGGGAGCATCAGGAAATTTTGCAACACCTTCTACTTCCAGAGTTACTCCTTTGACTTCTACATAGCATATCTCTTTCCCTTTTGTAAGCTTTATATCAAACTTACTGTTCCCAAAAGTTTTTTCTTTTTCTACAATGTCATAGCCTTTAAATTCCTCAATAAGCCCCATCTTTATGCTTTCTAAAACTACTTTATTAGGCACTTGTGAATCGATAGATATAAGTCTTTTCCCCTTATAAGCAAAAGCCAACTCGTAGGGTGTTTTTCTGCCTTGCCTATCTCTTACTTCAAGGATAACCTCTGCTCCCGGGACAAATATCTCTTTACACCTTCCCGTATTAGGCACATGTACTAAAGTCTTTTCTCCGCTATTTAACTCTACATAAGCTTCAAATCTATTGATTCTCTTTATGAATTTCCCGTAAACAATTGGATTTGTAATCACCATTTTAAAAACCTCATACTAAATCTTTTTCGGTAATTTCTGCAAAACTTGTAGGGGTTTCCCACAATCTCAATTTATAAAGATGATAGTTATCTCCTTTAAACACAGGCTCCAATTCTTTCCATATCCACAAAAGAATATTTTCGCAAGTAGTGTTAAATCCTAAAACTTCATTTAAATACTTATGGTCAAGCTTTTTTACAACTTTCTCATTTACTATTTCTTTAAGCTTCACAAAATCTATTACCATTCCTTCTCCGTCAGGCTTCCCCTCAACTGTAACTTCCAGCTTATAGGTATGACCGTGAAGCTCCTCACACTTCCCATTGTAATTTATAAGATTGTGGGCACTGTCAAAAGTAAAAATTTTTGTCACTTTCATTTTTTACACCCCATTGTACCAATTCTCTTTATACAGCTTAACTCCTTCTTTATCAGGCAACTCCGCTATTAAATCTTTAATATACACATCTCCTTTTTTTATAAAAGGGTTTATATCCGAAAGAGGAATCAACACAAAAGCTCTCTCCCATATTCTCGGATGAGGAATACTCAACACTTCATCCTTTAATTCAATATCATCGTACAACAGTATGTCAATATCAATAGTCCTTGGACCCCATCTTATGAGTCTTTCTCGTTTTAATTTTTTTTCAATTTCATTTACAACTTTTAGTAAGTCATAAGGCCCAATGTTTGTCTCCACTTCAACTGCAATATTTAAAAACATATCCTGGTTTAAATATCCTACAGGTTTTGTTTCATAAATAGGAGAAAGCTTCTTTAAAATTATGCCTTCCCAGTGTTCTAACTCAAAAACGGCTCTTTTTAAATTTTCTTCCCTATCTCCTAAATTAGAACCTAAAGATAAATACACTTCACTCATCTTCTCACCATCGCATCAGTCATCTTAGCAACTCTTAACATCTGCTTTACATCGTGAACGCGTACAATATCAACCCCTTTTACAATCCCAACAGCAACTGTTGCAGCAGTCCCTTCCAATCTATCCTCTACTTCAAGGTTTAAAACTTTTCCAATCATGGATTTCCTAGAAGTACCTAAAAGCACAGGAAGTCCTAAAACTTTTAATTCTTCCAATCGATTCATGACCTCAAGATTATGATCTAAAGTTTTTCCAAAACCTATCCCTGGGTCCACTACCATTTGACTTTTATCAATTCCTGCTTTTTCTCCTATCTCTATGCTTTTTTGTAAAAATTTTATTATATCCTGAACAACATCTTCATATTCTGCTACATTGCTGTTATGCATCATTATTACACCTGCATTGTATTTTGCAACTACTTCCGCCATTTTGGGGTCCCTTTGAAGTCCCCATACATCATTTACTATGTGAGCACCTGCTTCTAAAGCTCTTAATGCCACATTTGATTTCATAGTATCCACAGATATAATGACATTTGAAATTTTTGAAAGCTTTTCAATGACAGGTATAACTCTTCTCATTTCTTCTTCTTCATCCACTGGAGTATGTCCCGGCCTTGTAGACTCTCCACCTACATCTATTATGTCAGCTCCTTCTTCTATCATTTGAAGAGCTCTTTCTATGCCTTTTTCTAAAGTATTATATTTTCCCCCATCTGAAAAAGAATCAGGAGTCATATTTAAAATTCCCATTATGTAAGTTTTTTTTCCAATCTCCAGACTTTTATCTCTGCACCTAAATAGCATAATTTACCTCCCTTATTTTTTAGAATTTATTAAAGACATTACCTCTGCCCTTGATTTTTCATCTGTTCTAAATATTCCTCTCAAAGCAGAAGTAACAGTCTTGGCCCCCGGCTTTTTGATACCTCTCATTGTCATACACAAATGTTCTGCCTCAATGACAACGGCAACACCTAAGGGATTCACTGCTTCCATTATGGTATCTGCAATTTCACTTGTCAACCTCTCTTGAAGCTGTGGCCTTTTTGCTAAAATATCTACTATGCGAGCTAATTTTGAAAGGCCTAAAATTCTACCTTTTCTAGGCAAATACGCTACATGGGCAACTCCTATAAAAGGCAAGAGATGATGTTCGCACATAGAATAAAGCGGAATATCTTTTACAAGTATTATTTCTTGATGTTCATCCTCCTGAAAAATCTTTATAACGTCTTTTACATCCGTATGAAGGCCAGCAAAAATTTCCTCATACATCCTTGCAACCCTATCAGGAGTCTCAAGGAGCCCCTCCCTATCCGGGTCTTCTCCTATGGCTTCAAGTATGTCTCTTACCGCTTTTTTAATCTTTTCTTTATCTATCATGTACGATACCCCTTTGTTTAAAAAGTTGACAACTTTATTATATTATTTTTATCTCTAAAAAGCCAGTCCTTACAAAAAAGTTAAAAAGCAGTCTTTCGACTGCTTCAGTTTGTTAACAAAGTTCTATTTTTGTTGGCATTTTGCATCGTTCGCTCCGAGTGACATCACAGACTAAACTAAAGCTCGACCTCGGACTCAGGCGGGGTTCCGGGCACATTCGGCGTCCTTGCCTCAGGTGCCCGCCTCCGCCCTCCCTGGCTTCGGCCTCGCCTTCGTCTCTCGGTCTCGCTAAGTTTAGTTGCTGCTCTGTCAAGTCGCTTCACTTATGCAAAATGCCAACATATAATAAAGAGTTTGTCTACAGTCTAAAAAGCAGTCTTTCGACTGCTTTTTTAGTCATTTTTAGGCTTCATCGTCGGGAATAATATTACATCTCTTATAGAATAAGCATCTGTCATAAACATCACAAGTCTGTCTACCCCTATACCTAGTCCTCCAGTCGGTGGCATACCAACCTCAAGAGCATTTATAAAATCCTCATCCATCATATGAGCTTCTTCGTCGCCGGCTTCTCTTTGTTTTAATTGTTCTAAAAACCTTTCTTTTTGGTCTATAGGGTCATTTAATTCTGAAAAGGCATTAGCCACTTCTCTTCCGTAAATAAAAGCTTCAAATCTAGAAGTAAATGCTGGATTGTCATGTTTTCTCTTAGCTAAAGGAGAAATCTCTACAGGATAATCCATAACAAAAGTTGGCTGTATCAAATGCTGTTCTACTAGCTCGTCAAAAACAAGTGCTATTACTTCTCCCTTTTTCATTCCTTCTTTTGTCTCAAGGTTTAATTTCTTCGCTATCTCTATTGCCTCTTCATCTGTCTTCACTTCATTAAAGTCTACCCCTACATATTCTTTTATCGCATCCACCATAGTAATTCTCTTCCAAGGAGGTGTCAAATCTATTTCTGTCCCTTGATAAACTATTTTCGTAATACCATTAACCTTTTGGGCCACATAGGCGAATAATTGTTCTGTAAGTTCCATCATACCGTAATAATCAGTATAGGCTTCATAAAGCTCTAAAAGAGTAAATTCCGGATTGTGCCTTATATCCATTCCTTCATTTCTAAAAACTCTGCCCATTTCATATACTTTTTCAAGTCCACCCACAATAAGTCTTTTTAAATGAAGCTCTAAAGCAATTCGCAAGTACATATCAATGTCTAAAGCATTGTGATGAGTAATAAAAGGCCTTGCTGCAGCCCCACCCGCAATAGTATGAAGAATAGGAGTCTCCACCTCTAAAAATCCTCTATTGTCAAGAAACTCTCTTATCGCCTTTATTATTTTCGTCCTCTTTAAAAACACCTCTTTTACTTCGGGATTTATTATTAAATCTGTATATCTCTGCCGATAACGCAAATCAGGGTCTTTTAAACCATGCCATTTTTCTGGCAGTATTTGAAGAGACTTAGACAAAAGTTTAAAATCTGTCACGCGAATAGTTATTTCTCCAGTTTTAGATTTAAAAACCTCTCCTGTAACACCTATTATATCTCCAATATCTAAGATTTTAAAAATTTCGTAGTTCTTTTCCCCTACTGTGTCATACTTGACATAAATCTGGATTCTTCCATCTCTGTCTTGAATATCAGCAAAAGAAGCTTTTCCATGGCTCCTTTTAGACATAATTCTGCCTGCTAAAGTAACCACTTTGCCTTCAAAATTCTCGTAATCGTTTTTAATATCAGAGGACAAATTAGTCCTTTCAAACCTGTCAATACCGTAAGGTTCTATTCCCATGCTTCTTAAAATATTTAATTTTTCTCTTCTTATTCGCAAAAGTTCATTGAGTTCTTCAGTGTTGTTCCAAATGTTATCATTTGAATTAGACATATTATACCTCCATCACCCTTTATTTGCGTATTTCTAATATTTTTAACTTTATAATTCCAGCAGGAACTTCAACAGAGACAACATCTCCTACTTTTTTCCCTAAAAGCGCTTTCCCTATTGGAGATTCGTCAGATATCTTGTTATTCATTGGGTCAGCTTCTGCTGAACCTACAATTGTATACTCTACTTCTTCATTATAGGATTCGTCATACACTTTTACAGTACATCCAATGCTAACCTGGTCAAGTTTTATGTCTTCTTCGTCAATCACTTTTGCATTTTTAAGCATGGCTTCCAGAGTAGCTATTCTTCCTTCTATAAACGCTTGTTCGTTTTTTGCTTCGTCGTATTCTGAATTTTCACTTAAATCTCCAAATGCTCTCGCTTGTTTTATCTTTTCTGCTACTTCAGCTCTTTTGACCGTCTTTAAATATTCTAATTCTTCCTCTAACTTTTTGAGTCCTTCATAAGTTAAAATTACAGGCTTGCTCATAGATGATTCTCCTTTTTATAAAATATTGAAAATTGTATTTTATTCATATGTAACAATAATGAAATTTATGTTAATATTAATACACAAGCACTGCTTCAGCAGTGCTTGTGTAATTTTCCATGTGGATTATTATAAATCAGTTAACAAATAAAGTCAAGTCTAAATTATGCAAATTTCCACTCTTGTAATCTCTTTTTGGCGTTTTTTCTCACAGATTCTATCTTTTCCATTGTAACTTCTCGCTCGAAACTTCTAAATCCCGCTAATTTAAACCCATGCTTTTTAGCAAGTTTTGATATCTCATCCACTTGCTCTACAGTCAAATCACGTCCTAATGAATAATTCTCAATTCGTCCTTCCATAGCAAGAATCATTGTCTCTGCCATACATGCATAACTTGTTTTAGGTGGAAAGCCAAAGTTAAAGTGGAAGTCTACATCACCAGGCACCTGTACTACTCCACCTTCTATAACTAAAACATCATCTCTTTTATCCGCAACTTCCTTTGACACATCTCTCGGTCTTGCTACATCGCATACAACAGCCCCGGGTTTTAGATATTCAGGCTTTATCACCGTATCTACTGCACTTGTAACAGTAATTATTATATCCGCATCTTCTAAAGCTTCTTTTATATCTGAAGTGATATGAGCAGACATACCCGTTTTTGTTAAAAGATAGTCTCTAAAATTTTGCAATTTTTCTTTATTTCGTGCTACAAGTGTCATGTACTTTGCATCTCGGGATAAAATTTCTGCACAGACTTTGCCTATTGAGCCTGTCGCTCCTATTACAGCGACATGAGAATCTCTTACATCTTTACCCATCATCTCTGCTGCTTTTACCGCTCCTTCTACTGCGGTAGCGACTGTATAACTGTTACCAGTAGTTACAGCGATGTTTGAATTTTTAGCAATTGTTATCCCTGCATCTCCTACAACAGAGGTCATAGCCCCCAAGCCGACAACTTCTGCACCTAAATTTTCTGCAATTTTTACCGCTTTTATTATTTTATTTAAAACATAGCCCTCAGGCAATTTTAACATTTGTTCAGAGGTCAAAGGAACCGCTACAAACCAACCTTCTGTCTCAGCATATTCGCTTTTAACCCCTGTTATTTCGGAAACTTTCATAGGAGGAAGAAGTCTTGTAAAACCTTCCACAACTCTTTTGGGAAACTTCTCCATTATTTTAAACTTGCGGCTTACATCTTCGTACTCTATAGGATGTATTATAAAACCAAATTTATGCATATTTATTACCTCCCTATTTTTGTAAATATTCTATTCTTGGTTCAAAACCTATTTTATCCAAAAGTTCATCGTAATCTTGTGGTGTCATTTCTTCTTGTTTTTTACCTGCTACTGCCACAAGAACTCCTTCCATCACATTTGTTCCAAAAGATCTACCATTTATATTTGGGGTGGTAGTAATTAGCATTTTCACCCCTTTCTCTTTCATCATTTCTACATCTTCCTGTGTAACTGTGTTAGTCACAATTATCTTCCCATCAAGCCTTTCTGGCATGTACTTTTTAATAAACAAGTAATCACCTGCAATTATTTCTGCTTCTTTATAAAATCTTTCATATTTTTTACTGTCTATTGATAATTGCTTTTCTCCTGTCGGATACAACATTTCAAAAGGCAATTTAACAATAATTGGAGCTAATATAGCCGCCAAACCATACAATAACTTTAACGAGTGAAGAGGAATAGGAATTCCTAATGCAAAAATTAAATCCCCTATAATAAGCTTTGCTCCTTCTTCAGAAAAAGTTTGAGCCATTCCAAATCTATCCATAGCACTTACAATAAGTACCTTTTTATCTTTTAAATCAACTATACCTTTTTCTTGTATGTATTTTATTACTTTTCTTTCAAGAGTATTTTTAAGTCCTGAGCCGTCCACAATTGGAGTAATTTTTGCGGCGTTCTTTAAAGGCAAAGCATCTTTTATAACATATCTTTTTTTACCTGCTGAAAGGTATAAATCTATCCCTCCCATTCCAAAAGCGTCAACTTTCCCGTCCAGCTCTTTAATAAGTTCTATAGCTTTTTTTAAATCTCCATCAGTCCCTATTCTTTCTATAACGAATTTTTCTCCTAAAATCTCCACTTCTGCCGTTTTATTTCTTGTAGAAGAACCTATACTTATGCTTACAACCTTTTTCATATTTTCACCCTTTCAAGGAATTTAATATTTCTTTCACTATTTGGGGGTCAACATATACATCTTCTGTCAAAGGAGAATGTCCAATATTTATAGTTATGATATCTCTGTCAAATATAGCCTCTACCAACTGGCTCCTTTTGTCTGAACCTAAAAAAATTATTACGTCGTGAGATTGGATTTTAGCAATTAAATCCATTACCATGTTAAAAAGCTCCACACCACTCATATTTTCAGCCAAGTTCAATCTCTCTTTTTCAGACAAAAGAAGTGTAAAATTAACTCCCCACTCTCTAAAAAGCATCTCCAACTCTTCTTTATTCTTTATAGGAAAACCTACTACAGCAATATTTCCTCCTTTTCTAACCTCACCTAAACTTTCTAGTCTGGAAACAAAACTTCTGTCAACTTTGAAGCGGGAGGCAACCTCTTGCTGTGAAAACCCATTTTGTCTCATTTCAATCATTTTATCTATAATACCGTGTAATTTCTCTAAATTTATAGTCTTATCACCAATTTTAATGAATTTCATTTGCACAACCTCCAGTGTGCACATTTTGTGCTCATATTAATTACAATTTTAATACTTTTTTAAAAAAATTTCAATACCAAAAAGAAAAATAATCCAGATAAAATACTTTTCTGGATTATTGTCCCCAAAATTTTTCAATTGGTTTTAATAGAGATTGAATTATTTTATTAGTAGGGGTAATTTGTATATTTAAAAGGTAGAGCAAGTTTAATATGTAGCCAACAATCAAAAAGACAAAAAACAGAATAACTTCTTTAATCTTTTTTTGTCTTACAAGACCTGGTACCTCAACCAATGATATAATCACAAAAATCAATGTTAGAACAAGTATTTTAATCATAAAATCACCTCGGATATATAGGTTTAGAAGTTAAACCTGTCCTTCTTACAATTGATTTCACTGTCACATTAAATTTCACCTCAGGATAAATTTTATCCCAGTCTTTTTCAACTTCTTTCCATAGTTTAGGATTCCTTTGGTGCAAAATATTGATAAATCCTACTACATCAGCATTATACTTCTTTTGAAGTACAAAAAGCGCGTGTTCTATCCCTTGTTTTATTTTGTCATTTATTAAAAGTTGAAGCTTTTCAAGATTTTTAGGCTCTGTCAAATCATACTTGCTCTCTTGCTCGTTCATATGGGTTTCTATATTAACTTTTATATCAAAAGAAATGTCTTTGCCTTTCACTTTAGGAATAATATCAGTATGGGCTTTAGTAACCACAAAAGAAATATGTGCCTTTTCGCTTTTTAATCCCTTGTCTAAAGTCAATGTACTTCTTTTTAATTTGTTCTTTAATGTCATTACAGCTTTTGTGTCTTGCTCCTCTAAAAATCCCACTAACTTATCATTGTTAAAAACTGCAGACCCTACCATCCTCAATCCTATCGCTTTGCCATCTTTTTTTACTATTTCCAGTCGCCCTGTTATAGGCGCTTTTTTTGGAATCTCCAACGTCTCAATAAACTCATTTAGATCACATACATACGAAGAAGAAGTATTTTGTTGGTTTTGTATCATTCCCAACACTTCTCTGTAGGGATATCTTTCAAGTTGCTCATTACTTGGCAAATCAAAGAGTTCTTGCAAGTTTCCTCCAGTTACAACTAATATATAAGCTGTCCTCCTAAACTCAGGATTTCTTGTCATAAAATCTAAAGTCTTGTATATTCCCGAACGTGCAAATTTTTCATCTAAAAATATTATTTCGTTATATTGCAGAAAAAGAGACCTTGGCAATTCATCATTTAAGTTAGAAAAAGCCTTTGCAAAATCCACCCCACTGGCTTGAAAAACAGCATAGGGCTTGCCAACAGCACTTCCTCCCCCCGTACCTCCAGCACCACCGCCACCTGTTGCAAGAAGTCCCGGTTTTAAAATTTGCACAATGAGATGTATCATGTCATCTTTTCCTTTTTCAATACCTAAACCTTGTACAAAGGCCAATTGATTTATTTCTCTTTTATCCCAGCATCCTGTGAGTAAAATGGCACCCACCAAAATTAATATTACAAGTCTCTTCATCTTATCCTCTTGTATCCTCCTGCCTCATAATATTTTTTCTCTGTACAGTTCGCGGCCTCAATATCTTTGCCCACCAAGGTATTCTTATTAATACATCGCTTAATTCTTGTGTCCTACTTGGAGTCAAAGGTGAAAGGTATGGTACTCCAAAAGACTCCAATGACGCCATATGGGCGAGTATCATCATCACCACCATTATTATCCCAAAAAAGCCTAAAGTTCCTGCTGCAATCATTATGATAAATCTCAAAAGCCTAAAAGTTATCGCAACGTTATAAGCAGGAATTGAAAAGGAAGCTATTCCTGTCATTGCAACTACAATCACCATTGCAGGAGACACGAGTCCTGCTTGAACAGCTGCTTGCCCAACTACCAAACCGCCTACTATACTTACTGCTTGTCCTACTTGCATAGGAAGTCTTATACCCGCCTCCCTTAAAATTTCAAAGGTTATTTCCATGAATAATGCCTCCAAAAGTGCTGGAAAAGGCACTCCTTCCCTTTGAGCAGCAATAGAAATAGCTAGTTGCGTCGGTATCATTTCTTGATGAAAAGTAGTTTCTGCAATGTATATAGAGGGAAATAAAAGAGCAATAAACATCGCAGCAATTCTCAAAATTCTGAGAGCTGATGACAAGAAATACCTCTCATAATAATCTTCAGCAGCCTGAAAGAATTGTACAAATACTGCAGGAACTATTAATACAAAAGGTGAACCATCAACTAATATTGCCACTTTCCCTTCTAAAATTTCTGCAGTCACCTTGTCTGGCTTTTCAGAATGAGCTATTTGTGGAAAAGGAGAAAAAGGATTATCCTCTATAAATTCTTCTAAATAACCGCTATCAATAACCCCATCAATTTGTACTTTTTTAAGTCGTTTTTTAACTTCTTGTACCACTGTATCATCAGCAATGCTTTTTACATAAGCAATAGATACATCTGTTTTAGAATACTTTCCAATTTTTATATTTTCAATTACAAAATCAGGGTGTTTTATTCTCCTTCTTAGCATAGAAGTATTTATTCTTAAAGTCTCCACAAAAGACTCTTTAGGACCTCTTACATAGGATTCTGTAGTAGACTCAGTTATATTTCTCCCTTCCCATCCCTTTGTAGAGATAATTAAAGCTTTTTCCACTCCATCAATTAAAAGTATTGTCTCTCCAGAAAGTAAGTCGTCTATTATATCTCCAATTTTATCTTTTACATTTACTTCTGAAGTTGTTATAAAATATTCATTTATATAATTAAAGAGTTGGTCATTAGTGTATATGATTTTATTCAACTTTCTTGTCTCTATCATTATTGGCTCTAAAATATTTCGAGTAATTAACAACTTATCTACCATTCCATCTACATATACTAAAAAAGCTTTAACTTTTTTATCTCCTATGCTAATTTGCCTAAAAACTATGTCATTATTCCCTTTTAAAAGCACTTGAAATATATATATATTTTCTTCTAATTTTTTGCTAAGAGTCATATATTGATAATTTTCTTTTACATACTGTGGATCAGGCAACTTATGGGGCATTTTAAACACCTCCAGATATTATTATTTCAAGTTTTTTTTAGAATATTATGTTGGCTTTAGATAAATAATAAAAAAAAATACGTTTAGGAGTCGGATATGTTTAAAGAAACAGGACAATATGAAAGGACTTCAGAAAAGAAAATCTCTACAAAACAAATGATATTTTTATTGGTCACAACTGTCCTATCAACGGCAGACGTCTTTTTGCCTTCTTTTGTGGCATTAGCCGCAAAACAAGACTCTTGGATTTCTGTGGTGATATCTTTTGTAACCTCTAGCATTGTCTTTGTTTTTTATTATAAACTGGCAATGGTCTTTAAAGAAGAAATGCTATTTTCCTATGTAGATAAAATAACAGGAAAATTTATAGGAAAAATAATAGCTTCGCTTTATTTGTTATTTATCTTACACGGTATCTCTTTAGTAATGAGAGAATTAATAGAGATTATGGTCAATGCTTTTATGCCTCATACTCCCCCAATGGTTTTTTATGTAGTCTTGATAATATCAGTAATGTACACTGTATCAAAAGGTTTTTTAGCAATTGTTAAATTAAATGAACTTTTATTTCCTTTTGGAATGCTCCTCTTGG
Source organism: Thermoanaerobacter brockii subsp. finnii Ako-1 (assembly GCF_000175295.2). Classification (NCBI taxonomy): domain Bacteria; kingdom Bacillati; phylum Bacillota; class Clostridia; order Thermoanaerobacterales; family Thermoanaerobacteraceae; genus Thermoanaerobacter; species Thermoanaerobacter brockii. The sequence continues at coordinate 346,787 of NC_014964.1, read as the reverse complement.
CATTTGTGATCACTTTGGCCCTTCCAAAAGTTAAGATGGCAAACTTTCTCCCAATACTCGAAAACGGGATAAAACCTCCCATAATAGGTTCAATCCTCATTACCTCTTATATGCTTGAAACGGTAATAATACTTTTTATATTCCCTCATATCTCTAAAAAAGAAAAAGCCTTAAAAGGAGGAATAATAAGCCTTGGAATATTAGCTCTTAGCATGATGTTGGGAGTTTTAGCAATAGGAATTTTTGGAGCAAAAACTGCATCAAACTTTCAATTTACAGCTTTGGAAATGGTGAGAAATATAAGAATTAGCGATTATATACAGCGGTTTGATTCATTGGTAATGGCAATGTGGTTAATGGGAATTTATCTTAAAATTGTAATATTTACTTATCTCTTTGCAAAAGGATTAGCTGAAACAATAAAAACCCCAGACTATCGCTTTATTCTATTACCCCTTGCTACTTTGTTAATCCCCTTAGCAGAAAATGTATCTGAAAATTTAGATGGATTGTACACTTACATACAGAGGTGTTTCCCTTTTGAAGCCTTTTGGTTTGAAGTATTTTTCCCTATAGTTCTTTATATCATTGCGAAAATCAGAAAAATAAAATGAGAGGAATTAATCTGCATTCCTCTCATAGATTATTCTTAAACCTTCCAAAGTGAGCATATCATTCACCGTATTTATAGTTTTTGACTCTTCTGCAATCATCCTTGCAAAACCACCTGTCGCTACCACATAAGCGTTTGGCGCAAATTCTTCTTTCATTCTGCTTACTATATAATCCACCATACCAACATGTCCATATATAATACCTGACTGCATACTAGACACTGTATTTTTGCAAATAACAGTAGACGGTTTTGTAAGTTCGATTTTAGGAAGTTTAGCAGTCCTTTGAAAAAGCGCATCAGCAGATATTGCCAATCCAGGGGCAATTATTCCACCTAAATACTCACAATTTTTAGAAATTGCACAAAAAGTAGTAGCTGTGCCGAAATCTATTACTATGACTGGTCCTCCGTAAATTTCATATGCGGCAACAGCATTTACAATCCTATCTGCACCTACTTCTTTGGGATTATCATACTTTATATTTATGCCTGTCTTTATCCCTGGTCCCACAATCAAAGGCTTTGTATTGCAATATTTTATAGTCATCGATTCAAGTGTATGCATAATAGGAGGTACAACAGAAGAAATTATTACCGCATCTACATCTTTAAGCTTCAGACCATTGTACTCAAACAACTGATTTATCAACATCCCATATTCATCGGAGGTTTTGCTTTTTTCGGTAGATATTCTAAAAGAATGTAGAAGCTTTTTCCCTTTGTAAATCCCCATTACAATGTTGGTATTCCCTACGTCAAAGACTAAAAGCAAAATCATCACCTTCTTAAAATTAAGCAGGCAAATGCCTGCTTTTATATTTATTTATCATACACTTTTTTCAAAGACTTTACTATCATTGTTGTCAATATCACAGCGACAATAATTTCAAATATGCCATTTTTTAAAGCTACAAATAATGCAACCTTAAGCGGCAGATATTTTAGAAGCACTGCTAAGCCCAAAACTCCGATGGTATTTGTCAACGTGCCTGCGGCTGCTGCAATACCAACATTTTTAGTCAACTTATAAGAATAATATGCCACAACCCCTATAAAAATCCTGGGCAATATAGCAATTACAGGGTCCGCAAAAAGAGGAGTGTTTTGCCTTATGAAGCTGGTCAATCCAAAAATCAAACCTATAAAAGCTCCTACAATAGGTCCTTCTAATACTCCTCCTATAATTGCTGGTATGTGCATTGTAGTAGCATTAGCAATACCTAAAGGAATGTACCCTAAAATGGTTGTAGATAAAACAATGGATATCGCAGCCAGCATTCCTGCTACAGTTATCTGCCTCAAAGAAATTTTTGCCGCTTTCCCTTCTCTTGTCGCTTTAATTTGCACTTTCCTCACCTCCGTTCCGGTTCCTTTTCAGGATACCGTTCCGAACTCCATTTAATTATTTAATTATCATGTCAGGTTCAAAGACGATACCCGCAATTTTATTTTACCAAAAAAAGTCTTACTCATCAATAATTTTTTAATTCATAGTCACAAGCACATCCCCTGTGTTTACGGAAGAGCCTTTAGAAACATGTATGCTTGCTATAACTCCTTCTTCAGGTGCCATTATTTCATTTTCCATTTTCATAGCCTCTAAAATTACTACCACATCTCCCCGCTTTACCCTGTCACCTTCTTTAACTTTCACATCAAGAATTGTGCCTGGCATAGGGGCAGAAATTATTTTAGAACCTTTATCTGCCGAAGAAGGCGCTTCAGCTTTTGAAACTGGCTGGAAAGTCGCCTGAGTTGCAGTCACTTTAGGCTGTGAAACAGTTGCCGTTTGTATTATGTTTGAAATTTCATCCTTATCTTTTATCTCTTCTACTTCAACCTCATATACTTTTCCATTTACTGTTACTTTAAACTTCTTCACAGAAATCCCTCCTTCAGTTACAATCTTGTTCTCATTTGCTCCTGCCGCCCTACTTTAGCCCAAACAGGAGCAGTCTCTGGAAGTCTCACTATAGACTTTACGTAAAAACTACTAACATCGGCTTGTAAATACAAAGCAACTGCGGCTGTAATCGCAGCAACAAGCTCAGTTTCCTCCTCGTTTTCTCCATTTTTATCTATTTTTTCTTCCTTCTTTACTTTCTCTTCCTCTTTATTATTAAAGATTTTCTTCAAAAACTCCAAAAACCCTTCCATAAAAGCACCACCTTACAGAGGTATATTGCCATGTTTCTTAGGAGGACGACTCTCTCTTTTGCTAGATAACATATCAAAAGCTGATATGAGTCTTGGCCTTGTCTCAGAAGGAAGAATTACATCATCTACATAGCCACGAGCTGCAGCTCTGTATGGATTTGCAAAATTATCTCTGTATTCATTTATCTTTTGCTGCCTCACTTCTGCAGGATTTTCTGCCTCATTGATTTCATTTTTAAAAACTATGTTAGCTGCTCCTTCTGGTCCCATAACCGCAATCTCTGCCGTAGGCCATGCAAACACCATGTCAGCCCCTAAGTCTTTGCTGCACATAGCAAGATAAGCCCCACCGTAAGCCTTCCTTACAATCAAAGTAACCTTAGGAACAGTAGCCTCAGAATAAGCGTAAAGCATTTTTGCCCCATGTCTTATTATCCCACCATATTCTTGATTTGTCCCTGGCAAAAATCCAGGCACATCCACTATGCTAAGTATAGGTATATTAAAAGCATCACAAAAACGAATAAATCTGGCCGCTTTGTCAGAAGCATTTATGTCAAGTACTCCTGCTAATACTCTTGGCTGATTTGCAACAATTCCTATTGTCTTTCCATTAAGTCTTGCAAAAGCTGTGATGATATTTTCTGCGTACATCTCTTGTGACTCTAAAAATTCTCCATTGTCGACTATTTCTCTTATTAATTCTTTCATGTCATAAGGCTTATTAGGATTGTCTGGAATTATCTCCATAAGTCTTTGAGAAACTCTATTGGGATTATCCCCTGTCTCGTATTGTGGTGGGTCTTCTAAGTTGTTAGAAGGTAAATAACTCAATAAATTCCTCACCATCTTAAGAACTTCTTCATCATTTGGACCCCTAAAATGAGCAACACCGCTTAATCTATTGTGAGTTATTGATCCTCCCAATTCTTCAGGAGTAACTTCTTCTCCAGTTACAGCTTTTATAACTTGTGGACCTGTTATAAACATTTGACTAGTTTTGTCTACCATAAAAATAAAATCTGTCAATGCCGGTGAATACACGGCTCCCCCAGCGCTCGGCCCCATTATTACCGATATTTGCGGTATGACACCGGAGGCCAAAGTATTCCTGTAAAATATGTTTCCATACCCAGAAAGAGCATCCACCCCTTCCTGTATGCGAGCACCCCCCGAATCGTTAAGCCCTATTATAGGCGCTCCCATTTTCATCGCCATATCCATAACTTTTGTTATCTTTTTCGCATGGTACTCTCCTAATGACCCACCTAACACAGTAAAGTCCTGCGCATATACATATACCAATCTTCCGTCTATCGTACCGTAACCTGTCACAACCCCTTCTCCAGGATATTTTTGCTTTTCCATCCCAAAGTCATAACACCGATGCTCTACAAAAGGGTCTATTTCTACAAAACTGTCCTTGTCAAGAAGCTTATGTATCCTTTCCCTTGCAGTCAATTTACCCTTTTCGTGCTGAGCAGCTATTCTTTTAGCCCCTCCACCTTCTAAAACTTTTTCTCTTCTTCTTTTTAGCTCTTCTATCATATCATGAACACTCATACAATTATACCTCCTTACAGCCTCACTGCGACCGAATAGTAGCAGTTATTATTAGTACCTACTAAAATAATATACCACATACTTCCCAAATACACAATAAATTTAATCCCTTTGACAAAGTTCCAAAAGTACTTTCTAATTCTTCCTTGTCAACCATAAAACACCTTCCTTTGATTTTCCCCTTAACATTATAACATAAATTTTTAACAAATGTTTACCTTTTCATTTGAAATTTTTTCCCGTAAAAAAGCGGCCAAAGAAAAAGCCTCTTTGCCGCCTATCTAGACATTTCCTCAATAACACTTTTTAATTCTTCTACAACCTCATTAAGCCCAAAATAGCCCTTTTGCATTTTAAGTTTCGCCAAAAGCCTTTGATATTGTCTTAATGTTCCCATTATAATAACGTCAGATTTTTCAACGCTCATATTGACGCAACCTCTTGCTACAGCTGCTTCTCCTCCTATAGCTAACATCTCCTGTTTTATTATGTTAGCAGCTGCTGGATGTACATCAAACAGCTTGACAACCCTAAAAACAGCTTTTGGCGCCATAATATCTATAGAAATTTCTTCAGCTTTTATTTGGCTAAGTTCCTTTTTCGCCTGTGACAAATTTTGTATATCTAATATTTCTTTTTTCATCTACACTCCCTCAAAACAGCCCTGTTATTCTTCCATTTTCATCAATGTCTATGTTTTCTGCTGCAGGATGTTTTGGAAGTCCTGGCATTGTCATTATATCCCCTGTCAGAGCCACAATAAACCCTGCACCTCTTGAAACTCTCAATTCTCTTACTGTTATCTTAAACCCTCTCGGACGGCCTAAAAGTTTTGGGTCATCTGAAAGAGAATATTGAGTTTTTGCTACAACTATTGGCATCTTGTCAAAGCCTAGTCTTTCAAGGTTTGCTATATCTTTAAGAGCAGAAGCAGTATATTCTACTCCATCAGCTCCATATATTTCTGTTGCAATTATGTGCAATTTATCTTTAATTGGAAGTGTTTCATCATACAAAACGTGGAAGTTGGAAGGTGTCTCACAAGCTTTCACAACTTTTTCAGCTAACTCTATTCCGCCTTCCCCTCCTTTTTCCCAAACTTCCGCTACTGCCATATCTACTCCCATTTCTTCGCAGGCCTTTCTTACCTCTTCAATTTCCCTTTCAGTATCAAAAACAAACCTGTTGAGAGCTACAACCACTGGTACTCCAAATTTCCTCACATTTTCAACTTGCTTTTCAAGATTTTCTATTCCTCTTCTTACTGCTTCCACATCTTCTTTTTGTAAGTGTTCCTTTTTAACTCCTCCATGCATCTTTAAAGCTTTTACAGTCGCTACTATGACGGCTGCATTGGGTGTTAGTCCTCCAAACCTTGACTTTATGTCAAAGAATTTTTCAGCTCCTAAATCCGCACCAAAGCCTGCCTCTGTGACCAAATAATCTGCCAATTTTAAACCATATTTAGTGGCAATTAAGCTATTGCATCCATGAGCAATATTTGCAAAAGGTCCTCCGTGAACAAATGCTGGAACGTTTTCAATCGTTTGTACTAAATTAGGCTTTATAGCATCTTTTAATAAGACTGTCATAGCTCCATCGGCTTTTAAATCTCTTGCAGTTACAGGATTGCCATCTTTATCATAAGCCACTATTATATCACCAATTCTTCTTTTCAGATCCATCAAGTCTTGAGCTAGACATAAAATCGCCATTACTTCTGAGGCAACTGTTATTATAAATCCGTCTTGCCGCGGAAAGCCATTTGCTTTTCCTCCAAGCCCTACTATTATTTCTCTTAAAGCCCTATCATTCATGTCCATAGCTCTTTTCCATGTAATAGCCCTTATGTCAATATTAAGTTCATTTCCATGATGGATGTGATTGTCAATCATAGCAGCCAATAAATTATGAGCAGCAGTAATCGCATGTAAATCTCCTGTAAAGTGCAAATTTATGTCCTCCATAGGTACAACTTGAGAATATCCTCCCCCAGCCGCTCCACCTTTTATTCCCATACAAGGTCCTAATGAGGGCTCTCTTAAAGCTATCATGGCTTTTTTACCTATTTTAGCAAGAGCCTGTCCTAATCCTACAGTAAGTGTAGTCTTACCCTCGCCTGCAGGGGTGGGAGTTATCGCTGTGACAAGAATAAGCTTACCATCTTTTCTGTCCTTTATTTTCTCCGATAACGCAGGAGAAATTTTTGCTTTATACTTGCCGTAGTATTCTAGGTAGTCTTCCTCAATGTCTAACTTTTTTGCAACCTCCCTTATATGTAGCATTTTCGCTTCTTGAGCTATTTCAATATCAGATTTCATAAATTTTCCCCTCCAGCTTTTATTTTTATCTCTCACCTAAAATTATTTTTACAAGTGTACCTTTGCCTTTTTTACTAAAAATTTTAATATCACCATTGTACAATTCTACAATACTTTTGCAAATTGCAAGTCCCAGGCCTGTTCCTTCTCTTTTAGTTGTAAACAAGGGCTCAATAACTTTTTTTAAATATTTCTTCTCTATACCACCTCCATTATCAACAATTCTTATTACCACCCTCTTTTTGAGAGTGTAATATCTTGTATCTAATATTATTTTACCATTCTCCCCAATGGCATGAAGAGAATTTTGAACTACATTTAGAATAAGCTGCTTAAGATGATTTTTGTCCATTTTTATAGGAGGGACATCGCCAAACCTTTTTTCTATTTTAATTTTTTTGCGAACAGCTTCTGCTTCAAAAAGAAGTAAATATTGATTTATAACGCCATTTATGTCTATTTCAGTTTCTCCTTCTTCATTGCTTCTAACTATACCAAGGTAATTTTTTATTAAAGCTAATATTCTGTCCACTTCATCTAAAATAGTCTCATAGTAAGTAGAACTTTCTTTATGTTTAGCTTGTAGAAGTTGTATAAAGCCTTTTATAGAAGTTAAAGAATTTTTTATTTCATGAATGGTTGTGGCAGCAAATTCACCAGCAATTGTGTATTTTTCCGTTTGCTCAATTAATTTTTGATATTTTAAGTCTTCAGTTATATTTTTCACAATAATAGTTTTCCAATGCCCACTGTTTAACTTCCCATACTTAAGCAAAAGCACTATTTCGTCAAAACTCCCTTTCAATGGGATTACAATTTTTTCTCCGTTAATTAAATTATTTTCTGAAGCATCCGGTTTGTATTTTTTTATAATGTCCATAAACTTTGCATTTATGAATTTTGTATATTTAATGCCAAATAATTCACATGTCCTGTTATTCACATAGACCACGTTAAACCTATTATCAACTATCACAACACCTTCCTCTGTCATATCCATTACGTCATTTGGATGTTTGAAGAAGTTAAAATAATCTTCAGGTTTTTCTTTACAATAGCTTCGCAACTTCACAAACCCTAAAAAAGCTATTTTATCACCAACACTGTTAGCTATAGGACTAAATTTTATGCTAAAAGACATTCTTATATTGTATTTTGCCGTAAGCTCTATGATAAGACCATCTTCGTACGGTCCTACTTCTTTGTATTTTAATATATGGTAAAAAAAATAATCATAATTATCTAACTCATCAACGGTATAGCCTAATGTTTCAAGAAGTCTTTTATTTACATGAACTACCTTACCATTTAAATCTTTTAAGACAAAAAAATCGTGTGAATTATCTAAAAGGTTGCATATCCACTGCAAGGAATTTTTATCTGTAGCAAAAGCTTTGTTCACTTTCATGACTGTCCCCCTTTTATCTCCCTTATCTTTCGTTCAAAAGCCTTAGTCCCACTAATATAATTAGACATTAAAGTAGAAAAATCCTCCTTTTTGTCAATAATTTTTTTATTGTTAACTAAAAATTTTTAAAAAAATAATGTATAAGTCCAAAGACTTATACATTATTTGGTGTTTTATGCAAACTGCACCCCTTCTATATCCTCTCCGTTAAAGACTTTTTCAAACTCTTCCCCATTAAGCTTTTCTTTTTCAATAAGAGCTTTTGCTACTCTGTGGAGTTTATCAATATTTTCCTTTAACAATGATTCTGCTCTTTTATACGCTTCTTCAATTATTCTCTTTATCTCTCTATCAATTTCTGCAGCTACTTCTTCACTATAATTTCTTGTTCTTCCTAAATCCCGCCCTAAAAACACTTCTTCACTTTTAGTACCAAAAGTCATGGGCCCTAACCTTTCACTCATGCCATACTCTGTAACCATCTTTCTTGCAATATTTGTAGCTCTCTCAATGTCATTTTGTGCACCTGTACTTATATCATTTAGCACTAAACTCTCTGCCACACGTCCACCTAAAAGGTGAACTATCTCATCCATCATTTCAGATTTTGACATGTAATATTTATCTTCTTCGGGAAGAAGCATAGTATAGCCTCCAGCTCTGCCTCTCGGAATTATCGTTACCTCATGAACAGGAGGAGTGTTTGGCAAAAGCTTTGCTACAACAGCATGCCCCGCTTCGTGGTATGCCACCAATTTCTTGTCTTTTTCAGACATAATCCTGCTTCTCTTTTCAGGTCCTGCTATTACTCTCGTTATAGCCTCTTCCAACTCCGCCATAGTTATCTGCTTAAGCCCTCTCCTTGCTGCTAAGAGAGCCGCTTCATTCATAAGATTTTCAAGGTCGGCCCCAGTAAACCCAGGCGTCCTTCTTGCCAATACTTGCAATGATACATCTGGAGCCAATGGCTTATTTCTTGAATGTATCTTCAAAATTTCTTCTCTTCCTTTTATATCAGGAATACCAACAGTAATGTGCCTATCAAATCTTCCTGGTCTTAAAAGAGCAGGGTCTAATATATCTGGCCTGTTTGTTGCGGCAATCACAATTATACCTTCATTGACACTGAAACCATCCATTTCAACTAACAACTGGTTTAGTGTTTGCTCTCTTTCATCATGTCCGCCACCTAAACCCGCACCTCTTTGCCTTCCTACTGCGTCTATTTCATCAATAAAAACAATACAAGGCGCATTCTTTTTGGCTTGATCAAATAAATCTCTTACTCTCGCAGCACCTACACCGACAAACATCTCCACAAAATCGGAACCGCTGATGCTAAAAAACGGTACCCCCGCTTCTCCTGCTACAGCTTTTGCGAGAAGAGTTTTTCCTGTACCTGGAGGCCCTACTAAAAGAACCCCTTTAGGTATTCTGGCTCCAAGCTCAAGAAACTTTTTGGGATATTTTAAAAATTCAACAATTTCTTGTAGTTCTTCTTTTTCTTCATCCGCTCCCGCCACGTCATTAAAAGTTACTCTTTTATCTTTGTCTGTAATCATTCTGGCTCTGCTTTTGCCAAAAGACATCACTTTGCTTCCTCCCCCACCTTGTGCCTGTTGCATAAAAATATACCAAAATATGATAAAAATTACGATTAAAAAGAGAGAAGGAAGCATTTGTACCCACCATGGCGGGCCTACTTGCGGCTCACTTTTAAAATCCAGTTTTCCTTGTAAAATGTAAGGATTTACAAAACTCATAAAGTTTGTTACATCTGGTACACGGCTCTTAAACTCGGTACCATTTTTTAATACACCTTTAACATCATTACCCACAAGGGTAATGCTTTTTACTTGATTGGCATCAATGTATTTTATTAGCTGTCCGTAATCAATATCGGTTATTGGTTCGGTGCTTTGAGAATACAATTGTACCATTGCGTAAATAGCTATAAATATTAATAAATAGAGCACCATGCTTCTAATTATTTTGTTATTATCGTTCAAATAAGGCCCCTCCTTCAAACAAGTCCAACTACCTTTAATCTATAATATCATATCTCCTTTAAAAAACCAAATCATTTGTACAGCTCTGGCTTTAAAACCCCTATAAATGGGAGATTTCTGTATTTTTCATCAAAATCTAATCCATAACCAACTACAAATTTGTCAGGAATTTTAAATCCACAATAATCTACTTTAACGTCTGCTTCTCTTCTTTCAGGTTTATCTAAAATAGTGCAAATTTTTAAACTTCTGGGTTTTCTTTCTAATAAAGTCTTTCTTAAATAAGAAAGTGTTAAACCGCTATCTATAATATCCTCAACTATGAGCACATCTTTCCCTTCAATGTTTATGTCATGGTCTTTAATTATTTTTACTATTCCAGAAGACTGAGTAGAAGAACCATAACTGGAGACTGCCATAAAATCTATTGATAAAGGTAAATCTATCGCACGAGATAAGTCTGCCATAAACATTATTGCTCCTTTTAAAACCCCAAGGAGGACAAGGTCTTTCCCTTGGTAGTCTTTTGTAATTATTTGTCCTAACTCTTTCACTTTTTCTTTTAATTGCTCTTCCGTAATCAAAATCTCCTGTATATCTTGTGTTGGACTCGACATAAATTTAACCTCCTCTTTTTTTATTTTATCCTTTGGTATACTCTATCACAAGGACTTTTTTTGTATTTTCATCTACTTTAAATTTATCACTCATTCTATAACCTACAACCCACACAATTTCATTGTCTATGGCTAATAAAGGAATGCTATCTCTTATTTCGCGGGGTATTTTCTCGTCAATAAAAAATTCTTTTAATTTTTTACTCCCCCCCAAGTTAAGAGGAGAAAAAATATCCCCTGCTTGCCTATTTCTAACTATTACATCTCCCTGTATTTTATCATAGTCAAAAAATTTCGTGTATTTTCCTATGTTGAGTTTTTTTACCTCATCAATAGCTAAAACAGCAGTTTTAAATTGACCAATACCACATATCTTAGTAATTCCAGGAATATTTAATTTTGCCCAAAAAGTCTTGACCTCTTTTTCTTTTACTTTTCTCATTATAAGATTATTATAGCTTTTTAAAGCTTCAATTTCAAAGGGTAAATCAATTTTTGAGGAAGTTGGTTTGTCTAAAAGGCTTAAAACATCCTCTACATGGATGTATTCTAACCCATAAATATCTCCTTTTAATTTTTGGTACATAAGCCTAACTAAGCGCCGCTGAATAGCAGGATGCTGTGTCTTCAGTTTTTTTATATCAGCAAAAATTTCCTCTTGATTAAAATAGCAAACCTCATTAAAAATCTTTTCACACTCTTTTTCTAAATAGTCATTCTCCTCTAAAATAATTTTTGCCATCCTGTAGATATTTTCTATTATATCTACTTCAAAAGTTTCATTTATAAAGGGAATTAATTTAAGTCTTACTTTATTTCTCTTATATAAATCCTCATAATTTGTAAAATCTATTGCCGGCTTTAAATCTTTTTCCTTAAGGTATTTCTCTATTTCTTCCCTTTCTATTTCAATGAGAGGCCTTATTATATTTCCATTTACCGGTTTTATTCCAATGAGGCCAGCCATTCCAGAACCTCTTATTAAATTTAAAAAAACTGTTTCCACTACATCATTTTTATTATGAGCTACTGCTATTTTATTACCCTTAACTTCTTTTAATACTTCCTCAAAAGCCTGATACCTCACATATCGACCAGCCTCTTCTTCTGAATATCCCATTTCTTTGGCTATTTTTTTTACATCTTTTTCAAATAAAAAAAATGGGAGTTTCAATTTGCGACACATATCTTCAACAAATTGCGCATCCCTTTTAGCTGCTTCTCCTCTTATCATATGATTAACATGTACTATATACAACTTAAGATTAAATAAATCTTTTAAATTGTATAAAATATCCAGCATACACAAAGAATCAGGTCCACCGGAAACCCCCATTACAATTTTATCATTTGTCTCAATCATTTTATACCTTTTAATTGTAGAAACAACCTTATCAATCATTTCTTAACCCCTTATAACGATATATACTCATGTTATATAATGATTATATAATATCCTCCTTTCTAAATCAAACCTAAAAAACCCCTCCACAAAAGTATTCCTTTAATCACCTCGATATATTGTCTCCACATTGTGGAAGGGTTATTCCAATTTATTAATTTTTATATTTTCTTCCATACCTTTGAAACCAAAATTGTCATATCGTCCTTTGGAGTATTATTACACAATTCCAAACATTTTTTCATCAACACCTCCGCCATATCCTGAGGATTCCTCGTGTTAATTTCACTGATTAACCTTGAAAATTCTACTTCTTTATCTTTCTCAAAACACTCCAACACTCCATCAGTAACTAAAATCACAAAATCTCCATCTTTTAATTTTCTTTCATGTATATCTGCCTCTATATCTTCCAAAATGCCAATGGGCAAAGAACTAGATTCTATAATTTCAACCTCATTTCCCCTCTTTATAAAAGTAGCACAAGAACCAATTTTGATAAATTCTGTTTCTCCAGTAAATTTGTCCAGAAACATTATATCCACAGTAGAAAACATTTCTTCTGCAGATCGCAAAGCCAAAATAGAGTTTAATGTTTGAATAACTAAATATTTATCAAAACCTGCTTCTATAAATTTCTCCAGCAAAGAAATGGTAGTACTGCTCTCTGCAGCCGCTTTATATCCAATCCCCATTCCATCGCTTAAAGCTGCCATGTATTTTCCATCTTCTAAATCCATAAAAGAATAAGTATCTCCAGAAATCTTGTTTTTTGACTTGCTAACTCTGCTTATACCTGTCAAAACTTGCAAACTCTCTGCTTTTGTAAGAGTAAGTACGCACCTTCCATTGTGGTCTATAGAGCATAACCTACTTTTTCTCTCATATCTTTCCCCCATAATTTCAGACACAATTGGGGCAATCTTTTTGTCACATTCCTTAGCAAAACATACCTTTTTGTATATTTTTACGTTAACATTTCCATCTCCTGTGTCATAAATTAACACATCCTCTACAGGTATGCCCTTTTTATCCAATTCTATCATCATCATCTGTTCTAATTCATCTTTAAAAGTGACATTCATGCTAATATCACTAGCCATATTAGATATTGCATCAGCAACTCCCTTCAACTGAGTAGCAATCAGCCCTTTTGCATCTTTTAACCTCTCTCTCCACTGCATGCTTATTTTATAAATGCCTAAATAATATTTAGTTGTACTTATAAGCTCAGAAAATCTTATACATTTTCTATAAAGTTTATTGTCTTCAATACTGCTATTTCTTTCAAGATGTTCTATCAATTCAAACATGCTTTTATAAGTATTGTAAAATTCCTTGTCCCAACAAGTTTTATACATGACACATTGAGTACAAGTCTTATTGGCAATTTCCTCAAACAAATAAGAAATATCTTTGTGGTCTAGTACCTTTTCATTTACCTGTTTAAAACTTTTAGAGAGCTCTTCAAATACTTGAGAATACTCTTTTAATCTATCTGTCACTACTTCCTTTAGCTTTTCATTGTAATTTCTGTTGTTTAAATTTTTATTTCCTTTTACTATTTCCTCCGCCTTTACTATGTACTTCTTAGGAAGCGCTGCAAACATTAAAGAAGCTAACACAATATCATAAGGATTTACAAGCATATCCACACTTGATGTTACATAAAATGTAATAATAAAAATGGCAGTTAAGAAGCCTATAATAACTCCAATTCTATGCAATTTTTTCAAACTACCGGCCAACAAGCCTGCAAATCCAAAAAGCCCTATGGAGACTGGCATTTGGAAAAAAGATAAACTCCCAATAAGTCCCATAGTCGTGCCGATACTTGCTCCTACTCCAACCCCACCTATATAAGAGGCTAAAAGTATTATAAATATCCCTAATATCCCATTGAGAGTAAATTTCCATACATTCAGATGATTCATTCCTAAAATAAATAGCACTATAAATATACTCAAAGATATCAACTCTTCATTGGAAACAATTTTTCTGTTTACATTCAAAATAAATGAAACAGCGTGATTAAAAATAAAAACCATTAACATTGCAGTGACAGACTCATATAGGCTCATTATGATGTCAAAAAGCAAAAAGCCATAAATATAGCTGAAGATAAGACCTGTGCTAAAAAGAGAAATAAAAGTAATGAAAGAGGTTTTAATAATATTTTGAGGTTTAACTTTTAAAAGCCCCTCCAATAAAAAGATCAAAATAAGGACTAAAAGGTATTTAAAACTATTGACATTGGGTAAAGTTAATATTCCCAACCATACTCCTATTCCTGTTAAAAGATATCGCTTTTTATACATTAAAAGGGTTGCAAAAAAAGCAATGCCGAAAGGCAAAAGACTATTGAAAATAACAGCTCGCCCTATAAAAAAGCTTATAATTGACAATAATATAATCTGTTGAATGTTTTTATAAAGATTTTTTTGTGTATTTTCCGTAAAGGGAGTTTTTATAACTCTTTTATAAGGTAAAATATTTATATTTTGCATAAAAAACCACCACCTCTCGTTTTTTCTAAATTATAACATTAAGGTGATGGTTTTATTTGTTAATTTTTGTTATATATGTAATTTTTCTTTCGACATAAAAAATAATGTCGCACCTTTGTGCGACATTTTATTTCTTAACTTAAATGGTGACCCCGACGGGATTCGAACCCGTGTTGCCGCCGTGAAAGGGCGGTGTCTTAACCTCTTGACCACGGGGCCACAAAAGACATTACTTATTTTATCATATTTTCATGTCTTGTCAACGATAAATTTTTCCTTAATAATTGTCATTTTTTGGATATAAAAATATCTGTCCTTTCTGCCTTTTTTATTTCTCCTATTAAAGCATATTCGACTTCTAAATACTTTGCAATATCTTCAATGCTTATATTTGCTTCATGATAGCTTCCTCTCTCTTTGTGTCTTTCAGCAACAACTTTCCTCCCATATTCGTTTAATTCGGATATAAGAATACTACCGCCTTTTTTACAGACCCTCACCATCTCATCCAGTACCTTTTTATAATTCCTCATGTGATGCATGGCATTGTATGTAGCCACAACCTCAAAAGTTTCATCTCCCTCTGCCTAACATTTCTAGAGCTTCTTTTACATCTCTCTCCATAGTTTCACCTCAAAAACTTTTTATATTTATTATCTCTCTTTTTGTACTTTAATAAAACGCAAAAACATGCTATACTAATTAAAGTACTAATAAAATCACTCCTCTATAATAAATGCGGTATTTTTATACCGCATCCTTTTTGGACTAATATATGCCCCCGTATGGTATAGGGTTACGTTAAAAGTATATCACATTCTCTATGTAATGTAAATACAGAATTTCAGTGTGTTTCTTCTGAAGAAATAATCGGTTGAGACACTTTTCCAAAATAATTTGTCCCCCATACTCCTATCAATATCATAATAGCTCCTATTATATGATACCAATAAAAAGCTTCACGTCTTATGGTGATCCCCGCTATTACCGAAATTACTGTGGTCAAATTTGCAAAAACTGAAGCTTGAGATGCAGGCAATTTTGAAAGAGCGTAATTGTTTAAAAAATACGCTACAACAGAAGATAAAACACCTAGATATAGCACAGGAATAAGTACTCTGTAATCAGTTAAATCCCTGAAATAGTCAGAAATAGGATAGCCTTTTGCTAATCTATCAATTAAATTTAAAAGATTGAAAGAAATTGCGGCAAACCACATCATGACAAAGGTTATCTCAATAGGTGAAAATTCTAAAGAAGACTTTCTTGCTAAAATACTGTAAAAAGCTGCAGATAAGACTGCTCCTAAAAGATATACAAAACCTATAATTGACGTATTACGGCTTTCAACACCTGTCATAAAAATTATAAAAGCAACTCCTGTAACAGACAAAAGAATAAAGAAAAGCTGATACAAAGAAGGCCTTTCCTTTAAAAATACCGCCGCCAAAGCGGTAACAGCAACAGGAATTAAAGCTATCATCAAACCAGAAAGAGAAGAGGATGTATATTTTACACCATATGTTTCAAATATAAAATACACAACAGGCTCTGATAGAGACAATAAAAACAATGGCCACAGATTTTTCCCTCTATAATTAAGTTTAATAATTCCAAATACCCACAAAAGAGTAATCATAAATGCTGCAAGTAAAAAACGATAGGCTATAAGCTCCATAGGAGAAGCTACATCAAGCCCCATAGAGGTAAACATAAAAGAAAATCCAAAAATTGATGCCATTCCTATTCCTGCTAAATAAGGATAATAACTCTTTATCCTCTCCAAATTTAACACCCCCGCACCTTTTTAAAAACACCGATATAATTATATAGCACTTCCCACAAAAAATAAAATCCAGACGAAGGGGACGGTTCTTTTCATCTGAAAAATTCAGACAAGAGGAACCGTCCCCTTCGTCTGAAAAGTTTTTGTCACAAAATTGACTTTAGATGTGTTATTATTAGTGAAAAGACATAGGGGAGGTGTTCAAAATAGAGGAAAGTTTCAAAGATATCTTTGAAAAATATTATCCAAAAGTTTTAAATCAAATTTCTTGGATGATAAAAGACGAATTCAAAGCGGAAGACATTACTCAAGAAGTTTTTATAAAGTATTTTAAAAATCCTCCCCGTCACAATGAAAATATAGGAGGTTGGTTATCCAAAGTGGCAATAAATCATGCCTTAAATTATATCCGCAGTGAAAAAAACACAAAAATAAGAGAACTGGAAGTTTTTAAAAACACGCAAGAGGAATTTTTTGAAGACCCTGAAGAAATAGCAATTAAAAAATTTGAAAGAGCTAAAGTGAAAGAAGTCCTCCTAAAAATGAGTAAAAGAGATATGATGTGTCTAATACTTAAACATTCAGGATATAGTTACGAAGAAATAGCAATATCATTGGGAATTTAAGAAAACCTCCGTCGGCACAACCATAGCAAGAGCACAAAAAAAGTTTAAAGAATTATATGAAAAGGAGGTGTAAAAATGTGCTACGATGAAGGAACACTCCAAGCATATATAGACAACGAACTTGATGAAATTACAGCAAAAAATGTTGAAGAACATTTAAAAACCTGTGATGTATGCAGAGAAAAATTAGAAGAATTAAAGTCTATAAATGAATTTACCTCAAAAGCTTTAGAAACTACTAATATAGACTTAAATGAAGCATGGGCAAGTTTTAATGAAAAATTGAGTGAAAATAATAAAAAAGGAGGAATTTTTGCCATGTTTACAAAATACAAAAAAGCTATTGCTGCTGCCATTGTAATTGCATTTATAGCTGCCTCAGTATTTTTCCCACCCCTTAAAAATGTAGAAGCTAAACTTTTAAACCTTCTAAGGCTTAACAAGATGCAGGTAATAACAATAACTCCTGATGATATGAGGCAAATTCAAAATGAGTTTTACAGAAGAGATATAAAAAATATTGACTTAAAGGAATATGGAGAAATATTAAAAAATGGAGGTCCTGAAGGATATGATGTATCCCCAAATGAAATTGACAAATTAAAATCTATGGTGGATTATGAAATTAAGCTCCCGACAGATAGCAATTTCGAAATAGAACACATTTATGTAGGAAAAGATCAGGGTTTTGAATTTGTACTCAATATCGACAAAATTAATGAGCTCATTAAAACATTTGGAGGAACACATCTATTCCCTTCAGAACTCAATAAAAAACCTGTAATTTTAAACATCGGCAAAACAGTTAATATCTCCATGAAAGACAAAAATGCTTCAGAAAATTATAGAGGCATACACATTTCAATAAACAACGCTCCTGAAGTGATAGTACCAGAAGGAGTAGATGTGGATAAAGTAATAGATGCTTTGGCTAACTTACCCTTTTTACCTGACCATTTGAAAAAACAGATTGCAGATGTAAACAACTGGAAAGAAACTTTGCCTATACCTATCACTGAAGCACAAAGCGTCCAAGAAATAAACATAAGAGGCAACAAAGCCTTCTTAATCACAAGTAAGTATTCTCCTGATACGGTTACACTTGCTTGGAATGAAAATGGAGTAATGTATGCCTTGTCTATGTTCGGTACAAGTTCTTCTCCTGAAAAAACAGATCCACAGATTAGGGATGTAAATATTAATACCTTAATTCAAATTGCAAATTCAATGAGGTGATTAAATGGTTTTAGAAACACGAAATCTCACAAAACAGTTTAATGGAAAAGGCGGCTTTAAAGAAGTCACACTCTCTGTAGAAAAAGGGCAGGTTTTTGGATTTTTAGGTCCAAATGGTGCTGGAAAAAGCACTTTTGTAAAAACCATGGTGGGGTTACTTCACCCTGCCTCTGGTTTTGCTTGGATTCTTGGCAAACCCATAGGTACTCCTAAGTCAAGAGAAAAAATAGGATTTTTGCCCGAAAACTTTAGATATCATGACTGGATGACAGGAAGAGAACTTTTGACTTTTCACGCTGAACTTCACAAAATAAAAAATCCTAATAAAAAAATTGATAGTCTTTTTGAGTTGGTAAAACTAAAAGGCCATGAAAATAAAAAGATAAAAAATTACAGCAAAGGAATGCAGCAAAGAATTGGACTTGCGATAGCTCTTTTAAACGACCCAGAAATAGTATTTTTAGACGAACCTACGTCAGCCCTTGACCCTGTAGGACGAATTGACGTAAGAGAAATCATAAAAGAGTTAAAATCCCAAGGCAAAACTGTTTTTTTAAATAGCCACCTTTTAGGTGAAGTGGAAATGGTATGCGATGAAGTAGCCATAATAAACCATGGCCGAATAATAGCCGAAGGAAAACTGGAAGAGCTATTAAAAGAACACACCCATGTAGAAATGATTGTATCAGACTATACTTCAGAGTTGATTGAAAAAATTTCTCGCTTATCAAAAGAATTTCAATTTGAAGAAGGTAAACTCTCTTTTAAAGTAGAAGACAGAGAAAAAATACCAGTTATAGCTAAAATGGTAATAGAAGCAGGTGCAAAGCTATATCAATTAAATACTCAAACTTCTTCATTGGAAGACTTATTCATAAACTTAATTGGAAAGGATGAGGTGTCGTGATAACTATAATAAAATACACATTTAAAGAGATGCTAAAAAAACGGGCTTTTCTATTAGTCTCCCTTTTGTCCCTCCTCTACCTTTCCATATATGCCTTCGGCTTAAGTAAAATATTTGAGCGTCCCAACGATTCTATATATGACATCATCTTTCAATCTCAAATTTTGTCTGCCGGTCTATTTTTCGCAAATTTCATAGTGGCTTTTCTTGTAGTTTTGACATCAGTAAATGCCATATCAGGAGAAATAGAAAGCGGCACCATATACGCCGTTTTATCGAAACCTATAAAAAGATATGAACTGGTTTTGGGAAAATTTATAGGGTTAGGCACTATGATTGTAATATACAGCTCCATCATGTTTTTGTCTGTAGTAGGTTTAAACATCTTTATGGGGGCTAAAATAACCTTTGAAGCAAGCAATATTTTAAGAGGACTTTTTTTCTTCGACTTAGGACCGATTGTATTTTTAGCCCTTATAATAGCTTCCAGCTCAATTTTTTCGACTGTAAACACAGGCATCATAGCTATTATGGCTTATGGAATTGCCCTCGTCGGAGGTGTTCTTGAACAAATTGGAACAGCAATGCAACAAAGTCAAGTCGGTACCTTTGGCTTAAAAAGCGGAGAAAGCCTTATAAACGCAGGGATAATTACAAGCCTCATCCTTCCTACAGATGTCATATATAGAAAAATGACCGCAGAGCTTTTGACACAAAGTAGTGGGATAAGTTTTATGACACAAGGACTCTTTGGCGGCATGTCTCAACCCAGTATTTACATGTTCATATACATCTTTTTCTACGTGGTATTTCTCCTCTATTACGGTGCAAAGCGCTTTTCACAAAGAGACTTATAAAGGCGGTCACACACCGCCTTTTAACTTTTTAAGCCCTTCTAAACAATACCCAAGGCTAAACCATTCACAATCCCTACATATATCTCTCATCTTTTCTTCTGTCATTTTTTCTCTAATTCGATTTATAATTTTTTTATAGCTTAATATTTCTCCTACTTCTATACCTAGAACCTCTAAAATAGCCCTATCCTTTTCCCTCACACTTCCCGGATAATTCTCTATTTTGCACTCTCCATCTACATTGTTTGGACACATGGCGCAAATATTATCCACATTATCCACAACTTTTATCAACATGTCCTGTTCATTATTTAATTTTCTAATAATTTCATCCATATTTTTAACAAATTTTTCATCATAACCAAGCCCTCTAAAGCCCAACATACACAAAAAGTGATGTCCTCTTATCTCCATTTCAATCTCTCCTCATCCCATGATTATAACAATAATTATACTGCTATTTTGAACTGTAACCTAAGAAAGAAAAGAAATTTACACCCCTCAGGTTATCACAATAATAGTCATAATTTCTTCAATTATCGAAAATAATACATTTAAAGGAGTGATTGTATGACTAAAAAACCAAAAAAACCTCACAAAATGCCAATAGAAAATCATAAGACTGCTTCCTGGGCAAACATACAAAATGTAAAAGAAGAATCAAATGTGCCTATCCCAAGTGAAAATGAAGTAATAAACGCAAAAGAATGGGTAGAAGAAAACAAAAAATAACGATTCCGGGCATACGCCCGGAATTGTTATTCTGCCAGCTTTTTATATCTTTTAAATCGCTCTTTCGCAGTCTCTTCTGCCATTTGATAAAGTTTTTCTGCAATATCAGGAAACACGTTTTTAAGTGAAGAATACCGTATCTCACCTTCAATAAATTCTCTAAAAGATTTTGTTGGCTCTTTAAAATCAAGTACAAAAGGATTCTTCCCTTCTTTTTTAAGTTCTGGATTAAACCTGTAAAGGTGCCAATAACCAGACTCCACAGCTTTTTTCTCCTCCATTATACTTGTCCCCATGCCTGACTTTATGCCATGGTTTATGCAAGGAGCGTATGCTATTATAAGTGACGGTCCTTTGTACTTTTCTGCCTCCACAAAAGCCTTTATCATCTGGTTCATATTTGCTCCCATTGCAATTTGTGCCACATACACGTATCCATAACTCATAGCCATCAAACCTAAATCCTTTTTGCTTGTCCTCTTACCTGCTGCCGCAAATTTTGCAATTGCCCCTAACGGCGTAGATTTTGAGGACTGTCCTCCTGTATTGGAATAAACTTCTGTATCCAGCACCAGGATATTTACATCTTCCCCTGATGCTATGACATGGTCAAGCCCTCCAAAACCAATGTCATATGCCCACCCATCTCCCCCTATTATCCACTGAGATTTTTTTACAAGAAAATCTTTTTTGTCAAGTATCTCTTTTATTATCTCATTATTTGTATAGCTACCTTTGTTTATAATATTCAATATCTTCTGTGAAGCAAGTTTAGATTTATCTCCATCCTCCATCCCATCAATCCACTCTTGGAATGCGGCTTTTAATTCATCGTCAATAGTCATATTTATAGCTTCTTTCATCAAATCTCTAAGCCTTTCCCTTATCTGCTTATTTGCCAAAAACATGCCGTAGCCGAATTCGGCATTGTCTTCAAAAAGTGAGTTAGCCCACGCAGGCCCTTTTCCTTCTTTATTAGTAGTATAAGGAATAGAAGGCGCACTTGCTCCATAAATAGAGGAACAACCTGTAGCATTTGCTATCATCATTCTGTCCCCAAAAAGCTGAGTCAAAAGCTTTATATAAGGTGTCTCACCGCAGCCGGGGCATGCACCGCTAAATTCAAATAAGGGCTTAGCAAATTGACTGCCTTTTAAAGTTGTCTTATCCACTAAATTATCTTTAACATCAAGTGTCACAGCATACTCCCAATTTCTCGCTTCTTTTTCTATTTGTTCTTCAGCAGGCTTCATTATAAGGGCCTTTGTAGGTGCAGGACACACATCTGCACAATTGCCACATCCCGTACAGTCAAGAGGACTTACCTGTATCCTATACCAAAGTCCCTCTAAACCTCTCCCTATAGCCTTTTTTACGTTGAAAGTTGGCGGCGCTTTCTTTACCTCTTTCTCAGTTAACAAAAACGGTCTTATAACCGCATGAGGACAAACAAATGAACACTGGTTACACTGTATGCAATTGTCTATTTGCCATTCAGGTATCAGTACCGCAATCCCTCGCTTTTCGTATGCGGTAGTGCCAGTAGGAAATGTGCCATCTTCCATGCCGACAAAAGCACTTACAGGAAGCAGGTCTCCCTCGTTTCTTTCTATAGGTCTTTGTATGTTTTTAACAAAATCAGGCTCTGGCTTTATAATTTTTTGCCCTTCTTTTGCGTTTTTCCACTCTTCAGGCACTTCTACCTTTACAAGTGCTTCTATGCTTTTATCTACAGCTCTTAAGTTCATCTCCACTATATCCTGCCCTTTTTTGCCATAGGCTTTCTGTATAGAATCTTTTAAATACTTAACCGCTTCTTCAAAAGGTATTATGTTTATTAGTTTAAAAAACACAGTCTGCATTATCATGTTTATTCTGCCACCTAATCCTACCTCTTGCGCAATAGACACTGCATCTATTATATAAAAATTGATGCTGTTTTCAGCAATGTATCTTTTCATTGAGGCAGGCAGTTTGTCATCAAGTTCCTCTTTGCTCCAAGGACAATTTAGCACAAAGGTGCCACCTTTTTTAAGGCCTTTTAGCACATCATAGTTATAAATAAAAGATTTATTGTGACAAGCAATGTAATCAGCGTGATTTACAAGATAGCTGGATTTAATCGGCTTTTTACCAAACCTCAAATGGGAAATAGTAGTTCCACCTGATTTTTTGCTGTCATACTGAAAATATGCCTGCACATACAAATCTGTATTGTCCCCAATTATCTTAATAGCCGATTTATTTGCACCAACTGTACCGTCAGAGCCTAATCCCCAAAACTT
This sequence comes from Thermoanaerobacter brockii subsp. finnii Ako-1, assembly GCF_000175295.2. Classification (NCBI taxonomy): domain Bacteria; kingdom Bacillati; phylum Bacillota; class Clostridia; order Thermoanaerobacterales; family Thermoanaerobacteraceae; genus Thermoanaerobacter; species Thermoanaerobacter brockii. The sequence continues at coordinate 323,758 of NC_014964.1, read as the reverse complement.
ACAGCTTACAGTGCCTTCAGGAGTTGTCTCTACAAATTCACCTTCTTCTAATGAGGTATAAGTTACATCGTCTACAATTCCTATTGTAAATCGATCTTTTGGATAGTCTTTCTTTAAATTATCATACACAGCAATAATTTGAGAAGGAGTTGTGTCTTTTGAGCCAAGGCCATACCTTCCTCCTACTATTACAGGCTTCTTATCTTTGTGGTAAAAAGCTTTAACCAAATCAAGATATAGCGGTTCACCTATAGAACCAGGTTCTTTTGTTCTGTCCAACACAGCGATTTTCTTTACTGTACCAGGAAGCACATTAAAAAAATGCTTCTCTGAAAAAGGCCTGTAAAGATGCACTTTAATTAAGCCTACTTTTTCACCTTTTTTCATCAAATAATCAATTGTCTCTTCTATTGTGTCACACACCGACCCCATTGCAACAATTATGTACTCTGCATCCTTTGCTCCATAATAATCAAAGGGATGATATTCCCTTCCAGTCAATTCTTTAAATTTTTTCATGTAATCTTCCACTATTTCGGGAACTTTTTCATAAAATTTATTAGCTACCTCTCTTCCCTGAAAGTATATATCAGGATTTTGAGCAGTACCCCTTACAACAGGGTGTTCTGGATTAAGTGCCCTATCTCTAAACTCTTTTACTGCTTTTAAGTCCAAAAGCTTTGCAATATCCTCATATTCCACCACTTCTATTTTCTGCATTTCGTGAGAGGTTCTAAAACCATCGAAAAAATGCAAAAAAGGTACTCTCGATTTTATCGCGCAAAGATGTGCTATAAAACCCATATCCATAGCTTCTTGGACATTTGAAGAAGAAAGAAGTGCAAAACCTGTTTGTCTTACTGCCATTACATCCTGATGGTCACCAAATATAGAAAGTGCATGGGCAGAAATAGCACGGGCACTTACATGAAAAACCCCCGGCAAAAGCTCTCCTGCTATTTTATACATGTTTGGTATCATTAAAAGAAGTCCTTGTGATGCGGTATATGTGGTTGTCAAAGCGCCTGCAGTTAAAGAACCATGGACAGCACCTGCAGCACCTGCTTCTGACTGCATTTCAACAACCTTCACGGGTTGTCCAAATATGTTCTTTTTGCCGTGGGCAGCCCATTCATCGACATTTTCTGCCATTGGAGAAGAAGGCGTAATAGGGTAAATTGCTGCAACCTCAGTAAAAGCATAAGAGGCATAGGCAGCAGCTGTATTTCCGTCCATTGTTTTCATTGACTTTTTCATAAGTTTCCTCCTCACCAATTTTAAATTTGTATTCATATATTCAGATATATTATTTGACAAAAAAGGATTATCATACATTTTAAAGCCTTTTTCACCTTTATTTAGTGAAACTTTTCTGGAAAAAATGTAGTTCTTCAAATTTTTTTGTAATGTAAGAAGGAATTCTTCTAAAAATATAGAATATATTATGTATTAAGTTGAGTGTACAAGAAAAGGAGTTGTCCATGGTGGAAGGATATATGACCGCTGTTGTTAAACAACATACCACAGAGGGTGCAGATATAATAAAAAAAGAAATACCAATAATAGGACCGGATGAAGTCTTAATAAAAGTCAAAGCTACATCTATTTGCGGCACAGACGTTCACATTTACGTTTGGAATGAATGGGCAAAAAGCCGCATAAAACCTCCAAAGACAATGGGACATGAATTTGTAGGAGAAGTTGTAGAAATAGGTAAAAATGTAACATCTGTAAAGGTTGGAGATTTAGTAAGTGCGGAAACTCACATAGTATGTGGAAAATGCAAAGCTTGCAGAACAGGTAATGCCCACATCTGCGAAAACACCCTCATACTCGGTGTTGATACAGACGGTGCTTTTGCAGAATACATTAAAGTCCCGGAAAGCAATGTATGGCTAAACGATAAAGACATACCTTTAGAACTTCTCTCCATACAAGAACCCCTTGGAAACGCCGTTCACACAGTATTTTCTGGAGAGGTAGTAGGAAAAACTGTCGCTGTAGTAGGTTGCGGTCCTATAGGTATGATGGCGATACCACTTCTTAAAACAACAGGAGCTTCAGCTGTATTTGCAATAGAACCTGTCGAATACAGAAGGGAACTTGCTCATAAATTAGGTGCAACACGAGTTATAAACCCTCTTAAAGAAGACGTTGTCAGTATAATAAAAAGCGAAACAGAAGGCTACGGCGCGGATGTAGTATTGGACTTCTCTGGAAGCTCGATTGCAATAAGGCAAGGTCTTAAATATATCGCAAAAGGCGGAAGAATGTCTATTTTAGGTCTTCCTGACAATGAAGTCCCTATAGACATAACCAATGATGTCATTTTTAAAGGCATAACTATACACGGCATCACAGGAAGGCGAATGTACGATACTTGGTACCAAGTAAAAGGTTTATTGCGCTCAGGATTAAAAGATGCATTAAAGCCAATAATCACCCATACCTTCCCTCTCACTGAATACCAAAAAGGGATGGAACTAATGATAAAAGGCCAATGTGGCAAAGTTGTATTATATCCATAAACAAAAGGAGGTTTTTAATATGTCAAGCATTCATGACCTTGACTTTATAAAAGAAAAGCTGGAAGAACTCAAAAAAGCAGGTGTGTATAGAAAATTAACTGTCCTTGAAAGTCCCTCTGGCCCCCGTTCTATAATCGATGGAAAGGAAGTTATAAACCTTTCTTCAAACAACTACCTCGGCCTTGCAAATCATCCGCGGTTAAAAAAAGCCGCAATAGAAGCTATTGAAAAATGGGGAGTTGGTGCTGGCGCCGTAAGAACGATAATAGGAAACATGACAATTCACGAAGAACTTGAAAGAAAATTAGCTGAATTTAAAAGAGAAGAAGCAGTTCTCACTTTCCAATCAGGTTTTACAGCAAACATGGGCGTCATTCAAGCAGTTGTTGACAAAGGAGACGTCATAATAAGTGACGAATTAAACCACGCCAGTATCATCGATGGCTGCAGATTAAGCCGAGCAGATGTGGTAATATACAAACACAGTGACATGGAGGACCTAGAAAGAGTATTAAAAGAAGTAAAAGATAAATACAGAGTCAAAATGATAATAACTGACGGAGTATTCAGCATGGATGGCGATATAGCGAAACTCCCCGAAATAGTGAAATTGGCAGAAAAATACAGTGCAATAACTTATGTAGATGACGCACATGCCAGTGGCGTTTTAGGTGAAAGCGGAAGAGGCTCTGCTGACCATTTCAACTTACACGGAAGAATTGATATACAAATAGGCACACTTTCCAAAGCAATCGGAGTTGTTGGAGGATATGTAGCTGGCAAAAGAGAGCTTATAGAATGGCTAAATCATAGAGGCAGACCCTTCCTCTTCAGTACAGCTCTACCTCCTGCGGCAGTTGCAGCATCAATAGAAGCTATAAATATTTTAAGTGAAAGTGATGCTCTCACTCGCAAGCTGTGGGATAACGCAAAATATTTCAAAGAAAAGTTAAAATCTTTAGGTTTTGATACCGGCAAGAGTGAAACACCTATCACCCCTGTAATAATAGGCGAAGAAACTAAAGCTCTCGAATTTAGCAGAAAACTCTTTGAAGAAGGAGTTTTCGCGCAAGGAATAGTATATCCAACTGTACCTAAAAACAAAGCCAGAGTAAGAACAATTGTAACAGCTGCCCATACAAAAGAAGACTTAGACGCTGCCTTAAAAGCTTTTGAAAAAGTCGGAAAACAATTGAATATAATTTAAAAAATTTGGTTCTCTAACAAATGTTGGGGTGGATAAAAATCATCCATAAAAAATAGCGCACTTATTCTGAATGCCTGTTATAATAAAATTGGTTAAATAACAAAATTTATCAAAAAGAAGCATCAGAATAAGTGCATACCAATTATATCACAAAATTTCTGAAAGCTGACACAACGATTACATATTTCAGTTTAAAACTAAAGGGCGGCATTCAGAAAAATACCCACCCCAACTCTTGACAAAGAACCACAAAAAAAGAGCCCATACAACTTAGTACAGGCTCTTTTCTCTTTCAATTTATCTATAATCTCCTAAAAGTTTTATATAGTCCTCTAAAGTTCCATTTTCTAAACACGTTTCAATAATCTTTCTGCCGAGGGGATCAAGTTCAGGTACTAAAAATTGTTTTAATTCTCTTTTGAAAAATTCATTTAACATCTCTGCACCCTTGTCATATCCTTCATCTCCCACTTCTGGCTGCTTGTTGACTTGCAGTAATTCACGAGGAATAAAGCTTCCGTTTATTTTTAATGTATTTAAAGCATAACCTAAGAGACTACTTCTCGCTGGTGTAATTTGGTCTGGCCTGAATCTCACGCTTCCTCTTCTTGCAAGATATTCACGAGCTATCCATTCAGGCATAAATCCAACTTTCCATACACCTATGTGTTGATTTGGAACAAGAATGTATCGAGTACCAGGCGTATTTATAATCTGTTGGAGCAAGAGATTTGCATGGGTTACTCTTTTCCCCGTTGCAAAAGGCCAATATGAGCCTACTCCTTCACTTTGAAGCCCTTCAGTTTCTACAATGCTGGGATTTGCATGACCTCTCGGCGCCACTAGTCTCCACAACCAAGCAAGAGCAGGTGGTAACAAATGTAACATACCTATTATCCCATATGATGGTTTTTCCTTTGAGGAGGGCGGAGTCCTCACACCAAAACTTCTTACATCCACTTCTACAGGTTCATCAACTACATTTGGCATAAATCTTTTTGGCATAACTACACGAGGATTAGGACAAGGTTTGCCAGGTGCATCCATAATATGTTCCCATATAAGACAAGTGGATTTAGGCACTCCGTCTATGTTTAAAAAGATTAAAGGCTCTTTAGGATAGATACATAACTTTTCAAAATGAGGGTCTGTTCCATATTCATTCATATGATCTACACGTATAAACCAACCTTTTTCTGCATCTTTTATAACCAACTTTTTGCCTTGCTGCAATTTAGGATGACATAAGGCCATATCGTCAGTTACAGGCTGCAACTCACAAGCCTCTTTCAACTCTACATATATTTCATCCCCTGTTACTAAATTGCGTCCTACCTTTATAGAACCATCAGGTTCTCTATGAATCTGTTCCAACATTTCACTCTTTCCGCCACCGCTGGCACCCTCATGCATAATAGTCAATATATTGTCATAAGGAGTAATTATTCTTACTGCAGAAGCATGAGCAGTAATCCACCCTTCTTTTTCTCCCATTGTTAAGAGTACTCCATATATTCCTTTTTTTGCACTTGGGCCAGGATACAAGTTATACGAAAAAAGTTCATAAAGATTCTCTAAGCGGTTGTGTACAACTACTTGCTTTCCATTAAAGTGGGTATGCCTAAATGGAGGAGCTGAATATACTATTGCTTTCGGAGTAAAACCTTCCGGTATTTCCTTTTTAGGTATAAATCCTTGAATATCTGCAAGAGCTGTAGCAAAGAAACCAGCATTTTCGGGTGCCAATAAAAGCGAAGGATAGCCGTATTCTTCACCACCGGCCATAAAAGGCATAACAATTAAATTCTGATCTTTTAACCATTCAAAAGTCTTCTGTCTTAACTCCTCAAAATCGTATTTATATCTTTCCATAAATCTTGGCTTATCTGTCTCCCCATTATCGGCAACGACGAGACAGTCTGGCTCTCTCCTTCTCATATAAGGCTCAGGATAATTAACTGCTAATCCGTTTTTACATCTTGCCACGGTGGCTTCTAATACTTTTCCTTTCCCTGGAACATCATAAAAAACTTCAAAAAAGTCATTATTCCCCCCAACAGAAATTTCAAGAAGATGTTGTCTACTTTCTGGAATTGTTATTTTAGGACACTTTTTTAATATTTCCTCTACTTCTTCTGGTAGGCTCATTTTACTTATAATTTCCATTGTTTCCTTATTAGTAATGAGAGAAAAGTCCATCTTATACCACCTCACAATAATAAGTATAAGAATATTATACAAAAAATTTTTCAAGTTTGCAATTTGAATAATAAAATTTGCAAAATAATTTTTAGTATGTATCTACATTCCGAACTTTTTGTCATAATATCGTTCTTTTGCGCACATATCTTCTGTAATCTTTTACATTGATGAAATTTTTGAATCGCATTCTTGCAATTTTGATTAGTAATAGGTGATAAAAACAAAAGCACTCCTAATGGAGCGCTTTTACTTATTCACTTCAGCTTGCTTTTCTAGACCTTTCAATTTCAATATATAATTCATTTCAAAAACTGCCGCTTCTATTAATTTATCTATCTCTTCATCTGTCAACTTATTGCCAATCACTTTCTTTAATAAATTAAAAACTTCTGTTTTCTTATCTGGTCCTTTGCCAGGCCCTATTTGTTGTTCTACTGCTTGCACAAAAGTTTTTGCAATTTCGTAATATCTTTTCATTTTTTCCATACCAATTTTGGTATTTAAATAATCAATCAAATATCCAAGCACGACCATTATACCAAGTTGAACACCAGCAGTCAAAATTGTCATAATCAAATCTCTCATTTTGTTCCCCCCAATATTTTTATTATAACAGAAGCAAATTCTCCCCATGTGACAAAACTTTTAGGATCATAATGCTCATTTATAATCCCTTTCCTGCGCAATTTTTTAATATCATCAGTTTGTTGATAATTTATACTTTCTAAAAATTTAATTATCCCATTTGAAATCGCCTGTGCAAAAATATCTGGTCTGTGTAAAAGCAAATCTAAATTTTGCGGATTTGACATAAAAGCTGTTTCAACCAATATTGCTGGCATTACGGTGTGTTTTAAAACATAAAAAGTTGCATACTTTACCCCCCTATTCGCCGTTTTTAACATTTCTACTATCTCATTTTGGACATATTGAGCTAAATTTTGGCCTACAATGCTTCCCGGATATGCATAAGTTTCCGTACCATTTGCAGTAGGGTCCTTAAAACTATTGCAATGAATTGAAATAAAGTAGTCTACTTTGTTCTTATTAGCAATATCACACCTTTGTTGCAAATCTACAGTTTCATCTTTATCTCTTGTCATAATCACGCTTATATTTTTGTCCAATAAAATCTCCCTTAATTTTAAAGCGATATCTAGATTTAAGTCTTTTTCCTTATAGTTTTCAACCACTGCTCCCGGATCTTTCCCTCCGTGACCTGGATCAATAGCTATGAGCACTTCACTCACCACCATTAAAATAAATTTTGTAAATTCTTCTATCATAATCATATAATATGCAAAGAAAATTAACAAGTTTATATAAAAAATAAAAAATGTAAATGCGCCTTTTGTAGGTAAATTCCTCAAAAGTGCTAAGAGCTTGCTTTGCTTCAAATCCTACTACTTTCCAGGTATCACGATCGCGTTCATCTATCAGGCGTATGTCTTATCAAAGAATTTGGTATTTTTATTATTGAAGATATTTTTAAACAAATAAAAGATTGGCGGAATAAGGGTATCGAGCTTAAGGTTAACATCAATGTTTCTCCCCTTCAGCTTAGGGACGATGAGTTTTTCTTTAAATTTGATGAGCTTATTAGTAAATACAATATACCATCAAATCTCATCGGCATAGAATTTACTGAAACTCAAATATTAGATATTAAAGAGCAAAGGGTAAATAAAATAGACGAATTTTTAAGAAGGGGAATAAAGATTTCGCTAGATGATTTTGGAGTTGGATATTCTTCCTTAATAAACATGATAGAGTTTCCTATAAGCACTATTAAGATGGACAAAAGCCTTATTGACAGGATTGACGAAAACAAAGTAAAAACATTAATTAAGGGAATTTTGTATATCTCAAAGGAAATGAACTATGAAGTCGTAGCGGAAGGGGTAGAAACAGAGGAACAGCTTAGTATGCTAAAGGAATGGGGTTGTGACAAAATACAAGGTTATTATATATCGAGACCTAAAACTTCAAAGGAGATAGAATTAATGTTCAATTATGCTTATTAGTGCAGTCCTTTATCTATTAAAGGACTTTAATTTATCTATTGAAAAAGGAGAGATTGTAGCACTTTTAGGTCCCAGTGGAAGCGGTAAATGTACAATTTTAAGACTAATTGCTACTATGCATTATTTCCACACATGACAGTTGAAAAAATATCTTATTTGGAATAGAAAAAATGGAAAAAACAGAACAGGAAAAAATACTTGATGAAAAAGATATCCCATGAATTAAGTGGTGGACAACAGCAAAGAGTTGATCAAAATCTACAGTAAAAAGAGAAAAGAAGCAACTTTTGTAGTGTGGCTTCCTGCATTAAAAGAATGAGTTTGGACAATTCCAAACTCATTTTAAATATTTATCCCTCCCTAAACCTTCTTAATCTCAGAGCATTTAAAACAACTGATACTGAGCTAAACGCCATCGCCCCTCCCGCTATAGCTGGAGTTAAAAATCCCATTGCAGCAAATGGTATACCGATTGTGTTGTATATAAAAGCCCAGAATAAATTTTGATATATATTTCTCATGGTAGCTTTGCTTAATTTTATGGCGGTCACAATACCCATAAGATTTCCACTTATCAACGTTATATCTGAGGTTTCTATCGCCACATCTGTACCTGTACCTATCGCTATGCCAACATCCGCAGTAGCTAAAGCAGGAGCATCATTAATACCATCTCCCACCATTGCAACTACCTTTCCCATTTTTTGAAGCTTGGCAACCTCTTCAGCTTTATCTTCTGGCAATACTTCTGCCAACACATTTTTTATACCAACTTGTTTTGCTATTGCCTCAGCAGTCCTTTTATTATCTCCCGTAATCATGTACACTTCAATACCCATAGCCTGTAACTCTTTAATAGCTTTTGCCGAGTCACTCTTTACTGTATCTGCAACTGCTATAATGCCATAAACACAATCTTTGGAAGCCAAAATCATTGATGTTTTACCTTGTATTTCTAAATTTACAAGTTTGTCTTCAATTGGCGTTATATCAATATTTTGTCTATCCATAAGCCTTCTATTGCCAATATAAAATTCTTTTTCATTTATCGTAATGCATATACCGTAGCCTGGTATAGCCTCAAATTTCTCAGGAACTTCCAATATTTTGAATTTTTCTTTTGCTTTATTGACAATTGCTTGTCCCAATGGATGCTCAGAATTTTTTTCCGCAATTCCCGCTATTTTTAGTATCTCCTCTTCGGTGAAATTTCCAAAAGCTTCTATGTCTGTAACTTCCGGTTCTCCTTTTGTTATCGTCCCAGTCTTATCAAGCACTATTGTCGTTATTTTTCCTGCCCTCTGCAGATGTTCTCCTCCCTTTATGAGTATACCATTTTCTGCTCCTTTTCCTGTCCCTACCATCACAGAAGTGGGAACTGCAAGTCCAAGCGCACACGGGCACGCAATTACAAGCACAGATACTGCATTTATTATGCCCGCATTAAAATCTCCATACCCAAAATACCAGATTAAAAATGTGGTAGCAGCTATACCCATAACTGTGGGTACAAAAATACCAGAGATTTTATCAGCAATTTGTTGAATTGGTGCTTTGGAACCTTGGGCGTCTTCCACCATTTTAATAATTTGCGATAGTACCGTATCTTTACCCACTTTTGTCGCTTCAAATTTAAACGTTCCTGTTTTATTTATTGTAGCACCAATTACTTCATCACCAACGCCTTTTTCTACAGGAATAGATTCTCCAGTTATCATAGATTCATCTATTGTGGAACTACCTTCAACTATTTTACCGTCAACTGGTATTTTTTCGCCCGGTCTTACAACAACGATGTCCCCGACTTTGACTTCTTCAATAGGTATATCTAATTCTTGTCCATCCCTTATCACTCTTGCGGTCTTTGCTTGTAGTCCCATGAGGTTTTTTATTGCTTCAGATGTTTTCCCTTTGGCTGTAGCTTCAAGCAGCTTACCCAATGTTACAAGCGTTATAATAACTGCTGATGCCTCAAAATACAAGTAATTGTGTATCTCATGAGAGGGTTTTGTAAATACATTGTACAAACTATAAAAATATGCTGCAGATGTTCCCATAGCTACCAAAGTATCCATATTTGCCGTCATATTTTTTAAATTGTTCCACGCCCCTTTATAATATCTAAGACCCACAATAAACTGAACAGGTGAAGATAAAAACACCTGCAACCACGGATTCTCAAGTATCCCTCCTGGAACTTTAAACATTACCAAAAACATTGATAATACCAGTGGGACAGTTAAAATCGCTGAATATATTACCAATTTTCTTAATGTATTTATTTCCCTCTCCTTTATCTCTTTTTCAGTGTCAATACCTACTCCAGTCTTCTCTTTTGCATCATATCCTATATCTTTTATCGCTTTAATCATTTTTTCTGTATCAATTTCATTTGAATCATATTCAACAGTTGCCGTTTCCGTCGCAAAGTTGACTGATGCGTTGCTTACACCAGGAAGGTTTTTTAAGGTTTTTTCGATTTTAGCAGCGCAGGATGCGCAGGACATACCCATAAGTGCAAGCTCTACTTTATCTTTTATTACACCATATCCTATATCTTCTATTTTTTTCTCCATATCGCATATATTAATTTTATCTGGATCATATATAACTGTTGCTTTTTCAATCGCAAGATTTACATTTGCATCTAAAACTCCATCTAAGCTTTTAAGCCCTTTTTCTATTTTTGTTGCGCAAGCTGCACAAGACATCCCTGTTATTTTTAAATTAGCTTTTTCGGCCATATTTTCATCTCCTCTTCATCTTTTAGTTTCTTATAGGAAATTCTTCCACATAAAAGGAGATTCCGAAATTTTATCTAACTTTTCTTTCTATTGTTCCCCCTCCTACAACAATATCTCCCTCATAAAAAACTACTGACTGTCCTGGTGTAATAGCCCTTTGTGGATTATCAAATTTCACAAAAACTTTGCCGTCTTCAAGTGGTCGTATTACTGCATCCTGTTCTTTTGCATTGTACCGTATCTTTGCTTTTACTCTCATTTCTCTTTCAAGTTTGTCAATTGAAATAAAATTATTATTGTAGGAAATGAGTTCATCCCCAAATACTTCGTCACCGTATCCTAATACTACCACATTATTTTCTGCATCAATATCAACAACATAGAGGGGTTTACCAACAGAAATTCCTAAACCTTTCCTTTGTCCTATTGTATAATGTATAATCCCTTTATGATAGCCTAAAAATCTACCTCTCGTATCACGAAATTCTCCTGGTTTTATTTCTTCTTTGGCATTTTCTCTAATAAATTTTCCATAATCATTATCAGTTACAAAACAAATTTCTTGACTGTCTGGCTTTGATGCAACAGGCAGGCCTAAATTTTTAGCTAACTCTCTGACCTCATCTTTTTTATATTTACCCAGTGGAAACAAAATATGCTCAAGCTGAGTTTGAGTAAGATTATATAGTACATAAGTCTGGTCTTTGGAAGTATCTACAGATTTCTTTAATAAATACCTTCCTCTTTCTTCATCGTACTCTTTAATCGCATAATGGCCTGTTGCCACATAATATGCATCTATCATCCAGGCTCTTTTTAAAAGTTCTTCAAATTTTATATATTTATTGCAAGCAATACATGGATTAGGAGTCCTACCTTTTAAATATTCATCTACAAAGTAATCTATTACTTTTTCTTTAAAAACATCCTTAAAATTCATTACATAATATTTAATGCCAATCTTATTCGCTACTCTTCTGGCGTCATTAACAGCACTTAATGAACAACAGCCGCCTTCAACTCTTACGGCTTCCTCATCTTTGTCCTGCCATATTTGCATCGTAACACCTATAACATCAAATCCCTGCTCTTTTAAAAGATACGCTGAAACAGAGCTATCAACACCTCCGCTCATTCCCACAACTACTCTGTTATTCTTTTTCATAAAAAAATTTTCTAACCTCCTTGTAGATTCTCTCATACAATCTGTGATATTGACCTTAATCTTTTAACAATTTGTGGAAGTGCTTCTAAAACCTTATCTATATCTTCTTCAGTGTTATCTTTACCTATTGTAAGTCTCAAAGACCCTCGAGCTAATTCTTTTGAGAGCCCAATTGCCAGAAGCACATGAGATGGCTCAAGTGAACCAGAAGTGCATGCTGAACCACTTGAAGCACATATTCCTGCCATATCTAAGTTTAAAATAAGGGATTCGCCATCTATAAATTCAAATGATACATTAACATTGCCTGGAAGCCTTTTTGTTGGATGCCCGTTTAACCTCGTATAAGGTATTTTTTCTAATATTCCATTTATAAGTTTATCTCTTAAAAATGTAAGTTTATTTATATGAGAATCCAAATTTTTCGTGATAAGCTCTATCGCTTCCCCCAGTCCTACTATTCCTGGAACATTTTCAGTACCTGCTCTTCTATTTTTTTCCTGTGTTCCTCCCTGTATAAGCGAATGAATCTTTACCCCCTTCTTTATATATAATGCTCCTACACCTTTGGGTCCATATATCTTATGAGCAGACAAAGATAACAAATCAACATCTAATTTTTTTACATCTATCGGTACATTTCCAACTGCTTGCACAGCATCAGTATGAAAATATATGTTTTTTTCATGAGCTATTTTGACAAGCTCCTCAATTGGCTCTATCGTACCTATCTCATTATTAGCAAACATTATAGAAACAAGGATTGTTTTATCTGTAATCGCCTTTTTTAAATCTTCAGGTTTTACAAGTCCATATTCGTCAACTGGAAGATATGTTACTTTGAATCCTTCTTTTTCAAGATATCGGCAAGTATGGAGCACTGCATGATGTTCAATTTCTGTTGTAATAATATGATTTCCTTTTTCTTTCAACGCATATGCTACACCTTTTAATGCCCAATTATCTGACTCAGACCCTCCACTGGTAAAATATATTTCCTCAGAATCTGCACCTAGTGCTTTTGCTACTTTTTCCCTCGCTTCTTCAATAGCTTTTTTCGCCTCTTGACCATGTGAATGTAAAGAAGAGGGATTACCAAAAACATCACTATAATATGGTAACATCGCCTCTAATACCCTTTTATCAACTGGAGTAGTCGCCGCATTGTCTAAATAAATTGTGCTCACAAAAATCGCCTCTCTCTATTTATCTTCTACTTCTTAGTATCTGTTCATATTCTGCATTTTTTATTCATTATGGAGTTCAATATTCAAAAAATTTGTGCATACTTAAATATCTTTCCCCAGTATCAGGCAACACAGTTACAACTCGTTTTCCTTTCCCGATGCGATTTGCAACTTCAATTGCCGCAAAAACATTTGCGCCTGAAGAAATACCACAAAGAATTCCTTCTTGTTTTGCAAGTTTCATTGACATCTCAAAAGCATCTCTCTCTTTTACCTTTATAATTTCATCGATAACGTCAAGATTTAATGTGTCGGGAATAAATCCAGCTCCTATTCCTTGTATCTTATGAGGTCCAGGTTTGCCGCCTGACAATACAGGAGATTCCTCTGGTTCTACTGCAAAAATCTTTATATCTTTGTTATATTGCTTTAAAACTTTCCCTACTCCGGATATTGTTCCCCCTGTGCCTACACCTGCTACAAATGCATCTACTATTCCATTTGTATCTTTTAATATTTCTTTTGCCGTTGTAAGCTCATGTATTTCTGGATTCGCAGAATTTTTAAACTGATCTAAAATTATATAATCAGGATTCAATTCCAAAATTTCTTGTGCCTTTTTTATGGCTCCTTTCATGCCCTCTGCACCGGGTGTTAAAACAAGCTCTGCTCCATATGACAAAAGTAAATTTCGTCGTTCTATACTCATCGTATCAGGCATGACAAGAATCAATTTATACCCTTTTACAGCACTGACCATTGCAAGACCAATGCCTGTATTTCCACTGGTAGCTTCAACAATTGTCCCACCAGGTTTTAATCTTCCTTCTTCCTCAGCCCTTTTTATCATATTTAATGCAATTCTGTCCTTAACGCTCCCACCTGGGTTAAAAGACTCTAATTTTACTATGACCTCCGCTGCATTTTCAGGAACAATTTTATTTAACCTAATCATAGGTGTATTGCCTATAAGCTGGGTTATATCCTCATAAATTTTGTCTTCTCTTTCAGACATAATTTTTTGCCTCCTTTTAATTCCGAGTATTCCGATAAGAATTATAAATTTTCTCTTCTTAAAGTATCACAATCTTATATCAATGTCAATAGATACTTTCAAAATTCAGTTTATTTATAGGCAAAAAAGTCACGAAGATTTCTGTGTTTCCATAAACTTAAGGGGCGGTTTTAAACCGCCCCAGTTAGCACACGCAATGCATTAAGGACTGCAAGGAGAGCAACACCAACGTCGGCGAATACAGCTTCCCACATTGTAGGAACCCCTAAAGCACCAAGTGCTAAAACTACTATTTTTACTCCCAGCGCAAGAAGGATATTTTCCCATACTATTAATTTTGTTTTTTTGGATATCTTTATAGCTGTTACCAGTTTTGAAGGTTCATCTGTCATTAAAACTACATCGGCTGCTTCTATAGCAACATCTGACCCGATTCCACCCATTGCAACACCAACATCAGCTCTCGCTAAAACCGGTGCATCATTTATGCCATCACCGACAAATATGAGTTTGCCCTTTTTATTGTTAGCATATAACTTCTCAAGTATACCAACTTTCTCATTTGGAAAAAGTTCTGAATACACTTCATCAATCCTTAATGAAGCAGCGATTTTATCGCTGATAGCTTTGTTATCCCCCGTAAGCATGACAATCCTTTTAATGCCCATTTTCCTGAGACTTTCTATAGCTTTTGGGGAATCTTCCTTTACCTCATCAGATATGAGGATATAACCACAGTATTTGTTATCTATAGCTACATGGATGATAGTGCCTGTTGAGTCACCGGTAACACAATCAATATTTCCCATCTTCATTAATTTAGCATTGCCCACAAGGACTTCTTTTCCTTCTATATTTGCTCTTACGCCATTTCCTGAAATTTCTTCATACTTTTTTATTTTAGATCTGTCTACTTCTTTCCCATAGGCTTTTAAAATGGATTCTGCTATAGGATGATTTGAAAAACTTTCGGCATATGCCGCATATTCCAAAAGCGCATCCCTGCTCATGCCATTTACAGATTTAATTTTCGTCACCTTAAATACCCCTTTTGTAAGGGTACCTGTTTTATCAAATACAACAGTTTCTACATTGCTTAACGCTTCCAAATAGTTACTTCCTTTTACAAGGATGCCATTTTTTGAGGCAGCACCTATACCAGCAAAAAAGGTTAAAGGAATCGATAACACCAGTGCACAGGGGCACGATATTACAAGAAAAATAAGTGCTCTATATATAAATTCCTTGAAGGTTGCTGCTGGTATAATTAAAGGAGGAATTACTGCAATAATCAATGCCAAAAAAACAACAATAGGAGTGTAATATTTGGCAAACTTTGTCATAAATTTTTCTGTAGGAGCTTTCTTACTGCTAGCCTCTTCAATAAGTCCTAGTATTTTTGAAACAGTTGATTCTGCAAACTCTCTGGTTACTTCTATTGTGAGAAGTCCATTTTTATTTATAAAGCCACTTAAAACGTCCGCGCCTTTATAAACCTCTTTTAAAACAGATTCTCCTGTTAATGCAGAAGTATCCACCATCGATTCCCCTTCGATTACCTTCCCATCAAGTGGTATTTTTTCACCAGGCTTTACTATGATGACGTCTCCCGGTCTTACTTCTTGTGGTGAAACCCTCTTTATTTCATATCCAATTTTTAAGTTAGCATAATCGGGACGAATATTCATTAACTCTTTAATAGACCTTTTCGAACGGTCAACAGCAATATCCTGCAGAAGTTCCCCAATTTGGTAAAAAAGCATTACAGCTACACTTTCCGGATACTCTCCAATAACAAAAGCACCAATTGTCGCTATGCTCATAAGAAAATGTTCATCAAAAACCTGCCCTTTTAAAATCTTTTTACCAGCTGTTAAGATGACTTCTCCACCTACGATTATATAGCTTATGAAAAATAAAGTAAATTTAACATAAACAGATAAATTAAATATCAATGCAACAGTAAACAAGATAGCAGAAATTCCATATCGAATGCCCCTTCTCAATAGCTCATTATCATCTTTAATCTTTTCATTTTCATATTCAATAATTTCAACATTTGGTTCTATATTTTTTACGAGTTTTTTCAATTCTTTTATCGTTTTTTCCAGCTCATATGAATCATCTATTTCAACGGAAAGCTTGCTGTTGACAAAATCACAATTAGCATAAGTCACACCCTCTATCCTTTTCACACCCTCTTCTATTTTGGCAGCACAGCTTGCGCAATCAAGCCCTTTTAAAATAAATGACTTGTTATTATTTTGCACATTACTCACCCTCTATTCATTCACTCATTAATATGATTAAATCCCTGCTCAAATATTTTCTTTACATGGTCATCCGCTAAAGAATAATACACTACTTTTCCTTCTTTTTTAAATTTCACTAATTTATTTTGCTTTAATACTCGAAGTTGGTGGGAAACAGCAGACTGGCTCATGCCAAGAAGTGCCGCAATGTCACAAACACACATCTCTGATTCAAATAACGCACAGAGTATTTTTATCCTTGTAGTATCCCCAAATACTTTGAATAATTCTGCAAGGTCATATAATTTTGTTTCTTCGGGCATAATTTCTTTTACTTTGTTTACAATATCTTCATGTATTATAGTAACTTCACAAGCCTCTGCTTTATTTCCTTTCTCCTTCATAAAAAGCACCTCAATACTTGAACATATGAATAATTGTTCATATATTAGTATATAATTATTTTTCCCTCATGTCAATATCAGAAATCTGATGAATGTTATTATTCTGTGATATTGCCATATTAAAAGTATTCTGCGATAATGTCAGTATGAAAAGGGGAGAAATAATATGGCAAAGAGGGAATTACAAAAATTAATCATCATTCAAAAAAACAAATGCAAGAACACTAACAGTGAGGGAAGCTGCATTGTAAGCCATAAAGTGGTATTGTCTTTTTTTGTTATTTTACAGGGAATAATTGTATTTGTATACTACTAATGTAAACTACTTTCCTATTGTTAAAGCTGTCTTATGGTAATAAATTCTATTTTTGGGTTAATTATTACGATAACAATGACATTTTCGGTGAATAGTTTTTAATGAAATGCCACGCTCCATCAATTGAAGTAAGTTCAAAAGTAATGCCTGCAAAAACTAGTGCAGAAACAGAATGCACAACATTTAAACCAAGATAAAAATAACTAAAGAAAACCATTGATAAGTATTCAACGTTTCAGACTTTAGACATAACAGAAAAGTCTCCGCATTTACAAAGCTTACAATGCAGGTATTACTGATATTACAATTATCGCAATTGTTACCAATCCAAAGTGGTCTCTCACTATTTGCAGATTCATATAGAAGACCCTTTCCCTATTAATATATAATACAAATCAATTTAAAGATGCCTGCATGCAATGATATAATCATTTTTCTTCAAGTCGTTTTTTTCGTTCAAGATATTCTTCTTCGCTTATTTCCCCTCTTGCATATCTTTCTTTTAAAATTTCTATCGCATCCCTCTCTTTGTTTCTATTTTTTGTGCCTCGAAATAATGATATAATAAGATATATTGCAGCAACTATTAAACCTATCTCTATTGCCATCCAGACAATGCTCCAAATAAATCCACCTATTCCATATCCCCAGCCCCAGCCATACATCATTCTCATCATAATGTTTTCACCATCCCTTCTTCCTTTCAAAAATAATTATACACCGCCATTATGAAAAACTTATGAACCAGTTTTTATAGGGGAATTTTAACAATAAACTTACTCCCTTTATTTATCTCGCTTTCAACGTTTATTTTGCCTCCATGGGCTAGTACTATGGCTTTTGCAATCGAAAGCCCTATTCCACTTCCACCTGTTTCACGATTTCTTGATTTTTCTCCTCTGTAAAACCTTTCAAAAATAAAAGGAATATCATCTTTTGATATACCCATTCCATTATCTTCTACAATAAATACTGCATAATCGCCATCTTTATAAAAGTCTATTTTTATTTTGCCACCTACAGGAGTATATTTATTTGAATTTGATATTAGGTTAACAAAGACCTGTGCTATCCTGTCCTTATCGCCAAACAACATAATGTTATCTTCGATGTTCTTTACAACTTCTTGTTCTTTTTCAGCAAAAGATGCTTCAAAATTTGTTAAAATGCTCTTTACTAATTCGCTTGCGTCAAATTTGATTTTATTAAGCTTTAACATGTCAGATTCAAATTTATTCAATGTTTCAAGGTCTTTTACAATATTTATAAGTCTTAAGACCTCTTCATTTAAACTCTTCAGTCTTTCATACGTAGGCTCCCAAACCCCATCAAGCATTGCTTCAATATGACTGTGCAATGTTGTCAATGGTGTTCTAAGCTCATGTGCAATGTCAGAGGTCATTTGTTTTCTTAGTATTTCTTGATATTTTAAAGATTCTCCAAGGTGGTTTATTGCAGCTGTGAGCTTAAATAGCTCTTCTTCTTTAGGTATATCATAAACCTTTGCAGTAAAATCACCTTTTTCAAGCTTTTTAGCAACTTCCGTAATATTAATTAACGGTCTTGTAATATAATTTGACACATAAATACTTATAATCAATGCTATAAAAATAGCTATCACCGTTGCTATAACATTATATCTACTAATGTCATATAAAAACTTAAAATCCAAGTCACTCATCATTATCGGCCCATAATAAATTATATCCACATATCCCACTGTTTTTTCATCTACAATGATGGGAAGAGTTTTTTCAGAAATATTTTTCTTATTCCATTTTCCCATCATATTCATCATATATGACATTGAAGAAAAATCCCATATAATCTTGCCATCTTTATCTCTAAGTCTTAATCCATATCCTTCCATCATAGCTGCATGACCAATTTCACGCCCTGTTGTACTTTTCCACCCCCCCTCAGATTTATACACTGCAGCAAGAGTGTTAGCTATATTGCTAAATTCTTTATCTGTTGACTTTGTAACATAATTTCCAAAGCTATTTATTATTAAGATGTTTGTTGTAATACTTACAATAACAATCGATATAAGAGCTATTGAAATAAATACAATAGCCGTCCTTGTTCTTAAATTATTTCTAAACATTTCCATCACCAAATTTATATCCAACACCATACACCGTTTTAATATACACTGGATTTTTCGTATCGTCTTCAATTTTTTGTCTTAAATTTTTAATATGTGCATCAATCGTCCTGTCATAGCCTTCATAGTCAAATCCCATAACTTTTTCAATTAATTCTTCT
Organism: Thermoanaerobacter brockii subsp. finnii Ako-1; assembly: GCF_000175295.2. Lineage (NCBI taxonomy): Bacteria > Bacillati > Bacillota > Clostridia > Thermoanaerobacterales > Thermoanaerobacteraceae > Thermoanaerobacter > Thermoanaerobacter brockii. The sequence goes on along the minus strand of NC_014964.1, from coordinate 304,446 downwards.
CTTGTAAAGACTCTGTTAGGATTGCGAATTAAAAACTTTAAAATTTTAAATTCGTTTGGAGTGAGATTTACAACTACTCCTTTTTTCTTCACCGTGTGTGCTTTAAAATCGACCACAAGGTCATCATTATTAAAAGACATTACTTCAGCAAGAGGTACATCATCACTTGTCCTCCTTAATATTGCCTTTACTCTCATAACCAATTCACGTGGGCTGAATGGTTTTGTAAGATAGTCATCAGCACCTATAGAAAATCCATTAATTTTATCACTTTCTTGAACTTTTGCTGTAAGCATCAATATCGGAACATTGGAAAACTGCCGTATCCTCTTGCACAGTTCCTCTCCTGAAATACCTGGCAACATAAGATCAAGTATAACAAGATCCGGTTTTTCTTTTTTGAATGTATTTAAAACGTTATTGCCATTGGTTTCGGTAATAACGCTAAATCCCTCATGTTCAAGATATGACTTTACAACTTCCAGTATTTTTATTTCGTCATCAACAACAAATATCTTTTTACCCATTTTTCAACCATCCTTTATCATTTTATTGTAAAATTATGAATAATGTATGAAAATAGCTTGATAAATTTCTTTCTTCATATATTATACATCACGGCTTATGAAAATCTAACCATCTATTTTTAGAAATCATTCTAATTAAGCTGTATTTACCAACAGTTTATATCTTTTTTCTCTTCATATTTTCTTCAAAAGTAAGTTTTAAAATAAAGGTGAAAGCAAGTTAACAATTTTTCGATAAATAGAAAGGAGTTGAAAAGTATGGGTCTTATATTAATCTTGGCAATTGGCTTTTATTTGTACAAAACAGGTAACCTGCAAAGAATGATTAATAATTTACATGAAAACAAAAATTACCAAACAAACGAAGCAAAAAGAATACTCGATATACGCTTGGCTAAAGGTGAAATTACAGAAGAAGAAGAATATAACAAATTAAAAAGTATTTTGTAAAATTTAAATATTTAGAGAGGAGGAGAAAATAATGTTTGGAGGATATATGATGGGTGGTTTAGGTCGTTGGTTTGGAGGATATTATCCTTGTGGTTATGGAACTTGGTTCGGTGGTGGACTTACCAATATATTGTTCTTAATTTTAATAGGTGTAGTAATTTACTTGCTAGTAAAACAGATTAGAAATGTTAACTTTTTTAAGAAACACGATACAGATCCTAATAATGAAGCATTAGAAATTGCCAAGTTAAGATACGTTCGCGGTGAAATCACTTTAGACGAATATACAGAAATAGTAAAAATGTTAAAAAAATAAACCAAATAATTTAATATTATTGTTGTTACATCATAGTGTAAAATTATCGTAGGATTTTTTAAGTAAAAAAATAAACAAGAGACAACCCCTGTGATAAAATAGAATTTGCAAACACAAAATCACAGAAAGGAGTTGTCTCTTGTGAACAATAATCTAAATAATATTATACTACAATTTCATTGGATTTCAGTAATGATATGATGAAAATATTTAAAAAGAGTTAGAAGAAGGGATGGATTTAACTGAGATTATTCCGGAAATCAAGAAAAAGTCAGATGAATTAGGAGCGAAGGTAGCTGTGCTATTTATAGAGGAATTAGACAAGATAATAAAAGAGGACAAAAAGGAGTATTATACATAGAAGCGGATGAAGACCATGTAGCTTTACAAGATGGAAAAAAAGAAATGCCAAGGCTTGTATACATACATGAAGGAAGAGAAACAAAAAATGGTAGGAATAAACTAAAGAACGTCTATTACGAGACTGTAAAAAATTTTGTGTAAACTGATTAAAAACCTCTTTCTTGGTAAGAATTAGAATATATACAAAACCAAGAAGGAGGTTTTAAAAATGTCACTATTGACAAAAGAACAATTAAGAAATTTCATTAGTGAAAACAATATTCAATCTATTCCAGACCTTTATACATCATTAAAAAACCTTTTTAAAGATACTATTCAAGAAATGCTTGAAGCAGAACTTTCAACAGAACTTGGCTACGAAAGATATGACAAAAAAGACAAAGATACTCAAAATTCAAGAAATGGCTATACTCAAAAGACGGTAAAAACTCAATTTGGTGAGATGGAAATTGATATTCCAAGAGACAGACAAGGAGAATTTGAACCTAAAATAGTTCCAAAATACAAAAGAGACATATCAGGAATTGAAGAAAAAGTAATAGCTCTATATGCAAGAGGAATGTCAACAAGAGATATTCATGACCAGATAAAAGACCTGTATGGAATAGAACTATCTGCAGAAATGGTAAGCAAAATAACCGAAAGAATAGTACCAGAAATAAAAGAATGGCAATCAAGGCCATTAGAAAAGATATACACTTTCATATTTATGGATGCCATCCATTACAAAGTAAGAACAGACGGTCATATTATCAATAGAGCAGCTTATGTAGTATTAGGGGTAACGATAGAAGGCATAAAAGATGTATTAGGGATTTGGATTGGAGAAAATGAGAGTTCAAGATTCTGGCTTGGAGTATTAAATGAGCTAAAGAACAGAGGAGTAGAAGATGTTATAGTATTTTCTGTAGATGGATTAACAGGGATAAAAGAAGCAATACAAGCAGCATTTCCAAAATCAGAGATACAAAGATGTATAATACATCAATTAAGGAACTGCTTCAAATATGTGTCATATAAACACCTTAAAGAATTCAGTAAAGATTTTAAAGCAGTATATCAATCAGCTAATGAAGAAATAGCAAGGGATGAATTTGAGAAATTAAAAAACAAATGGCAGAATCTATATCCTTATGCCATAAAGAGTTGGGAGAATAACTGGGATGTATTAAGTCCATTTTACAAATTCCCTGAAGAAGTAAGGAAAATAATGTATACAACAAACATAATTGAAGGATTCCACAGGCAGTTAAGGAAAGTTACAAAATCAAAAACAATATTTCCATCTGATGAAGCATTAGAAAAAATGCTATACTTAGTAACAATGAATGTATTAAAGAAATGGACAGTGAGGTATAAAAACTGGGATATAGTATTAAATCAATTAATCATAATGTATCCTGGAAGACTTGAAAAATACTTATAGGGGGCGAAGCCCGAAAAAATTTTTTCTCTAGAACCTTTGAATCCCTGGGTCTTCAAAGGTTCTAGAGAAAAGCTTACAGTATCCCTAATTAAATATTTTAACCAAAATTATTCACTTTCATGCATAAGATGTAGAAAAAAGGTTATACTAAAGATTGATCAAATAAAAAATGTTAACTGATTCTTGCTGAGAAAGAGGATAAAATTAATCTAAATACACAAAATATTTTTCACTCCCTCTATTACAAAACATATGTAGGAGAAGAATGTACTGGCCCCTATTTATTTGGACTTAAACGACTAAAACTCCTCGGCTCGCATTGTTTCGTAAAATTTCTTTGTAAAACTTGCTTGGCGGAATTGGATTTATGTGGATTTATGTCAATATAGTAGACACAAAAACTCGAAATTTTTATGCTGACTTTTTAATCAAAACCTCAAATTGTTGCGGAGTCATATACCCTATACTACTATGTAGTCTCTTTCTATTATACCAGGATTCAATATACTCGAATATAGCAAGTCTGGCAGTATCAAAATCATAGTAAGTAGCTAAATTTACTTCTTCCTTTTTTAAAGAAGCATGAAAAGATTCTATACATGCATTATCATAAGGGCATCCTTTGTGACTAAATGAGTGTTTTATGTTACCTTTGGATAATATATATTCTTGAAATTTGGTGCTTGTATACTGTGAACCTAAATCACTATGGAGTATAAGCTTTCCCTGTGGCTTTTGAGCATTATAGGCATTTTCTACAGCACGAATAGCAAGCTCTGTATCCATCGTTTTAGAAAACGCATAGCCAATGACTTTCTTGGTATAAAGATCTATTACTGTGGCAAGGTAACACCATTTGTCCTTGACAGTGTAAATATGCGTTATATAGGAGCTCCTTAAAACCTTTAAAACTTCACACATTTATTTAACATCATAATATTTTTTATTTTCCTCAATAAACTCAAATATAGAGCTTACTCCTTTTCGAATATGGCCATGGCTTTTTTTAATATTTCATTCTCCTCTTCAAGTCTTGCCATCTTCTTTAACATAGCCTGATATTCTTCTACTGTAATTGTTGTGCCTTTGTTGTCTATATTTATTGGTTTTGCTTTTTTTAACCAACCTGATATTGTGGATTTTGAGATGCCATATTCGCTTGAAAGCTCTGATAGACTTTTACCATGGTTATACAACTCTACTATAGTATTCTTGAATTCATCATTATATTTTCTTTGTCCTCTTGGCATTTTGTAGACACTTCCTCTCTTTATATTTTTATTTTATCCTGTTCGAGTTAAAGTGTCTACAATAATATACTAACACCAATTCTCCATGAAATACTTTATATAGACATAAATTTAGGTGCAAACCCAGCTTCTAGTTTAGCGTCCAACTTTAAGATGTACTAATAGCTACATAATTTTGATCCTAAAATATTCTATATATTCCTATTTTTTAAACATAATAGCTAAATATGATTTACTATTTATTAGTTAACTTTATATAATTGTGTAAAAATGGATTGAACCTTTCCCTACCCTGCAGTTAAAACTAAAGTAATTAAAGCTAAAAAACTAACTATAAAGGTGGTAAATAGCTCAATATATCATATTTATCCATTATTAAACAATATTACATTAGTTTAACTCTCACAAACTATATAAACCATATCCCAAACTCTTAATTCTGGTATAACAAATCTAATAGCTTTCCCATGTTCATGAGGTACATATTCATAATCCAGTTTCTTCGGTTTACCAGAATCAATGTCTGGTGATGCTAAATATACACCTTTTACACTTTCTGCTACAAGTACAGTAGCTTCAATATTATTTATAATTTTGGGCCTTATCTCCTTGCCCTCATTCCATTTCATGCTTTGTACTCCAGTAAAGTTGACAAGATGTATTATTTTATATCCCTCTTTTTCCTTTACCAGAGTCCATACACTATTCTTTTCAGCTTTTGGTGAAAACTTTGTACCTTTAAAAACATACTCAGTATTTATTCCTCCAGTATATGTCATGGTATTATCAACAATGTTAAAATCATATAAGAATTCTTCATATCTTACAATAAAATCATAATAGTCTCTTAACTCTCTAATAAATCTTTCACTGTCTATTGTTGTATAATTAGGGTAATAGGCCTCTGTTAATATGCCGTTTAATTCACCAAGCAAAAGGTGAAAACCACCGCTTGCAAATATTGTAGCCATCACCATAATTGTAGCATTTTCTGCATATTCTATCGGTATATTTGACCTCTTTGAAAAAGGCTCCATATATGCTGCAAGAATAACCTGCTTATCAGGAGCATATTTTTTCGCATTTGTAATTAAATTATATAAATCCTGATACGTATCATTTGGAGGCCATACTTCTATATATACAACGTCTTGTTTTGCACTTGCTACTGTATCAATAGGCCAGTTATTTACAGCATTAAAAATTAAGGCAGGTTTATATCCGTTTTTCTCAATATACTCCCTTGTATCATTTATTAAAACAGTAAATTCGTCCCTTAGCTTTCTTATTTTTTTAACCTGGTCAGTAACACTCAATGCCTCTTTGGGGAAACCGTACTGGTCCATGTGTATACCATCAAATCCAAATTTAATGGCCTTTAAAAATTCAGATATTATGTGATCATGCCATCCACATTTCTTTGATATATCCATAATGTAAATCAAATTTATAAGATCAAAAACAGTTCCATCATTTTTATACAGTGCCCAAACTTTATGCTCCTCATAAAATTCCTTTTCACAGCCATAAACAGCACCATAAGCAATAGCCATCATACCAAATTTGTGAGCATAATCAATTTTCTGTTTTACCACATCAATTGACAAATTCCTACCAAGAGGATCAGCAAAACTATTAGTCGGGGGTAACAGTTCATGATGTCTATACATCCAGTCATAAAACTGTACTACATTTATATGATATTTGTTCAACTGTACTAAATCTTTATCATCGTTTTTATCTCTATCAAAAAAATCCGATAGAAAACCGTATCTCGGTGCTAATTTCCATGACTCGGTAATATCAAACGATGTTGATAAACTGTTAATCTTTTCATTATTCCTGTACAAATCCACTTCAACCCCAAAGCCCATCATTTCTTTTTCGTTTTTTTCTATATTAAACTCAAAAACAACTTTTTCGTCATGCAATTTTAATTCTTTTTCTGTTTTATAAAGTATGTCATAAAAATTTAAAACAGTACACGATACAGTATAGTTACCTAAATCATCCGTTACCTCAAATGTTGCAATAATTTCAACTTTTTCACCAGGCCTATATTGTGATTTTGACGGATACACATCTTTAATCCTCAAGTTGTACACCTGCCTTTTTAAGTTCATAGTCAAGTACTAAATACATAGCGTGTGACCACAATAATGGCTTTGCAATATTACCCCACTTATTAACCCAATAGGGATAATAAACTTCATTATTTAAATGATAAGGTACCTGTTCTGGCAGATATCCATTTTCATCCGCTTGCTCTTCTATCCATTTTTTTACTTCTTCCGCTTTTTTATAATCACCTGATTTGCAATAGTAAAGCCCCATCCATGCAGATAACAATATCCATTGGCCGCCACCATAATAAGTATCTTTTCTATAGCGGTGCATTCCCCCATTGTGTAAAAGTTCTTTTTCTATTCTTTTAATTGTATTTAGAAATATCTCATCATTTACATCAACTACTTCAAAAGGTATTGCCAGCCATATCAAACTACTGTCAACACTATTGCTTCCTACGTATTTTACAAAACTATTTTCAACAACACAGTTTGTCAAAATATAGGTCTTTATTTTATTCGCTAATTCTTTAACTTTATCATCATTTAAATACTTGTTTATAGAATTAAGTCCCCCATAAAGGCATGCTAGCGTAGAGGTATGTATTTTATCACTATTTTCTTCCCATACATCAAAATTAGGATAATACCATAAATTATCAATGTATTTAATTGTAATATCTATGCTTTTGAAAAAATCATTTATGAGTTCCGTCTTACCTGTAATTTTTATATGTTCTGATAATCCCCAAAGCCATGTGCCATATCCATCAAGTTGAAAATTACCCCATCCACTATCTTTCTCTTCATAACCTTCCAGCGTATATCGCGCATAAAGAAAGTCATTCGGTTCAAGTTTATTGCCATTTTTTATTTTCTCTATAATTTTATCCACTTTATAACTATATCTTATTATCACTTCATTTACCCAACGATAAAATTTCTCTGCTTCAGCATACTGACCCATTAAATCCATAGAATACGCAATGAAACTGCCATCTCTCAACCAACTGAAATGATATGTTGGGAATGAAGGTGATGCTACAAATGAACCATATTCTGATTGATTATTTTTAATAATTTTAATACTCTTTTCTACCAAATTCTCCATTTCAATTCCTCCAAAAATTATTTTTTAATAAATATCATGTCCCAGTATTGCAGTTCAGGAACAGATATTTCCAGATATTTACCTTTACTATCTTCCTTCTTTTTAAATTGAAGTTTCATAACCTTACCATCATTAATATCTGGTGAAGCAAGATAAACATTTTTAATATTATCATTCTCTAAGTAATACTTCACCTTAAAATCTTTTATTATAGGTGGCGCGCTATAATTCCCTAGATCATCTCTCCAGTTCGAAACCTCAATACCAAGTAAATTTATCATGTGTATAACATCATACCCATCTTTTTGTTTCGCATATGTCCATACTGTTCGTGCTGAACCATTGTTACTTATCTCAATTCCAGGTATCTCTATTTTGTTATCTGATTCTTTAAGCCCATCTCTTAACAGATTTTCATATGCTGTTAAAAAGTCATAGTAATTTCTCATAGCTTTTACAAGTGATTCCGACATTTTTAAATTTGCTGACGGAAAATACTCTTTTGAAAGCATTCCCGTATCACCAAGCTCAATATGGTCGCCACCAGCAGCAAATATTGCAGCATCAGTAAGTCTTACACTATGTTTATTAAATTCAGCACTTCTATCTGCAATGCCATAATTCATATACGCAGCTACAACAGTAGCTTTCTTGCCATCAGAATAATTATATCCATTATCGACAGTTTGTTTTAAAAAGTTATAATGAGCTCTTGCCGGCGGCCAAATTTCCACATATAAAAAGTCTACGTCAGCACCAGACGCAACATTAATAAGACCATATTCATTTACAGTATTGCATACTATTCTTTTCCCTAATGCATTTTTCGCATTGTTTAGAAAATCTGCATACGTAAAAGATAGTTCTACTGGATTTCCGTTGTAGTCATAAACCATACCTCTTGGCCCTAATGTATCTACATGCCATACATCAAAGTTATAAACCCTAAAAGCATCTTTTTCAGCATTAAAAATGTAGTTTTGCCAGTCTTTATTTGCAGGATTAAAAAGGTACAATCTATCTGTCGCCCATGTATGTGGAAGTGGATGGTTATCTTGTTCTTCATGATTGGGATCTTTATAAAGACCCCACTCTGGTTTCGCCCCGTCTTTTACATAATCGAAATATCCTCCATACATAAGATTATAATTTGCAACCATTATGTTTTTAGAGTGAGCAAGTTCAATGTAGTCCTTAACTGTCTGGCCATAGATATCCCTGTTTGCTATGTCTTTCCATTTTGGATCTGGGTTTTCAACTGTCCCGGCTAACGGCTTGTTATGTTTGTATTGCCAGTCATAAAACAATAATCCGTTTAAATGATATTTATTAAGGTCTTCAATAATAAGGGCAGACTTTTCTTTGCTCTGTTCCGGAAAATTAGCTATATATCCGTATCTTGGGAATTTTGACCAATCAGAAGAAACATCCACAGCAGTATTCTTGTTATCTATTGCTTTATTTCCTTTTACGGCATAGACTTCCACTAAATATCCTTTAAAATCATCTTTCGGAGCTTCCCAAAATATATTCAATTGTTTTTTCTGACCACTTTTTATATTTACTTGTATTTTTGCTTTCCCCACAATACTCTCAAGATGTTTATAAAAAATATAAATCGTTCCACGAAAATCTTCTTGTAGTTCATTATTCAATTCTATCTTTACGGTTACTTTATCACTTGGATAATATCTTGCTTTATCTGTATATACATCGCTTATTAGTTTGCCTTTTGTTAAAGCTACTATATTATTGTCATCTTTAAAACTAAAAATATTTCTATACATGTAGAGTGCTCCAAATATAGCAGTTGATATTATTAATATTAACGCAATAATCTTTTTACTCAATTTTTAATCCTCTCCCATATTTATGAAACTCTATTATGCTCAACCTTTCAAAGCTCCTTCTTGGATACCTCCCCTTATAAAATACTTTTGGAATATGATAAATATTAAAATTATTGGTATAACAGCTATCAATGATGCTGCAAATACAAGTCCCCATTTTGTTGCAAACTGTCCCTGAAACATTCTTATCGCAATGGGCAATGTTCTTTTTATTGGGGTCTTTATTAGTGTCAATGCAGTGAAAAACTCATCCCATGTACCTGAAAAAGCAAAAATTGCAAAAGTTGCTAATGCAGGTTTTGAAAGTGGCAGTATTATGTGTCTGTATATAGTCCACCTAGAACCTCCATCAATAATAATTGACTCTTCCAATTCTCTTGGTATCTGTTCAAAAAAGCCCTTCAAAAAAAATGTATTTCCTGCAATTCCTCCTCCTACATATAGGAGTAAAAGTCCTGTATATGTGTCAACAAGATGCATTCCATTAATAACCGTATATTGTGCTACAATGTTTAAAACTCCTGGTACCATCATTGTAAAAAGATAGATATTAAAAATTAAATTTTTGCCAGGAAAATTGAACCTTGCAAACCCATATGCTGATAAGGTAGAAATAAAGAGAGACAATATTGTATTCGTTATTGCGAGAAATAAGCTATTTAAAAAGTATCTTTCGAAATTGTTAGCATTCCACGCCTCTATAAAATTGCCTAAGTATAAAGATTTTGGTATCAAAATAGGAGGATATGGCATAACATACGTATCTTGTGTCAAAGCTGTAGCTACCATGTACATAAAAGGAATAACCATGGCAGCAGAACAAATCAATAGCAAAATATGAATAATAAATTGACCAAATTTGCTTTTAACCATAAATATTGCCCCTTTTTAATAATTAAACTCATCATACTTCAAGAGTCTTTTTAGTAACAAAGTTATAGCCATAATTACTATACCAATTATTACACTAATTGCAGATGCATATCCGAATTCAAAATCTGAAAACGCCCTATTATACATATAATTCAAAAGCACATCCGTTGTACCAAGTGGAGCACCATTTGTTATCATCATAACTTGTATAAATACTCCAAATGCACCTATAATTAGATTTATCAATATAAAAAAAGTGGTAGGTTTTATTAACGGTATAATAATCTTAAAAAACGTTTGAACAGGGTTAGCCCCGTCTACTTCAGCAGCTTCGTACAGCTCATTTGGTATACCTTGAAGTGCTGCCAAGTATATAACCATTACCCATCCTATACCCTTCCATATGCCAAGAACCCAGATTACAAAGTTAGCTGTCCATGTATTCTGAAGCCAGGAAATAGGATTAGAAATTAAATGTAGCTTCAACAATGCATAATTAATTAGACCTTCTTTACCATCTGTAAATAAATATTTAAAAATTAATGAAACAACTATCCAGGAAGTAATTACAGGTATATATATCATAACTTTATATAAATTTTTCCCTTTGATTACATTGTTAATTAAAACTGCAACAATAAGCCCTATCGCCATTTGACCAGGTACTGTAACAACTCCATATAAAACCGTATTTCTAAAAGCTAACCAAAATTTTTCACTGTGAAACGCTCTCATAAAATTTGCAAACCCTACAAACTCACTGGGTTGCCCTGGCATTATATTGTAATTTGTAAAAGCCATATAAATATTTTTTATTTGTGGATAAACAACAAATACAGATAATAAAACTAACCCTAATCCTATAAAAGGCAAAACCTCAAACCATTCTTTAAATTTTTGCTTAAAATGGCTATTCTTTTTGTTATTTTTACTTTTATTTTCTAATATAGGCTGTGATAACATTGAATCCAACTCCTTTTTGTAAGAAGGATTAAGAGTACACTCCTAATCCTTCTTACAAAACTAATTTTAATTATTTTGCAAAAATTCATCTATTTGTTTTGCAGCTTCATCCAATGCCTGTTGAGGTGTTGCTTTACCTCTAAATACTTTCTCAAAGGCTTGACCTAAAGTTTCGTCTATCTTACCCCAATTTGGACTTGGTGTCCTTGGCCATGCAGTTTTTAATTGTTCAACATAAAGGCTAATAATCGGCTCACCACTTACCTCAGGTGAATTAGCTACATCCATATTTGTTGGTATAAGCCCTGCTTGTTTTGCCAGCAACTTCTGAGGTGTTTCAGAAAACATATATTTCATAAATATCCATGCCTCTTTAGGATGTTTAGTAGTTTTAAATAAAACAAGGTCTTCACCGCCTACAACTGATATGCTTCCTCCAGGTCCTTGCGGAAATAAAGCAGGTACTGTAGATTGCTTTGCAGCATCTCCTTGTATGCTGTAAAACCATGGGCCATCGTCAATCATGAGATAATTATTACCTTTCATACCACCCCACGTGTCTGGCTGTCCTCCTAAAATGCAAGGTCCAATTAATTTTTTATTATATAAATCTAGTAATTTCTGCAACGCAGCTACACTTTCAGGGCTATTCAAATATCCTGTAGCTTTTGTATATTTGTCGTCAGTAACTTTACCACCTAATGAAAGGAAATAAGGAGCAATTCCCCAAGGTCCTGTTCCACTGATTGCTATACCCCATCTATCTTTTCCCTTTATTTTTTCCGCAGCTGCAACAAGTTCATCAAAAGTCTTTGGCGGTTCTGTTAATCCTGCTTGTTGTAATAACGTTTTATTATATATTGCTATCTTAGTATTTGTATCTTGAGGAATTCCATAATAATGACCATTGAAATAGTTAGTTTCCATAGGTCCTTTAAATGCTTTTTCTTTTATAGCATCAAAACCCTCAAGGTTATCCACCGGTTGTAGTGCACCCAATTTCGCAAATTCTGGTACCCAAATTATATCCATCCTCATTACATCTGGAGTTGCATTACCTGCAACTGCTGATATTACTTGTTGTTTTAATCCATCGTAAGGCATTCGTGTAGCTTTTACTTTAATATTGGGATATTTCTGCTCAAAATCAGGGATAATTTGCTCATTTAAAATTTTATCTTCCGTATCACTGAAAGTATGCCAAAATTCAATTGTAACAGGTTCTACTTTTTGTGTATCGTTTGCAGAGGTATTATCAGTAGATTGCTTCGTACTACTGTTTGAACCACACCCTGGCAGTACAAATGTCAAAACCAAAATAGCTGCTACTAAAACACTTATCATCTTTTTACTCATTCTAAATTTCCCCCTTTTATTAATCAAATCTATAAGTCAAATATTTATTTAATTTGTTCCCTTTACCCCTCCCTTCAACTTTTTTCAGTGAATGAAGTATTAAAAATAAATTAATTAAACTCACTTAAAATACTGTTAATGCATTATCTTGCCCTTCATACAAAGGTATTTCAAAAAGTTTGCTAATCGCTAATGTTGAAGCACCAATCACCCATCCTTCATCTCCAAGTTCAGATACTTTTATCTGTACTTTTTTTTCATGCATTTTGAAAAAATTATTTTTTACAATATCATTTATAACAGGTAAAATAATATCTTTAGCAATCATTCCTTCTCCTGCAAGAATTATTGTTGATGGATTTAATAGATTTATCACGCTTAATAAACCATACCCCAAATATTTTGCAGACAACCTTAATACATCAATCGCAAGCATATCTCCTTCTTTTGCATATTCATAGACTTTTTCAATAGATAAATCTTCTGTTAAATCTATTTTACTTTCACTATACATTTTTATATTATCTCTAATATAATCTACTATGAAATCTTCTGAAGCATATGCTTCCAAGCAACCCCTTTGTCCGCATTCACATTTTCTGCCTTCAGCAACCAACACCATATGTCCTATTTCTCCAGCACCGCCAAAATCACCAGTATACAATTTTTTATTAATTACTATTCCTGAACCAATACCAGAACCATAAGTTACCACTATAAAATTATTTAATTCTCTTCCATGTCCATACCACAATTCAGCTAATGTATAGGCATTCACGTCATTATCAATGTATACAGGAACGTTAAATTTATTTTCTAAAATATTACCAATTTCAACATTGCTCCAATTTAACATACCAGAATATATAAGTTTTCCTTTTTGTTGATCAACTAAACCAGAAACTGCGACTCCTATACCCATCAAATTTTTGTTATAAGGAATCTTTGTAATTAATTTTTCTATGTTTTCAACCACCATGTTTAATACCGTATTACTATTTGTCCCTTTTTTAAATGGTACAACTCTCTTTTCAATAATCTCACTTTTAAGATTTGTCAAAGCAAATATCAAGTTATTCTCCTCAATTTTAATGCCTATAATATATCCGTAATTATAATTAAATTCCAAAAGAATAGGTTTTCTTCCACCTGTAGAATCAGCCTCTCCTACTTCATGAACGAGATTTTGGTTTTCTAATTCTTCAACAATGTTTGTAACAGTAGATAATCCTAAATTAAGATTTTTTGAAATATCAGTACGGCTAATAGGTCCGTTCATTCTTATTTCATTTATTACTAAAGAGCGATTAATATCTTTTATAAGTTCCTTGTTTCCTATCCTTAGTTTCATTTGCCATCACCTGTATATATAATAACATACTTTTTTCACTGAATCAAGTATTTTTAATTAAAAAAATATCCACACATTACTTTGATAGGATATAAAAAACAATAGTTTTTATGGAAGAAATTGGTAGCGGCGAGTGGATTTGAACCACCGACACTGCGGGTATGAACCGCATGCTCTGGCCAACTGAGCTACGCCGCCATATTTTTGGTTGCGGGGGTAGGATTTGAACCTACGACCTCCGGGTTATGAGCCCGACGAGCTACCGGACTGCTCCACCCCGCGACATTGGTGCCGGAGACCGGACTCGAACCGGTACGGGCTTTTAGGGCCCGCAGGATTTTAAGTCCTGTGCGTCTGCCAGTTCCGCCACTCCGGCTTCATCTCCTTGAGACAGTATTTATTATATTATATCTATATCTCTAAGTCAATAGTTTTTTTATCCACTTTTGCAACTTCAAATGAAAATTCCATTTTCATAACTTAAATTCCCGAAATTTATATAGGACTGCTCCTTCTAAATTATCCCACTCACTAACGGTTATTTCTTTGAAACTCAGCATTTCTAATATGGTCAGTAATATAGCAGTTCCCGCAATTATTATATCAGCCCTTTGTGGTTGCAATCCAAAAAATTTTTTCCGCTCTTCCAATGTAACAGACATAAATTTATCTAAAATCCTCTTAATTTCTTCTTTTTTTAGCTGATAGCCATGAACTTTTTCTTGAGAATAAATTTCCAATTGCTGAGAAACAGCAGCAAGAGTTGTTATCGTTCCCCCTATGCCGATGACATTTTCAACTTCTTTGTACTTATTAATGGAATTTACCATTGTATCTATTATATGCAACCTGATTTCATCATATTCCTCAGCTGTAGGAGGGTCATTTTTAATAAATTTTTCAGTAAGCCTCACAGCCCCAATATCGAAACTTTCTTTTACAAATTCTCTACCTTTATATGCTAATTCAGTACTTCCTCCTCCTATATCTAACACCAGTGCATTTTCCTTATTAACCCCCATCACCGCTCCCATATATCCAAACAAGCTCTCTGTTTCTCCATCTATGATTTCTACCTCTAGCCCAAGTTTTCCAATTTGCTCAAAAAAAGCATCTTTATTTTTAGCATCCCTCATCGCAGATGTTGCAAAAGCATATATAACTTCTGCGCCTTTTTCTTGGGCCAATTTCACAAAGCGTTCAATCACTTCAATGCTTCTCTGTATCGCATTATTATTTAACTTCCCCGTTTTAGATATTCCTTCCCCTAATCGAGTTATTTCAACGTCTTTTTGTATCTTGTTTATATTTTCATTATCTATGTCACATATAAGTTGGCGTATTGAATTTGTCCCTATATCAATCGCACAAATTCTCATAATAACCCCCAACTATCACAGGTAAAAACCTGTAAAATTTCTCCTTCGCTTATGAAAAATCTTCGGGCATAACCCGAAGTTAATATCCATTGCTTTTTCTATAGCCAGTATTTCTTCTCTTGGAATCAAAATTCTTTCGCAGCTGTTGCTGTCTTTCGTCTGAATCCTTTAAAAACTTAAGCAATCTCTCTTCAAAAGAACTATTAGTATTATAATTCCTATTGCTCTGCCATACAAAATCCTTTGGATCTCTTTCTTTATTATTTTTAGGCAAAGCCTTTTTGATTGACAAACTTATTCTTCCATTAGCATCCATGGACAATATTTTTACTTTTACTTTATCATGCTCCTTCAAATGCTCCCTAATGTCTTTTACATAGGTATTAGCAACTTCCGAAATATGCACCAACCCAGTTTTTCCCTCTGGTAGCTGAATAAATGCTCCAAAATCTGTGATGTTTAACACAGTGCCCTCAACAACATCTCCAACCTCAAATGGCATATAAATAAAGATCCTCCCTCTAAAAATTTTATTAATGAGTTCATTATATATTAAAATACAAAATATTTCAAGATAAATTTTTCGAAATCACTTTTTTGTCTCTTGTGTCTTAGTTTTTGAAATATCTACATAAATTATTTCTCCTTTTTTAACCAACCCCAATTTTTGCCTTGCCTCATTTTCAATAAAACTTTCACTATTCATCTGGTGAAGTAATTCATTTAAATACTTATTCTCTTTTATTACTGCAGCTTCTTTATTTTTCAAATCCCTATACCTATTATTAAGTTTCTCTAATGCTACTTGCTGCTGAAAAAAAGTAAAGGCAACATATGCAATAAAGGCAAAAAACAATATCTTCTTTAGTTTTTTCACTCAAAACACCTACTTTCACAATGCGGATTAATCTATTATTTTTATTCGACATTTCTTTAAAAAATCCTTTATTTTTTCCTCTTAAAAATCTTAAAATGGGTTAAATTATTTTTTAGAAAAGCACCAGGCAAAGTTAAAATTTTTCTTGTAAACCTATAAGGAACAATAAAAAAATTGACTACTATTTTAACAGGGTATATAATAATCTCTGCCATCTTTTTTAAAAACTTTATTGTAAATTCATAAATTCCAATTAAAGCTTGGGTGATGAAATAACTTAGTAACACATAATAAAGAATAACTCCAATTGCAAATCCTAAAAAACTATAAAACCTGATTTCAACGTAATTGCTTATATACATAAAATAAAGCATAGTAATTGTCCCAAAAAGCCAAAATATAATATCGGCAATATTAGAAAAAGTTTTTTTAAGCCTAAAAACTCGCCTTGTTACTTTAAAAATATCGTATATAAATCCCAGCACAAAACCACCATATACTGTTACTAAAAATGCATAAACTTGATTTTGTATTGTTATTACCATTTACATACCCTCCTTTTCTTGTTATATTATATTTATCCATTGCAATAAGAATGAAACTAAAATAGGGGCGATGCATCATGACAACAGTATATGTTTCCGGACATAGAAATCCAGATACCGATTCTATTTGCTCAGCTATTGCTTATGCCTATCTAAAGCGCATATCTGAAGGTATAAATGCTATACCTGTTAGATTAGGTCCTATAAACCGAGAGACAAAATTTGTATTAGACTATTTTGGAGTAGAAGAGCCTATTTTTATTGAAAATGTATATACTCAAGTACAAGACATTAAATTTGATAAACCTCTTGTTTTTAAAGAAAACACCTCCATGTTTGAAGCATGGAACGCTATGATGGAAAAAAACATTAGAACAATAGCAGTAGTAGATAATGAAAACAAATTAATAGGAATTGCAACAGTAGGAGATTTGGCAAAGGCATATCTTTCCTCTTCTCATGAATTATCTAAATATAAAATTCCTATTGACAATATATTAGCTACTTTGAAAGGAGAAGAAATTTTAAGATATGTAGATTATCTTGAAGGAGACATTTTAGTAGCTGCAATGTCTAAAGAAAATGTATTAAAAAGAATAAAGAAAGGAGATATCTTAATCGTTGGAGACAGAGATGATATACAGCAAGCTGCAATTCAACAAGGAATAAAAGCTCTCATAATTACTGGCAATAACGGAATTTCAGAAAAAATTCTTGAACTAGCTAAACAATACAAAGTAACAATTATAAAAGTTGTACCAGATACTTTTGACACTGTTAAATTATTAAACCAAAGTATACCATTATCATATGTAATAAAAAAAGAAGACCTATTAACATTTAGAGTCAGCGATTATATTGATGATGTAAAAGAAGTAATGTTAAAATATAGATACCGCAACTTTCCAGTTGTCGATGAAGAAGGAAAAGTTGTAGGACTACTTGCAAGGCGACATATTTTAGACTACGAAAGAAAAAACGTCATAATGGTAGATCACAATGAATTTTCGCAAGCAGTTGAAGGAATAGAACAAGCAAGAATATTAGAAATAATTGACCATCACAGGATTGGGACGATAGAAACAGAGCAACCAATACTATTTAGAAACCATCCAGTAGGCTCTACTGCTACAATTATAAATCGACTTTTTGAAGAAAAAGGGCTAATTCCAGAACCAAAAATAGCGGGAATAATGTGCGCTGCTATTTTATCAGATACTCTTGTATTTAAATCTCCTACTTGCACACCAGAAGACGTAAGAGCAGCTAAGAAACTTGCAGAAATTGCCAACATAGACATAAATGAGTTTGGAACTGAAATGTTCAAAGCAGGTACCTCTTTAGAAGGGAAAACTGTTGAAGAAATATTTTATACAGATTTTAAAGAATTTACAATAAATAATTATAAAATCGGCATAGGACAGGTAAACACTCTTACAGATGCAGGAGAATTAAAACAACAGCTTATAAGCTTTATGGAAAAAGTGAAAAAAGACAAAGACTACGACATTTTATTGCTTATGTTGACAGACATAATAAATGAGGGATCTGAAATACTTTTTGTAGGAAACAACAAAGAGCTGTTACAAAGGGCTTTTAACGTTGAAATAAAAAACAACAGCTTTTATTTGCCTTATGTCATATCTAGAAAAAAACAAGTATTACCACCCCTTGTTAAAGCGATAAACACCCACTGAAGTTTATCGCTTTAACTTTTCTATAATATCGCCAAAATTTCTAAAAGGAGTGCATGGAATCTCATTTTCTTTACAGTATTTTTCCAAAACTCCTTTTGCAAAGACTTTATCTGCATGTTGAGAGACGCAAAAGTCTGAATATCCATCACCTATATAAACTACATAATATCCCCTAATTTTGTATCTATTCAATACTTCCAGTTTACACATGCCGCATTTATCACAATCCTTGCTTTTATGTGGAAAATCCACTTTTATTATTCCATCCTCAAACCAAAGTTTGTTACTGTAAAATTTTATATTAAAACCATATTTGTCCATAATAGCTTTTATATTAAAGTCATATCCATCGCTCACTATTACAACTTCATAATCTTTTGTTCTGCAAAAATTTAAAAACTCCATAAAATAATCATCTATTTCAATTGTGTAAAGCAAATCTAAAAGCTTTTTCTCATCTACTTCCATAAGTTTTAATGTTTCAATTGCGCATTCCTCAGTAGACATTTCCCCTTTTTCCCATAGTTCCTCATAATACTGCCATCCATCTTTTGCAAACTTTTTCACCATCAAATCAACAGTATCCACTTTAGTAACAGTACCATCAAAATCTACTAAAAAGACTTTTTTCATTTTTTTCAATTGATCTCTCCTCCTTTATTTTACATCCAAAAGCCATTTTACAAATTTTATAGCCAAATCTTTGCGTTGTCCATTCGCCATAATTGCAATAATTTTATCATTATAGTCATATCCCAGATTTTTTAAATATTCATTATTCCATCCAACATATATTCCGTAAACACCTGGTTTTAACTCACCAGAGGGTTTCTCTACTTTTGCTACATTTAACCCTGATAAATTTAACTCTTTTACCTTATCTAATCGCAAAAAAGCTCCTTGTCTTGCCAATATATCAAAATTATTTTTATCTAAAACAATGACATCTATATCTTGAGCCCCCATTCTAGCCATTAATTTTTGAGTTGAGGCAGGGTCAAGAGTAAAATTACCATTCGGACCCTTTACAAACCTATAAAAATCAATAGAAGCTTGTTTTTTTCCAGAAGGATCGCCAATTAATTCTTTAGTGACTTTTTTAGAAAATTCACTTTGTCTATCAAAATCCATATATTTGCCAATTAAAGCGATATTTAATACGTAATCCTTTCTATTAATAATACTACTTGTAAAAGAAACCAACAAATAGATTACTAATATACTTACGATAATATAAACTTTATAATAGTCCCATATATATTCTACTTTTTCTTTTGTAGTCATGTTTTTAAACCAATTTTTTCTCTCCTCACTCATTTGTTTCACACCTCTCTACTTCCTTTGCGCAAAAATATCCAAATTTATTATAGCAATTAAACTTTTTAAAATCGAGTACATAAAACAAAATAAGCCGCAACATGCGACTTATCGAAACATTCTACTTATAAACCCCCCTGATTTTCCTATAAGACCACTTTTGTCACTGTAATTTAGATTTATTACTTCACCATCAATTGACACTTGTCCATCATCAAGGTTCAATTTATTAATGTGAAGCCCCTGACCTCTTATCGTCAAAACTCCTAAATCCGTCTCTAATATTACTGTTTCTTCGTCAAAGCTTACAACATTCGTTACCCCAGAAATACTGATTCTTTCTCTATTTTCAATTGTAATATTATGAGGTTTCCCAGTTCTTGAAAAGTTCCTTTTATCTTCCATTTTAACCCTCTTTAAACCTCCCTTCTTTTTAATAGACTATTATTATCTATGAATCTTGTACTTTTTTTAGAACAAAAAAAAATCCTCCTTCCGGAGGATTTTAATCCCAAATTTTTACTATATTTATGCCTTTAAAATAATAGTTTAGTATATCTTTTGCCTTTTTCCCCTCTTTAGCCATCTGATATGCTCCCCATTGAGACATTCCTACACCATGCCCAAACCCTCTCCCTTTTATCACCAATTTACTTCCATCGTAAGAAACTTCATCTATCATAGTGGACTTTAGCCTTTCACTTCCAATTGCCATTCTAAAATCGGGAGCATTTACAGGCGTTTTGTCAAAAAGAAAGTTTACAGTTCTTCCTGAAGCCCCTTTTGTACCTATTTTCACAGTTTTAAAATCGTTTATGCCCAGCCCCATTTTTTTTAATGCATCAATCACTTCACTTTTGGTAAAAATAGCTGTCCAATGCTTTACATTAGCCGGTGCACTAGGACTTTCATTTGACTTTACACTCACAATATAAGGAGGTTCTGGCTCTTTGTAATTAAGGCCTTCCTTAGCCAAAGCAGTTTGTCCTGCTGCATGAGAGTGAAACCATGCATTTATAAATTTTCCGTCATATACAGCAACTACACCTCGCGTATCTTTTACGGCTTCTTTTATTTTAGAATTTATATTTGAAGGGTTCCAAGCCTGAGCCTCCTCAAAATCTGTTGATATGTCGGCTCCAGGATATTTTGACTTTTTAGTACTTACAAAATTTAAAACATATGTCCTAGCTAAAATCGCCTGGGCTTTTAAAGCCTCAATTGGCCAATAATTTTTTATCTCTCCCGCCACTGTACCTTCAACATATTTCTCCAAAGGCATATTTTCAATTTTACCTGTTTGCACAACATAAACTTTAAGAACAGGTTCTTTGTTTTCACCCACATTTATTTTTGCGGGTATTTTAGGTAGTTCCATTCGTGGCTTCCTAATAGGTTCTGGTTTTTTTGTAGGCGGCTTGCAGGAAGTCATGGCAAATAACAAAGCTACTAACACCGCAATTAATTTCAGTATGTTCCTATACAATTAAAATCCCTCCTATACTTTTGTTTATAGTATTTGAGGGATTTTCACAAATCATTCATTCTTCTATCAATTTATACATTTTGTAAGCCTCGTCTTTTAAAGCATGTTCTTTTACATCTAAAACCTCTACTTTGACAATTTTATTTCCAAAGTTTATCTCTATTATATCATGTTCTTTTACTTCGTCACTAGCTTTTGCTTGCTTGCCATTTATAAAAACTAATCCCTTGTCACAGGCCTCTTTTGCAATCGTACGCCTTTTGATAAGCCTTGAAACTTTCAAAAACTTGTCGACTCTCATACTTCTTACCTCCAGACAAAAGTAAGAAAATCAGGTCATAAAGACCTGATTTTCTTAAGAATTTACTAAATCCTTTAACGCTTTTCCTGCTTTGAAAATAGGAGCTTTTGAAGCAGGAATAGTTATTTCTTCTTTTGTCTGAGGATTTCTACCTTTTCTTTCAGCTCTTTCTCTTACTTCAAATGTGCCAAACCCTACTAATTGAACTTTGTCACCATTCTTCAATGCTTCTTCTACTGCTTCAATGAAAGCATTTAATGCCTTTTCAGCATCCTTTTTTGTTAACTCACTTTTTTCTGCAATTTTCGCAACAAGATCTGCCTTATTCACAACAATACCTCCTTAGTTTAAATATGTTTTACTCTTATTTATTCTTCACAAAATCGAAAAATCCTGCTAATTTACGCTTATTTTTCATTTTTTTTATTAAAATTATTCATCTTTGCTTCATTCCACAGCTTATCCATGTCACTTAAAGTCATTTCATCCAATTTTTGTCCATTCTTTGCCGCAGTTTTTTCAATGTATTCAAATCGCTTTATAAATTTTTCCACTGTGTTGTGAGTTGCGCTTTCTGGTTCTACATCTAAAAATCTAGCTACATTTACCACTGCAAAAATTAAATCTCCAACTTCCTCAATAATCTTTTCTTTATCTTTCCCTTTATACACCTCCTTTAATTCTTCTAATTCCTCATAGACTTTAGAAAGTGCATCCTCAACCCTCTCCCAATCAAAACCCACCTTTGCAGCTTTTTCTTGAATCTTATAGCTTCGCATAAGAGCAGGCATATACCTTGGCACATCTTTTAAAACTTCCGTATAAGAATTTAAATCTTTCTCCTCTTTTTTCAACTCATCCCATTTTTCTAATACGGCTTTAGAAGTTTTTAATTCTTCTGTCCCAAAAACGTGAGGATGCCTCCAAATCATCTTTTTGCATATGCCATCTACTACATCGCCAAAATTGAATGTTCCCCTCTCCTTTGCAATTTGTGAATGGAATACAACTTGTAAAAGCACATCTCCTAACTCTTCTACCATCTTATCCTCAGATTCTTTTTCAATCGCATCAACTAACTCATAACTCTCTTCCACCAAATATTTTTCAAGGCTTTGATGAGTCTGCTCTTTATCCCATGGACATCCCTTTTCACTTCTTAAAATTCTCATTATCTCTAAAAGGTCATATATGTCATACTTTTCTTGAAAGAGTGTTTGTACAGGAGGTATGTATAAAGAAGTAAGATAATCAATCCAATCGAGCCTGTCAATCATATAAAGGGGTATTGTCTCTATTACTTGTTTCCCTGGAATCCCCGCATTTTTTATAACAGTCACAGGATAACTGTCTCCATACACTTCTGCCAGTTTTAACTTCACTTCTGAAGCTATAAATCTATCATACACCTGCACAACAATATTGCCACATCTCTTATCAGGCTTTTGAACATCCAAAGACAAACCATCAATTATTTTGAGGCCATATATAGGGTCAATTTTCAATTCGCCTATAATGGCATCAATAAAAGAAATAGCTGGTATAACCTCTATTGATATATCGGCACAATCGTTACAAAAGTTTAATATGTATTCCACAGATTTTTCCGCTACATAAGGATGTCCTGGAACAGCATACACAACCTTTCGATATTTTTTTGCTATATCTATTATTTCCCGCGCAATATTTTCATAAACTTCTTCAAAAGTAGTACTTTTTTCGTACATCTTGTCAAAAGTGTCAAAAATAATTCCCTGCGTTTTAAGATAAGGAACTACCGGATGCTTTTCTGTCCGCAAAAAAACCTTATCAGCATTTTTCATTTTCTCTATCGTACCCAGTGTAATGGAATCTGCCGAACCCGGCCCTAAGCCTACTATAAATAGTTTATTCACAGTAACCACCCCAAAAGCTAAAATGTACAAATAATATTATATCACTTATTTGGATTTTTATATAATTAAATTTATCTTATACTTAGCCGTTGAAAAATCTGCTAAATTAAATTATAATATATTTTAGTACGCACATTAAGGAGTGGTAGTACATGGATATGGTGGAATTGGGCAAAAGAATTAGAGAAGAAAGAAAAAGGCAATTCTTAAAACAAGGAGATTTATCAGGAGACGAATTTTCCAAAGGCTATATAAGCCTTATAGAAAAAGGTAAAATAAGTCCTTCCTTAAAAGCTTTAAATTTTATCGCTCAAAAATTAAATAAGCCGGTTGTGTACTTTTTAGATGAAGACTATGTAGAAAAAGAAGAATTAAAAAAGGAACTTGCAAAATACAAAAATATTTTAGAAAAGTTCTTAACTGCTCAAAAAGCTTTTGATAACAAAAATTATGAGGAAGCTATTAAATTATACATCGATATTTTAGACAATGCAATAGATGAGTATTCAACAAATTTGATAAATTTTTACCTAGCCAAATCTTATTTTGCTATCAAAGACTATACAAAAGTTCTTGAAATTTTAGATAAAATATCTCCATATTTTGAAAAAAGCTCATTGAATGAAATTATAGTAGAAATGCATTACATGAAAGGATTGTGTTTGGGCAATCTGCAAAAATTTCAATCATCATTGGAAAATTATTTAAAAGCTTTAGATGGTTTTGAAAAATACTCTTTAAAACACACACAATTGAAATCCCGCATACTTTATAGT
Organism: Thermoanaerobacter brockii subsp. finnii Ako-1; assembly: GCF_000175295.2. Taxonomy (NCBI): domain Bacteria; kingdom Bacillati; phylum Bacillota; class Clostridia; order Thermoanaerobacterales; family Thermoanaerobacteraceae; genus Thermoanaerobacter; species Thermoanaerobacter brockii. The sequence goes on along the minus strand of NC_014964.1, from coordinate 280,271 downwards.
ATAGCAAATTTATACAGTAAAATGGGAGAATTTATTAAAGCAAGAGATTATTATATGAAATGCCTTGAATATTCTACTCAAATTAAAGCAGTAGATTTTATTGCTTTGTCAAATAATGGACTAGGACTTGTAAATCACGAGCTTAAACAATATAAGGATGCTTTAAAATATATAAGGCGTGCTATTCTGATAAGTAAAACCCTAAATTTAAAAGAAGATATTGCTAATGAATACAATTATTTAGGTTTTGTATATACCGATTTAAAAAAGTATGATATTGCAGAAAAATATTTTGTAAAGAGCTATTCGCTGTATAAAGATTTAGGAAATGAAAGAGGAATGGCATACAATCTCACAGAAATCGGAAGAATTTACTATTTAAAAGAAGATTATCCCAAAGCATTAGAATATTTAAATCAATCTTTAGAAATCGTAACAAAACTAGGAGAAGAAGAAATGGGTAGAATTTATACGATATTAGGAAATTTACATTTAAAACAAGGCCAGTTCGAATTAAGTGAAAAAGAACTTTTAAAATCTGTAGAAATACTCAAAACCCTTGGCCTTAAAAAGGACTTGTCCGAAGCCTATAAAGGATTGGGAAATCTGTATATTGCCCTAAATAATCCAGAAGAAGCTAAAAAATATTTTAATCAATCAATAGAGCTGTTATATGAAAATTAATAGCAAGGAGAAAAATAAATGAATACAGTGGAAAAATTAGAATATTCTTTTCCTGCTCTTAAACACAGAAATTTTAGGCTCTTCTGGTTTGGACAGATGATTTCCCTTATAGGCACGTGGATGCAAAACATAGGCCAGGGTTGGTTAGTCCTTGAACTAACAAATTCTTCTTTCTTATTAGGGCTGGTAAGTGCTGTTCAGTTTTTGCCTGTAATGCTTTTTTCTTTGTTTGCAGGAGTCATAATAGATAGATTTCCAAAGAGAAAATTGATTTTATTTACTCAAATAAGTTTTGCAATTTCCGCCTTTATCCTAGCAACTTTGACTGCCCTAAAGATAATAAATTATTGGGAAATATTAGCTTTAGCTTTGGTTAATGGTTTTTTAAACACGATAGACATGCCAGCAAGACAATCTTTTATCATTGATTTAGTAGGAAAAAAAGATTTAATGAATGCCATTGCTTTAAACTCAGCAGTGTTTAACGCAGCAAGGATAATAGGTCCAGGAATCGCAGGAATATTAATTGGCAAATTAGGATATTCCATATGTTTTTATTTGAATTCTGCAAGCTTTATTGCTGTGATAATAGGGCTTATATTAATTACAGTAGAAGGTATAACACCAAAAGCTAATGACGGCAAAACAAAAATCTTTGATGACTTAAGGGACGGATTGAGATACATCAAAAATACCCCTGTTATATTCACTACAATACTCATGATTGCTATTTTAAGCACTTTCTCTATGAACTTCAACGTATTAGTACCTGTTTTTACCAAAGATGTTCTCCACAGAGAAGCGACAGATTATGGCTTACTAATGTCAGCAATGGGAACGGGAGCCCTGATAGGAGCATTGACACTAGCTTCGGTAAGTAGAAGAGGAGTAAAGCCTGTCTATTTGTTTGGCGGTGGCATTGGACTTGGTATTTTTCAAATACTTATAGGTATACAAAGTAGTTATTTATTAACAGCTTTACTTTTAGCTTTATCAGGCTGGTTTATGATAACCTTCAACTCTTCTGCCAACACCACAATACAAATTAATGCAGCAGATGAATTCAGAGGGAGAGTGATGAGTGTTTATTCTTTGGTTTTTGGTGGAGTAACTCCTATAGGCTCACTATATGCTGGCACACTATCTCAAAAATTTGGCCCCCATATAACTTTTATAGTAAGTGGAATAATCGCACTATCGTATACACTTTATGTTTTAGTGTTTCAATATAAAAAAGTTTATGGGACAAAGGTATAATTGTCCCATTCTATTCTTCTTCATAAATCATTTTTGCCAGTGGAAACATTTCTATAGCTCTCGGCATTAAACCTTGAACATAAGCTATTAATACCCCATAGTTTACTATTGGAATGTTTTTGCTTTTTGCATATGAAATTCTATACATCATTTCCCTTCTGTTCAACATACATGCTCCACAATGTACAATCAAGCTATATTCTTCGAGATTGTCTGGAAAAGTTATGCCACTTGACCAGTCAAATTGTATGTCTCCTCCAACAATCTGGCGTATCCATCTGGGTATTTTTACTTTTCCTATATCATCAGACTGCCTGTGATGTGTACATCCTTCAGCAATGAGGACTTTATCACCAGGTTTTAGTTTTTTTATTGCTTTTACACCTCTTACAAGTTCCTCCAAATCACCTTTATATCGTGCAAAAAGAATAGAAAAAGATGTAAGCGGTATATCTTTGGGCGTATCAGCGCTAACTTTCAAAAAAGCCTGAGAATCTGTAATAACCAATGATGGCTTTTTCCCTAGATTTTGAAGTGTCTCTTTTAGCTCATGCTCTTTTGTAACAATAGCCATCGCATCATTGTCAAGAATATCTCTTATTGTCTGTTGCTGCGGAAGTATAAGTCTTCCTTTTGGAGCAGCTTTATCTATAGGAATAACAAGAACTACAAAGTCTCCCGGTTTTATTAGATCACCTACAATCGAAAGTTCCCTGTCGTCATATGGTGCTTTCTTTATTAACATCATTTTTAGGGCTTCAATTCCATGTTTTTTTAAAGCAGAAACTTCAATAAGCTCTAGTTTTAATTTTTCTTCCCATTTTCTCTTATCTTCCTCAGAATATTGTGACAAATCTTTTTTATTTATTACCCCTACAACTGGAATATTTTTATCTCTAATGATTTTCAAGACATTTTCTTCGAACTCTGAAAGCCCTATAGTGCCATCTATGACAAGAATTGCAAGGTCTGTTCTGTTTAAAACTTCATAGGTTTTTTTTACCCTAAGTTCCCCTAACTCTCCCGTATCATCAAGTCCAGCAGTATCGATGATTACAACTGGTCCTATTGGAAGTATTTCCATTGCCTTCGACACAGGATCAGTAGTAGTACCTGCAACATCAGATACAAGGGCTACTTCCTGGTTTGTAAGAGCATTTATAAGGCTTGATTTACCTGCATTTCTCCTGCCAAAAATAGCTATGTGGAGCCTGGAAGAAATAGGTGTCGTGTTCATAATTATTTTTCTCCTTTCAATCTTCTTTTCCCTGGTATTCCTGGTTTTGTCATTTCATAAGGGTTAAATATTATATCAAGTTCTTCCTCTGTAAAGAGTCCAGCCTCTAACACAACTTCCCTTATCGTTTTTCCTTTTTCTTTAGCCATTTTTGCAATTTCCGTTGCCTTTTCATACCCAATGTAAGGAACTAGCGCTGTTGCATACGAATAACTTTTTTCAATAGTTTCTTTTAAGTAATCTTTATTCGCAGTTATTCCCTTAATGCATTTATCTATAAATATTCGTATAGCATTTCTTAATAGACCTATCTGCATAAAAAGATTATATGCAATTTGAGGTAATGTGAAATTAAGCTCAAATTCACCTGCTTGGGCACACAAAGTTATTGCATGGTCACATGCTATAACTTGAAACGCTGCCTGCTTTACAGCCTCAGGTATAACAGGATTCACTTTTCCAGGCATAATCGAAGAACCTGACTGTACCTCTGGTATATTAATTTCCATAAGCCCACATTTAGGTCCTGACGACATAAGCCTTATATCATTCGAAATTTTTATAAGGTTAACGGCTGCCGCTTTTAAAAGCCCAGATACCTCAACAAAAACATCATTGTTCTGAGTAGGATCCATCATATATTCCGCTCTTGCAAGTCCTAGTCCTGTTATTTCTCTTAATATTTCTATAACTGAGAATATATACTTTAGCTCGGCATTTACTCCTGTCCCAACAGCAGTACCGCCAATGTTTACCTGTCTCAACCTTTCTTCAACTTTATATATCCTCCATCTGTCCCTTGCAACTGCTTGTGCATATGCACCAAATTCCTGACCAAGCATAACAGGAAGAGCATCCTGTAACTCGGTTCGTCCCATTTTACATACATCAGAAAACTCTTCTTCTTTTTCTTGAAGCACACTTTGAAGCTCAGCTAAATCTTCACTCAAAGGCTTTAAAAGACGTATTGCTGCAATTCTCACCGCTGTCGGGAAAACATCATTTGTAGATTGACTCAAGTTTACATGTTCCAGTGGGTGTACAATAGAATAGTCCCCTTTACTACCCCCCAGTAGTTCTATTGCCCTATTTGCAATAACTTCGTTAGCATTCATATTAGAAGAAGTACCTGCACCTCCCTGGAGGGCATCAACAATAAATTGATCATGGTATTTACCTGATATTATCTCATCACAAGCTAAAATTATTGCCTTCGCTCTTTTTTCATCAAGCAAACCAGCTTTCATATTTGCAATTGCTGCAGCCTTTTTGACCATCGCAAGCGATATAATAAGTTCTCTATGAATTTTTTGTCCTGATATATTAAAATTTTCATAAGCTCTTAATGTATGTATGCCATAATAAGCATCAACTGGAACCTCTTTTTGCCCTAGCAAATCATGCTCAATTCTATATTTCATAAAAATTGCCTCCACTTTATATATAAATCATCAATATAATCAATAATACAGAAACGTCAGATTGTCAACAATTTATCGATATTTAATAGTCAAACTTACAGTAAAAGCAGCACCCTTGTTTACTTCGCTTTCAACGGTTATACTTCCACCATGTTCTTCAATTATTTTTTTTGCTATGGCAAGTCCCAATCCTTGTTGCTTATGAACTTTAAAATTGCCTCTTGCCATCTCCTGAGTCGCCTTTTTCACCATGTTAAGAGGTTTTGTAAGTACATATATTATCATACTTTCATAAAAATTAACAAATGCATTTTTTCACTTTTCCGATATTGTTATTTACTAAAAAATTTCTTTTCCCTCTTGAAATCCAAAAAATTTTAATGTATTATAAATATAAAGGATAATATATTTCCATTAAGATGTATTATCCAAGGCAAATTAATTCTAGTTGCACAGTTTTACATAATTTAAAGGAGGAATCAAAATGGCTGACTTATATGGAGTTTATAAATGCGAAAAGTGTGGAAATATTGTAGAAGTGCTTCATGCTGGCCAAGGGACATTGGTATGCTGTGGCGAGCCAATGGTTAAAATGCAAGAAAAAACAGGAGATGCAGGTACAGAAAAGCACACACCAGTTATTGAAAGAAATGGCAATATTGTAACGGTTAAGGTAGGTAGCATACCACATCCAATGGAGGAAAAGCATTGGATTGAATGGATTTCTCTCTTAGCTGATGGTGTATATATGAGAAAAGTATTAAAACCAGGTGAAAAACCAGAAGCGGTTTTTGTAACAGACGCTAAAAACTTAAAAGCATGGTCCTACTGCAATTTGCACGGTCTATGGAAATCTGAGTAAAAATAAGGGCAAAAAGCCCTTATTTTTACTATCTAACTTATACTCTTTTCTATCTCTCCATTAAATTATTTTGCGTTTTTCAAAGCCTCTGTAGCTAACTCTTTGAAAGTTTCTGATGTGTGTGTAGCTCCTGTAACTGCATCTACTTTAGCAGGATCTTGCTTTTCTACTAGTTGCTGTTCCAACTTTTCATATGCTTCTTTAGGCGTGATATTAACTTTTGCCTTCATGTTTTCAGCATATTGTTGGTCATCTCTCTTTAATTGACCATCTTTGTTAACTTCATTATAAGTTACAGAGGCTATCTTGCCATCCTTTACAGTCACTTCTATTTGTCCTTTCCAACCATGATCGTCAAAATCAGGTTGTTCCGCCTTATAAGTACCATCTTTGTAACCACCACTTGCTGTTTTTGAAGAACAGCCACTCATAACAACCAGTGCAAACAACCCCACCAGCACAAGAGCTAAAACTCTTTTCATAAAATTTACACCTCTCCTCAAATGTGCGTTTTGTAAACTTAAATGAAAGTTGAGGACTTCAATCCTTTCTGGTACAATGTTTTGCAGGAAAAACAAAATACCTCCCAGAAAGGATGAAGTCCTCATGCAAAACATTGTACCATTAAAGTGTCCAAAATGCAATAATACTAGTCTGTTCTACAAATATGGCAAAACTAAAGATGGTTATCAAAAGTATCTTTGCCGTAAATGCCACCATCAATTTGCTCCTGATAAACCTTCTTCTAAAAAAACTCCTAAATATCCTCGCTGCCCTGTTTGTGGTAAAGCTTCTTTCCTTCATCATGATTATGAGTATTACTCTAATTACCGTTGTTGCGATAAAAAGTGTAATCATTCGTTTTTTGTCCCAAAACCTACTGCTATCCCCTCTACTTCTATGTCTAAGCTCGTTGGCAAAACTAACTTTAAACGCATGCGCTATCCTCTACATATCATTCTCTCTGCTTTGTCTATGTTTTTTCTTGGTAAAAATTCATTTAGAAATATTTCTTTAATTTTAAAAACTACCTTTAATGTTGAGGTCTCTCATACTACTATCAGTAATTGGTGTAGAAAGTTTGCTCCTTTGTTTCACAATATTTCTCTAGAACTTATTCCTATGTTGAATTTTAATTCTGATGAATGGCATGTAGATGAAACTGTAGTTAAAATCGCTGGTGAAAAATATTATATCTGGTTTGTTATAGATTCTGAAACTCGTTTTATTCTGGGTTTTCACCTCACTCCTTATAGAGACTCTAGGCAAGCTTTTGCTTTGCTTAATTCTGTTAGAAATTTAGGAACTCCTTCTGCTATTGTGAGTGATCGCTACAGTGCTTATAAAGTACCTGTTAAGTCTTTATTTGGTTACAGTGTTAAACATATTAGGGTTGAAAGCTTTAAGAATGACATCTCTAATAATTTGATAGAATCTTTCCACCATCAGTTTAAGGCCTGGTATAAGGCTAAACAGGGTTTTGCTTCTTTTGAATCAGCTAATAATTTAATCAGTATGTTTGTGTTTTTTTACAATTTTGTAAGGCCTCATTCTTCTCTCAATGGTTGGACACCGGCTCAGGTGGCTGGTTTAAATCTTACTCCAAAAGAAAAGAAAAAGTATTTGTTAGTTGCTTGAAGCAGTCTTCTCTTCTTAATCAATAAACTAGTAAATGGTTACCCTTGGAAATAGCAAGGGTATGCTTCCCTATGCCTTTTTTGCTTTTGCTATAAATTGGATTTCGGTTTTCCTCATTCTTTTTATTGATTTTTTACCTCGTTTCGCTATATTTTGGACAAATTTTGAAGCTATCATGAGAAATCCTATGCTATTTTTTCATATTTACTTTACAAAGCCGAAATTATTTAGTCATTAAAGTATATTCAGGATCAGTAACTTTAAAGTTGCCTTTTAGACCAGAGGTTATATATACTTTTTTATCGTCTGTAACAAATATAGCTTGCACTCCAGGTAAACTTTCTGCCAACTTCAAACCTTCTTCTAAGCCAATTACAAAAATTTTTGAAAGAGCATCACCATCTATAGAAGTATCAGTTATTATTGTCACACTGTATAAGTGATTATCTACAGGATAACCTGTAAAAGGATTTAGTATGTGATGATATAATTTTCCATCTTTTTTAAAATACCTTTCATAAACTCCAGAAGTAACAACAGCTTTATTGGAAACCTCTACTATGCCCAAATATTCACCTCTTGGTTTAAAAGGAGTTTGAATACCTATACGCCAGTTACCACCATCAGGTTTTGTTCCTATTGTAAGAACATCACCTCCTAAATTAATTATGGCATGTTTTACACCCTCTTTCTTTAAAACTTGTGCTACTTTATCTGCCGCATATCCTTTTGCAATACCTCCTAAATCTATACTCATACCTTTATTTTTCAGCATAATAGTCATATTCTTTTCGTCCAATATTATATCCTTATAATTTACAAGAGGGAGTTTAGCTTTTATTTCTTCAGGGGAAGGTACTTTAGCTTTATCAGTTCCTATATTCCAAAGTTTTACTATAGGTCCTACTGTAATATCAAAATACCCCTTTTCAACATCAGAAAAATGTACCGCTTTTTTTATCACATAAAAGGTGTCAGGTGAAACCTTAACAGGTCTAATACCTGCATTCTCATTAATTTGATTCACTTCACTGTTTTTGATGGTAACACTCATCTTGTCTTCTACATCTTTTATAGCTTTAAATCCCTCATCTAAAACCTTTTTCGGCACATTATCGTATATGCTTATTGTACAATAAGTATCTAAAGCAAATTGTGTATCAGATATAGGCTGTGAATTTTTATTTGAACACCCAGAAAATATACTGGCAACAGTGAATATTAGAAAAAAAGCTGCAAAAAAAGTCATAGATTTTTTCATATAATGATCTCCTCCAAAAAAGACTTTACATCTCTTTTTAATTATTTTAATTAATAATTTCTATATAAAAGTTTACCAGTAACTTCAATTAAAACTTGTTTAGATGGAGAGTCTTTCAACATAGATATTTTATCAAAAGCCTTTTTAGTATATTTTTGTGCCAGCATTTTTGACTTATCTATCCCGCCATTTTGCTGAACAAATTCAATTATTTGTTGGATGTCATCATCAGAATAACTTTCTTTTTTAAGTAATTCTAATATTTTTTTATCTTTATTCTTATCCAGCGAATAGATTAAAGGCAGAGTAAAAACCCCTTCTCTTATATCATTGCCCAGAGGTTTCCCAACTACAGCCTCTTGACCAGTATAATCTAAAATATCGTCTATAATTTGAAAAGCCATGCCAATATTGTAGCCTATACTTCCCAATGCTTTAGCCAAGCTTTCGTCACACTTGCTTTCATAAGCCCCAACATAAAAGCTTAAAGCAAAAAGAGCAGCAGTTTTCGCAGCTATTCGCCTCAAATAATCATTTATCGTAATGTAGATATTGTGACGACTCTCAAATTGTCCAATTTCACCTTTGCATATCTTTGAGACCACTTTTGACACTTTTTTAGATTACTAACAGTAATATTATCTGATAACAACAAAAAACTCTCAGAAAAAAGGAAATCTCCTATAAATACAGCATAATCTTTTCCATATTCTGCTTGGATAGTGGGCTTGCTTCGCCTTATCAAAGCATTATCAATTATATCATCATGTACCAAAGTCGCCATGTGGAGCATTTCTATAGCAGCTGCTAAAGGCAATATTTTCTCTCTATCGTATTCTCCGAATTTCCCGGCTAAAATTACAAAAGCGGGTCTGAGCATTTTACCACTATTGTAGATCATATCTAACAATATATTCCTGATTGATTTGTTAGAGTTTTTAATACGCTTTTCCATTATTTTTATAACTTCAGTAAGCTCACTTTTTATCTCTAAATTTTTATCCCAAAATTTATCCATCTAACCACCTTGATCAATGTAAATTTAAATTTTTTAATTTTCTCCAATGTTTTAAAACAAATTTCGCAGTAAGTCCCACAAAAACGCCAGTTCCTATTCCAGCTATCATCAAAATAGGTAAATACACCATTATATTAATATTTTGCACTACAAGAGAGGCTACCAACATTTGCCCAATGTTGTGAAATACAGCACCTATAACACTTACACCAACTTCACTTATGTTTTCTTTACCTATACTCTTGGCAAAATACATAGCAAAAAGGCTTAATACTCCCCCTCCTATGCTATAAAAAAAAGTAGAAGGTAAAGAAGCAAAAAGAGTTGCTAACAATATTCTCACAAATAGCACAATAAACGTATCAAAGAATCCAAACAAATACAAAGATATGACCGTGATTATGTTAGCAAGTCCTAATTTAGCACCGGGAGCAACAAAAGGAACAGGTAGCATTCCTTCTATAATATATAAGATTAGAGAATTAGTAGCAAGTATTGCGAGAAAAACCATTCTATGAGTCTTCGACATAGTTGTAGACTCAATAGACAACTTGGTCGACTTCGGCATTTTTAACACCTCGTATCTCTACAACCATTCTAAATGGCAAACATACTATACTTTGCCCCGGTTTATCAATAAACCCTTCTTTTATACAAATTTTGTCTGGACATTCAGCATAAATAACCTGTATCCCACCATTTTTAACCAACAATACATTTTTTCCATACTTTGTAACTATAGGTATCTCTTCTCGATAATTTACATCCTCCAATGATATCTCTTTATATATCTTTCCGTCTACCATTATTACCGCATATTTGTGGTGATAATGTTGGGTTGTTGATATTTTATAAAATACCAACAACCCAATAGCTAAAACAACTACAAAAAGCATAATTAAGATATCACCTTTTTTCACACTAAATAACCCTCTTCCATCCCATCAACTGATATAAAGATACGTTTTTCGTGCAAAAGAGGTCTTTTTCCACCAATTCTTTATCCAAGGTATCACGTAATAATCCAGTCCAAAAGCTCTTCCTGCCCCTCCCATTAAAGCTATAGCTGCAAATATATACCATAATATAGACTTATCTGCCATCGCAGATAATATAAAATTAAGTGCTAAGAATATAGAACCAGCTGATGCTAAAACAGTAAACAAACCTGCTATTAAAGCCAAGCCTATTGCTACTTCCGCTAGTACTACCATCGCTTGGAACAAAAAGGCATGTGGCGCCACAAAAGTATCCATAAACCATTTGTAAAAAGCAGGAGGTTCTTTTAACAAAGGTTGCAAAGTTTGTGCTGCAGTAGCAGCTTCACCAGCTTTAGCAGTAGCACCAGATACATCAGAGGTAGTTATAATAAATATTTTTGTAGGGTCAAGCCATCCTTGCTGTATTTTGTTTATACCTTCTATAAGCCACAATGCACCTACATATATCCTTAAAAGAACCAGCCAAAATATGGGGATATGTGCAGCAATATGTCCTCCTAATATTGAACGATTGTTTTTAATTTCAAAGAACTCGTGATAAATGTATGATAACACCGCATTAAAACCTGCTACACCAAAAAGATAATGCATATTTACAAGGTGTTTCATAGCCATAGCTAAAAAACCTGTCAAAGATACACCCATAAGTTCTGCCACTGCATACCTACTTCCTATAGAAACCATAAAACCATGATATTTCGGTTTAAAAGGTTGTTTTTCTCCTCCTTTTATATCAGCTACTATATTGTGTACTACAGTTTCGGCAGACTGCAAGGCAGTCTCTACTATTTGTGGAATAGGTTTACCATCTAACTCATAATAAGCTAAATCTCCTATTACATAAATGTTTTCTTTGCCTACTGCCTGCATGTACTCATTCGTCTGAACTCTAGATCTTCTACCTAACTCTAAACCAAAATTCTCAACACATTTGTTACCCTGAACTCCACACGTCCATATAAGAGTTTTTGTTTCAATTTTTCTGCCATCTTTTAAAACTATATAATCTTTTGCTACTTCTACTATAGGAGCATTTGTTAAAACTTCTACACCTTTTTTGGCCAAAAATTTAGCAGCTTTATTAGCTAATTTTGCATTTAAATTAGGAAGTATGGTATTCAACGCTTCTATCACCATAATTTTAACATCATTGTGATCTAAATGATATTTATCGCATAAACTTTTTGTCCATTCCATCAATTCGCCTGCAGTTTCAATTCCCGTAAACCCTGCGCCAGCTACCACAAAGGTAAGCATTTTTCTTTTCTGCATTACTTTCAACACTCGCTTTTCTAAACATCTCCTCAATATGTTCCCTTGTCTTAATAGCAGCTTCTAACGTTCCTACCGTAAACCCATACTCAAATACACCGGGTATACCAAAATCACATGGCTCACTTCCAATTCCTAAAATCAAATAATCATAGTTATACTCCCCATCTTTTCCAATTACGCTTTGCTTTTCATAATCAATCTTTTCTACTTCATCTATTATGACTTCTACTTTTTTATTTGCAAAAATCTTGTGTAAATACACACGAACACTGTCGGGTTCTATTCTGGAGCCAGCTACTTCATGTAAATCTGTTAACAATGTATGATAAGGTTTTTTGTCAATAAGAATTATTTCTATATTGCTGTCATTTTTAAATTTTTTGTGTAGTAATTTAGCGGCATGTACGCCCCCATACCCGGCCCCAATGATGATAATTCTTTTATGATCACTCATAAAAAACACCTCTTATTTGATATAATTATAACAACATTCTTTACATATATTTTACTATATTAATTGTAGTCTGTCTATAGTTTGACAACGAAAACATTATCTTAATATCCCTTTAAAAAATTATGGGGATATACCTTATTAAAAAGTATACCCCCATACCGTATTTACGCGATTTCTACAATTATTTAATAAGCAAGGTCTTTGCTTTAAACAATGCCTAAATTTAAACAAACAGCAAGCCATTTTTTATTGTCCTTGTGCAAGTGGAGCAGGTAATACAAATATCCTTTGAGCCAATTCAGCATCCAGTATGAATATAGGCTGTATGTTATCTCCTATAAGCTCTAACTTGTCAACAAGCCTCTGGAAGCTCTCTTCTTCTTCTACCTGCTCGTTGACAAACCACTGCAAAAATGCATTGGTGGCATGATCCTTCTCCTCAATTGCTATATCAACAAGCTTATGAATCCTTTCAGTTACAGTCTTTTCATGGCTCAAAGCCTTTTTAAAAAGTTCTAAAATACTTTCAAAATTTTCCTCTGGTTTTTCTATAGGATAAAGAGTAACTTTCCCGCCCATGCGATATATGTACTCGTAAAAAATTCTCGCATGTGCAAGTTCTTCTTGTGTCTGAACCTTGAAGAAATTAGCAAAACCCTCTAGGTTTTTCTCTTGAAAATAATTTTCCATTGCAACATATAGATATGCAGAATAAATTTCGTAATTCAACTGTTTATTTAATCCTTCTAACATCCTGTTACTCAACATACAAAATACACCTCTCATTCTATATTCCTTATATTTCTATTGTACACTTTTAGAAGCCAAAAAACAAGTAAAAATAAGACAAGATAATATTTTAAGAATTCCCTTGAATCTTTCCTTGGTTTTCTACTAATTCTTTCTTCTCTTTTACTTTCTCTTCATCGGCAAGATAATAATGCCTTATAGGTTTTAAATCATCGTCAAGCTCATAAACTAACGGAATTCCTGTAGGAATATTTAACTCCATTATCTCCTGCTTAGAAAGATTGTCAAGGTATTTTACAAGCCCTCTCAAACTATTTCCATGAGCAACTATTAGCACTTTTTTACCTGATTTTATAGTCGGTGCAATTGTGGACTCCCAATATGGAATAACTCTGTTAATTGTATCAATCAAATTTTCAGTAAGGGGGATTTCTTCCTCAGAAAGGTCAGCATATCTGGGGTCAAAACCGGGATATCTCGGGTCATCTTTTTCTAAGGCGGGAGGCCTTACATCAACAGATCTTCTCCATATTTTTACCTGCTCTTCTCCGTATTTCTTGGCGGTCTCAGCTTTATTAAGCCCTTGCAGTGCTCCATAATGCCTTTCATTGAGCCTCCATGATTTATAAACCGGTATCCACATCCTGTCTAATTCGTCAAGAACAATCCACAAAGTTCTTATAGCTCTTTTTAAAACAGAAGTAAAAGCACAGTCAAAAGTGTACCCTTCTGCCTTTAAAGTCTTGCCGCTTTCCCGAGCTTCTTCAATGCCCTTTGGAGATAAATCAACATCCGTCCAGCCAGTAAATCTGTTTTCCATATTCCACAGGCTTTCTCCATGTCTTAGCAAAACAACTTTATGCATACATATCCCCACCTTTCATATTTACAAACATTTTCTGTCTTTTCCCACTCTATCCTGTTTTCTTAATTATATCTCAATTATCAAGCAATTACAACAGTATTAATAATCATTATTATTTAATATTTATATGTATTCACTAATCTTTCTTTAAAAATAATATCTACTTACATAATCTTTTACAAAATAATAAGTATTTTGTGCTTAACACGCATAAAAATTTCAGCATAATTATTGCAAGGAGCAAAGACTGAAAATGAGTTTAATTTAATTAAAGAATATTTAAGTACTCAAAAATTCTATGACCTAAAATATGGTATCAAATCCTATGAAGATGCTGCAAAAATGTATTTCAAGTGTAGGAAAAAGGGAATCACTATTCGCAGCACTATAGATTTGCTTATAGCAGAAACAGCCATTGAAAATAATTTATATTTGTTACATGATGATGACGTTTTCTCTTTAATTGCACAAGTTGATGAAAGATTAAAAGAGTATTAATAAAGGAGCACGGGGCATTTTCCGTGCTCCTGAGTATCTATTTTAAAATTGTCTTACCGATGACCTCTGGAAGACAAGAATATTTTGCTTATCTCCGCAGCGGCGAAGGGTATCAAACCGAATATTATGACGATATCCATTTCGTAGAATGATAGGTACGTCGTGTCAAAGATAGTTCTCAAGAATGGCACATAGATTACAGCCAGCAGCAGGATTAGCGAGATAAATGTGCCCCAGAGCATAAAATGGTTGGTAAAAAATCCAATTTTAAATACTGAATGGGTCTCAGAACGGGCAGAGAAAGCCCGCAAGAGTTCGCTGAAAATTAGCGTAGCAAAAGCAAAAGTCCTTGCCTTTTCGATACTGTCGGTATATTTCAAAGCAAAAACGAATACTCCGATTATAGAAACGGTCATAAAAATGCTCTGTATCGCAATTTGCCACCTCATGCGGGTGTCTATTATAGGTTCTTCCGGTCTCCTGGGCGGCTGTTGCATTATATCCGGCTCCTTCTTTTCCATACCCAGAGCCAGAGCCGGGAATGCGTCTGTGAGCACGTTTATCCACAAAAGCTGAACGGGTTTCAGCGGTATAGGCAATCCCGCCAGCATGGAGACAAATATAATGAGTATCTCCGCGATGTTGCACGAGAGTAGGAAAAATATGAATTTACGTATGTTGGAGTAAATAACCCTGCCTTCCTCCACTGCAGAAACTATGCTGGCAAAATTGTCGTCGACCAGAATCATATCAGCGGTTTCCTTGGCGACATCAGTGCCGGTAATACCCATAGCCACACCTATATCAGCTTTCTTTAAGGCCGGTGCGTCGTTAACACCGTCTCCTGTCATTGCCACGATGTGGCCGTTATTTTTTATGGCTTCTACTATTCTAAGTTTATGGATTGGTGATACTCTGGCGTAAACCGATACCTCCCTGGACTTCTGGAACATCTCGTCGTCGCTCATGGAGTCCAGTTCGGCACCTGTCAGTACACCTGCCTCGCTCTCAATTAGGCCTAGATCCTTCGCTATGGCTACCGCGGTGTCTCTGTGATCGCCGGTAATCATTACAGGCCATATACCTGCCTGCTTACATGTCTTTATTGCCTCTATGGCTTCAGGTCGCGGAGGATCAATCATACCTATCAAACCGACGAATACAAAATCTTTTTCAATATCTTCCGCCTTCGGTTCCTCTGGCAAATCATTCAAAGGCTTGTAAGCCAGAGCAAGCACCCTGAGAGCCTGAGACGCCATGGCTTTATTGGCCGCAATTATAGCTTCTATATCCTCCTGTGTTAAAGGTACCTCCTGGCCATTTTTGTAAATATAACTTGAAAGACTTAAGAGGACATCCGGTGCCCCTTTTGTATATGCTATATATTTTCCGTCAAAAGGATGAATTGTCGTCATAAGCTTTCTATCAGAATCAAAGGGAATTTCGTTAAGGCGGGGCTGTGTTTTCTCTAGGTCTTCAACGAATATTCCGGCTTTAGCAGCAGCAACTACAAGAGCTCCCTCGGTGGGATCACCGAGAATTCTCCAGGATTTTTGATCTTCGTGTTCGGTACCGCTTCCCTCCAACCTGGAATCGTTACAAAGAGCTCCAATTTTTAAGAGCAGTTCCAGACATGTATCGGATTTCGGATCGATTTTGGAGCTGTCAATGTAAAATTCTCCGTAAGGCCTGTAACCTTCACCGCTAATAGAAAAAAATTGGCCATTCGTAAAAATTTTTGTTGCAGTCATCTGGTTCTGGGTGAGGGTACCCGTTTTATCGGAACATATAACTGTAGTACTTCCAAGGGTCTCCACAGCGTGTAGTTTTTTTACGAGTGCATTACGCTTTACCATGCGCTGCATGCCGAGGGCCAGGACTATTGTTACTATTGCAGGAAGGCCTTCAGGTATAGCCGCTACCGCAAGGCTGACAGCAGTCATGAACATCTCTAAAAATTGGATGCCTCTTAAAAGCCCCAGTAAAAAGACAATGCCGGATATAACGAGGCTGGCGATTCCAAGTGCTTTCCCCGTTTGTTCCAATTTTTTCTGGAGAGGCGTGACTTCATCCTGGTAAGACTCGAGCATTTCGGCTATCATACCTATTTCAGTCTTCATGCCCGTTGATACCACTATGCCTTTGCCCCTGCCGTAAGTAACGACAGTGCCCATAAAAGCAGAATTAGCCCTGTCTCCAAGTGGCATCTCTTCGTTGAACACTATATCGGCGTTTTTTTCAACAGGAACCGATTCCCCGGTAAGCGCTGATTCGTCGATTTTTAGATTTACACTTTCCACCAATCTCAAATCTGCTGGCACGTAGTTTCCGGCTTCGAGCAAAACTATGTCCCCTGGGACCAGTTCGCGAGCGGGGATAACCTGGACCGTGCCGTCTCTTATAACCCGCGCCTCAGGAGCTGCCATCTTCTTTAAAGCATCTAGGGCTTTATTCGCCCTATATTCCTGTATTACACCTAGTATCGCATTTAGAATAACTATCATTATAATTACAGCCGAATCGATTACTTCGCCCACCAGCATAGATACCAGGCTAGCAATGATAAGTATAATTACTAGGAAATCCTTGAATTGACTCAAAAACATTTCAAAAAAAGTCAACCCTCTTTTGCTTACAAGCTCGTTGTATCCTTGTTCCTCAAGCCTTTGTCGGGCGACTTCGGATGAAAGTCCCTTTGACAAATGAGTGCTAAGTAATTCGGCAATATCCGTTGCATGTAAGGTATACCATTTTCTATTCTCCAACAGCGACCCTCCCTTATTGTATCTACATTTATTTTTCCTCATTTTAACCTCTATTTATTAATCAAATTTTTTATATGAATTTAACCACCCTCACCTCCTACAACAAAAGAAGATAAAAAAACCTTTGACCTCAATTCCCATAAGGAATCAAGTCAAAGGTCTTGCCCTCCGGAAATATAAACCTGGAGGATAAAGCCAGGTAATCACAATAGATTACCGTGATGATGGCTTTATCTTTCGGCTACTCCCCTTTAACGTAAAGAATAATCTAGTTTTTTATTTTCAATACTTATTATATAATAAAAAATACTTTTTGTAAAGAATGGATCTATTCGTAAAATCAAGATTGGATTGACGTTGGCGCACCTATTGTCTTTTTCTTTTTTAATGTGTTTTTAAGGTCTATTGCCTCATATACATCTTCATCTATCACATCGCTGAATTTTTTAAGTTCATTAAGTGGCAAATCTTCAATAGCTAAGTTTCTCTCTATTGCGTATAAAACGACTTTGCCTGCAATTTCATGGGCAGTTCTGAAAGGGATACCCTTTGACACGAGATAGTCCGCAAAATCTGTGGCATTCATATAACCATATTTTGCGGCTTTTTCCATGTTGTCAGTCTTTACTTTAATCGTCTTTATCATCTCAGTAAATACTTTCAAAGACATTTTTAAAGTGTCTATTCCATCAAACAAAGCCTCTTTATCCTCCTGCATGTCTTTGTTATATGCAAGAGAGAGTCCTTTCATCACAGTAAGTATTGTAATCAAATCGCCGTAAACCCTGCCGGTTTTACCCCTTATTAATTCTGCTGCATCGGGGTTTTTCTTTTGTGGCATCATGCTGCTTCCTGTTGAGAATCTATCGTCCATCTCAATAAAATCAAATTCTTTTGTAGACCACAAAATCAATTCTTCACAAAATCTACTTAAATGCATCATCGTAATAGAGGCAAAGCTTAAAAATTCTATTACAAAGTCTCTATCGCTTACACCGTCCATACTATTTAAAGTTATATCATCGAACCCTAAAAGGGAGGCTACATATTTTCTATCAATATCAAATGTAGTACCTGCAAGAGCACCTGAACCTAAAGGCATTACATTGACCCTCTTGTACATATCCTCAAGCCTTGATAAATCTCTTTTAAACATTTCAACATAGGCAAGAAGATGATGTCCAAAAGTCACAGGCTGAGCCCTTTGCAGATGCGTATATCCCGGCATAATCGCCTTTTTATAAGTTTCAGCCATTTCTTTTAAGGTATCTATAAGTTTTATTAAATCCTCTTTTATTTTGTCTATCTCATCTCTTAAATAAAGCCTTTCATCTGTCGCAACTTGGTCGTTTCGACTTCTTCCTGTGTGAAGTTTGCGCCCTACATCGCCTATTTTCTCAGTTAAAAGCCTTTCAACATAAGAATGAACATCTTCATCATTTGGTATCTCTCCAACATTGGTTTCATCAAGAATTTCCTTTAACCCTTTTTCTATTAAATTGAGTTCATCTTCTGTCAGCACTCCAGCTTTATAAAGTCCTTTTGCATGGGCAATTGAGCCTAATATGTCATGCTTTAAAAGCCTAATATCAAAAGAAATGGAGGAATTAAACTCCTCCATTAGTTTGTCCGTCTCGCTTTTAAACCTACCTCCCCACAGCTTCATCCATATCCTTCCTCTCCATTTCCATCAACGCCTTAATTTTTAAAGAAAGCCCAAAGAGGTTTATAAATCCTTCTGCGTCTTTTTGGTTGTAGACTTCGTCTTTGCCAAAAGTAACAAATTCCTGATTATAGAGAGAATAAGGGGATTTTACTCCTGCGTTTATGACATTTCCTTTATAAAGCTTTAGCCTTACAACACCCGTTACATTTTTTTGCGTTTCCTCCACAAAAGCGTCTAGCGCGGCTTTAAGTGGTGAAAACCACAAACCGTTGTAAACAAGGTCTGCATATTTCTGCGAAACCAAATCCTTAAACCTCATTGTTTCCTTATCAAGCACAAGATATTCAAGTTCTTTATGAGCAGCGTAAAGCAGTGTCCCTGCAGGAGTTTCATAAACACCGCGAGACTTCATTCCTACAAGTCTATTTTCCACAAGGTCGGCTATTCCTACGCCGTTTCTTCCTGCAATTGCGTTTAATTCTTCTATTAATTTGACAGGTTCTAAGGCTTTGCCGTTTACTTTCACAGGTATGCCCTTTTCAAATTCTATAAGCACATATTCTGGCTTATCTGGGGCTTTGTCAGGTGGAGTGATTATATCGTAAAGGTCACTTTTAGGCTCATTCCACGGGTCTTCAAGGTCGCCACCTTCATGGCTTACATGCCACAAATTATTATCGACACTGTATATTTTTTCATAAGTTGCAGGAATCGGAATCCCTTTCTTTTTGGCATAGTCTATTTCGTCTTCCCTTGATTTTAAATCCCATATCCTCCACGGGGCTATGATTTTTATTGACGGGTCAAGAGCATGTATTGATACCTCAAACCTCACCTGGTCATTGCCTTTTCCTGTTGCACCATGAGCTATTGCCTTTGCACCCTCTTTATGGGCAATTTCCACAAGTTTTTTAGCAATTAAAGGCCTCGCCATAGAAGTGCCTAAAAGGTATTTCCCTTCGTAAACAGCACCAGCCTTTAAAGTAGGAAATATATAATCTTTAACAAATTCTTCTTTTACGTCTTCAATATACACTTTGCTGGCACCACTTGCCAAAGCTTTATCTTTTATATATTTAAGCTCTTCCCCCTGTCCTACATTAATGCAAGCTGCTATTATCTCACATTCATAGTTTTCTTTAAGCCACGGTATGATTACTGATGTGTCAAGCCCTCCTGAATAAGCAAGTACTACTTTTTCACCTTTTAACATTTTTAAACACTCCTTACAAAACCAAATTTTTGACATTATCTTTTTGTATTTCTTCATATTCGTTTATAGATAAAATAGACAAACCATTCACATTTACTTTTGCTACAGCATTTAATGCCGCCTTTATAGTATCCATAGAGGTAAATAGAGGAATTCTGTATTCTACCGCTGTCCTTCTCAGTTTAAATCCTGTATTATCAGGTTTTTTGCCTTTTGTCGGTGTATTTATTACCGCATCAAAATATCCATCCTTCAGTAATTTTATTGCATTATCAAGAGATATCACATTTACATGAATGCCCATCAAACTCAAATATTTACCTGTCCTATATGTGGCATATATCTCATACCCTAAACTCTGCAATTTTTCAACCAAAGAGGGCACTTCTTGAAAATCTCTTTCCGCTATCGAAAGAAGTATTTTCCCTTTTTTAGGTATTTTAAGACCCGCTCCTTCTAAGGCTTTGTAAAGAGCCCCTTCATAGCTTAAATCTATACCCATTATTTCTCCCGTTGATTTCATTTCAGGACCTAATGAAACCTCAGCATCTGTCAATTTTTCCATAGAAAATACAGGAGCTTTTACAACCGTATATGGGGTCTGCGGCCATAAACCGCTTTTATATCCTAATTCTTTTAGCTTTTTGCCCAAGGCCACTTCCACTGCCAGTTTCACCATAGGTACACCTGTTGCTTTGCTCATAATAGGTACAGTACGTGAAGCTCTGGGATTTACTTCTAACACGTATACAGTACCTTCTTTTACAGCAAATTGAATATTTATAAGTCCTTTTACATTTAAAGCTTTTGAAATCCTCTCTGTATATTCGATAATAGTGTTTATCTCCCGTTCGGACAAATTTCTTGCAGGATATATTGAAAAACTATCTCCTGAATGCACTCCAGCTCTTTCTATGTGCTCCATTATTCCGGGTATTAATACACACTCACCATCTGACACTGCGTCAACTTCTACTTCTCGTCCATCTATATATTTATCTATTAAGATAGGCCTGCCGGGAGATACTTGAGTTGCATTTGAAACATAGTCAATAATCTCTTGAAGTGTGTTAACTTTTTCCATGGACTGACCGCCTATAACATAGGAGGGTCTTATAAGAAGTGGAAAACCAAGTTTTAGCGCAATATCTTTTGCATCTTCTACTGTCAATGCATAATCGCCTTTAGGTTGATTGATGTTTAACTCTCTTAAAAGTTTTGAGAACTTTTCCCTGTCTTCACTTATGTCAATGCTTTCATACGATGTGCCTAATATTTTTACTCTGTTTTTGACTAACCCTTCTGTAAGATTTATTGCTGTCTGGCCGCCAAACATTACCATTACACCAAGTGGTTTTTCTTTTTCATATATGTTTAAAACATCCTCCAATGTAATAGGCTCAAAGTACAACCTGTCTCCTGTGTCAAAGTCTGTGCTGACAGTTTCAGGATTGTTGTTTATTATGATAGATTTAATTCCGGCCTCTCTTAAAGCCCACAATGCTTTAACAGAACAATAATCAAATTCAATTCCCTGTCCAATTCTTATGGGTCCAGAGCCTATTACAATTACTTTTGGCATATCATGGATTTCAACCTCATCTTCTTCACCATAAGTTGAATATATATATTGTGTGACGGACTCAAACTCTGCTGCACAGGTATCTACCATTTTATAGGAAGGATATATGCCATGTTGTTTTCTCAACATTCTCACATCTTCTTCTTTAATTCCCTTTATCGTTGCAATCTCTCTATCTGAAAATCCCATTCTCTTCGCTTTTTTAAGAATTCCTTCACTTAATTCGCTTTTTTCTACTTCTCTTTCCATATTTACAATATTTAAAAGCTTGTTTAAAAACCATTTGTCTATTTTTGTAACCTCGTTTATATAATCAATATCTATATCGCGGCGAAGAGCCTCTGCTATATAAAACAGCCTCATATCATTAGGAACTGATATTCCTTTTAATATTTCTTCTGTTTTCATCGCTTTTACATTGTTTAATCGAAGACCATAAGCTTTTATCTCTAATGACCTTACGGCCTTCAAGAGGGAGGCTTCAAAAGACCTTTCTATTGCCATTACTTCCCCTGTCGCCTTCATTTGTGTGCCTATTTTTCTATCAGTAGTATAAAATTTGTCGAAAGGCCATCTCGGTATTTTTGTTACAACATAATCCAGTGCAGGTTCAAAAAATGCAGTTGTTTTACCTGTTACAGGATTTTTTATTTCATCAAGCCTAAGCCCTATTGCAATTTTTGCAGCAATCTTTGCAATAGGATATCCTGTCGCTTTTGATGCCAGTGCGCTTGAACGGCTAACCCTTGGGTTTACTTCTATAACATAGTATTTGTGGCTTTTAGGGTCAAGAGCAAATTGGATATTACATCCTCCCTCAATTTTTAAAGCCTTGATTATTTTAATGCTTGCACTTCTTAACATTTGATATTCATAGTCTGACAAAGTTTGAGTTGGTGCTACGACTATACTGTCTCCAGTATGAACACCCACAGGATCAAAATTTTCCATGCTGCAAATCGTAATGCAATTATCAGCAGCATCCCTCATTACTTCAAACTCTATTTCTTTCCATCCATATAATGATTTTTCAACAAGTACTTCTCCCACCATGCTCTTTTTAAGGCCTAAATCTACAATTGAAATAAGTTCTTCGTCATTGTGGGCTATACCACCACCTGTACCTCCGAGGGTATACGCAGGCCTTATTATCAAAGGATAACCGTAATTTTTAGCAAATTTAAGTGCATCCTCTATATTTGTGACGGTGACACTTTCAGCGACTGGTTCCCCTATTTCCTGCATTTTTCTTTTAAAAAGCTCTCTATCTTCTGCAGTTTTTATTGATTCAAAAGAAGTTCCCAAAAGTTTTACATTGTATTTGTCTAAAATACCCTCTTCTTTGAGTTTGACAGCAAGGTTGAGCCCTGTCTGTCCTCCTAATGTGGCAAGTATCCCCTCCGGCCTTTCTTTTGCTATTATTTTTTCAACTACAGAAACAGTAGGATTTTCAATATAAACAATATCTGCTATATCAGTGTCAGTCATTATGGTAGCTGGATTGTTGTTTACCAGGACAACTTGTACGCCTTCTTCTTTTAAGGATTTGCAGGCTTGGGTTCCTGAATAATCAAACTCTGCGGCTTGCCCTATTATAATAGGGCCTGAGCCTATTACCAGAACCTTATTAATATCCTTATACTTCGGCAAAATAAGACCTCCTTTTGTAAACCATGACTATATCCATGAATTTATCAAAAATATCTGTTGAATCACGGGGTCCAGGACATGCCTCAGGATGATATTGTACAGAAAAAACTGGCAGAAACTTATGCATAATGCCTTCTACTGTTCCATCGTTTAAGTTTATATGGGTAACAGTTATCTTGTCTTTATCTATTGATTCCTCTTCAACAGCGTATCCGTGGTTTTGAGAAGTTATATAGTCTTTATTTGTCAGCAAATCTTTAACAGGTTGATTTGCACCTCTGTGGCCGAATTTCATTTTTACTGTATTGCATCCAAGAGCGAGCGCTATTATCTGATGACCTAGGCATATCCCCAACACAGGTTTTATACCTATAAAGTGTTTAGTAAGTTCTATTGCATAAACTGCATCTTTAGGGTCACCCGGTCCATTTGAAAGAAATATTGCATCGGGATTTATTTGCATAACATCATCATAACTTGCATTGTAAGGAAACACATAAATGTCAAATCCAACTGAATTTAGCATTTTTAAAATACTCTTTTTTGTGCCAAGGTCAATAAAGGCAAGTTTTGGACCAATGCCCGCTATACGGTATGACCTTTTTGTAGAAACTTCTTCTAAAAGATTTGTTTGGTCAAATTCTATGTTGTCGTCAGCGTTAGAAGTTATAATTCCTCTCATAGTTCCATTTTCTCTAAGTTTTTTTGTCAAAGCTCTTGTATCAACACCTGATAATACCGGTATGTTGTGCTCATCAAGATAGCTCAAAAGCGACTTCTCACTCTGGAAATTACTAGGCTTATCACAATATTCCCGTATCACAAACCCCCTTATATGAGGTTTTTCTGATTGAAAGTCGTATTTGTTAATACCATAATTTCCTATTAAAGGATATGTCATGACAACTATTTGGCCTGCATAGGAAGGATCCGTTATAGCTTCTTGATAGCCTGTCATCCCTGTAGTAAAAACAACTTCTCCATATCCTTTTTTGTTTTTGCTTATTAACTTGCCTTCAAATATGCTTCCATCCTCAAGCTTTAAATAACCTTTCATACTAAAACCCCATTTCACAAAATACATCATCCAGTATTATTATTGCAGTATCTATTTCCTCTTCTGTCACAGTAAGAGGAGGAACAAACCTTAAGACATTGTGACTGATACAATTTATAAGTAAGCCTTTTCCCATCGCCTTTGTCACAATATCCGAAGCCTCTTCCATATCCATTTCGCAGCCTATCATAAGTCCTTTCCCTCTCACCTCTTTTATGACACTGTGTTTCTCCTTTAAACTTTCAAGTTTTCCCTTGAAATACTCACCTTTTTGAGCCACACTATCTAGAAAACCTTCCTTTGTTATTTCTTTCATAACCGCAATCCCTGCAGCACAAGCTAAAGGATTTCCGCCAAATGTGGAGGCATGGTCTCCTGGTGAAAAAACTGATTTATCTTCTTTTGCGACAATAGCTCCTATTGGGAAGCCTCCTCCCAATCCCTTTGCCAAAGTCATAATGTCAGGAGTTATGCCGTAATGTTCATATCCAAAAAGTTTTCCCGTCCTTCCTATACCTGTCTGAACTTCGTCTATTATAAAGAGGATGTCATTTTCGTCACATATTTCTCTTACTGCCTTTATATACTCCGGTGTAGCTTCATGGATACCACCTTCGCCTTGCACTACTTCCAGCATAATTGCACACACTTCATCATCAATTGCTTCATAAAGAGCGTCAATATCATTAAAAGGTACATATTTAAAACCAGAAAGAAGTGGTCCAAAACCCTTGTGATACTTTTCTTGGCCTGTCGCTGTCAATGCCCCAAAAGTTCTTCCATGAAAAGAATTTTTGGCAGATATAACCTTATGCCTTTTATCACCGTGCTTTAATGATGCATATTTTCTAGCAAGTTTTATAGCACCTTCATTTGCTTCTGCGCCACTATTTGCAAAAAATACTTTGCCTCCAAATGAATTTTCCGCAATTATCTTTGCAAGTTCTATTTGATTCTCATTCCAATAAAGATTAGAACAGTGTATAAGTTTTTCAGATTGATTCTTTAGAGCATTAACTAATGCTGGATGACAGTGCCCCAGTGAATTTACTGCAATACCTGCAATAAAATCCAGATAGACATTTCCTTTGTCATCCCATACTTTTGTCCCTTTTCCCTCTACCAAGGTAATAGGGTATCTGCTATAAGTATTCATTAGATATTTCTTATCCTCAAAGGTTATCATCGTCAAAACATTCCTTTCCTATCATAGTACCTATGCCTTCATCAGTAAAAATTTCAAGAAGTAGTGAATGTGTAAGCCTTCCGTCAATGATGTGAGCTCTTTTTACACCATTTTCAACAGCTTTTATGCAACATTCAAGTTTTGGTATCATCCCACCGTTTATGCGTCCCGAATTCATAAATTCTTTTGCATGCTCTAAGTCCATTCGGGATATTAGGCTGCTTTTATCGTTTATATTTGATAGAATTCCTTCGACATCTGTAAGTAAAATTAGCTTTTCAGCCTTTAATGCTTCTGCAATTTTCCCCGCGGCAGTATCTGCATTCACATTGTATGTTTTGCCGTCATCTCCGAAAGATGTCGGTGCAATAACAGGTATATATCCTTTTTCCAGCATCATTGTTATTACATCTATGTTTACATCTACAATTTTTCCTACGTATCCTATGTCGCCGTTTGAGGTGTCTTTTTCCGCCTTTAAAAGTCTCCCATCTTTCCCGCTTACGCCAATCGCCTGGCCCCCTAGTTCATTGATCAAGGATACAATTTCTTTGTTGATACGACCTGTCAGCACCATTTCAACAATCTCCATCGTGGCCTCGTCGGTAACCCTCAAGCCATTTACAAACTTTGATTCTATACCTAGCCTCTCCAGCATCTTATTTATTTCTGGTCCACCGCCATGTACAACTATAGGATTTAATCCTACAAATTTCATCAATACAATGTCCTGCATCACCATTCTTTTTAAATTGCAGTCTAACATTGCACTTCCACCGTATTTTATTACAACTGTCTTGCCGGAGAACTTTTTAATGTATGGGAGTGCTTCTATTAAAACCTGGGCTTTTGCGATTTCGTCGCCATATTTTTGCCTTCTAATCATGTTCTATAACTCCCGTTAATTTTTACATAGTCATAGCTTAAGTCGCACCCCCATGCAGTTCCGCTATATTCCCCGGCCTTCATATCTACGGTTACAGTAATCTCTTTTTCTTTTAAAATTTCTTTGGCTAAAGCCTCATCAAAAAAGATGTAACCTCCGTTTTCACAAACTTTAATTTCTCCTTTCATGCTTTTTAAATATATGTCAACTCTACTTGCGTCAAAATCTGCTCCTGAATATCCCACTGCCGCGAGAATCCTTCCCCAGTTGGCATCTTCACCGAATATAGCTGTCTTTACAAGATTTGAGTTTACAATAGACTTTGCAGCTAATCTTGCATCTTTTTCAGTTTTTGCATTTACAATATTTACTTCCATGAACTTAGTTGCTCCTTCCCCATCCTTCACAATAAGTTTTGCAAGAATTTTATTCACATGCTCTAAGGCTCTATAAAATATATCAAATTCATGAGTCCCCTCTTCTATTGTTTTGTTTTGCGCTTCCCCATTTGCAAGTATTATCGCTGTATCATTTGTGCTCATATCTCCATCAACAGAAATCATGTTATAAGTTTTGTCTACAGTTTCTTTAAAAGCTTTGTTTAATGCAGTTTTAGTTATATTCGCGTCTGTAAGTACAAAAGAAAGCATTGTGGCCATATTTGGATGTATCATACCTGAGCCTTTTGCAAACCCTGTCATTGTAACAATTTTACCTTCTATTACAAACTTGGCTGTCACACCTTTTAAAAAAGTATCTGTTGTCATTATAGCTTCAGCCGCTTGGTACCCACCCTCGGTTGAAAGATTTTCTGCCGCAGCCTCAATCCCTTTTAAAACTTTTTCCATAGGAAGAGGTACACCAATCACTCCTGTCGAACATACCAGCACATTTTCTTCATCTATTTTAAGAAGTTGTGACACTTTTTTTGCCATGTTAACCGCATCCTCAAAACCTTTTTCTCCTGTGCAGGCATTGGCATTGCCACTGTTTATAACAATCGCCTGTGCTACTCCTTTTTTTATTCTTTCCATATCAAGAATGACTGGTGCCGCTTTAACTTTATTCGTTGTAAATACAGCTGATGCATTTGCCACTTTTTCAGAATATATGAGTGCGACATCTTTTTTTCTTTTCTTAATCCCGGCAAAGATTCCCGAAGCTAAAAAGCCTTTCGGCAGTTCAATGCTTCCTTCTAAAATCTCCAATTTTTCCATTATCAAATCCTCCACATCCTTTTTTATTTTTGTTTTTATCTTTTATCTATGGATATATTGGAACAATATCAAGTGCTGTATTTTCCTCTATTCCAAACATAATATTCATATTTTGCACTGCCTGGCCTGAGGCCCCTTTAACGAGATTATCAATGGCAGACATAACTATTAAAGTATTAGTATGCTTATCAACTTCAAACCCTATGTGACAAAAATTCGACCCATACACATTTTTTGTTGCAGGGTAATTGCCTGGTTTTAGCACTTTTACAAAATACTCATTTTTATAAAAATCAGTATAAATATTATAAACAGTGTTTACATCCATATCTTTTTTTAGTTTGCAATACATAGTACTTAAAATTCCTCTTGTCATTGGCGCAAGGTGGGGTGTAAACACAACTGACACTTTTTCACCAAAAATTTTTGAAAGCTCTTGCTCCATCTCTGGAATATGTCGGTGTTTTGCAACATTATACGCTTTTATGTTTTCATTGCATTCTGCATACATATTGTTATAGGAGGGATTGTGACCTGCCCCTGATACTCCTGACTTTGAATCAACAATTATATTCCCCTCTATTATGCCATTTTTCAAAAGAGGCATAAGCCCTAATATAACACTTGTAGGATAACATCCAGGATTTCCTACAACTTGAGCCTCTTTTATGTCATCTCTATAAATTTCAGGGATACCATATACTCTTTTAATATCTCCATAATCCTCATAATCTCCACTATACCATTCTTTATAGACAGAATAATCGTCAAATCTAAAGTCAGCTCCTAAGTCAATCACCTTTACTCCTTTTTTTACAGCTTCTCTGGCGATTTTTGAAGCATGACCTGAAGGCAAAGCCGTAAATATGACATCGCACTCTGACATTGCCTTTTGGAAGTCTACCTCTTCCAACACTTTGTCGCAAAAACCAATGAGGGATGAATAAACATCCGAAATTGCTTTGGTATTATAACTTTGAGAAGAAAGATATTTTATCTCTACTTTTTCATGCTTTGAAAGTATTCTTATAAGTTCGACCCCTGTATAACCCGTTGCCCCAAATATTCCTACCTTCACCATTTAAAACTGCCTCCCTTGTTTACATCCTTTATCGCCAATTAATATATATACGTTTTAATTTATATTTATGCATAAAGTGTTAAAAAAATATTCTTTGCTGTATAAATACAATATTTAATTTATAATTATGCAACTTTTATTTTACATTATACCACCATAAAAATTTTTTTCAAGAGTTTTTCAAAAAAATTTCTTGAATAGGTATAGACATATTTACCACTTGGAGAATAATTGCAAAAACATTGAAGAAGAAAATACAATAAAAAGAGTAGAGGCTGCCTCCCTTCTGTCTGGTATAATTAAAATGTGTGAAATCCTTTTTAAATGTCTCAAAAACAGCAAAAATATAAAAAGCGGCTTGAGCAGCCAATGCCTCTTTTTCATCTAATAAAGCTCTATATACACCCTCTTGCCGCATTTTTTCAGGATTTGGGCCAGTTCCTCTACTATCTTGAGCTTGTCGCTTACGCCTTCCGGCAGGTATGCATTCCGGTGGGCGGGATTGACCGCTCGCCCCACCAGAAATCGGATGTGGGTGGAGCGATTGACAAGCAGGTCTGCCAGCATTGAAGCTCCGTCTTTCTTTTTCCTTATATCGTCCAAGAAGTGGGGAGAAAAGGAATACGTGTTTACAAAATTTCTCAGTATCTCGACACACCTGCTTAAAGTTATCAAACCTTCGGTTACGAGGTCTATTCCCTCTATGCTACCGACGGGAGGTATAGCCGGGTCGGCATAGTCCATATTTGTGACTACTTTCCTTCCAGTTTCCCTAGAAACAATATTTGCAGTAGTACCTCCACAGACCACCTTTTTGCCTTCGCTGTCGATAAGTTTTTTCACGACTTCTGTATCCTTTGACCTATCTTCAGGGGGCCCAACTAGTACCGTGATCAGCTCCGACTTTCTTAAACCTACTCCCACGACCGTGGTATCGTCCCCCGGATTACCGGAATAAAGGTGGCTACACGTTTTGATCAGCTGGTCCACCATTTCCGACACGAAGCATCCACTTCTGTCAAGCCTCTGCAGGTATTCGGCCACATTAGGCCACTGCCATCCCAGGTTCAGGACACCTCCCACCCCTGCGTGAATGACTCCGTCGCTTACCAGGAATATTTTATCCCCCGGAAAGGCTTCAAACCGGTACTCCAGAATCCTCCTCTCTTCCACCCTCAGTTCCCTGTAAGGTAGCTTAAGAACCCTTCCGTCCCGGATGTAGATCACAGGTGGATTATCAAATTCAAAAAGCCTTCCCTCTCCGTCATCGTTAATCTCGAGAATGGAAAAAGTGGAGTAAGCAAGCTGCCGGACGCGGCACACTGGGAGAGTATTAATCAGGGTCCTGACCACTTCTTCTATGGAAGCTCTGTTTTTTATCATGGTAGAAGCAATCCTTACGGTAAGAGTGGAAAGTATACTGGCCTTTACCCCGCTCCCCAGGCCATCGGCCATTACGGCAATTATGCCGTCTTCGGATTGCATAACCTCAACGCTGTCCCCGCACAGCTCTTCTCCTTTTTTGGTAAGGCTTTTGGTGAACACTTCAGCAAAGACCTTCACTTTTCTTCTTCCCTGCCTTTAACCAGTTCTATAAGCTTAAGGAGCAGCATCTTGCTCTCCGCCGTCGTCTCTCCAAGTAGTCCCGCTATTTCCTGGGCCACGCACATCTGCCTGTTTATTACTTCCTGGGCCTTCTCCAGGGTCTCCTCTCTCACCCTTTCCAGTTCCATCCTCTGCTTTTCCTGTTCGGTAATATCCTGAATAATCGCCAGTACCAGGTCCTCTTCCTCGATATAGCATATAGTCTGGAGGGTAGTTAAAAAATTCCGGGGATAGTTCACCTTTTTATCCTGCAGGTTAGTTTTATTGGCCAGTACCCAGGCAAAATCCCTGTCGTCGATGACGGTGGAAAGGGGCTTCCCCTGGACCTGTTCCTTTTCAACACCGAACATTTTTTCCGCCGCTCTGTTTATTTCCTTTATATTCAAATTACTGTCTACCAAAATGATGCCGTTCGGGGTGTGGTCTATGATCAGGTTGGCCAGAGATTCGGCCCTGGACCTCATGTAGGGGATACACATGTCCGGCTCCGCCATTCCCCGGTAGACGGCCTCGGCTTTTTTGCGGCAGGAAGGATATCCGCATGCCCCGCAGTTCAGTTCCTTTTCTGGAGTCGTTTTGCCTATTGAAGCCAGTATTTCTCTTATCTCTGATTCGGTTGGCCTAGGCGCTTTAAAGGCCTTCGGCTCGAAAGACCTCCTGAGGTCAATACCCGCCGCAGAAGCCTTTATATCCTCATATCCCTGCTGCTGTTGATTATTTTCTATAAATGAAAGCAACCTTTCCCTTCTTTCATAAAGGGAACTGTCACACGGCATCGAGGGCCCATTGATACAGCCGCCCCTGCACGCCATCATCTCAAAGAGCCGGCCGCTTACGCTTCCGCGCTCCAGGGCATCTAAAAGTTCCATGCAGTCCTCCATGCCGTCTACGACTACGACCTCTCGGGACAAAAGGTCATCCTCCATTGAAGAAGTCTTTAAAAGCCCCCCTGGCAAGGGATAACTCCTAGCAATAAAAGGTTCTAATACATTTTCTCGCTCTCCAAAGTCTACTCCAGCTACCGCGGAAGCTTTCTCATCTATCCAATCGGCCAATTCTTGAAAAGTTAGTACTGCATCTACGTTCCCTAAAACGCTTCTATCTAGGGCTTCAGCTTTTTTGGCAATGCAGGGACCTATAAAAACAACTTTAATGTCCAACCCATATCTTTGCTTCAATGACCTTGCATGAGCAACCATCGGGGAAACCACCGGAGCTAGATTCCTTATAAGTCCTGGATAATATTTCTCTACCAGATTTTTTACAACCGGGCAAGCCGTGGTTATAATGGGACCCTTCTGCCCCTTTTTGATCAAATGCTGGTACTCCATAGATACCATTTCAGCTCCCACCGCTGTTTCCTCAGCTCCATAAAACCCTAGGGCCTTCAGTATGGAAAACATCTCCTGAGGAGAAGTTACGTCAAAGACAGCAGGGTAAGAAGGAGCTATGGAGGCTACAACCTTTTCACCGGCATTTATGAATTCTTTTACTGCATGTAGGTCGTTCCGTATTTTCTTGGCATTCTGGGGGCATTCGATGACACACCTTCCACAGTATATACATAAGCTATCCACAACTTCCGCCTGACCGCCGACTACTTTTATAGCTTTGACAGGACAATGCCTAACGCACCGGTAGCAATTTTTGCAGTTTGCCTTAGATACACTGATTACATCCAAAATCAATCCTCCTCCCATTTACTATTTTTTATAGCTTCTAAATCCTCGCCACCTCCGGCGCGTCACAGAAGTGAAATATTTATCGGCAACCTTAATCATTACTCCTTTGACACACCCTCATATCCAATTATAAAATCTTTACTTTTGTGTTTTTTGCAATAATTAAATACATAAAGATGAAAACCCCACTTTTTGTATTGGCTAAAAGTGGGGTTTTTTTAAATTGTTGAACCTTTTGGCACTTTGTATCAGAATAGCCTTTGGCTATGGGTTAAGAGATTGGGTTAAGAGATTCTTCATAAATCTTGGCAATAACAGTTTCAGTGGCTTCCACTGGTGCAATAGAAAGTAATCCATCGAGAGAAGGTGTCGTTTTAGCAAGCTTTACTAGGGTTGGAACATCATCTTTTGTAAATCCAAAGTCTGAAAGTTTTTGAGTACATCCTACATTGAAGAGCCATTCTTCGACTTTTTTAGCTACATATTCTGCTTCAGCAGGCAGTCCTTTTAGTCCAGGCACGATAGGGCTGTATATGTCAGCTAACACCTCTGCAACAGCAGGATAAATAGTCTTTACCACTGCAGGCAGTATAGCACCAAGCCCAAGACCGTGGGCAATCTCAGGTTTTACTGCACTTAGTGGGTGCTCCAGTGCATGAGTAAGGTGCAAGAGACCATTGTCAAAAGAAATACCAGCTATAGCAGAAGCATAAAGCAAATAATATCTAGCCACAAGGTTTTCAGGGTCATTTACAGCAACAGGGAGGTAACGAACTATCAACCTCACTGCCTCTTTCGCCAATAGAATACTGTAAGGTGATGTCACAAGAGTAGTGGCAGCTTCGGTAACGTGATTTAAAGCATCTATAGTAACAGCTATTGTCTGTTTTTTATCAAGCTTTATCATGAGAGCAGGATCATCTATAGCATACATAGGATAGAGGCACTCATAAGCTATTGCAGGCTTATAATTTTTTTCTGGAATTGTAGCTACTGCAAATCGGTCTACTTCCGTACCAGTACCATGAGTAAGATTTATAGCTATAATAGGAGCAGCTTTTTCGGGCGTGAATTTCAGTTCATAAAGTTCTCTTGCATTTTTATCAGTATATTCTAACAGTACAGCCACACTTTTTGCAGTATCTATAGGGCTTCCACCACCAATGCCAATAACAGCCTTCGCCCCAGTTTCCCGGCCGAATTTGGCCGCTTCATCGACCATATCAACAGTAGGATTAGGTCCGACCTTGTCATAAAGTGAATATTTAAAGCCGAGTGTATTTAGAGCCGGTTCTATCACATCCCAAGCTCCACTAACTTTGTATGAATTCTTTCCGGTTACAAAAATGACATTATCGATACCCTTATGTTTTAGAACTTCTAGAATGTCTTCTATCTTCTTTATACTACCTACTCCAAAATAAGTTGTATTCTTGCACCGAAGTTCAAAAATCCTGGTGGGATTTATTTTAGTTTCCCACATTTCAATTACCTCCTTGTAAAATTTATATCAATCTAATTATAGCATTTTGTTAAAAAATAATCAATATTAAACTTTTGATTTATTTTTAGAGCCAAGAAAAAAATTTCAACGGTTAGTTGTATAATTAAATGCAACAGATAAAAGAATAGAAACCATAGTGAAAATCGTGTATGATATAGGTGTCAACTAAACATCATACAAGGAGGATTTTCACTATGGTTCATAATAATGATACCACAAAAAAGCGTTCTTTTAAACACTTAAGTAGCTATGAACGAGGAGAAATCTATGCATTACTCAAAGAAGGAAGAAGTATTCGGTATATTGCTAAAAAACTTAATCGATCTCCAAGCACTATAAGCCGTGAAATTAAACGTGGAACTACTACACAACTTAGAAGTGATTTATCTTCTTATACAAGCTATTTTCCTGAAACCGGTCAAGCTATCTACGAAAAAAATCGCTCAAATTGCGGAGCTAAATTTAAAGTAGCTAAAGCAGAAGATTTTTTGAAATATGCTGAAAATAAAATATTAAATGAAAAATGGTCACCAGATGCAGTTGTAGGCTATTGTAAAAAAGACCCAAGCTGGAATAATAAAACTATTGTTTGTACTAAAACACTGTACAACTATATAGATAGAGGATTATTAAAAGTTAAAAACATTGATTTACCTTTAAAACTACGTTTAAAACCAAGAAAGAAACAAAATCGTAAAAATAAACGTATTATGGGTAAAAGTATTGATTTTAGGCCTAAAGAAGTTGAAAGCCGTGAAGTTTTTGGGCATTGGGAAATAGATACGTTAATTGGCAAGAAATCTAATGACAAGGTCCTTTTAACATTAATAGAGCGTAAGACTCGCCATGAAATAATATTCTTATTAGATGCAAAAGACAATAAATCTGTTAAAGATGCATTATCAAAATTAAAAGATATGTTTGGTGACAATTTAAGCAAGGTCTTTAAAACAATAACATCTGATAATGGTACAGAGTTTAGTGATTTAGAAAGTGCTCTTTTAGAATATGGCGTAGAAGTATATTATACACATCCATATTCATCTTGGGAAAGAGCTACAAATGAACGACATAACGGTCTTATACGACGTTTCATCCCTAAAGGTAAAAGTATTAAAGATTTATCTATAGATACGATAAAGAGAGTAGAAAACTGGCTTAATAACCTTCCACGAAAATTGTTAAATTACAAAACGCCTAAGGAATACTTTTATGAAGAGCTGGCAAAAATCTGTTAAGCCCATCCATTATAAAGTTTAGAGCTCGTTCGTGATTTGTCAAGGGGCAGGCTTCGCCTGACTTTAACCCTTGACAAATCACGACCTTCGCTCAACTTGTTAACTAAGATGGGCTTAAGGTTATATATGATTTGTTCCAAATCCTATATCTACATGATTTTCATTAGGTGTTGCATTTAATATTGCAATTTATAAAAAAATTTCAACTGAAATTTGGAGTATTTTTTGCTTGACAAATAAATACTGCAAATTGTGTATGATGCTTTCTAGATTTTGAACAATAGACAACCCCTTTCTGTGATCTTGTTTTTTGCAAATGCTATTTTATCACAAGAGATTTCTCTAGTTCTTTTTTACTTAAAAAAACCCTACGAAATTTTAAACTATGTCCGAATAAATTATTGATAAATTTTTAACTATGTGCTATTATATTATTGCAAAAAATTTAACAATCATCGCGTAAGCTAGTTTTCACATTAATGACTTACCCAGTATTTTAGGAGGTGTTTTAATGATGAAAGGTTTTGCAATGCTCAGTATCGGTAAAGTTGGCTGGATTGAGAAGGAAAAGCCTGCTCCTGGCCCATTTGATGCTATTGTAAGACCTCTAGCTGTGGCCCCTTGCACTTCGGACATTCATACCGTTTTTGAAGGCGCCATTGGCGAAAGACATAACATGATACTCGGTCACGAAGCTGTAGGTGAAGTAGTTGAAGTAGGTAGTGAGGTAAAAGATTTTAAACCTGGTGATCGCGTTGTTGTGCCAGCTATTACCCCTGATTGGCGGACCTCTGAAGTACAAAGAGGATATCACCAGCACTCCGGTGGAATGCTGGCAGGCTGGAAATTTTCGAATGTAAAAGATGGTGTTTTTGGTGAATTTTTTCATGTGAATGATGCTGATATGAATTTAGCACATCTGCCTAAAGAAATTCCATTGGAAGCTGCAGTTATGATTCCCGATATGATGACCACTGGTTTTCACGGAGCTGAACTGGCAGATATAGAATTAGGTGCGACGGTAGCAGTTTTGGGTATTGGCCCAGTAGGTCTTATGGCAGTCGCTGGTGCCAAATTGCGTGGAGCCGGAAGAATTATTGCCGTAGGCAGTAGACCAGTTTGTGTAGATGCTGCAAAATACTATGGAGCTACTGATATTGTAAACTATAAAGATGGTCCTATCGAAAGTCAGATTATGAATCTAACTGAAGGCAAAGGTGTCGATGCTGCCATCATCGCTGGAGGAAATGCTGACATTATGGCTACAGCAGTTAAGATTGTTAAACCTGGTGGCACCATCGCTAATGTAAATTATTTTGGCGAAGGAGAGGTTTTGCCTGTTCCTCGTCTTGAATGGGGTTGCGGCATGGCTCATAAAACTATAAAAGGCGGGCTATGCCCCGGTGGACGTCTAAGAATGGAAAGACTGATTGACCTTGTTTTTTATAAGCGTGTCGATCCTTCTAAGCTCGTCACTCACGTTTTCCGGGGATTTGACAATATTGAAAAAGCCTTTATGTTGATGAAAGACAAACCAAAAGACCTAATCAAACCTGTTGTAATATTAGCATAAAAATGGGGACTTAGTCCCCCATTTTTATGCTAATAAGGCTAAATACACTGGTTTTTTTATATGACACATCGGCCAGTAAACTCTTGGTAAAAAAATAACAAAAAATAGTTATTTTCTTAACATTTTTACACCATTAACACTTGATAACATCATCGAAGTAAATAAACAACTATTAAATAAAAGAAGAAGGAGGATTATCATGTTCAAAATTTTAGAAAAAAGAGAATTGGCACCTTCCATCAAGTTGTTTGTAATAGAGGCACCACTAGTAGCCAAAAAAGCAAGGCCAGGCCAATTCGTTATGCTAAGGATAAAAGAAGGAGGAGAAAGAATTCCTCTTACCATTGCAGATTACAATTCAGAAAATGGCACTGTCACAATAGTATTCCAAGAAGTAGGTAAAACCACACGGGAATTAGGAACTCTAGAAGCTGGAGACTATATCCAGGACTTTGTTGGGCCTTTAGGTGTGCCGGTGGAGTTTCCTAATCACAAGAAAGTTTTAGGAATAGGCGGAGGCCTTGGTATTGCTCCACTTTATCCTAAACTCAAAATGCTTCATCAACAGGGGGTAGAAGTAGTTTCTATTATAGGTGCTAGGACAGCTGAATTGCTAATCTTGGAAGAAGAGATAAAAGCTGTAAGTGACAGGATGTATATCTGCACCGACGACGGCTCAAAAGGCCGCCATGGGTTTGTCACAGTAGTACTTAAAGAGCTTTTAGAACAAGGTGAAAAATTTGATGAGATTATTATCATAGGTCCCCCGATTTTGATGAAAATAGGAAGCGAAATTACCAAGCCTTATGGCATACCCACGATGGTGAGCCTTAATCCCATAATGGTAGACGGCACAGGCATGTGCGGTGGGTGCCGTGTCACCGTAGACGGAGAAATCAAATTTGCTTGCGTTGATGGTCCGGCTTTCGACGGCCATAAAGTAGATTTCGATGAACTAATAAAAAGATTGGCCACTTATAAAGAGGAAGAAAAAATTTCCCTCGAAAGATTTAATGAAGTTCATGAGTGCAAATTAATCAACAAAATAGAAGGAGCTGATAAAGATGCCGTTAAATAGAAGCAAAAAGAAAACACCCATGCCTACCCAAAAGCCTGAAGTCCGCAGGCGTAATTTTAACGAAGTAGCTTTGGGCTATTCGGAAGAGGAGGCAGTAAGTGAAGCCCAGAGGTGTCTTCAGTGTAAAAAACCAGGATGTGTTGAAGGGTGCCCCGTTCAGGTACAAATTCCCCAGTTTATAAAGCGTATTGCAGAAAGAGATTTTGAAGGAGCTATAAAGATTATAAAGGAAACCAACAGCTTGCCCGCCATATGTGGCAGAGTCTGTCCACAAGAAACGCAATGCGAGAAAAACTGTGTTTTGGGCAAAGTAGGTGAACCTGTGGCCATAGGTCGCCTAGAACGGTTTGCAGCAGACTGGGAAAGAGCCAAAGGCATCCGTCCCCCGGTAATTCCTAAAAAGCTTGGTAAAAAAGTGGCCATCATCGGTTCCGGGCCCGCCGGTCTCACCTGTGCAGGAGATTTGGCTAAACTCGGCTACGATGTAACGATCTTTGAAGCTCTTCACAAACCCGGTGGCGTACTGGTATACGGTATTCCTGAATTCAGGCTACCGAAAATTATAGTGGAACAAGAAGTAAAGTTTATACAACAGCTGGGCGTAGAAATTAAAACCAACATGGTTATGGGCAAAGTTCTGACGATAGACGACCTTTTTGAAATGGGGTATGAGGCTGTCTTTATCGGCACTGGAGCTGGCCTCCCGAAATTTATGGGCATACCTGGTGAAAACTACCTGGGTGTGTATTCAGCCAACGAGTTTCTAACCAGGATAAACCTGATGAAAGCCTATTCTTTTCCCAACACTGACACCCCCATAAAGGTAGGCAAAAAAGTAGCAGTAATAGGGGGTGGCAATGTAGCTATGGATGCAGCCAGGTCTGCTCTAAGAATGGGAGCTGACGAAGTTCATATTGTGTATCGCCGTTCTGAAGAAGAAATGCCCGCAAGAAAAGAAGAATTCGAGAACGCTAAAGAGGAAGGTATTATATTTGATTTCCTCACAAATCCAGTGAGAATAATAGGTAACGAAAATGGTTGGGTCAAAGGTATTGAGTGTATCCGCATGGAACTTGGAGAACCTGACGCTTCGGGTCGTCGCCGTCCAGTTCCTATAACGGGTTCTGAATTTATCATGGATGTTAATACGGTAGTAATCGCCATAGGTACTGGCCCTAATCCCCTCCTCACAAAGACCACTGAAGGCTTAGAACTTACAAAACACGGTTATATCGCTGTCGATGAGGAGGGAAGGACTTCCAGAGAAGGGGTATGGGCTGGAGGCGATATTGTAACGGGTTCAGCTACTGTAATTTTGGCCATGGGTGCCGGAAAAAAAGCAGCTCGCTCCATCCATGAATACCTACAAAACAAAAAATGGCGGTAAACATTTTTCGGTAAACTAAAGAGGCGATAGCAGTCGGTGCTGTGGAAGGATATACATCCAGCTATCGTCTCTTTTATTTATGAATTTATCTTTTGCCTGCTCATTTATTTCCTGTTCAGCAATCGTTTTTAAAATTTTGTTGCTTGCATCTATTAATAAAAGCTACCTCCTATTTTGCATCTTTTGAAAAAACAAAGAGCCACAGATTTCATGAACTTCATAAGTGTTTATTACGTCTTTTGCCTCCAACCAGCCTTTTCTGGCAATTCCTACCCCATACTTTACATCATTTAAGCCTTCTATGCTGTGGGCATCAGGGCATATCGCAAGTTTTACCCCTTTTTCTTTTGCATGTTTTACATATCGCCAGTCTAAATCAAGCCTATAAGGGTTTGCGTTTATCTCAATTATCTTGCCATAATGGGCTGCTGCTTCTATAACTTCATATATATCTATTTCATAACTGTCTCTCGCTAAAAGAAGCCTCCCTGTAACATGCCCTATTATAGTTGTATATTTATTTTCTATGGCCTTTATCATTCTTTTTGTCATATCTTCTTTACTCATCCTGAAATGAGAATGGATGGATGCAATCACAAATTCAAATTGCTTTAATATCTCCTCTCCATAATCTAAAGAACCGTCAGGCAGTATATCAGACTCTATCCCTTTGAAAATGACTATATCGTTATATTTTTTATTTAACTCCTCTATTTCCTCCCATTGCCTTACTAAGTCTTCTTCTTTAAGACCTCCTGCATAAAAAGCAGATTTGCTGTGGTCTGTGATGCCTATATACTTATACCCCAATTTTCTCGCCGCCTCTACCATTTCTACCAGGGTATTAGCCCCATCGCTGTAAGTCGTATGAACGTGGAAAACTCCCTTTATATCTTTTTCTTCTATTAATTTCGGAAGCTCACCTTTTTCTGCCGCTTCTATCTCTCCCATGTTTTCTCTTAATTCCGGAGGAATATATAAAAGTCCTAATTTATTAAATATCTCCTCTTCGCTTTTACATTCTATAAGTTTGTCTCCTTTAAAAAGGCCGTACTCGTTCATTTTGATACCCATTTGCTTCGCCCTATGCCTCATTGCAGTATTGTGCTCTTTGCTGCCTGTGAAATGATGAAGTGCATAAGGAAATTCTTTTTCCGTTACAACTCTTAAATCTGTATTTATACCCGACTTTAAAGTGACACTGGTTTTTGTATCTCCTTTTGCTATAACTTCCCTTACATCTTGGTAATTTACAAAGGCTTCCATAACCTTTGAGGAATCTGATGCTGAAGCCAAAATATCAATATCTTTTACTATCTCTTTTTTCCTTCGCAAACTTCCTGCAATTTCCGTCACTAATGCAGTTTTAGTCATATCTAAATATTCCTTTAATTTAAGCGCTTCTGTGTAAACTTCTGCAAATAAATGCTGACCGCTAAATTGTTTCACAAACTGTATCCCTTCAAAAATTTTCTTTTGAGTCTTTACCCCAAACCCCGGAAGGTCTACCAATCTATTCTCTATACAAGCGTACTCCAATTCTCTAATTGTGGTGATATTCAATTTTTCGTATATAATCTTTATCTTTTTCGGACCAAGTCCGGGAATTTTAAGCATTTCAACAAGCCCTTCAGGAATAGATGCTTTTAAATTCTCATAATATTCCATTTTACCCGTTAAAACCAGCTCTGTAATCTTTTTATTAATTGCTTCCCCTATTCCCTTTATCTCTTTTAACCTGTCTTCTTTGACAAGAGTTTCTATATCTTCCTCCAATAGCTCTATTGTCCTTGCAGCATTATAATAAGCTCTCGATTTAAAAGGATTTTCCCCTTTAAGCTCTAGCAATAAACCTATATCGTTTAAAATATTGGCAATTTCCTTTTTATCCATTTTACATTTCCCCTTTAACACACAAAATCCTTAGTACATTATACCACAGAAAAAATGAAAAAGAGAGGAGATAAAACCTCTCTTTCCTCTCTAATTACAGCAAGCTTCCAAATCTTTTTATAAATCTCATTTTAACGGATTGTGCCAAAGTCAAGTATGCAAGAAGCGTAGCTGCCAAGAACAAGAAGTATATTCCCGGTAGAGGCATCATTCCAAGTTTCGCACCAAAAGAAGTAAATGGCACAATTGTTCCTACTGTAACAGCTGCCGAGGTAAAAAGTAATAGCGGCCATGAAGCAATGCTTTGTATAAACGGAATCTTTTCGGTCCTAAGCATGTGAACTACCATTGTTTGTGTCCATAAGCTTTCCACAAACCAGCCTGTTTGGAAGAGCGAAACAAAATTCTGTTTAAGCACTTCAGGCAACAGGAAGTAAGAGCCACCTATAACTATTGGACCAATCAAGAAAAACATCAAAGCATAAGTTGTAATATCAAAAATTGAACTTGTAGGTCCAAACCATACCATGAAATTGCCTATATTTGCGGCATCCCATTTTCTTGGCTTTTGTATATATTCTTTATCCACTGTATCCCAAGGCACTGATGTCATTGATAAATCATAAATCAAGTTAAGGAAGAGTAGTTGCAATGGATGCATTGGCAAAAAAGGTAAAAATGCACTTGCTACTAAAACTGAAAATACATTACCAAAATTAGAGCTCGATGTAATTGCAATGTATTTCATGATATTACCAAAAATTCTGCGCCCTTCCACAACTCCTTCTTCTAATACTGTAAGACTTTTTTCCAAAAGTATTATATCCGCAGATTCTTTAGCGATATCTACTGCAGAGTCAACTGAAATTCCAACGTCTGCTTCTCTTAAGGCAGGAGCATCATTAATTCCATCTCCCATATATCCAACAATGTGGCCTTTATTTTGTAAAGTCTTTATTATTTTCGATTTTTGCATAGGAGAAAGTTTTGCAAAAATTGTCGTTTTTTCCGCTACTTCTGCTAATTCTTCATCTGTCATATTCTCTATTTCATTTCCCAACAAAACATTCTCTACATTAATCCCCACTTCTTTACAGATCTTCTTTGTCACTATTTCATTGTCACCAGTGAGAATTTTTACATCTACGCCATGCTCTTTC
The DNA here is from genome assembly GCF_000175295.2 of Thermoanaerobacter brockii subsp. finnii Ako-1. Classification (NCBI taxonomy): domain Bacteria; kingdom Bacillati; phylum Bacillota; class Clostridia; order Thermoanaerobacterales; family Thermoanaerobacteraceae; genus Thermoanaerobacter; species Thermoanaerobacter brockii. Next base: position 238,627 of record NC_014964.1, on the reverse strand, counting down.
AATGCTTTTATCGCATAAGGTGCAGATTCTTTTGGCGGATCGAGAAAACCTATATAACCCATGAGAACCATCTTACTTTCATCTGCTACACTGAAAACTCCCTCTGGTGGAACATCATTTTTTTGAGCTACGGCAAGCACCCTCATTCCATCTTCATTTAGTCTTTTTACCATTTCTCTTACTTCTTGGCGTATTTCATCTGTCAAAGGAACTACTTCGCCTTTGTACTCAGCATATTCACAGATAGAAAGAACCTCTTCAACGGCACCTTTAGTCACCAGCTGCCTTTTTCCACCCTCGCTCTCTAAAACTACGGACATTCTGCGCCTTACAAAATCAAAGGGTATCTCATCAACTTTTTTATATATTTTCTCCAATCCATTAAAACCCTTTTCAGCTCCATACTCTAAAATGGCTACATCCATTAAGTTTCTTAAGCCCGTTTGATAAAAACTGTTCAGATACGCATGCCTTAAAACTCTGTCATCTTCATTCCCATGTATGTCAAGATGTTTTTCTACAACTATTTTATTTAACGTCAAAGTACCAGTTTTATCAGTACAAAGTACATCCATTGCTCCAAAATTTTGTATAGCATCTAATCTTTTGACAATTGTTTTGCGCTTTGCCATTGTCACAGCACCTTTAGCAAGGTTGGTAGTGACTATCATTGGAAGCATTTCGGGAGTAAGTCCAACAGCTACAGCTAAGGCAAAAAGCAATGCATCCAACCAATTACCCTTTGTAAGACCATTTATAACAAAAACAATTGGAAACATCACTGTCATAAACTTGATGAGCACTTTACTTACATTGTTAATTCCTCTTTCAAAACTTGTCATCACTCTATGCCCTACAAGGGATTTTGCCATTGAACCAAAATAAGTACGGTCACCTGTTGAAAGAACTACAGCAATTGCAGAACCACTTACTACATTAGTACCCATAAAACATATATTTTCTAAATCTGAAAGGTTTAAATCCTTAGCTTTTCTTTTTTCTTCTTTTAAATCTGGATATTTCTCCACAGGTTCGGATTCTCCCGTCAAAGTTGCTTGGTTTATAAACAAGTCTTTAGAAGTAATAACCCTAACATCCGCAGGTACCATGTCACCTGCTGCCAAATGTATTATGTCACCCGGCACTATTTCCTCTATTTTTATCTCTTTTTCACCTGTATCTTTGCGAATAACTGCAGCTGTTGTATAGACAAGAGCTTTTAGTTTTTCAGCTTCCACATTAGAACGGTACTCTTGAACAAAACGAAGTAGTCCACTAACCGTTACCATTATAGAAATAATAATTATCGTGCTCCAATCTCTGTCTTGAGGTGCAGTAAAAAGTACATCCGTTATATATGATACAATTGCTAAAAATACCAATATACCTATAAAGGGATTTACAAAAGCTTTAATCAATTGAATATACCATGGAGCCGGTTTTTCATGGGCTATCTCATTTAACCCATACATTTCAAGCCTGTCTTGCGCTTCCTCAGAAGTCAGTCCTTCTCTATCTGTACCTAATTGTGCTAAAATTTCATCAACATCTTTTCTAGCAAACTCAATTAATTGTGTGAGTATCGAATCTGTGAAGCCATTTTTCTTTGCGATTTTGATCATTCCCATACACCTCCAAAACACAATAATAGACTAAGGCTGCCGTGTCTACTGCAACCTTCCAGTTACAGTATTTGTTTTTTTGTAAAAAACTTTCGCATTTAGACGATGGAATTAAATGGAGTTAGTCTGAGAATTGTTTTGGAGGTATATGTAATAGGACATCAAAAGAAGGGATAAATGGGCAATCCTACGAAGAGCAAAATTTATAGAAAAGCCACCTGTGAGAAGAATGGACGTGGCCTCAAACTTTGCCCATCCTTCTTTAATGTCACATTACATATACCTTTGTAGCTTTTACTACTACCTCCACCGTCCATTCTTCTCACCTCCGTTTTTTAGCAAATTAAAAAACCTCTCAACGAATGAAAGAGGTTTTTAGACATTTCAATTCGTTGAGCTTTGGCACTATACAGCTTTGGAGCATCCTCCAGCTGCATTAAGTAAAACCTTAATTCGGTAATACTTGTTGACCCGTTAGCATCTCTCGATGTTTCCGGGCAGCAGCGTGTATCTGTATAGGAGCCTCACCTAACGATTGTATTAACTTGTGTCCTTCTACATTATATTCTTCTATTTACAATTTGTCAATCTATTTTGAAAAATTTTTTACAAAAACAACTTTGTACCTATAAAATGGGTTAGATAAGAAAAAGTAATACCTATCGTTGAGCCCATTAATACATCTGAAGGATAATGCAGTCCCATATATATCCTCGAAAGTCCCACAAGTACCGCCAGTGAAATAAAGAATACTGCAAGGCTTGGAAAAAATATTGAAAAAGTCATAGCAAGTGAAAAACTGGCAGTAGCATGACCAGAAGGAAAAGAATAATCCTTTAAAAGATGTTTAAAAGTGTTTGTATTAGCTAATACCATATAAGGCCTTGGTCTTGTATATTTTCTTTTTAAAAGTTGAACAAACAAATGGCTGCTTACAAGTGCAGTTAAAGCTTCTACAGCAGAGGCTTTTACATCGTTTTTTCCAAAAAAAATTAAAAACAAGCAAGAAAATATTGTAAAAAAAGGACCGCCTATATGAGTTATTTTAGGCATTATTTTGTCCAATATATTACATTTTATTCTTTCGTTTATATAGAAAAAAATGTTTTTGTCTTTGTCAAGAAGCACTCTTTTTATTTGCATCAGCAAAATCCCCTCCCTACAATCTCATTTCACTAATGCTTTTATCGAAATTTTTCAGCACAATTTCACACACTCTATCAGCAGAATTTTTATAAATCAATTATTCCCTTCTTTCTTTCATATCCTCAGGTTTGTCAGGTATCAATGTTAATTCTGCGTTAAATTTTTTCTTACATAATATTATACCATATATTATACCATTATTTCAGCTATCCACTGCAAAAAATAAAAAGGGGAAATACCCCTTTAAGCAATTGCTTTCTTTTTAATTTCTTCAATAGCATTTCTAACTTGAGGAATTAGTGAAACCGCAAAACATATTGCCACTTCTACACCTATTATGCTTCCATTGACTAAAAGTGAATAAACTATAGGGCTCATTCCTTCTGGTGCATAGCTTGCAAAAAAGAACACTCCCGATAAAAAGTGAGAGAAAAATCGTCCAAATCCACCGACTAAAATTCCCAAACTTAGGTTTTTTCTAAAAAAGCCAGCAAGTCCTAAAGCACCGAAGGCCAAAGGATAGTCGAGAAGTACTTGCACCCATTGGACAATAAATGGGTCTTGAATAAGTTGTAAAAATCCATACGCCATTCCTACAATCACACCAGGACCTGGTCCATAATAATAGGCAAAGATAAAAAGCGGCAACATGCTGGCAGGTGTAATAGAACCACCTTGAGGCCAGTGATAAAATCTTATATAAGACAGCACGAAAGAAATAGCGATTGAAAGTGCTCCGTAGACAAGCATTTTTGTGTCAAATTTGACACTTTTTCGCATCAGATATAAAAGAAAAGCTGCCAATAAAATTGCTAATATAACCGATAAAGTCACTGGTTTTATTTGAGCAAAATCAGAAAAAATACTTAAAAGGTAGGACATAAACAAAAACACCTCCATTTTTCAAGGAGGCTATGTTCGCTGAAAAAAATACCGCGAAATGCGGTATTTTTGAGCCGCATTCCCTACGGAGGCATTACCCTCATCAGGTTCCAAGGGTTTGGCATCAATGCCATCTCAGCCGTTAAGGCTCCCCCAGCGGACATAACCTCTATTTTATTTTCTCTTTTACTTTATCACTTTTTGTTTCATATGTCAATAATAATTATTAAATGCTATCAACTTGCCATCTCTTCCTCTTTTTCAAACTGGCTGTTATAGAGGCTTGCATAAAAACCGCCTTTTTTAAGAAGCTCTTCGTGGGTACCCTGCTCTACAATATCTCCATGGTTCATGACAAGTATCAAGTCAGCATCCCGTATTGTAGAAAGCCTATGAACGATTATAAAGCTTGTGCGTCCTTTCATAAGGTAATCCATCGCTTTTTGTATTTGTATTTCTGTAAGGGTATCTACAGAGCTTGTAGCCTCATCGAGTATGAGAATTTTTGGATCTTTCAAAATAGCTCTTGCTATAGTTAGTAACTGCTTTTGCCCTTGAGAAATATTTGTGGTCTCTTCATTTAATACCATGTTATAGCCCCCTGGCAATGTCCTTACAAAATGATCCACATAAGCTGCCTTAGCAGCTTTTATAACTTCCTCCTCAGTAGCGTCAAGACGGCCATATCTTATATTGTCCATAATAGTACCATTGTAAAGCCATGTATCTTGAAGTACCATGCCAAAAAGTGAACGCAAATCTTCCCTCGTAAAATCTCTTATATCATGCCCGTCAATTAAAATAGCTCCTTCATTCACATCGTAAAAGCGCATTAAAAGTTTCACTATAGTAGTCTTTCCTGCCCCAGTAGGACCAACAATTGCAACTTTTTGTCCTGCCTTAATAGAAGCAGAAAAGTTATTTATTACCATTTTATCAGATCTATATCCAAAACGAACATTTCTAAACTCCACATTTCCTTTTATATCTTCAATTTTTACAGGCTGTGAATTATCTGGAACTTCTTCTTCCTCCTCCAAAAATTCAAATACTCTTTCTGCGCAAGCAGCAGTTTGTTGTAGTATATTGGAAATATTTGCGATCTGAGCAATAGGCTGTGTAAAAGAGCGGATATACTGTATAAACGCCTGAATATCCCCTACTTCTATTGCATTTTTTATTACCAACCAACTACCCAAAACTGTAACCGCCACATAACCCAAGTTTCCTGTTACATTCATAAGAGGCATCATAATACCTGTCAAAAACTGTGACTTCCAAGCTGCTCCGTACAAAGAGTTATTTAATACATTAAACTTTTCAATACTTTTTTTCTCTCCATTAAAAGCCTTTACTATATTATGGCCTCCATACATTTCCTCTACATGACCATTTACATGCCCTAAATAATCCTGCTGCTCTCTAAAATACCTTTGTGAATGTTTGACAATAAAGGCAATTACCAAAGAAGACAAAGGAATTATCAAAAGTGCTACTAAAGTCATAAGCCAGTTTATGGTAAACATCATAATCAAAACGCCTACTACTGTCGTCACAGAAGTAATTATCTGAGTTAAACTTTGATTAAGAGTCTGAGTAATTGTATCCACGTCATTTGTAATACGAGACAATATTTCCCCTTGATTCGTGCTTTCAAAATACTTCAAAGGCAAGCGATTGATTTTTTGTGAGATTTCTTTTCTAAACCTATAGGTAACTTTCATTGAAACACCTGACATTATCCATCCTTGCAGGTATCCAAATAAAGCACTTAAACCATATAAGCCTATGAGAATTAGAATTATCTTCTCTACATATTCAAAATCTATTCCACTGCCTTTTCCAGTTATCTTATCCATTACGCCTTCAAAAATTTTCGTTATCGCTTTACTGAGTATTTTAGGACCCGCAATGGAGAAGGAAGCACTAAGTGCTGCTAATACAAATACACTTATAATAGAAGCTTTATAAACAGATAAATATTTTATCAATTTTTTCATTGTACCCTTAAAATCTCGCGCTTTTTCTCCACCGCGAACCATGCCATGGGGGCCGCCTCCCATTCCTGGCCCGCGAAGTCTGGGCATCTGTTTGGGGTCTATTCTTCTATTTTCACTCATGCCAATTCCTCCTCCGATAGCTGTGATAAAGCTATTTCTCTGTAAGTTTGACAGTTTTTAAGTAATTCTTTGTGTTTCCCTATGCCCACAATTTTCCCTTCTTCAAGTACTATTATTTGATCTGCATGTAAAAGAGTTGACACCCTTTGCGACACCATTATAACAGTGCTTGATTTTAGCCTTTCTCTTAAGGCTTTCCTTAAAGCTGACTCTGTTTTGAAGTCAAGAGCTGAAAAACTTTCATCAAAAATGTATATTTCAGGCTTTTTAACAAGAGCACGAGCAATGGAAAGCCTCTGCTTTTGCCCTCCTGAAACGTTTGTTCCTCCTTGTGCAATCTCTGAATCAAATTTCTTGGTCTTTTCATTTATAAATTCCATTGCTTGTGCAATTTCTGCTGCTTCTTTTACTTCCTCGTCCGTAGCCTGGTCATTTCCGTATTTCAAATTTGATTTAATTGTACCACTGAAAAGCCAACTTTTTTGGGGTACATATCCTATTCTGCTGCGTAAATCTTCCTGCCTTACCTCTCTTACATCTACACCATCAACCAAAACCTGTCCTTCTGTCACATCGTAAAATCTCAAGATCAAATTCACTAAGGTACTCTTTCCAGAACCTGTTCTTCCTATTATGCCTACTGTCTGCCCTGGCAAAACCTTGAAGTTTATGTCCTTTAAAGCGTACTCTTCAGCACCTGGATATTTAAAAGATACATTCCTAAATTCTACAGTTCCAGCCATATTTTCATTAAATTGTTTTGGATTTTCTGGGTCTTTTATAGAAGGCTCTGTAGCCAAAACCTCAGCAATACGCTCTGCCGATACTGATGCTCTTGGTATCATTATAAACAGCATTGAGAACATCAAAAATGCAAAGATAATCTGTATAGCGTATTGCATAAATGCCATCATGTCTCCAACTTGCATGCTGGAATTTTGGATTTGGTGAGCTCCTACCCATACTATCAAAAGAGTAATTCCATTCATCACAAGCATCATAGATGGAAATATAAATGCCATAGCACGATTTACAAAAAGCCCTACTTTTGTAATATCTTGATTAGCTTTGTCAAAGCGCTCTTCTTCAAATTTTTGATTATTAAAAGCTCTTACCACCATTATTCCTGACAAATTTTCACGAGTAACTAAGTTTAATCTATCAATCAATTTTTGCATTAGCATAAACTTGGGCATCGCAATGGAGTACAATGCTGATATTATACCTAAAAGTACTATTACTGCTAAAGCTATAATCCAAGACATTGAAACACTTTTGCTAAGTGCTCTAAATACACCACCTATACCCATTATAGGCGCATAAAACACCATTCTTATCATAATTACAAGAAGCATTTGTATTTGTGTAATATCATTTGTAGTTCTTGTTATCAAAGAAGCCGTAGAAAATTTGTCAAATTCAGCATTAGAGAAGCTCTCTACTCTTGCAAATAAATCTCTTCTCAAATCTCTCGCTACTCCAGCTGCCACTTTTGATGCAAAAAATGCTACCATAATAGTGCTTAATGCACTCAGTCCAGTTATCAATAGCATTATAAGGCCAGTATGAAGAATGTAATCAGTTTGAATTTTGTCTGTATTTATGCCAATTGCCTTGTATTCTTCTTTTACAGCCATTGTTGCAGCTTGTATAACCATATTGTCACCTAAAGAAGCAAACTTTTTGTTCATTTCATCTCTTATTTGAATAAGTTGCTCTTCTGGCAGTTGAGACATCATAGCAAAGAGGTCTACATTTGCCGGTATTTTCTTTCCATTAAATTCTATACTTCCGTTTTTTGCACTGGCTTTAGCTTTTTCCACACCTGTAACAGCTAAAAAGGCTTTCCCCATAGGTAAATTTATTTTGTCAATTTCTGATTTATCTACGCTTTTAAGGACATATACAGGCTCTTTTGAAAGAATAGGATATTTTTTTACATATTTATCATAATCAGGACTGGATTTGTCTACTAATGTATAATCTTTTAAAATCTCTTCCTTTTCTTCAGGTGTAACAAATAGCAAAAGTTTATCCATTTCGCTTTTCCTTATAGCCTCAGGAACTGCATTTACTATGCCACCTTGCTGTATTCCATTGTTAACTATCTTGGACATATAGTCAGGCAATGACAAATCACTCATTGCTTGAACAAATATAAAGAACACTGCTAAAAAAATCAACAGAATATAGGGTTTTAAATATTTCGCCAGTTTTACCATACCAACACCTTCTCCTCCTAAAAATTTGCCTCGATTTCTTTTGTGAGAACTACTTCTTTTTAAATTTCTACTTCCTCAACTTATTTACTTAATTTTGTTATACTTCCTCACTATAAATCATGTTGTTTTTCCAATATTTTTTTCAGTGCTTCTAATCCTTCAATTATTTTATTAAGGTCTTGTGGGCTTGCTCTACTTATTAATTTTTCAAACTTCTCTTCAGCTTCTTTGAAATGTTTTTGAAAAGTATCTTTAAACTTAGGAGTCACACTGACATAAACAACTCTTCTATCTTCAGTGCTTCTCGTCCTCTCTACCAAGCCTTGCTTTTCTAATCTGTCAATAATGCCAGAAACTGTACTATTGGAAAGCCCTAATTTTTGACTTAGGTCACTCACCTTCATTTCACCGTAATGAGCTAAAATGCCCATAAGCATTCCTTGAGGACCCGTAATATCAAAATCTTTACACTCATATTTCATAGAATGCTTTATAATATCCATTATTTGTTTTAAAAGCTTAAGTATCTTTAATCCATTGTTTATCTCTTCCATCTTCACCACCGCAAATTATTTCGTATTAAAATATTTTGTATGCAAATATTTTGGACGCAAAATATATTTTACTCTTCTCATAATATCATGTCAAGATTTCTTAAAGCTTTTCAAAAAAATAAAATAAAAAAACCGCTCAAATTTTTACGGCGGTTTTAGGATACAGCTACTATTTTATATAAATTAATCTCCCTTCTTTCTTGTCTAAGTCTATATATATTAAATACAGCAACAGAACCAAATAAAAAAGCCATAACTATATTGTCCTTATTTTTAAAAAACTCCTTTAAAATTTTTAAATAATCCATCCTCATCACCTTACTTTCCATGAAACATAAATTTTTAATGAACCTCTACTCCTTCATGTCTTAATAAAAATTTTTTTATTTCAATTCCCCCGCCAAAGCCTGTCAAATCTTCACTGCTTCCAATGACTCTGTGGCAAGGGATAATAATGGGAATAGGATTCTTATTAAGAGCCTGCCCTACTGCTCTTGCCGCCTTTGGCTTTCCAATTAATCTCGCAATCTCTCCATATGTCTTAACTTCACCATAAGGAATTTTTAAAATCTCCTTCCACACGGCCTTCTGAAACTCTGTACCTTGCAAATCCAACCGCACGTCAAAATTTTTTAATTTCTTTTGAAAATATAGGTCAAGCTGCCTAATACACTCTTCAATATAAAAATCGCTGCCTTCTTTAAAACCTTCTAATGAAGATTTCTCATTTTCAAAGTCAATGCGGCATATACCTTTTCCTGATGAAAAAATAGTGAGAACACCAACAGGAGAGATAAATTTTTTATATAGCACAGTCTCATCTCCTTGAATCTATAAAAACTGGTAAATTAATTATAACACAATATGAAAAGAAAAAATATTGTAAAATTTTTTGAGTAATCGTTTCAGGCTATTTTAACTCTATTGACAAGATTCAATCGTTGTTGTACTATCAAAGTGTAAAGAGATTGTTAAATGAATAACAATTGAAATATTGCACAAAATATCGTTGATGCCTAAAATTTGTGTAATATACCCTGAAATTTTTTAGAATCATCTGACAATCTCTTTATTTAAATAAAATATTTTGTTAAATTATTAACACATGGAGGTGTTCTTATGCCTACCTTATTACAAGAAAAAAAGGAAACAAAAGAAAAAACAGAAGTAAAAGAAACAACAGATGTTAAAAAGCAGATAGACCTATTAGTAGAAAGAGCGAAAAGAGCACAAGAAAAATTCATGTCATACACCCAAGAGCAAATTAATGAAATAGTCAAAGCCATGGCACTAGCAGGCATAGAAAAGCATGTAGAACTGGCAAAATTAGCTCATGAAGAGACGAAAATGGGGGTTTATGAAGACAAAATAACCAAAAACCTTTTTGCAGTAGAATATGTGTACAATTATATAAAAGACAAAAAAACTGTCGGCATCCTCAAAGAAAACTTAGAAGAAAATTATATGGAAGTGGCAGAACCTGTAGGAGTTATAGCCGGCGTAACACCTGTCACAAACCCGACTTCTACAACAATGTTCAAATGCCTCATTGCTATCAAAACAAGAAATCCAATAATTTTCAGCTTCCACCCAAAAGCATTAAAATGTAGTATAGAAGCAGCAAAGACGATGTACGAGGCAGCATTAAAGGCTGGTGCACCAGAAGGATGTATAGGATGGATTGAGACACCCTCAATTGAAGCAACACAACTTCTCATGACACATCCCGATATATCTCTTATCCTAGCAACAGGCGGCGCCGGAATGGTAAAAGCTGCTTACAGCTCAGGAAAACCCGCCCTTGGCGTAGGTCCTGGCAATGTCCCCTGCTACATTGAAAAAACTGCAAATATTAAAAGAGCAGTCTCAGACCTAATACTTAGCAAAACTTTTGACAATGGCACAGTATGCGCATCAGAACAAGCTGTGATAATAGACGAAGAAATAGCAGATGAAGTGAAAAAATTAATGAAAGAATATGGTTGCTATTTTCTCAATAAAGAAGAGACTAAAATGCTAGAAGAATTCGCTATAGACAAAAACACCGGTTTAATGAATCCAGCAGTTGTAGGTCAACCGGCAACAAAAATTGCTGAAATGGCTGGATTTAAAGTACCTGAAAACACAAAAATACTTGTAGCTGAATATCCTGCTGTAGGACCAGAATATCCTCTCTCCAGAGAAAAGCTAAGTCCAATACTTGCTTTATACACAGTCAAAGATTACAACGAAGGCATAAAAAGATGTGAAGATATGACAGAATTCGGCGGACTTGGTCACTCTGCAGTAATACATTCTGAAAACCAACAAATTATTAATGAATTTGCAAAAAGAGTACGAGCAGGAAGAATTCTTGTAAACGCCCCTGCTTCTCAAGGAGCTATTGGAGATATTTATAACACGGCTATCCCATCTTTGACTTTGGGTTGCGGTACAATGGGTAGAAATTCAACAACAGATAATGTAAGTGTTTATAACCTTATAAACATAAAACGAGTTTTTATAAGAAAAGAGAGAATGAAATGGTTCAGAGTTCCACCACAAATTTATTTTGAAAGAGGGTCATTACAATATCTGTCACAAGTAAAAGGCAAAAAAGCCTTTATTGTAACAGACCCTGTGATGGTTAAATTAGGTTTTGTAGATAAAGTAACGTATCAATTAGATAAGGCAAATATTAAATATGAAATATTCTCTGAAGTTGAACCAGATCCTTCAGTTGACACTGTAGAAAAAGGGGTAAAAATAATGAGAGGGTTTGAGCCTGACTTACTAATAGCTGTAGGTGGTGGTTCTGCAATAGATGCAGCGAAGGGAATGTGGCTTTTCTACGAATACCCTGATACAAAATTCGAAGACTTAAGGTTAAAATTTATGGACATAAGAAAAAGAACTTATAGATTTCCTGAACTGGGGAAAAAAGCTTTATTTATCGCAATACCAACCACCAGCGGTACAGGTTCTGAAGTTACTGCCTTTGCAGTTATAACAGACAAAAAGAAAAATATAAAGTACCCTCTCACAGATTACGAATTAACACCAGATATCGCTATAATAGACCCTGACCTCACAATGACAATACCACCCTCTGTCACAGCAGACACTGGTATGGACGCTTTAACCCATGCTATTGAAGCCTATGTATCTGTAATGGCATCAGACTATACAGACGCTCTCGCAGAAAAAGCTATAAAATTGATATTTGAATATCTACCTAAAGCATACAAAAACGGGCAAGATAAAGTCGCCCGCGAAAAGATGCACAATGCTTCATGCATAGCTGGAATGGCCTTCACAAATGCATTTTTAGGAATAAACCATAGTATGGCTCATATACTTGGTGCTAAATTCCATCTTCCACACGGAAGAGCAAATGCAATACTTCTGCCCTATGTCATAGAATACAATGCAGAACTCCCCAAGAAATTTGCAGCATTCCCGCAATATGAATATCCAAAAGCAGCCGAAAAATATGCAGAAATTGCAAAAATGTTAGGACTTCCTGCATCAACCGTTGAAGAAGGAGTACAAAGCCTCATTGAAGCGATAAAAAATCTCATGAAAGAACTTAATCTTCCTTTGACACTTAAAGAAGCAGGCATAAATAAAGAAGAATTCGAAAAACAAATAATGGAAATGTCGGATATAGCCTTTAATGACCAGTGCACTGGCTCAAATCCAAGAATGCCATTGGTATCCGAAATTGCAGAAATTTACAGAAAAGCCTATGGAGAATAAGGGTAAAACCGAAAGGTTTTACCCTTATTCAATTTCCAAAACAGACGTAAATTTTTCTATAAAAGACACTCCCGAAGCTGTCAGCAAAAGGCTTGAGGTTACCATAACTTCATTTACAGGAACAAACTCATATTTATCTTCTTTTTTCTCTCCATACCCATGAAAATCATGTATCATATAAGGAACACCTTTTTCTTTCCCAATGTAAATCATGGCATGCCCTGGCATATAGACTAATGCTCCTGGCTTTACACTGTCAAATACTTTTATTCTTTCTTCAATTGGCATTTCCTCAGTAAATTTATAAGATTTCCCCTCACTAACCTCTTGCTCATCTGCATTTCTAGGAAGCCTTATACCAAAAGTCTTAAAAATATACATTATATAACTAGAACAATCTCTACCTCCTAAACTATCCCCCCAACCGTATCTATCACCTATAAGTTTGAAAGCCTGCTTCAAAATGTTTTCTCTTGTATAGGGAAGATATCCAACATTTACATCTTCTTTCTTTGAAATTAGAGCATATCTAAACTCAAGATTCCTTTCTTCATTTCTAATAGGCAGTTTTATAAGATAATGTCCAATAACTGATTGATTGCCAACTTGATGTAAAACATTTCCTTCTTCTAGATATATTTTCGTCCCCATTGTAAATTCCAATTTAGAAACATTTTTATCAAAGGGATTGCTTTGAGTCTTTATATAGTTTCCTGTGACTACTAAAAAACTTAGTGAATTTATATAGTCAAATAACTCTTTTTTGTCTTTCGCAATTGCAATATCTTCTGCTTTAATCCATCCTCTGTAATTATACATCTGTATAAATAACCATTTTCTGTCTTTACTCTCGTGTAAAATAACTACAGGCTCTAAAGCTTGACATCCCGTCTCTTGAAACCTATCAAATTCTATATCTCCTTGTTTGTCAAAAACAGCTTCTTTCGTAGGAAAACTTCTTATAGAAGTATTTCTAATCGCTATACCATACCTTACTGGATTTACATCCTTAATTCCCTCCAAATTCGTATTTTTTATTACATCGTCATAAAAGTCTTCTTCTATGAGGTTGCCATACTTATCGTACATAGGCTTTTTAGGCATCTCATAACTTTTAATTAACTTAATAAGCTCATCTTTTTTTAAACTTTTTTTGTATGTCTCAAGGTCATATACTGTAACTACCTTATTTATTATCTTTCTGTTAAAGTTTTCAATCTCTTGTTGTGTCATAATAACTTTGTCGGTATTGTCTATTTTCCTAATCCAATATTCTGGACTTAACATATCTTCAAAAACCTCAAACATACAAACTCTCCCCTCATAAACAATAAAAGCAGGCAAAAATTTATAGAAAAAATTTTAAAAAAATGAAACTAAAAGCGAAGTTTTTCGTCTATACTATAGAGATATGTTTTTAAAAGGGGCGGTATACTAAATGGAAAAAAATTTTATTTAGTCATCATTTTAATACTAAGTCTGATATGTCTTCTTCTTGGGATAACAATATTTTTAACTGCTTTTCATCATGGTATTACATAAAAAGGAGAAGGAACGAAATGTAAAACTCCTTCTCCTTTTTCGTTATGCTCTTTCAAAATAATCTGCAACCTCTTTAAGATAATCAATTATTGTAAGATGTTGTGGACATACGCTCTCACAGGTACCACATTCAATGCAGGAACTCGCTTTTGCATCTCCCAAGTTTTCGTAATCCCTGCGGTTAGCTTCATAGGTGTTATACATATGAGCTTCGTTGTAAAGTTCAAAGTTCCTTGGTATATTTACACCATTTGGACAAGGCATGCAGTAGTTACACCCTGTACAGGCAATTGGTGAAAGCTCTTTGTATTTGTTTCTAACTTTACTCACAATCTCAAGTTCTTCTTTTGTTAAGGTATTTATTCCTGACCTTTTTGCGCTTTCAATATTTTCTTTTAGTTGCTCAAACGTGCTCATGCCACTTAACACAACCGAAACCTCCGGCTGATTCCATAACCATTGAAGTGCCCACTCTGCAGGGGTACGCTTAACCTTTGCAGTATCCCAAATGTCTTGCACTGCTTTTGGAGGGTTGGCAAGCCTTCCTCCTCTTATAGGCTCCATTATTACAACACCTAAGCCTTTTGAAGCAGCATATTTTAATCCCTTCTCTCCAGCCTGCACATCTATGTCCATATAGTTGTACTGTATTTGACAGAAATCCCATTTGTCATAATAATCTACAATCTCTTGGAATACAGGATACTCATCATGGAAGGAAAACCCTATGTATCTTATCTTCCCTTCTTGCTTCTTCTTTTCAGCCCAGCTTAAAGCATCAACTTTTTTCATGTTCTCCCATTTATTTTTATCTAAAGCATGCAAAAGATAAAAATCTATGTGGTCTGTCTGAAGTTTCTTGAGCTGTTCATTTAAATATTTGTCCATATCTTCTTTCTCGTTAATTAGCCAGGTGGGAAGTTTCGTAGCAAGAAAAGTTTTTTCTCGGTAACCATCTTTTAAAGCTTTACCTGCAACTATTTCGCTGTTACCTCCATGATACGGCCATGCTGTATCAATATAATTCACGCCATTGTCAATGGCGTATCTTATCATCCTTATCGCTTCCGCTTCATCTATTTTGCTGTTATCATTATCAATTGCAGGAAGTCTCATTAAACCAAATCCTAATGCAGATATTGCTATATTTAGTTTGCCAAATTGTCTGTATTGCATATCATCCTCTCCCCTTTGTAAAATATTTTAATTTATATTATATCATATATTTATTCCCTTTCTTTTCTGTATTTGTCCATTATCTCTGAGAAAATCTCTGCATTTGTAGGAGGAGTATAGGATATAGCATTAGCGCCTGCTTCTATCGTCTTTAAAATGGTTTCCTCAGTAGGACCTCCTGTTGCAATAATGGGTATGTCGGGACAAATATCTTTTACACGTTTTACTAAATCAGGTGTCTTTTGTGCACCAGATATGTTAAGTATTGTAGCGCCAGCTTCTACTCTCCCTTTTATGTCCTCTTTCTCCGACACTATAGTTACAACAATAGGTATATCTATTGTCGCTCTAATTTTTTTGATTATATCATTGGCAGTAGGAGCATTTACAACAACTCCCATTGCTCCAGAAAATTCCGCGTCAAGAGCCAAGTTAACAACTCTCTTTCCTTGTGTAAGTCCTCCACCCACCCCGCAAAATACCGGTATATCCGCTGCCATCATAAGAGCGTGAGTAATAACTGGCTGAGGAGTAAACGGATAT
Source organism: Thermoanaerobacter brockii subsp. finnii Ako-1 (assembly GCF_000175295.2). Taxonomy (NCBI): domain Bacteria; kingdom Bacillati; phylum Bacillota; class Clostridia; order Thermoanaerobacterales; family Thermoanaerobacteraceae; genus Thermoanaerobacter; species Thermoanaerobacter brockii. The sequence goes on along the minus strand of NC_014964.1, from coordinate 223,082 downwards.
ACTGCTAAAACAGCATGAGCATTAGTATTTCTAATCAAAGCAATATCTGTTGTAAAAACAAGGGATTTTATTAATTTACCATAGACCTTTATTCCCGAAGCTTTTTGATGAATAACTTCAGGAACTAAAACCATCTTTTGCCTTAAAGGTGAAGTTATCTCGGGAACAAAATTATCAGACATTTTATCACCATCTTTTGCTCTTATTTTATAAAAATATTATATCAATAATTGTTTATAAATCAATGCCTTTTAAGAATTAATTCCATATTTTTCAAAGATCCATTTCTTACCGTATAAAGTCCATACAAAGCAAGAAGACACTATTAAAATTATCTTATTATTTCTTTACTTTTTAGTGTTTGAAAACAATTTTAGTTTAAAAATAATATTAAATTTTAAATTGTATTGTGTTTTTGCCACTTTTTTTGAAGGCTTATTAAATTTTTGTGAAAAAATTTCACAAAATATGTACAAAAATCATCTTTGTTTGCATAAAATTTAAATAGGGATTTAAAAGTTAATAATTTTTATCTTCACATTCTAATAGATTTTAAAAATATATATACAAAATTAAAAAAAGCCTGCAAAAGATTTACACTTTTAATGGGTATGTTGTCAATATGTATTAAATATGCTATAATAGTAATTGTGTACAAAATAAATATAATTTAAAATAAAATGTAACGGGGATTTAAAAAATGCTAAGAAAAAAGTGGCTTCCTCTAGTTGTGACCCTAATTTTTATCCTATCTGTTTTTTTGACCTCCTGTGGTAAGACAGAAACTCAAACGCCACAACAATCTCAAGAACAAAAAACAACACCTACAGCTTCAGTTCAAGATAGCGACAACTGGACTAAAGCAAAAGACACTTCAAAAATACCAGAAGCATCAAAGGCTCGTACCGACACACTTATAATAGGTCTTCATGAGCCAAAAGGAGTTTTCAATCCTCTCTATTCTGAAACATCATATGACAATTATGTAAACAGCGCTATTTTTGATAGTTTACTAGAGGTAGACTTCGATGGAACATACATTCCATCTCTTGCAAAGAGTTGGGATATAGACAAAGATAACAATACTATCACCTTCCATTTACGAGATGACGTAAAATTTAGTGATGGAACACCTTTGACAGCTAAGGACGTAGAATTTTCTTATTATGTACTAGCTGATCCTACTTATGATGGGCCAATTGCTTTATCTGCAGCAGGAATCAAAGGGTTTAAAGAATATAATGAAGGAAATGCAGACAAAATTGAAGGAATAAAAGTAATAGATGACCATACAATACAGATTCAATTAGAAAAAGTTCTCGGAACATCTTTGTCAGACCTTAATATCCCAGTTATCCCACAACATTATTATGGAAAAGACTTTGCTAAAGGCAAATTAGACGGAGTAAAGGCTTTAGAACAGCAGCCACTCGGCTCAGGTCCCTATGTATTTGAAAAATTTGTTCCTGGTCAAGAAGTTCGCTTAGTAGCAAATGAGAATTACTGGAAAGGTGCTCCAAAAATTAAACACTTAATTTACAAAACTACAACAGAGGAAACAGCTGTTCAAATGTTACAAACCGGTGAAACAGACTATGAGACCTCAAACATCACAGCAAAGAAAGATAACGTAGAGTTGCTAGAAAGCCTTGGATTTGTTGATTATAGCTTACTTCCAACTAATGGTTATGGTTATATAGCTTTCAATCACAAATTGCCAAAATTCCAGGATGTAAGAGTGCGTAAAGCATTAGCTTATGGTCTTAACCGCAAAGCTATAGTTGATGCTGTATATCAGGGCTTAGCAGAAGTAAGAGATGTGCCACAGTCTAAAGTATCATGGGCATATCCTGATGAAAAAGACATAATACATTATGACTATAACCCAGAAAAAGCAAAGCAGCTTTTAGATGAAGCTGGTTGGAAATTAGGACCAGATGGTTATCGTTATAAAGATGGTCAGAAATTTACAATACACTTCTTAGCTTCATCACCTAATCCAGTAAATGATGCTTTAGTGCCAATGGCAGTAGAAAATTATAAAGAATTGGGTATAGAATTTGTGGCAGAACCTCTTGAATTCAACGCCATAATTGACAAGGTCAATAAAGGCGATTTTGAAATGTACTTCATGGCTTGGGGCTTAACTCCTGAACCAGATCCTTATACTATATTCTTCTCAAAAGGGTCTCAGAATAAAATAGGGTATGCAAATCCAAAAGTTGATGAACTCATACTAAAGGGCCGTGAAGAAACAGATATTAATAAACGCAAGGAAATTTACCATGAACTTTACAAAGTATTAAACGATGACTTGCCATACATCTTCCTGTATCAGAGAAATGACCTCAATGCAAAGAACAGCAGAGTAGTAGGATTCCAGATCTCATCTTTCAGAGATTTTACTTATTCACTGTATCAAGCAGAAATTCTTCAGTACTAATTTAAATTTAAAAAGCCCGGGCTGTTAAGGGCCGGGCTTTTCATCTATTAGGAGGGATAGAATGACACAGTTTATTATACGCAGACTACTACAGAGTATTCCTACATTAATTGGAGCTTCTATAATAATATTTTTAATTTTTGCAATGGCACCTGGTGACTACGTCACCTCTCAACTTCAAAATCCTAAGATGACTGAGGAAAGGGCTGCACAATTAAGGGCCCTTTATGGATTGGACAAACCACTACCCGAAAGGTATATTTCTTGGGCAAGCGGTGTCTTAAAAGGTGATTTGGGCGACTCTTTAATGTTTAAAAAACCTGTTATACAGGTAATAAATGATTTTATATGGAATTCCTTTATATTGGGAGTAGCTATAATGTTCTTTGAATGGTTAATTGCCTCTATAATAGGTATCTATTCTGCTATACGGCAGTATTCTGTATTTGACACTATAGCTACCTTGCTTGTATTTATCCTTTACTCTTTACCCTCTTTCTTCTTAGGTCTTGTTATGCTTAAAGTTTTTGCAGTAGACCTCAAATGGTTCCCCTTAGGTGGAATGATAACAACAGGATCCAATTATACTGGTTGGGCCCATATAGTTGATGTTGCAAAGCACATGGTGCTTCCTGTTGCTACTCTAACTTTAATAAGTGTAGGGGGCTTAAGCCGCTATTTTAGGGCAAATATGCTAGAAGTCATAAAGCAAGATTATATAAGGACTGCCAGAGCTAAAGGCTTAAAGGAAAGAACTGTTATTTTTAAACATGCTTTAAGAAATGCTCTTCTACCTTTGATCACTTTGTTTACTTTAGAATTACCTAGCTTATTTGCAGGTGCAATGATAACTGAGAGGATATTCAACTGGCCCGGCATTGGTAAAGTCGTTCTAGAAGGAATTTATATAAGGGATTATCCATTGTTTTTGGGATACACAATGCTCATAACCGTTCTTACAATTTTAGCAAATATTTTAGCTGACGTTTTGTATGGCGTTGCTGATCCACGTGTAAGACTTAAATAGGGGGGATAAAGCTTTGGATCAAGTCAATGTAAATCAACCTCTTGATTATAAAAAGAAAAATAATCTGAAAAAAGCACCTTCGATTTGGAGAGACGCTTTCCATAGATTTTTAAAAAATAAATACGCCATATTGGGACTGGTAATTTTGACTTTTATGTTCCTTTTCTCTTTTGTAGGGCCTTATTTTTCGCCTTATCTGGATGCAAAAATAGATGTATCAAAAGGGAATCAACCACCAAGTACAGAACATTGGCTTGGTACAGATAATCTAGGAAGAGATGTGCTTTTAAGGCTTATGCTTGCAGGTAGAATTTCCCTTACAATAGGGATTGCAGCTACTTTGATAATCGTTTTAATCGGTGGAATGTTAGGCTCTATCGCAGGATATTACGGAGGCTGGTTAGATGTCATAATAATGAGATTAGCAGATATTATATATGCCATGCCAGGTCTTCCTATCCTAGTCATGTTAGGTGCAATAATGTCTGACTTAAAGATTCCACCATCTCAAAGAATATATTACGTCATGTTTATCTTAGGATTTATATCATGGGTAGGCCTTGCAAGGCTTGTACGAAGTCAGATACTAAGTTTAAAAGAACAAGAATTTATGCTGGCAACAGAAGTTTTAGGTTTAAGAGATAGTAAAAAAATAATAAAACACCTTTTCCCCAATGTATTACCTACTGTTATAGTTTCTGCAACATTGGGAGTAGCTGGCGCATATTATCAGAATCTGCTTTAAGTTTCTTAGGACTAGGTGTCATCCCTCCAACACCTTCTTGGGGATATATGCTGTCTGCTGCAAATAATATGATCGATTTTGCAAAGCGTCCATGGCTTTGGATTCCGCCAGGTGTTGCTATAATGCTAACTGTCGTAGCTATCAACTTCATTGGTGATGCTTTAAGAGACGCTTTCGATCCTAGACAAAAAATTTAGGAGGAATCAAAATGGCAAAAAATCTAGTAGAATTTCGCAATCTCAAAACTTTTTTCTACACTGAAGAAGGTGTTGTAAAAGCAGTAAATGATGTAAGTTTCTCTATACGAGAAGGGGAAACGGTGTGCATTGTCGGTGAATCTGGCTGCGGCAAAAGTGTAACTGCTTTATCCCTAATGAGATTAATTCAGTCTCCTCCTGGGAAAATTGAAGGTGGCGAAATAATCTTTGATGGGCGAGATATTCTTAAATTAAGTGAGGCAGAAATGAGAAGAATACGCGGTAATGAAATAGGCATGATATTCCAGGAGCCAATGACTTCTTTAAACCCTGTTTTAACAATTGGAGAACAAATAATGGAGCCTTTAATTGTGCATAAACTCATGACTAAAAAAGAGGCTTGGAATAAGGCTATTGAACTTATTAAACAAGTTGGCATACCAAGAGCTGAACAGATAATGACAAGTTATCCTCATGAACTAAGCGGTGGTATGAGACAGCGTATAATGATTGCAATAGCTCTAAGTTGCGATCCAAAACTTTTAATAGCTGATGAACCAACCACTGCTCTTGATGTAACAATTCAAGCCCAAATCCTTGACCTTTTGAGAAAAATAAAGCAGGAAAGAAATATGGCTTTAATGCTTATAACCCATGACCTTGGAATTGTTGCTGAAATAGCTGACTACGTAGTAGTTATGTATGCTGGAAAAGTTATTGAAGAAGCTCCTGTAAGAGAACTTTTCAAAAACCCTAAACACCCATATACAAGAGGTCTTTTAAAGGCAAAACCAATAATTGGTCAAAGGCAAGAAAGACTATACACAATCCCAGGGCAAGTGCCTAACCCTATTGGTTTGGGAGACTATTGTTATTTTAGCGATAGGTGCGAATATGCAATGGACATTTGCCGCCAAAAGATACCTCAACTTGCAGCTGACGAAAATGGGCACAAAGTCGCCTGCTGGCTCTATGAAGGAGAGTGGAAAAAATGAGTGAACCTTTAATAGAAGTAAAAAACCTTAAAAAATACTTCCCAATACGAGGCGGTATTTTACAAAGGACGATAGGATATGTAAAAGCAGTAGATGGAGTGACATTCACTATAAATAAAGGTGAAACTTTAAGTCTTGTTGGCGAATCTGGTTGTGGTAAAAGCACAGTCGGGCGTACTATAATAAGGTTGTATGATAAAACTGACGGAGAAGTTTTTTACAAATCTATTCCTATTCACAGTCTCAAAAAAAGCGAGCTTAGAAAACTAAGACCTAAAATGCAATTGGTTTTCCAAGACCCCTTTAGCTCTTTAAACCCACGCCTTAGAGTAGGAGATGCCATAGGAGAAGCTCTTTTAGACCATGGCCTTATTTCTAAAAATGAATTGCGGGATAAAGTCATAGAAACAATGGAGATATGCGGATTAGCTCCGTACCATATAGACCGCTATCCTCACGAATTTTCTGGTGGTCAGCGTCAGAGAATAGGAATAGCTCGTGCACTCATTTTAGATCCTGAATTTATTGTGTTAGACGAACCTGTATCTTCTCTTGACGTATCAATACAAGCCCAAATAATCAACCTGCTTATGGATTTGCAAGAGCAAAAAGGGTTAACTTATTTGTTTATTTCTCACGATTTGAGTGTAGTAGAGCATATAAGCACAAGAGTTGCAGTAATGTATCTTGGGTCTATAGTTGAAATGGCAGCACGAGACGAACTTTTTGCACATCCACTTCACCCCTATACACAAGCCCTTTTGTCTGCCGTTCCAATTCCAGACCCAGACTTAAAAAGAGAAAGAATAATCTTAGAAGGAGATATCCCAAGCCCTGCGAATCCACCAAAAGGATGCAAATTCCACACAAGATGCCCACTTGCTAAAGACATTTGTAGAGAACAAGTACCAGAATACAAAGATGTAGGAGGAGGGCATTTCGTAGCTTGCCATTTGGTATAGCTAGATGCCTTCCACATCTTTTTGAATTTCTTCTTCAAAAGAAAAGTTACTATTGTTTAGCTTCTCAATAAAAATCGGTTTAATAAATATAGCAAAATACAAAAGACTTACTAATAGTATTACAAACGTAATTAGAAAGGGATAAGTATAATTTTGATTTTCTAGGATATAGCCAGCTAAATAGCTGGCTATTGCTGATCCTATACTCCTTAAAAGTGATTTTACTCCAGCAAAAAAATCCCTTTTTTCTTCCTCTACAACAGACATTGTTTGACTTTCTATCATATTATTCAAAAGCGTAAAACTACCACTTCTTAGTAAAAATATTGTTGAAAACATCATTACAGAAATATTATTAAAGGCTAATATAAGTGCAAACAATAAATTCATCCCATATACATAGTAATAAGCTTTAATGGTTCCAAATTTATTTATTATCCATGGCATTATCATAGAAGCAAAAAACAAAATTAGCCCATTTATTGTAAGCAAATAGGAGACATATTCATCGCTCCAACCCATCCGAAATTTCACAATCACGTTTTGGAAAGGAATTATCGTAGAAAAAGCCATACCCGCCAAAAAAAGATAAAAAATAATTAAAAGAATTTTTTTATCAAAAACTTGGTAAATTCTAATATTTGACAATAACAACTTACTCTTACCTTTATCAAAACTATTGTTTACGCATGGCAACAAAATCCCTCTTAATAAAGCCGCCACTAAAATTAACACGGCTGATATATACACAGAACTTTGATATTTTGTATTACCATATGGAAACCAATTGGGTATAAAGCCTCCCAAAAGCGTACCTACTCCACTAAATAGAGTAAAAACAGCAAATAAAAGGCTATAACTTACAGTTTCCAATTCATTTGTCTCAGCATATGAAAATAAAAGCTGTATTTCTGTTGTAATCAAAAAGGAAATTCCTATAAATTGTATAATCTGTGCCAAATAAAAAACTCCTATAGATTCCCCTAATCCAAAAAGCCCATATCCTATCCCTGTAAGAGTTATTCCTGATATAAAAATTCGTTTTCTCCCAATATAATTAGCAAAAAAACCTGCTGGAATAGCAGCTGCCCCCATCACTAAAGTTCCTACAGAATTAAGAGCTCCTATTTGTTCAGGAGAAACGTTTAAAGCAAGCAAATGCAAATTTAATACTAAACCAAAAATCCCCATTCCTATACCCAATAAGGCTTCAGTTGCTATAAAACGTTTTACTTCTTTGGGCAAAAATTTAACCTGGGCGATGAACGACATATATGTTCTCCTTTCCTCCCGTATATATCCTCCAAAAAAGCCGCTTTAAAAGGCGGCTTTAGAAATACTCAAAAGTTATCCATGTCTTCTTAAAAAAGGTATTTCACAAAGTCATTGATTCCAAAGGAAAGCAAAACAGACAAACCAATTACTACCATCACCGTTGTTAACTTCAACTTTTAAATTGCGAATTACTTCATCAACACTCATTTTATGTAAAGCACTTTTTTACTTCAACACTTTTGTCTTCCATAAAATATCACCTTTTTACTTTTTCTTTCATTTTCATTATACTCCTAATAACTGCAAATTGCAATCAGTCAAATTCTCTATTGCAGGAAAAGTAAAGAGCAATTTGAGTGCCTTTTCCTTGTCTTTTGAGAAAATCCCCAAAATTAAGTCTGCAGACAAAGCAGACAAAGGGGACGGTTCCTCTTGTCTGATCTTTTAAATTTAATCAGCCTATATAGTCAGGCTTTGCCTTTTTCTTTCAAAATCTTATGTATACTATACCTAGTCACCCCAGCAATAGAAGCAATATCTTTAATTGAAAGTCCGGTTTTTTCTCTGTATTTTTTTATTAAGTCATGCCATTCTTTACGTTTTTTAATTTCCAGATTTTCTATATCTTTAATCCCAAATTCCATCGCCATTTCTTTAAATAACTCTTTGGCTTCTTCCGTACTCATTTTTTCTTCTTCAATGTCGATAAAAACTTCAGTGCCTTCTGTCTGCTCCATATATTTCTTAAACTGTTCTATAGCTTTCTTTTTATCATCAGAGAAAATACCTAAAATCAAGTCTGTATCTACAATTTGACACATTTCATCATTATCGCTAAGATAACAGCTATAACTGCTCCACTTATAATCAGAAACTTTTTTCACTAGCCCCGCTTTTACCGGATTCTGATGAATGTATCTTACTAATGCTATAACGTAACTCTCATCTTCAACTGGCTCACTTCTAAACCTATCCTGAAATAAATGACCTGTCCTATCGTATTTTTTATTAAAATAAGAAGCATAAATTCCTGCAATCCTCTTGATAGAACTTGACAAATCCTCATTGCCTTCCTTGATCATCAAATGAACGTGGTTGCTCATAAGACAAAAAGCAGTTAAATAAAACTTCCCGCCTAGCTTTTTCTCTGCCAATATTTCTATAAAGCGCTTTTTATCCTCATCACTTCTGAATATATTTTTCTTTTCATTTCCCCGCAACATCACATGATAATACCCGCTCTTGCTTTTAACTCTTGACTTTCTAGGCATTTACATCCACTCCAAAAACAATAATTCAGACAAAAGGACCCATCCCTCTTGCCTGATTATAACATATAAATTAGATAAAATCTCCCATTTTTTCAGAAGTTTTAATTTTATATATTCCTAACAGGATAAAGGTTAACGCAAAAGCCAACAGTATGATTATATTCATATAAACATCGCTTAAACTACCACCCATTTGAATTTTTTCTATAGCGTCTATTGCCCATTTCTGTGGTATAAAATCAGAAAGCTTTTGAAGTGCTTCAGGCATTAAATATAATGGCCAGAAAGCTCCCCCTAACATACAAGTAGGTGTAATAATTAAAGTAGACAAGGTATTAGAATAACTTGTAGAGGGTGAAAAAGCAACTATCATTGAACTTAAACCAATAGATGTTATTCCAAAAGAAACCAGTACTAAAAAAACATCAAATGTCGCTTTTGTGAAGCCTAAGTTTAATATAAAGGTAATCAACGCAAGTATAAAAGCTATCTGAAAAACTGTCAAAATTAAATTTACAAAAAAATTGCTCACTAAATAAGTTCTTGGCTTTAAAGGAGAAGCAAAAATTCTGTAAAAAGTTTTATCTCTTTTCTCCACAAGTATAAAATTAGAAATATTAAAAGTGCTAAACATCAAAAACATTATAAAAAATCCTAAACTTCTTGTTGTTGCCACTGCCGTCTTCCCTATATCTTCAACAATATATGTTTTCAAGCTAAAAGGACTGTTCTTATAAAGGTCGTACATCTTATAAAAATTTTCTTTATTTCCTTCAGATGCCTTGCTTAAATTGTAAAGAACATTTATCTTGCGGTCAAGATAACTTTTCAAAAATAAGGTGGTTTCTTCCCCTTTTATTGATACAATCTCTACATCCTTTGGATTTCCCTTCAAAATTTCTTCTTCAAATCTTTGAGGAATCACTATAGCGCTGTCAACTTCTCCTTTCGATACTTTATCATTTATCTCATTTTCTTTCAGAAAAACAACCTTGAATTTATCCGTTTTTTCCAATGAATTAATTAAATCTGTTGAAATCTGACTTTTATCTCTATTTACAACACCTATTCTAAGTTGCCCGCTGCCACCATAGGTAAAAAGCAAAAAGAAAAGTGGAATTATAATACCAGAAATCAATAAAATAATATTCCCTTTCCTTCTAAAAAACAACTTTACTGTATTCTTCATAACCAAAAATAGCTCTCTCACTTAAAAAGCCTCCCTTCTGAATAAGTAAGCTGACAACACTATGAAAAAAGCTGCAGGAATTAAATTTACCATGAGGGCTGTAGGTACATATTGATAATTGCCTCCCAATATCACATTAAATATGGCTGTATTTGTCCATGTAATTGGAGAAAAATTTGAAAGTTTCTCAATAAATTGACTTCCCATTTCTTTTACAGGAATATAAGAACCACCTAAGAAGGCTATAAAAGGAATTATACCGTTTAGTAAACCTTGTGCCATTGCTCCATTTTTTATAATAAACCCCAAACTCACTCCCAAGCCCACCACAAAAATTATCTCACTAATTATAATCACAAAAACTGTTACAATATCCTTTCCCCAATTAGCTCCGAAGATGTATTTGCTAAAAAGAACAATAATCAAGGCCTGTATAAAAACAGAAAAAGTTACCCCTAACACCTTCCCCATAAATATTTCATATTTCTTAATAGGAGAAGCTAATATTCTGCGCCCTGTCTTTTTTGTCCTTTCCATATCTATTGAAAATACACCACTCATAGCACCGTATAAAATTATTAAAGTAAGCATTGTAACAGAATAATAATCGAATGATGTTTGTTTAACTTTTCTGTCAATAGAGGTTATTTTTATAAATTCTCTATTTAAATTTATATCGCCGCTATTTTTAAGAAAGGCAGGATTTTGTGAAGCTATAGCTGTCATTCCTTTAAAAGTATCAGCAAAAGAGTCAATCATACTTGCTGCAATCTCCGTTTTTATATCTCCATGTGCATTCTTATAAAAAGTTATATCTTTACCTTTTAAAAAAACATAACCATCGTATTTGCGTTTTTCTATATCACTTATTCCTTTGTTGACATCTTTTATTTCTACAAATTTTACTCCCATTTTATCAGTTTCTTTAATGAAAATATCAAAACCCTGTGAAAGTATTGTATCTCCTTCATCTGTATATATAACTTTTATATCCCTTAATTTTATATCTGATGTTGACGAAAACGCAAAACCTAAAATTCCAATAAGAACTATTGGCAATAGTATCATGAGTGCCATTACTTGCTTGTCATAAAGGATTTCTTTTATTTCTTTGAGCATTATGGTAAAGATTCTCATATTCTCACCTCTAATCTCTCAATTTTCTTCCTGTCAGGGTAAGAAAAACTGTCTCCAAATCGGGAATTTCGTTTCTTAGGTTACGTATTGGTATGTTTTTTGAAATAAAATAGTGGATTATATCATCAAAATTGCTCACATCTTTTAAGCTTGTTATCTTTATCGTGCTATCTCTTATCTCAACAGCTTTTACACCCTTTATTCCTTTCAATTCCTCCTCTTTTATTCCATCAATTGAGCCAATTTCAATATAAACTGTATTCACATCTGTAACCATTGAAGTGAGTTCTTCCTTTGTTCCTTCAGCTATAACCTTGCCATGGTCCATTATAGAAATCCGCGTGCAGATAGCCTCTACTTCCTCCATATAGTGACTTGTGTAAATAATTGTACTACCCATTTCATTTAACTTTTTAACAGATTCCAAAATGTGATTCCTCGATTGAGGGTCTATACCTACTGTAGGTTCATCCATTATTATCAATTTAGGTCTATGGGCAATGGCACAGGCAATATTTAGCCTTCTTTTCATACCACCTGAAAATTTATTTGGTACTTCTTTCGCTTTATCTGAAAGACCTACAAACTCTAATGCCATCTCTACACTTTCTTTTAGCTCTTTTCCCCTAAGTCCATAAAGACTTGCAAAAAACTTTACATTTTCATAGGCCGTTAAATCTCCATAAATAGCAACATCCTGAGGAACAATACCTATATTTTTCTTTATAAATTCAGCATCTTTACGTATGTCTTTGTCAAAAACATAGACTTCACCCCTGTCAAAACTTATCAGTCCGCAGATTATGCTTATAGCTGTCGTCTTCCCTGCCCCATTAGGACCTAATAGACCGTAAATTTCTCCTTCTTCTATTTCTAAATTTACATTGTCTAAAGCTATAACATCACCAAACCTTTTTATTACCTCCTTCATTTTAACTATCTTCATGCAACACCCTCTCCTTTCAAAATAAATTTTCAGACGAAAGGAACCGTCCCCTTTGTCTGCTTTGTCTGAAATTGATTTGGTTTTCTAGGAATATAATAAAGGAAATGGTGAAAGTTTTGTAGTATACAAAGTCACCATTTCCTCATGACTAAAGTCACATTGTATTTAAATTTTTCATCATGTATTCCATTATTCTTACAGCCTCATTTATAGTTTTTACATCATCCTTTAATGGTCCAAGCCATATGCAGTAAGCTAAATCATTGTCTGCAATTGGAATAATTCCAAAAATCTCAATATATGTTGCAGGATCATTGGAAGCAGCAGGAGGGCTTCTCCTCAAAACGGCAATTTTTCCTTCTCCGATAGGAGTTTTTATATCTTCTTCTTTTAAAAGTTCGCTGTGATTTGGAAGAAAACCTCCAAAATATTGGTCTTTGTAATAACTTATAACATATATACCACCGTTAATTTCATCCTTTGAATTTAAGATATAAACTTCATTTCCGCCTGTAAATTTCTCCTTCCACCCATTTGGCAGAGCAATTTTGAGTTTTTTCAAATAACCAATTTCGTTATTACGACAAAGCACCATCTCCATATAGGGCATATCTTGAAAGCTATTTAAATCATAAAAGAGTACTTTCTCAGCTCGACTAACGCCAGCCAGCTTCCTTTCAGAAATAAATTTCACTGAATTCCATTCCAAATTATCGCTTTCCTTTAATTCCCTCACATTTCCATTTAAATCAACACTTACTATAGGTGCGCCTATAAAATTACCTTTATCGTCATATTTATAAATCTTGAATATAACATGTTCACCATCCGGAAATGCCATACTGTCAAGCGAATAAAATTTGTATTTTAAAATGTTTTTGTACGTTTTTATTATTTTGAAGTTATTTCCATCCAAAACATCTAAGCAGTTTTTCTCATCGTTTAGCACAAATATAGTTCTACTTTTATCTAAACTCCCATACGTTACACTTCCGTTAAAACTGTAAACCGGCTTTACGACCTTGTTTTCAAAATTTAGATAGTTTATTTTGTTATCACAAATAAACAGCACCCCTTTATTGTCAAAATATGGTTTGATTTTGCCACAAGAATTTATTTCACTTTCTAAAGGATACTTCTCAAATGTTCCTTTATTTACATCATAAGAAAATATATACCCACTTTTAGCATTTAAAGAATCCGGTGAAATACCATAGATATACTCCCCATCATCACTCCACACTGGATATATTCCATCTCTTACAGGAAGAGTAAGTCTTTCTGGAGCGCTGCCATCAATGTTTATCACATAGTATTCAAATGAAGCAGCATCGTAATGGATTCCCACAACATTTTTGTCTTGTCTTGGTAATAATTTATAATATCCAATGCGTTTATTTTTTAAAAATTCACTTGCTATTTTGTTAGAATTGCCATCATACAAAAGGACGGTATAAAGGGTATTATCAAAATCTTCGCTTGAATTAGGAAGTGAAAATACCAGCCTTATAGGTGGTTCTTTCCTAGTTGTGGATGATTCTTTAAGCTTTACTACATCACAGGAAGTTAAAAAGAACATCACCGTAAGAAATAAAAATAATTTTCTCATTTACTATCCCTCTAATCTTATAATTTTTCCCTCCTTTTTAAAACGATTATATCATAATAAAACAAAAATTTCCACATCATCTATTTTTAAAAATTCAGACAAAGCAGACAAAGGGGACGGTTCCTCTTGTCCGTTTATTTTGATTTTCAGACAAAAGGAACCGTCCCCTTTGTCTGTGTTATGCCAATAAAAAAGTAAGGCTCGTAATGGTCTTCGCTTCAGCCAGTACAAATCTCTTCATACCTCACTTAAAAGGCAAGGTATTGCAAAACCCATACTGACCTATGCTCGACTATTATAGATACCTTAGAAACCTTATGCACTTTGCATAAGACCTCCAGTCTAAGTACATGACGTACTTCGACCTGCGGCACCTATAATAGTCTTAGCTCGACTATAATACATCCTTTTTAGCCTTAAAATTAAGGCTCTACATGGACATATTATAATCTGCCCGCCGACTAGCATCCGACCTTTTGATCGAATACCAATCTTTGGCCGACCATCACAGAACTTGCGTCCTGTGATGATCTTGGCTCGACCATTACGAACCTTACACTATTATATTGCCCTTTTTGTCTTTTTATATTCATTTGTTTTTAAAAAAATTTAAAAAGGAATGAGATACCCACTTTTTTGGTTTAAGCTAAAGCTCTTAGTGAGAACAAAGGAACTGTACTTCATTTTAAATTATACAGAATACTGATAATTTAAAGCAACTACTCTTGGTTCCCCTTCTAAATCTTCTTTCTTTACATCCATTTCTGTGGATAAAATCTTTTTGCCACCTGTCATATCCAAAAAGTTATCCACAGTATCAATAGGGAAATTAATAAACTCCGTTTTATAGTGCATTGGTATGGTTATTTTAGGCTTTAACTGGTTCATCACTTCTACCGCTTGTTTTGCATCAATTGTATAATAGCCTCCAACAGGAATGAGTAGAACATCAACTGGTCCTATTTCTTCAACTTGCTTTTCTGTTAAAACATGTCCCAAATCTCCCATGTGACAGACTCTGATTCCATCAATATCAAAGACAAAAACTATATTTTTACCTCTTTTTGCACCATGCTCGTCATCGTGAAATGTATTTACACCTTTTATGTTGATACCTTTTATATTATGTTCTCCTACTGTGTCAACAATATCAAAGTTTCCCTTTACCGCCTTAAAATAATTGTGGTCAAAATGGGAATGAGAAGATGTCACAATGTCTGCCTTCACATTTGGCATAGGGTACCCAACTGATTCATCAAAAGGGTCTGTGACAATGACCGTACCCTTCTCGGATGTCAACTTAAAACAGGCATGTCCCAACCATTTTATATTCATAAAAAACACCTCCTAACCATATTATACCACAGTCATAAAATCTTTTGAGTATTGTCTAAAGCGTTTTTATATATTTCTTCTGGATATCCCAATAATTTTAAAATCTTTATTGCATTTCTGCTTTTTGACGGTCCTTCTTTCAATATATAATTGAATTTAATATCCTTGTCATTGACTTCTTCTTCAAAATGATAATTATCGTAATAATCTGCTGCCAATCTTGTAAGCTCTATATCATGTGTAGCAGCAACAACCAGGCAATTTCTTCTTATCATATATTTAAGCACTTCATTGGCAGCACTAATCCTCTCTATTGTATTGGTACCCCTGAAAATTTCATCAAGAATACATAAAACTGTGACATTGTCATCTATCACATCAATTATCCTCTTTAGCGATTTAGCCTCAACCATAAAATAACTATCTCCACCAATAATATTGTCAAGCGTTCCAATCGAAGTTAATATTTTAAAGTAATTAGAGGAATAGCTTTTTGCAAGTACTGTATAAAAAGTATGTGCAAAAATCGCATTAATTCCTATTGTTTTCAAAAAAGTTGACTTGCCGGACGCATTTGAACCTGTAATTAATATACCCCTATCCCTAACTTCTATAGAATTTGGAACAGGATCTTTAAGCAAAGGATGATAAATATCTTCCGCTTTTATGAAACGTACATCACTTTTTGTAAGTTGAGGCTCAGTACAATATTTTAAGCTTGCCCTATATGAAGCAAGAGCAATATAGGTATCAATTTTGCCTATTTCAATATATAGCTCCTGTAAATCTTTTAAATGCTTATTTATCAAATTAGCAGCTTCATAAAAGCCTATAGGCTCCATCAAAAAAATTATACTAAAAAATCCTGTTATACCCAAATTGTCAGCTACCCCTGTACTGTTGCTTAAATAATCTAGATAGTTGAGGTTTCGTCTAATAATTTTCGTATTGTTGTATAGATCTTTTAATCTTTCAATATCAAATTCTGGATTACCGTCGCTTTCTTTAATTATATTCTTTGCACAGGATATAAGTTTTAATACATATTTAAATGTCATCATTTCCGAATATATCTTGTATTTTGTACTAGAATATATCATGCTATTAGAAATAAGCAGCAACATTAACATAAATATACCTGCACCGGGATTAACAAAAATAATTATCAGAGGAGATATTATAAGTAAAAATACTAAAAGCTTATATAAAAGTACCGGATTGCTGGTAATTTTTATGCCATTCCACAAAAATTCTGTAACATCCTCTTTTGGATCTTTCCCAAGAAAATGAAGATACAATTGAATTCTCTTTGCAAAATCATTATTTTTCATAAAATTATTTATAATTTTGCTTCTACCCTCTAATTCTTTCTTGTCATAAACCGGGTTTCTTAAAAGGTTATATAGATACTGCTGACCTGGATTTGACATGGTATGATCAAGTTTTCCAAAAACAAAGTCCATATCCAAATCTCTCCATGTTATGTCATCTATATTTGAAGAATTTCTACTATCTAATAAAAGAATATCATATAGCTTTTTAATAAACTCAAAGTTTCGCTTTTCCACATGTTCTTTTCCCCATTGTTCTTCAATCTTTTCTTTTATTTCTTTTATTTTTGCCGTTTTTTTGTAGTTATTTATGATGAAAATAAGGATTATTGCTACAAAAAGTAATAGAAAAAATAAAGTGTTCACCTCAAAGCCTAATATTAATCCTCCACCTATTAAAATTACATATAGAATCTCTAATACCATCTCATTGTTAAACACTGTAATCCTCCTCTATACCACAAAATAAAGGCGGAAAAACCGCCTTTTACATTCTCTCTGGTGCTGTTATTTTCAATATATCTAAAGCGTTCTTTATAACAGTCTTTACTGCTAATATGAGCACAAACCTTGCTTTCATCAAATCTTCTTCTACGCCTTTTACTCTATGGCTGTTATAAAAAGAATGGAAAAGCGATGCTACATCAAGTATGTACCTCGTAATTCTGTGGGGTGCCAATGTCTTTGCAGCAATAGTAATTTCTTCAGGGAAATATGCCAATTTTTTAATTAATTCTTTTTCCTCTTCTTCTTTTAAAAGGCTTAAATCTACTTCATCTATATTATCTATCTTTACACCCTCTTCTTCTAACTGCCTTATTATGGAGCAAATCCTCGCATGGGCATACTGGACATAAAAGACAGGGTTTTCATTTGACTGTTCTTTAGCTAGGTCAAGGTCAAAATCAATGGAACTGTCTGCAGACCTCATGTTGAAGAAAAACCGCGCTGCATCTTTCCCTACTTCATCTATCAGATCTCGTAGTGTCACCATTCTGCCTGTCCTTTTGGACATTTTAACAACTTGACCGCCCTCTATGAGTTTCACAAGCTGCATTAAAACAACATCAAGCCTATCAGGGTCTATACCAAGTGCCTGCATCGCTCCTTTCATAGGAGCAACATGGCCGTGGTGATCTGCCCCCCACACATTTATAACCCAGTCAAATCCGCGAGTTATAAATTTATTTTTGTGATAGGCTATGTCAGAAGCGAGATATGTAGGAAATCCATTGGTCCTAACTAATACATCGTCTTTTTCTGCGCCAAATAATGTCATTTTAAACCACAAAGCCCCGTCTTTTTCATAAGTGTATCCTTTTTGCTTAAGCTCTTCAATTACTTTATACACTTCTCCGCTGTCATAAAGAGATTGCTCAGAAAACCACACGTCATATTCTATCCCGTAAAGAGCTAAATCCTCTTTTATTTTTTCTAAATTTTTCTTAAGTCCATAATCTATGAGTGCCTTTCTTCTCACTTCTGATGGCACATCTTTATATTTATCTCCGTATATTTCTAAAAATTCTCTCGCTCTATCTATTATGTCCTCTCCTTGGTAGCCACCTTCGGGCACTTCAGCTGGTATACCCAATAATTGCAGGTATCTTGCCTCAAGGGAATATCCAAATTTTTCTATTTGATTTCCTGCGTCGTTTATATAAAATTCTCTTGTAACATCGTATCCTGCATAGTCAAGTACTGCCGCCAAGGCATCTCCCAAAGCACCACCTCTTGCGTTTCCCATATGCATAGGACCCGTCGGATTTGCCGATACAAATTCCACTTGCACTTTCTTGCCATTTCCTATATTTACACGTCCATAATCTTTTCCTCGTTCATAAACGAGCTTTAAAGTTTCTTCCAAAAATTTATCCTTCAAAAAGAAATTGATAAAGCCAGGTCCTGCAATTTCAATCTTTTCTATAAAAGTATTTGAAGGGTCCATTTTTGAAACAATGATTTCCGCAATTTTCTTAGGGGGCATTTTAGCCTGCTTTGCTATTACCATCGCTGTGTTTATTGCAAGGTCACCATGTTGTTTTTCTTTTGGCTCCTCTATTTCTATCTCTGGAATAACCTCTATATTCATCAAACCTTCTTTTACAGAATTCTTAATAGCGGTAGTCACCATGTCTTTTATTTCATCTTTTACTTTTTGTATAATGTTTTCCAAATCAGTTTACCTCCCACACTTTTAAGTATAGTTCATTATTGCTCACAGTCTTGTTATTAAGGTCAAGAGCATATTTTATAGTAATCTCACCACCAGCTTCGGACATAGCCACTTTTACATCTGTTGGCAGTATTCCCAAAAGAATTTTTCCATAAGGGGTATCATAGTCCGATTCGTATCTTTTGTTTTTCTCAAAAACCATTTTCGATTTGTTAGTGCCAAACCGCAATAATGTAACTTTGTCTTCTGTAATTTTTAAAGTAGTAGTAGTTCCATCCATTCCCGATAGTTCACTTTCTTCATATACTACATAAAAAGTATTACCTTTAATGTAAAAATTGCCTTCTGTAATAAGTTCTATTGTATCAGATTCATTTTGATCGTTTTTTTGAGTACCTTTTACGGATATAATCGCTTTTTTCAATTACCTCTCCCCTTCTTCCCTTATTTCTCACCATTCCCTACATTTTTCATTATGGCTCTCTACTGCTAAGTTTATAAGCTCATCCAATAATGTTGAATAAGACTTTCCACTTGATTCCCATAATTTGGGATACATGCTTATTTTTGTAAACCCCGGAATGGTATTAACTTCATTTAAATAAAGAGTACCTGTATTTCTATCCATTAAAAAGTCTACTCTCGCCATACCTCTCAAATCCAAAGCTTTGTAGGCCTTTATAGCAAGCTTTCTTACCTCTTCCATTTTTTCATCTGGAAGTGGTGCAGGTATTAAGAGAAGAGATTTACCCCCATCAAAATATTTAGCATTATAATCATAGAATTCATTAGAAGGAACAATTTCTCCTGCAATAGAGGCCTCGGGATTTTCATTACCCAAAACAGAGCATTCAATCTCTCTGGCATCTATTCCTCTTTCTATTAATAATTTTCTATCATATTTCGCAGCTAATTTCAAGGCCCCAGGAAGTTCTTCCTCGTTGTGGACTTTAGTAATGCCAACACTCGACCCCAAATTAGCAGGTTTTACAAAACAAGGATATCCTAAGTGTTCAATTTTTTTCTTTATAGCTTCTAAGTCTTCAATCTCTTTTCCATACACTACTACAAAATCAGGTGTAGGTAACCCCGCTTCCTTAAAAATTCTTTTTGTAAAAACTTTATCCATGCATAAAGCAGAAGAAAGCACATTAGCACCTACATAAGGCATGTCTAATAGTTCTAAAAGCCCTTGTATAGTCCCATCTTCTCCATTAGGACCATGTAAAACAGGAAATACCACGTCTATAGGATAAAAACCGTTTTCTCCATCTTCGAAAGTTATTATTCCTCTATACTTTGTAGAAGCTCCCATAATTGCAGGAATTCCTTCTTTTTCCCATTCTCCAGTTTCTATTTTCCCCACATCTCCTCTATACAGATACCATTCTCCTTTTTTTGTAATACCTACCATGTAAATCTCGTATTTATCTTTATCAAGGTTGTTTATTATAGACTTTGCAGACATTAAAGAAACTTCATGTTCTCCTGATTGTCCGCCAAATAAAACAGCTATTTTCTTCTTTTCCATTCTCTCACACTCCACTAATTTTTCTTACATTATCTTTATTCTACTCTTTTAAGAATATGTATTCAAGAAAAATTTTATTTTATAAATTTAAAGCCGGGAAAGAAGATGTTTCTTCCCCAGCTTGGTGGGCATTTAGAAGGTGGTATTTCCGTTGTTATAATTTCCCACAAGCATTTTTTCTGCTTTTTCGATTGCAAGTTTTACAAGATTACCGCAATTTCTAGAAGAAACACTTCCCCAACCTTCCTTCATTACTGTGTCGTAAACGCCGAGTTCTTTAGCCAACTCATATTTAAGTTGGTCAGACATTAAGCCTCTGCGTCTACCCATTTTTATCCCCTCCTTCTTTTGCCCTACAATTATTTTGCACTTTAAAAGCACTTTTATGTTATGGACTACATGGTCAAATCTCCATGTTCTGTTTTTATAACCTTTAAAATTTTTTCTTCATTTCCATTTAATGCATTTATATAGACGTAAAAAGTATCTCCTTTGTAGGTCCCCTTAAATTCATAAGCTAATACTTCTTTCCCGCTTTCTAAAGGAATAAGTGTTAATTTCCTTCCTTCTATTTTTAAATTTTTATTTACTTTTTGTTCCGCTTCTTTTTCCGTAAGTTTTGGTTTTTCTAATTTTCTTTCCGTATGATTCATGTAGTAAGCTGTAGCGTCAAATCCGATTATGTCACCATTGTCAAGTGCCACTTTCACTTTGACAATGTCTGGATACAAATATACCTCATCTTGTACAGGAACAAAATTAAACTGTACACTACCATCTGCCTTCATAGAATAAGTACTTTCCACGTTTTTGAAACCGTGTTTTTCTAAAAATTTTTTAGCATACTGCAAAGCTTGTGATTGAGAAATATTTATTTTATTCACACTTCTCTGATCCATCATCCATACAACATATCCACCTTTTTGACTGACATTTATATAAACAGGTAATTTACCTGGAGATTTTAATTCTACGCCATAGGCTTTTATTTTTCCATTGTTAGGACTATACTTGTTTTGTGATTCTACAGGCTTTCCATAAAAATCTTTTGCTATTTGTAAAGCTCTATCGTAAGAAACTTCTTTCCCAACTAAACCTTTAGGTGTAGTCTTTGCTAAACTTTCAGAAAAAGGGCCGTCATATATCAAAGTAGGGTAATTTGTCATAGTCTGATTGACATTACTCATTTTTACATTTAAAATCTTTCTATCAATCTCTCCCATTTTTTGTGTACCTTTTTGACGTAAGTTTCCAAGTTCATATCCACCTTGAATTTTTTTTCTTAAGTCTTGTAAGTTTTTACCTAAAAATACCGCATAATTCTGTAATTTCGTAAGGGTTTCTAAATCTTGTTGTGATAATTTTTGCCCTGAAGCAACTTTTTTTGTAAGACTGTAAGCGTAATCGCCAATTTGTGTCAAAAACTTTGAAGTATTATCTATTTCAGGCTGCCCTATAGGAAGTTGATTTAAGTGCTCTTGCCCTGAAAAAGCTTCTCTCCATATTTCATCTAAAATTGGAATAGTAGTTTTATCTGAAGAAGCTACCATTAGTTTTCCCATAGAAGTTTCGATGTTCTCTACGTTAGACACCAATTGATAAAAAGACCTATCATATTGTGCTTGTAAATACCTGTGATAAGAAATTTTTTCAATATATTGTCTATATCCCCATGCTCCGAGGATTAATATTAAAATTAAAGCAAAAGCCGTCAAGCCCCGTTTTAACATTTTTTCACCTCACCTTGCAAAGATATGGCTGCCTATTTGGGTTATAATTGGCCTGTTAAATATCCAATAACTTGTCACTCTCGCAGCGTTGTAATAATACAATGCACCACCAGTAGGGTCCCATCCAGCAATCGCATCTCTTGCCGCCCTTATGCTGTCATTTGTAGGAGGTAGCCACATTTGACCATCATCTACTGCTGAAAAAGCCCCAGGTTGAAATATAACACCTGCTATAGTTTTTGGAAACCTCGGGTCTCTTACTCTATTCATCACCACAGCTCCAACTGCAACTTTTCCAATGTAAGGTTCCCCTCTGGCTTCTCCATTTATAAGCATTGCCAAAAGATAGACATCGTCATTTGTAGTAACAGAAGAAGAAGCGTAATAAGCCGCTAAATCCTGTGCAGTAGTCGTAAAACCTAGAGCTACTTTTGTATCATCATCTACAATGCCAGTAACTCTAAGGCCATTATATGCTTGAAATTTTCGAACTGCCAGCCACGTTCTAACCCCAAAAAATCCATCTACAGCTCCCGTATAATATCCCCAGTCTTTAAGCCGTGCTTGCACTTTGGCAACATCACTACCTGTATTCCCCCAATAAAGGTTAGACATAGCTGTTTTAGTCAAATCATAAGCTGCATACTCAAAAACTGCTGTTATAAAAATGACCAAAACTGTTATTATAATCTTTATGCGGAGAATAAAATCTTTTCTCATTTTGAACCTCCTTTTCTTTAGTATTCGTAAATATTTTTTGTAGTAGTAAAAGTATTATACGCCGATTTTAACCTAAAAAAATTAAAGCGCCCTTTAAGGCGCCATCCATGCCATTTTAAATTTATTATAATACTCTTCTATAATTTCAAGTATTTTAAATTTAACTTTTGGTTTTTCTTCCTCAATAAGTTCTATTTCATCTTGAGAAAGATATTTAGCCACTTCTTCTGCAGTTTGTGTATCTGTAAATCCGTGAGTAACGTCAATAAAGCAAAGGGGAGGAAATATCACACACCACCAATTTTTACCTTCGCCGTTTCCGATAACTACTTTAATCGCATTATAATTCCCCGCAGGAAGAGTAATAGTTCCATAATACCGTGTAGGAAAATCAAAGGTGCCATAGGCAACTTTCACATCATAATTCTTACCCTCTTTACGAATTACTTCCTCAGCAACCTTTTTAATCTCCTCAATACTTTGTTTTATAATCCTTTCCGAATCTTTTAAATCTTTTACTTTTTCAAATTTAGGCGTTAAATCAACAAGTATAGCATCTCTCACCTTAAGTTTTAATTCCTGGTCTTCTTCGGAATCGCTGTTAGCAATCACATGAAACCTTATTAATTTACGGGATAAGTCTTCTTTTTGCAAATTGGAAGATTTAGCCCCATAAAAATTTACTGCTATAATAATTGCTAATACCAACAACGCAATTAACCGTTTCATGTCTTATCCTCCATTACAAATCTTTAGTCTAACTAAAGTATTGCCAAATATATTAAAAAATATACCCTTCTACCTGAAAAGCCCTATCCTTCGGACATGAGAAGTAACATCTACTTTTATCTCTACTTCCGGGAAAATTTTATCCCAGTCTTTCCCCACCTTTTCCCATAAACTCGGATGATATTTTTCAATATAATCTCCTATACCTAGCATGTCTACTTTCAATTCTTTTTGAAATCTATTTATAGCTTTTTGTGTCATCTTCTTTATTTCGTCACTAGTTTTTCTTTCTATGACGTTTAACAAATCACCTTTCATCATTTCTCCATGCTTTTCAAAAGTATATTCTGTTATATCTCCTTCCACCTCCAGTATAACTCTATAAATAATTTTTCCATTTTCTTCTTTAACAGCTCGCCTTCTAATAACATTTGAAATATTAAAAGGAATTTCTATTCTTTCTTCATCGCCAGGCGTGCTAACAGCAACATCTCCACCTTTTACAAGTCCAGTTAGCAACATATATCCCATGTTTTCATCATCTTCCATCCAACCTGCTAATTTATAATTTTTGATAATAGCAGAACCTGCTATTTTAATTTCATCTTTTCCTGCAATTATTTTTGGAATTATCGCATTACCATTTGTCTCATGAAGAGACTTAGTGATTTTATTATAGTCAATTGTTGGAAATCTTGATGTCCTGTTGTAATGTTTGAATATATCTCGAATATAAGCTCCTGTATTTGGTTCCATCTCATATTTTTTTAGAAGAATATCCTGAGCTTTTTGCGGAGTTACAAGAAGATAAACTTTACGGCTCAATTCATAACTCCTGTCAAGAGAATCTAAAACTTGTTGAAATTTATCCTTGTTTTCCACTACGTCTTTGCCAAAAATAATAGCTTGTGTATGACCTAAATACAACGCTTTATCAATTCTTGTACTTATATGCCTTGATGCAGAAAAAATTGTATCAGCTACTTCAGAAACAGCAAAACTTGGCTTTTCACTTCCTCCTCCACCACCGCTGGTACCTTTTGTTATTTGGGCAGCATTAGGAAATTGAAAAGTCACAACATATCTTTTATTCGAAGAAGATAAATCTATGCCAATTGCCATCACAAAAGCTCTATCTTCTATTTCAATTTTATCCCAACAGCCTGTCAACATGAGAAGAATTAAAACCCATAATATCACTATTTTAAGTTTTCTCTTCATCTTTACCACCTAATCTTTTAACTTTTAAAATGATATACAGCAGTATTGGCAATATAGCAATAAAAAACACTGACATGTACTGAGAAACATAACCCGCATATTTATAAACTGTCACAATAGAATCAGGGATTAAGGATATCAAATATATTATTGGAACTGCCGGCAATACAAAATAAGAATGTTCTCTTGCCTTTAAAAGTTTTGAAAGAATCAAAGTGGCAAAATAGTGAAAAGAATAAATGGTAGTAAAAATGGTGAATGTCCATATTCCCATTATAATTCCCTCTACATTTTCAATGAAAAATACAGGGAAATTAATCGATTTAATGAGGGTCAAAAAAGGCCACAACTGTTCCCTTGTTTCCTTGTATCCAAATATGCCGATTACAAAAAAAGTTATATACATGTAAAACAACATCGTAGAGAACATTGCTGAATTGACACTTCTTTTTAATTTGTCCCTATCAATTACATATGGAAAAAGCAAGTACAATATCTCAAAACCAACAAAACTATATGTAGTCATAAGCATTCCTTTAAAAAACTTAATTAATGAAACTCTCATAAACGGAAGAAAATTGCTTAAGTCTACATCAGTTAAAGCCGGCAAAAAAAGTAATACAAGGGGTATCACCATTATAGGAAACAAAATTTCTGACATTCGTGCAATTGGTTCAAGTCCATATCTTACCAAATAAGCAGAACTAAAAAGCATAGTAAGAATTATAATTTCAATAGGAGTACTAGGTAACAGATATATTTTTAAAACTTCCCCAAAAATTCTTGCATCAAGGCTTACAAACATTACAAAGTAAAACACCAGCACAGCACTTATAACAATAGAAATAGGTCTTGTTATAAGTTTACCGGCATATTCAACAA
This sequence comes from Thermoanaerobacter brockii subsp. finnii Ako-1, assembly GCF_000175295.2. Lineage (NCBI taxonomy): Bacteria > Bacillati > Bacillota > Clostridia > Thermoanaerobacterales > Thermoanaerobacteraceae > Thermoanaerobacter > Thermoanaerobacter brockii. The sequence continues at coordinate 197,631 of NC_014964.1, read as the reverse complement.
AAGTTTCTGTAGGAAATTTAGAAGATAAATAAAGTATCAGCCTTGCAAAAAAAAGAGAAGCAATTCCTCCTCCTAAAATAGCTATAAGCCCATTAGGCCCTACCTCTTTTGAAACATCTGCAGGAAGACTTAATATTCCAGCTCCTACCATGGTAGTAAAAAGTATTATAGCAACTTGATTCGCAGAGATTTTGTCATTGTTTTTTATCATTGTTGTCTCTCCTATCATCTTCTATGCTTTCTATTTTTTCTTCTCTTAAATCCTTCATCTTTTTTCTATCAGGGGTATCTAAAATCTCCGGCCTGTTTTTAAAATACATCAAAGGAGCCTTTATCAAAGTATCCGCAAGGTCGCTTATGTCTATTTCCACAAATGGAGAAAGATAAGGAACTCCAAAACTTTTTAAAACAACCAAGTGAGTGAGAACCACCATAAACCCAAGCATTATGCCATATAAGCCAAAGACAGCAGCAAGAAGCATAAATATAAACCTAAGCATTCTAAAAGCAATGGCAGCGCTGTAACTGGGTATTGCAAAAGAAGCTACAGCTGTAACAGCTACTACTATTACCATGAGAGGACTTACAATACCCGCTTCGACAGCAGCTTGCCCTATAATGAGACCACCCACAATGCCAATAGTTTGCCCTATAGGTACAGGAAGCCTAACTCCCGCCTCTCTTAAAAGCTCAAAAGTCGCTTCCATAATTAAAGCTTCAAAAAAAGCAGGAAAGGGAATACCTTGTCGTGTTGCTGCAACATATAAAGTTAATTTAGTCGGTATAAGGCCAGGATGATAAGCCGTAAAAGCTATGTAAACTGCTGGTGAAACCAATGCTACAATTGCTGCAAGAAACCTTAAAATTCTTAAAAGGGAAGATATCATCCACCTTTCATAATAATCTTCAGGCGATTGAAAAAGAGTGGCGAGAGTAGTAGGTATTATGAGAGCAAAAGGAGTATTATCTGTCAAAATTGCCACTCTTCCCTCCAAAAGGGAAGCCGCAACCTTGTCAGGCCTTTCTGTGCTCAAAACTTGAGGAAATGGTGAATGCCAATCCTCTTCAATCAATTGTTCTATGTATCCACTTTCAAACACTCCATCTATTTTTATATTTTTAAGTCTTTTCATCACTTTATCCAACACATTTCTATCAACAATATCCTCGATATAAAGCACTGCTACGTCTGTATGAGTTCTTTCCCCAATCTGTATTTGTTTTATTTTCAAATTAGGGTCCCTTATCCGTCTTCTTACAAGGGCAGTATTTACCCTTATTGTCTCAGTAAAACCTTCCCGGGGACCTCTTATAACTGTCTCTGCTTCAGGAGAAGAAATTGACCTCATTTGCCAACCTTTACTAGAAATAATGACTATTTCAGGTGAGCCTTCAAACAATAATGCAGTGTCTCCACTCAATATTGATAAAATACATTTATCCAAGTCTGTAATCTGTTTTATGTCCCCTCCAGTTATAGTCCCTTTTTTTATAACCTCATATAAATTACCTTTTATCTTCTCAATAGAAGGGGCTGCTTGTCTTGAATCCAAAAGCAAAGAGTGGAGTACATGGTCATTTATGAGGTCTTTGTCTACAAGCCCATCTATAAATACAATTGCAAGATTATATTGCTGGTTTTCCCCCACCCAAATATCTCTATATATTACATCATCACAATCTTTTAATTTATTTTTTATATAATCTAAATTTACCTTAAGACTATTTGAAGCTAGTGTACCATTTTTCGCTTCCTTTTTATCGTTTTTTTTGCCAAATATCTTATCAAAAAATCTCATATTCTCCTCCTTACATAGGAAAAAAGGTTCGTAAAATAATAGCAACTATCCCAATAAAAACATAAAACAATCCAATCCACCTACACAGCTTAGCATCCCTATCCAGTCCTTTTCTCTCTAAAAATTTAGGCTCAATAAAAGCTTCATAAATCCCTACAATGAATACATTAGCAAACATATAAACTGTAAAGTATTGTCTTACAAAATGCAGTAAACTATACATACCATCACCTTCTGAATATATATTTTGCACTCAGAAAAAAAATATACAAAAAAAAAATAGGCCTATGCCTATTTTCGACTGAGATATTTAGTTGCCATTACTACATCTTCTTCTTTATCAACATCGTTACCTATCTCTGGATATTCGGATATGATAGCCTTTCCATTTATGTTAAATAACTCTTCTGCTTTTTTCTCAATATGAGAAATTGAAAGTCTTCCTATTAAAAATAAAAATAATATCTTTCCTCCTAATAATTTCCCTAATTTCCATGGTCTTTTTCTATAAGTTATAAATTGTTTCGCATCTTTAATTAATCTATCTATGATTCCAGGATTAACATAAAAAATATTACCACCTGTAAAAACTCCTTCCTTTACCCGTGCATAAGTCCTTTTAGCCTCAGGAAACTTTTTTAAGTTATCTTCTTTTCTAACAATAGGATAACACAAGTCCGCTCCTGTAGCTTCTGACTTTTCAATAAAATCACAAACAGCTTCTTTAGTCAACATAGGAATATCACAAGTAAGAATCAAAACTCTTTTGTCATTTTTAAAAAGTTCTACTCCTTTTAAAACATTATCCATTATATTATCAGCTTGCTCAATGATAACATCTATACCTACTACTTTTTTAAGTTTTTCAGGATCTCCAACTACTGCAATTTTATCTATTTTATCACAACCTCTTAAAGCCTCAATTACATAAGAGATCATATATTTCCCTTTTATTTCTATAAAGGCTTTATCAGGCAACTTATCCTCTTTAGTACTGCCGGCCAAAATTATGGCATTCACCTAACTCACTCCTTGTAACTAAAATACTTTATGTCTTTTACAACCTCTGTCTGGAAATTGCGTATGTGTTTCTCTGCCCATTTTCGTGCAGCATCCGTATCTCTTGCTTCGATAGCCTCTGTAATTTTTTTATGTTCTTGATGTATTTTTTTCGCTTTTTTCTCTTCATTTATATATCTGACTCTAAATCTGTGTACATGTTCTTGTAAATTATTCATTATTTGAATTAATTTGTCATTTCGTGAAGCAGTAAAAATTAAATCATGAAACTCCTTGTCCAATTTTACTAGCCCTTCATTATCACCTTCTTCTATTTTTTTTTGAAATTCTTCTATAATTTTTTTTAATTTATCAATTTCCTCCTCCGTTATTCTTTCAGCAGCTAGGGAAGCAGCTAATCCTTCTAACGAACTTCTTACTTCTAAAACATTCAAAAGGTCCTTTGCATCCAAATCTGCCACATAAGCTCCCTTTCGAGGAACCATAACAACTAGCCCCTCAAGCTCCAATTTCCTAATCGCTTCTCTTACTGGAGTTCTGCTTGCGCCCAGCTTTTCTGCCAGTTGAACTTCCATAAGTCTCTCTCCAGGTTTTAACTTACCTGTAATTATGGCATCCTTCATGTAATCAAAAACTACATCTCTTAACGGTTTATAATTTTCCAATGGAAGAAAATCATTCATACAATTCTAACCCCTTATCTATAGTTTTTGAAAAAAACACAAAACTGTAAACTTCTTTTAAATCCTCATAAGCTTTTCTAAGCTTTTCTAAATCGTCAAAAATTCCATAAACAGTGGGACCACTACCTGACATAGCACATCCTAATGCGCCTTTTTTAAGCAATTCCTCTTTTATTTTATTAATAATTCCATATTTCTGAGAAGTCACTAATTCTAAATCATTTTTTATATTTTCTGCAATTTTGTATATGTTTCCTTCTTGTATAGCTTGGACTACTGGAACAGTAGCATGATGACTTTTAAAATTAAGCCTATCCCATTTATCATAAATTTCTTTTGTGGAAATTTCAATATCAGGTTTTACAAGAAGTAAATTCATAGATGTAATTTTTAAATCCTCAAAAATTTCCCCTATGCCTTTCGCAAGCTTTGTCCCACCTTCCAGACAGAAAGGAACATCTGCTCCGACTTTCAGAGCAATTTCTTTTTTTTCTTCTTTTGACATATTTAAATTCCATAATTTGTCTAATGCAACAATTGTAGCAGCAGCATCAGCACTTCCCCCAGCAAGGCCGGCAGCTAAAGGGATTCTCTTGTCAAGCTTGACTAACACCCCTTCTTCCATTTGGTATTTTTCTTTTAGAAGGTTAATGACCTTCACTATTAAATTATCTTCTCCTAAAGGTACTCTATGGTCATTGCAAAAAACCTTGACTATTTCGCTTTTTTCAAACTCTAAAATATCAGCCAAATCAATTGATTGCATTATTGTAGAAATTTCATGATACCCATCTTCTCTCTTTCCTAATACATCTAAAGATAAATTAATTTTAGCATAGGCCTTTACTTTGATTTTTTTCATTTCTCCATCCCATCCACGCTCTTTCAATAATATTATAGTTATATATTATACATTATACAATAAATTTTCTGTAAAAAAAATACGCAGTCTCCTGCGTATCATTCTTCCATAGGTATTATTAATTTCATTCCCTCTGAAACTTTTTCTTCTTCTAAACCATTGGCAGAAATTAATTCTTCAAGGCCTACTCTATACCTTTTAGCGATATCCCACAAGGTTTCACCTTTTTGAATCATGTAAACAACAATGCTGTGTTTATTATCGATTTCTCTTGGGGCTTCGATTTCTTTAAGGTCTACAATAACCTCTATTTCTTTCTCTGCAAGTAAATCAACTGTATTATCAATTGCAAACTTTAATTCAATTTCTTTCATGGCTATTATTTCATAGGAAACATGAGAAATTTTTATATCAACCAACATGGGTCCTTTAACTTGACTTATCTCAACAAAAGTCTTAAAAGGATATTCATCTCTATAAGACTTTACACTACCTTCTTCAGACAAATATAAAATAGTATAATCTAATATTCCTTCTAAAACCAATTTATCTACATCTACACTGTAGTCAGATATAATAGGAATAACCACAACATCTATAAATCTTTTTAAGAGAGAAGGTAATTCTACATTAGTTTTGACTACAAATTGAGATTTATAAGATTGTAATTCCTCTATCACAGTTAAATTTTCTTTCATGGGTTGAATATAAGCTTTTGTACCATAGGCATCAACAGGAAGCTCTCTATCCTCCGTCTCAAACACTTGAACTTTTACCCTTATTGTGACTTCTATATCTAAAATAGTATTTTCTCCCTTTTCATCCTCCACTGCGGTTGTAATTACCTCCATGAGTTCCTCTTGAGTTTTAGCCGACATATAACTTAAAGCCCCAGGAATATCTACAAAATTTGCATAATTTAAATCTGCTTCTAAATTTCCAAATTCTCCTTCCTGTGAAATATATAAAATATTACATTGTACACTTCCTTGAACTATTACTTTGTTATCAGTGACTTTAATTTCCTCCGGTTTTACTGCCACATCTGTTTTTACGACTTTTTGAATAGGGGCTTCCCCCTCAGGAACTTTTATTTTATCTTTTACAAAGACTTCTACACTATTTTGCCCCACTGTATGCATTAACTTCACTTTTTTCTTTAGGGATTCCACTTTTATCGAATCTTCAGCTCCTATTACTACTTCTTTTTTATCAGATACTACTAACCTACATTGTATCTTTATTACAGCTCTCATACTTATTTTTCTACTGTTTACCAACTTGTAGTCAACATTTTCAACATTTGCAACTAACATACATCTGCTCCTCTTATCAATACCTTCATCCTCAATTACATGTGAATAGTCAATTTCTTTTTCAATCCTTTCAAGCTCTCCATTTTTTTCGCCCAAATACAAAATATCTAATGCTAATTTACCTTCAAACTGAACTTTTCCTTCTGTCACAAAAACTTCATTAATATATGTCCGAGGATTTAATGCCAAAAGTACCAGCACGTCCGGTTCATTCTCAGGAACAATTATATCACTCTCTACCAGAAGTTGAGTATCATATGTACCCGATACAGAATCAAACTCTAAAATATCTTTATACACCTGTGGCATGCTTTTACCTCCTTAAAATAATAGTCCTTCACAATAAGATATGCTAATATAATATATAGTTATTGAGGTAAAATTATGCCAAAAAAATAAGACCGAATATCTTCGGTCATTGGAGACACTGGATTTTTTTATTTCCTTCCATCACTGTCAACTCTACTGTATCTGTCAAAATATCTGAATAACTGTAAGAAACCCTCCGGGTCGCTCCTTGTCCATCTAATACCACAATAAAAATGCTCGGATATGTCTTTTCTAATAATCCCTCTTTTATTATGGTCTTTTTTCTGCCACCATTTGTTTTAAGGCGAACTCGAGCACCTATATGTTTATCCAATTGTTTTTTTATTTCATCAAGGGTTGATCTATCTGCCACCACTATCAACTCCTTAGCACATGCTGTGAATATTGTACCACAATTTTCAGACAATGTCAAGGGTATAATATTATATCAGTGCACCTGCCTACTTGTCAATAATGATTTTTATACAAAAAACAAAAAAAAATATGTATAAATTGCAATATTAAATGCAACACCTAATGAAAATCATGTAGATATAGGATTTGGAACAAATCATATATAACCTTAAGCCCATCTTAGTTAACAAGTTGAGCGAAGGTCGTGATTTGTCAAGGGTTAAAGTCAGGCGAAGCCTGCCCCTTGACAAATCACGAACGAGCTCTAAACTTTATAATGGATGGGCTTAACAGATTTTTGCCAGCTCTTCATAAAAGTATTCCTTAGGCGTTTTGTAATTTAACAATTTTCGTGGAAGGTTATTAAGCCAGTTTTCTACTCTCTTTATCGTATCTATAGATAAATCTTTAATACTTTTACCTTTAGGGATGAAACGTCGTATAAGACCGTTATGTCGTTCATTTGTAGCTCTTTCCCAAGATGAATATGGATGTGTATAATATACTTCTACGCCATATTCTAAAAGAGCACTTTCTAAATCACTAAACTCTGTACCATTATCAGATGTTATTGTTTTAAAGACCTTGCTTAAATTGTCACCAAACATATCTTTTAATTTTGATAATGCATCTTTAACAGATTTATTGTCTTTTGCATCTAATAAGAATATTATTTCATGGCGAGTCTTACGCTCTATTAATGTTAAAAGGACCTTGTCATTAGATTTCTTGCCAATTAACGTATCTATTTCCCAATGCCCAAAAACTTCACGGCTTTCAACTTCTTTAGGCCTAAAATCAATACTTTTACCCATAATACGTTTATTTTTACGATTTTGTTTCTTTCTTGGTTTTAAACGTAGTTTTAAAGGTAAATCAATGTTTTTAACTTTTAATAATCCTCTATCTATATAGTTGTACAGTGTTTTAGTACAAACAATAGTTTTATTATTCCAGCTTGGGTCTTTTTTACAATAGCCTACAACTGCATCTGGTGACCATTTTTCATTTAATATTTTATTTTCAGCATATTTCAAAAAATCTTCTGCTTTAGCTACTTTAAATTTAGCTCCGCAATTTGAGCGATTTTTTTCGTAGATAGCTTGACCGGTTTCAGGAAAATAGCTTGTATAAGAAGATAAATCACTTCTAAGTTGTGTAGTAGTTCCACGTTTAATTTCACGGCTTATAGTGCTTGGAGATCGATTAAGTTTTTTAGCAATATACCGAATACTTCTTCCTTCTTTGAGTAATGCATAGATTTCTCCTCGTTCATAGCTACTTAAGTGTTTAAAAGAACGCTTTTTTGTGGTATCATTATTATGAACCATAGTGAAAATCCTCCTTGTATGATGTTTAGTTGACACCTATATCATACACGATTTTCACTATGGTTTCTATTCTTTTATCTGTTGCATTTAATTATACAACTAACCAAAAAAAAATATGCAAATCTCAGAGATATTTGCATTTAATCAATAATTTTTAGCTTAAGGAGTAAATTAATTTAATATTTGCCTTTTGGAATGCCATATCTAAATTTTCCTATTGTCTGCAATCCTCCAATTCCTGGTGCTCCCGTTATAGTGTTTTCTATTAATTCTTCAATTTTTACAAGCTCATTTATATGGAAAAAAGCTACTTTTTCACTTACCAAGACTGGATCAAGGCAGTGTATTAAAACCCTTTCTGGAGAGCTGGCATAATTAGCTCCCGCCTTTATAAGAGCTTCGTAATTTGATTGACAAGCTCCTGCAAAAATCACTAAATTGTCAAGTGCAGGTTCGTATTTCCTTGCATTTTTAACCGCTTCCACAAAATATTTAGAATTTCTGTAGTTATTTATATCGCCATAATCCCTACTATTGCTTCTTATACTATCATGACCTGTAAGAACCAATATATCCGGCCTATATTTTTCTAAAAGGTCATACACCTTATCTGGTTGTTCTTCTTCCTTTACTACTACTCCTACGACTTCCATACCCACCTTTTTATAGGCATCAAGACATATATTTAAATATTCTTCATCTCCGTCTATGTGAAGGACTTTTCCTGGCCTTCCGTAAGGCTCTTGCCGACTTGCACGTACCATCCCTTTTTTTCGCTGAAGGCTTTTTGAAGAAGCAATTTTTTTTAAAAGGTATTCTGCCTTTTCTTTATAAGGCCTATCATATTCCGCAATTTTGGCGCGAGAAACCTCTATAAGGTCATCTTCTGGTGCATCTGCAATTATTCTCATGTTTAAACCGTGTAAAAGATAATGTCTTACTCCTTTATTATCTATAACATTAATGACTCTAAACAAAATGTCAGAGCCATAAGACTTTCTCATTACAATGTCATTAATGCGAAAAGCCATAAATTAACCCCCCTGCGCAGCTTAATTTATAGTTTATAATATGCAGAGGGGTATATATAGGTGTATATAAATTTATTCTTCCATCTGTTTACCCAAAAAAGCAGCAGCCGTTTCAGCGATTTTTGCTTCAACTTCTGTAACTGCTTCACCGGCTTCTTTAGTAAAAATCACCACACTTCCTATTGTATCTCCTCTTGAAATAATAGGAACTATAACTTGAGATGTAATGTTAAATTCCTGTCCATCTGCTATTTTAATCGGTCCTTTATCTTTCCCTGTTCCAAGCATTATCGTCTTTTTTGCTTCCAAATATTTTTCTAATTCTTGACTTATTGGTTTATCAATTAATTCTTTTTTTGCAACTCCGGAAACAGCTATTACATTATCTGTATCTGTAATACATACAGGGTGTTTGGTAGATTGATATATGCTATCAGCGTATTCTTGCGCAAAATCGCTTAATTCACTTATTGGAGAATATTTCTTTAAAATTATCTCTCCTTCTCTATCTGTAAAAATTTCCAAAGGGTCTCCTTCCTTGATTCTTAATGTTCTTCGGATTTCTTTAGGAATAACAACTCTCCCTAAATCATCTATTCTGCGTACAATTCCTGTAGCCTTCAAAGTAAATACCTCCATTTCCTAAAATTTTTAGCTCAAGATTAGTATTTATATTTTTCCATAAATTTATTCGCAAAAAAAAGACCGGCAACTAAATTGCCGGCTTTTTTATCCTACTGTTACTTTTATGTTTTGAGGAAACTTTTGTATTTTTGCTGCTTTCTCAAGGGCATCATATTTTTCTATAATAACTTGATTTTTCTTATCATCTAACAAATAACTTTCTATAGTATCTTTTACTTCATCAAAAGGTTTTATTATAACACCATCTGACTTTATTATATGGTATCCATAATCAGTTTTAACAGGTTTTGATATTTCACCTTTCTTAAGTGAAAAAACTACTTGGTCAAACTCTGGAACCATAACGCCATGAGGAAATTCTCCCAGATCTCCTCCTTGGTCTTTTGTAGCCGTATCAACAGAATACTCTTTTGCTAATGTAGCAAAATCTTCGCCTTTCATAAGTCGATTGTATATATCTTCTGCTGTTTTTTCATCAACCACTAATATATGACTAGCCTTCACTGTTTCGAATTGCTCTTCATTATCCTCATAATACTTTTTTAACTCTTCTTCTGTAACTTTTACATCTTTTGTATATTCGTCAAAGAGCTTATTTATTAAAAGATAATTTTTCACATCTTCCTTTGTAATATCTTTATTAACTTCTTTTTGTTTTTGATATTCATCCTCTATTTCTTTATCTGTAACTGTAATATTATTTTTTAGAGCTTCTTGCACAAGCAATTTTTCAGCAATTAAACTATCAAGCACATTTTCTTTTACTACATCTAAAAACTTTTTCCCTTGATAATCCTCATCCCATATATCTTTTGTATATTGGGGACTACTTTCAATTTGTGCCTTTACTTGGTCAAAAACTTTTTTATATTCCGCATTAGTTATATTTTCACCGTTGACAACTGCTACCACGTCTTTTTCGGCAGAACACGATACTGTTAAAAATACTATAAAAACGAAAGATAAAAGTAATGCAATTTTCCTCTTCAAAATGACATCCTCCTGACTTTAAAAAGTTTACATGGGCATAATTTAATTATATATCATTTTTATCCTCACTGCAAACTTTTTATTTTTTCTACCAATTCAATAAGTTCTTTTTGCAGAGTCTCTTTTTTATTGAATTTATAAGTGAGGTATGGCTGTACTTGACTTGAAAATACTAAATTCCCTCCATACTCCTTTATTACTTTCTCTATAACCTCCATATTTACCAAATTCATATCATTAAACTTTAAAATAACAGAATTCCCTTTTTCAGTTATTTCGGTAATATTGACTTGAGAGGCAATAGCCTTTAAATAGGCAATTTCCAATAGTGCCTCTACAGGCTTTGGATAATCGCCAAACCTATCTACAAGCTCTTCTGAAATCTCTATCATATCTTCTCTAGATTTTATAGAGGCTATTTTCTTGTACATCTCCAATCTTAAATTTTCGTCTTCAATATAGGAAGAATCAATATAAGCATTGACCTTTATGTCTATTGTGGTAGTAATCTCCTCTTTGGGAGCTTCTCCCTTTAAATTCCGTATAGCCTCCTCTAAAAGTTTTAAATACAAGTCATAACCAATAGCATCAATATGGCCATGTTGTTCTGCTCCTAGGAGATTGCCTGCACCTCTTATCTCCAAATCCCTCATGGCAATTTTAAATCCAGAACCAAATTCAGTAAATTCTTTTATCGCCTCCAACCTTTTTTCCGCCACTTCACTTAAAACTTTATCCTTTCTATAGGTAAAATAGGCATAAGCAAGTCTATTTGACCTACCTACTCTTCCTCTTAATTGATACAATTGGGAAAGCCCTAACTTATCGGCATCATAAACTATAATAGTATTTACATTTGGTATATCAAGCCCTGTCTCAATTATTGTAGTACTTACTAAAACATCGTATTCCCCATTTAGAAAGTCAATCATCACTTTTTCTAATTGACTTTCTTCCATTTGCCCATGAGCCACAGCTACTCTACAACCAGGAACTAAATCTTTTACAAAAGAAGCCATCTTTTCTATGCCATTTACCCTATTGTAAACAAAATAGACTTGTCCCCCTCTTGCAATTTCCCTTAAAATAGCATCTTTTATTAATTCTTCATTAAATTCCACTACATAGGTTTCTACTGGAAATCTGTCTTCAGGAGGATTCTCCAATACACTCATATCCCTTATACCAATCAAGGACATGTGTAAAGTCCTGGGAATAGGAGTTGCTGATAATGTCAAAACGTCTATATTTTCCTTAAGTTTTTTTATTTTTTCTTTATGAACAACTCCAAACCTCTGTTCTTCGTCTATAATTAAAAGTCCTAAATCTTTGAACTTTATATCATTTTGTAAAAGCCTATGAGTACCTACTATAATATCTATATTTCCTTCCGCTAACTCTTTAATTATCTTACTCTGTTCTTTAGGAGTTCTAAAACGGCTGAGCATCTCTATCTTTACAGGAAATTCTTTAAACCTTTCAATAAAATTAGCATAATGTTGATAAGCAAGTATAGTAGTAGGACACAAAAAAGCCACCTGTTTCCCATCAGCCACCGCTTTAAAGGCAGCCCTTAAAGCCACTTCTGTTTTACCATATCCCACATCTCCACAAAGAAGTCTATCCATTGGCCTGTCTTTTTCCATATCCTCTTTAATTTCTTTTATACACCTTAACTGGTCTTCTGTCTCTTCATAGGGAAATTGCTCTTCAAACTCCTTTTGCCATGGAGTATCAGGAGAAAAAGCATGTCCTTTCACCATCTGCCTTTTGGCGTAAAGTTGTATCAAATCCTTAGCAAGGTCTTCCACTGCTTTTTTTGCTTTTCTTTTTGCTCTAAGCCATTCACTACCCCCTAATTTATTTAATTTAGGAGGATTGTCTGTAGGACCCACATATTTTTGCACAAGGTCTAATTGTTCTACTGGTACAAAAAGGGTATCTCCCCCTGCATAAATTATTTTTAAATAATCCCTTACAATTCCATCTACTTTTATCTTTTCTATGCCTTCATACTTTCCTATGCCATAATTTACATGCACAACATATGACCCTATTTCTAATTCAGTAAAGCTCTTTATCTTGTCAGCATTTTTAATTTTTACAGTTCTTTTTCTCCTTTTAGTCTGACCAAAAATTTCTCCATCGCTTATAACAGCAAATTTTGCATCCACATACTCAAATCCCTTGCTAACAGAGGCAGCATATATGACCACTTGCCCTTTTTGTATATCGTATTCACTGTCTTTAATCACTACAGTATCAATATTAAAACTGTCAAGAGTATCTTTTAAAATTCTTGCTCTTTCTTGATTCCCACTTAAAAGCAACACTTTATATCCTGCGTTTTTGTAATACTTCAAATCATCTACTAAAATATCCATATTGCCGTGAAAATGATGCATAGACCTTGATACAAAATTAACAATCGTTTGAGGTTGTAACTCATTGCCTGGCTTTGCTAAAGTATTCATTATGAGTAAAAAATTATTTTTCACTCTTTTTAATATTTCCTCATAATCAAAAAAAAGCTTACTTTGCTCTGGCAAAACCTCTCCTTTTTCTAACAAAGCCTTGAAATTTTCATTAAATTCCATTTGAAGGTTATTTACCCTTTGTTTAATGCGACTGCTTTCATCTAAAATAATAACTGCATCTTCTCCCATATAGTCAACAATAGAATAAACGTCATCATAAAAATAATCTATAAGCTCATAAATATTTTCTACCCTTTTAGATTCCGTAATCTCCTCCATAATTTCTTCAAATTTTTGCTGTAATTTTTCTGCAATACCACTTTTCGGTTTTTTTATTTTTGACAAATAGGAATTTAAATAGTTCGAAACTGCCGAAATCCCCTTTTTGATGTGCTCTGCCTCTGCGATAAACTCTGTAGCTGGAAAAATATTTATTTTATCAATATTTTCTAAAGACCTTTGGGTAATCACATCAAAAGTCCTTATGGAATCTATTTCATCGTCAAAAAGTTCAATCCTATAAGGATATTCTTCCGTAGGAGAAAAAACATCGATTATTCCTCCCCTCACACTAAATTGCCCTTTTCCTTCCACTATTTGAACCCTTTCATACCCCATGGTCACCAAACTTTTTATAACTTCTTCTAAATTTACAGTATCACCTAATTTAAAAACAAACTGATACTTTTTAAACAAATCCATAGGTATGAGCTTGCCTACTGCTGCATCTATAGAAGTAACTACAGCATGGGGACTTTCTTCTGACAATTTTTTAATTACCTGCAATCTCTGAGACACCACTTCTTGACTCGCAGCATCTATTTTATAAAACAAGGCTTCTCTTTTAGGAAATAAAGAAGCATTGCCAAAATTAAAAGAATACAAATCTTCGTATATTTTTCTTGCTTCCACCTCATCAGGAGCAATAACTAACACCTTTTTGTTAAACTTAGTCATTATATAATGGGCAATATGGGCTTTTTGAGAATCTGTAAGCCCATAAGCCAAAACAGGTCCCTTCCTCTGTTGAAGAAATTCTTCTATTGTTTTAATCTCTTTTAATTCTTCTATTTGGCGAGTAAACATGTTCATCACCTCAACATAAGACTATTCCATAAGCCATGTATTAAAGAAGTTACAATAATAGCCAAAAAAATATTTGTTTGCATCACTAATATGTAAGAGGTTATACCAAAAAAGCTGTGGCTTAAGATACTTAAAATAGAAGCCCTTAAATTGATTTTATATGAAGCTTTTATGTAATCATTTACTGCCTCTGCAATTCCAAATATCAAATGAGACAAAAGAATAGAGGAAGTCAAATACCCTACCACTGTCTTACAAGTTTCTTCAATGGCTGGTACAAGATAAATTATAGCTCTTCTCTTGTATTTAGTTACTGCCATCCTATTTAGAAAATATGCTAAAATTACACCACCAATTCCAGATAATAGCCACATGTATTCATTTTTCTCCTTTATTGCCTTTTTATCAACCGTTAAATTTGCTCATAGCATGTTCTATCCCATTTTCTATAATATCTATCACCGCATCTGCTGCTTTTATAACAGCTTCATCAATTAGTTTTTTCTCTGACTCTTCAAACTTTCCTAATACATGACTTACTAAATCCTTTTGCGGTTTTCCAATTCCTATTCTAACTCGTGGAAATTCTTCGCTATTTAAAAGATATATGATAGAATTCATTCCATTGTGACCGCCTGAACTTCCTTTTTTTCTTATCCTTATTTTGCCCACATCCAAGTCTTTATCGTCATAAATCACAATTACATTTTCAAGTGGAATTTTATAAAAATTTACAGCATCGTATAAAGCTTCACCACTTGAATTCACAAATGTCTGAGGCTTTAAAAGAATTATTTTCTCTCCTTTAAAATTCCCTTCACCCACAAGGGATTTAAATTTTAATTTTGTGACATTCATACCTAATTTTTTTGCCAATTCATCTATTACCATAAATCCTACATTATGTCTCGTTCCTTCATATTCTCTACCAGGATTTCCTAAACCTGCAATTACGTACATACGACCACCCTTCCTTATCAAATTAATTATACACAATTAAGCAAAAAAAAGCTATAGCATTTACAAAAGACTACCGGCAAGTTGCCACTTGCCGGTAGTCTTTTGTGCGTGGGAGGCCTTTATTTCATTTATTGAAAGTTTGCACTGCTTTGCAATTTTACAGGAACTGTAAATGTTTTGCCATTTCTCCAAACTGTTACACTTATTACATCTCCAACTTTGTGGTTATTTATTATGCTTTGCAAATCCTCAAAGGAAGTAATGGTTTTGCCATCAGCCTTTATTATCACATCTCCTGGTTGGATACCAGCTTTTTCTGCTCCACTATTTGGCTGAACTTGTACTACATACACTCCTACAGGCAAATTATATTGGGCAGCATCTTGTTGTGTAATAGTTTGAGCACCTATTCCCATCATAGGCCTTTCTACATAGCCGTGTTTTATTATCTGGTCAATTATAGGTTTTGCTTCGTTTATTGGAATTGCAAAACCCATACCTTCAACAGGGGTTCCTTGGCTCTGGAACATTCCAAAAGGGTCTTGTATACTTGGTCCTATTGAAGTGAGCTTAACACTTGTTATACCTATAACTTCTGCTTTACTGTTCACAAGAGGTCCGCCGCTGTTACCAGGATTTATAGCTGCATCTGTTTGTATGAGTTTGACAGGCCCATAATCACTTTGGAGATTCCTGTTGAGTCCGCTTATTATACCTGCTGTGACTGTACCTGCAAAGGATTCTCCAAGAGGATTGCCTATAGCAATTGCCAATTCCCCAGGTTGGAGTTTGGAAGAATCTCCTAGTTTTACAATGGGTAAATTAGGAAGGTTTATTTTAAGTACTGCGAGGTCTGTTCTATCATCTTTTCCTACAAGTTTTGCATCAGCACTTCTTCCATCTGAAAGTTTTACTGTGATTTTTGATGCTCCGTCAATTACATGGTTATTTGTGACAATGTATCCATCAGAGCTTATGATAAATCCAGAACCGCTACCTCTAGTTCTATAACCGTAGTTGTAAGCAACACTTGTACTAATTTCTACAACTGCTGGGCTCACTATTTTGTAAATGTTGGGTATCAAATTTAAAATACCGCTTTCGTCTGACGAAGTAGCATCTAGAGGTAAATATCTTGTAACAACTTGTGCTGACGCATCATTTTGGGTTCCATAGTATTTCATTACAGTTCCTGTAATTCCTCCGCCGATTAAAGCTGCCACCAACGCTACTGCGATAAAAGAAGCTAACATTCTCTTTCTGAATCTTTTTACCATCTTCCCCAAACTCTTTTTGTTGTTTCTAAATACCACTTTAGGAATTGGCGCAGTAGTTTCCAACTCCTCTTGCTTTTGTTCCTCTGCTTTTAATATTTCGCTATTTAATTCTTCTGTTTGATATAGCTCTTCTTTTTCATTTTCTTCTGGAAGAACTACATTCTCCGGATCATTCTTTTCAATTTTATCTTCAAAGTCTTTTTCGTAATCCATAATCACTCACTCCTTTTGTTCTTTCTTGCTTTTAATTATAACCCCTTTTTATTAACAAATTATGAACATGATGTAAAGATTTTAAGTAGTTTTTATTAAAAAATTTCCGCGTTGTTTTTTATAAATAAATGTGCGGCCCAAGTATTCACTTGGACCGCTATGATAAGGGAGGTCAAGGAGAGGCATTTGTCGCTCTCAAATATTATTGTATCCCTTATTTATGAATAAAGTGTTAACAAAGTGTAAATATTTTATTGTGATTTTTTAAAATTTTTTCACCGACAAAGTAAAAGTAAATGCTGTACCTTTACCAACTTCACTTTCTACCCATATTTCCTCGTTATGAGCATTTATAATACGCTTTACTATATAAAGCCCAAGGCCTGCTCCATCTTTTCCTCTCGATTTGTCCGCTTTATAAAATCTATCCCATATATGCTCTTGGTCTTCTGGAGAAATACCTATTCCATTATCTTTTATAGTAATGAATACTTTGTCATCTTTTATTTCAGTAAAAATATGAATTATACCCTTTTCTTTAGAAAATTTTATTGCATTGTCTATAAGATTTGTCAAAACTTGTTCTATCTTGTCCTTATCACCTATAACTATTCGTCTGTCTTCTTCAAAATCAACTTTAACGGTTAGATCTTTTTCCACTATTCTTTTTTCAAACTTTATAACGGCCAGTCTTATAAGTTCATTTATATCAAATTCCGTCTTATGCAGTGGAAATTGACCTGACTCAAGTTTAGTCATTTCAAGAAAATCGTCTATGAGCCGAGACATCCTCCGTGTTTCTTTTTGTACTATTTTAAGATAATCGCAAGCTTTTTCCTTTGGAATAGTACCGTCTAATATCCCATCTATATATCCTTGTATAGAGGTCAATGGAGACCTCAATTCGTGAGAAACATTTGCCACAAAATCTTTTCTCATGTTTTCTAATTGTTCTAATTCTTTTGCCATAATATTAAAGGATTTAGCCAAATCCCCTATTTCATCTTCTTCCTTATGTTGTACCCTTGCAGAAAAATTCCCCTTCGCTACCTGCTGAACAGCTAAGCTCATCTCTTTAAGAGGCTGAGATATTTTACTGGAAGTATAAGAAATGAGCACAAAACCTATTATAAGAGCTACTCCTCCAGATAAAAGCATTAAAATAAAGATGTTAATAATAGTTTTATTCATTTCTGTCAAAGGAGCATGCATAAATATAGCACCTTCAATTCGGCCATTTATAACAAGAGGCACTCCTACTGTCAAAACAGGCTGATTGAATTTGCCACCAAAATATCCTTTTTTTACAACAGATTGTCCATCTAAAATGCTTTTTATTTCTTCTTTACTGAGGCTTACTCCTGTCCATGCTTTGCCCTGCTGTTGTGATTGACTGTAAATTAGCCCTTCTTTATCTACGATCCATACAGTAGCATTAATCAATCTAGTAACAACGTTTAGTTCTTGATTCCATTTATCTATGTTTATGTCTCCTACCGCAAATTCATTTAAAATTGCATTTATTTCTTGAGCCTCTTCTAACATTATTTTTTCTTTGTCAGCAAAGTAATAGTTTTGAAACATCAGATAAAACATCCCTGAAAGAATAGACAAAGTAATAAGGATGATAATCATATTGCTTATAAAAAGTTTTTTAAAAAGTCTATTTTTGCTCAAATTTAGTTCACCTCAAATTTATAACCTACACCCCATACGGTGGTAAGTTTCCAATTAGGGCCATCTCCCATTTTCTCTCTAAGCCGCTTTATATGAACATCTACTGTACGACTATCTCCCATATAATCATAACCCCATACATTTTCTAATAGCTGGTCTCTCGTGAAAACCCTGTTAGGATGTGTACATAAGAAATATAAAAGTTCTAACTCTTTGGGAGTTAAATCTACATTTTGCCCTTTATAAACAACTTTATATTCGCTTAAACTTACATAAAGTTCTGGATAAGAAACAGCCTGTTTTTCCTCACTTTCCGGTTCATATCTTCTTAAAACCGCTTTAACTCTTGCTACTAATTCTTTCCCGTCAAATGGCTTTACGATGTAGTCATCAGCGCCAATCTCTAAAGCCAATACCTTATCAAGTGTATCCCCTTTTGCGGTAAGCATTATTATAGGCACCTTTGAAAATTTTCTGACTTCTCTGCAAAGAGCTATACCATCAATTCCTGGCAACATTATGTCAAGTATGACGAGCTTTGGAGGTTTTTCTTGTATTTTCTTTAGTGCGGTTTGCCCATCGTATATCTGCTCTACATCAAAACCCTCTTTTTCAAGGTACAAAGAAACTATTTCACATATATTCTTGTCATCATCCACTACATAAATCTTTCGGTTATCTCCCACAAAACCACCCTCTACTTCAAGTTTCCTTGCTTAAATTATATCATAATAAAATTTTAAATAATCGAGTAGGAGCTGAATAATTATTTTATTCAGCGTCCTCTCACACCACCGTACGTACCGTTCGGTATACGGCGGTTCATTAGGAATTGTGTACAATTAGATATCTTTGGGATAAACTCTTATAACCTATGCTTTCAAAGTATTTATTTGTAAGAGTCTTATTTAGGATTGGGCTATTGGATATTCTCCAGTAGCCTTTCCTTGTATTGGCGTATTCCCAGGCTTTTTGTTCTTCTACTCCTAGTTTTACTAGGTTATCATGCTTCGTTTTTATCTTCTTCCATTGTTTCCATATACATGCCCTTAGTCTTCGCCTTATCCATTCGTCAAGGGTTTTCATTATGCTTTTTGCGTCTGCTAATCCAAAATAGTTGACCCATCCTGTTGTTATTTGATTTAGTCTTTTTATTCTGTTTTCCATGCTTATTCCCTTGTTCCGATTGGTTATTTCTCTTACTTTTTCCTTAAACCTTTTGATGGATTTTTCATGGATTCTTATTCTTACTTCGTTTTCTTTTGTGTAGAATGAAAATCCAAGAAATTTTCTTCTCCATGGTCTATCTACAGCACTTTTTGCTTCGTTGACTTTTAGTTTTAATTTGCTTTCTATGAATTTCTTTATGCTCTTCATTACTCTGTTTCCTGCAGACCTGCTTTTTACATATATGTTGCAGTCATCTGCGTACCGACAGAATTTGTGTCCTCTCTTTTCAAGTTCTTTGTCTAGTTCGTCCAACATTATGTTTGCTAATAGGGGACTTAATGGCCCTCCTTGGGGTGTCCCTTCTTCTGTTGATACTTTGACTCCGTTTATCATTACTCCTGATTCTAAGTATCTTCTTATTAACTTTAGTACTCTTTTGTCTCCTATCCGCTTTTCTAGTTTGGACATTATTATGTCGTGGTTTACTCTGTCAAAGAACTTTTCTAAGTCCATATCTACAACCCATGTATATCCTTCATTTATATATGCTTCTGCGGCTTTTATTGCGTCTTTTGCACTGCGTCCTGGTCTGAATCCATAACTGCTATCAGAAAATGTATGGTTGTAGACTCTATTTAGTATTTGGGCTATTGCTTGTTGTATTAACCTATCTAGTGCTGTAGGTATTCCTAGTAGTCTTACTCCTCCATCTGGTTTGGGAATTTCTACTCTTCGCACTGGTTGTGGTTTGTATTTCCCCTCCAGCAGTTGTTGTTTTATGGTTGGCCAGTTTTCTTTGAGATACGGTAGAAGTTCATCTACTTCCATCCCATCGACTCCATGGCTTCCTTTATTTGCAACAACGCGCTTGTATGCTGCTCTCATGTTTCCTCGTTCTACTATCATTTCAAGCATCTTGCTGGTATATCTTTGTACCTCGTTTCTTCCATCTCTTGACGCCGATGATATACTATGCACTTCCGTTGTCTTTTGAAATTCCATTTCTCTATCCAACGGATAGCCTCTTTGTTGAGTTGTCTGCAGTCTTTGCATATCTTTCGAGTCCATAAGATTTCCAAAACCTCCTAACGTTCGGTCCTTCCTTATCTATTCATGTCTAGATAAGTACTATGACCTCTGCTGACTTCTCAAGGTTCAACCATACATCACTGTATGGGTTGTCACTTCAGAGTTCACTTTAGTGACTTATCCTTGAGACCTCCCCGGGTAAGAACGATAACTTTCATCTCATATATCTGCCAGATTTACTATATGGGATTCGGGTAGTGTTGGACTTCGTTTTGTTACGCAAACTCATCCATCCCAATTCAGCCTCTTATCTGGTTCTTGTTCATCAGACCGAGATTTTGCCTTAAGCTTCCTTCAGATTCCACCTCACGATGGACACCCTTGCTCTTGGCTAGTGGTTCCCACTACCAAGCCCACAGCGGACTTTCACCGCCTAGCTATCGCCCATGCCGGGCGCACATATAAAAAAGGCACATAAAGTGCCTATACAAACAATTTACTTACAGACATTCCTTCATGGATTCTCAAAATCGCTTCTGCAAATAAAGGAGCTACAGACCTCACTTTAATTTTGTCAATTTTTTTCTCTTCGGGAAGAGGGATTGTATCGGTTATAACCAATTCTTTTATTGGTGATTCCTTAAGCCTTTCAATCGCAGGGCCTGACAACACCCCATGAGTCGCGCAAGCATAAACTTCAGTAGCACCACTGTCAAGAAGAGCCTCCGCCCCTTGTACCAAAGTACCAGCGGTATCAATAAGGTCATCTACCAAAATAGCCTTTTTCCCTCTTACATCACCTATTATATTCATTATCTCTGCTACATTAGCTTTTGGCCTTCTTTTGTCAATAATAGCAAGAGGAGCATTCAATTTTTCTGCAAAATACCTCGCTCTTGTCACACTGCCATGGTCAGGGGAAACAACTACTACATCATTTCCCAATTCCTTGTCAAGAAAATATTTCGCAAGTATTGGTCCTCCTAAAAGATGGTCTACAGGAATATTAAAATACCCTTGTATTTGTGGAGCATGAAGGTCCATTGTAACAACTCTATGGGCTCCTGCTGCAGTTATAAGGTCAGCTACAAGCTTTGCAGTAATTGGGTCCCTCGCCTTTGCTTTTCTGTCTTGTCTTGCATAACCATAGTAGGGTATAACTGCATTAATTTCAGCCGCAGATGCCCTTTTAAAAGCATCAATCATTATCAATAATTCCATTAAGTTGTTGTTAACAGGCGCACAAGTTGACTGTATTACAAAAACGCTTGCACCTCTTACACTTTCTCCAATCCTTACACTAATCTCACCATCACTAAAAGTCCCTACTTCTGAATCGCAAAGCTTGAGTCCAAGATGCTCTGCTATTTCACTGGCTAACTTAGGATTTGAATTTCCTGAAAAAATTTTTAGAGAATTAGTATATCTCGCCATTTAATTTAAAGCCTCCCTTTTTTTATTCTTTCCTGTACCCAGCCCTCTTTATTAGTTTGCCTACTTCTGGCTATGGCAAGTGCTCCTTCAGGAACATCCTCTGTTATAGTTGAACCAGCAGCAATATAAGCATTATTTCCAATCTTTACTGGCGCTACAAGATTTACATTGCACCCCACGAAAACATTATCTCCTATCACTGTCTTGTGCTTTTGTTTACCATCATAATTAACTGTAATAGAGCCACATCCCATATTGACATTTTTACCAACTTCCGCGTCTCCCACATACGTAAGATGAGGAACTTTACTTCCTTCATCAATTATTGACTTCTTTATCTCCACAAAGTCCCCTATTTTGACATTACTCTGTATCACAGTTTCTGGTCTTATGTGGGCAAAAGGTCCTATTTTAACATTATTTTTTATTTTTGAAGAGAGTATTACCGAATACGTGACACTACATCCATCACCAATTTCCGAATCAACAATCCTACAATTAGGCCCTATCTCACAATCACTTCCTATTTTCGTTTTCCCTTCTATAACACAACCAGGCAATACTACAGTATCTGCTCCAATCTCCACTTCAGCCCCTATATAAGTGGTATCAGGGTCCACTATTGTTACTCCGTTTTCCATATGACGATAATTAATCCGCTTTCTCATTATTTTCTCTGCTTCAAAAAGCTGCACCCTTGAATTTACTCCCGTTATCTCCTCTGAAGGTACAGTAAAAGCGCCAATTTTTCCATCCATATCTCTTATAATTTCCACAGCATCCGTCAGATAATATTCACCCTGTGCGTTATTATTTGTTATCATTCTTAGCGCTTTTTTTAGTTTGGCTATATCCATAACGTACATGGCAGAATTTATCTCATGGATGCTTTTTTCTTCTTCCGTTGCATCTTTATCTTCCACAATCCTTATAACGTTTCCACTTTTATCCCTTATTATCCTCCCATAACCTGTAGGGTCCTCTAATACTGAAGACAAAATTGTAACACTGTTGCCCTCTTTAATATGAAAATTTATTAATTCTTTTAAGGTATTGGAGGTAATAAGAGGTGTATCTCCTGTCAAAATCAGCACATTGCCTTCCTCAGGGAGTAAGTCTTCTGCCATCATCACAGCATGACCTGTGCCTAACTGCACTTCTTGATAAGCATACTTGACTCTTTCTTTTAAAACTTCCTTTACCTCTTCTGCTTTGTGGCCGACTACTACAATTACTTCTTTACTGCCTATCTCTTCTACCGCATCTACTACCCATTCTATCATCGGTTTACCACAGACTTTATGAACCACCTTTGGATGCTTAGATTTCATCCTTTTTCCAAGCCCCGCTGCTAAAATAAGCGTCACTAGCCCTTCCAATTTTCCACACCCTCTATACTAAATTTAATTTTCATACCCTATACTATTTTAACTATAATTGCAATAAAGTTCAACAAAAAAAATAAAAAGGAGACCAGCTCCTTTTTATTCCTTATGTGCAGCTTCTTGTTCTTTTGCTTTTTCATATTCTTTTAAAATAGCGCTTTGTAATCTATTTCTTGTGTCTGAATTTATAGGGTGAGCAATATCTTTAAACTCCCCTTCGGGAGTCTTTCGACTTGGCATAGCAATAAACAACCCATTTTGGCCCTCTATAACCTTTATGTCGTGAACCACAAACTCATTGTCAAAGGTTACAGAAACTACAGCCTTCATTTTGCCTTCCTCATTAAGTTTTCTCACCCTTACGTCTGTAATTTCCATAAGCTCACCACCTTCCTGAAGTTAAACCCTAAGTTAGCATTTGCAAACTCTCTTACACTAATAAATATTCGCCATAAAATCAAAATTTCCTTCAGGAAAAACTAAAATTCCGAAAAATTTTTAAAAAAATTTTTTACTCTCTTTAACCCTTCAATATCCAGTCACTTATTTCAATATCAATTATATTTTTCTCCTCCTCCATATTTTTTAACACAAAAACCGAAATGTAATTATCCACCAGCTTATTCTCCGGTTTTTCCGTCGAAATCATAACTCCTGCACCAACTACTTCTGCATCAAATTCCTCCATAAGTTCCATCATACCTCTAATCGTTCCGCCTGCTTTCATAAAGTCATCTATCAACAATACTTTAGAACCTTTCTGTAAAGATCTTCTAGCCAAAGACATAGAACGTATGTGTCTTTGAGACCCAGAAATATAATTAATAGAAACAAAAGAACCTTCTGTAACTCTGCTATCTTTTCTAATTATTACAAGGGGAACATTAAGCGTCCTTGCGCACATCAAGGCAATAGGTATACCCTTTGTCTCCACAGTTACAATCGCATCAACGTTTTTATCCAAAAAAGGAAATACTAAAATTTCACCAATTTTTGTTACAATATTGGGAGAATAAATCAAATCGGCAGTGTACAAAAAACCTCCGGGAATTATTCTCGACGGATCCTTTAATTTTTCCTTTATTTCTTGTACAAAAGGCAAATAACTTTTAATATTAGCTATAGGAATGTATTTTACTCCACCACCAGCTCCAGGTAATGTAATTAATTTGCCAAAACTAAATTTTTCTATCACATTCTTTAAAATATCGATATCTTCCGAGGCAGTAGATTTAGCTATACCAAAAAAATTCACAAAATATTCTAAATTTATGAGGGTATTAGGATTTTCACTAAATATCTTAACGATTGCTGCCAATCGTTCATACCGTTTGTACTTATCCATAAAAAATAACCTCCGCACATACAAACTTTTATACCAAAATTATATTTAAAAGTTCACTTTTCTGCAACATGTGATATAATTTTTTTATAAATATAGTTGCTTTTGACAAGCTTTAATCATATTTTAACCATGAAAAGGCAATAATAACAATAGGAACTGAGAGGAGCGTAAACTATGGATATAAATCTTGAAAACTTTAAAAGAGTGCATTTTATAGGAATTGGCGGTATAAGTATGAGCGGTTTAGCTCATATACTTTTGAATAACGGCCATATAGTAACAGGCTCAGATATAAAAAATTCTCATATAATCGAAAGGTTAAGACAAGAAGGAGCAGTTATAACAATACCTCACAACGAAAATAGTGTCATAGGTGCTGATTTAGTAGTGTATACAGCTGCTATCCATGAAGATAATCCTGAATATCAAAAAGCTAAGGAATTAAATATACCTATTATAGATAGAGCTACCCTTTTAGGTCTCATTATGAAAAAATACAAATACGGCATTGCTGTTGCAGGAAGTCATGGAAAGACAACTACTACTTCTTTAATATCTGTAATACTCGATGGTATGGAATTTGACCCAACAGTTTTAGTAGGAGGAGAAGTTGATGTAATAGGAGGAAATGTGAGAGTTGGAAGCAGTGAATATTTTGTCACAGAAGCTTGTGAATATACAGATAGTTTTCTAAAGTTTTATCCTTACATAGCTGTTATACTAAATGTCGATTCAGACCACTTAGATTACTTCAAAAATATTGACAACATAAAACAGTCTTTTAGGCAATTTGCTAATTTAGTTCCACCAGACGGATTCGTGGTAGCATGCAAAGATGATGCAAACACCATGTATGTTGTAAATGGGTTAAATAAAAACATTGTGACCTATGGTATTTACCAAGATAGTGATTGGAAAGCAAAAAACATAAGTTTTGATGACAAAGGCTGTGCAATTTTTGACGTTTATTATAAAGAGGAATATATGGGCAATTTTAAATTATCAATACCCGGAAAACACAATGTTTACAACGCCTTAGCTGCTTTGGCAGTAAGTCACCTTGTAGGAATTGACATAAAAAAAGCTTCTCATTATTTAACTGAATTCAAAGGCACTCATAGAAGATTCGAAATAAAAGGAATAGTTGATGGCATAACAATTGTGGATGACTATGCTCATCACCCTGCTGAAATTAAAGCAACTTTAGAAGCAGCAAAAAATTATCCTCATAAAAGAATTATTTGTATATTCCAGCCACATACTTACTCAAGAACTAAATCTTTGCTTAATGATTTTGCAGGATCCTTTGACAATGCGGATAAAATAATAATAGCTGACATATACGCCGCAAGAGAGAAAGATACAGGAATTGTTTCTTCTAAAGATTTAGTGGAACTAATCTCTCAAAGAGGAAAGGATGTTTTGTACTTAAAAGACTTTGACTCTATAGTGGAGTATTTAAATAAAAATGCAAAAGCAGGCGATTTAGTATTAACAGTTGGAGCAGGAAATATCTACGAAGTAGGAGAAATGTTTTTAAAAGGCCATAAAAAAGCTGTAGGAATGTAAACCCTACAGCTTTTCATCTTGCAACACAAGATTTCCTCTCCACAAGCTTTACAGGCACAATGATGTGGTCTGTGTCTACATCCTTTTGCTTTAACCTTGCAATCAAAAGTTCTGCAGACTTAATTCCCAAATCAAATGTAGAAATATCTATTGTCGTAAGGGGTGGGTTTGCAAAAGCTGACAAGGGAATGTTGTTAAACCCTACTATTGATATATCCTCAGGAACTCTATATCCTTTATCTATTGCAGCCCTTATAACACCAAATGCCATAACATCATCAGTAACCACAACTGCAGTAGGTTTTTCTCTTTCTAATATTCTCATCATCGCCCTGTATCCACCGTCTTCTGAAAACTCGTCTTGTTCCACCAACTCTCTCTTAAAAGGTATTCCATTTTCCTCAAGGGCAAGTTTATAACCATCTAACCTATCTAAACTCACTACATATTCCAATGAACCACTTATAAAAGCAATTTCTCTATGCCCATGTTTAATAAGGTAATTAGTAGCAAGCTTAGAAGCCCCTATATTGTCATTGTCAACCCAATACACACCCTTGGCGTCTAAAGGCTTACCTATAACAACAAAAGGAAATTTTTCATCTCTTAACCAAGGTATAAGCTCATCGGTTGTACGGGAAGATAAAAGAATTATTCCATCAACTCGTTTGCCTTTTACCATATTTATAACCGCTTCTTTTTCCTCTTCTTGATTCCCAGATGTTGATAAAAGCAAATCATATTTTTCTCTGTGGGCAACAACACTTATTCCTCTCATCACTTCTGGGAAAAAGGGATTTGAAAAAGCTTCCTCTGTAGAGCGAGGCATTATAAGCCCTAATGTATTTGTCACTTTACTTGCAAGGCTTCTGGCAATGGCATTTGGATAATACCCCAATTCCTCCATCGCCTTCCAAACTCTCTCTTTTGTCTCTTTGCTTATACGAGGATTATCAGCAATAACCCTCGATACAGTAGAAGGAGCAACATTTGCCCTTTTGGCCACATCTTTAATCGTTACATTCATTATACCACCACCTTCAAAATGAAACCGATTGCATCTCTTCTATTTATTATTCTATCCTATTCTTTTATTTACGTCAACACTTTTCATTTTTTTAAACATGCAGTGTACACTTTTATATAACTCCTGCTATCTTTAATATTTCCCAACTGATCCTATATACAAACACTAAAACTGACAAAAGCACAGGCCAATATAAGAAAATGTGTAAATCTTCTTTTACTGTTGTAGTACCGCGTATAATATATGGGTCAGTTATTTTCTTCAAATATCTCAATAGCACATACAAAAGAACAGAAGCAAACAATGCAAAAATCCCATAACCAACGACTACAATAAATGGAATATTTACTTGTTGTAATGGAGTTGCTTTTCCTAAGTTTTGTTGTGCTACAAAATATGATAACAACACAGAAATAGTGTTATTTGTAAAATGGCCTATCATTCCCGCATATATGGAATTAGTTCTATACACTACATATCCTAATAAACTACCGAGAAAAAGTATACTTAAAAAATTTTGTACATTTAAATGAAGCATTGCAAAGAATATAGCGGTTATAAAAATACTCTTTATAGAACCCCTCATTTCAAAACTTCTCATAACAAGTCCCCGCATAAATATTTCTTCACTACAGGCAGCTACAGCTCCAAATATTAAAATTTGCATAAAAAGTTCTTGTATATTGGAAGCTGCAGGCATTTGCATGACAGGAATTTTACCCAATTTAGATAGAAAATAATTTGTCAAAAGTGCAAAAAAACCCGATACTATCCAGCCTAAAATAGCTATTATTATCACTAAAAAAACTTTATCCCCTTTTATAGGATTTAACCTTAAAACATATTTTACATCATATTTTTTTAAAAAAAGATAAAGAATAACAGGCAGTAAAACAAGAAAAAATTCTGTGATGAGTATACCTATATATAAAGAAGCCTTTTGCACCAAATATCCCACTGTTATGAAAAGTAACATGACAAAAAAGTACAACTTACTTACATCTTTTTCATCTGGTCGCATCTAATCACTTCCTTTTTTACATCGTCAATTTCACCCTTATAGATTTTAACATAAAAAGAATAAAAAAGTAAGAATTAAATGTGAGGATTTTGTGAAACCTAATAATTGAAAATTTCAATTAATGTGATATAATAAATAATAGAAAAATATGGAGGTGATGTAAATGAGCCTTATGAGACGAGGACGCGACTGGTGGGATTGGCCCTTCGATTTCAATATTAGAAATTTGCCAAGCATTTTTGATGTGAATTTCCCATCTATTTCAGGTCTATTTTCTCGGCCAAGAGTGGACATCACCGAATCTGAAACAGAAATAGTGGCAACAGCTGAACTACCGGGCGTTGACAAAAAAGACATTGAAATAAATGTCTATGACAATATACTGGAAATAAAAGGGCAAACCACAGTAGATGAAGAAAGAGAAGATAAAAATTATTACATGAGAGAAAGATATTACGGAAGTTTTGCCAGAAGAATAGAATTACCCGCAGAAGTAGACCCTGAAAGAACTACTGCTAAATTTGAAAACGGCATTCTCAAAATCACAATGCCAAAATTACATCCAAGCAAACCAAAGGGAAGAAAAATAGATATAGAATAATATGAACAAAGGTAAGCAAAAAGTGGAGATGCAAAATATCACATTATCTTTGCCTAAGGGTTTATTACAAAAGATAAAACATATAGCTATAGATAGACAAACATCAGTATCTAGCCTTTTAACAGAAACTCTTGAGGAAATTGTAAGAAAAGAAAATTCATATGACAAAGCCAAGTCACGCCATATATTAGAAAAAGGTTTTAACTTGGGTACGGAAGGCGAACTTACCTGGAGCAGAGAAGATTTGTATAGAGACCTAAATTCAGGTCAGTACTCTGGCAAAGTAAAGGTGCAAAATCCTTTTAGCAAATAAAAAACTGGAAGGCAACAGCCTTCCTTTTTTATTCTACTTTTTTCTTAAGAAGCGCTACCATTAATGCAGTAACTACTGTACCAACTGCTATTACTCCAATGTAAAGAAGAGGATTTGACACAGCTATCGGTATTACAAATATTCCTCCATGAGGAGCTCTTAATTCAATGTGGAAAAGCATTGAAAGAGCACCTGTCACAGCAGAGCCCACCATTATTGAAGGTATTACCCTGAAGGGGTCTGCTGCTGCAAATGGTATAGCACCTTCTGTTATAAACGAAGCTCCCAAAACCCATGCCGCTTTACCCGCTTCTATCTCTTCCTTTGTAAATCTATTCTTGAAAAGAGCAGTTGCAAGTGCAAGTCCAAGTGGAGGAGTCATACCAGCTGCCATGACCGCTGCCATTGGAGCAAAAACATTTGATGCTAAAAGACCTGTTGCAAAAGTATAAGCTGTCTTGTTTACAGGACCACCCATATCAAAAGCCATCATAAGTCCCAATATTGCTCCAAAAATCACTGCATTTGTAGAACTCATCCCAGTAAGCCAGTCAGTCAAAGATGTCATTATGGCTTTCATTGGAGAACCAATTACATATATCATTAAAAGTCCTACTATTAAAGTCGATAATACCGGCAATATGAGTATTGGCATTAAACCTTCTAATGTTTTAGGAAGCTTTATTAACCTTTTCAGATAAACTATCGTATATCCTGCCAAAAATCCTGAAATGATACCGCCTAAAAATCCTGCCCCAGTGGATACTGCCAGCATACCGCCTACCATGCCGGGAACAAGACCAGGCCTATCTGCAATAGAAAATGCTATATAGCCAGACAAAATCGGCACCATCAATGCAAAAGCTGAACCACCGCCAATTTTCATCAAAGCCCAAGGAAGAGTTCCTTCTACCTCAAAGGCTTTATATCCCCAGAAAAAGGAAAGTGCAATTAAAATACCACCTGCAACTACAAAAGGTATCATGTAGGAAACACCTGTCATAAGGTGTTTGTAGGCACCTGTCCTTTGCGCTGACCTTTCTTTATGAATTTCTTCTACCTTTTCTACATAATCTTTTGGCTTTTCCATCTTAAGAGCCTTTTCAATAAGTCCTTTTGCATCCTTTATAGCATCTTCAACTGGTACCTCAAGTACAGGTTTACCGGCAAATCTTGATTTATCAACTTTTGTCGCAGCTGCTATTATGACAGCATCAGCAGCTTTTATATCTTCTTCAGTAAGCTGGTTTTCTGCACCTATTGACCCTTGAGTCTCTACCTTTATGTCTACTCCCATTTCTTTGGCTGCCATCTGAAGATTTTCCGCCGCCATATAGGTATGAGCAATACCTGTAGGGCAGGCTGTAACAGCAACTACCTTTTTCATAATTAATCCCCTCTCTTAAAAATTTACTTATTAAAAGCGTTTATGACTTCCTCAGGTGTCAAAGCTTTTTCTAACTCTTCTCTCACCTCCTTATGCATTAAAGACCTTGAAAGCTCAGCCAAAACTTTAAGATGTAACTCATCAGAGTTGTCTGGCACAGCAATTAAGAAAAATAAATGGGCAGGTTTGCCATCCATTGAGTTATAGTCTATTCCTTGGCGAGACTTACCAAATACTATTGCTGGCTTTTTCACAAGACTGCTTTTGCCATGAGGTATTGCAACCCCATAACCTATACCTGTAGAAAACTCTTCTTCTCTTCTTTTCACCACTTCTAAAAAGCCTTCTTCATCATCTACAACTCCATTTTCTTTTAAAACACTTACTAACTCTTCCAACACTCCATTTTTGTCCTTTGCCTTTAGGTCAAAAACCATCATTTTTTCGTTCAATACATCTTTTATTTCCATTTCCCTCACCTTTCTATCCTCTCTATTCCAATCTTATCCTTTAATATATTTACCTCCTCAAGAGTGCCTGCTCTTGTGCCTTCTTTCATGACAACGGAGGTAGATAAAGCTGCTGCTATTTTTATTGTCTCCTCAATCGGAAGTCCTTTATATATTCCATGGGCAAAGCCTGCAACAAAGGCATCTCCTGCTCCAACTGTCCCTTTTACTTCAACTTTTACAGGCATTACCCTATATATCCCTTCCTTTGTTATCACAACACTACCGCGACCTCCCATAGAAATCGCAACTATTTCTATACCTGAATCCTTCAGCTTTTTTCCTTCTTCAATAACCTCTTCTAAACTCTCAAGCTTTTTGCCTACTACATCTTCTAACTCCTGCACATTAGGCTTTATCATGTAAGGCTTTTCTTCTATGCCGTATAAAAGCGCTTCTTTGTCAGCATCAAGAATTATTTTTAAATCACCGCTTTTTACTTCTCTAATTATGTCTTTGTAAAAAGTCTTTGGCACTCCTTGTGGTAAACTTCCTGAAAGCACAAGCACTTTTGACTCTTTAGCATATTTAAATATACTTTTTTTAAGTAGCTCTATTTCTTCTTCGCTTACATATGGGCCATATTCATTCAAATCAGTGACTTCCATCCTTGAAATATCAGAAATCTTTATATTTGTCCTCGTCTCATTTTTTATTTTCACAAAGTCAGTTTTTATGCCTTCATCTTCTAAACAATCGATTATATATTTAGCATTAGGTCCTATAAAGCCAAGAGCAATAACATCATCTCCAAAATTTTTAAGGTTTTTAGCGACATTTATACCTTTTCCCCCAGCATCTACTCTTGATCGAATTACCCTATTTACATAACCAATTTTCAAATCCTCAACAATTATTGTCCTGTCAATTGCTGGATTCGCCGTTACCGTCGTTATCATTATTTTCATCCTTTCCAAAGCTTACTATATCTATATTTGCCTGTTCATATTTTCTCACTATCTCATAGTCAATCTCATCATCTGTTATTATTGCCGTAATGTCCTTTATATCTGCAAATTTAACAAAAGACTTCTTTCCAAATTTAGTGTGATCTGCTACTATATAAACTTCACTTGACACATCACACATGGCCTTTTTTGTATTGGCCTCAATTAAGTCTGGAGTCATAAGCCCATCCTCAAAAGATATAGCATTTGTGCCTATAAAAGCCTTATCCACTTTAAACTGTCTTATTACCATTTCAGCAATAGGACCAACTAAAGCCTTAGTCCTCCACCTCTGTATACCTCCTGTCACAATAAGCTCAATATCCTCGTGTTTTGAAAGCTCTATTGCAATAAGAGGTGAATTAGTGACAACAGTAAGTTTCGTATTTTTAAGATTTCGCGCAATCTCAAGAGTAGTCGTACCGGCATCTAAAATTATAGAATCTCCTTCTTCTATCATTGATGCAGCAATTTTACCTATCTTCCTTTTTGCCTCTAGTTCCACATCTTCTTTTTCAAAAAATGCAGGCTCATAATGAGTGCCAACATTCAATATCGCGCCACCGTGAGTCCTTTGTATGAAACCCTTTTCTTCCAGTACGTGCAAATCTCTTCTTATTGTTGACTCAGAAACATTAAAGAGTTTGCTAAGCTCAGAAACACTGATACTTTTATCCTTACTTATAATTTCCGCAATTTTTAAGCGTCTCTCCTCACCAAACATCCTATCAGATATACTCATATTCATTCACATCCATTCAATGTTATTCCGCTCATTTATGATTGTTTTTGCTTATTTATGATTATATATTATCACTTTCATTTTGTCAATCGAGTAGGAGCTGAATAATTATTTTATTCAGCGTCCTCTCACACCACCGTACGTACCGTTCGGTATACGGCGGTTCATTAGGAATTGTGTACAATTAGATATCTTTGGGATAAACTCTTATAACCTATGCTTTCAAAGTATTTATTTGTAAGAGTCTTATTTAGGATTGGGCTATTGGATATTCTCCAGTAGCCTTTCCTTGTATTGGCGTATTCCCAGGCTTTTTGTTCTTCTACTCCTAGTTTTACTAGGTTATCATGCTTCGTTTTTATCTTCTTCCATTGTTTCCATATACATGCCCTTAGTCTTCGCCTTATCCATTCGTCAAGGGTTTTCATTATGCTTTTCGCGTCTGCTAATCCAAAATAGTTGACCCATCCTGTTGTTATTTGATTTAGTCTTTTTATTCTGTTTTCCATGCTTATTCCCTTGTTCCGATTGGTTATTTCTCTTACTTTTCCTTAAACCTTTTGATGGATTTTTCATGGATTCTTATTCTTACTTCGTTTTCTTTTGTGTAGAATGAAAATCCAAGAAATTTTCTTCTCCATGGTCTATCTACAGCACTTTTTGCTTCATTGATTTTTAATTTTAATTTGCTTTCTATGAATTTCTTTATGCTCTTCATTACTCTGTTTCCTGCAGACCTGCTTTTTACATATATGTTGCAGTCATCTGCGTACCGACAGAATTTGTGTCCTCTCTTTTCAAGTTCTTTGTCTAGTTCGTCCAACATTATGTTTGCTAATAGGGGACTTAATGGCCCTCCTTGGGGTGTTCCTTCTTCTGTTGATACTTTGATTCCGTTTATCATTACTCCTGATTCTAAGTATCTTCTTATTAACTTTAGTACTCTTTGTCTCCTATCCGCTTTTCTAGTTTGGACATTATTATGTCGTGGTTTACTCTGTCAAAGAACTTTTCTAAGTCCATATCTACAACCCATGTATATCCTTCATTTATATATGCTTCTGCGGCTTTTATTGCGTCTTTTGCACTGCGTCCTGGTCTAAATCCATAACTGCTATCAGAAAATGTATGGTTGTAGACTCTATTTAGTATTTGGGCTATTGCTTGTTGTATTAACCTATCTAGTGCTGTAGGTATTCCTAGTAGTCTTACTCCTCCATCTGGTTTGGAAATTTCTACTCTTCGCACTGGTTGTGGTTTGTATTTCCCCTCCAGCAGTTGTTGTTTTATGGTTGCCCAGTTTTCTTTGAGATACGGTAGAAGTTCATCTACTTCCATCCCATCGACTCCATGGCTTCCTTTATTTGCAACAACGCGCTTGTATGCTGCTCTCATGTTTCCTCGTTCTACTATCATTTCAAGCATCTTGCTGGTATATCTTTGTACATCGTTTCTTCTATCTTTTGACGCCGATGATATACTATGCACTTCCGTTGTCTTTTGAAATTCCATTTCTCTATTCAACGGATAGCCTCTTTGTTGAGTTGTCTGCAGTCTCTGCATATCTTTCGAGTCCATAAGATTTCCAAAACCTCCTAACGTTCGGCCCTTCCTTATCTATTCATGACTAGATAAGTACTATGACCTCTGCTGACTTCTCAAGGTTCAACCATACATCACTGTATGGGTTGTCACTTCAGAGTTCACTTTAGTGACTTGTCCTTGAGACCTCCCCGGGTAAGAACGATAACTTTCATCTCATATATCTGCCAGATTTACTGTATGGGATTCGGGTAGTGTTGGACTTCGTTTTGTTACGCAAACTCATCCATCCCAATTCAGCCTCTTATCTGGTTCTTGTTCATCAGACCGAGATTTTGCCTTAAGCTTCCTTCAGATTCCACCTCACGATGGACACCCTTGCTTTTGGCTAGTGGTTCCCACTACCAAGCCCACAGCGGACTTTCACCGCCTAGCTATCGCCCATGCCGGGCGCACATAAAAAAAGGAGTAGTTTTCTACCCCTTTTTTTATTATAAATTGCAATATTAAATGCAACACCTAATGAAAATCATGTAGATATAGGATTTGGAACAAATCATATATAACCTTAAGCCCATCTTAGTTAACAAGTTGAGCGAAGGTCGTGATTTGTCAAGGGTTAAAGTCAGGCGAAGCCTGCCCTTGACAAATCACGAACGAGCTCTAAACTTTATAATGGATGGGCTTAACAGATTTTTGCCAGCTCTTCATAAAAGTATTCCTTAGGCGTTTTGTAATTTAACAATTTTCGTGGAAGGTTATTAAGCCAGTTTTCTACTCTCTTTATCGTATCTATAGATAAATCTTTAATACTTTTACCTTTAGGGATGAAACGTCGTATAAGACCGTTATGTCGTTCATTTGTAGCTCTTTCCCAAGATGAATATGGATGTGTATAATATACTTCTACGCCATATTCTAAAAGAGCACTTTCTAAATCACTAAACTCTGTACCATTATCAGATGTTATTGTTTTAAAGACCTTGCTTAAATTGTCACCAAACATATCTTTTAATTTTGATAATGCATCTTTAACAGATTTATTGTCTTTTGCATCTAATAAGAATATTATTTCATGGCGAGTCTTACGCTCTATTAATGTTAAAAGGACCTTGTCATTAGATTTCTTGCCAATTAACGTATCTATTTCCCAATGCCCAAAAACTTCACGGCTTTCAACTTCTTTAGGCCTAAAATCAATACTTTTACCCATAATACGTTTATTTTTACGATTTTGTTTCTTTCTTGGTTTTAAACGTAGTTTTAAAGGTAAATCAATGTTTTTAACTTTTAATAATCCTCTATCTATATAGTTGTACAGTGTTTTAGTACAAACAATAGTTTTATTATTCCAGCTTGGGTCTTTTTTACAATAGCCTACAACTGCATCTGGTGACCATTTTTCATTTAATATTTTATTTTCAGCATATTTCAAAAAATCTTCTGCTTTAGCTACTTTAAATTTAGCTCCGCAATTTGAGCGATTTTTTTCGTAGATAGCTTGACCGGTTTCAGGAAAATAGCTTGTATAAGAAGATAAATCACTTCTAAGTTGTGTAGTAGTTCCACGTTTAATTTCACGGCTTATAGTGCTTGGAGATCGATTAAGTTTTTTAGCAATATACCGAATACTTCTTCCTTCTTTGAGTAATGCATAGATTTCTCCTCGTTCATAGCTACTTAAGTGTTTAAAAGAACGCTTTTTTGTGGTATCATTATTATGAACCATAGTGAAAATCCTCCTTGTATGATGTTTAGTTGACACCTATATCATACACGATTTTCACTATGGTTTCTATTCTTTTATCTGTTGCATTTAATTATACAACTAACCCCCCTTTTTTTATTTATAATTTGCAAATAAATTTTTCAACTCATCAGTTGTATTTTATTTACTTTTATATATATATTTTCGGATTTATTAGCTAATTGTTTAAATACCTATTTCACATATAAATTATGGGGTACAATCATCTTACCCCCACAAAAATTACCCTTTAATCTTTAATATAGCCCCTATAAAATCCCTAAACAGAGGATGAGGTTTTAAAGGCCTTGATTTAAACTCTGGATGAAACTGGGATGCTACAAAATAAGGATGGTCCTTTAATTCTATTATTTCCACCAACCGTTCATCAGGAGAAAGTCCTGAAAGTACAAGGCCTTTTGAAGTTAAAAGTTCTCTGTATTGGTTATTAAATTCATACCTATGTCTATGCCTTTCATATACTAATTCGTCTTGATAAGCCTGATAAGCTTTTGTACCTTCAATCACTTTGCAAGGATACACTCCTAATCTCATGGTACCGCCTTTTTCATCTATATCTTTTTGTTCAGGCATAAGGTCTATTACAGGATAGGAAGTATTTGGGTCAAATTCTGTAGAATTAGCTCCTTTTAGTCCTGCTACATTTCTTGCAAATTCTATTACAGCGCATTGCATACCAAGACACAATCCAAGATAAGGGATTTTGTTTTCCCTTGCATATTGTATAGCTCTTATCTTCCCTTCAACGCCTCTATCGCCAAATCCTCCAGGCACTAATATACCGTCTGCACCTTTTAAAAGTGTTTCTACTGTCTCATCATTCACATGCTCTGCATTTACCCATCTTATATTCACAGCAGCGCTATGATAAACCCCTGCGTGTTTTAATGCCTCTACCACACTTATATATGCATCATGAAGGTCTACATACTTACCTACTAACGCTACTTCTACCTCTTTTATGGGATTTTTTTCTCTTTCTACATATTCTCTCCACTCTTTTAAATCCGATTGGCCAAGGGGCAAATTTAATCTTCTTAGCACATATTCATCTACTTTTTGCTTTTCGAATTCCAATGGTACTTCATAAATTGATTCTACATCTCTATTCTCTATAACCGCTTCTACATCTACATTGCAAAAAAGAGCGATTTTTTCTTTTAAGTCCTGCGTTAGAGAAAGTTCTGTTCTGCATACAATCATATCCGGTTGAATACCTATTGACCTTAATTCTTTAACGCTATGTTGAGTAGGTTTTGTTTTTAATTCCCCTGTATTACCAAGATGAGGTACTAATGTGACGTGGATAAACATAACATTGTCTTTACCTTGTTCAATTGCTACTTGTCTTATAGCTTCAAGGAAAGGAAGGCTTTCTATGTCTCCTACTGTTCCGCCAATTTCTGTTATTACTACGTCCACATTTTTTTCTTTTGCAACTCTGTATACTCTTTCTTTAATTTCGTTCGTTATGTGAGGTATCACTTGCACTGTGGCACCAAGATAATCCCCTTTTCTCTCTTTTGTGATGACAGACCAATACACTTTACCTGCAGTTACATTGCTATTTTTGGTAAGGTTAATGTCTATAAACCTCTCATAATGGCCAAGGTCTAAGTCTGTCTCCGCCCCATCTTCTGTAACAAAAACTTCACCATGTTGGTATGGACTCATTGTGCCGGGATCTACGTTTATATAAGGGTCAAATTTTTGAATAGCAACTGATATGCCGCGGCTTTTTAAAAGCCTTCCCAATGATGCAGCAGTTATGCCTTTCCCAAGAGAGGATACAACTCCTCCTGTTACAAAAATATATTTTGTCATTATCTCACCTCTTAAGTGTATTATCGTTTTTTATGATTAATTTTTAAGTATTTTTAACCCATAAAAAAATCTCTATTTTGGAAAAATAGAGACTCGTATCCCTTTTAGATTTAAATGGATTTTTTGGTTTTTTTACAATACCGCCAGTACATAAAAAAACACCTCGTAAAAATAAATACTCATTTATTATATAGTATTTTTAGGTGATTGTAAAGAGGATGGAACCCCTCACTTCACAAAATAAAACACCTATTGTAATTATTATAACACAAGTTGCATTAGTTTTTGCAAAATATTATAATGTTTTAAGATGCTAAAGAGAAAAACGAGGATTTTGAGTTGTTTAAGGAGGAAAAATTATGGCTGCAGATTATCACGTCCACATAGAAAATGGGCCTTATACAATAGAATGGCTTAAGAAGTTCATTGATGTAGCACTACAAAAAGGTTTAACTGAGATTGGCATTTCTGAACACGAACATAGATTTAAAGAAGGGTACAATGCGTATAAAAGTGACGGTTTTAGAAGCGAATGGATAAAAAACTACATGAACCAAAACATTTCTGAGTATGTTGAATTAATTACTGAAGCAAAAGCAATGGGTTTGCCTGTAAAATTGGGCATTGAAGCGGACTACTTCCCAGGAAAAGAAAAAGAAATAAAAGAATTTATTGAACCTTATCCATGGGATTATGTTATAGGGTCTGTTCATTGGATTGAAGATTGGGGAATAGACCTTGAAGAATCTATAGAAGAGTGGAAAAGTCGTGATACTGATGAGGTTTATCTTGAGTATTTTAATATAATTGAAAAAATGGCTAAAACAGGTCTGTTCGATATTATAGGACATATTGACCTTGTAAAAATTTTTGGATTTAGGGCAAAGCCTTATACTTTTGATAAAATAAGGCAAAATATTGAGGAAATCTCTAAAACAGGTATAGTAATTGAAGTTTCTACTGCAGGGCTTAGAAAACCCGTAGGAGAAATCTATCCTTCAAAAGAAATAATGGGAATGATCAAGGAATATAATATACCTATTGTAGTAAATTCTGATGCCCATAATCCTTACGATGTGGCAAGAGATTTTGACAAAGCTTATGCTTATGTAAAATCATACGGGATAAATACTCTTTATTATTTTGAAGGGAGAAAAAGAACACCTTATAATATTTAACCTTATAATATTTAAAGGAGCAAGAAAAAACTTGCTCCTTTTTTTATATTAACCCCTTACCGCTCTTGCTTTTATTATGCTATTTAATTTATTTAGAGACTCTACTGCTTCATCAGGGATTTCTTTGTCTGTACTTACAATCATTAATGCGGTTCCATCATTTTTATTGGGGCTTACTTGCATAGTTGAGATGTTTATGCCAAAGTCTCCTAATACGTTCCCTATGTGACCTATAACCCCTGGTACATCTTTATTCTTGACAAATAGCATGTACTCCGTAGGTTCAAAATTTACTTTATGTCCCATATACTCTACAATCCTCACTTCTTCTCCGTATGTGGTTCCTGCAAATTGTGTTGTTTTGCCATTGGTATCTGTAATCTTGAGAATGATAAGGCTTGAATAGTGGTTTATTTCTTCGATTTTACCCTCTACAACTTCTATCCCCATTTCTTTTGCCCTTAATTTTGCATTTACAACACTTACATCCTCCTCTAATACAGGCTTTAAAAAGCCTTTAAGAGCATAGAGAGTAACAATATCTGTATTAGTTTTCGAAATTTCTCCTCTATATATCACTTCAACTAATCTAACAGGAGTATCATTTATTTGATAATAAAATGCTCCCATGGCTTCAGCCAATTTCATATAAGGTTTCAGCTGTGAAAATTCGTCGGATTTCACGCCGGGTAAATTTACTATATTTCCGTATAGATTACCGTTTAAAGCCGAAATTACTTCTTGAGCAATGGATATGCCTATGTTTTCTTGCGCTTCATAAGTTGAAGCTCCAAGATGAGGCGTAAAAACGACATTTGGTAGTTCAAGAAGTGGATTGTTAAAATCTTGTCGTTCTACGTTATATTTTGGTTCTACTTCAAGAACGTCTAACCCTGCTGCCGCTACAATACCCTCTTTAATGGCATTGTAAAGAGCTTTTTCATCAATGATGCCTCCTCGTGCGGCATTTACTATTCTAACTCCCTTTTTCATTTTTTTGAACTCTTTTTCGCTGAGCATTTTTTTGGTCTCTTCCGTTTTCGGAAGGTGAATTGTTATAAAGTCTGATTGCTGAAGCAATTCATCTAAAGTAACTTTTTCCACACCGTATTTTTCAAAACGGCTATCAGGCATATAAGGGTCGTAAGCAATTACTCTCATGTTGAATGCTGCCAACCTTGCAGCAACAAGGGAACCGATTCGACCCAAACCTATTATGCCTACAGTTTTTCCGTTCAATTCAACGCCTTTGAATTTATCCCTTCTAAAGTCTCCATTAAGACCAGCATGATATGCCTGCGGTATATTTCTGGCTATAGCCAGCATAAGGCCAATGGTCAATTCTGCAGCAGCTACAGTATTTCCAGCAGGAGTATTTACAACAAGAATTCCTTTTTCAGTAGCTGCTGTCACATCAATGTTGTCAACGCCATTTCCCGCACGACCTACGACTTTTAATCTTTCACCTTTTTCGATAAGTTCTCTATCTACTTTTGTAGCACTTCTGACAATAATGGCGTCATAATCTTTAATAATTTCTAAAAGCTCATCTCTTGAAATATTAGTTTTCACGTCTACGTCAGCGTGTTTTTTTAGATATTCAATGCCATTTTCTGATATTTTCTCTGTGACAATTATCCTCAAGTTATATCCCTCCTTACCACTCTGTTGCGTCTTTCAACGCCTCAAGAGTTTTAGTAAGCATTTCTTCAGTCACATAACCCATGTGACCTATTCTTATAATTTTCCCTTTTAAAGGTCCTTGCCCTCCTGTTATTAATACCCCATGTTTTTCTTTCATGTGGCTTATAATCTCTGATGCTTTGTATTTTTCAGGAACTTTTATAGCAGTTATTAAATCAGAAGCTATGTCTTCTTCTGGCAGCAGTTCTAGCCCCAAATTCTTTACGTATTCTCTCACTCTTTTCCCATAGTTGGCTTGCCTTTTGTATACATTATCCAGTCCAAATTCCAAAATCATATTTGTCGCTTTTGCTACAGCCATTATTGTAGAGACAGCAGGAGTAGCAGGAGTATCGGGGTTGGGCTTTAAAACGCCTTCTTTCGCTTTTTTTAAGTTAAAATAATATTTTGGAAGATTAGAAGTCTCCGCCATTTTCCATGCTCTTTCACTTAAAGCGACAAAGCTAAGTCCAGGAGGCGACATAAGGCATTTTTGAGAACAGGTTATTACTGCATCAATACCCCACTCGTCCATTTCAAGGGGTATACCACCTAACGAGCTTACAGCATCAACGACAATTGCTACCCCGTATTTATTAGCAATTTTTGCAATTTCTTTTACGTTATTTGTAACTCCTGTGGAAGTTTCATTATGGGTAACTAAAAGGGCTTTGTAATTGCCATTTTTTAATTTATCTTCTAATACGTCAAGGTCTACGGCGTTTCCCCAGCCAAAGTCTTGAAGTTCTGCATCAAGGCCATAAGCTCTTGCTATATCATAAAATCTTTCTCCAAAATAACCTATACTGGCGACTAATACTTTATCTCCCGTGGAAAAAAGATTTGCAATGACAGCTTCCATTCCACCTGTTCCTGATGAGGTCAACGTGATAACTTCATTTTTAGTTTTAAATATTTCTTTTAAATTTTTATTGAGATTAGAAAATAATTCATAAAAATCTTCCGTTCTATGGTGTAAAGGTTGTGCACCCGCAACTTTTTTTACATCTTCCGGCACCATTGTAGGCCCTGGTGTCATCAATATCATTTCTTTCATTTTATCACTCCTTGTTACTAGATGTATATTTAATATGATAAATCAATAAAGTAAAAAATGCAATAGTAAAAAATACATTTGTCTATTATACAAAGACATTGTTAGAAAAATAACGATTCCTTATAGGCAAACATCAAAATTTTTAGATTCCTCTGTTTTAAAAAAATAGCAAAGCCGCTAACTCGGCTTTGCTATCTTCTCATTCATTTTGTATATTTGGCATATACGTATCCGAATCCACCCTTATACAATATCTTATACCAACCATTGTATTCTCCAACTACTTTCAGTTCTGCCCCATAAGGAACTACTCCTAATTTTGCTGCGCTTGTAGAATTGCTAACTCTCACATTCAGTCCACTTTTAGCAGTGACTTTTACAGTTTTTATGATAGTTACATCAGATGAACTTGATATCACATCAACATATTTTCCATATATATACCCTATCTTGCCATTGTAATTTATCTTATACCATCCATTCACTTCCTCGAGCAGTGTTACTACTGTACCTTTAGAAAGTGTTCCTATAACTTTTGTTGAAGTGCTCGCTTCCTCTCTTACGTTAAGAACCGAAGCTGTAACCCTTCCAGTCTTTACTTCAGAAGAGCTTGGCATTACAGTAACATATACTCCATATATATACCCTGTCTTGCCATTGTAATTTATCTTATACCATCCATTCACTTCCTCGAGCAGTGTTACTACTGTACCACGAGGAAGCACTCCTATCACCTTTGTGGAAGTACTTGCTCCTTCTCTTACATTGAGAGCTAATGCTTTTACAACGCCTTGAAGTTGCGGTTTCTCTTTTACTGTTACATTTA
The DNA here is from genome assembly GCF_000175295.2 of Thermoanaerobacter brockii subsp. finnii Ako-1. Classification (NCBI taxonomy): domain Bacteria; kingdom Bacillati; phylum Bacillota; class Clostridia; order Thermoanaerobacterales; family Thermoanaerobacteraceae; genus Thermoanaerobacter; species Thermoanaerobacter brockii. The sequence continues at coordinate 155,184 of NC_014964.1, read as the reverse complement.
CAGATATTGTTTTCCCACCATAATTTATATTAATTACAGTAGTACCTTTTTTGACCCCCTTCACAAGCCCTTTATCTACTGTAGCAATACTTGTGTCTTTAGAGGTATAATTGGCATCTTTTGTTATATCTTTCTCTGTACCATCAGAATATATTCCTGTAACTTTCATCTGGTAAGTTCCATCTATTTGTACTTCTATTAACAATGGCTGAACTATTATATCTCTAAGTACAGCTTCAGTAACTTTAATTGGAACCTCAAAAGAGCTACCTGAATATTCAACTTTAAGTATTGTATTACCTTTCGCAAGTCCTTTAACAACTCCATTGTTGTATTCAGCAATAGTTTTATCTGCTACTGTATATTTTGCAGATTGTGTCACCTCTATTTTTTCACCGTTTGAAAGAATACTGTAAACTTTAATAGCTGACGTCAAACCTGCTGGAACTTCTATAGAAGATGGTTGTACTTCTATTCCCTCTTGTACTGGAGCTACAACTTTAACTTTTATTTCCACAGTTTTATTTTGATACATTGCAGTTACTGTCGTTTCACCTTGTTTTATACCTTTTACAGTTCCATCAGCTTCTACTTTTGCAATGCTTTCATCTGCTGATTCAAATCTTACTTTATTTGTCACATCTACTGTCCTATCTTTAAACTCAGCAGTAATAGCTACTTTTGCTGTTTTACCTGCTGGTATTTCAATTTGATTTGGCTCAGCAGCAACCGAAACTAAATCTACATTTTCAAGAGGCACTTTAATCTGATTTCCTTCATAAGTTAGCATAGCGTAATTTTCTACTTCAGAAGTATATACCCTTGCAGTTATTTTAACTTCTGCAGTATTCATTGCTTCATCTATTGCTTTTATCAAAATAAAAGTATCGCCTTCTCTGCTAAGAGATATTTTTTCCGCAAAAGTATCGTCAAAAGTCGTATAATCGTCTGCCTCTTTGTTGCTCTTCATGTTGCCATTTATATAAAGTTTATACCCAAATCCTGTATCATGTACATTTCCACTAATAATAAGGCTTATATCATTCGGCGAAATATAACCTTTAAGATTCTTTGTATCTAAAGTAATTTCAGGAGTTGTAGTGTCTATATAAATTGGCACTTCAAATTCTGTTTTGTGCTCATGAGTTGATGGATCATTTTCATTATATAAATGATCAATTGCAAGGAATTGTATCTTTTGTCTTCCATCACTGTCAAAGTGTACTGTTGTCTTGAAATTGTTGTTTTCGTCAACTGGCACTAATTCACCATTAATATAAAGTTTACCCATAAACGTTGTCTCATCTTGTATATTCCCTGAAACAACAATATCTCTCGTATTAATTATTTCTCCTACCTGTGGTTCAACTACATTGATTACAGGTCCAAAATTATCTTTTATGTCGCTATTAAATGCAATGCATCCATTTTGCCCTATTGTGGTTTCAGAAACATTTCCTGCATAATCTACTCCCACTACAGCAATAAATGTATAGCGATATGGAATTGAAACGTCTGCTACATTTGCATCACTTGGTAATGCTTTTGCTTCCACATTTGTAACATTTCCTGTTATAGGATCAATCTTACCAGTAAGTATAATATAAGAATCTATTCCTGAACCTTCATCCTGACCTCCCCATTCAATTGTAGCCTTCCCATTAGAAATATATATGTCTTTCAAGTAGCCATATTGATCAATGTAGTCTTTATTTATCATAACCTCAGGAGCTATTGTATCAACTTTAACAGGCATTTCAAGAAGTTGTGTCTTAGCATTTGGATAATCTATCTTTGATTCAAAACACATATAATACTGCCCATCAGGGGCTACTTCAAATTCTCCCGTTGCGGGGTTAAATGCTGTACCATCCCATATCCAAGAATCAGAAATTCTCGCCATAGAAGTTGCTGCTACATTCTTTCTTATATACTCTTCTTGAGTTATCTCTCTTATTACATTTCCATTCTCATCTACAACACTTACTTTAAATTCTCTTGCATTTCTTAAGAAGGAAAGCACTGGTTGTACAAAGTCAAATACACCATCGCCATTAGGAGATATAGCAATTGTAGATGGATCAGGTGTTTTACTACCAAGATTTCCTAAGAAATATAATTCATTGTTTATAACTCCTGCCATACCTGTAAGTCCATAATAAGTGTCATCCTCATAAAGAGGTGAATCTATAATTCTCGGCTCATCCCAACTGCCATAAAAAGCTGTATAAGGTACACTTAACTTTGGAAGGCTGCTGTCCTGGGGAATAAAGCTTAAAAATCCTTCTGCAAAAATATTTTGTAGCGCATTTTGTGGAATTATCAGTGTGACATTTACAGTCGCTTGTCCGTTTGCAGGCACTGTCACAGTATCTTTGTCAAATTTAACCGTCGCCCCTGTAAGGGTTGTTGTTTCGGCAAAGTTAAATCCCCAAAGAACATAATCTGTCAAAACTCCATACTCATCTTTCAAGTTATACGTAACATCGCTATTGCTGTGATTTTTAAGAATCAATGTAAATGTTACACTATTTCCAATACTGCCAAGGGCAATACCGGCTTTTCCATTTGCATCTGTAATTGTAACAGGTGTCTCAATTGCCTTATCTATTTGAATCATACCTGCTCCTTGTTGTCTCGGTGAATAAGGCTTAGGACTTCTTAAGATTTTACCTGTATAAGGAGCAGCATTGTCGTTTGTATCAATTATAACTTTAGCTGTATTCATTGCCATTATTTTAGCCATTTCAACAAAATCTCTGCCATTTTCAAATTTCAATTCGCCTTTAGCAACCCTCTCTTTAAGAACTTCTGCAATTAACGCCATCGCACCTGCCACATAAGGAGATGACATAGAAGTACCGCTCATTAAGCCATAAGAATCTTTGTTAAGTGTTGAATATATTCCGCCGCCAGGTGCCATTATTTCTGGTTTAAAGTCAAAGCTTGGTGTGACACCCCATGAAGAAAAGTCTGTTACATTGTCTCCAGGAGGAGTTCCTAAATTATTAGTCGCTATAGCACCATCAAATTTTACTGTAACTTTTTGCCCTTGATCTAACAAGGCTTTAATTGCAAGACCTGCATCTTTTAAAATAGACACAGAAGGAATTTTTGTACCTTCTCCTAAAGCCATTGATATTGTCCCTGTAGTGTTGTTGTAAATTATTGCAGCTACTGCGCCAGCATTTTGTGCATTTATTGTCTTTGCGTTAAATGTAATAGAGCCTCTTGAAATAAGAGCAACTTTGCCTGATACATCTTTGCCTTGGAAATCCTCAGGCTTACCTAATCCGCAGTATACTACCTCATATTCCCCTTTTAATACATCTGCAGGGTCAATAGGGTCATGGTCTGAAGGACTTCCTACAGAGTATACTACTTTGTCAAATCCTTGTGGTGCAGGATTTACAGAAAAGCTTTTTCCTGTAAGTCCAGGATTTATAGAAGCAGCTACTTGAATAGCATCAAGCCACAATCCAGGCGAACCGACAGTTCCTATATCTGGATCCATTGCATATGGATAAAATTCTGCGCTCGTCGAATAACTGGAGTTACCAGCTGAAACGACAACTATCACGCCATTGTCAACTGCATTTTTTATTGCAACATGCTCAGGATCATCAGGACGCACAAAACCCGCTGTTGAACCAAGGCTCATGTTTATGACATCTGCTCCAAAGGCAACTGCATGGTCAATACCTGCTACTATATCGTCTGAAAAAGCTGATGGGAAATTGGGATTGTTTGTAAATACCTTTTCTACTATGAGCTGCGCTTCAGGTGCAACACCTTTAATATTACCATTTGCTGCAATAATTCCCGCAACGTGTTGTCCATGCATTGACTGTGTAGCACCTATGTCTATAATTTCATCATTGTTGTCTGCCCAGTTCCAACCAACTGGCACTTTTTCTGTGAAATATTTATAAGGAAGGCCTGTCTGAGCTGCTATTTGCTGCACTTTTTCCTTAGTCAATTTCACCCGATTTGGGTCTGCAACTTTCATATCCTGATGTCTATAATCTATTCCTGTATCTATAACTGCTACAACCATTCCTTCCCCTTTATACCCTAATTCATTCCACACAGTAGGAGCATTTGTTGAATAAACTGCCGATGTCATATCAAGGAAATACTCATTTGCAATTCTTACATCCTTTACTCCTGGTAATAGCTTAATTTTTTCTATATCTTTGACTTTTACTTCGCCGCTTATGCCATTTATTGCTGTTTTATAAATATGTCTTACCTTAAAGTTAAAATTTTTAGTTAATTCATTTTTTACTTGATTTTGCTGTTGAGCAATTTTATTTAATATATTTGCTTTTTCAGTTTCTGCTAAAGTTTTAAGAGTTTTGTTAGCTTTTAAAGCATAAGATGCAACGCTGTCTTGTTGTAATTCTATAATAACTCTTACTGTCTCATCGGGAGAATATTTTTCAATTTCTTGCTGAGCGTCCTCTCCTAAATTTTGTATTTCTTTTCCCAGACGCTCTGCAATTTTTGATTTACTCTGATAAGGTTGAAAATTTTGTTTAAAGTTATCCTGAGCAATTTGCTTTAAAAGATTGTAATCGACCTTTAAGAAATCAATTATAAGTTTCGAATACTCTGATGTAGGTATTTGTTGTGAATAGCCAAAAGTACCAAAAGCACTAAATACTAAAGTAAAAACAACAAGAAAAACAAGAAACTTTTTGGCCATAAAATCTTAACCCCCTTGCAACCCCTTTTGTATTTGTTTCGACAAAAATCTATCCTTTTCCCCTTTCATCCCCCCCATTCTATAAACTATCTATTTCTAAGGGAACAAGCCCTTAATGCATTATAAACATTCTATTCAATATTATTCTATATAAATCATTTTTTTCCTTCTTGAGGATACTAATTTTTTTATTTATAAAATTATAATATTGCAAGAATTTATTCATTTTCACTAAAACCAAAAAGTTTCCACATATACTACATATGACCTATATATAACTAAAATATTTTAAAATTTAAGTATTTATTATCTGTTTTTATTATTTTGGTAAATACTTTTTGTCTCTGTTTTCCATCCCAGTAATAAGTAAAGAAACATTTTCTATTATTTTTTAAACCTATCATACACTTATTTTAAAAAAATAAATATTATAATTAAAAAAAGCTCCTCTATATTGATAGAGAAGCCTTCAAAACTTGGGCACCGTTATTTTCGCAGTGAAGTTTATACACTCTATAGTCTATTCCCCGGTCAATATATACCTTGCTTACTTCATAAACTACTCTTTTTACCTTTTCCTCTGGACAAATAGCCATAATTGTGGGGCCTGCTCCACTTAAAAAAACAGAATAAGCACCTGCTTCTAAAGCTTTTTCAAAACAGGCATACATTTCAGGTATAAGTTTAGAGCGATATTTTTGATGTAGCATATCTTGAGAAGCAATCTTTAACAAATCGTACCTTCCACTAAACAAAGCTGCTGTTAAAAGAGAAGACCTACCTGTATTGAATACAGCATCTTTAAAATCTATTTTTTGGGGCAATATATTTCTTGCAATCTCTGTTTTTAAAAGTTTTTTGGGAGTAAAGGCAATAAATTTTAATTCTTCTTCTAATTCTTTTTTTACATAATAAGTAGTATTACCGTCAAAAACCGTTACATTCAGTCCTCCATTTAGAGCAGGAGCTACATTATCGGCATGTCCTTCCATAGAAGCCGCAAGGTCTAAAATTTCCTTATGTGTTAAAATACCCCCTGCAAGTTCATTTGCTGCTAGCATTCCGCCAATTATTGCTGCCGCACTACTTCCAAGACCACTACCTATCGGAATACCATTTTTTATCTCTATTTTTAATCCCTCATATTGTGTCTCAGTTTTTTCAAAAACTTTTTTAGCCGCTTTATAGACAAGATTATTCTCAGTTGTTTCAATTTCTTTATAGTCCTCTCCTGAAACCTCTATCAAGAGCCCTTCTTCTATAAATCCCATAGAAATTTCTGTATACAAATTTAGTGCTACTCCTATAGAGTCAAAACCGGGCCCTAAGTTTGCAGAAGAGGCTGGAACTTTTACCTTTACCATGTCACTCTCCATATAAAACTTCCTCCAATGCTTTTAGATTCGCCTCTATCGTTTTTATCTCGCCACCTAATTTAACAGCAGTATCTGGATCTTTTAATCCATTTCCCGTCAAGACACAAACAACAGATTCTCCTTCTTTAAAAAATCCTTCCTTGTATTTCTTAATAACTCCTGCAATAGAAGCTGCTGAAGCAGGCTCTGCAAAAATTCCTTCGCTCTTAGCTAAAAGCGCATAAGCCTCCAGTATTTCTTCATCTGTGACTTTGTCAATGAGTCCACCTGACTCATCTCTTGCAGCAACTGCCTTTTCCCAGCTGGCTGGATTACCTATTCGTATCGCTGTTGCAATAGTCTCAGGTTTTTCAATTACTCTGTTTTCAACTATAGGTGCAGCTCCAGCCGCCTGAAAACCTAACATTTTAGGAAGCCTCGTTATTCTTTTTGCATTATAATATTCTTTAAATCCCATCCAATAGGCTGTTATATTCCCCGCATTTCCCACAGGAAGCGCAACATAAGAAGGAGCATCTTTAAGTTCGTCACATATTTCAAAAGAAGCTGTCTTTTGTCCTTCCAACCTATATGGATTTATGGAATTAACCAGCGTTATAGGGAATTTTTGTGAAATTTCTCTGACTAATCTTAAAGCATCATCAAAGTTTCCATCTATAGCAATGACTTTAGCACCATAAGCAATGGCTTGAGCAAGCTTTCCTAAAGCAATTTTGCCGCCGGGTATAAGTACAATGCTCTTAAGTCCTGCCTTTGCTGCATAGGCAGCTGCAGAAGCAGAAGTATTTCCTGTTGAAGCACACACAACTGCATTAGAACCTTCTTCTTTTGCCTGCGACACTGCTACAGTCATGCCCCTGTCTTTAAAAGAACCTGTTGGGTTTAATCCTTCGTATTTCAGATATATTTTTATGCCTGGAAAAAGCTTTTGAAGATTTACAGCCTCATAAAGAGGTGTATTACCTTCTTTTAATGTAACTATGTTTTCCTCTTTTATTTTAGGCATAAATTCTCTATATGCTTTTATTAGACCTTCCCATCCCATTAATTATTCCCCCTCTACTCTTATGACACTTTCTATACATTCTACTTCCTTCAGATTTTGTATTTCCTCTAAGGCTTCAAATACCTTCCCTGTATTCGCAATATGAGTGATCAAAACAATCTCCGCAGTATCTCCCAAAACCCCTTTCTGCACCACAGACAAAAGACTTATTCCCTTATCTCCTAATATACCAGTAATTTTGCTCATTACGCCAGGTTTATCAAAGGCTATGAGTCTTATATAATATTTGGATACAGTATCCACAATAGGGAGAAGGTCTCCATCTTCGCACCCATTTTGAATTACAATATGGTTTTTTACATCCATTATGTCCGCAACAACTGCGCTGGCAGTAGGCATCATACCTGCACCTTGACCATAAAACATGACTTCCCCTACTGCATTTCCATCAACTAAAATAGCGTTAAAAACCCCATTTACACCGTTTAAAGGATTATCTTTCTTTATCATGACAGGATGTACCCACGCTTCTAAACGGTCTTCTTCATCAATTTTTGCGTAAGCAATGAGTTTTACATTGTACCCCAATTCTTCCGCATATTTTATGTCAGATTTAGAAATAGACTTTATACCTTTTGTGTAAATTTTTTCAGGCAAAATGAATTTGTTAAAAGCTAAAGTGGACAGTATAGCAAGTTTTCTTGCCGCATCAAAACCTTCCACGTCATCTGTCGGGTCTGCTTCTGCGTAACCCTTTTGCTGAGCCTCCTTTAAGACTTCTTCAAAGTCAAAACCTTTTTCTTTCATTTCTGTTAATATATAATTTGTAGTTCCGTTTAATATTCCTTTGATTTCGTATATTTTATTTGCCGCAAGACATTGTTTTAATGGCCTGATGATGGGAATACCACCACCAACTGATGCTTCATAGAGAAGACTTACTTTATTTTCTGTCGCAAGTTTTATTAGCTCTTTACCGTGAACTGCTATGACTTCTTTGTTTGCAGTGACAACATGCTTACCTTTTTTGAGAGCTTTTATGATATATTCTAAAGCAGGATGTTCTTTCCCCATCACTTCTACCACTACATCTATTTCTTCATCTTCTAAAATATCATTTGCATCAAAAGTTATTTTTCCCTCTGCAAGAGGTGTCCTCTTTTTATTGGGGTCTTTCACAAGTATCTTCTTTATCTCAATCTTTTCACCTATCTTTTTTTCAATGTTTTTACCGTTTTGGTTGATTAAATGAACTACACCTGTTCCAACTGTGCCAAGGCCCATTAGTCCTATCTTCATTCTCAATCCCTCTCATTCTCCTAAAATTTCTATTTTCCTAACTCCGTTTTGACTGGATAATTTCTCAAGGAAATTTTCCAAACTCATTTCCATGTACTGGGTATCAATAGAAATAGTTACGCTGGCAACCCCCATAGAAGGCATACTTTGATTTATGGTGACAACATTCCCCCTCGCATTTGCTACCACGTCCAAAATAGAAGAAAGCACTCCTGGCATATGGTCTAACACCATAGATAAAGTTATGATTTTTCCTTTGCTAAACTTAGAAAAAGGAAAAACATAATCTCTATACTTGTAAAAAGCACTGCGAGATATACCTACTTGTTTTACTGCTTCATTGATGGTTTTCACTTTGCCCGATTCTAATAATTCTTTCACTTTTAAAGTCTTTTTAAGAGAGTCCGAAAGGATTTCTTCTCTTATTATATAGAGTTTTCCATCTTCTCCCATGGATTTCACCTCCACTGTTTTTGTTGTATAAACATTACTCCATATATGGAATACATTTTATCACATTAAATTATAAAAATCAATAGCGGTTTACGTTTACTAAACAAAAAACTAATATTGAAAATTTAAAGCTCCAGGTGTACCATGGACAGCAATAATAATCGAGTAGGAGCTGAATAATTATTTTATTCAGCGTCCTCTCACACCACCGTACGTACCGTTCGGTATACGGCGGTTCATTAGGAATTGTGTACAATTAGATATCTTTGGGATAAACTCTTATAACCTATGCTTTCAAAGTATTTATTTGTAAGAGTCTTATTTAGGATTGGGCTATTGGATATTCTCCAGTAGCCTTTCCTTGTATTGGCGTATTCCCAGGCTTTTTGTTCTTCTACTCCTAGTTTTACTAGGTTATCATGCTTCGTTTTTATCTTCTTCCATTGTTTCCATATACATGCCCTTAGTCTTCGCCTTATCCATTCGTCAAGGGTTTTCATTATGCTTTTTGCGTCTGCTAATCCAAAATAGTTGACCCATCCTGTTGTTATTTGATTTAGTCTTTTTATTCTGTTTTCCATGCTTATTCCCTTGTTCCGATTGGTTATTTCTCTTACTTTTTCCTTAAACCTTTTGATGGATTTTTCATGGATTCTTATTCTTACTTCGTTTTCTTTTGTGTAGAATGAAAATCCAAGAAATTTTCTTCTCCATGGTCTATCTACAGCACTTTTTGCTTCATTGATTTTTAATTTTAATTTGCTTTCTATGAATTTCTTTATGCTCTTCATTACTCTGTTTCCTGCAGACCTGCTTTTTACATATATGTTGCAGTCATCTGCGTACCGACAGAATTTGTGTCCTCTCTTTTCAAGTTCTTTGTCTAGTTCGTCCAACATTATGTTTGCTAATAGGGGACTTAATGGCCCTCCTTGGGGTGTTCCTTCTTCTGTTGATACTTTGATTCCGTTTATCATTACTCCTGATTCTAAGTATCTTCTTATTAACTTTAGTACTCTTTTGTCTCCTATCCGCTTTTCTAGTTTGGACATTATTATGTCGTGGTTTACTCTGTCAAAGAACTTTTCTAAGTCCATATCTACAACCCATGTATATCCTTCATTTATATATGCTTCTGCGGCTTTTATTGCGTCTTTTGCACTGCGTCCTGGTCTAAATCCATAACTGCTATCAGAAAATGTATGGTTGTAGACTCTATTTAGTATTTGGGCTATTGCTTGTTGTATTAGCCTATCTAGTGCTGTAGGTATTCCTAGTAGTCTTACTCCTCCATCTGGTTTGGAAATTTCTACTCTTCGCACTGGTTGTGGTTTGTATTTCCCCTCCAGCAGTTGTTGTTTTATGGTTGCCCAGTTTTCTTTGAGATACGGTAGAAGTTCATCTACTTCCATCCCATCGACTCCATGGCTTCCTTTATTTGCAACAACGCGCTTGTATGCTGCTTCCATGTTCCCTCGTTCTACTATCATTTCAAGCATCTTGCTGGTATATCTTTGTACCTCGTTTCTTCCATCTTCCGACGCCGATGATATACTATGCACTTCCGTTGTCTTTTGAAATTCCATTTCTCTATTCAACGGATAGCCTCTTTGTTGAGTTGTCTGCAGTCTCTGCATATCTTTCGAGTCCATAAGATTTCCAAAACCTCCTAACGTTCGGTCCTTCCTTATCTATTCATGTCTAGATAAGTACTATGACCTCTGCTGACTTCTCAAGGTTCAGCCATACATCACTGCATGGGTTGTCACTTCAGATTTTACTCCCATGACTTATCCTTGAGACCTCCCCGGGTAAGAACGATAACTTTCATCTCATATATCTGCCAGATTTACTGTATGGGATTCGGGTAGTGTTGGACTTCGTTTTGTTACGCAAACTCATCCATCCCAATTCAGCCTCTTATCTGGTTCTTATTCATCAGACCGAGATTTTGCCTTAAGCTTCCTTCAGATTCCACCTCACGATGGACACCCTTGCTCTTGGCTAGTGGTTCCCACTACCAAGCCCACAGCGGACTTTCACCGCCTAGTTATCGCCCATGCCGGGCGCACATACAAAAACAGGGCCTCGCAAAATAGGCCCTGTTTATATTTCTACTAAATCACTTTCAATATTTCTTAAAGCCATACGCACCTCAAATTTTACTCCTGATTTTTTAAGTACATTTGTAACAGTCGCAAAGGCAAGTTCTGGTCTGTTGTTATTTTGGCTTAAATGGCCTAAAAAAGCTATCCCTATCGCTTTCATTTTAAACAGCTTCATGAGAGTGTCTGCTGCAGCATCATTAGAAAGATGCCCTAAATTAGATAAAATCCTTTTTTTAAGAGGCCATGGATATGAACCATTGATAAGCATTTCTATATCATGGTTTGCTTCTAAAAGTACTATATCGGAACCTATAAGATGATTTGCAACACCTCTCGTCATGTATCCTAAATCAGTAGCAATGGAAATTTTTTTATCTCCACATTTAAAGGAAAAACCTACCGGTTCCACGGCATCATGAGACTTTTTAAAGGGCATTATTTTTACATCCCCAATTTCAAATTCTTCTCCTGTGGTAAAATAGAGTTTGTTTTTTTCGGAAATTTCTTTTATGTCTTTCTCCATTACCTCCCATGTAGCTTTATTGGCATATATAGGTATATTGTATCTCCTTGAAAGTACCCCGGCTCCGATAATATGATCTTTATGCTCATGAGTTATAAGAATGGCAGATAGACTTTTAGGGTTTATCCCTATGTTAAGTAATGCTTTTTCAATTGTTCTACCGCTTAAACCCGCATCAACAAGTATATGTACATCTTTATGATTTATGTAAATAGCATTTCCACTGCTTCCTGACCTCAAGGAACAAAACTTCATAGCCAATATACCCGCATTGCGGGTATCCCCCTTTCTTTTGCTATCACAATTAATTATAACAATTTTTCTAAGGCAAGTGAAGAAATTTTCTTTTTAAAGGAAAAGTAATTATTCACATTCGATCTGTGTGCAAATTTTTCATAGCTCAAAAATTCCTCATAATTCTAGCAGAAAGACTTTCAACATTAAATTATCAACATATTCACATACATTTGTGGATAAGTTGATAATTTAAAAATATAAGAGGGGAATAACCCCTCTTATAGGGAAAGACCTAAATTACGTCCCTCAGAAATAGCGTGAACAATCTTTCTCACTTCTTTAGCATCTCCTATAACATGAAGCTTTTCTTGTGGTAAAATCTTACTAACCTCTTCGTAAAGCGAAGGATCTGGTTTTAAACCTACGGCTAAAACTATAGTATCGGGAAGTGGCAGCTCTTTTTCCCCTTCAGGTGTCTCCACCAAAAGGGCCTTTCCTACTTCCTTTAAACGAGTTTTTACATAAATTTCAACACCTCGTTCTTTTAAGCGCTTCATAATGAGAATCTTCTCAAAAACTCCCATGTCTCTTGCTACTTCCTCCAAAAGCTCAATAACCATTACCTTTTTGCCTTGTTCTGAGAGATAATCAGCAGTTTCCATGCCTATCAAGCCGCCACCAATTATAGCAACTTTATCGCCTGCTTGTTTTTCTCCTCTTAATACTTCCACAGCTGTCAAAAAGCCGTATTCTTTAAGTCCGGGAATAGGTGGTACAATTGGCTGTCCTCCTGTCGCAAAGACGACTTCGTCAGCCTCCCATTTTGCTATTTCTTCTGCTGTAACTTTATGATTAAGATTTAAAGTGACACCAACCTTTGGAAGTACCTCTTTATAGTATTCCACGATGCCTTTCAATTCTTCTTTGTGAGGAGGAACAGAACCGGGCAAAACTTGACCTCCGATCTCTCCTTTTTCCTCATAAATGTATACTTTATGTCCTCTTGCAGCAGCAGTATAAGCTGCTTCCAAGCCTGCAAGTCCAGCACCAATGATAAATACTTTCTTTCCAGGTTGAGGTGCTTTTTGTATTTCGATTTCCTCCTCCTTGCCAACTGATGGGTTGAAATTACAACCAAAACGGCGTCCTGCTCTTAATTCATCTAAACAGCCTTGGTGACAAGCAGCACAACGGCGTATTTCCTTGCTGCGTCCTGAGGTAGCTTTTTCTACAAATAGCGGATCAGCCACCAAAGGACGTCCAAGAGCAACTAAATCAGCTTTGCCTGATACCAATATTTCTTCTGCCAATTCTGGCGTATTGATTCGCCCAACAGCGATAACAGGAATATTGACCTGTTTTTTTATTTTTGAAGCAAATTCCCATGCCAATCCTTTTTGCGTTCCCAAAGTTTGCAATGTAATAGCACCAGACTCACAGCTACTTCCTAAAGAAACATCAATAGCAGCAACACCTTTATCTTCTAATATTTTAGCCAGACGGATTGCATCCTCTAATGCCCAACCTCCCGGCACAAATTCATCAGCACTAATGCGTACAATAATTGGAAAATCAGCACCTATCTCTTTCTTTATTTCATCTAATATTTCCATCCCAAAGCGAATTCTATTCTCAAAACTGCCACCATATTCATCCTCTCTCTTGTTAGTATGAGGTGACAAAAACTGGTGAATGAGATAACCATGTCCAAATTGAATTTCCAATGCATCTGCACCAGCTTCATAAGCTCTGACAGCAGCTTTTACGTAAGTATTTTGCCATTTCTTTATGTCCTCATGAGGTATTCCTTGTGGTTCAACTCCAATAGTTGGACAAGCTATTGAAGAAGGTGCGATAAGGGGTAATTTAGTTACCATTGGATTTGCTATCCGCCCTGCATGATTAATATAAACTGCGACTTTGCTACCAGCCTCCTGTAGGGGGGTAATAAGGCGGCGAAGCCCCTCTACCATTGAATCATCATAAATACCTAATTGACGCGGAATTTCTTTCCCTGAGAGGTCTACATATGCTGATTCTAAAACAATTAAACCCACTCCCCCTTTTGCCCTATTTACATAATATTGAATTAGCTCCTCTGTAACCTGTCCCTCTGGTGTAGCATAACCAGTTTTAACAGGCGCCATTACTACCCGATTTTTTAAACTTAAATTGCCTATTTTTATTGGCTTTGTAAGCTCCATTATATCACTCCTTTTGTGCAGTGTATTTTAAAATAATGTTCATAACTATTAAATTCGACATAAAATAGTCAATTCCTGCTTTGTTAAATTTTTGTCTTTATTTGCTTTGAAATGTAAATTTTATATAATTATGTCTTCTCCACCTTTTCTAAGCCCAAGGATTTCTCTTTCAGAATATTTGGTAGTCCGTAAAATATAAAAAATAACTGAATCCTCATCTTTGTCTATTATTCTTGAAAGCTCTATTTTTAGTTTTTTAAGATTGGCTTCTGATATTTCGCCTTCTAAAACAGAATTTTGAACCCAGTGAAGGTATTTTCTGCAAGTTTTTAAGACTTTATTGACCCTTTTTTCATTCACATCGTATACTAAAATTAAAAACATATCTTATCACCTAAATTTACCATTGTGCAATAAAAGGCTTGTACTGTTCTTCTTCAATCAAGTGTTTTTCCAATTTATACAGCTCTAACCTTATAAGTCTTCTATAAGAAACATTGTTAGAAAGATTCCTGTGTTTAATAGTTGTAGCAAGCTTATCTTCAAATTCCTGCACAAATACTTTTTTCCCTTTTTCTTTAAGTAATAATCCTTCTGCATCTTCTTCAAAGTCTTCTTTAGTAACCATTTTTTTGCTAAGCAAGGTAAATATAGTCCTATCTACAATGATAGGCTTAAAAATCTCTGAAACATCAAGATTTAAAGAAAAACGTCTAAAATTGGTCGCATGCAAAAAACCTATTCTCGGGTCTAAGTGGGTTTTGTATATTTCACTTAAAGTTGTCGTATACATCAAAGAATTTCCAAAGCTTATCAATGTATTCAAAAAATTTTGAGGTGGTCTTTTGCTTCTAAAGTCAAACTTAAAATCTGGGTTTTGAATTATCTCATCAAAAGCCTTATAATAATATTCCCTAATATTACCTTCTATTGCCATTAATTCATTTATTGTAGAAGTTGAATCAACGCTCTCCCCTAATTTTTCTATGGAATAAATGACATCTTCCAAATCTTTGCCTCTATTTGAATAATATTTCAAAACTTGCCTTATATTCTTATAAGCTCCTTCGACAAATTTTTGAGCAAGATAAAGCCTTTTACTTTCATCATTATAGTGCTCAGCTTGTCTTAATATCATATAGCCTGAGTTTAAATGTTCTCTTGGATAATAAGACCCTACATAATATCCATAATGATTGAAAAAATGAAGTATAATCTCTGATTGTGTTAAAAACTCAAGAAGTCTTTTGTTAAGGCTTACTTCTCCAAAAACCATTATTTCAGAAGTATTTTCTACTGGTATAAATTTTCTTCCATTTTCTCCTTCAAAAAATAGAGTATTATCTTTTCTTTTTAATTCCCCATCTGAAAAAATATAAATCGTTTTTTTCATGACATACAAAACTCCTTATACCCACAATTTTTACAATATGGAATTTTTATAAAAGCAGGTGGCTTTTCTTTATATACTATATCTTTAATTTCTTCAATTGCCTTTATAACTTCTCTTTCAAATTCTGGTGTAAGTTCTACTACTTCCCTCTTCCTTTCTTCTGGAAAAAAAAGTTGCCCTTTTGCAGTTATTCCGCTTTGCTTTAACTTGTAGAGATAAAATAAAAGTTGCATTTTAGCACTATCTTCCGCTTTTGAACTTTTCTTTACCTCGCCAATTAAAATATTATCTTTTTCCATTCTCACAAGGTCTAATACCACATTTTCAAAATGAATCTTTTTTCTATCCCTTTGATAAGAATTTTCATCAATAAGCCTACCTATTTCAATATAAGGATGTTCTTGGTCAGGCACTATCTGATGTGCCATAAGCCAAACTTGCCTTTTACAAATGGTATAACTTTGCATCAATGCCCCTGTAACCTCAAATTCCATAGTATCACCTATAAAAGTTTTTTATATTTTTTAATTAAACTATTTTTAATCCTCATCAAAACCGGAATACATAAACTTATCAGCTATTAATGACTCTAACTACATTATCTTGTCATCTGAATATTCCCTATCTTCGATTGGTTTACCTAATTTTTAAATACCTCCAATTGTTCATCATTAAAAAATGTTTAATCTTTTCTATTTTCAATTAACCTTTCTATTTTGTTTGAAATTTTAATAAAAGTTTAAAACTATAGTCTCTTCTTCATGTTTTATATGCCTTTACCTAATTTCAATTCCTTATATGTAGGCTAAAAACCTGTTATATTTAAATCAGCAAATTGAATGGAATATAATCACGATGCCTTATCTCATCCACAAACAATTTATTTTCACTTCTTCTGAACACATAGGCATGTGCATTTTCAAAAGAATTTATGATTTTAAAAGTATCGTCTACGATTTCAATTGCGCAACCATTTTCTAGTCCTATACCCACTCCTTCGAAATCTATCATGAATTTCTCAAAAAGTTCCCTTCTATTTTCCTCGTTAAGATGAGGACATAGTATTGCATCGAAAAGCCCTAATCCTTCAACTTTAGTGTAATGCCAGTTTTCTTGATTTTCAAATCTCTGTGAATCGCTGAATCCATATTTGAACCAGCATATGGCTCCCGCACTCAACCCTGAAAGTACCGTTCCTCTTTGATAAGCATCGATAAGCATCTTATCGACACCTTTCGATCTCCAGATCTCCATCATCCTTTTTGTGTTACCACCACCGACATAAATCAAATCTGCCCATGAGATCTTCTTCTCTATCTGTGAACTATCAGGATCATCTTTTATCAAGAATAAAATATCTGTCTCACATCCAAGCATTTTACCATAGACAAAGTCAAAATTATCACAATACGCTTCAGGTTCGCCACTTGCCGTTGGTACAAAAAGGGCTTTTGGCTTAGCCTTGTCAGTTAGTTTGACTATTTCTTCATCTATCTTAAAAGTTTCAAATTTTGAAATCTCTCCTCCTCCTATGGCAACTACCTTTTTCATATCCTCACCCCGTTTATAAATGAATTAGATCACAGGACCTAAAACCATTAAATCAGATAACCCATTATGGTTGTTGCACCAGCTCTTCAATATTAAAGTCGCTATCGTACAAATATTAAAAAAGGAACTGGTTCTTTTATGGATTTAGTTTATTCTCACGTTTGCGGATTAGATGTCCATAAAAAGAGCGTCGTAGCTTGTATAATAACACCGGAAGGTAAAGAAATCCGCACCTTTTCAACCATGACCGATGACCTTATTGCATTAAAAGAATTTATTAAAGCTAAAGGTTGTTCTGTTGTTGCTATGGAAAGTACCGGCTCTTATTGGAAACCTATTTACAATCTACTTGAGCTTGAGAGCATTAAAATCCTACTCGTCAATGCTAAGCATATTAAAAATGTCCCTGGTAGAAAAACCGATGTAAAAGATGCTGAGTGGATAGCAAGTCTCTTACAACATGGCCTTTTGCAAGGCAGCTTTGTGCCAGATCGTGAACAAAGAGAACTTCGCGAGCTTGTACGCTATAGAAAAAGCCTCATTGAAGAAAAATCAAGAGAACTTAATCGCATACAAAAGGTTTTAGAAGGAGCTAATATCAAACTGTCTTCGGTAGTCTCTGATATCAACGGGGCATCCAGTCGTTCTATACTTGAGGCTATTATAAATGGTGAAGAAAATCCCGAAACCCTGGCTGAGCTTTCTCAAGGCAAGCTAAAAAATAAAATGGATGAACTAAAACGCGCTTTAAAAGGCTTGATCAATCATCACCAAAGGATGCTTCTGGAAATACAGCTTAGACATATTGATTACCTTGATGAAGAAATAGCAAAATTAGACGAAGAAATTAAAAATCGAATGCTCCCTTTTGAAAAAGACCTGGCACTGCTGGATACAATCCCTGGAGTCGGAAGAAGAACTGCAGAACAAATAATAGCCGAAATCGGCACGAATATGGAACAGTTCCCCTCTGCTGCCCATTTGTGTTCTTGGGCAGGGTTGTGTCCAGGTCATAATGAAAGTGCTGGTAAACAAAAGTCTGCAAGAACTCGAAAAGGTAACCAAAAATTGCGAAGCTCTCTTATTGAAGCTGCCAGAGCTGCCTCAAGGGCAAAAGATACTTATCTCTCAAGTCAGTACCACCGCATCGCTGCTCGAAGAGGAGCAAACCGTGCAGCAGTTGCAGTGGCACATAGCATTTTAATTATAGTTTATCATATTCTCAAGCAAAAGCAACCATATATTGAATTAGGTCCTACTTATTATGAAGAGAAAAAGCGTAATATGATTATTCGTCAATCTTTAAAAAAGCTAGAGTCTTTAGGCCTTAAGGTCACGGTCGAATCTGCAGTGTCTTAACTTTTAATTTAACTTTATTAACCATTTATTTATCCCATATTTTTACATCGGTATGGGTTTAGTTTTTTGTTGCCTTTTTGAGAGACACTATTTTCAGGATAGGTAGGCTAAAAACTTTCTACGTAACCGAGATTGAGCGTAAAACCAACATGGGTTTCAATTCCTTATAGGTAGGCTAAAAACCCATCTTTTTTGTGCCGTATTCGACGTATGCAGCATAGTTTCAATTCCTTATAGGTAGGCTAAAAACGAGAATATTATTTAACAAAAGTTGGTAGTTGGAATGATAGTTTCAATTCCTTATAGGTAGGCTAAAAACGTATACAACAGAACATACCAAAACTACAAACAATGTGTTTCAATTCCTTATAGGTAGGCTAAAAACTCATGCTTGCAATAGCAAGCGGTTTGATAGATTATGAGTTTCAATTCCTTATAGGTAGGCTAAAAACCAACCGAATCCACGGCAACCTCCCACGTCTGCGTTAGTTTCAATTCCTTATAGGTAGGCTAAAAACGCCTGTATGTTAGCGAGCAATGTGTATCTGGCGAGGATATGTTTCAATTCCTTATAGGTAGGCTAAAAACACAAAGCAAAGCCAAACGTTTAGAGCTATTATATCGAGTTTCAATTCCTTATAGGTAGGCTAAAAACGGCAAAAATGAGCAAATTAGCAAAACAGCTTGGCAAGTTTCAATTCCTTATAGGTAGGCTAAAAACTCCGACAGACAAAGCTGCAAAATTAATGAAAGAGCTGTTTCAATTCCTTATAGGTAGGCTAAAAACTTTAAAACAAGCTGATATGGCTAAACTACTAGGGAGTTTCAATTCCTTATAGGTAGGCTAAAAACCTCATTTCAAAGCGACATGGTATCATCTTTTCACTCGGTTTCAATTCCTTATAGGTAGGCTAAAAACCACCTTTCTCTACATTGCTTTTAAGTATATCTAAAGAAGTTTCAATTCCTTATAGGTAGGCTAAAAACACGTCGGATTTGTAGGCGACCCTGCATTACAGGCTGGGTTTCAATTCCTTATAGGTAGGCTAAAAACGACAAATTTGCAGCCGTTTTAAGCGCCATTTTGGGCGGTTTCAATTCCTTATAGGTAGGCTAAAAACTAAAATTGTATTATTCATGTATGCATCCTCAAGCGCTGTTTCAATTCCTTATAGGTAGGCTAAAAACGGATACATCTCTCTCCCTCCCTAGTACTCAATCAGGTTTCAATTCCTTATAGGTAGGCTAAAAACGTGTGTGTCTGGATGAAATGGTGGGTCTATTTCTACGGTTTCAATTCCTTATAGGTAGGCTAAAAACTTATAGATGCTCCTGCTGCTGCAAG
The DNA here is from genome assembly GCF_000175295.2 of Thermoanaerobacter brockii subsp. finnii Ako-1. Lineage (NCBI taxonomy): Bacteria > Bacillati > Bacillota > Clostridia > Thermoanaerobacterales > Thermoanaerobacteraceae > Thermoanaerobacter > Thermoanaerobacter brockii. Next base: position 135,622 of record NC_014964.1, on the reverse strand, counting down.
TAGTGGCAATGGTTTCAATTCCTTATAGGTAGGCTAAAAACTCCACACGGGTGCTGCTTCTGTTCCCGTATTTACTGTTTCAATTCCTTATAGGTAGGCTAAAAACCACACCTCCTTTTTGATGTTTTTTGACATTTTCTACAGTTTCAATTCCTTATAGGTAGGCTAAAAACAAGCGAAGCGGAGATAAATGCAATATTGAACAATATCTGTTTCAATTCCTTATAGGTAGGCTAAAAACTGCAGGGTACAGGTCCTTTAACAAAGACGACAGCGGTTTCAATTCCTTATAGGTAGGCTAAAAACTGCTTGTTTATATCCTTTCCAATAATAAGCACCAGCGTTTCAATTCCTTATAGGTAGGCTAAAAACCAATTGGAAGCGGCAAAGTTAATAGCTGAAGGCTATCGTTTCAATTCCTTATAGGTAGGCTAAAAACGCTATTGCGTTTGGGGTGCCACCGGAGCTGATAGGGTTTCAATTCCTTATAGACTCCCATGCCGCAAATGCGGCACCAGCAGAGGATGAAAATGTCCTTTTTTGATGATATAATCAGTACAGCGGCTGGTGAAGAAAGGTCGTTCTTACCTTGGTGCTTTGAGCCCGACTCATAGACAGACTCCAACGACCAGGTGCACCACAGATTGTTGCTCCCTTTACGGGAAGCACGCAGGATAGAATAACCCCTTATGGTTGTTGCACCAGCTCTTCAATTTTACAGTCGCTATCGTTCAAATTTTAAAAAAGGAGTTGGTTCTTTCATGGATTTAGTTTATTCTCATGTTTGCGGATTAGATGTCCATAAAAAGAATGTCGTAGCTTGTATAATAACACCAGAAGGTAAAGAAATCCGCACTTTTTCAACTATGACCGATGACCTTATTGCATTAAAAGAATTTATTAAAGCTAAAGGTTGTTCTGTTGTTGCTATGGAAAGTACCGGCTCTTATTGGAAACCTATTTACAATCTACTTGAGCTTGAGAGCATTAAAATCCTACTCGTCAATGCTAAGCATATTAAAAATGTCCCTGGTAGAAAAACCGATGTAAAAGATGCTGAGTGGATAGCAAGTCTCTTACAACATGGCCTTTTGCAAGGCAGCTTTGTGCCAGATCGTGAACAAAGAGAACTTCGCGAGCTTGTACGCTATAGAAAAAGCCTCATTGAAGAAAAATCAAGAGAACTTAATCGCATACAAAAGGTTTTAGAAGGAGCTAATATCAAACTGTCTTCGGTAGTCTCTGATATCAACGGGGCATCCAGTCGTTCTATACTTGAGGCTATTATAAATGGTGAAGAAAATCCCGAAACCCTGGCTGAGCTTTCTCAAGGCAAGCTAAAAAATAAAATGGATGAACTAAAACGCGCTTTAAAAGGCTTGATCAATCATCACCAAAGGATGCTTCTGGAAATACAGCTTAGACATATTGATTACCTTGATGAAGAAATAGCAAAATTAGACGAAGAAATTAAAAATCGAATGCTCCCTTTTGAAAAAGACCTGGCACTGCTGGATACAATCCCTGGAGTCGGAAGAAGAACTGCAGAACAAATAATAGCCGAAATCGGCACGAATATGGAACAGTTCCCCTCTGCTGCCCATTTGTGTTCTTGGGCAGGGTTGTGTCCAGGTCATAATGAAAGTGCTGGTAAACAAAAGTCTGCAAGAACTCGAAAAGGTAACCAAAAATTGCGAAGCTCTCTTATTGAAGCTGCCAGAGCTGCCTCAAGGGCAAAAGATACTTATCTCTCAAGTCAGTACCACCGCATCGCTGCTCGAAGAGGAGCAAACCGTGCAGCAGTTGCAGTGGCACATAGCATTTTAATTATAGTTTATCATATTCTCAAGCAAAAGCAACCATATATTGAATTAGGTCCTACTTATTATGAAGAGAAAAAGCGTAATATGATTATTCGTCAATCTTTAAAAAAGCTAGAGTCTTTAGGCCTTAAGGTCACGGTCGAATCTGCAGTGTCTTAACTTTTAATTTAACTTTATTAACCATTTATTTATCCCATATTTTTACATCGGTATGGGTTTAGTTTTTTGTTGCCTTTTTGAGAGACACTATTTTCAGGATAGGTAGGCTAAAAACTCTTTTTATCCAGTTCTGCACTTGCCTTTGCTATCCAGTTTCAATTCCTTATAGGTAGGCTAAAAACCAAGCAATAAAAGACGTACTTGATAGGTTAGACATGTTTCAATTCCTTATAGGTAGGCTAAAAACTACTCCAGAACAGCGCAAGACCACCGGGAGCGTTGGGTTTCAATTCCTTATAGGTAGGCTAAAAACTTTTTGCTGCCTCAACAAGGCTATCCCATTTATCTTGGTTTCAATTCCTTATAGGTAGGCTAAAAACACAGCAACATGAGGTAACAACGGGGAACTTTTTTATGTTTCAATTCCTTATAGGTAGGCTAAAAACCTATAGCCAGCAGGTTGGCCGGGTTCTGCGAGTTTCTGTTTCAATTCCTTATAGGTAGGCTAAAAACATGTTCACCATATAATTTGTGTTCCCAAGGTTATGGGGTTTCAATTCCTTATAGGTAGGCTAAAAACTGGCCGGTGAAGATTAAGGTTCGCGCCGGCGAGTATTTGTTTCAATTCCTTATAGGTAGGCTAAAAACCAGATGGGTGAGTTCGAGCGCCTAAAGGAATTCCAAAGTTTCAATTCCTTATAGGTAGGCTAAAAACAAAAATTCGACACTGCAAAGGCGCTTCAAGAGATAATGTTTCAATTCCTTATAGGTAGGCTAAAAACCTCTGCCTCGGAAGATGCTGCCATCTTTGCGCACGTAAGTTTCAATTCCTTATAGGTAGGCTAAAAACTATACAACCACTTGATAAACAAGGCAATGTAATACACAGTTTCAATTCCTTATAGGTAGGCTAAAAACATATAGACGGAAAGGTAATTGTCCTCAAAAAGATCTGTTTCAATTCCTTATAGGTAGGCTAAAAACTCGCTGTCCACGTTTAGACCAAGTCCCTCGGACAAAAGTTTCAATTCCTTATAGGTAGGCTAAAAACGAAGAGAGGGAGTAAACCCTCTCTATTCCTCTTCTTCGTTTCAATTCCTTATAGGTAGGCTAAAAACCAGGCGATGCAATAGTATCGAGAATTGCTGAAATGTGGTTTCAATTCCTTATAGGTAGGCTAAAAACCAAACTCAAGAAACATGATACACAATGATACACTTTTCTGGTTTCAATTCCTTATAGGTAGGCTAAAAACCTGCAAGGTGAAAGAGTTGCTTTAGCATCGTCCGAGGGTTTCAATTCCTTATAGGTAGGCTAAAAACCGTGCTTCGCAAGACAAACATGCCGGCCGTATTAACGTTTCAATTCCTTATAGGTAGGCTAAAAACCCGTTTAAATCAATCAGCGCCGGGATCGCCTTATTGTGTTTCAATTCCTTATAGGTAGGCTAAAAACGGAAAGATACTGAGGAGGCGAAAAAAGATGGAAGCATGTTTCAATTCCTTATAGGTAGGCTAAAAACGATGACAGCAGAAGAGGCTTTGCAGTATGGGTTCGCGTTTCAATTCCTTATAGGTAGGCTAAAAACCCAGGTGTCCTGCATATCGTCCATGCATTGGTAGAGTTTCAATTCCTTATAGGTAGGCTAAAAACCCCACCGGGAACAGCCGCACAACTACAGAGAGAGCATGGTTTCAATTCCTTATAGGTAGGCTAAAAACCGGCTGCTGTAATGGATGGGGCGGTCCGAGAGGAAAGTTTCAATTCCTTATAGGTAGGCTAAAAACAGGCAAATCCGTTCTCTGCTCGGCTATTGAGCAAATAATGTTTCAATTCCTTATAGGTAGGCTAAAAACGAAGAACAAGAACCATGTCCACTTTTTTGGGAACACGGTTTCAATTCCTTATAGGTAGGCTAAAAACCTTCTTGCACGAAATCTTTCTCCTAATTTACTTTCAAGTTTCAATTCCTTATAGGTAGGCTAAAAACCGTAAATATCCTGAACCTGTTGAATATATAGAGGGAAAGTTTCAATTCCTTATAGGTAGGCTAAAAACGAGTAGGCATCATATTTGTAGGAAGCTACGGTACTGGGTTTCAATTCCTTATAGGTAGGCTAAAAACCTCCACAAGGCACATTAAATTTTATATGTCATAGTTGTTTCAATTCCTTATAGGTAGGCTAAAAACCAATTAGACAAGTTGCTTTCTGCACGGTCTGAGATGGGTTTCAATTCCTTATAGGTAGGCTAAAAACTAAGAGTGGATGGAGATAGTATGATAGGTGATGGCAGTTTCAATTCCTTATAGGTAGGCTAAAAACTTTCCCGTCGTAAGTCTTTGCCCCAGGTTTGACCTGTTTCAATTCCTTATAGACTCCCATGCCGCAAATGCGGCACCAGCAGAGGATGAAAATGTCCTTTTTTGATGATATAATCAGTACAGCGGCTGGTGAAGAAAGGTCGTTCTTACCTTGGTGCTTTGAGCCCGACTCATAGACAGACTCCAACGACCAGGTGCACCACAGATTGTTGCTCCCTTTACGGGAAGCACGCAGGATAGAATAACCCCTTATGGTTGTTGCACCAGCTCTTCAATTTTACAGTCGCTATCGTTCAAATTTTAAAAAAGGAGTTGGTTCTTTCATGGATTTAGTTTATTCTCATGTTTGCGGATTAGATGTCCATAAAAAGAATGTCGTAGCTTGTATAATAACACCAGAAGGTAAAGAAATCCGCACTTTTTCAACTATGACCGATGACCTTATTGCATTAAAAGAATTTATTAAAGCTAAAGGTTGTTCTGTTGTTGCTATGGAAAGTACCGGCTCTTATTGGAAACCTATTTACAATCTACTTGAGCTTGAGAGCATTAAAATCCTACTCGTCAATGCTAAGCATATTAAAAATGTCCCTGGTAGAAAAACCGATGTAAAAGATGCTGAGTGGATAGCAAGTCTCTTACAACATGGCCTTTTGCAAGGCAGCTTTGTGCCAGATCGTGAACAAAGAGAACTTCGCGAGCTTGTACGCTATAGAAAAAGCCTCATTGAAGAAAAATCAAGAGAACTTAATCGCATACAAAAGGTTTTAGAAGGAGCTAATATCAAACTGTCTTCGGTAGTCTCTGATATCAACGGGGCATCCAGTCGTTCTATACTTGAGGCTATTATAAATGGTGAAGAAAATCCCGAAACCCTGGCTGAGCTTTCTCAAGGCAAGCTAAAAAATAAAATGGATGAACTAAAACGCGCTTTAAAAGGCTTGATCAATCATCACCAAAGGATGCTTCTGGAAATACAGCTTAGACATATTGATTACCTTGATGAAGAAATAGCAAAATTAGACGAAGAAATTAAAAATCGAATGCTCCCTTTTGAAAAAGACCTGGCACTGCTGGATACAATCCCTGGAGTCGGAAGAAGAACTGCAGAACAAATAATAGCCGAAATCGGCACGAATATGGAACAGTTCCCCTCTGCTGCCCATTTGTGTTCTTGGGCAGGGTTGTGTCCAGGTCATAATGAAAGTGCTGGTAAACAAAAGTCTGCAAGAACTCGAAAAGGTAACCAAAAATTGCGAAGCTCTCTTATTGAAGCTGCCAGAGCTGCCTCAAGGGCAAAAGATACTTATCTCTCAAGTCAGTACCACCGCATCGCTGCTCGAAGAGGAGCAAACCGTGCAGCAGTTGCAGTGGCACATAGCATTTTAATTATAGTTTATCATATTCTCAAGCAAAAGCAACCATATATTGAATTAGGTCCTACTTATTATGAAGAGAAAAAGCGTAATATGATTATTCGTCAATCTTTAAAAAAGCTAGAGTCTTTAGGCCTTAAGGTCACGGTCGAATCTGCAGTGTCTTAACTTTTAATTTAACTTTATTAACCATTTATTTATCCCATATTTTTACATCGGTATGGGTTTAGTTTTTTGTTGCCTTTTTGAGAGACACTATTTTCAGGATAGGTAGGCTAAAAACGGATTGCGGTTATAAACTACGAAGCCACATGGCGAAGTTTCAATTCCTTATAGACTCCCATGCCGCAAATGCGGCACCAGCAGAGGATGAAAATGTCCTTTTTTGATGATATAATCAGTACAGCGGCTGGTGAAGAAAGGTCGTTCTTACCTTGGTGCTTTGAGCCCGACTCATAGACAGACTCCAACGACCAGGTGCACCACAGATTGTTGCTCCCTTTACGGGAAGCACGCAGGATAGAATAACCCCTTATGGTTGTTGCACCAGCTCTTCAATTTTACAGTCGCTATCGTTCAAATTTTAAAAAAGGAGTTGGTTCTTTCATGGATTTAGTTTATTCTCATGTTTGCGGATTAGATGTCCATAAAAGAATGTCGTAGCTTGTATAATAACACCAGAAGGTAAAGAAATCCGCACTTTTTCAACTATGACCGATGACCTTATTGCATTAAAAGAATTTATTAAAGCTAAAGGTTGTTCTGTTGTTGCTATGGAAAGTACCGGCTCTTATTGGAAACCTATTTACAATCTACTTGAGCTTGAGAGCATTAAAATCCTACTCGTCAATGCTAAGCATATTAAAAATGTCCCTGGTAGAAAAACCGATGTAAAAGATGCTGAGTGGATAGCAAGTCTCTTACAACATGGCCTTTTGCAAGGCAGCTTTGTGCCAGATCGTGAACAAAGAGAACTTCGCGAGCTTGTACGCTATAGAAAAAGCCTCATTGAAGAAAAATCAAGAGAACTTAATCGCATACAAAAGGTTTTAGAAGGAGCTAATATCAAACTGTCTTCGGTAGTCTCTGATATCAACGGGGCATCCAGTCGTTCTATACTTGAGGCTATTATAAATGGTGAAGAAAATCCCGAAACCCTGGCTGAGCTTTCTCAAAGGCAAGCTAAAAAATAAAATGGATGAACTAAAACGCGCTTTAAAAGGCTTGATCAATCATCACCAAAGGATGCTTCTGGAAATACAGCTTAGACATATTGATTACCTTGATGAAGAAATAGCAAAATTAGACGAAGAAATTAAAAATCGAATGCTCCCTTTTGAAAAAGACCTGGCACTGCTGGATACAATCCCTGGAGTCGGAAGAAGAACTGCAGAACAAATAATAGCCGAAATCGGCACGAATATGGAACAGTTCCCCTCTGCTGCCCATTTGTGTTCTTGGGCAGGGTTGTGTCCAGGTCATAATGAAAGTGCTGGTAAACAAAAGTCTGCAAGAACTCGAAAAGGTAACCAAAAATTGCGAAGCTCTCTTATTGAAGCTGCCAGAGCTGCCTCAAGGGCAAAAGATACTTATCTCTCAAGTCAGTACCACCGCATCGCTGCTCGAAGAGGAGCAAACCGTGCAGCAGTTGCAGTGGCACATAGCATTTTAATTATAGTTTATCATATTCTCAAGCAAAAGCAACCATATATTGAATTAGGTCCTACTTATTATGAAGAGAAAAAGCGTAATATGATTATTCGTCAATCTTTAAAAAAGCTAGAGTCTTTAGGCCTTAAGGTCACGGTCGAATCTGCAGTGTCTTAACTTTTAATTTAACTTTATTAACCATTTATTTATCCCATATTTTTACATCGGTATGGGTTTAGTTTTTTGTTGCCTTTTTGAGAGACACTATTTTCAGGATAGGTAGGCTAAAAACTCTTTGTCCTATTTCATACATTCCAATTGTTCCTCTGTTTCAATTCCTTATAGGTAGGCTAAAAACATACATCTTCATCATTGTCGTAGACGTTTATATACCGTTTCAATTCCTTATAGGTAGGCTAAAAACCGTTATACCCGATACCGGCCCAGCCACGGCCTATGGTTTCAATTCCTTATAGGTAGGCTAAAAACTGGCGTCAACCTTGTTCTCTATGCCCACGTAATCCAGTTTCAATTCCTTATAGGTAGGCTAAAAACGTTGAGGTGATAATGATGGCTAATATAAAAAGATGGACGTTTCAATTCCTTATAGGTAGGCTAAAAACCTATTCGGTCGGCTGGACCACCGACCCGTCACGGTAGAGTTTCAATTCCTTATAGGTAGGCTAAAAACCTTAATCGTCTTATTGTAATGATGCCGCCACGTCATGGGTTTCAATTCCTTATAGGTAGGCTAAAAACCTCATAATTTCCATGATGATTACTGGATGCCGGTGCTAGTTTCAATTCCTTATAGGTAGGCTAAAAACCCTGTAATATCTGCTTCTTTGCTGTATGTACTGCGTAGTTTCAATTCCTTATAGGTAGGCTAAAAACCATAAAAAAATCAACGGTATAAAGTACAGAATTTTTGGTTTCAATTCCTTATAGGTAGGCTAAAAACGATGGAAGTTTTCAAGCTTATTAGCCAAAATTCCTTGTTTCAATTCCTTATAGGTAGGCTAAAAACTAGAAATAAGAATGAAAAGATTATGACAGGTTCTTAGTTTCAATTCCTTATAGGTAGGCTAAAAACGTTATTGCCCCTGATATCATGGCCCAACAACTTAATGTTTCAATTCCTTATAGGTAGGCTAAAAACCCAATCCATAAATGCATCCGCTTTGGGTTGCCTGCGTTTCAATTCCTTATAGGTAGGCTAAAAACCGGATTTCATAAGAAAGGTAATTAAAGAAGACAATGTCAGTTTCAATTCCTTATAGGTAGGCTAAAAACTTCAGAAAGGATGATGAATATGTCAAAACAACAGCTGTTTCAATTCCTTATAGGTAGGCTAAAAACTCAACCCTTGCAGCAAAGCCACTGGTTTTTTGCTTTAGTTTCAATTCCTTATAGGTAGGCTAAAAACCGGGAGAGAGGCTTATGCACTCCTAAAGCAAGGTGCATGTTTCAATTCCTTATAGGTAGGCTAAAAACCATAAACTCCACCTGTGGCCTCGGCTGCTGCTTCCATGGTTTCAATTCCTTATAGGTAGGCTAAAAACCCCACTATGCCGTTTTCAGGCAGTTTAACCGCCCTTTGTTTCAATTCCTTATAGGTAGGCTAAAAACCTTTTAGTTTGTTTTGGACGTAATAAAACTATTGCCGTTTCAATTCCTTATAGGTAGGCTAAAAACCCTGTCGCATTATATCGCGACAGGAGAAGACCTCGGCGGTTTCAATTCCTTATAGGTAGGCTAAAAACCAAGGTCTATCTTGTAGCAACAAGCTTAAAGCAAATTAGGTTTCAATTCCTTATAGACTCCCATGCCGCAAATGCGGCACCAGCAGAGGATGAAAATGTCCTTTTTTGATGATATAATCAGTACAGCGGCTGGTGAAGAAAGGTCGTTCTTACCTTGGTGCTTTGAGCCCGACTCATAGACAGACTCCAACGACCAGGTGCACCACAGATTGTTGCTCCCTTTACGGGAAGCACGCAGGATAGAATAACCCCTTATGGTTGTTGCACCAGCTCTTCAATTTTACAGTCGCTATCGTTCAAATTTTAAAAAAGGAGTTGGCTCTTTCATGGATTTAGTTTACTCTCACGTTTGCGGATTAGATGTCCATAAAAAGAATGTCGTAGCTTGTATAATAACACCAGAAGGTAAAGAAATCCGCACTTTTTCAACTATGACCGATGACCTTATTGCATTAAAAGAATTTATTAAAGCTAAAGGTTGTTCTGTTGTTGCTATGGAAAGTACCGGCTCTTATTGGAAACCTATTTACAATCTACTTGAGCTTGAGAGCATTAAAATCCTACTCGTCAATGCTAAGCATATTAAAAATGTCCCTGGTAGAAAAACCGATGTAAAAGATGCTGAGTGGATAGCAAGTCTCTTACAACATGGCCTTTTGCAAGGCAGCTTTGTGCCAGATCGTGAACAAAGAGAACTTCGCGAGCTTGTACGCTATAGAAAAAGCCTCATTGAAGAAAAATCAAGAGAACTTAATCGCATACAAAAGGTTTTAGAAGGAGCTAATATCAAACTGTCTTCGGTAGTCTCTGATATCAACGGGGCATCCAGTCGTTCTATACTTGAGGCTATTATAAATGGTGAAGAAAATCCCGAAACCCTGGCTGAGCTTTCTCAAGGCAAGCTAAAAATAAAATGGATGAACTAAAACGCGCTTTAAAAGGCTTGATCAATCATCACCAAAGGATGCTTCTGGAAATACAGCTTAGACATATTGATTACCTTGATGAAGAAATAGCAAAATTAGACGAAGAAATTAAAAATCGAATGCTCCCTTTTGAAAAAGACCTGGCACTGCTGGATACAATCCCTGGAGTCGGAAGAAGAACTGCAGAACAAATAATAGCCGAAATCGGCACGAATATGGAACAGTTCCCCTCTGCTGCCCATTTGTGTTCTTGGGCAGGGTTGTGTCCAGGTCATAATGAAAGTGCTGGTAAACAAAAGTCTGCAAGAACTCGAAAAGGTAACCAAAAATTGCGAAGCTCTCTTATTGAAGCTGCCAGAGCTGCCTCAAGGGCAAAAGATACTTATCTCTCAAGTCAGTACCACCGCATCGCTGCTCGAAGAGGAGCAAACCGTGCAGCAGTTGCAGTGGCACATAGCATTTTAATTATAGTTTATCATATTCTCAAGCAAAAGCAACCATATATTGAATTAGGTCCTACTTATTATGAAGAGAAAAAGCGTAATATGATTATTCGTCAATCTTTAAAAAAGCTAGAGTCTTTAGGCCTTAAGGTCACGGTCGAATCTGCAGTGTCTTAACTTTTAATTTAACTTTATTAACCATTTATTTATCCCATATTTTTACATCGGTATGGGTTTAGTTTTTTGTTGCCTTTTTGAGAGACACTATTTTCAGGATAGGTAGGCTAAAAACTTTTCCATTTTTTAAACCTCCTTAATTTTTAATACTGTTTCAATTCCTTATAGGTAGGCTAAAAACCAGAGAATGAATTAACAGAAGAACAATTTAAGCGATGTTTCAATTCCTTATAGGTAGGCTAAAAACCGAAAGCACCTTTTCCTTTGCAATATTAAAAGGCTCTAGTTTCAATTCCTTATAGGTAGGCTAAAAACCTGAGATTCAGCGTTTTTTCTTTGTTTCAGGATATTAGTTTCAATTCCTTATAGGTAGGCTAAAAACCCATTGAGGTTTTAGATAACTACAAAGGTGCTACAGGGTTTCAATTCCTTATAGGTAGGCTAAAAACCTTCAGCTCTGCATTATTTTTTAATGTTTCAATACTGGTTTCAATTCCTTATAGGTAGGCTAAAAACCTTTTCATGTTCTTTTGCCTCCTCCAACTGCTTTTCGTTTCAATTCCTTATAGGTAGGCTAAAAACGTAATATGTTAAAAAATAACAATCTTGCTAAAGCAAGTTTCAATTCCTTATAGGTAGGCTAAAAACTCAATACTTAGCCAATCAACATATCCATCACTAGTTTGTTTCAATTCCTTATAGGTAGGCTAAAAACCTTTAATACTATAGAACTAATTGAGGTAAAAAAGGTGGGTTTCAATTCCTTATAGGTAGGCTAAAAACAAAAAACTGCAACCATCGCATCCTTGCAGGAACAGCTGTTTCAATTCCTTATAGGTAGGCTAAAAACCTAACCTGCTGTTACCTTAATTATAAGCAACAGGCTGGTTTCAATTCCTTATAGGTAGGCTAAAAACCTCTTCCATGTTTATACCTCCTCAATCTTTAGTACTGTTTCAATTCCTTATAGGTAGGCTAAAAACTCCATGACGTCGTAGGCATTGCAGTCTGCAGGCACGGTTTCAATTCCTTATAGGTAGGCTAAAAACCCACGAGACCCCTCCACATCGCGCGCTTAAATATCAGTTTCAATTCCTTATAGGTAGGCTAAAAACTTTATCATTTTTTTTTCATCCTTTCCCTCGTTTACAGTTTCAATTCCTTATAGGTAGGCTAAAAACGGAGCATGAAGAAGTGGTCTTTGCCCGGGGCCAGGATTGTTTCAATTCCTTATAGGTAGGCTAAAAACATGCAGTCAGCTGGTGGAAAGATAGGCGAGCTTGTGTTTCAATTCCTTATAGGTAGGCTAAAAACCGTTTGTGAAATTTCATAATTTTGATAATATGTTGTTGTTTCAATTCCTTATAGGTAGGCTAAAAACCCTGTGCTTTATAAAGACGGCAGAGAAGAATCAATCATTAGTTTCAATTCCTTATAGGTAGGCTAAAAACTTAACGTACTAGTCAACGGCGGGGTGGAAGAGTGCTGGTTTCAATTCCTTATAGGTAGGCTAAAAACTTGGAATGCAGAAAGAGAAGCAATCAAGTATCAAGAGTGTTTCAATTCCTTATAGGTAGGCTAAAAACTAACTCCCAGTCAGCAACAAGATAATCCTTAATCTCAGTTTCAATTCCTTATAGGTAGGCTAAAAACCTTAGCAACGGCAACTGCGAAAACGATGTGCCTAAACGTTTCAATTCCTTATAGGTAGGCTAAAAACCTTTGCTTCCATCGGCTTACAGTCACCTCAGTTGTGTGTTTCAATTCCTTATAGGTAGGCTAAAAACCGTGCTAATAGCATTCCAAGTGTTAGACAAAAAGGCGTTTCAATTCCTTATAGGTAGGCTAAAAACCCGGTGAGGATTTCACGGTATGACGGTCTACGGGTTTGTTTCAATTCCTTATAGGTAGGCTAAAAACGTTGATGTTGCTACAATCAGCAGGAACAAGAATCGGTGTTTCAATTCCTTATAGGTAGGCTAAAAACTTTTTATTAAATATATAAAGAAGTTAAAAAGTATCTGTTTCAATTCCTTATAGGTAGGCTAAAAACCCTAATTGTTCAGCAATTTTTTTATCCGACCATCCCAGTTTCAATTCCTTATAGGTAGGCTAAAAACCGCATACCTCCTTTCCTGAAATTTTCTGAAATTTTGCAGTTTCAATTCCTTATAGGTAGGCTAAAAACCATAGGATATTGAACAGAAAAAGCGATTTTATTGTCAAGTTTCAATTCCTTATAGGTAGGCTAAAAACCAAAGAACCGGACGCACCATTCTGGAGCACCAGCAAAGTTTCAATTCCTTATAGGTAGGCTAAAAACGCCATCCAAATCCGAATATGCCGCATGTCAATAAATGTTTCAATTCCTTATAGGTAGGCTAAAAACCTCTGGATTGTTGTGGGTTTCTGTATATCGTCGAAAATGTTTCAATTCCTTATAGGTAGGCTAAAAACTTTGCCTATAATTACGGCCAGTTTGAAGCTATACGTGTTTCAATTCCTTATAGGTAGGCTAAAAACAAACTGTTGGGTCAGCACATCCGCTTTGATTATACTTGTTTCAATTCCTTATAGGTAGGCTAAAAACATATAAACAATCTTTTGTGCCTTATGCCGTGATAGTATGTTTCAATTCCTTATAGGTAGGCTAAAAACCTCCTTCCACTCCCCATGCTTCCAGCTGAATTCGGCGGTTTCAATTCCTTATAGGTAGGCTAAAAACTTCTTGATCATGTCAAACTTGCCGCTCTGGGTCTCGGTTTCAATTCCTTATAGGTAGGCTAAAAACTAATGCCGGCGCATTTGGCGCTGCCTTCGCTCTTGGGTTTCAATTCCTTATAGGTAGGCTAAAAACCGTTCGTGGAGCTTTACCGCGAAGGTGGGGAAATGCAGTTTCAATTCCTTATAGGTAGGCTAAAAACCAGGCACAACTTATGTTTTATCTGTAGATTATAAATGTTTCAATTCCTTATAGGTAGGCTAAAAACCCTCAACCTCGGATCGCCTGGACCGAGGTACGGCCGTTTCAATTCCTTATAGGTAGGCTAAAAACATTAAATTTCGTCTTGAGCTCATTTGCCAATGTTGCGTTTCAATTCCTTATAGGTAGGCTAAAAACTTGCCATTCATGCAAGTAATTGTCATGTCGCTTTTGTGTTTCAATTCCTTATAGGTAGGCTAAAAACCGTTACATCGGGATAGACCTGTCGGCCAAGATAGACTGTTTCAATTCCTTATAGGTAGGCTAAAAACCTGTACCTTGCCCTGCTACTTTAAAATGTCTTTCAGCTGTTTCAATTCCTTATAGGTAGGCTAAAAACCTCATTCTAACATGCATAAATAGCACATTATACACCTTACAATTTTTTAATTTCTGTCAAGTATCTTGACTTTATTATACCATATTGTCCAATAAAATCAATTACTTTATGAAAATCAGAAAAATAAAAATGTCGTCTATCCCCAGGTGTTTTTGCCTTATTTGGGATCGACGACAAATTTGTTACCATATACTTGTGACTCCTTTTGTTATAAAACCTGTTTCTTTGTCATAATAATCATTTAAACTATCATAATTTACATACTTAAAACCCCAAATATCAGGAGGCATATTTTCCACTGTTGCAGGTATTGATATTACATATTTATAAAAGTCAGCTTTAAATCGATTAAAAATATTTCTCCTTTCAAATAGATTTTTTATGTCTTTAAGCTCAACATACTTATGCCACAATTCTTTAGCTTCATCATTCAATTCAATAAATGCATCTACTTTATAATAGTCATCTTCAATTAATTCAAATTTGGAAATACACATATTTCCATCTTCGCTATCATACCTCAATGTGTATATAGCATCTAATAGCTCTCTTCCTTCATTTGAGGACATTCTCTCTGATACTTCTTGATAATATTTCTCTATAATCTTCAAAAGTTCTTGCTCTTTTATAGTATCATATTTACTTAGTATTTCACGCGTTATGCCAAGTAATATTTTATCATAAACATATTTTGAATATTTTTGACCTTTTTCATCTATCAATGATACAACATAGACTTCTCCTTTTCCTCTCCAGTTCCTATTGCACCTTCCTGCTGATTGATTAATAGAATCAAGAGGTGCTATATCTCTTACAACAACATCAAAATCAATATCTACCCCTGCTTCTACTAATTGAGTCGTTACAGCAAACCTTATCTTACCTTCTTTTATTTTTTCTATTCTTTCCATCCTTTCCATAGGTACTACATGTGTTGACATGTAAATTATTTCATCATTAGGTATCTTAGCCCTTAATATATTATAAAATTGTTGAGCAGATTTTATGGTATTTAGTATGAAAAGATAGCTTTTACCATCATTTAAATCAAACATTTCGCTTAGCTCTTCTAAGGTAATATCTCGACTCAATTTGGGAATAATTTCTACCCTATCCATTTGAGTAAAATATTTAGTCTTGGCTACTAATGGATAAATTTCCTCTTCTCTAAATATTAACGGCTGAGTAGCAGTTACAAAAATTATATATGAATTTAATTCATTTGCAACCGCTTTTAAAAGTTCTTTTGTCAAAAGCCAATATTTAAATGGTATTGATTGGACTTCATCAAGTATAATTATAGAATTCGCTAATCTGTGGAACTTCCTCAAAGTTTTATTTTTTTCAGACACTAATGTATGAAAAAATTGAACAAAAGTAGTTATTATTATTTCTGAATTCCATCCTTCTATCAATATTTTGGCTTGTTCATCTTCAAATTCAGTATTATTTTTAGTATATCTTATATCTGACAAATGATGATGTTTCAATATTATTTCTGTATCTGGTTGAATTCCATTGTATCTTAACAAATCTTCAAGCACATTAGAATTTTGTTCTATAATACTTAAAAATGGCAAAGAATAAATAATTCTATATTTTACACCGGTTTCTTTATACAATTTGGCCCATAATTTCATCGCAAAAGCAATTGTAGTCAACGTTTTGCCAAGGCCTGTAGGAAGATTGATAGACATTATTTTTTGTTTAATATCTATATCCTTCTCTAATACTTCTTTATAGGCTTCCTCTCTCAATAAATTAATTTTACTTTCTTTATCTGGAAAAGATGCTTTATACTCTTTTACAAGCTGCTCTTCAAACTTTATTTCTGGCCGTTTTATATTGTCAATTCCAACAACAACTTCAGTTTTATCGGCATCAACAAGTAAAGAAAACAAAAAGTTTAATAATAAATATATAGAAACATCTTGCTCCTCTTTAAGTCTTCTTAATTCTCTTTTGATTTTTCTTAATTCAGAATTAATACTATCAATATAATCATTTATCGCTGATTTAGTCAAATTTTCATTTAAGCCAGCATTTCTAAGCTTTCCATTTAATACTTGTAATTTTTCATCATCTATACTGTTAAGCTGTTTTTTAAGTACTTCTAACTCTTTATCATCTAATATAACTTCATTAAAAACATTTTTTAAATCTCCATGGTGATTTTTAACAATTAAAAAAGCTATAAAAGGAAACAATATCCCCTTTCTATCCTGAGCATTTATTTCATTTTTAACCAAATAAAAGGCTACAACTGCAGATAATAAAGAATGGTGCATTTCTTCCATTGTTTTTAATTTATTTCTCTCTTTCTCGTTTTCAGTAAACAAATACTTTTGAAAATAATTTGTCGCTTTTCCAAAGTCGTGGCATAAAGAAATTATAGTAGCTGTTTTTAAGAAAGTCTCTTTATCTATTATCGCCACCTTTTTTTCGTTAAAGTAGCTTCTAATTATTTTAGAAGTATTGATGAGATGGTCTTCTAAAAATTTGTCAGGATGGGAGTATAATTCAGAAAAAGATGACATGTTCACCCTTAACCTCCCAACATTTCTTTACATGACACTTTATGCTTTGTCCATTTACTTCATATAAAACATCTTCGTAACTCAAAACAACCCTATCTTCATTCATACCTGCAGGTATCTTTTCTTTAAAATATTTTTTGCCATTTTCAAAATAAATTTTGTCCTCTACAATAGATTGAAATGGTAGTACTGATAAAATATCTACTTCTGCATTTTCTATTTCTTCTGCTTCATATACCCCTATAAACTTATAATCAGCAATCATTTCACTTAACCCTAAAGACAAAGTATACACATTTCGGCGATTTTTTATTTTTTCCACTATGTCTTCAAATAAATCATTATCTTTATGCATAAAGTAAATCCGATACGCTGCATCTTTTACAAATTCTGTCTTCACTTGCGTTCTCGCCTCATGATTTTTAGCTTTATAAGGTATCCAGTAATTCCCTTTTGTATTTATTAAATTCAGTCCCAATCTGATTTTTTTAATAGGGTTCAATATCCTGATAGCAACTTTGCAGTTTTCCTCTGAAAAAACTTTGAGATATTCTTTTTTGTCAATCCCCGCTATCGCCCCCAACATGCCTTTGACAGTTGGGGGTGGTGGAAAGGAAAAAGTAAGCGGGGAAGAAGTAGTATAGTATTTTCTGAAATGTCCATAGTCCCCGAACACATCAAAAACTAAAGTCTTCATCTCTATATCCCCTTAATATTGGAGTTTTTGAATGTTTAATCCTTTCAAAGCTTTCTCTAATGTACATTCTTCTCCATTACATGTAAATGTAACTCTATCATCGTAAATGTATTTTATCAATTTTATTTTCTCTTGGTTTTGTTTTAGCACTGCCACAAGTTCTGTTATATCGAGTTTGCCATCTTGTATATCTCTTATTTCTTCGTCTTCCATCTCATGTACAAATTTTATGCGTTTTTCAAGCTCACCTATTTGATAGTTGTTCTCTTGGTATACCACTTCTATTAATAATCTTGGCATATGTCCAATTTTTGAACCTGACATTAAATTTTTGGTACCATTCCACATTCCTTCTAACATCAAATCAACATCTTCATCTGTCAAAGGTATATTCTGATTTATTGCAGCATTTTCATTAACAATCCCATAAAAAGCAATTAGCGAATAGGGCAATATGTATTTTTCTGTAAAAGTTCCTTGTTCTCTACCTTCTCCAGAAGGCATAACCGTTGTACCCTTTACGTACATTAAATTTACTCTGTGAAGAGATTTACCATATTTAAATTGGACAGGACCTGTAAGAATCATCATTTTGTCTTTTACTGCAGTTGTAGCTCCAAATAATCTCACATCAATGCATTTTGCTATTATGTCTTCATTTGTACCAAAGTCCTCTATCCTATCTTTTTTTGTCCTGAGTTCTCCATTATCTTTTCTTGTTTCAATTATAAACACCTCTTTGCCTTTGTAATAAGCAAGATAATCCCTTATCGTCCTTTTAAGTCTTACATCTGTCACTATGTTTATTCCCGTTTCTTCATCTATACGCGGCTTGTTTTCGTCTACAGGGTCACCATTAGGATTTGCAAAGCTCACATCATAGAGAAATAAAATCTCTGCACGATTTTTAATAACATTTTCCATTTATTTTTCCTCCCCTTCTTTTTTATAAATAATACTTGTCAATTCATCAGCTAAATTAATACCACAAGCAAAGTAAAAATTTATTTCGTCAACAGACATATTCCAATTATCTCCCGCTAAGAGAAGATAATTAGAAGCTTCTTTCGCTAAGAGTCTTTTACCTTTTTCAAAAGAATCGTATTCTTCAAGTTTATTTTGCACTTTAGGAAGAAGACCTTTTATGTCTTTTTCATCCATTTTTAATCCTTTTAAATTTTTCATGAAAGGCTTAGCTTCTCTATCTGAGTACTGTTTTCTCAATAAAAGTTCTGTTAAAGCCCCTAAAAGAACAAGTCCTCTTTTTAAAGGCATTTCAAAAGTAGGACCATATTTGGCAAAAAAGCTATCAAATATTCTTTCCTCCATTGGGATAACCTCCATTTTTATCAATTTCATTTTTTCAAGAAAAGCTATCGTCATTAACCCATCTGCAGTTGCAGCTTTATAATAACCATCCTTCACAAACTCTTCTCTTATTTTTTTCATTATAAGGTTGTATAAAAATCCCAAATCCACTGGCCTTCCTCTAAAAATCCTATCAGTTATATCGAGAAAATAACCGTCCAAATCATTATCCCTTTTATTTGAGTCAGATTTAGACATAAAGCTTCTTATATTTTTAAAAGTAAAACTATTGCCAAAAATTTTATCTACTTGTTCTTTCGCATTAAAAATTTCTCTTAAATGAGAAGGAAACACATCTTCTATTAAAAGCAATATCCTTTCTGCTGAATTTGATTTTCTTAAAAACAACAAATTGACAGTCATAGAATCTTCTGCATCAGCCAGGTAATCTAATATCTCATCTTCATCTCCAATAAATCTCTTTTTTACTTCTCTCTTAAGAGACAAAAGTCTTTCCGAACTCTCAAATATTTCTCGTACTTCTTTTCTTACAAATTCTTTTCCTATAATGAAATTAGGTATTAACTGATACTCCAAACCATAAAATCTAAAAGTAAGTTCATTTTCAAGGTATCTCTTCCCTTCTTCTAAAGCAAGTCTACATTCTGCACATACAGGATAGTTCTTCCATGATTCTTTTTCATTAAAGCCGCCTGCAATATATCCTGGTTTGTCAATTGTATAAAATTTATATGTATCAACTGTACCAAAAACAATATCTTTCTTTTGTCCGCAAATTGAACATACTTTATCTTCCGCATAAATTTTCTGATACTTTTGACTGTCTAATTGTAGCATCAAATCTCTAAATACATTAAAATCACCAATATATTTGTACTCTCCATCTACATTAAATTTGAGTATAAGAGATAATCCTTCTTTTTTGGGAAAATCTCCTCGAATTTTCTCTGCTTCTTTGATAATTTCATCACTTTTTTCTTCTAATATGTCTTTTATTCTTTCAAGAAAAGCTCTATCTTTTTCATCGATTTTTATAGACTTGTCTTTTAGCACCTTATTAAACCAATTTTTTATTTTGCCATTAAATGTTTTTGGCACTTCTGTTATTTTTGCAGCAGGGGTATATCCAGGAGCATTACCACCTGTATCTGTAAAAAGGTATCTACTTATTTTTGAATCGTCATACTCTTCAAGTCTAATTCCTTCATATTCAATCTCATCTTCTTTTACAATGAAATTTATAGCAATTATTTTAGAGTATCTACCATCTTGATTTGGATTTTCTATAAGTACGTCCAGCAAAGTTTTGTTTTGAGATTTTAACACCATCTCCCCTAACTCTTTTATTGCTGTTATCATCCTCTCTCCCTCCTTTCTTTCACCCAATTATCTCAAAACATCCAAATCCTTGGGAGTTTTTTGCACCCAAACCTGTATAGTAAGCAAGTTCTAATAATTCAGGACTGCTTTCTACGTCGTATATACCCATCCATCCCTTCACATAAACATTTTTGTATTTAATCATCTTTGAATATCTCCTATCTTCCTTTTCTGATAAGGGATAAAGCTTAAAATATGGATCTTCCGCTTTTATTTTGTATACTAATTCATACTTTTTAAGCAGATTATTAAGTAAAAGAGGAGAAAATTTTTCATCCCAAGGGGAATAATAATAAGTATACTTTATGTCACCATCCTTTAAAGTAGTATACATCACAACTGGAGAAATAAATTTTATCCTTGCTTTATTTTTAAAAACAGGAGGATTGTCTATATTGAGTGAATTCAAAATAAATTTTTGACCATTAAAATGGCAATACTCCTTTTTTAACGCATTTTTTGAAATATCAAATATAAATTCATCTAAAGGAGAGGCAACAGTAAATTTAAAAGGAGGTTTTATGCTTATTTTTTTCTGCCCTTTGGAATCTGTTAAAATCTTGAACTCCCCTTCAATTCTTGAAAAAGTAAATAATTTAAATTTTCTTTTTTCATATTGAAACCCTTCATCATGTAAAAAAGCTGCAAACTCACTGTCCCCCATGAGGTCATACAAAAAGCCTTGAACTATATAATTATAATGAATTGGCAATACTAAATTTTTTTCTCCCACAAATTCCAAAGTAATTCTCATAATAACACCTCATAAATTTATTCCAGTGAAGATATGGATATATTGGTTTTACGTGTATATAATTCTACATTAATTCCCATTTTTCCTTCTTAACTTTTAAAAAATTTTTAATGATTTTGTCTAAATTTATTTAATAAATAGTAAACCATAAAACAAAAAAGAAAAGCCCATTTTGAGCTTTTCTCTCTTTATAAAATTTCCTGAAGTGTCTTCCAAGCCAGTAGAGCACATTTTACACGGGCAGGAAAGTCAGATACTCCATGCAGTACTTGGGCATCACCTAATTCATCTAAGTTTACGTCTTTTTTGTGTATCATGTCTATAAATTCTTGAACAAGCCTTAAGGCCTCTTTTTTGTCTTTCCCTTTTATAAGGTCTATCATCATAGAGGTTGAAGCTTGGCTTATAGCACATCCATGACCTGTAAAAGATGCGTCTTCTATAATGTCACCATTCATTTTTAGATAAAGGGTAATGTCGTCACCGCAAAGAGGATTGTGCCCCCTTTCTTTGTGAGTAGCATCTTTAAGCTCTCTCCTATGAGGGGAGTTTTCATAGTGTTCCATTATAACTTCAGAATAAAGCTGATTTAAATCGCTCATTTAAACCACTTCCTGACTTTTTTTAGTCCTTCCACAAGGGCATCAATATCCTCAAAATCGTTGTAGAGATAAAAGCTTGCTCTTACAGTTGCAGGAACGCCTAAGTATCTCATTAAGGGTTGACAACAGTGATGCCCACTTCTTACAGCAACTCCTTCTTCATCGAGAATTGTAGCAACATCGTGAGGATGAACTCCTTCTACATTGAAGGAAATTATTCCTCCTCTTTCCTTCGCGTCTTTGGGGCCATACAATTTTACAAAGTCTAATTCTCTCATTTTTTGAAGACCATACTCCAAAAGCTCGCCTTCGTGTTTATATATATTGGTAAGCCCAATTTTTTCTATATAATCTATGGCAGAAATAAGCACATACGCTCCCTCTATATTAGGAGTACCTGCTTCAAATTTAAGAGGGGAAGGTGCAAATGTGGAATGGTCCTCGTAAACCTCGTCTATCATTTCTCCTCCTCTTAAAAATGGCGGTACCTCTTTAAGTAAATCTTCTTTTATATATAAAACCCCAATCCCCATAGGTCCTAACATCTTGTGACCAGAGAAGGCAAAAAAGTCACAATCTATCTTTTGTACATCAACAGGCATATGAGGTACACTTTGTGCTCCATCTATTAACACTTTTGCGCCGTATTTGTGGGCAATATGTGTAATCTCCTCCACAGGATTTATTATTCCCAAAACATTCGACATGTGTTGCACAGCAACTAATTTTACTTTTTCAGACATTTTTTCTTTGAAATCTTTCATAGAAAGCCTAAAATTTTCATCAAGATAGACATATTTAAGCTTTGCCCCTTTAGCTTCTGCTACCATCTGCCATGGGAGTATATTACTGTGGTGTTCAGCTATGGTAAGTAGTATTTCGTCTCCTTCGTTTATATGCTTCATACCCCAAGTGTAGGCTATAAAGTTTATAGACTCTGTTGTATTTCTTGTGAAAACTATAGACTCTTCTTTTTTGGCGTTTATAAATTTTTTTACCCTTTCTCTTGCCTCTTCATAGGCTTGTGTTGAAAGTACACTTAAATAATGGGGGCTTCTGTACACATTGGCATTTAGCTCTTCATAATATTTATCCATAGCCTTTATTACTTCAATTGGCTTTTGAGTTGTGGCAGCATTGTCAAGATATACAAGCCTTTTTCCATGGGGCTTAACACTCAATATAGGAAAGTCTTTTTTTATTCTTTCAATGTCGATATTTTTCACTTTATAATCCTCCTTCCTATATGACCCTTTATGATGATTTCTCTTACAGGGTCATAAGGAATCAAGTCTATAACAGGATTTAATATGGCTTGAACCATTAAAAGCCTTGCCTCTTCTAAACTAAAGCCTCTGCTCATCACATAATATAGTTTGTCTTCATCTATTTGCCCTGCACTGGCTGAGTGGTTTGCCTGTACATCATCTTCTCCGCAGTAAAGAGCAGGAATTGCAACGGATTTTACAGTTTTGTCTAATAAAAGTACTGTTTCATTTTCTTCAGCTTTTGCCTTTTTTGCACCTTTTTTAATGTCAATATTTCCTATAAAGGTAGCCTTTGCACTTCCTTTTAAGGCTCCTTTTAAGTCCACACTGCTGGTAGTTTTAGGAGCTTGGTGGTATACTTTATAAGCCATGTCATATTTTTGACTATCCACACCTAAAAAAATGGATTTGGAAGTAAAGGTACCTCCTACCTCATCAAGATATACCGCCACATCAAAAGCGCTTACTTTCGAGCCTATCACAACATTTGACCAGTTGACCATAGCATTTTTCCCTACAATTACAAGGTTATTGTCAAAGTCGTTGAATTCGTCTCCCAATCTTTGTATTTTTACTATATTTACAGTAGAACCTTCTTTTGCAATCACCTGCGTTATGCCATTGTGAAAGCCTTTTGTACCTGAATTATAGTCAAAAACGATTGTAACTTGCGAATTAGCTTCCGCTTCAATTATGTTATAATCAATCAATGTGTCATTTTGTTCATTTGTTATATAATCAATCACTATAGGTTTTTCAACATTACTGTTTTGAGAAATCTCAATGTGAAAACCCGCATTGTAAAAATCTCTTACCATATTTATAAATTTGCCTTCTATACCAAAAGCTTTATCCCTCAAAGCCAATATCTCTGTCGGCAATCCAGCTAATTTCTTTGTCTCTTTTATTTTTACTGTATCATGAGACAAATTTTTTATTACTGCTGAAGTGTATTCTTTATAAGAAGGCTGTTGTATTTCCTCCATACTAACTCTCTTCCACATAATTTCACTCCTATCCTATTGCGCCTTCCAACTCAAGCTTTATTAGCCTATTCATCTCCACTGCATATTCCAATGGCAAAGCTTTAGCTATAGGCTCAACAAAACCTCTTACAATCATAGCCCTTGCATCGTCTTCGCTTAAACCTCTGGACATTAGATAGAATATCTGTTCATCGCTTATTCTTCCCACTTTCGCCTCATGACCAATGTCCACATTGTCATTTTCTATTTCTATTACTGGCATTGTGTCAGACCTTGAAATATCGTCCAACATCAAGCCTTCACACTGGACAGAAGCCTTTGCACCTTCCGCATTAGGTCCTATCTTGAGAAGTCCTCTATAACTTGATATTCCACCATCTTTTGATATACTCTTTGCTAAAACCTTTGAAGAAGTATGAGGAGCTAAGTGTATCATTTTTGAACCTGTATCTAAATGCTGCCCTTTTGCAGCAAAAGTCACACCGGTGTATTCCGCCTTTGCTCCTTCTCCTTTTAATATAGAAGCAGGATAAAGCATTGTCTTGTGGCTTCCAAAAGAGCCGGATATCCACTCTATAATGCCGTCTTTTTCGACAATTGCCCTTTTTGTATTTAGATTATAGGTATTTTTACTCCAGTTTTCTATAGTAGAATAAATTATGCGAGCCCCTTCATTTACAAAAAGTTCTACACAACCTGCATGTAAGTTTGAAACAGTATACTGTGGTGCAGAACAGCCTTCTATAAAATGAACTTCACTGCCTTTGTCAGCAATTATGAGAGTGTGCTCAAACTGTCCGCTTCCTGGTGCATTCATTCTAAAATAAGCCTGAAGTGGGACCTCCACTTTGACCCCTTCTGGAACATAAACAAATGTGCCTCCGCTCCATATTGCAGCGTGAAGGGCTACAAACTTGTGGTCATAAGGCGTCACGTTTTTTGTCATAAAGTACTCTTTTATTATGTCAGGATATTTTTTTACTGCAGTGTCCATGTCCTCAAATATGACACCTTGTTGAGTAAGGCTTTCTTTAATATTGTGATATACAACTTCAGAGTCGTATTGAGCACCTACTCCCGCCAATGCTTTTCTTTCCGCCTCAGGAATCCCCAGCCTTTCAAAAGTACGCCTTATCTCTTCTGGAACTTCATCCCACGACCTTTGCATTTTTGCACTTGGCCGTATATAGGCGATAATAGAATCTATGTCAAGTTGACTTAAATCAACACCCCATGTGGGCATAGGCATTTTTTGATATATCTCCAAGGCTTTTAATCGAAAGTCCCTCATCCAAGAAGGTTCATTCTTTTGCTCAGATATTTCTAAAACAACTTCTTTAGAAAGTCCTTTACCTGTCTGATACTCATACTTTACGTTGTCTTTGACGTCGTATATACTAAAATCTATTTCCTTTATATCTGGTTTTTTCATCTTTTTCGCCTCCTATGGGTTACACGCCATTTCTCACAAAGTCATAACCCTTTTCTTCAAGAATCTTTGCAAGGTCCTTGTCACCGCTTTTTACAATCTTTCCATCCATTAAAACAGATATTACATCTGGCTCAAGGTAATCCAATATCCTGTTGTAGTGGGTAACTATTAAAATAGACATATCTTCACTCTTTAACTTTTTGACCGCTTCTGCTACAACTTTTAAGGCATCTATATCAAGACCGGAATCAATTTCGTCCAGCATCACAAGTTTAGGTTTTAGAAAAGCCATCTGGAGTATCTCAGCTTTTTTCTTTTCACCTCCAGAAAAACCGACATTTAAATACCTACTTCTATACTCGGAATTCATATCTAAAAGCTCTAATGTGTTTTTCATCTCTTTTGCAAATTGAAGCATCGACACATTTTGACCTGTCACAATATTAACAGAGGTCCTTATAAAATTATCCACTGTTATTCCGGGTATTTCTTCAGGGTACTGAAAAGACAAAAAGATGCCCTTTTTTGCCCTTTCATTAACTTTTAGATTTGTTATATCTTCTCCTTCAAATAAAATCTGCCCTGAAGTCACTTTATATTTAGGATTCCCCATGATGGAATTGCACAACGTGCTTTTACCACCACCATTGGGTCCCATAATTGCATGTATTTCTCCTTTTTTTATTGTTAAATTAAGCCCTTTAAGGATATATTTGCCCTCAACTTCTATATGCAAATCCTTTATTTCTAACAATGTTTCCCTCATCTTTTACAACTCCTTTTTAATTCCGACTATTTTAATAGGAATACTCAAGCAATACTATTATACACCACCTAAACAACCAAATCAATAGAAAAAGACACAAAATTGATAATTATTTTCATTTAATAAACATATGTCAATAATTATCTATAAAAATATAAGAAGTCGGGACTTCAATTTCCCCGACTTCTTATATTTCGTCAACTTCTACAAACTTAGCCAGTATATCATCTACTGGAATTATGAGATATTCCTCTCCCTCGTGTTTTATCTTAGTACCTGAAAACTCTTTATATATAACCCTATCCCCTACAGCAAGTTCATCAGACGCACCAGCTGCAAGAGCTTCAATTACTCCTTGATTTAATTTTTCTTCAGCAGTCTTGGGAATTATTACCCCACCTATCTTTTTCTCTTCAGGCTCTTTTTCCAATTTAATAAGTGCATGGCCATTTATAGGTTGTATTTTTGTCATAAATCCTTCCCCTTTCTTTTATTATTTTTTTACTGTCCGTTATTACATTATTTATTATACCTCACTTATAAGAAAAGGTACAAGGATAAAAACTTATTGTTCAGTAATTCCAAGCAATCTATTAAGCTTAGCTTTATCAAACCCTACTACAATTGTACCATCAATATCCGTCTGTGGCACCCCTCTTTGGCCACTCCGCCTTACTAATTCTGCTGCCGCACTTGGATTTTTGCTCACGTCTATCTCTCTAAAAGGTATGTTATGCTGTCTTAAATATGCCTTTGTAGCATTACACCAGGGACAAGAGGGAGTAGTGTAAATTGTCACTCTGTGAGCCTTTAGACCTTTCCCATCAGAAGCTTTTGAAGGAGCGACAACTAAAAGTTTTTCATAATATTCTTTGCTTTGAAGTCCAAATACAAACTGCCAGGGCTCTTTATCTTTGAAAAGTATCACTGAAGGCACTACTTTGATTCCATATTGTGGATGAATATCTCTTATCTCAGAAGCATTTACTACATAAACAGGCACTTTAGGATTGTCCTCACTGAATTTTTTCATGACCTCTAAAGCTTCAAGACTCTTTTGTGAAGAATTAGAATAAAACATTAACATAAAAAATTCTTCTTTATTTTTTACTTCTTCGAAGTGCTGAGTATCCTTTATAAACTCTAACATCAAATCACCTCTTTAAATATTTATGTTATCCAAAATCAAAACTTTATATAAGCAAAATTGCAATTCCTTTTTATTACAAACTGTTATAAACTACTGCTACCCCCCATAAGTATTGGGTTGCAATTTATATTATAAGGAAAACTATTTTAAAAATCAAGATATTTTTAACAATCCTCCTCGTATAATTAATTTTAAAGACAATAAATTTGTCTCACTTCTTAAAAATTTAATAAAGCGCATTTATAACTGGAAATCTTTAATATTCTCATCTTGTCTAAAATCTTATCTATTGCCATGAATCCGTAATATTGCGCAATATGCAGGATTCATGGCGCGGCCGTCTCATCTTTTTTCGGCCTTATTATTTACTTTTGAGATAACTTGTAGCATTATTATACTGTAAAGTTAATGTGGGACAGGCTTTCGTCCTCCATGCGGCTTGACCGCTCTTTAAAGTGTGGTCCCTACACCAGATTTGCCTTTTCTTACGCGAAATCTGCTTTGTCATATATAAGCCCCTGGCAGCAGAGGATTCAGGCTTATATATTAAGAGCTAATTGCGAGGTTGCTACATAATCTGGTTGCTAGGGTTATCTCAAATTAACTTTTACTTACTTTATCACTTTTGAAAGGAGGTGTAACAATCTTGAATAAGCTTTTTGTTGGTATGGATGTAAGCCTGAATGATGTCAAGGTTCATATTCTCGACCAGGAGGGTAATGATGCTTCCTCCCGTTTTTCTGTAGAAAATAACCCTCATGGTTGTGATGTTATAGTATCACGTATCTTGGAGTGTTGTAATAAATACAATATTCAAAAGGTCTTTATTGGTTTGGAATCTACCTCAGTCTATGGCTGGCACCTCCAGTATTATTTGGCTGATCATTCTGCTCTTAAGCCTTATCAACCTTCTATTACTACTTTTAATGCAAATATTATTAATGCTTTTAAAAAGTCTCTCGGCAATTTACCTAAAAATGACTGGATTGATGCCTTTGCTATTGCCGAAAAACTGAGATTCGGTAGACTCCCTAAATCTTGTTCTGTAGATTTTAGATATCTTGCTCTCCAGAGGCTTACTCGCCATCGCTTTCACATTGTTAATAGTATTGTTAGAGAAAAAAATTATTTACTCAGCAATTTGTTCCTTAAGTTTAGCGGTTTGTGCCAAAATAAAGTCTTTAGTAATAATTTTGGAGCAACTGCTACTGAAATATTTAATGAGTTTTTCACCCTTGATGATATTGCGGCTCGACCGCTTGATGAACTTGCCGGCTTTTTGGTTGATAAGAGTAAAGATCGCTTTGATGATCCAGAAGCTACAGCTAAATTGCTTCAAGAGGCTGTTCGCAAGTCTTATAGAATTAATGCTACTGTAGATGATTCTTTAAACTTTGTTATCAAGTCTTGCTTTGACAATCTACAGTCCCTTGAAAAGCAGAAGAAAGCTGTAGAAAAAGCCATTATTAATGAGGTAAAAGGATTTAACAATGAATTTCTTTGTCTTACATCAGTAAAAGGTATTGGCCCAACCATCGCAGCCGGCTTAATATCTGAGATAGGCGGAATTTCAAGGTTTGATAATGATAATGCCCTTGCAAAGTTTTCCGGCCTTTATTGGTCAGAGTACCAGTCTGCTGATTTTAAAGCGGAGGACACATATCTCAAGCGTACTGGTAATGAGTATCTCAGATATTATTTTATTCAAGCAGCTGACCAGCTCAGGAAGTATTTACCTGAGTTCTCACAATACTATGCCCGCAAATTTAAAGAAAGCAAAACTCACAAGCATAAACGTGCTCTTGTATTGACTGCACGTAAAACTGTAAGGTTAGTCTTCGCTCTGCTGCGCGAAGAAAAACTTTATAAATCCCCAATAATGAAAGGAGATGATTGTATAAGTTAACATATTACCCCATAACCATATTTTACATTATTTTCCATTAGCTTATTGCGTGATGGTTAGCTTTGCTATACCCTTTTTTAGGTTATTTTATTAAATTTTTTTTGAATTTTTTTTACCACCCTCTTGACATATTACCGAAATACTTATTGAATTGAGTAAAAGCCACCCTGCTTTTAGAATGACAGATGAAAACTCCCCTTAGTTAGAGGGGAGTTTGTTTAATACATACACTTTTTCCTTTTCAATATATTTTATTACTTCTCTATAAACAAATTCCTCAAAATATTCTGCCTCTTTATAGGTAAATATTCCATCTTTCAAAACCGTATCATAGCAAAATATTGGAGAATATTCTTTTAATTTTTCTATTTTTTTAGCTTGCTCCTTTACCATTCTAAAAGCTCCAATATTGACATCTTGTATGCCTTCTTTAGGTATTTTGGAAAAAACATATTCCACAAAACCTTTATATATCTTTTCAAATCCTTCTATATACATCACAGGCTCAATAGAAATTCTGACTTTTAAACCCTTTGATATCGCTCTTTTTATGCTTTCTATCCTTTTACTGAGAGAAGGTGTTAGTTTTTCATATTTATCAATGACCGGTTGGGGCAACAATGTCCATGCGAAAATTACATTAGAGGGTATGTCGATAAATTCTACAGAATAAAAATTAGCACTTTTTGTTCGTATTTCTATTACAAGGTTTTTATTTCCTTTGGCATATTCGATCCACTGTTTAGTAAAACCTGTAAGATATTCTAGAGTAAGTAAATCTGTCTCATAAGATATGCTTAGATAAACTTTATGTTCCTGTGTCAGTTTGTCTACTTCTTTAAAATAGTCCTCAATATTCACAAAAATAACAAGATGTCCTGAAGGGTACATACCCTGTAAATAGCAATAATCACAATCATACACACAATTGAATATAATTGATGTATGGTAAAAATTGATATTTCCAAAGTCTTCACAAAGCTTAGAACCTTTATATATAAAATCATATCTTTTTTTGGCCAATATCAGATTTTGCCTTTCTTTTTGTATAAGGTAGTTTTGATTAGGTCTATTGAAAACCTCACTATATCTGTCAATAAGCACTACTTTACTTTTAGGAAATTTCTTTAAAATATTTTGCGTTATAGGATTAGGAAGTACCTCCTTCTCAGCGTAAATGTGAGAGAATTTTTTCAAAGGCCTTCTTCCTTTCTTCTTTATTATTTACCTGTACATCATAAAAGTTTTTTAAAAAATCTATACCTTCACTTTTTCTAACCTTATAATGTAGACAAGCTTTATAAAAAATTTGCCTTTGACTTACCGTAAGTTTTAGCTTTTGTGAAAAAAAATTTATAATTTCTTTTTCATAAAAGGAAAATATTTCCCTGGTTTTAAAATTATTTTTCAATATTTTAATAAATTCATCTATTTCCTTTAACTTGTTTTTTATTAACTCATAAATTTTATCTTTAGACACATCCTCGAAATCTGTCCTATCAGAAACAATTTTTAAAATATAAATTCTGTGGGTTTCAAAAAATTTAGAAGCTGCTTGATAAAAACCGCTGGCTTCCATATCACAAAGTCTTGCTGTCATCAAACCTTTTTCTTTTACTATATAGTTAAAAGTCTCTATATCGCTTTCTTCAAAAGGATGATTTACCAAGATATCAGGTATATAATTTTTCTGAGTTTCATTGTCTACAATTTTGTTAATAAGGTATATGTTCCCTATTTTTTCATCAATATCTTTCGAACCACATACACCAAGGTTTATTATAAAGCTTTGTGGATCCCACAAATATTTAGTAACCGCATGAGAAACAGCTATACTGCTATTTATTTTGCCCACTCCTGTTACTACCAACGTTATTTCTTCATTTTTAAAAACTTGAAAATATCGATTTTCTACATCTTTTTTTAAGCCAAAATATTCAATTAGAGGTTTTGCCTCAATATATAAAGCGGTTGCGATAAAGACCATCTTAGCACCTCTTTCAAGAACATATAAAATTTGTGTCAAGAGAACTCTCTTGACACAAATTTTTATAACCCCACTTTTTCTAATAAAAGCCTCACATCTGCTTCTCTTTCTAATATATGGTTATTTAAAGCCTCAAATTTCTTGTCAATGCGCTTAAATTGAAAGTTTATCTCCGTAAGAGATTCAGTGTTTCTTGCCACTTGTTCAAAAGTACTTGTAACAATATTTTCAATTTTATCCATTTTTTGTTAGAGCCTATCTAACCTCTGTTCAAAAGTGTCCATCCTATGTTCAAAGTTATCCATTCTTTGCTCTAACTTATACATCCTTTGCACAAAATTGTCCATTCTTTGTTCTAATTTGTCTATCCTTTTTTCAAACTCAGTAAATTTAACTTCTAACCTGTCAATGCGGTTTTCTAAATTCTCAAGCCCTGTGTCAATACTGTTAAGTCTTTCTAATACAAGGTTTAATAATTCTTCACTTGACACAAAAAGCTCCCCCTTTATTCTTTAATGACAAGCCTGTGATACTCTTTTTTGCCCTTTCTTATTAAAATGCTATTATCTTTTATCATATCATCTTTTATATATTCATCAATGCTTTCAACTTTTTCATTGTTTATATACAGTCCACCTTGTTGAACGAGCCTTCTACCCTCACTCTTTGAAGGTATTATCTTTGCTTCAAAAAGCACATCTAAAATTTTTTTACCTAAAACATCAGAAGAGACAGTAACAGAAGGCACATTATCTAAATCTCCACCACTTTCAAATAAAGCCTCTGCCGCCTTTTGGGCTTTTATAGCCTCTTCCTCTCCGTGTATAAGTTTCGTGACCTCATATGCCAATATTTTTTTCGCCTCGTTTATCTCTTTATCTTTTAATGCCCCTAATCTTCTCACTTCATCCATAGGCAAGAAAGTGAGAAGTGCCAGGGCCTTTTCCACATCCGCATCAGCTATATTTCTCCAGTATTGATAGAATTCATAAGGAGAAGTCTTATTCGGGTCAAGCCACACTGCTCCCTTTTGTGTTTTTCCCATTTTCTTCCCTTCACTGGTTGTAAGTAAAGTAAATGTCATACCATAAGCCTGTTTGCCTTCTTTTTTTCGTATAAGCTCTATTCCAGCAATAATATTAGACCATTGATCGTCTCCGCCCATTTGCATTACACAATTGTATCTTTTATTTAATTCAAGAAAATCATAAGCTTGCATCAGCATGTAGTTAAATTCTAAAAAGGAAAGACCTCTTTCTAATCGGGACTTAAAGCATTCTGCTGTAAGCATTCTATTTACAGAGAAGTGAACCCCTATATCTCGCAAAAATTCAATATAATTTAAGTTTAAAAGCCAATCAGCATTATTTGCCATGATGGCTTTGCCATCAGAGAAATCGATAAGCCTTTGCATTTGCTTTTTAAAAGCTTCAGCATTTCTATTTATTTCCTCTTTAGTTAACATCTTCCTCATATCAGTCCTGCCGCTTGGGTCTCCTACCATGGCTGTGCCGCCGCCTATTAACACAATAGGCCTGTGGCCTGCTTTTTGCATGTGAGACATCACCATAATTTGAAGAAAATGTCCTACATGCAAACTGTCTGCAGTAGGGTCAAAACCTATGTAAAATGTGATTTTTTCCTTCTCTAAAAGCTCTCTTATTTCCTCTTCATGAGTCATTTGCTGAATATATCCTCTTTCTTGTAAAACATCAAGTGCAGACACGATAATACCTCCATTGCTTTTATTTTTGTATATTGTATCAAATGAAAAGCATATTTTCAAATATTTTTGACAATATAATTTTATCACTTTATAATATTGACTATCAACAAAATACAAAGAGAAGTGATAGGATGAATTATAAAGTCTATGCTACAGGTAATAAAATAGAAAAGTTTTATTCTGATGCAATAAAAGAATATCAAAAGAGGTTAAACCGCTTTTGTAATATTTCCTTTACAAACTACAAAAATCCTCAACAGTTGCCCAAGCAACAAATAGACAAATATTATAAAATC
Organism: Thermoanaerobacter brockii subsp. finnii Ako-1; assembly: GCF_000175295.2. Classification (NCBI taxonomy): domain Bacteria; kingdom Bacillati; phylum Bacillota; class Clostridia; order Thermoanaerobacterales; family Thermoanaerobacteraceae; genus Thermoanaerobacter; species Thermoanaerobacter brockii. The sequence goes on along the minus strand of NC_014964.1, from coordinate 102,843 downwards.
GGAATATTACCTTCAGGAAAATCGCTGTCTTCTGAAGAATTAGCAGAAAAAATAAAAGAGCTTGAACTTTCAGCAAAGACAGATATATTAATAGTCATAGGAAATGAGGAAATTCCCTTAAATGAAAGCATTAGCATAAGTCCTATGGAAATGAGTTTAGGCCTTGCATCTACTATTCTTTTTGAACAGTTGTATCGCGCTTATAAAATTTTAAACAATGAACCTTATCACAAGTGATTTTTACCATCAAATGCTAAATAAAGCTGTTCTAAAAGTATGAGCCGCATCAATTGATGAGGAAATGTCATTTTAGAAAAAGAAAGATTTAAGTGAGATTGTTTCTTTATATTTTCCCACAATCCCAACGAGCCACCTATTACAAAGGTCATTTCTCTATAACCAGATTGAAAAGTAGCCTTTATAAATTGGGAAAATTTATATGAGTCTATTTCTTTTCCTTCTATAGCAAGAGAAACAACAAAGCTTCCTTTTTTTATTTTAGAAAGAATTCTCTCTCCTTCTTTACGCAAAATCTCCTCTTTTTCTTTTTCACTTAAATTTTGAGGAGCTTTTTCTTCTTCTACTTCTTTAATTTCTATTTCACAATAAGGGCGCAATTTTTTTAAATAAAAAACTATTCCATCGCTTATATAGTTCTCCTTTATTTTTCCAACAGCTATTATATATATCTTCATTATTAAGTCCCTCATTTTTAAACTACAAGATATTTAGGTGGCTCATCGCAAAAATCACATTTATGAGGTACCAGCCAATCAGTAAAAGAAACTTCATCCAATTTGTAAATATCCGGTGGTTGTTCGTACACTTCGACAAATTCTTCAATGGCATCCTCTAAATGCTTTTCACACACAACAAACATAAAATCTCTCCTATTCTCCGAGAGTTATAGTAGTATATCCTGTCTTTCCCGATACGGTTTGGTACTTAACTTTTATTTTGTCACCTGGATTTTTTTCATAAATAATACATTTTAAACTTGTCATAGTATTTACAGGTCTTTCATCTATCTCCAAAATAATATAGCCTTTTCTAATGCCAGCTTTATAAGCAGGACCTTTAGGGTCAATATCTGCCACATATATCCCTTCATATATATAAACATCTGCGGAAATGTAACTGGCAATTTCTTTATCATACGCAACTATGCCAATATAAGGTGCTTTAAATGTACCCGTTTCTATCACTTTCTTAAGTATAGGCTTTACAATGTTTATAGGTATAGCAAAGCCCAATCCTTCAGCAGTTGTTACCTTCGCAGTATTTATTCCAATTGCATAGCCTTGAGAATCCACTAAAGGCCCTCCGCTATTCCCTGGATTTATAGAAGCATCTGTCTGTATCAAGTCTTCCATGATTCGCGGTTTTCCATCCTCAGTAATGGGAAGGCTTCTATTTAAAGCGCTTATTATTCCAGAAGTAACCGTCCTTTGAAACCTAAGACCTAAAGGATTTCCAATTGCTATTGCGGTTTGCCCTACCGATATCTTGTCAGAATCTCCCAAAGGTATAACTGGCAAATCTTTTGCATCAATTTTTAAGATAGAAAGGTCTAAAACAGGGTCAGTCCATAAAACTTTACCCGGAAGTATACTGCCATTGCTTAAATATACCTTTATATTTTTGGATTTTTCATTAGCAACATGATTGTTTGTTATAATATAGCCATTTGGATTAACAATAAAACCTGAACCTACACCTTCTACAGCTTTTTCTATAAAATAATATTCTCTTTGAAATTCTACAGTAGTAATTCCCACAACAGCAGGAGTGTCTTTTTTTGCCACTACTTCCGCTATTGTAGGAGATTCTTTTGTTGGTATCACTACTTCTGTTCTTATTCCTGAAGAAGGAGGATAAGGTATAGGAATAACTTTACCCCATAAATACTTTGGTGCAATATATACAAATACCAAAGAGCTAACCAAAGTAGTTATAATTGCAACAGCAAAAAAACTCTTTAATTGACGCTGCATAATATCACCTCACTAAATAGGATGAGATATTATGCAGCACATTATACGCAAAATTTTATAGCTTTTTACTCTTTTACCCTTACTATATCAGCACCTAATTGTTGAAGCTTTACTTCCATCGCTTCATAACCTCTATCTATATGATAAACCTCCATAACCTCTGTCGTACCCTCAGCAGCAAGCCCTGCTATAACCATCGCTGCACCTGCTCTTAAGTCTGTCGCATAAAGAGGTGCACCTGTCAATTTCTCTACGCCTTCAATTATTGCAGTCCTTCCTTCTACTCTTACTTTCGCTCCCATTTTCTTTAACTCATTTAAATATTTAAATCTATTTTCATATATATTTTCAGTAATGACACTTATGCCATCAGCCAAAGCCAAAAGCACCGCAAAGGGCTGTTGCATATCTGTTGGAAAACCAGGATAAGGTAAAGTCCTTATATCAACATGTTTCAAAGGCCCTTCTCTTCTTACTCTTATCACATCATCGTATTCCTCAACAATGACGCCCATTTCTGCAAGTTTTGCAATAATTGCTTCTAAGTGATTTGGAATTATTCCTTTTATATACACATCACCTTTTGTTGCGGCAGCTGCCACCATGTAAGTTCCTGCTTCTATTTGGTCAGGAATAATAGTATAGTGACATCCGTGAAGCTTGTCTACCCCTGTTATCTTTATAGTATCTGTACCAGCACCTTTAATATTCGCTCCCATGGCATTTAAAAAGTTTGCTACATCAACTACATGGGGCTCTTTTGCACAGTTTTCTAATATTGTTACCCCTTCGGCTTTAACCGATGCCAACATCAAATTTATAGTAGCACCTACGCTTACTACATCAAAATATATATGATTCCCTACCAACTTATCAGCTTTAATCCTTATAAGTCCATGCTCTATGGTAGTTTTTGCCCCTAAAGCTTCAAAACCCTTGATATGCTGATCAATAGGTCTTACACCAATATTACACCCACCTGGCATAGCTATTACTGCCTCATTAAATCTACTTAAAAGTGCACCTATAAGATAATAAGAAGCCCTCATCTGGCTTGCTAAATCTCGAGGGGGGTAAAAGGAATTAATCCCTTCAGGGGCAATTACTACTTCGTGTTTTTTCTTTTCTACTTTTCCTCCCAGATGGCGTATCATCTGGACTAATAATTCTATATCTTTTATATCAGGCAAATTATCTATCACACTCGGAGTATCAGCCAATAGGGCTGCGGGAAGGATTGCAACAGCAGAGTTTTTAGCGCCACTTATCTGTATACTTCCTTTAAGGGGCTTTCCTCCTTTTATTATAAACTTTTCCATTTTTAATCTTCCCTTCAAATCAAATTAAATTAAAATAAATCAAATATCATCACAATATATACTTTAATACAATTTAAAATATTTTACAAGTATTTTGCAATTAAAAAGAAAGAAAAGGAGATGGTATTATATACCTTCCCCCGATTTACTGTAATGAATTCACAAAATGATTCAAATCTTCACCTGTAACTTTGTAGAAACTATTTTCAAGGCTTAATCCATTACCCAAGTATTTCAAAATATCTCTTATACTTTGCATTCCATATTTATCAGAAATAGCTTTTACTATTTCAAAAGATCTTTTATAGGCCAAAACCTCATCTAACTGATTAAACTTATAAGTCAGCTCTTCTAAAGAATAAGGTTTATCCTCTTCAATACCTTCTCCCCATATAAACCCATTTTCTCTATATTCCTCAAGAAGAGCTATTCCTTCAGTAAACCATACAGGATAATTGCCTTTTGCTACATTGTCTACAATTAGATGCGTAAACTCATGAACAATGGGCCCATCGTGTTCAAAAACTTTTTCTAAATCTTGTCCAGGACTAATCCATAATTCAGGAGATTGTATACTTATAACTCCATTTAAATAAAGTCCCATTGCGCTTTCTCCTTTAGCAAGTGAAAAATCTTTATTCATTTTTTCGGGGTCGTGATACATTATAATAAGGCTTTTATTTTTAGGTTCATAACCTAAATCCTTGGTTACTCCTTTATAATGTTTTTCTGCAATTTTCAAAACAAGAGAAACATATTTTTGGTCTTCAGGACTATATTTTAATATAAAATGCTCACTCTCAGCGGTTTTATAACTACTTACATTATTTTTTAAAATGTTCTCTTTTGCACTTTTTATAAAAGTATAAGACACTGTCTCAATTTTATTACTAAAATAAAACCCAACAAATAAAATAATAACAAAAATAAAAATAAATAATTTCCTTTTCATAATGTATCACCTCACACATATTCAAAAAATTCTTTATGTATGTATATGTTAGTGATTCAATATGTATGAAGTGATACAGGTTTATGTAAAGCAAACAACAACAGTATTATAACACTTATCTTTTTTTATATCAATCCCATAAAAATTAAAAAGCCCATTCTGGGCTTTTTACCGAAATTATCTTCTATTTAAAAAGGGCATAGGATCAATAGGCACTCCATTTTTCCTAACCTCAAAATGTAAATGGGGACCTGTAGCACGACCTGTCGAACCTACCAAAGCAATTTTTTGTCCTTTCGCCACTTTATCGCCTTTCTTAACAAGGAGCTTACTAGCATGTCCGTAATAAGTAACATAACCATTGTGATGGTCAATTTTGACTAAATAGCCATATCCACTCTCCCAACCTGAAAATATAACAGTACCTCCATCCGCAGCATAAATAGGCGAACCTTGTGGTGCCGCTATATCAACTCCTGTGTGAAACCTTCCCCACCTTTGTCCAAATCTTGAGGTTATTGTACCTCTCGCAGGATAATTAAAAGACCCTGTAGCAACATAAGATATTCTTCTTGAACCTACTGCAACTATTTTGTTGATAGGCTTTTCAAGTATATTTTCACTCTTTACCTCTTTTGAAACCTCAACGCCATTGTAACTTACAACAACAGCAGTTACCTCTTTCAAGCCTTTTTTACCTTCTACTAACACTTTAGACTGATTGGTATACAATTTGTCATCTTTAGTAAGCTTTGTCTCAAAAGGTATTTTCTCTTTGTAAACTATTCTCTTTTCAGTAACAACCGTGACATTAGGTACAGCAGAAGATAAATATATTACTTGTCCTGGTTTTAAATTTTCTGTAAGGCCAGGATTTAATTTTAAAATATCATCAATGTACATGTCGTGAGCTCTTGCAATAGACCACAAACTATCGTTTTCTTTTACAGTGTATGTAACAGCTTTTTTTACAGGTTGTTGCAATATTTTTAACGCTTCCTCAAAGCTTACTAAATATTTTGGAGGTATGTACTTTTCTTCAATTTTGACATCCTCTTTAAAATATGTTCTATCAGAATCCCTTGCGTATTTATTCTTTAACATTTCAAGAACCTTATTTGCCTCTTCTTCATTTTTTAACGCAGTCACAAACTTGCCATCTACTATTATGGCAGCAGCTTTGCAGCTAAAACTCATAGCATTTTCCAAATTAGCATAAATTTTATGTACATCTGTCAACTCTTTATTTGATACTCTTACCCTTTCAAATTTTATTTGCTGATTTAAAACTATATCCGTTCCTGTCTTTTGCTTTTCTTTTTTATGTAATTCTTCTATAAAACTTTTTACCTCATCTATATTCTTGGTAATTCCAATAGTTTCACCATCTACTGTTATCTTGTAGGCAAATCCTTCTTCATATACAATAAAAGAAAGACCTATGGACAGTGCTACCACAAAAGCTATAATATTGTTCTTGTAAGTCTTTAATAAACCAAGAAAAAACTTATAGCTTTTATCCCCCACCTTCCCCATAGTATTCTCCTTTCTTCTGTTAATCTTTTTTAATTATACCATACTTTTTTGTAAAACCAAATTTTAATTAATGAAATTTTTAGCATCTTTCTATATTGTATGTTATACTTCAAACTAATATTCCTATATATACTTATTTAATTTAACAATATACTCAAATATTCCGATAATTATGTTAAATTCTTTTCAATTGAAGAGGCTATTTCGCTGTGTTATAATATATTCGAGGTGGGGAGGATGAGCGTTTTTAGATTTTTAAACGAAAATGACGATTGGGGAAGTACTCCCATCAGCAATTATTTTATAAATCATTTCATGTTGGATGCCCCAGGCGAATATGTCAAAGTATATATTTTGGGATTGAAATATTGCTATTATGGCAACGAAATATCTTTAAAAACTCTGGCAGATAAATTATTTATGTCAGATATAGAAATTGACAGAGCTTTGAAGTATTGGGAAAAATCAGGCCTAGTTAAATTAAAATACATAGATGGTGAATACACAGTTGAATATCTCCCAGTTATCCCACAACCAACCTTAAATCACAGCGTGTCCTTACAGGACCCTCAAGTAAAACAAATGTTTGAAGCAATTGAATTGACTTTGGGAAGGCCTTTAACCTCTACAGAAATGGAAACATATTTAAGCTGGATAGATGAATACGGCTTTTCCTTGGAAATAATAACGATGTTAGTAAGTTATTGCGCTTCTAAAAACAAAACTTCTTTAAGATATATGGAAAAGGTAGCAATAGCCTGGCATGACGCAGGTCTTAAAACCGCATTAGATGTAGAAGAATACTTAAAAGCAGAAAACAAAAGATGGCAAAATTATAGAAGGATTTTAAATGCTTTGGGTCTTAAAGAGGATGAATTAATGGAATCCCACAAAGAGATGATGGACCGCTGGATGGACGATTTAGGTTTTGATGTAGATGTGATAATAAAAGCTTGCAACGAATGTACTCTTAAATTGAATGAACCCAGTTTCCCTTATATAAATAAAATATTGATCAACTGGTTTAATGAAGGTATAAGAACAGTAGAAGATTTAGAAAATAAAAAGTCCTCTACAAAGAAAAAAACTCCTGTTACCTCAGGTTTTAAAGCTCCTAAAAACTACTTCAACAGCTACTCTCAGAGAAGTTACGACATAGAAGATTTGGAGAAAAAGCTTTTAGCCCATTCAAGGGGTGAATTAAATGAATGAAAACATCATCCATGAAATCCTTAAAGAATATGAAATGAAAAGAGATAGGGCTTTAAAAGATGCCCTCAATCGTAAAAACAAACTTTATAAAGAAATTCCTGAACTTGAAAAAATTGACGAAGAGATTAAGAAGGTAGGAATCGAAATAACTCAATCAATTTTTAAAGAACCTGAAAATGGAAGAGAACTTTTAAATCTTTTAAAAGAGAGGTTAAATAATTTAAAAAAGAAGAAGGCTTATCTCTTAGAATCTAATGGATACCCTGAAGATTATCTAGAACCTAAATACGAATGCAACATATGCAAAGATACAGGATATGTAAATAGAAAGCGATGTAAATGTTTTGACCAAAAACTTATAAATATTTATTATAAACAATCAAGTATAGCCGAAATACTTAAAAAAGAAAATTTCTCTAATTTTAATTTCGAATATTATTCAGACAAACCCTATGGTGATAAGCCTTCCCCAAGAAGCAACATGAAAAATATTGTAGAGTTTTCTCTTAATTTTATAAAAAATTTTGATACTACCGCTGAAAGCCTTTTTTTCTATGGTGACTCAGGTCTTGGTAAAACCTTTCTTGCTAATTGTATAGCAAAGGAATTATTAGATAGAGGTAAAAGTGTGATATATCGCACAGCACCAGATTTAATTGAAGGTTTGAGAATAAACAAGCTTAATGCTGATAGCAGTAGCTATAATGAATATTTGGAATTATTAAAAGAATGTGACCTCCTTATAATCGACGATTTGGGAACAGAATCTATAACTGCTTTTAGTTTGCAGGAATTTTTTAATATTTTAAATACAAGATTGTTACTTGGCAAAAAATTTATTATTTCTACAAATTTACTTTTATCAGAAATAATGGCAATTTATCCTGAAAGAATTTATTCACGAATATTTGGCCATTTTAAATTGCTCAATTTCTACGGTGAAGATATAAGGCTAAAGCGAAAAATGATAATTTAATAAAACCACTCTTGGAAAAATCCACCTGTATCTTTGCCTGTAACACTGTCCACTACGTCAATTAGGTCTTGCGTAGTGGCAATTTTATATTTGTATTTATCATAATAATTTTGAAGCACCTTTTTGAATTCTTCGTCACCTATCAGATTCCTCAGATTATAAAAAACCATTGCTCCTTTGTTATAAGCTATATTAGTGTACTCCTTCCACTCTTTAAAATCTGCCAAAGTCTTAGCTAACGAAATATCTGAATTGGTATTTAGAAATTTATTAAATTCTCCCTCTATAACAAGTCTATAAATCTCATCAGCTGTTGCCTTACCATAATACCTTTCTATATACATAATTGTAGTGTACTCCGTCAATCCCTCATCCAGCCAAGATTCTTTTATTTGATTATTCCCCACAACACCATACCACCACTGATGAGCAGTCTCGTGAGCAATTACATATTCTAAATGAAACAAATTAGCTTTTGTATACAAATCCTTTGATATCATTACAAGATTAGGATATTCCATGCCTCCCATGTAAAAATCAGTCTGTACAACAGAATATTGTTTATAAGGATACTTGCCAATATAATCATTGTAAAACTTAATTGCATCTACAGCAAATTTAAGAGCTTTATCCCCATACCCTTCTGTAAAATAATAGGATTTAACTTTTATGCCATCTACCTGCTGCTCTGCTATCTTAAATTTCGTGCTTAAAACCATAGCAAAATCTCTTACTTTTTGTGCTTCAATAACTAATTCTTTGGAATCTCCATAGTTTTTCTCTTGTTTTATCTCTCCAGTAGAGGCAACTATCATTTTTTTAGGTACTGACAATTTCACTTTGTAATTTGCTATATCACTATAAAAAGGATCTCCAAAAATGTAGTAGGGGTCATTATTCCAGCCATTTTTATCATATACAGAGAGTATAGGATACCAATTTCCTATCTGTACAGTATTGTTCCCATAGCCAAATCTACTTCTACAAGGTGGAATTTGTACTTTGTAGGTCATATTGATTTCTATTGTTTCTCCTTTTTTTAATTCTTTAGGCAAATTTATTTTTAAAATTTCCTCATTAGGTTCTTCCAATTCGTAAGTAGCTGGAATGTCTTTATCAAAAGTAACTTTTTCAATCTCTATAAATCCCGGCTGAAAACCATTAGGATAGGCAAAAGGGAGTTCTTCCTTCGTAAAAGGCAAATTCTCTTGTGTCTTGAAAGCATTTGGATATAGATGAAAGTATATTTCTTTTAAGGGGATATCATTGGTATTTATGTATTTTACTGTTTGAGTAGCGTAAATTATTTTATTTTGGTCATCATATTTTGCTTCAATTGTGTAAGATGTAAGTTGAGTCTCTTCAGGCAAAAGATAAAGCACTAAGCCGATAATTACAATTATAACTAAACCTAGTAGTGCTTTTTGTTTTATTTTCATATAACCAGCTCCCCTAAATTATCCTTCAATATATATTAGTACAAATTTTTAAATAATAGAACTTTTTCACTTAAAAAATCGAGTAGGAGCTGAATAATTATTTTATTCAGCGTCCTCTCACACCACCGTACGTACCGTTCGGTATACGGCGGTTCATTAGGAATTGTGTACAATTAGATATCTTTGGGATAAACTCTTATAACCTATGCTTTCAAAGTATTTATTTGTAAGAGTCTTATTTAGGATTGGGCTATTGGATATTCTCCAGTAGCCTTTCCTTGTATTGGCGTATTCCCAGGCTTTTTGTTCTTCTACTCCTAGTTTTACTAGGTTATCATGCTTCGTTTTTATCTTCTTCCATTGTTTCCATATACATGCCCTTAGTCTTCGCCTTATCCATTCGTCAAGGGTTTTCATTATGCTTTTCGCGTCTGCTAATCCAAAATAGTTGACCCATCCTGTTGTTATTTGATTTAGTCTTTTTATTCTGTTTTCCATGCTTATTCCCTTGTTCCGATTGGTTATTTCTCTTACTTTTTCCTTAAACCTTTTGATGGATTTTTCATGGATTCTTATTCTTACTTCGTTTTCTTTTGTGTAGAATGAAAATCCAAGAAATTTTCTTCTCCATGGTCTATCTACAGCACTTTTTGCTTCATTGATTTTTAATTTTAATTTGCTTTCTATGAATTTCTTTATGCTCTTCATTACTCTGTTTCCTGCAGACCTGCTTTTTACATATATGTTGCAGTCATCTGCGTACCGACAGAATTTGTGTCCTCTCTTTTCAAGTTCTTTGTCTAGTTCGTCCAACATTATGTTTGCTAATAGGGGACTTAATGGCCCTCCTTGGGGTGTTCCTTCTTCTGTTGATACTTTGATTCCGTTTATCATTACTCCTGATTCTAAGTATCTTCTTATTAACTTTAGTACTCTTTTGTCTCCTATCCGCTTTTCTAGTTTGGACATTATTATGTCGTGGTTTACTCTGTCAAAGAACTTTTCTAAGTCCATATCTACAACCCATGTATATCCTTCATTTATATATGCTTCTGCGGCTTTTATTGCGTCTTTTGCACTGCGTCCTGGTCTAAATCCATAACTGCTATCAGAAAATGTATGGTTGTAGACTCTATTTAGTATTTGGGCTATTGCTTGTTGTATTAGCCTATCTAGTGCTGTAGGTATTCCTAGTAGTCTTACTCCTCCATCTGGTTTGGAAATTTCTACTCTTCGCACTGGTTGTGGTTTGTATTTCCCCTCCAGCAGTTGTTGTTTTATGGTTGCCCAGTTTTCTTTGAGATACGGTAGAAGTTCATCTACTTCCATCCCATCGACTCCATGGCTTCCTTTATTTGCAACAACGCGCTTGTATGCTGCTCTCATGTTTCCTCGTTCTACTATCATTTCAAGCATCTTGCTGGTATATCTTTGTACATCGTTTCTTCTATCTTTTGACGCCGATGATATACTATGCACTTCCGTTGTCTTTTGAAATTCCATTTCTCTATTCAACGGATAGCCTCTTTGTTGAGTTGTCTGCAGTCTCTGCATATCTTTCGAGTCCATAAGATTTCCAAAACCTCCTAACGTTCGGCCCTTCCTTATCTATTCATGACTAGATAAGTACTATGACCTCTGCTGACTTCTCAAGGTTCAACCATACATCACTGTATGGGTTGTCACTTCAGAGTTCACTTTAGTGACTTGTCCTTGAGACCTCCCCGGGTAAGAACGATAACTTTCATCTCATATATCTGCCAGATTTACTGTATGGGATTCGGGTAGTGTTGGACTTCGTTTTGTTACGCAAACTCATCCATCCCAATTCAGCCTCTTATCTGGTTCTTGTTCATCAGACCGAGATTTTGCCTTAAGCTTCCTTCAGATTCCACCTCACGATGGACACCCTTGCTTTTGGCTAGTGGTTCCCACTACCAAGCCCACAGCGGACTTTCACCGCCTAGCTATCGCCCATGCCGGGCGCACATAAAAAGCACCTTAAAAAAGAAAAGGTGCTTTTATCTCAATTCATGAATAAATAATCCGCTTCTTAGTTTAGGCTCAAACCAGGTAGACTTAGGAGGCATTATCATTCTCGCATCGGCAACAGCAATTAAATCTTCAACTGTTGTCGGATGCATAGAAAAAGCCACTTTCATGTCTTCCTTAACTCTTCTTTCTAATTCTTCTAAGCCTCTAATTCCTCCTACAAAATCAATCCTTTTATCAGTTCTCGGATCTTTTATCCCCAAAATAGGATCTAACAGATTTTTTTGTAAGATGGACACATCCAAACTTTCTATCGGATCCGATGGGTTAAAAGTACCTCCTTTGGCAGTAAGTTTGTACCACTTCCCTGATAGATACATGCCAAAAGTGTGCTTTTGCGAAGGATTGAAAGGCTGGCCTTCATTACATTTCTCTACTTCAAATTTCTCTTTTATCTTCTCAATAAATTCACTTTCAGAATAGCCGTTTAAATCTTTTACCACCCTATTATAAGGCATGATATAAACTTCATCATGGGGCACTAACACTGCTAAAAAATAGTTAAACTCCTCATCTCCTTTATAATCAGGATTTTGTTCTCGCCTCTTTAAGCCTACTTTTACAGAAGCAGCAGCCCGATGATGTCCATCTGCAATGTAAAGATAGTCTATTGCCTTAAAAACAGAAGTAATTTTATTTATTAAGGATTTGTCATCTATAATCCATACTGTATGTCTTATTTCATCCTCTGATGTAAAATCATATATAGGATTTTTGCTCTCCATCCAGCTATTTAACAACTTTTTAAGCTCTTGATTGGCTTTGTACGTTAAAAAAACTGGACTCGTGTGAGCATCACAGTAATCCATGTGATTTATTCTATCCTGTTCTTTCTCCGGCAGAGTAAGCTCATGCTTTTTAATTATTCCTTCTAAATACTCATCAATCGAAACAGTCGCTACCAATCCCACTTGACTCCTGCCGTTCATTATTTCTCTATAGATGTAACAGTTCTCCTCATTATCTTTTATTAACAGTCCTTTTTTAAGCATTCTGTCAAAATTTTCTCTCGCTTTTTCATAAACTATTTCATCGTAAGGATTTATAGATGGAGCTAAATCTATTTCTGCTCTATCCACATGAAGAAATGAATAAGGATTATCTTTCGCCAAATTCCTCGCTTCTTCGGTATTTACGACGTCATAAGGCAAGGACGCTATTTTATCTGCCAATCCTGGTACAGGCCTTATTGCCTTAAAGGGTTTTACTGTAGCCATAATAATCCTCCTAAAAATTTATTTCAACTGGTTTCAATGCTTTTATTATATCATATCACTTTATAAATGCAATGTATTAAAGTAAATTATCTTTTAATCTCACTTCCCGACAAATTATCACCTGGTTCTACATTAAAATTTATAGTTTTGCCATCACTTACTGCAATTACAGTCCCACATTCATCTGTTCTATATACTATTATTCCTAATGACCTAAGCTTTTTCATTGTTTCTTTGTGGGGATGACCATAGTCATTGTATTTACCGCAAGATATAACAGCATATTTAGGATGTACTGCCTTTAAAAATGCCCAAGTAGAAGATGAAGAACTGCCATGATGTCCAATTTTTAAGACGTCGGCTTTTAAATTATATCCTTTACTTAGCATTTCCTTTTCAGATTGTTCACTAGCATCTCCTGTAAACAAAAAAGAGGTATTACCATACGTAATTTTTATTACCGCACTATAATTATTTAAGTCCTCGTAATGGGAACTATTTGGCGCAAGCATTTTTGCAATTATACCATCTCCAAGGTCAATTACTACTCCTGTTTTTGCAACGTTTATCGAAAGTCCTTTTGATTTTGCTGCCTTTAGAACTTCTTCAAATGTCCTCGTTGTAGTGGTTACTTTAGGCATATAAAACTTTCCTATTTTGAAGGTTTTTATAATCTCCACTATACCTCCTATGTGGTCATTATGAGGGTGGGTACCTATAAGTACGTCAATTTTATTAATTCCCTGGCTTTTTATGTACTTTATAACTTTGCTACCCATTTCAGGTGTTCCTGCATCTATTAACATCGTCTTGCCTGATGGAGTTTGTATAAATATACTGTCTCCTTGTCCTACGTCTATATAATTTACTGTTAAACTGTCTGTTGCGGATTTTTTAACTGCTTCGTGCTGTTTTTTTATTCCTTCATCCTGTAAAACCTGTTGAACTTCATGAGTAAGGGTATTGTCAAATATTGTATAATTTGTCAATATAAATGCAAATAGTATTAATATAAAGGGCAACAGTAATCTCTTCTTGTACATAGCTAAAACCTCTCCTTCAAATTATGCACCTTTTTAACATTTATCCATCTTTATTCATCTTTAAATAGGTCCTTCGCCAAATCTTCAATAGCCTTTTTGCGCTTTTCTGTTTCGCTTTTATCTACATCCACATTAAATATCAGTACGTCTCCTTCATTTACCTTCTTAGGAAGTAATTCCCGGGGGAAATTAAAAATCTTATCTTTCCATTCTATGACCGCCCAATCTCCTTCAAATCTATCTATAACACAAATTTCATTTTTTTTAGGCATTATTATCACCTCTCGTATAATATCATTGTATATAAAATTTCCAGTTAAGGTTTAAGGCCATCGGTTACTACTCCATCGAATGAATTTTAGAAACAAGCGAATACTTAGTCTGTTCCTATCACTAGCATTGGTACTATCAATTATTTTAGTGCCTATGGGTGACAAGACTTACCACAATTGATTTACCTTTAGTATTATTAAGCATCAAACCGATAGTGTCAAGATAAAATACATGGAAGGTAAGAGCTATATTTGAAGCACCAGATACCAAAACACCGAAAATGATACTAAATCAAATACAAAGAGAAGCAGCTGAAAAACCAAATAAGCTCTTCACAGATCGAAAAGATCAGATGTTGTCATTTTGTTGTCACCAACACTAAAATAAAAAAGCAAGGTACTTAAAAACCTTGACTTTTGACAAAAAAATGGAGCTGGCGAAAGGACTTGAACCTTCAACCTGCTGATTACAAGTCCCATAACAGCTACTTTTGTTGATGTTCTTTTAGGTGTTACAAGTCCTTACAACCTGCATGTATTAAGGATTTCAGCCATTTGTAATATTATGTTAAATTGCTTGAGATTCATTAAGTTTTTTTCAGTTCGCAATCAACTCGCAATCAAAAAAAATTAACTTCCAAATAGCATTTGTTTTAACTTTTGTGTAGCCTCTTCCTGCATAGTAGGTAAAACATGGCTATAAGTATCAAGTGTTAATGTTATATTCGCATGTCCCAATCTTTCACTTACTACTTTAGGATTTTCACCTGCTAATAAAAGAAGTGTAGCGCATGTATGCCTTAAATCATAAAGTCTTATATTTGGTAATCCTGCGTTTTTTAGAAGAGGTTTAAAATATTGATAATTAATATTTGCAAGGTCAAGAGGTCTTCCTGTTTCAGTAGCAAATACAAGTCCATAATCGACATATACCTTTGGGTCTTTCAATTTTTCTTCCCATTCTTCTGGTTTAAATTTATTCTTATCCTTATCATAATTGATATATTCTTTTGCCTTAAGCTTTTCCTTTGACTGTTGTTTCCTATGCTCCTTTAAGTCATTCATAACTTCTCTTGGTAAAGGAATTGTTCTTCTGCTTTGTGGTGTCTTTGGTTCTTTTAATTGCCAATTGTTTTTTACTCTGGTCAAAGTCCTTTGTACTGCAATACGATTATTTTTCCAGTCTATATCTTCCCATTTAAGGCCTAAGGCTTCACTTGGTCTCATACCACTTATAAGTAGCAATTCAAATAATATCCCCCATCTGTTATAAACACAAGCTTCTAAAAACTTTTTAGCCTGTTCTGGCGTTAAAACTTTCATCTCTTTTTTTGCCTGCTTCGGCAATGTAGTTCCATCACACGGGTTATATCTTAACATCTGCCACTTAATAGCTTGCTTTAATGCTTCATTTAAAACTGTATGTGTATATCTTATAGTTCTTGCTGATAGGCCCTGCTCTAACATATTATTGTACATATTTTGTATTATTAAAGGTGTTAATTTTAAAAGCTTATAGTTCCCAATAGCAGGATTGATATACAATCTTATCTTTTGTTCATAATCGTTGTAAGTTTTGAGTGCTAAAGAGGATTTTTTTGTCTCAAGCCATTTTTTAAGATAATCCTTAACCGTAATATTAGTTTCATCTATTGGCAATGTCCCTGTATCATACTCTACTATTTTTTTGGCTAAATATTTTTGTGCTTCTGCTTTGTTTTTACATTCGATTGTTTCAATATAGTATTTCCTTTTTCCATTACCATCAGTACCAATATAAAAGCTTATCTTATACTTCTTTCCCTTAATTATTTCTTTCACTGACCCTCTTTGTCTTGCCATAACATAACCTCCTTGAAATAGACCTATTTTATAATGCTCGTTTCACATCTTTTATACTAAAGCCTTCTTCACCTTGAATTAACCTCTTTTTGTTATTTAAGGGAAGGGAGCTGCAAAATTGCAACCCCTTTTATCAACTGTAAATCCTTTCTACAATGCCTGCCAATGCCAATAAAAAGGAATCTTTGCTCAGTCCCGAAAACACCTCTAAAGGTGTTATTTTGTAGTTGTTATAAAGATTAAATGCCAATGCAATTAGTTTTCTATCTTCATTTGTCCATTCGCCATCATCTAAACATTCTGGTTTTATTGTGTGGTCTTTAAAATCGTAAATCTTATCAATGTTTTGATAGAGACTATCTTTCCCTGATAGAATATGAAACAAAGCAATCCTCTCTTTGTCCTGTAGATGTGTTTTATCCCTCTCTAAGAGGTTAGATAACCGTTTTAAATGGTCTTCCTCAATTTCAAGCTTTACATATACCTCAGAAGGCATAAATCTTCTCTCCTTTCAACTTTAATCAATTTGGTTAATGTTCTTCTTCCTACTTTGTACGAATTTCGTACGAAACTCTTCTTTTAACTTTCCTCATATAACTTAATAAATTTAAACATATTTTATTAAGTTATATTATAATGTAATATAACGACCATGTCAATTTATTTTAATATACTTTGTTAGTTTTTATTGATATAAATTATATCCTGTGCTATTATTGTAAAAGAGGTGATTATCGTGGAAGAATACTTTACAGTAAAAGAAGTATCTGAAAAGCTAAAGCTAAATACTATGACTATTTATAAATGGATTAAACAAGGGAAAATTAGAGCTATTAAGCTTGGTGATACATGGCGAATATCTGAAAGTGAATTAAATCGGATATTGAATGAAAACAAAAACGTATAAGTGTTTTATAATCTATTATGACTTATTGTAACTTATTATACTAAATTGCTATTTCGTCTAATTATACTACTCTAAAGTGGTAAATTAGCCTTTTCCAAAAAAACAGTAAAACCTGCGAATATGTGTTCACTACCCCGCTTGCCGGTTCCTGCTATGAAAACATACAAGATTTTATACCCCCTACTTCCTCAAAGCCTTATATTTCAAGCCTTACGCTGTTTTTAAAAACCTCTATTTCGTAAAATTTTGTAAAGTTTCTAAAGCCCCTTCAAAGGCTAACGTTAGTAAACATTTTTTAACCTTCTGTAACTGCTAAAGCCTTGAAATACAAGGCTTCCATCATGTTTAAAAAAAGCCTTTTTTGTTCCATTTTGTTGCATTATGCCCTTTTTTATAGCGTCCGAAAAGTCAAAAAATGCTTCTATGACAAAGCTTACAAAACTTAATCTATAGCCTACTACAAAGCCTATAAAGGACACATTTTTTTGATTTACTTTGACACCTTACCCCTTTTCCTCTCCTTTTTGTCGCCTTTTTGTCTCTTCTTTTTGTCGCTTTTCTCTCAATTTACTGCTCTTTTGCTGCTGTTTTACCGCTCTTTTTAAACCTCTTCTACTCCTTTTTGCATCTCTTTTGCAACCTTTTTGCTACTCTTTTGCTCTCCTTCTGCTCTTTTTTGTGACCTTTTTGTGACCCTTCTGTGACCTTTCCACTCCCTTAAAACCTTAAGTTTTACTAAGTTAGCATTTGTTAGCATTTCAGCCCCCCTCGTGTGAAATACCTTTCTCAGGTCTTTGAATGTCAGCCGCTCGGTCTTCACCTTTCCTTCAAAAAAACAAGTAGGGGGGTATTTATTGTATTATTCCCCTTCTATAAGATAAAGGGAATTTTGTGCACGCTAAACTATGCCCGCCGGTTCTCAAGAAGGTTATATAAAATTTCTTTATACCCCTACCCTATAAATTTTTACTAACTATCTTATATGCCTTTATCTCTTCGTCCCAATAGATAGTATAAATATCTACCTCATATTTTTTAGCCATTTCTTTAGCCTTTTTATATGCCTCTTCTATTTCTGCGAATACACTATATAGCTCTGCTACACCTTCATATAATTTACTAATACTCTTTTCCCTAAAGGCTTGATTAACCTTTTCCATAGCTTCATTATGTTTTTGATTAAGTGTAGGATTATGTTTTTCAATCCATGTAATAGCTCCATAACTGCCATTTTCATAATATTTTTTTGCTAATTCTTCTACTTTTTCTTTAAGGTAGTTATAAGCTTTATCTTCATCCCATTTTTGTTTTTGTTCCCATGCTTTTTTAACTTTATTTAAAATATTCTTATCTTCCCAATAAGATTTAGCTTCCATTTTTACACCTCCTTCGCTTAATGTTTTTTATTTTATTACGTTCAAAAAGGTCATTAAGGTCAAAAAGCCTAACCATACGCATTGTAGCCATTACAAAAAGTAAACAAAAAGGTTCAAAAAGATTTTTATTAAAAGGACTAATACTAACAAATATAAAGTTTTTGACTTAATGTTACTTATTGTTTTCTTTTTGTTTTAGCATTAAACCCTTACTACAAGCCTTTTTGACCTTTTTGTGCTTTTTTACCTAATACTATTTTTGTTCATTAAGTTCCCATACTGTTTTAGGCCTGCCTTTAGTAGGTATACTTTTCCCACTGATTAACCCTTTAGCTGAAAGTCTCTGCAAAGTGTCTCTTATTCTTATTGCTGGTATTTTTCTATTAAAGACATTTACAAAAATCTCTGTTTGTGTCATAGGACCTCTTTTTAATGCTTCCAATATTCTATCTTGTATCTCATCACCTGAACTATCGCCAAAAATAAACTCTATCGATTGTTCGCTTCTCTGCCATATTGCAATAGCCCCTTCTATATGCTCCTTTCTTATGACCTTTGATTTATCTAATATCGCATAAATCAATGATAATCTTAAAACCTGTGCTTCTGCTCTACTGGTAATAGCCCCAATCACTCCATCTTTATCCTCTGTCAAAATTGGATATGCTTCTTTCCAAAATTCTGTTGCTTCATCATCTCTACGTATTTCACCTTTATTTTCTCTTGCCCATCTAAACACATCATCTAACTTTTGTATAATTTCGTTATAGATTGTATCTGGTATAACTGGACCTTCTGGCAATAGTTTGCTTCTTCTTACACATTGCCATATAAATCTGTTCGCAAATCCGTTAAATAATTCTACGTTCCTTAAGTGGTTCCTTAACTCTTCTACTGTAATATGGCCAATAATTGATACATGAGGTCCAGTTACAATTGCAGGATTGTTTTTGCTTAAGGACTGTATCTTATATCCATCCCATGCTTGCCTAATAATAGGTGATAATATGTTGCCTTCTCTTTGCATCCTCTTTAGGATAGTAGCAAATTCGCTTTCTGTAACTAAAAGCCTTTTATCCTCGACTCCTAAGTCAGTTAATTCTTCTTTAAATTCTCCTGTCTTTTTGTCTTTTACTTTTTCTACTATAGGGTCTCTTATAGCCCAAATAAGTCCTTCACCGCTGGCTAATCCTTCTACATTTTTATCCTTTATATAATCCTCATCTATTCTTTTAAAAGCCTCTCTTACTGGTCCTAAAGAGGTTCCTTTCCTTGCCTTTGCAGTATCACCTATTAGCAATGTGAAAATGTTTGTACCATGTGTATCTGCTGCTACTTTCGTATATATGTTTTTGCCTATATAATTACCTATCGTTGTAAGAAAGCTCATTAATAAAGCTACATTGTCGGCTTCTGTATATGGTTCAATGGCTCTTATAATTTCCCCTATAAGCCCATGATAAGCCGCTTCTGGCAAATCCTCTGGCCATGGTATAGCTTCCTCTATTTCTTCTTCCTGTATATTATCCTTCTGTCGTTGTGGTATAATAGTATTAAAGAATTTTTCTGTATTCGGTAATTGTCTTTCTTGCTTGAATTTTTTTATTGCTTCTATAACTTCTTGCTTAGTTTCCATTGTTTAACCTCCTCCACTACAAAAAGTTTATCTTGAATATTTCCCTCAAGAAGTAGGTCCAACCAGTAATTAATTAGGTCCTGCTCATGGCATGCTTCTACAAATTCACTTAGTTCCATATCTTTAGGCTCGCTAATAGCCTGCTTTATTTTTGTGTATAAATGGTTTAGTTCACATAGATAATCATAAGTCTCGTCAACTGCCTTTAAAAAGTCATTATAAAGTTTATCTTCCTCTTGTTTCTGCCGTATACGTTGCTGTATTTTTTTCTTTTCTTCTTTGGTTAATCTCCTCTCTTCAGGAAGAGGTACATTAAAATCCTCCGCTAACCTATAAACCGCTTCTAATGGTTCAAGGTTAAAATATCTCGCTACAAAATCTATAACGTCTCCATGTGCTCCACAACCAAAGCAATAAAAGGATTCTTCATAGATTGCCAATGAAGGGTTCTTATCATTATGAAATGGACACTTAATCCAATGGTACCTCCCCCTTTTAATAGGGTGCAGGCCATAATATTCTATAGCCTGCACTAAAGGAATGCTATCTTTAATTAGAGTAAATTTATCGATAGCGCTATTAATCATCTTTAACACCTTCGATTAAAATATCATTCTAATAAATCGATGACTTCAGTAATACTTAACTCATCCTCAGCTATCTCATGCTTTTTTGCATTTCCTTTGATTGTAGAAGGCCTTTTACCTAACCTATAAGGATATAAAGGACAATCTTTTATAGGACAAAGTTCAACTTCCTTATATTGATAATTGCTACATTCCAAACATTTCTTTCTAATTGCCTTCAAAGGTGTTAGCATAATTATGCCTCCCTTCCTACGTGCCTATTTTTTATTTCACAATGCTTAAAAGGTATAAATATATGCCTTAACTATTTGTCTTAAAAAAACGGTAACTATCTTATGATTTTTTACGAATTACAAGGCTTTCGATATCTTCTTTTAAGGCTTTAACGT
Source organism: Thermoanaerobacter brockii subsp. finnii Ako-1 (assembly GCF_000175295.2). Classification (NCBI taxonomy): domain Bacteria; kingdom Bacillati; phylum Bacillota; class Clostridia; order Thermoanaerobacterales; family Thermoanaerobacteraceae; genus Thermoanaerobacter; species Thermoanaerobacter brockii. The sequence goes on along the minus strand of NC_014964.1, from coordinate 82,094 downwards.
CTTTTAACGCCTGTAGGATTAAGACTAAGCAAATAATACAAGTGATTATACTTATTAGCATTCCTTATTCAGCCTCCCTTTTCCAACCGCCGGGATATCCTTGCCCGCCATTATCAAGCCATTCCTGTAATTTATCTGGGTCTACTCTTAATTGCCTGCCTATTCGTATTACCGGTAACAGTCCTTCCCTTGCCAAGGCGTATACTCTGTCCTCCTTCAAGTCAAGTATTCTTGCTACCTCCGGTAACCTTAATAACTTTTTATCCATAATAAAAACACCTCCTATGCTCATAATAAAACATAGAAGGTGTTCAAAAAACGCAATTTTTTTAATTCATATATAATTTACCAGTAAATTCTATATGTTTCACAAAATTTACCCCTTTTTCGGTCTTCCCCCTTTGCTTGTCGGTCTTGGTTCTAAACCTACTAAATCAGCAATTTCATTAATTGCATTACTAACATTTTGCCTTGTAACATGATATTCTCTAGCTATTTTTTCTTTCGACCAACCTTGCACTTGGTATCTGACAAACCATTCAAAATGTTCAACTTGGCGTTTTTCTGTGCCTTTTACATAATTCTTTTCCTGCGCTTCCATTTTACATTTTTCAATGTATTTATTAAGGTATTCATTAAACTTCGCTTGGACCTTTTCCTTAAATTGTTTTTCTGTTTCAAACGCTATATCCCATTTAAATTTTTCCGGGAATTCAAATAAAGGTAAATCCAACCCCCAAAATACGACACCTCTATATTGCCATTCTTCATAAATTTTGCTGCCCACATATGGCGATAATCGATACCAATGGCTCATAGTTTCAATTGCAGTTTCTAATATCCAACTGCAATTAATATTATATCGTTCTGCCCATTTAATTAATTCATCCTTAAGTGGTATTAAATCTGGATAAAATTCATCTGTTAATTCATTAATATAATGGTTTATTGCATCCTCTATATCTTTATCATTCCATGCAAGTATTGTAAATTCATTTTTCTTATTTTTATATTTGTTTAATCTTGAAATATAATTTGTTTGTACCTTTTTCGCTTCTTCTATCTCTATAATTAATTGCTTATAAATAGAATAAACGTTATTATAAAGTGTATGTAATATTTCTGGCATTTCTTTTTTTATAGTATTCAAAAATATATTTCGTGCATTTTCTTTTGATATTATGTTATCTTGCGGTTCCATTTCACCATATGCTAAATTCATTGCTAACATCCTCCTTGCTTTTCCCTGCAAGGACAGGATATAATATATATGGTCGTGTATAATCCTTGGTCCTTGCCATGGGTTATTTTTTTATCTAAGTAAATCTTATAATATATTATACCATATATACACATCTAAAACTATATTAAACACTATATATAGTATATTAAAAAGTAGCTGTTTTTCAAGATTTCAACTCGCAATCAACTCGCAATCAAAAAAGGGTATCGACTTTTTATCGATACCCTTAAACCTGCTCAAATACTGGAGCTGGCGAAAGGACTTGAACCTTCAACCTGCTGATTACAAGTTGGATAAAATATCTTTTCTTGTAATTAATATGCTAATTAATGACTCTATAAATCCTTATTTTAGAGGGCTTTCGCCATTTTGCATTTATTTACATAACGCTAAATTTAAACACGTTTTTATAGCTTACGTTAGCAAAATGTTTGCATCGGACGTTCTTATTAATAAAAGTTAACTACCCATTTTACATACTCGTCTTAATTTAAACTGTGGTTAACTTCTTTACCATTTTTCCAAAGCTCATATTCACTCAAATCCATTTCGCTATTCCAACTTACACCATATCCTCCTGGATCAACTTTTACTGCTTTGAAAAAAGCTTTGCTTTTCAATAGCTCAAACTGCCACTCATTAAGCTTTGGTTTCATATCGTATTCTTTCACTATCCCATTATCAAAAGTAACAAGCAGTTTATAATCATCTGTTGGTTTCACACTGACAACTTTATACATGTTCCATCACTCCAATCCAGGCAATTTTCGAAATACCTGAGTCTCCCACATTTCTAGAAGTTCACGTTGATATTTGCTAGCCCATTCAACGACTAACTCTCTTGCTCTTCTAGGTAAATCTCCTTCAATCATTTTAAGAGTATTAATATCAAATACACCTATGTATTCTCCATATATAGCATGAAAGTGTGGTGGAAAGTGATCTCCAAAGTACATTTTAATTACTATGCCATAAAACCTTGTTATCTCTGGCATTTTACTATCCTCTCCTTAAGTCTTATTATAATTTATATTCAAAAGCAATTAATTGTCCTTTACACATCAAAAATTTCACTTCATAATTAATTATACCACAGCGTAGGAAAATATGGTTATATTTTTAACTATTCTCTTAAAACATACTGCTATAGCTTACTTTCTTTTGCCATGTGCTTACACCTCCTCATTTTTTGTTTGTTTCTTGTTTGCCCCCGGCAGTTAAAACAAAACGGCCTGCGAGCCGAAGGTCAAGGGGTCGGGGAGGGATACCGGACCGAGCACCAGCGAGGGAGGATATGCTCACCGACCCGTCAGGGCTTGCCCCTTGACCGTTAGGCGAGCAGGCGTATAATCTATGACGCGGGGCAAACAAAAAAGCACGACCGCTGCGGCGTATGCCGTCTGCGGTGGTGCTCTATTAATTCGGATTTTTGTTTTGAGCAAAGCGAAAATGAAAAATCCGGACCGCTGTCACTAAAATTCCTTCTTTTTTTATCAAAACTTTTTAAATGGTTAAGCTTTCTTATAAGTTTTTATTTTTCATTACCTTATTAATTAGGCCCTGCAAGGATTATAAATCTAACTATGTCACTTGTTTTGCCATTTCTTTGTTTACTTTTTCCCCATCTGATAAAATTCTTTAAACCTACAGTACTCACTATATACAAAAACTACTATTTTTATTTTTCAATTTTTTTGACACAAAATGAAAACACCAGGATAGAGGAAGTTCCTTTCCATCTACCCTGGTTCCCGGTATAACTTTACTTTACATTGCGGCGCTGAGGGCTGCTACGGATTCGAACGCACCTTGTGGCTTTTTTTACTCCCTCCACAAGGGCCATAGCACCCCGGGATAAGTGCCCGAATCAGAGTGCAGCCCAGGGAGTGGGCAAAAATTCTGCCATTTAAACCACCCCCTACGTAGATTTAATATCAAAAGCTCTCAAAAGTCAATATCTCCTTAGCTTTTTTGAATTACTTTTTAAATGTTAATTCATTGATTTTATTGTAAAACAGCATACCAATAATCTTGTGTTTTCATCTTCTTAAATGAAAAAGGTATCACAACTGCCCCTTATTTTTTAATTTTCGCTTTTTTATTTTTCCATTATTGACTTATACCTTTCTCACTAATACCTTCTCCACAAAAAAGGCTGGAAATTTTCTAACCACAAAAGCTTCTCCTCTTTTAAGCCGCTTTATTTCATCAGGATGCACAATAAAGCTTTTTTCTTCCTTGACTGTACCCATTCCAGTAGGTGAAATTTCATTCACCTGCATTGTGATGGTTATATCATCCCTTGTACCTATGAGTGAGGATAAAAGCTCAGCTGATACTGGTACATCCTGTCTGTGTATGATTTTAATATTTGTGTTGCCCAATATCTGCTCCATTAATTCTATTTTACCCTCTATTCTTAAATCTGCAAGCTCCTGCGTGGATAGTATGACATGAAATCCTGCAGCTCTTGATTTATTTATAAAATCTGTAACCTGAGGCCCTGCAAACACTCCAAACTCATCAAAAATTGTAAACACCTTTTTGTTACTTTCAAACATTCTCGCCGCTGTTGTCTTTAAATCAATTACTATCAGCCTTCCCAAAAGCCTTGAATATTCTGAAAATCTTAAAGCGTCTAAACTAAAAAACACCACTGCATTTTCTTCTATGCATTTTATAAGGTCAATTGTACCTTCATCTTCTGTATCAGAAAGCAGTTCTCCTATCTCGCTTTCTGAAAACACTGCCAGCCTGTTCACAAGGCCAATAATGTCTTTTTTTGCGCTGTCAATCATATCGTAAAAAGCTTCGTATTCATTTTTATCCATTTCTCCTTCCCTAACTAGTTTCTTTGCTTCTTCCAATAAAGCATTGTAGTTTAATTTTTTAGAGATGTTAACCAAATCTACTCTGTTATTTGTATTCTGTAAAATCCTTATTGCTGACTGCAGGTATCTTTCACTTAAGAATTTGTAGTGAGGCTCCGTCCAATCAGATAAACTGATAAGCTTATCTTTTAATTCCGTGAAGTTTCCAACTCTCAAAGGATTGTAGTGCATATTTCCTTCTTGTGTCACCATAGAAAAAAGATAAAACTTCTGATTATATTTTTCTGCCATATTTTTTACTTTCTCCGCAAAACCTATTTCACCTTTCCCGTCAACTATAATCACAGGTATCCCTCTTCTTGCAGCGCTTTCAATAAAATTCATAAGAGTAGTAGTTTTCCCTGCACCCGTAGCCCCTAACACCAAGCAGTGTCCATTAAGCTCCTCGTCTGTAATTTTCACTGTGTTACCGGCCTCATCAATACCTATAAGGGTTCCGTCATCCGGCTGTGACAGCTTCTCCAGTTTTTTTACAAGCCTTTCATTAAAACTTCTTTCTTTATCTTTCCCTATTTTCTTCTTTTTCTTTACCCACTCAGGCTGTGCCGCAGTATACAACTCCATCATTAGTGACAGAGTAAATCCAACAGGGATACCGACTTTTATTAAAACTATCCAGTCTAAGTTATGTGGTATCTTGCTATTAAAAAGCGACTTATAAGTCTCAAGTATCAGCTTAAAATAATCCAATATCAGCATATTAAAATCCTTTACAGTTAAAATTACAAGTGTCACTGCAGCTGCAACTGCAGCATAAACCATCCATTTCTTATTTTTTAACCTATCAGCAGCAGTGTATATCATCAATCCAAGAATAATTCCCGGTAAAAACATCAAAGCTCCTACAAGACCAATAACTAGTATCGCTATTTTATCTGTTTGCGTAAGCTCTCTGCTGTTCATCCTTAAGCACCTCGCTCAAATAAAAAATCTTAACATAATCCATTTCTTTAGCTGCTTTTTCTACCGCATCATAAACTACCCTGCTTGATACGAAATACCATATTTCATCGTAGTCAATACTTCTTTTGTAGTAGCCCATTTTCTTCTTTAAATTTCTCTCTGACTTCTTTGTGAGCTCTACTTCGACAGCTATTTTTTTACCATCCTTTATCAAAACTCCATCCGGTATCATGTCTGTCTTGCTGTCCTGCCTCAGTTCCCTCATGGAAATCCATTCTCCCTGTCTTTCTAGCTCAATGCTTAAATCTACAACCTTTAAATCGTGCTCGTAATTGGCTAAATTAACATAATGCTTCGGAGCCCATAAATTTGACCCTGAAATTTCTGCTCCTTTTTTGGTGCATATATAAACCCCTGGCTTGTTTCTGAAGATTCGTAAGGAATATAAATATTCATCATCGCACAACTTTTTCAATCTTTTATATGTATACCAAATGCCTATCTTAAATTTTTTGGCTACCTGATTTACAGTTACATACCTCATTCTATTTATCCAGTATAAAATTTCCAAATCTCTTTTTGTAAGCTGCATAGAACCACCTCCTGTAAAAAATAAAAACAGAACAGTTTTCCTGCCCTGCTAGCATAACTTTTTTATTTATATAAAACTGTTATTTATATCTGCCGAGAAGTTCACGTTGTATTGTTTTTCTTTTTATGCATTCTGTATTTTTTATTTTAAACGTCCCACCCCTACCAAATCTAGGAGCCGCGCCGAACCCTTGAGAAGCGAGACCCCGCTCTCTATACGAAGCGTTAGCGGAGTATGATGAGAGAGCGGGGTCTCGCTTCGAAACCCGAGCAGAGCGAGGGCGAGGCGACAGCCTCGGGGTGAGGCGCGGTGAGAAATTAAAAGGTAGGGGTGGGACGTTAACCATATCCAATAATGTATCCAAATCATTTCGCACTTCTATTGGATATACTATTGGATATATCGGACAATAAAAAAGACCGTCTTACAGGCCTTAATTTAATATTTCCATTCCGACTTTTTGTTCGAAAATGTTCTAATTTCTCTATAAAAATTTTATAACTACTTTGTCACTAAAAGTATTTTTCTTTCGTCGACTTTTATCAGGGTTACAAAGTATCTTTCCTTCTTCTTCAAGTCTAGTAAGTACCTCCTTGTAATTCTTTTTAATGAAAGGTTTATTTTTACTATGCTCATAAAAAAGCCTTTCAAAAGTTATTGTTTTTCCTGCATACTGTGTAAGCAATTCGTTTCTTAATTCATCTAAAGGATTTTCGTATAAATCCTTTAATGAAAGCTGTCTCTCTTTATCAGGGATATACTCAAATTTTGCAACACCATGTATTTTATCTGAGCTCAATGAAGCCATAACTTCTTTCATTATGTTATGTGCTGTAAAGTTTTTAGACAAAAATACTATGTAATGACTAGTATCTTCTTTGTCCTCATTTTTAAATCTAAAAGTAAGAATATATTCAATACCTATATCACTCATGGCCTCACGAAATTCATTCATAATTAAGCTTTCCTTATCTAGACAATTGCTTTTATTAAGCTCTTCCCGTAACTTTAAATATCTTTTTTCTCCAAACAAACTTATCATGTGTTCTTCAACCTTAGGATTTTTTATGCCGGAACGTATACGATTATAATTGAAGAAAAGTATTGCATCGCAGCCCCAATCTTTAGTCAATGAAGAAATTAACTTTTGAGTAACACCTTTATAACCCCAGGGATCTATAAAAATAAGACTTGGTATTATTGAAGTAGCAGCAAAAATATCACTTGTTTGAATATCCAATTCAAGGTTAAGAAAGATAGGTTCATATTTTAAAGATTTGATATTTTCAAGATTACTGATAGCTGATTCTAATTTACCAATATAGCGTTTATTTTTGTCATTAAATACAGTTACAAATTTGTTTCTATAATCATTGTTTTTAAGAATTAACTTCATAATAGCTATAGGAGTGGAATCTGTACCATCTTCATAATTACCTGGTCCAGAAAATAAATCAATATAACCCAATCTATCACTACGCTTATTCATAATTTTAGCCCATGCATCAAAATACTTAACAACAATCTCTTTTTTAATAAGCGACTGACTTTTAACTTCATTAAAAAACATGAAATTTTCCCTTCCTTTATCTTTCAAAAAACATAATTTGTTAAAATTTTTATATATGACTATTTCAATTTACTATCCTCTTCGTTTTAAGGACAATATCATGTTTTGCTTACATTATCTCTTATTTTACTGCTCTCTGTGTATGCTTAAAAAACAAATCTTGTGTATCATTTTGATATCCTTTTAATATATATGGAGCATCATCTGTTATTGTGCCATCTTTTATATGATACAATATATTACGTTGTTCGCAAAATCTTATTACAACATCGCTGCAATAATTGTAGAATTCCTTATACCATAAATACTCTCGTACCTTTTTATTATAATTAAGCCTGCCAAATACAATTTTATCAACAAAAGCCACTTCGTTTAGAATTACTCTCAAATCTTGATTAATAATATTTGGTGTAGGATAGGGCTCGATGCTAACCCAAGTTTTTAACCCTGCATTGTGTAATTTCTTCAAGCTTGCTATTCGGTCTTTATAATCAGAAGAATAAGGTTCATATTCTTTTTTAAAATTTTCATCTAATGATACTAAAGTAATCCCATATTCATTGTATTCACTATAGCTATTTTTATCTAATAACTCATCAGGATAGATCCCTTTAGTTAATGTAGTAACTTTGATACCATTACTGTTAAGTTTTTTAATAATTTCCAAGGATAGATTAGTGACTTCCGGATACCCCACCATAAAGGGATCTGTTGTAAAACTTAAATGTACAAAATTTATTTTGTCTTTCAATTTAGGTAATTCTTTATCCAAAATCTCTAACGAATTAGAAACTAATTTAGGTTTAATCCATTCTTCGTAAGATTTTATCCTCCCGAATCTTTTTGCCAACATATATGCATAACATGGGAATTTACAACCATGTGCACATCCTTCTACATGATTTATAGTATAGTCGCCATATTCGACACCCGTTTTATATAATAATGTTTTTCTTGTTATTCTATCCATTTAAAATACACTCCTTCGAAACCATTATAAATAAACTTCGACATCTATCATTAATTTCCTGCATAAATTTAGACTTTTTTGTGCTTTTTTATCTTACTTAGTTTTACAAAGCTATAAACTGTATCTGTTAATATCTTAGACCTAAAATCTGTATCTTTCTTCTCGCTCACGCTTTTATTATGTTTTTTATTTTTACAAGTTTTTAATATAACTATTAATCTATAGGGATAATAAATCCATTACACTCTCTATAAGTAATTTTTCTGTTTCATCAGTCTTCTGATTCTCTTCATTATTTGATTGGCTGACTGATGGACTGACTGATAAACTCTCTGATTTTGTCTCCAACTTCTTTAATATTTCTTCCAGCTTGTTGTCAATATCATCAAGCTTGCTTTTAAACTCTGCATAAAATCTTATGGCACTTCTAATAAACTCGGAGCGTTCATTGGAGCTCAGCCTGGAAAGTATTTCTTCAATATCTTCATCATTCTCTCTTATTCTAAAGCTGTATTTTTTATCTTTCATTGTATCACCTCAAAAGAATATGTCTGACACAATCAAACCCTCATGGTATCTGTATTATGGGGATTCGAATTTGCTTTTTGTCTGACATACCTTGTCTGACACTTTAAAGTCTTGATTTTTAAGCGTTTGGAGGCACAAAAATATGATTTTGTCCGACAAATACCAATTATTCAACCTCGTAATATGTCGGACAAAAGTCTTTTTTACATCCTTCAAAACCTGTTCCCATCTCATAAAACTCATGTCGGACACAAAATGTCGGACATTTTCATCTCTCTTTTATAGGTATTGAAGGCTGTCCGCTCTCACACACCCTGATTATATATTTAATCTCCCTCCTTGTAAGGTATTTTTTCTCTGAGGTATAGTAATCCACCATCTGTTTCATAAGCTCCCACACATTCTTGTAGTTCAGTTCTTCTTCATCTCTTATTCTTTTGCCCATATTCTCCCCTCTTTCACCGCACATTAACTGCTTTTTTCTCCTCTAATTCCGCAACTTTAAGAAATCCCCTGGCATTTGCAAACTGTGCATTTTTCACCAATACTATCTTTTCGTAAAAATCCTTCATATATTCCACTAATTCTTTTGCTCCTCCACCTGCCAGAAAGACAGTATTGAAGAAGTCCAGCTTACTTCCCCATATCAGCTTTATCTTATCTTTCATTACCCTTGCAATCTCGCTGCGCACTGCATCAATCTCTTTTGTAAAATCAAGTTCCCTTCCTTTATAGAATATTTTCCCGTCACTTATAAGCCTTATCAATTCAGAGACATCAATTTTGCTTCCAGTTCTCTGTGTGAATATTTTATCCACTGTATTGTTAAGAGCAGACATTCCAACTTCTACAGTCCCTGACATATCCTCTCTTAAAATGAGCTTATCTTCAACCATGAAAACTATATAATCCGTAGTCTTGAATCCTATATCGATTAAGCCTATATAGCTTCCCTTTACAAGATACTTCTGTATGTCAGCCATAACAGCATGGTACACCGCTCCGGCTGCTTGAGGGAATATAGTAACCTTCTCAAATTTGATTGTTTTTACCTTTTCATCTCCCTTAAAATATGCCATGACCTTGAAATTTTTCAGCATATTTTTAAACTCTTCCTTTTTGTGTATGTACTGCTCCAGCGGAAGACCGGTTACAATGTGCACCGGCACTTCCTCTTCTGGCAGCAGTAAAAGGCACGAAGCAGTAAGAAGTGCCCTCGTGTTGGGATGGTATATCTTATCTTCATCAAAAGCGTACGAAACATTCTTCCCTTCTCTCCTTGCCAGCTCACCAACAAAATACTCTTCTTTATTCTCATTCACAATAACGACATGCATATTATCTGCTTTATTATTATCTGTACCAAATAAGCCGCTCAAAACTCTTTCGTACGCATTTCCAACCAGTGAAGGAAATAGTACTTCTTTTCCTTTCTCATTAATTCCTTTTACATACCCGTAACCGAGGTCCAAACCAACCTTAAACATATGCATCCTCCTCCTTAAACATCTTTACAAAAATTTTTACAACCTCAGGATCAAACTGTGTGACCGAACATCTTATTAACTCTTCAACTGCTTTATCATTTGAAATGGGTTTTTTATATATCCTGCCGGCTGTCATAACATCAAACGCATCTGCTACCGCAATTATCCTTGAACACAAGGGAATTTTTTCACCGTGGAGGCCATCAGGGTAGCCTCTTCCATCGTATCTCTCGTGGTGGTGTCTTACTGCAGAAACCACAATGCTGTCAAATCCAATTTTTCTAAGCAGTTCTGCGCCATATAATGAATGCATTTTTACTACCTCAAATTCTTCGATTGATAGAGGTTCCTTCTTGTTAAGCAAACTTTTTGGTACAAATAACTTCCCAATATCATGAAAAAAGGCTGCAGTCTCAAGAAGTTTAATTTCTTTTAAAGGCAGACCAATGTAAATTCCAATATTCCTGCACAGTACTCCAACGCTGTATTGGTGTTTTATAAGGTCCTCCAAAAGCTCTTCTCCTTTCTTTTATTGAAAATTTACAAAAAGCTTAAAAGCGTTCCAGCAACAACGGCAGGCATAAAAGGTATCTTTGCTTTGAATTTACGAAGAGCAAGGGAGTACAGGAGAAAAATTAAAGAAGAAAATAAAAGGATATCCCATATCTTAAAACCTGCATAGAAAGCCAGAGCAGTCAAAATTTTTACGTCCCCTCCGCCTATTCCTCCTAAAAGCCAGAAAAGAAAAAGAACAATGAATATTAAAAGAGAATTAAGCAGCATAAAATTTAGATTTATATAAGGATTTAATAATACATTTATAAAAGAAAGAATTAAGATGGAGGCAGGGTAGATGTATCCTACCTCCATCTTTTTTATGTCTTCTACAGCTGCAAAAAATAGAATTAGTAAGATTAGTATTTTCATTTAAAAATCACCGTCCAGTTATCTTGCTCTGACTTTTTCCACTGTGGATCAGGAAGATTAAATTTTGAGTCTGCATAAAAGCCATTTACAGGGATTTTAAGCTGTACTTCGGCTGTTTTTCCATCTTCAGCAGTGAAGTAAATATACAGTGTTGAATTCTCATCTCCTGGTTTATCATACTGGAACTTCATTACTGCGCTTCCTGTAACGTCACCTATATTTTTTATAACCGAATAAGGCTCTACATAAAGTACACCCTTATTTTGATACCTGTTTATCACGTGTACTGCTCTTATGCTGGTGATTTTTTTGTTAAAGGTGTATGAAATGTTCAGAGTCATATCGCAGACAGAGCCGTCTTCTCTCGTGTGCTTGTTAGTAAACACATATTGAGGTGTTTTTGATATTGTTACAGTACCTCTTAGCTTATCCATTTCTGACGAATAAGGCACTGTAACTTCCTTTTTGTTGTTGCTTAAGTCTAAATCATATTTATTTGTATCTGTTAATTGTATTTCAGCTACCAGAGTAATGTCAGTATTTTTTCCAGGATAGCTGAAGCTGAATGTCTGTGTGGAGTTACTGTTAAACTGCACAGATTTTGTTAAAAACACAGAAGAATCAGCTTTGTCATAAACTTTTACAACACCATTAACAGGGAATGCATAGCTTTTCTGCAGTCCCACTGTTACAGAGCCTGTGTAGGTTTCATCAGGGACTACATAGGTAGTTCCCGGATTTATGCTTGCAATATATAAATCCACTCCATTGTTCGCTTTAACAAGTGTTTGTATCTTATTATTGGAAAGGTTAGTCTCATAATATTTATCAGCACTTGCTAATGATATTTCTGCTACTAGTATCATATCAGACGATTTTCCTGTGTAGTTAAAACTGACTGTCTGTGTAGTATTGCTTGTAAATGACACTGTTTGAGTTTTGAATGGCGAAGATGGATTAGCTGCATCATATATCTTTAATGTTCCCGTAACTGGATATCCTGATATAAAAGAAGCATTTTGGAGTCCTACTACTACTGAACCTGTGTAGGTGTGCCCTCCTACCATGTTTGAAGTTCCTGCATTAAGATTAGTGACATATAAATCCACCAACCTTTTTGCAGGTGCAGTAAACTGCCTTGTATTGTTTGTTTGATTATAATCCCAGTACTGCAAATAAGAGTCTGGATTTGATGGTGGATTGGGCTGTACTACTGCTATTAAGTTTCTATCTGAACTTGTCCCTGTAAAGCTTAAATTGACTGTTTGAGAACTGTTGGGACTTAAAGTGATTTGTGCACTTGCTACAGCATTTGCAGTATTGAGTCTTACAGGGTCTCCGGTTATAACTGTATTGAAATTAAAACTTCCTGCATCATATAAGGCTACTGTTGCAGGAATACTTGTTGAACTATTACCTAAACTTACTGTGACCTGCACAGTGTAATTTTTATTTGGCTCCATATAGCCTATTGGATTTACGTTTGTAATTGCCAAATCTATACCATTTTTCGCAAGGTAATATACGTATATTCCATCAGAAGTTTCTGTTGCAACTAAACCGTGTGCTATAGAAACTTCTCCTGTAGCTGGAGCATTTAATTGTATTGTTCCATCTCCATCTATTGTCCAGTCAGATTTTTTGATCGTGACAAAATAATTTCCTACATTAGCATATATTCTGTCTGCTCCGACAGAAACAGCAGAATATACGATATAGTTTGGAGAATTAGGTAGTTGAGATTTTAAACTGGAGGAAGAAAAATCTATTTGTTTTATAACATTTAAATTATTTTTATCTAAAACAACAATTTTTCCGTGTTGTTTTGAACTATCTGAATAATAATATGGAATGTATAAATATCTATCGTCTACAGCTGGGGAATGGTTAACAAGGTTGTTTGTATTCCTAAGGTTTCCGTTTACTGTAAGATTTAAGGTGCTGCTGAAGATATTATTTATTTTGTAGATACCACCAAGCACATCAGTGAAGTAGGCGTTTGAGCCGTCTACTGAAAAACTTGCTGGAATACCTATGCCTGCACCAGCATAGGCTTTTGAAATATTTATTCCCCATGCATAGTTCCATTGATATACAGGTCTTATATAAGTTCTTGTTAATTTACTCCCAAGCTTTTGCCACGTTTGTGGTCCGACTATTCCATCTACCGTAAGCCCATTTTTACTTTGAAAATCTCTGACTGCTGCTTCAGTTCCTGAACCAAATTGTCCATCTTCAACAAGAGAATAGCCTATAATATTAAGCGTTTCTTGAAGTATCTTAACTCCATTTCCTGTGCTGCCTAATTTTAAGATGTCTGTTCTTGAAGATATTGTTGAAGATGAAATGACATTGAATAAATCACTAAATCTAATTCTGTAAAGATAGCCATCTGCGGTTTTGTTAGGCTCATGTGTTGTACCGATTATAAAGCCTGTTTCAGGTGATGTTTCTCCTGCGTTTACTGGTGCTGCTGATGAGCTTATACGTGTATAAGTGGTGCCTAATGCGATATCTGTAATTCCAACATCGCTAAAATCATCGGTAAAATAGCCTATTGAAACATGTCCTCCGTTCCCATCTCCTACCACCACAATATTATATCCCTGCCATCTCATCATAAGTGGAGCAGAAACTATATCAGTACCGCCTCCCGTTGTTGTATTGATTCTTACTTTTAAAACAGGCGAGCCATTTATTATTTGGTATATAAAAACATATCCATCCTTTGAACCTGCTGCAATGTACTTGTTACCGTTTGGTGATACATAATAGGTTGGATGGCTGCCAGATGGATTGGCTGGTACTGTGGAAGACCCATATACAGGCAAAGGCCCCCATTTTTTATTGCTGTTTGGAACAATTTTGGGTGTAAATGTGTAGGGACTTGTGCTTGTATTAAAATCGTATAAACTTTTTGAGTATGGAGATATACTTTCATAAGCATACAAATTATTGCCATTGAACGCTATAACTATTGGCTGAGAAGCATTGATACCTAATTCTTTTGGGCTTATTATCAAAGGCTGGCTTAAGCTTTGCCCTAAGCCAGTAACATACCATCCCAGCTTAGCCCTTGTTGTGCTTGTGACCTGTGTTGCTGCTATTCCACCGTACATCTCATAATTATATCTCGTTCGGTTTTGATTGAAACCGAAAGATATAATATCCATATATGCCAAGCCTTTTAGTATAAAGGCTAATAATAAAATTCCTATAACAGTAAAAACAATTATTTTGCGTTTGTTTACTTTAATTTTTGACACAGAAAAATCACCTCCAAAAAAATAATAAAAAAAGAGATGCGGATAACATCTCTTTCTGTTATTCTATATTAAGTTTTACCTTATTTATTATTTATGGCGGTGGTGGAGGACCGGGTATATGTCCATGATATTCAGATTCTTTTACACCATCATCTGAAGTATTTGAACTACCACTACCCGAACTACTTCCACTTGAACTGCTTCCGCTACTTGAAGTTGTTCCACTGGATGTAGTTGTTCCACTTGAAGTTGTATTTTCTGATGATGTAGTAGTGCCTGATGACGTCGTATTAGACGTTGTATTAGACGTTATAGTTGTAGTTGTCGGTGTCGTTGTTTCCGTTGTGGTTGTTGATGTTGTTGTTTTGGTTGTAGTCGTTGATTTTGTACTTGTAGTTGTGCTGTTCTTAGTTGTTGTATTAGTTGTTGTAGTCGTTTTTGTATTTGTTACTGCTGTTTTGTTTTGCTCTTGCTGTTGTTTTGTTCCTGCTGTTGTACTTGTTCTTGATTTTGTACCTGCTCCTGTTGTTGCTGCTGTACTTCCTCTTGAGTTTGTTCTTGTTTTTGCTCTTCTTGTTGTATTTGTTCTTGTTGTTCTTGCTGCTGCTGTTGTGTCTCTTTCTGCTCCTGCACTTGTTCCTGTACCGCAGCAGCTTTCTTTTCTTTGTATGTCTCTATTAATTTCGGCGCTGCTATTGTAGCAGAGCCTACCAATAAGCCTATGCCTACTATTGCTATTGTTCTTTTTATGTCTATCATGGAATCATCTCCTTTCCGTTAATATAATTATAACATAAATTAGAAAAATATATGGAAAATTATATCAACTTCATTCTATTTAAATCACTTTAATTAAAATCTCTTCAACAAATTTATCGGTAGTTTTTCCTTCTCTTTTAGCTTTCTCTTCCAGTAATTTATAGAGCTCTTCAGAAATTTTAAGAGTATTTTCTCTCTCTTCTTTCATCTCTTCTATCCTCCGTATCAGTCTTGCTTTTTCTCTCTGGCTTAAAACATCTTCATTTTTCTCAAGAAGTTTTTCCATGTTTTTTGGGTCTTTTAAGAGCATTAGCAAGTTACTTAAAGACTTTTCAGGTAAAGCTCCGGTCTCATACCTTGCAATAGAAGCTTCGCCTATGCCCAAAAGTTTCGCAAAAGCCCTTTGACTTAAGCCGTAATTTTCTCTAATATTTCTTATTTCCTTTGTTGAAAGTATGCCGTGCTTTTCCCTATATATGTCGTAAACTCTCTTTATGTTTCCTTCCTCTAATTCCTCATCAAACAGCTCCTCACCACACACACTGCATACCCTTATTCTTGCTAAAGCCTTTATTTCATCTCCTCTGACGTTCGATGCTTCTTCTTTTTCAATTATCTCTGTTTCTTGCTCTATCCCGCAAACAGGGCAAAACTTTTTCACACTTTCCACCTCCTCATTTATATGGATAAATTAACGGATATTCTGCTATATGGAAAGAAAGACACACCAAACATTCTTTTTCTCCCCTTTGTTCAATTTTAAGTTTTATGTAAAAGTCCGTTCCTTCAATATCATACCCAAATTCCCATATAGAACCCTGTCTATTACTGCCTACATCTACACTAGGACCTCTATAATAATTTTTGTACGTTAAATCCATAATAATCTCTTTAACATGTTTAATTGTTAGGCCAGCTTCTTTAATTGAATCCATATTTTTCTTTCGTGGGACAAAGTCGAAAGTACCTGCTTTCATCAATTCTTTAGCATCATTGAGGAATTTTTTAATTTCCTCAATTTGGGCCATAGTATATACTCCTTTCATTTAATATTTTATCATATCTTAAATAATTTTACAATCATTTGATAGTATTTTTTATAAAATTCTCTAATTATTTTTCATCTCCAAACCAGTAGTCCACTTTATCTTTTTTAAAGTCGTAAAAAAACAGCATACTTTTGCCCTCTCTATCCTTCACAAAAACACCTCCCGGCATAAAATTACAGTCTTCTAAAGTAAACTCATCAATCTCCAAATGTTCCCTCAAAAACTCCATAACTTTGTCTCTCATCTCTTTCATGCTCACTTACAAGCACCTCCCTAAAAATTCAAAATCAAATTTGCCTCCCGGCAGTAAACAGGAAAAACAGCCTGCGAATTGGAGGTCAAGGTGGAGTCGAGGGATACCGGACCGAGTGCAGCGAGGGAGGATATGCTCGAAGGCACCTTAACCGGAAACAGAGCAGGCGTATAATCTTAAAAGCGGGAGGCAAATTTTAAATATACTTACAAGAAAAGACCCGAAAATATAAAAAAAGCACGACCGCTGCGGCGTATGCCGTCTGCGGTGGTGCTCTATTAATTCGGATTTTTGTTTTGAGCAAAGCGAAAATGAAAAATCCGGACCGCTAAGGAAGATAAGAAAAAATAGTCCGAACAAAAAATAAGCAATTTTTTTCTTGCATTTTACTACAATAATATAAAATCATATACTCTGTCTATCTCTTTTTTAATATTATCAATAATTTCATATTTTAAATTAAGCATTTTTGCATACTTTCCAAACCCTTTTTCAGGCTTTATAAAAAGTGTTAGATACTCATAAGGAAACTCCTTCATCCTTGCCAATTCTCCTTTTGTACCTTGAGATAATACAATTATTTTTGAAGCATTATCAAGCGCAGCCTTAACAATTTCGTTAAATTCATCCGGGAGGTCAAAAATTATCACATCAAACTTACTTCTTGCAAATTTCACAATTGTATCAATATCATTTCCGCTAATATCTTTTACAAGACTCACTTTAGGAGGGGACTGAAGTATAAATACATTTGGACTATACTCAATTAAATTTTCAAAAAAACTCTCTTTTATTCTTTCTCTAAGCCACATTCCGATATGAGGAAGTACAGGAAGGTCCAAAGCAAAACTTAAATCAGAACCTCCATCCTGAAAATTCAAATCTACTATAAGGACTTTTACATCTTTATTGAAGTTTTCAAAAAGTGTTTTCACAAGCGTAGTTTTCCCTACCCCACCTTTGAAAGAATAAACAGCAATAACTTCCTGCTTTGTAGTTATAAAATTTTTACTTTTATACTCTTCTATATCTTTTACTTCTATATTGTTAAATTTCTTACCTAACATATTACTTACAATAAAATCATATCTATTTTTTCTAACAATAATTTCTGCGCTCTCTGTAGAGAAAACTACATCAGCATCTACATAATTTTTTTTTGCTCTTTTAATATATTCCCTATCATTTGATATAATTAATACCTTCATCATATATCCCTCACTTTAGCCATTCCTGTTATAACAAAATCAGTTGTGGTTTTGTAATAGCTTCCATCGACAACAATAGTTACATAAACGTAATTGTTTTTTATTTCTACAATTATATTTTTTGTAGGTATATTTAAGTTTTTAAATGTATCTTCTGCGTATTTATTAGCTTTTGTAATATCAATAACTACTTCTCCTTTTTCTGCACTATTTATATCAAGGGCATTTAAAGAGATATTGTAGGCTATTTCATCACATACCTTGACAAGGTATTCCCTTGCACTTATACCATTTGTGACATAGTAGACTACCTGCATAAAAAGAAGTGATAAAAAGACTAAGAAAATTAAAAAAAGAAGGACAGCATCTCCTCTTTTGTCCTGAAAAAATCTTTTTAGAATACTCACGGCGTATCACCTATCCTTAAAGAGCTTCTTCCCACAAGAGTCTTCTGCTGCCCTCCTAAAAGGTAAAAAGTATATCTAACTTCTACTGTGAGCATGTCATTTTTTAGTGATGTACTAACAGCAAGCCTGTCTCCCATTTTCCATCCAGTTATTCCATCCCCAAAATTAAGTACAGCCATCTGAGCAGTCTGCTCTGGAGTGTCTGACTTTATTCCTATCCTCGCTCCTTCAAAGGCTGCTTCATTGACCAATGTCTGCATGTTGCTTACAACAGAAATATTAACTATAGAAGCCATGATAAAAAGGAGGATAGGGAGCAGGGCAGCTGTAGAAATAAGCTGCGAAGCTCCCCTGTTGTCTTTTAAAAATCTTCTTATCATCTTTATCACTTGTTTATCACTTGCCTTGAACGGCATTGGAGAAGAAGCCAGAAGCAGTATTGAGAGCATTTGTAACCATATTTGAAACATTTGTCCTTATAGTAGGTGATACCACAACAAGTATTCCTACAACTATTGCTATCATCCCTATAACAGACAAAAGATGACTCTCACCCTTTCTGTCTTTTAAAAATTTTCTCACCATGTTTTGAACTTTCATTAACATATTTCTAATCATTAAAATCTACCTCCTTGAAATTTTTGTTATTTTTTAAAACAAATTAAAAAAGCCTTTTAAGACAGAACAAAAGGCAGTGCAAAGATTATTAAAATTGGGATAAAGTACCCTAAGAAAATAGGGAAGAATAAGCTGTTGTCAAGCACAGATGCACTTTCCGTCTTTTTATTGTAATTTATTTCTCTTACTTCATCTAAAAGTTCTTCTAAATTTTCTTTAATATCTTGTTCAGATGCAAATTCTCCTGTAATAATTTTTACAAATCTTTTAAAGTGGTCATTTAAACTTTTAGAAGCTGCATAAGTGAGTGCATCTTTTAAAGAGCTTCCTGTGTCGAGCCTTACCTGTGCCTCATGTAATAAATCTCTTACCACCCCCTCTCTAGTTCTAACAATGTAGCTGATAATATTTTCTTTATTCATTCCCACCTCCAAACCATTTATAAAGATTTCTATAGCAGCAGGGAGCTCTTCTTCTTTATAGAAGCTCTCCCTGTAGCTGTCTATTGGTTTTTTCCAGTATTGATAGAACATAATAATTGAACCTGTAACTACAGATAAAAGAGCAAAAATATTTGCCCCGTTTACTGTTCCTACTACTGACAAAACTATAAGGCCTCCCAAAATTAGAACTCCAAAAGAAAAAAGCTCAAGTACATCATGAGCTTTAAAAAAAAATATTTTCACTCCTCCGACTGCTTTAATTTCCTTATCCCACTTTTCTATCATGTCCTGTCTTATTCCAAGTTTTTGAAGGTGTTTTTCTGAAACAATCTTTCTCATAGTTCCATCTCCCTGTCTATTCTTTTTAGAATATAAAGTGTTGATATAAAGTAGCTCAAAGCAGCATAAGCAATTACTAATTTCCCTATAGGAGAAGAAAAAGTCCTGATAAAATCAGGGCTAACTGACACTGTTGAAACAATCATAAAAGCCATAATGCCTACCAGAGAAACCATTAAAGATTTTGCCTGCACAGTCATGGCAGCAATTCTGTTTGACATTTTTATTCTCTCATAAAGTTTTTTAGCTGTCCTCTCACACACTCTCGATAAATCAGATTTCATCCTCACTGCAAAAATAATGCTGTCAATCCATACTTTTATATATGTGCTTTCTATATTTTTAAATTCTTTTAATGCTTCTTCTAAATCTTCTCCTAACTGAAATCTCCTTAGAACTCTGTCTGTGTGCTCTTTTAAAGGATTTTCAGCTTCCTCAGCTGCCTTTATAAAAGCTCCAGCAAAGCTTGGTACCATTTTAAGATATGCTCCTAGCATTTTAACAAAATCTCTAAACTGCTCTTCAGTTTTTCTTATTTTTCTTCTCCCTAAATAGTCTAAAATATAGTCTATAAGATAATAAAGCATAACAGGAAGTGTAAAACCTAATAAAGTAAAACCTTTAAAGCTCAAAAATACAAGTATCACAATAGTAAAAAGTATAAACCACAAAAACACTTCCTCTGCATCTACCTTAATACCGCTTTTTTTAAGCTTTTTCTCTAACTTCTCAA
The DNA here is from genome assembly GCF_000175295.2 of Thermoanaerobacter brockii subsp. finnii Ako-1. Classification (NCBI taxonomy): domain Bacteria; kingdom Bacillati; phylum Bacillota; class Clostridia; order Thermoanaerobacterales; family Thermoanaerobacteraceae; genus Thermoanaerobacter; species Thermoanaerobacter brockii. The sequence continues at coordinate 61,908 of NC_014964.1, read as the reverse complement.
TAAAGCTTCCTAAACCAAATAAATCCACTATACTAAACTCATTCTTTTGTGATATCACTAAATGCCTCTCCAGCCTTCTTTTAAGTTTGAGCCTTTTATTTTCCCTAATACTGTACAAAAGAACTACCACCATAAAAACAGCTGCGCCGAATAAAAAAGAGACTGCCACATTAATCACCTACCACATGCTTTAAAATGTAGTCTCCGTTTTCATCTATGCCCTCAATTTCAATAACTTCAGCAAGCTCTCTGCCTTTTAAATTTCCTTTTTCATCCTCCGTAAGCCTCAAAAACACGACAATGTCGACTGCTCTTGAGATGAGCTTTCTTATGATTCTGTAGTCAAGGTTTTTAAACTCCTGAATTAGCATTTCAAGCCTTAACAAAGCATCTAAGCAGGAATTTGCATGTATTGTTGTCATAGAGCCTCTGTGGCCTGAATTTAAAACGTGGATAAGCTCATAGGCGCTTTCAGGTGTTCTTATCTCAGTGAGAATTATTCTATCAGGGTCTGCTCTCAAGCAGTCGTTGAGTATGTCAGAGTAAGTTACGCTTCTTGCTTCAGCCGTTCCTTTTCTCGTTTTGAAGTAGTAGACATAGGGTATATGAAGTTTAATCTCTCTTGTATCCTCTAAAACTGCTACTACATGCTTTTCCTGAATCTCAAAGCCTAAAGAGTTGATAAAAGTCGTCTTTCCAGCGCCTGTTTCTCCTGCAACTATGATGTTTTTTCTGTCTTTTACCGCCTTTTTGAAGTACTCCTGCATTTCTTTCGTAAGACCTATTGTAGTTTTTACTAGTTCTTTTAAAGGTACATTTAAGAGATTGTGCTTTCTGATAATTATGACAGGCTTATCAGACTCTGGAGGTATAACTAAAAGAGCACGAGAGCCGTCATAAAGCTCTGCATCCTGTGAAGGATTTGCTATGTTGATTGATTTATTTAAAGGTGCAAGGATTCTGTCCTGTATAACCCTCACAGCCTGTTCGTTTGGAAACTCTTCTTCTGCGTCTATTTTTACTCCTGCTTTCTTGTACATTATTTTTGTGCCGTTCACATGTATGTCTGTAACTTCCGGGTCCTTAAGGTACTTCTCTATAATTCCCAATCCGTAAAGAGAAGAGTAGAGCATTTCCGTGTATTCTATAAGTCTATCTAGTGCAAAAGGATATTTCTTTTTGAGATACTCTTTCACTTCTTCTCTCAGTATATCCTTGATGTTGGGCTTTCCGTGGTGCTTCATCATAATTTCCCTTATCTCATCTGTCATTTTCTCAACATCCACTGCTCCATCATTAATTCTTCTGCTTAACTCTCTTAAAGCCATTCACAAGCCTCCTCCACAAGGATTTTTCTTTTTTTACTCCAAAAAGAGCATCTTTTAAGTTTCTGGCATGCTTCAGCATTTTCTTATCTTTGTACTCATTTAATTTTCGAAGATAGGGGATGTGGTAAATAACCGGTATCCCTAGGTCTACAGCAGTGATGTACTTCTTTTTCCCTCTCACTTTATTAACTACTGCACAGGTCCTGCCTGCATCTAAAAATCCATGCAGTCTTAAATACTCAAACATTCCAACTGTTCTTGAGACTGCGGATATATCATCTTCCATTACAAACAAAACTTTGTCAGCTTTTAAAAGTGCTGCGACAGTAACCTCAGAAATCTGAGGCTGTAAGTCTATCAGCACATAATCATATTCATTTGAAAGACTTTTAATAAGCTTTTCCATATCCGCATACTTTAAGTTTTCCTGCATGTCTGGAAAACCACCGACTATGACGTCAAATTTTTCTCCCTGAGGCCTCTGAATGCAGGCTTTATAGTCTCCAAGACATGCATTAACTATGTTTTTTTCCTTATCTAAATCAAGTAAAGACACAAAATCACCGGGAGAAAAATCACATTCTAAAACACATACTCTACTCTTTTCACTTAGCACTTTTGCAAGTGCTAAAGTAAGTGTAGTCTTTCCCACACCACCTTTAGGACTGAATATTGTAATAACCATTTTTATCACCTTCTTACAATTTTAAATGAGTTAAGTTTAATATACGGTGCAAGCTCTGAAGCAGCGTTTAAATCTGCATTTAAAATTAAATTAGCTTTATCAGAATCTGAAAACACAGAAATTACTTTAAAACCTTCTAACACCTTTGACCCTGTTTGGTCAAACACTATAAAACTAACTGTATCTCCTGACTGAAGTGTCTTTGCCTCTACTTTATCAATTTGTATAGTCATAATAACATGTCCTGCCTCTAATAATTTTTCATCTTGAGAAGTTAAAATTTCAACAGGAATAAAATCTCCTTGTACTCTTCCTTCTTTCACAACTTTTCCTATAACATCAGCTAAACTTTTAGCATAATTTGGTCTCACTACTGAAGCAGGTACATCAGTAACTTTTACAGCATCCTGCGAAATAACTGTTCCTGCTGGTATGTCCTTTTCTACCACAACTACCTTTTCTGTTTTCTGTATGTTCTGCATAAACACAAACATAAAAGCTGCAAAAACTACAGCCGTTATTAAAGCAATTTTAATAATCCTGCTCATAAAGAACCTCCTTTACTAAAAGCTGTTCAATTTTTAATAAACCTTCGTTTAAATTTCTGCAGTTATAACTCTCACCTAAAAATTTAACTATACCTTCTATTTGTCTTTTAGCAATGTTAATTTCTCCTACAATGCCTTTTTCGTTATCTTTGTCATGAACACCAAAATTTAAGAACTCTCCTGTGTGCCATCTTGCAGCCTGTGTATATGTTGCAGGAGGGGAGAAAACAACCTCCTTTACAGCTTCTTTATTTGTTACTATGTCATATATTCCAAGACTCACTATAGTTGCAATTGTTTGGTCACCTGCTACCCTATTATTTATAATGACAATTATCCTTGTATGTGGTCTTGCTATTCTGTATCCTTGTAAAACTGTAATAAAATCTTTTGAATTTACAAAATCAAGGTCCAAAATAAGTACATCAGTATTAATTCTTGATAAAGAGTAAAAAACATCTTTTATATTTTGCTGTTGTAACATCTCATTGTAATGAAAAACGACATTCCCTACATCATTAAGACTGTTCTTAATTTCATCAGAAGCAATAACAGAAATAAGCAAAAAATCACCTCCTGTTATCTATAAAATCCAAGTGGATCTACGGCCTGCCCATTTATCCTTATTTCAAAATGCAAATGCGGTCCCGTACTTTTGCCTGTAGAGCCAACGTATCCTATAATGTCTCCTGCCTTAACCTTCTGCCACTTTTTAACCGCTATTCTTGATAAGTGAGCATATCTTGTTTCATAACCTCCATTGTGTGTTATATAAATCACATTACCATAGCCTCCATTCCAACCTGCATAACCTACTTCTCCATCAGCTGCAGCTATAACAATTTTCCCTGTAGGTGCTGCAATATCTACTCCACTATGAAAACCCATTGTCCCATATACTGGATCAACTCTCGGACCAAAACCTGAAGTAATTCTATATACTCCCGGTACTGGCCACTTAAAATTTTTCTCTACTGCTGCCCAATTGTCTGGCAAATTTGCTGCTGAATTTAACAAAAGCGAAAAATCAAACTCAATAAATTCTTTAACTTTTTCTTTTTCCGCAGTAGAAAAGTTTAAAAGACTTAAAACTTCATCTAAACTTCTAAGCTTATATACCTCATATTTTTTTACAACCTGATTTGGAAATTCTCCTTCTATTTCTTCTACTTCATCTACTTTTTTAATAAACATCTTAGCAAGTTTTTCTATTTCAGCAGGATTTGCTTTGCTAAAATCCTGCTGAAATCTCACAGCATCTATAGCAACAAGCTGTCTCCAGTCAATTTGTATCCTTTGACTGTATTTGTTCTTTGTGCTGTCACTTACCTTATTTGCGGTGTATATATACATCTTTACCTGCTCTGTATTAATCAATGGTATCTTTTCTGCTGCAGTAATAGGTCCTGCAAAAAGAAGAGCTATCAATAAAGCAGGAACAACAATAAAAAGAAGAGCAAATTTAAAAATGCTCTCCAAATCATCCGGCAGAAAAGCCAGAAGTATTTTGCTTAAAATATGCATCAGTTTCCGCCTCCAGTTAAATACTGCATTTCATAAGGTGCTGCCTCAATTTTTATGTGAATTCGCTGTGTGCCCGCAACAAAAAGACCTTCTCCTCTTTTTGCATTTACGAGAAGGTCATGCTCTGCTTCAGAAAGGTTCATAAGAGTTGTTATTGCCTCTAAGTCTTTTTCTCCTTGAGCTAAAAGAAGCTTGTAGGTCGGGTTGTCTAAAAGCGCTTGGCCGTACCTCTGCACTTCTGGTGCTAAAAAGTCTATAACGTTCTGGCTTATGACAATTAAGCTTCCGTTGTACTTCCTTATCCTCTTTGATGTGTCTCTCAAAAATGCTATTGCCTGAGGCGTTTGAGGGTCAACAAGCATCCATGCTTCATCCACAACCAAAACAGTTCTCTCTCTTCTATCCCTTTCAAGTATATTCCATGCAAAAGAAAGGACATTGAAGTACTGCGCTCTTTTAACTTGGTCTTCTGCATTCTGTAAATCATGAACGTCAAAAACAATAAAATCAGAGTCAGCTTCTACGGCAGTTGGGCCTGCCCAAAGGTACGAGTCTGCTCCTTCTGCTGCTCTTTTTAAAAGCACTGAAAGCCTTCCATAGGTTTCAGGATTTTCTTCCGCCTTTTTCACACAGTATTCATAAAGCTCTTTCACAGTAGGCCATTTATCATTTGGAACACCTCTTGGATCTGTATCCCATGTAATTCCTGCTTCCTTATACACTTCCACTAATGCATCCTCCAAAGCTGCTTTTTCTGTGTCTGTAAGGTCTCTGAGGTATAAACTGAAGAAAGTTCTTAAGGTCTGTATGTGTAAAGCTAATGGGCTTTGAAAAACTGCGTTTTCCTCATCTTCCTCCTCAACAGGCCTTAATCTTACCTGAAGTGGATTTATCTTTCCTTCACCGCCTGTGCAGTTAATCCACACACCTCCAAGCTTTCTGCACATCTCCTTATACTCTCTTTCTGGGTCTATGATTATCACTCTGCTTCCCTGCATGTACTCCCTTAAGAGTAGCATTTTTGCAGTAAAGCTCTTTCCTGCTCCAGGCTTTGCAAGAATAGTCCAGTTGGAATTTGTCCTATCTCCACCACGCTTCCATATATCAACTAAAACCAATCCTCCATCTCTATCTTTTCCCAAAACAATACCACTTCCATCGTTTATTCCTGAGGCAGTAAAAGGAAATGAAGCAGCAACAGTTTCAGCAGGCATATTCCTTGCTCCTGCTTCTTTAACCTCATCCGGCAGTGTGCAGAAGGGCCCTGCTGCTTTAAGTCCTTCTTCTTGGCGGAATATAAGGACTCTGCCCCTCATACCTGAAGCTGCTAGAGCTGCTTCAACCTGACGTGTTCTTCTATCAAGCTCCTGCTGGTTAGGGGCAAGGACCATAAGGATGACTGTAACGTAAAATACCTGCTGCTGCTCCTGGTCTATTTTTCTCATCAATTCTTCTGCGTCTTTCAAAGCCTGCTCTGTCCTCTGCATTGTGAGGGCATTGCCTCCCATTTCAAGCCTTCCTGCATACTCGCCAATTGCTTTATTTAAACTGTTTATCAAATCTGTAGGGTCAGATGGCTCAATGTGTACCGAACATACCACTCCCGGCATACCTGCGATTCTTGAGAGCCATGCAGCATTTACTTTAGGAGGATAACCCGCAATGACTAAAACTCTTGCAAGCTGGTCATTAAATACGACCTGCTTTGCGTTAAACTCAAGAGCCTGCGGTGAAATCATGTCTACTAAGCCTGTTAACACACTTACATTATCTTTTTTCTTCACATCTCTCACCTCACTTAAGAATACATAGGTGGTAAGTATGGTCCATTAAACGCTGGTGCTCTTTCAAATGCAGCCTGAGAAGGATGACTGAAGCTAAAAAGAAGGTCTATTATGTCCTGGTCTACTGCTAATTCTACTTTTAAGCCAGACTTTTCAAGGTTATTAGAAAGCTCATGGGTTTTTGCTTTTAACTCTTCTTTTTCTTTACCTGAGAGCATAACAAAAAAACGTCTTTCTATTGCCTCACCGCTTGTAACAATAGAAGCGACGTATTTTAAGTACTCATTAAGCAATCTCTTTTTAACACTCATTGTTTCTTCTCTTGATTTTTCTTGAAGATAATTAAGATATTGATCAAGGTCTACAGGTCTTCCAATAGATAATATCTGCATTGTATCATTTAGTCCGTTTAAAGCCTCGTGAACTGCCTGTATAATTCTCTTTTTCTCATTTTCACTCTTTAACTCTATATTTAAAGGCATAACTTTTAAAACACATACATACCGGCCGTCTTTTAATAAAATCAAATCTTCAAAAACATCTTTTACAGGAATCCATTCCTGTACAGCCTTTCTTTTCTGCTCTTCTATTTTTGTCTTATCTTTTTTTACAGTCTTTTCTTTTTTAAAAACACCAATCAATTTATCTAGCCTCCCTGCACATAAAGGTATCTTTTTTGCTTTTTAGTCCAATTTAGATAGTGTCAATTCTCAAATTAAATCTCCAAAGATTTTCAAATTATAATGGCATTTTTTAAGTGCATAAAAGTATTTTTTCTCAAATTATCACAGCCTGATTAAAAATTTTTTTCACTTTTTAAGAGCATAACCGCCAAAATATGTTAATATCTGTTATTGGCAATTTGGGTTAATTGAAGTATAATAAAAAATGAGAGTAGCGAAAGCTACTACTCTCATAAACTGATTTCATTTTGTGCCTGGTATATTACTTCTTCATCTATTTCTCTTAGCCTTTTAGAATACGCATAGAGAAGAGAAGCCGTTACCAGGTTATTTATTATCCTTGGCAGCCCTTTTGTTAGAGAATATATTGCTTCATATGCCGATGGTGTAAATATATCATCCATCACTCCAGCTATTTTCATTCTTGTTTTTATATAATCTTGAATTTCTTCTTTTTTTAGCCCTTGCATTACATACTTTATAGAAATTCTTTGCCTTAGTGCACTGTTTACATTCAAGGCTAGTTTGTTTCTTATGTGTGGTTGTCCTGAAAGTATCAGTATATACGGGTTTTGAGAATCCATATTAAAGTTAAATATTATTCTCAAATCTTCAAGAACATCATTAGAAACCAGTTGTATTTCATCTAATATTATGACAGGAGTTATCTTCTGGCTATAGTAAAGTTCTGTTATCGCTCTTTGTATCTGGTGAAAGAGCGTTACTTTTTTGTATGAGGGGGTTTCGCCTAAAATCATAGCCAATGCTTGATAGAATTCTCTCACTGTGAGTGTAGATAGAGCAAAGTAACATGGTTTAAATGTAGAACGGTTGAGGCTTTCAGCATATCTTCTTAATGCGGTAGATTTGCCTGAACCCGCCTCCCCAACGATAAGTCCTATACCCCTTGTTTCTTGTAAATATTTTAGCCTGGCATTTAATTCAGCAATGTCTTCACTTATATAAAGGTCATTTACACTTATCTCTTTAGAAAATGGATTAAATTTCATTCCAAAATATTGGGTAAACATTGTAAACACCTCTTTTTTAATCAATGATATCATTAAAGGATATTACTGGGGGATTAGGTTTTGCAGCAAAATCCACAGTATCTTCATTTTCGCTTACAACCTTTCTGTCTTCGATATATTCTACAGGAATTTTAGCATTCTCATGAAAATTTACCTTATACGCTTCCCCCACTTTTTTGCCTTCATGAAAAAGTAAAAGGGGTGTATTATCCTTAAGCCACTGCGGGTCATATCTGACTTCTAAGCGCATACCTTTAAACTTTTCTTCTGTTTCGTAAAGTATATTTTCCACTTTAAGTGTGGCATCTTTGTTTACTTTACGATTTACTCTTATGAGAAAACATTCATTCAACATATCTATGTCACCACACATATTTACCCTTGATATTTGAGACATGAAAAAATCTAAAGGACTCATGCCAATACTGCTATGTTCTTTTCGGTTGTAATCATCCTCCAGCCATTTAAAAAACATCATATTGAGCTCATCTATACTCTTTATGGATGTAGGATCTATTGTGCTTAAAAATCTCATTCTCACCGTATGAAAGAATCTTTCTATTTTCCCTTTTGAATGAGGTGAAAAGGGCTCAGCATGAATAAGAGATGTACCTAATGATGCACATATATATTCAAATTGAGTGCTTCTATATATCTTTCCATTGTCAGTGTAGAGCATTTTGGGTATTCCCCTTCTTAGCACTGCTTCTTTAAATGAGTCTCTTAAAGCTAAAAAATTCTGGGTATAGTAAAAGTGAGCATAGGTACACAGCCTTGAAGCATCATCTATATATGCAATAAGATACGTTTGTCTCTTTGTTTTACCTTCTTTAATATATGGCCCATACATGACATCAGTTTGCCACAGTTCATTGATGTATTCATGGGAAAACCTCTTTGTTTTACCCTCTTTTTCTTTATCTAAAGATTTTACAGGAATGTTTTTCAAAAACCTATAGAATGTCGAAATGGATACTTTATCCGGTGATATTATTCCCTCTCCTATCAATGTCTCATAAAGAAGTTTGTTTGGCATTTCAGGATGTTCAAGCTTCTTTTGCTTTATTCTCTCTGAAAGTTCAAAGTCTATCTTTCTGTATTTGCCTCTGTCGCTTCGATAACCCGGCTTTAACGCTTCTATACCGCCTCTTAAATACTGATATAGCCACCCTCTAAGTGTCTTGGGAGTATATCTTCTCATTCCAAGATAAGGTATCTCAATAGGTTTATCGGAAAGAGCATCAAAATATTCTTTCTGATTTTTTACCTGTCCGTTTAGCACCGGACTTATCAGTGAAAATCTCTTTAATGCTATAGCTTCTCTCGCTTTTTCATCAAGCATTTATATGTTCCCCCTTCACTTTTTTGATTTCTTAATCGTAATTTTAGCTCATACCTGGGGGACATTAAAGGAAAAAGTTATGTTGCTAAGAAAAAATCAAAATTTTTATTTAAATCTTTCGGATTTAATGCTAAAATTATGTGAGAGAGGCCAGAAATGATTTTTGGCAATGAGCATAAAACCGTTGGGAGAAGAGTGGTACAATGCTTATTATGTCCAAAATCTCTCTGGCCCTCTCTCTTTGTGAGTCAGTCTCAGATAACTTTATGTAAGGGTCTATTTGCCTTAATCCGTATATGATAAAACTTAAATTATTCATTATCCTTTTGGTGTAAAAATATATATGCTGTCTTGAAAATAGTATGGTGGGAAAGTTTCTTTTTAAGTCACTTATGAAAGAACTGAGAGTTTTTTCTCTTGTAAGTGTCTCTTTTAAAGACTTTACAATCATATTGAAAGAATACTGAAAATGGGGAAGACAGAAATCAGGAAGGTAGGAAAGAGTTCTTTTACACACAGGACATATATATCTTCTTATGGCTATTTTTATACAGTTGGATCCGTCTAAATAGTAACGGTAATAAAACCCGTGCTTTTTTAGTTTTACTCTACACTTGCAATCGGGATAAGGACATCTATCTGGCGGGGCAGGGAAATTGTAATCTTTGCCCTTTCGTAAATATTCTTCAATGTTATCAACATGGAAAATTATTTGCATAAGTAACCTCTCCAATTAAAATTAATGCTAAAGGAATCTGAAAAAAATTTATCAAATTCCTTTAGCATTAATTTTATCACAAGATTATTTAATCTGAAAAATTTTATCGGTTTTGGGCTAAATTAATTTGAGAAATGACAAGATAGTATTTGATTAAACTAAATACGCTGTTTCCATCTGGACCGGGAACAACTGCAAAGTAAGAAAGCCCTGTTAAAATAAGTACTATCAAATACCTTATGATAGACTTCGTAAAAATTGATAATATTAAATAAACAAATAGACCTATTGAAAGTCCAATAAGTACAAAAAAGAGCTCTTTCCATCCAAATCCCGGAAAAAACTCAAACTTTGCAGAAATATTTTTGGGTACCTGATACAACTACATCACCCTTTCATTATCATCTTGCGCATTATATACATACTTCCTGCAGACTGTGCAGCCTGTCCAACTGCACCTCCAACTCCGCTGTGATATGCAAATTGCCTTAAAACAGACGGAGTTTTAAAAGCTACCCACAGCCAGCCTATAAGCATTAATTTACTCAAAATCTCACTCGTAAAATACATATTTGCAATTGTAGATAAAAATCCTCTAATCATAAATGTCTGTACCGCTTGAGATAGTGACAATACAACAAGCTCTCTCCACCATACAGACCACACACCTTCATCTGGCCGTGTAAGTCCCACTGCCATAATTGGACCTGAAACAGCTATAAAAGCAATTTCAACAGCCCTTATTGCAGTTTGAATTAAAATTAAAATCCATATCACTATTACTGCTAAAAGAATTAGCAGTAAAGCAGTTGACATTTGCGAAATGTCTGAAACTATATTTAAAACAGGATTTTCAAGCTTAACAGCAGGCAAAGCTGCTACTTCTTTTGCTAAATCTGCACCAAAAGTATATACCTTTGTAACCAACCACGGCGAAGTTGAAACCATTGCAGCAGCAAAAGCAGTTCTTTTGACAAGTTCTAAAGGCTGTGCTGAAGAATCTCCTGAGTTGTATAGAATATATGTCTTTAGTGCCTCAGCCGCAACCTTTAAAGCAAGTAATGTTCCTGCTATTATCTGTGCTAATTTAATCCCATTTGTGATATATGGAGTATTGAGTATTTTAAGAGCAACTGCCATTTCATCGCCAAAAAATGAAGTAAACATACTTACTAAACTTTCAAGCAAATTCTGAAAAAAGTTTGTAACTGCATCTGAAATCATGTTTGTGATAGCACTAAACAAAAAAAATCACCTCCTAAGAGGACGGTTTAAAATCCGTCCTCTTATTTAAAATAAGCTAAAACAACTTTAACAAGTGATGCTGCACTCATTCCTATTGCTCCAGCAATTAAAACATTTCTTATAGCTCTGTTGTGAGCCGCAGTAACAGAAGGATCTCCATCACTCATCTGTTTCATCAAAGCGTGATAGCCTATAGCTGCGCCTGAAGCAGCAGGAATGAGATATAAAATCCATGTAAGAGCATCGTTTAAAAGCTTAAAAGCACCAGTAACTAATGTTGGCATAAAATCTCCTCCTTATCTTAATTTTGATAATAAATTTTTATTAGTTCTGTCTATCTCTTCATTTTTCTCCTCTTCTAAAAATTCAATCTCAGGTATCCATACAGGTACTGACATCACCTCCTTTTTAAGTTCTTCTAAAGCAGAAGGAATTAAATCCTTAGAAGCTGGCCACATTGACAAATCCGGCAGTGGAAGTATTGCAGGATTCTGCCTTGCCTGAAGTATAAGTGCTCTGTCTTGAGGCCATCTTAAAACTTCATCAGGAAGTAAAAGAGGCCTTCCTGTAAGGCCTTCTGTTGTGCCGTGACTGTAGTCAGTGTGTTTAACTTGAGAAGAATAGCTTTCAGTTCTTATTGTGTATTGTCCTGTTTTTCCACTTATTATCCTTGCTGTTTCTAAATCTGTCGTTAGTATATACACCCAGACAGCACAGTTTCCTGTAATTGTTTGAGCTAATTCTCTGTATTTCGCTTTAATCTGTGATATATCCTGAACAGCCAGCAAAAACCTCATTCCTCGTCCTGCTGCTACAGTGATTTTCTTATCAAAGTCAGGTATTGGAGGAAGATTTCCAAATTCGTCCAAAACAAAGTTTACTCTTTGCGCAAGTCTTCCTCCGTTCTTATTTGCAAGGTCAACTAAAGCTTGATAGGCTTGAGAAATATAAAGTGTAGCCAGTACGTTTCGTGTGCTCCTTTCATCAGGGATGACTATAAACACAGCTGCTTTTTCTTTCCCCACTGCATCTAATTCATGGTCTTGATCAGATGTAAGCCATATAACTGCAGGATCACTCCAGAGCCTCAGCTGTGCTGCTGTTCCTGTAAATATTGAGCTTCTTAATCTATCTTCTGATAAGGCTGCGACTCCATAGGCTGAGGCTGCAGGGTGTTCTCTCGGAACAGAGCGAAAATATTTATCCAGCAGTTCTCCTCCATCTGCACCTAATCGGTGAAGTATCTCATAAACACTTCCCAAATGTTTTGCCTCATGTGGTGCAGAAGAAGCAACAGCAAGTATTAAAGCAGCAGTAAGACTTTCTTGTGACTGAGGCCATATAGGATCTACCCCTATATGTGGCTGTTGATTTGTTATTATGTTTGCTATATCCCATGCATTCTGACTTGCAGTAGAATAATCACCAATCTCAAGTTTAGTAGCTATCTCTAAAACTGGATTCCACTGATTCCCTCTGTATGGATTTCTTAAATCTATTAGTATGACCTTATATCCAAGTTCTTTTAAATATTTAAATGAGTAACTGTGCAGTTCTCCTTTAGGGTCAGATACAATCATACTTTCTCCTGCCCTTGCAAGAGTCCATATAGTTGGTAATATTATTCTTCTTGATTTACCGCTTCTTGTTGCACCTATAACTAATCCATGAGTATCTCCTGTATCAAGCCATGCCTTTGAATTAGAAGAATTAAAGCCTACAACAAAGCCCCCTTTCGGGGGGTTGTTGTTTGTATTCCATACTGTAAAAGTTTTTGATATTTCTTTTTCTGTTCTCCACCTTGCAGTTCCATGCTGTCCTTGTCCTGCAGCTTCAGGAAGACCCAACTCATCAGTTTTTCTTTTTCTCCTTCCATAGATAGGAAAAAGTACAGAAATTAAAGCTGCAAAAACAGCAGGCTGTAGCCACAGCCATGTAGTTTTTATATCCTCTTTTTTTAAAAGCAAAGATATTCCTGATAAAGGCCTCTCTTTTATATATGCCTCCCACTTAGGTAGTCCTTCTTTAAAGCCGTAATCTTTAGCATATAGTGGAAAGATTAATAAAAAAGGCGCAAATAAAAAATCAAGCATGAGAATTAGAACTGCTACTATAATTCTAAATCTCACGGCTTTCACCTCTTTCTGCCATTCTTCTTTTCTTCTCCATTTCTTTTTGAGCTGCAATACTTGCCTCTGCTTCTGCTCTTAATCTTTCTCTTTCTAGAGCTCTCCATGCTGAGCGCCATACGGTATTTATAACCTTTGATGGATCTTTCTGAAGCGCTGCTGCGCCTTTTAATACAATTTGAGCTACTCTTTTCTGTATGTCTTCATATGCTTTTTCTGCCGCTTTTTCTAAAACTTCTGGATTGGTGGTGTAGTGGCTGGCCAGCTCTTTGGCAAGGTCTTTGTATCTTTCAACAGATTGAGAAAAGCCGGGCTGCTTTAAAAGCCAGTCTGTAATTTCCTTTGCTTTTTCTTTTACTTCAGAAGGCATATATGCAAGAGCAATGCGTCCTTTTTGAGGCATAATTTTTGATAGCTCTTTTAGCTTTTCTAAAAGCTCATCTCTTGTAGTTTGGTCAAGAGGAGGGGGGAGGCCGGGTTTTCCTCCGTCTAATGCTCTCACTTTTACCCTCGCACTTTCAACTTTTCTTAAGACATTCACAATGTCGCTTCTTGCTGTATCCCTTATTAAGTCCCTTACTGCTGATTTTTCTGCTGTAAGTGCCAGCCTTTCTTTTGCGTATATTTCACGAATAAATATTTTTCTTATGTCTTTTCTTTCGCCATGTGAGAGCACTCCTCTAGTGCGCTTGGGTTCTTTCTCCCATAGTATTACATGCACATGAGGATGACCTTTTGTCTGATGAAAAGCAGCTGCCCATCTTAGGTTTGATTCTGGAATACCCATTTTTGCTGCAGCTTCAGGAAGTGCCGCTCTTAATACTTTTTCCCATGACTCTCTTGTTGTGTAGCCCAATCTTACAGCATCATCTTCTTTCAAAGATAAAACCATTCTCCAGACAATGCCATTGTGGTTTTTAAGCTCCTTTTGAACTTCTCCCAAGTCAGGTATTTCCTCCTCAGCAGTGAAAAGTCCGTGGCTTCCAGGCCTTTCGTGCATGTACTTTGTGTGCCACTCAGGAGTGTCTGGCTCCAATTCATCTTCTATGCTGAGCTCTCCTTTGTCTGCTCCCGGCCTTGTTGCAATGTACTGAACGTGGGCACTGTTCCTTGCTTGGTTTTTAGCTGTTGGAGGATAAAAAGCTATCTTCATTACAAAAGGAGAGCTCATTCATTATCATCTCTTTCTTTGAGATAAGCGGCTGCTTTAACCCTTGCTTCATTGTAAATTTCAACAGCATTGTGTTTGCCTAAATCTGCTATAGTTTGCACATTCATGTACATTGCTGTGGCTGCTGCAACAGCTGCTTTAGCCATGAGCTTAGCTAATCTATCTTCTGTAGGTCTTAGTACATCCCGCATGGCTTTGCGTACTGCTTCGGTGACGGCATCTATGCCACTTTCTGCTGCTTCCTGCGTTAGTCCTTTCTCAAGTATCTTTCGTACTATAGAAGATACTGTTTCTTGCCTTCTAGCTGATAGGTCCAAGAGTAGGCTGTAAATTTCGTCTGAAACTTTCACAGTGATTTTTTTCATTAATTCACCACCTCCCTTGAAAGGTCATACTTTTGTCAGACCAAAAAAGTATTGAAAAATAAGGGTATATTAGTTTTGGGTATGACGTATGTCGTACTTAAATGTTAAGTGTCGTACCATTTGTCGTACCTTACAATTTCCGTATCCGTCGGGCACTGCCCGACGTGTGTCATACCGGCGGTCATACCGCCTTATCCTGCATTATAAAAAACAAGCATAAAAGCTCAGCAGGTTTTGAAAAATCGAGTAGGAGCTGAATAATTATTTTATTCAGCGTCCTCTCACACCACCGTACGTACCGTTCGGTATACGGCGGTTCATTAGGAATTGTGTACAATTAGATATCTTTGGGATAAACTCTTATAACCTATGCTTTCAAAGTATTTATTTGTAAGAGTCTTATTTAGGATTGGGCTATTGGATATTCTCCAGTAGCCTTTCCTTGTATTGGCGTATTCCCAGGCTTTTTGTTCTTCTACTCCTAGTTTTACTAAGTTATCATGCTTCGTTTTTATCTTCTTCCATTGTTTCCATATACATGCCCTTAGTCTTCGCCTTATCCATTCGTCAAGGGTTTTCATTATGCTTTTCGCGTCTGCTAATCCAAAATAGTTGACCCATCCTGTTGTTATTTGATTTAGTCTTTTTATTCTGTTTTCCATGCTTATTCCCTTGTTCCGATTGGTTATTTCTCTTACTTTTTCCTTAAACCTTTTGATGGATTTTTCATGGATTCTTATTCTTACTTCGTTTTCTTTTGTGTAGAATGAAAATCCAAGAAATTTTCTTCTCCATGGTCTATCTACAGCACTTTTTGCTTCGTTGACTTTTAGTTTTAATTTGCTTTCTATGAATTTCTTTATGCTCTTCATTACTCTGTTTCCTGCAGACCTGCTTTTTACATATATGTTGCAGTCATCTGCGTACCGACAGAATTTGTGTCCTCTCTTTTCAAGTTCTTTGTCTAGTTCGTCCAACATTATGTTTGCTAATAGGGGACTTAATGGCCCTCCTTGGGGTGTTCCTTCTTCTGTTGATACTTTGATTCCGTTTATCATTACTCCTGATTCTAAGTATCTTCTTATTAACTTTAGTACTCTTTTGTCTCCTATCCGCTTTTCTAGTTTGGACATTATTATGTCGTGGTTTACTCTGTCAAAGAACTTTTCTAAGTCCATATCTACAACCCATGTATATCCTTCATTTATATATGCTTCTGCGGCTTTTATTGCGTCTTTTGCACTGCGTCCTGGTCTAAATCCATAACTGCTATCAGAAAATGTATGGTTGTAGACTCTATTTAGTATTTGGGCTATTGCTTGTTGTATTAGCCTATCTAGTGCTGTAGGTATTCCTAGTAGTCTTACTCCTCCATCTGGTTTGGAAATTTCTACTCTTCGCACTGGTTGTGGTTTGTATTTCCCCTCCAGCAGTTGTTGTTTTATGGTTGCCCAGTTTTCTTTGAGATACGGTAGAAGTTCATCTACTTCCATCCCATCGACTCCATGGCTTCCTTTATTTGCAACAACGCGCTTGTATGCTGCTCTCATGTTTCCTCGTTCTACTATCATTTCAAGCATCTTGCTGGTATATCTTTGTACATCGTTTCTTCTATCTTTTGACGCCGATGATATACTATGCACTTCCGTTGTCTTTTGAAATTCCATTTCTCTATTCAACGGATAGCCTCTTTGTTGAGTTGTCTGCAGTCTCTGCATATCTTTCGAGTCCATAAGATTTCCAAAACCTCCTAACGTTCGGCCCTTCCTTATCTATTCATGACTAGATAAGTACTATGACCTCTGCTGACTTCTCAAGGTTCAACCATACATCACTGTATGGGTTGTCACTTCAGAGTTCACTTTAGTGACTTATCCTTGAGACCTCCCCGGGTAAGAACGATAACTTTCATCTCATATATCTGCCAGATTTACTGTATGGGATTCGGGTAGTGTTGGACTTCGTTTTGTTACGCAAACTCATCCATCCCAATTCAGCCTCTTATCTGGTTCTTGTTCATCAGACCGAGATTTTGCCTTAAGCTTCCTTCAGATTCCACCTCACGATGGACACCCTTGCTCTTGGCTAGTGGTTCCCACTACCAAGCCCACAGCGGACTTTCACCGCCTAGCTATCGCCCATGCCGGGCGCACATAGAAAAACACCCTTGCATAATGCAAAGGTGGTTTTAAGTAATATCCTTCTCGATATAGTGTTTTATCTTTGAGATTTCATAGATAACACCAATTCGAAAATCAAATAACTCCTCTAACTTTTGGTTGTTGTGACTGTTATACCAGTAAAGTCCATCAGTGTGTACATGAGGAAAGAGTTTAGTGACATCATAGTTATTAGCTTTAATATAACCTTTTTTGAACCCAATTCCCGCAGCTGTAGAATGCATTCCGTTATATACAAAACAAATATTTACAGGGGAGAAATAGAAAGCTTTATGATTAAATTCATCGTATTGAAACTCATTTTTACCTATGTTTTTAATACTTTCTCTTATCCTTCCTCTGTGCCACGGAAAGACTAAAATGCATTCTTCGGCTAGGTACACTTTTTTTATTCCTACCACATTTTCATAGATTGACCTTTTTGTTCCCGTTTCGTCATAATAGGAATAAGGAAAAGGCAGAGGTATTCTTACTCCTTTTTCAAAATATTCTTCCCTGTAAAAAATAGCTGTAAGAAAGTCATATTTTAAATCTTCTCTAATCACATCAAGCATAAAATCTAATATCAAAATCTTATCCTCTTTTGTCTTTTCATTTTTTAAGACCTGATGAGTAAATTCAAGAGCATATTTAAACTCATAAGCTTGGTCCACTCTGTCTAGAAAACCCTTCTTTTTTACTTTCTTTTCAAAAAAATTTTTAAGCAGAATCCTGTGCCACCTCCTTTTCTAGAAGCTTAAGGACGTTGTAGTAAATTCTTCCCTGCAGGAAAGGTTCATAATGCATTAGTGAAATTATCTCGTTACATGCTCTCATATATTTTCTCTCGTCAAGAGCTTTTTTTATTTTAACGAGGTAGGGAATATATGAGAAGTGAGTTATGTTTTTCTCATACTTTTTGGAAGGCTTTAATTTCTTTAACTCCTTATAAAAATTCTGCAAAGCCTTTTTTGCCTCTAAATTTTTTTCTTCTCCTTCATCATTCCACCAGCTGTCATAAGGTTCCAAAATAGAGTAAAGTTTCTTCATCTTTACACCTCCCGTAAGTTTATCTAAAGGGACAAAATATCTTCTAGGCTTTCAAGGAGAACTCTTTCATCATCGGAAGTTTCACTTCCAGCATCTTGTTCATGTTCTAAGGTTTGTGGTGGTATTTGTGCTTGTATCCCTGAGTGCTCTAATTTTTCTAATGTGGCTTCAATTTTTGCTATTTTGGCTCCGAAGTCTCTGTAGAAGCGCAGAGCATTCTTTATGTATTGACTTTTGTCTTCCTTTAATGATTCAAGAAGCTCCTCAATGTCCTTATCTTCTTTATTTGTGCGGAAGCTGTAGACTTTCAATTTACTTCACTCCCATTTATGTTTACACCTTCAAAAGCAGTTAGAAGAGTAGGGAAGAGGAGGTAAATTGTAAATTTGTATTACAACCCCGATTTTTAACTGCTTAAAGATGTAATACAAAATTAAAAATAAAGCTTTGTAAAAGCAGTTTTTTCAACGATTTGAATGTGTAAACATTCTATTAAAAGTAGATGTAATACAAAAATAAAAATAAGCCTTTGCTTTGCTTGAAATATAAGGCTTAGAAAGTATAAACATTGTTTTATTATACTTGTAATACATTTTTAAAAAAGAAAAAGATTAAGCGTCCATATCTTCTAAATTATCATCTGTAAACATATCTTCTTTAGCTTTGCTATCATAAGTTGATTTAACTTGTTCAACTACGGTTTCTTTTGTGAGTTTGTTTTTAATAAGCTCTATAGAAATTTCTCTTTCAGGTTCAAGCGTAACCACATGGCTTTTATCCTTCTGATCTATAAGCATGTGGCCGGTAAGCTTCAGCTCATCCCACATTTCATAAACTTTTTCTTTCATGCTTTTCTTTTTAGGAAGAGTTATTTTTATCATCGTTATATTCCTCCTTCAATATCATTTAAAATTTTTACAATATTCTTATCTTTATTTTCGCACACTTGTATGATGTACTTTATTTCTCTCCTTGTGAGATATTTCTTTTCTCCCGTGTAGTAGTCAACCATCTGCTTCATTAATTCCCATGCGCCCTTGTAATCCAGATCCCTTTCTTTTATCATTCCCTATCCCTCTCTTTTTTCTCCTCCAGTTCGGCTACTTTAAGAAAGCCTTTTGCATTGGCAAACTGAGAATTTTTAACCAGCACTGTGTTTTCATACAGGTTCTTTAAGCTGTCAAATAGGCTTACTGCCCCACCTCCCGCTAGGAAAATTGTGTTGAAGAAGTCCAGCTTGCTTCCCCATACAGCCTTTATTCTGTCCTGTATTACACGGGATATCTCAAGCTTTACCTCATTCAGCTCTTTTTCAAAGTTCAAAACTTTTCCTCTGTAAAATATGCTTCCTTCATTCACAAGCTGAATGAGCTCGGGTATATCAAGCTTAGAGCCGGTCTTCTGAGTAAATAATTTATCAGCAGCATTGTTTAGCTGAGACATGCCTATGTCTAAAGTACCCGAAAGGTCTTCTCTCAGTGACAGCTTCCCATCGACAACAAAAACTATATAGTCTGTTGTTCTGTAGCCTATGTCAATAAGCCCTATGTAGCTTCCTTTTATGAGGTACTTCTGCAAATCGTCCATTATGGCATAGTACACTGCGCCTGCAGCTTGAGGGAAAACTGTTACCCTGTCGAATTTGACTATCTTTAAGATGTTGTATCCTTTAAACTCAACAATTGCTTTGAAATTTTTAAGCATATCTCTAAGCTCGTCTTTCTGATGGATGTACTGCTCTAAAGGAAGGCCTGACACAATGTGTACAGGCTCATCATTTGAGGGAAATAGAAGTGCTGAGGCACTGGCTAGGACCGCTTTTGTGTTAGGATGATTTATTTTATTCTCATCAAAGGCATAGCTTACATTTCGCCCTTCTCTTCTTGCTAAATCACCAATAAAATATTCCTCCTGCTCTTCTTTCCCATTTCTTAAAACTACGTGCATATTTTCAATAAGGTTGTTCAGATTCTGACCAAACAGCCCTATTAGATTTCTCTGATATGCATTCCCAACTAGGGAAGGAAAAAGGACCATTCTTCCTGTTTCATTTATCCCCTTGGTATATCCATATCCCAAATCAAGCCCTATTTTAAACATTTTGAACACCGCCTCCTTTGAACTTTTTACAAAAATAAAAAACGCCTTAATCGGCGCATTTACTTTTCTCCACAAATTTCTAAGATTTCATTGTACAGCTTTTTATCGATATAAAACTTTTTCTCTAACATTTCATCCATCACTGGTTTTACTTCTTTTAAAATATTTTTTTCTTTTGCTTTTACTAAGACCCCTAATGTACCTGTCACAGTTAATCCTAGATTTTTTGCATGTTTTCTTGCAAGGTAATCATCTATTATACATAAATCAGCATTAATTTCCTTTGCCAAAATCATTACTTCTATTTCACCTTTATGAAGACTTACAGGAAAAAACTGCTTAGCTTCTTTGTTTTTTATATTTACTACTTTTATGAAATCATAGTTTTTAGAATTTCCAGTAAAATTCACTTCCTCGAAAACACCAGAAGGTATATATATTGTCTCATATAGCTTTTTCAAAATCTCAATTTTACTAATATTTGAAAGAATTATTAAAGGTGTAGAATTAGCAACAACTTTACGCATTTTTTATGTCCTCCAGAAGTTCTTCTTTGTTATCGAAAGAAAAGATACTTGCATCAAAATTTGAGAGGTATTTTATAAACTCTTCTTCGCTCATTTCAGCAAGGACAGCACACTGACCCAGAGAAAGCTTTTTTTCTTTGTAATACCTAACTGCTGCTGTCCTTTTTAATTCGGTTATGAACTCATCTTCGCTTTTCTTGAGGCTTAAAAGTATTTCTGCTGGAATTTCTATTTTCTTTGTTATCTTCATACAACCACCTTCTTTTCTTCTTTTACTTCATTATACCACATTTCAGCAAAAGCAATTACTACTTTTTCGTCAAACTGCTTACCTGCTTCTCTTTTAAGCTCATCTAAAGCTTCACTTATACTATTAGATAGTTTATAGTGCCTTCCGCTTATCATCACTTCAAAAGCATCACACACAGAAAGAACTTTTGCTAAATAAGGTATCTCATCTCCTTTTAGCCCGTAAGGGTAGCCCGAGCCGTCTACTCTTTCATGATGAGCTTTAATAACAGCAGTAATTTCTTCAGAAAAGCCTCTTTCTCTAAGCCACTCAGCACCCTTTGAAGGGTGAAGCTGTATTATTCGCATTTCAAAGGGTGATAGAATACCATTTTTTGAAAGGGCGCCAAAAGGTATTAAGAGTTTTCCTACATCATGCAGCAGTGCAGATTGAATGAGAATTCTCTTTTCGCTTTCATCAAGAGAAAGAGCTTCTGCTGTTCTTCTGCACAGCTTAGCAGTTCTTGTCTGGTGGTCTAAAACATACTTCTGGTAAAACTCTGCATTTTCTTCTTTGATGAGTGTTAGAATGTTTCTGTTGTTTGTGCATTTTCTGCACACACTGCAGTTTCCGTCACAGTAGCCTCCAGCAATTTCAAGCTTATAGTAGCCGTCATAATCTAATACCAGAAGTGCAAATTCCACAAAAACACCTCTTCTCATTAATGTTTTAGCTGTTTTACAAAGGCTTTATACTCTTCGTACTCTGGGAGTAAAAGCAGAACTAGAGCTGAAATGTATACACCTTTTAAAAATTTAGCCTCCTCACCAAAGTGTTTTTTTAGAGCCTCTAAGATTTCATTTGCGAGTTCAAAAGCATCTCCAACTTTATCCCTTTTTGCTGTAGACTTCAATGCTGTTTTTATAAACTTTGCAAAGTCTTCATTTTCCTTGTTTTTTAAAAGCTTTTTAAATTCTTCCGTTGTGATTTTCGTAAGCATTCACCTCCTTCTGAGAATTTTTTACAAAGGTTCTTCTAAAATTACATCACGAATCGTCAAATAACACTTTTTCATCTTCTAGTGATTCGTTATTACTAGATAAAAATTTTCCCATACTGTGTTCAAGCAGCTTCCTCTCCAGCTCTTCTACATCATAAGTCCTCTGGGTATAGCTGTTGAAATAGTTCTTAGGTGGAGCAAACTCTTTCTTCAGCTTTTGTTCCTGCTCAAAAGGATGTGTATCCCAATTTTCCTTAAGTGCAGAAACAATAAAGCCTTCCGGGTTGTCAATTTTATTCCTTGACATTGCTTTCTCTAAATAAGCTACAGCGTTCATTACTTTTTCAGCAGAGTACTCTTCTAAAAGGGAAGCAAAAAAGGAGAGTTTATCTCTCCCTGTGATTTTTTTGTACTGTTTATTTATTTCAGCAACAACCCCAGCCGAAGGCTGGGAATTTGTTCCGCCGTTAGGCGGGTTGTTGTTTATATATTCTTCTGTTTTATATTTTTCTGTTTTATTATTATTCTGTTTCGTCTGAAATTTTTTCAGTGGGGGCTCTGTTATTTTTTCAGAGGGGCACTGAAAATTTTTCAGTGGGGCACTGAAATTTTTGCAGAGGGGGTCTGAAATTTTTTCAGTTGCCTCCTCTTGAATTTCTTCTTCAACAGCATCCTCAAATGGGTTTGTCTCTTGCTCTTTCTCTTCAAGAAGTGATATAATTTTTTCGAAAAGGCCTGTGAAGTCATAATAGTTTGCTATTTGTCCGCCGCGTTCATTGGTACGACTGATGACACGAAGATACCCTTTTCCTATGAGAGAGTTTTTGTAATTGTGCAGAGTACGCTCGGAAACTCCGGTGTACTCTGCCATTTTTCTTAGTGAAGGCCTTGGCAGTTCTGTCGTCCATTTAAACCGAAGTATCTGAGCTACAAACCAGCATTCCCCAACAGACAGCCCTAGTTCTTTTTGGAAAGAAAAAACAGCATCAGGGATGCTGGCAATTCCACTTCTGACGATAACTTCACCAAATCTGGCAGTAAAATTTGACATGAAGACAGCCTCCTTTTATTCACCTTCTACTTTCTCTTGAAGTTATTAAAATAAAACCTATTATTAGCCCCAAAACTATGCCAAAGAAAATACCGGCTGCTAGACCGGCAGTATAAAGAGTATGCAAGTTTTAACATCTCCTTCCATAAAAATACTCAATAAAATAGAAAAAACCGGGCTTATTAAACGCCCAGTTTTTTGCTTAACTCTTTTATGCGGTTGTCGTGATATAATGTTTTAACTGTTAGGTTATTTACATCCAGCTGGAGCATATCAATTTTTTCGTCTATCTCATCAATCTTTTCGTGAAGAAGCTGTCTATCATCAAATAAAGCTCTTACTTTGTCGGTAATTTCAGTATCTATCTTTATTCCTAATTTTTTCACTTCTTCCTCTACCACTTTTATCTTTTCTTCTATTCCCGTTATTTTGCCTTCTACTCCTGATATTCTTTCTTCTACTGCATCAAATCTTTTAGCAAATTCATCAAATTTATTGCTAAACTCAGTATAAACTTTTTCTAATAAATAAAGGATTTTATCTTCATTCATAAGAAAGCCTCCGTCCATTTTGCTTTCACTACGCTTTTGCTTTTATTCTATGATATTTTTAAGGACAATTCAAGTCCTAATTTGGTAATTCTTACATAGTAAATTTCCATTATTTTTAATTTTTTAGAATATATGCCGATGTATATATACGTATAAAATAAAATTAAATGGAAAGGAGACCTAAACGACATGAAAGAAAAAAGTTCTAAAATTTTTTGGTCCTTATTAATGTTTCTTGTTATTTTACTCTATGCAGTATTAAATATGATGGTTGATTGGAGTAACTACTTGGTCGTCAACTTAATTTTATTTTTCATTTTTAAAAGCTATTTTCAATACAACCTTTATACTACAATTGTATTGCTCATTTTCATTCAGGGCATTTATTTAATAGTATTTTTTATAACTTCCATCTTTTATTTTAACAGAATACATCTTTCAACAACCTTTATAATGAAAAGAAGCCTATTCCGAAAAGATTCATATAAAATTAATGCCTCAATCCATCCAATAACCTTTTTGTGTATCAAAAAACATGAAAAACAATTTAGGAGTAAAATATCCAAATACAATAAACTAAGAAATAAAACGCTTTTCTTAAATAAAAATCAATTTTTCTCCCAAATTATGGCCAAAGATTTTAATTTAGCAATACAAAATATTATGAAAATAACTCAGAAAAACAAGAATGTAAAGACAGTGACTTTTAAAACCCATGAAGTATATATAGATAAAATCCAAAATTTAATTGAAAAACTCACCTATGCTAATCAATACAATGTTTCTATAAAACAAAGAAAATGGGATCGCCTGTATATAGAACCTTTTGCTTATCTATCATTATGGCAATCAATTGTATATATTCTAAAACATCCGGAATCCTTATGGAGACGTCGACCTGTTTATGAGGTAAAGATTAAAAAAATCTCATAATAAGGAAAATAACAAAAGGTACTATAAAATACAAACCGGAAAATACTAAAAAATCTGTAATATTAACTGTTTCAATCTCTTTTAAAGTAATTTTATGCACCAAACAAGAAAATGCTTCCGATACAGGTTCAATTGTAAAAATTCCAATAAGGGAAATAGTTATATATGCAATGAATAAGAATCCTGTACCTTTTATAAAAGATAAATTTGAAATTATCACCTTGTAATCGACAAGAATAAATATTATATGAGATAAAATAAAAAGTCCAACTGAAACTAAAGCTATCATAAAGTCCCATATAGAATTACTAATTTTATTTAACATTTTATTGTCCTCCTAAATCTGCAAATTTTTAATATTATAGTGCACTATACTCTAAACTGTTTCAAAACATTCTTATGTACATAAACCGACCTAGGTAAATCCACCGGAACTCTTGAAACTGTAGATTTATTAACTCCTAATATTTTTGCTATTTCCACAATCTTTAATTTATCTTCAAAATAATATTTTCTTACTAATTCTACATCCACAAAATACCCCTCCAATAACTTATGCAACTTTTTTGTTCCGTATTTTGGGCATAGTTCTCCTATATATTAGGTTTTTATCATCAATTTCCAGCCTTCATCGGCTTTTTCTATTCTGATTGGAACTATTTTCATAAGAGCTTCGGCCAGTTTTATAAGCAAATCTTTATTCTTCATTGGCTTAAATTCAATCCACATTATCTTCTTCCTCCTATTGCTACTACTTTACTGCTGCCTTTTTCTTCTTCAAATTTCTTCTGCATCCATTCTTCTAAGCCTTTTTTAGGAATTATTATTTTCTTGCCGTGTACTTTTAGTGAGGGGAAGTCTTTATGCTTTGCAAGCTCATACATATAACTTCTGCTTACACCCAGCACTTTTGCCGCTTCATCTATTGTATAAGCATCAAGTAGGGATAAAGGCTTTTGTTCTTCTTTATTCTTTTCTACATTATTGAGAAGCTGGATGATTTGAGTTATAACGTCCGTAATGTCAACTTCAAATTTTATGGTTATTCTGTTGTCCATGATTTTCTACCTCCTTATGTAAAATTGGAAGAAATAAGGGTATAATAAGGACAGATAATGCTTACGTTTAAAAACTTATTCTAAGTTATTGTTGCGAACTTTTAGTTCGATTGTTTGCTAAAAAAATTTCGTCTACAGTGGTGTTAAAGAAATTCGCAATCTTGATTGCAGTTTCCATACCGGGAATCCTACCACGTTCAATTTGAGAAATATAGTCTGGAGTTACTCCAAGATTCTTTGCTAATTCTTTTTGTGTAAGTTTGTATTTTATTCTTAACTCTTTCAGCTTATTCATTAGTAACCCTCCTGCATGAACTTACTGTTCTGAGTCTGCTTATATTATACTGAACATTTAGTTCTATGTCAAGAACTTTTTGTTCATTTAAATACAAAAATCGAACTTTATGTTATAATAAATCCAGATAAAAGAAAGTGGTGAAAGGAATATGTTAGGTAAGAGAATAAAGGAACTAAGAAAGAAAAAAGGAATAACTCAGAAAGAATTGGCTTCATATTTAGGTATTTCAGACAGAGCAGTAGGGTATTATGAAAGCGGTCAACGAACTCCTCCTCCGGACATATTACAAAAAATAGCTGATTTTTTTAATGTTTCTACCGATTATCTTCTTGGAAGGACAAATATATATAATCCTGCTGACGAAATCACTGAAGCAGTTTTTGATGATCCAGAACTACTAGAGTTTTGGAGAGAATTAAAGGAAAGGGAGGATTTAAAGCTTTTATTTAAGCAGACCAAGAAGCTTTCTCCTAAGGATATAAAACAGATAATTCGAATAATAAAGGCTATAGAAGATGAAGAAGATAAGGGGGAATGATTTAATTGAGCAGTATCAATTTACTTAACACTTCTCTCATGAAAGCTTTATTAGATGAGACAATTCCTTTTCATGAAGTTATGAATGCATTTGGTATAAGAACTCACATAGTGTTTAATTTACCTTCAACGGTGCTGGGGTTTACATATGTAAGCAGGAGAGGAAACTATCATCTACTCCTTAACGGAAATATAAACTACGGGACGCAGGTTAAAACTTTCCTCCATGAGATACAGCATATACTGAATGACATGCCACGTTGTGGATACATTATAGGGCTTAACATGGAGCATTTAGAATTGGAAGATGAAGCAGATAAAGTATCGATACAACTGTTTAGATATTTAGTGAAGATCTAATCTTTGTAGAAAAAAAGGGGAGGTTCTATGAATGGAAATTATATTAAACCTTTTATTAGTGACAATGTAAGTTGTTCACTTTACCTTGGAAGAAATGCAGGCGAAAGGATAAAAAATTATATTAGAAACGCAAAAAAGTCAATAAAAATTTTTTCTCCTTATTTTAGTGGGGAATTAATTGACTTATTATTAGAAAAAACAGAAAGTGTAAAAGATATAAAGTTAATTTCTTCATTTAAAATTAGTGATTTATATAACCCTATGAATTCCAACTTATTGAGAAAGATAATTTTACAGAAGCGCCATGTAGACGAAGATTCTGTAAATAAGCGAAAAAGCCTGTATTATTTTACAATGGCTATAGCTATTATACTTGTTCTCTATATTATAGTTTCTGCTGTTCTTTTAAGTACTAAAAATATTAATCTTTTTACTTCGACTCCATTAATTTATTTTTTACTCGCAATCATAATTTTATTTCTAAGAAAAAAAATTATTTCTACCAGAATATATACCTACACGTATTATACCCCTTTCTTTGTTAAATTTATAAATGATGATGGTATTTTCTTACACTACAAACTTTACATAATCGATGATTCATATGCCTTCTTGGGATCTTTAAATTTTACGTCTTCCGGATTTTTTAAAAATTACGAATCATGTATAACTATAAGCGATGAAAATATAGTAAAAGCTCTTTCCGAATACTTCGAATATATAGCTAATAGTCAAATCAATGAAATTGATATTTCATCTTTGGGGCACAGGCTTTACAACGAACCTATTAATTAAACTTTAATGCTTAAAAAACAATTTTATAGTAAATTTACAATAAATCTATAGGGAGGCATTACTATGAGGGGACACATAAGAAAAAGGGGATCTACATATTCAATTGTTGTAGATGTAGGAAGAGATGAAAATGGGAAAAGAAAGCAGAAGTGGATAAGCGGGTTTAAAACAAAAAAAGAGGCTGAAAAAGCGCTAGCAGAAATTATAGCTAAAATTGAAAAAAACGAATTTATAGAGCCTTCAAAGATAACCCTACAGCAGTTCATCAATGAATGGCTCAAAATATACGGCGAACCTAAGTGGGCTCCAAAAACTCTTGTCTCAAACAAATCTCTTATTGATAATTACATAATACCTAATTTAGGTCATATAGAACTCCAGAAGCTAAAACCCGTGGAAATTCAGAAATTCTATAACTCATTAAAAGAAAAGCAGCTTTCTAACACAACAATTAACTATGTACACAGGCTTCTTAATCAGGTTTTGAAATTTGCAGTTAAATGGCAGTATATAGCTAAAAATCCGTGTGAATTGGTAGAAGCACCTAAAAAAGACAAAAAGGAATTTGTAACGTGGAATTTTGAACATGTAAAAAAAGCAAAGAAAATTTTTAAAGATACTCCAATATACATCCATGTTATGATTGCTTTGTACACAGGTCTAAGGCTGGGTGAAATATGCGGTTTAAGGTGGGAAGATATAGACTTTAAAAATCAAACAATAACTGTGCGGCGGACAGCACAGAGAATAGACGGACGGTTCATCTTTAAAGAACCAAAAACAGAAACAAGTAAAGGAATTATATCTATTCCAGACTTTTTAGTTCAAATCTTAAAACAAGAAAAAAACAAACAGCTGCAGAACAAACTGATTTTTGGCGAAAAATATATAACTGAGTACGAAGGTTTTATAAGTGTCTGGGAAGATGGTAGATTTAAAGAACCTGATTATGTTACAAAAAAATTCAGGAAAATTCTTAAGAAACAGTCTGATATACCGGTTATAAGATTTCATGACCTGAGGCACACACATGCAACTCTCATGCTGCGCTCTGGAGTTGACTTAAAAATCATCTCTAAAAGATTAAGGCACGGGCGGATAAGCACTACTGCAGATTTTTACTCTCATGTAGATTTAGAAATGGATAGAGAAGCACTGAGAAAATTAGAGTCAAATTTATCTTAAAAAAACAACTCTCACCTACAAGGTGAGAGTTAATTTTTGATGTTTGCAAAATGTTTGCAAATTGAGGTTGTAAGGTTCTCAAAATGGTGCGCCCGGAGGGATTCGAACCCCCGGCCTTCTGATTCGTAGTCAGACACTCTATCCAACTGAGCTACGGGCGCAAAAGTCTATCATATATAATAGCACATTTTAAACAGGTTTGCAAATGAAGAAAAAGCTAAAAAAGTTGCAAAAACACTTTTATAACCAATGTAGAAAAAGATATCTCACCTGATGCAAATGTAGATGTAACAGTAATACTTGGAAAAGATAAAAAATAATAAAATAGAGCAACCACATAATAAAATGGCGGAGAAGGAGGGACTCGAACCCTCGCGCCGGGTTATCCCCGACCTACAGTCTTAGCAGGACCGCCCCTTCACCATCTTGGGTACTTCTCCACGTTGGTTGCTTATAAAAAAATATTAACTTTCTGGCGGAGAGGGTGGGATTCGAACCCACGGCTCCGTGAAGGAGTCACTGGTTTTCAAGACCAGCTCCTTAAACCACTCGGACACCTCTCCCCGCTGGGACGATATAAAGTATATCATACCCCAGCTTTATTGTCAATATGCTTATATAGTATAATATTGGAAAACAATATATTTATTTCTTTATCACATCTACTTTCATGTAGGGCCTTAAAACTTCTGGTATTACAACAGATCCATCTTCTTGTTGATAATTTTCTAATATTGCAGCAAAAGTTCTTCCTACAGCAACTCCAGAGCCATTTAAAGTATGGACATATTGTGCCTTCCCACCATCTTTAGGCCTATACTTTATATTAGCTCTTCTTGCTTGAAAGTCTTCACAATTGCTACAAGAAGATATCTCTACATATCGTCCATAGCTTGGCATCCACACTTCTATATCGTATTTTTTAGAAGCAGTAAAGCCTAAATCTCCTGTGCATATGACCACTACTCTGTAAGGAAGTCCTAACGCCTGCAATACTTCTTCAGCATCTCTAGTCATTTTTTCTAACTCTTCATAGGATTTGTCTGGCTCTGTAAATTTGACAAGCTCAACTTTATTAAACTGGTGCTGCCTTATAAGCCCTCTCGTATCTCTCCCTGCAGAACCTGCCTCTTGTCTAAAACAAGCGCTATAAGCACAGTGGTATATTGGAAGCTTGTCTCCATCTATTATTGTATCTCTGTACATATTGGTTACAGGCACTTCTGCTGTAGGTATCAAAAAATAGTCTGTGCCGTAAACTTTAAAAGCATCCTCTTCAAACTTAGGAAGTTGACCTGTGCCAAACATGCTTCTTCTATGTACCATAAAGGGAGGAAACACTTCAGTATAGCCATGTTTTTCAATGTGTAAGTCCAGCATGAAGTTTATAAGCGCTCTTTCCAAACGAGCTCCAAGTCCCTTGTAAAAAGTAAACCTTGAGCCTGTTACTCTCGCTGCAGCTTCAAAGTCTAAAATATCCAACTCTTGTCCTATTTCCCAATGAGGTTTTGGTTCAAAGTCAAATTTTCTCGGTTCTCCCCATCTCCTTATTTCAACATTATCTTCATCACTATCGCCAATTGGAACACTCTCATGAGGTATATTAGGGATTGTCCATAAAATTCGCTCTAATTCTTCTTCTACTTCTTTTACCTCTTGTTCCATTTCTTTAATCTTATCCGATAATTCTTTCATTTCAGCAATCAAATCGCTAGCATCTTTGCCTTCTCTTTTTAGTTTTGCAATATTGTCTGATTCCACATTTCTACGATTTTTTAATGTTTCCAACTCCACTAGCATTTGTCTTCTTTTTTCGTCTAATTCTAAAAACCTATCTATATCTGCTTTTTCTCCTTTAAGCTCTATAGCTATTCTTACAGCCTCTGGATTATTTCTTATCCTCTTTACGTCTAACACTTTACCACACCTCCCTTAAAAATAATTCCCGTCCCATAAAGGGACGGGAATGCCGTGTTGCCACCCTCTTTTGGCTTAAATAAGCCCTCCACATGATTTAACGGTCGCCCGAAGGTCATTATACCTTAGCTCCGGGATGGAATTCATAAGTAAAACTTACTGGTTCGCACCCACCACCAGCTCTCTTAAAAGTTTATACTTACTACTCGTCCCTTCATTGCCGACAATATTATGTTTTTTAATATTATACTACTTTATAACACTACTTTCAATAACTATTTTCCAGACATAGAACCAATTCGATCAGGAGGCCAAATTCTAAAAACTATTTTGCCCAAAATTTGGTCTTTTGATACATACTTGTGCTGCCAAAATCTACTGTCCATAGACTCATTTCTATTATCACCTAACATAAAATAATGACCCGGTGGGACGACATATGGTCCAAAATTGCCTTTCATAGGTTCTTTTATATAGGGCTCCTTAACTACTTTTCCATTTCTTATTAACTGACCATTTTTTATTTCAATCACATCTCCACCAATGCCAATAACTCTTTTTACAAAATTAACTTTTGGGTCGTCAGGAAAGCGAAATACTACAATATCTCCTCGTTTTACAGGTTCAAACCTGTATATAAACTTGTTTACAATGAATTTATCATTTATTTGAATAGTATTTAACATTGAACCTGTGGGTACATCTACCAATTCAAAAACATAAGTCCTTATAAACAGTGCAATCAAAAAAGCAAGAGCTATAGTAAATATCCAGCTTAATATTTCCTTTTTTATGTTTTTGCTCATATTTTCTCTCCTCACTTAAAAGTACAGTGATATTATAGCATAAACTTCAAACAAATTCTAATTTTTTTATTTTGTATGCATATTTTTCTAATATATGTCAATAATAAAATTAAAGAATTATTTGGGAGAGATGTAAAATGAGAGAAATAGAATATCTTTTAGATTTGGCAGAAATAAAAGATACAGAGTACAAAAACTTGCTGGCTTTACTTTCTTTAATAGATTTATTAGTAGAAAAAGGAATTATAACGCGAAGGGAGCTCGCCCAAAAGTCAAAAGAAATAGCAAAAATAAAAACCGCCCTTTAAAAATCCGTTTCGGCGGATTTTTTATTTTTACAATAGACTTTCATTAATTCTCATATTATAATAAAGAGAAAGGAGGTATCAACAGTTGAAATAAAAAGTAAAAAACGGTATAGTTTTAATTAAGTGATGATAAGTGCTATTAAACATAAAAAGATTAAAACTATGCGATATAAACAAAATTACATTAATGAATCGAAGAAAAAGGAAGATTGACAATACTTGTTAGAACATCAAAAAGACAAAGGGGCAAAAAAACATGATAGTAATACAGGCTAAACTTATTTTCCTAACTTAACAAGACAAACAAATAGTGCTGGATTTAATGAGAAGATGGTCATCATGTATAAGATTTGCGTACAAAAGGCTTCTACAAGGCTATGATAGAAACACATTAAAAAGAGACCTTCAGGGAATTTTCAATTTAAACTCAAGATACGTAGATGACGCAATAATGAAAGCAAGAAGCGTATTAGAATCCTCCAAAGAATTAGGGAATAATCCAAAGAAAGTAATTTTTGGAGAGAAAGATTTATTTAAAAAACTTCAAAAACGCCATATAACTGGGAAAGAGTATCAAAAGCTAAAAACAAAATGGCAAGAGAAAAGAAAAGGAAATCTCTATTCAAGAGGAGATAAAAGCAAGAAAGGAAATCTCAACACAAGAATAGAAGTAAAAGAAAATGGCATTTTTTTAAGGATAAATGTGGGAAAAAGAAAATACATATATGCCAAAATAGAAGCAGGCTATAAAAAGAATAAGAGCAGAGAAGAACTCCTACAGGAAATCGCCGAATCAAACATACCTTACTCTGTAGAATTAAAACTCAAAAATGGCAGCATATACGCCTATTTTTCTATTGAAGAAGAATATCCAGAAACAAAAATAACAAAAGAAAAAGGGGTCATAGGAATAGATGTAAATGCATATCCAGACAACATATCATGGGCAGAGACAGATGAAAAAGGAAATCTAATAAGTTATGATAAGATACCAATGCCAGAGCTATCAAGTGGAAATAAAGACAAAAGAGAATACTTTAGATGGCAGTATGCCCATGAGATAGTAAAAATAGCAAAAGAAAAACGAAAAGCGATTGTGATTGAAGAATTGGACATAAAAGAAAAAGGAAAAAGAGGAGACTTTTCAGGAAGAAAATCAAGGAGAATAAGACATAACTTTAGCTACAAATCACTTCTTTCAAAAATAAAAACACTAGCAAAAAGAGAAGGGATAGAAGTAATAGAAGTCAATCCTTCTTACACCTCAATAATAGGGATGTTAAAATATGCACCACAGTATATGACAACAAAAGACATAGCAGCAGCCTATGTAATAGCAAGAAGAGGATTAGGCAAAGAAGAAAAGATACCGAATAACTATGTAAACTTCCTCAACACATTGACTGAAAAGGAATTAGAAGAGTTAAAAGAACATGTAAAATATACAGTCAAAAATAAGCATTTAAAGAAAAAGCATTTAATGGAAATAAACAAAGCAATAAAATTTATACAAAGCCTTGGGAGTGAGTCAGAAAGGGTGCTAAGACCTCTGTACGAAACAAGTTTTAGTACCTATGATTTCTGGCAAGTTCTCAAGGTAGCGGTGGTGACACCACTCTCCCCTGAGAAAGTACCAAGAGACTTCTCTGTCCTGAAGGAATTATTAATTCAGGGCAAGTGGGGAGACTCGTAAGGGCGCAAGTTCCTGCTTCTTGGGGCAGGGGCTATGGCTTTTCCAAAAACCGCCTGCTGGGGCTGGGAAAGCCTGAAGGGCGGACTACAAATACCCCAGCTGCCTAAACTGTCAGTTTTGTACAGTTTGGGTAACCAGGTTAAAACGGTGAATAATTTTCTATTGAGATACGGTGATATAATAAAAAAAACACTGCTCATTGTTGCTGTTTTTATTATATTTTACTTAATCATATTTAAAATTATTCCTTTCTTGATGCCATTTGTAGTGGCTTTACTTCTCGCTGTGATAATCGATCCTGGTGTAAATTTCTTAGAGAAAAAATTAAAGGTGCCGAGAGGATTAGCATCCTTTATTTTACTTTTGATATTAATAGGTGTGATAGGATCACTTATTGCAATATCAATAACACAACTTATATATGAACTAAGTTCTCTTGCGGAAATAAGCACAAATTATGCAAATACTATTAATGACATAATTTTAAATCTTGTTGACAGAATAAGAATGTATTACATATCATTGCCCCCAAATATTACATCCCTTATTGAAAGCAACATGCAGTCGATTTTAAACTATGTATCATTATTTGCAAAAAATCTTGCTACATGGCTTTTGAATTTTGCAACAAAATTGCCTAACTTTTTCTTTATGACTTTGATAACACTTGTTGCTACTTTTTTTATAAGCAAAGATAAACAGCTTATACTAGATTTTATAAAAAGGCAGATTCCATCTCATTGGGCACAGCATGCAAAAAGTATTCAGGTAAACCTTTTAAAGACATTTTTCGGATACCTTAGAGCAGTAGCAACAATAATGCTTATAACCTTTTTGGAAGTTTCCATAGGCCTTGCAATGATAGGTTTTGACTACCCATTTCTATTGGGTCTTCTTGTAACCATTGTAGATGCATTGCCCGTACTAGGTTCTGGTGCTGTCATGGTACCATGGGCGCTTTATAACATCATAATGAAAAACTACATGGTAGGGATATATCTTTTAATACTGTACGGCTTGGTGGTAGTTGTAAGACAAATTATAGAGCCTAAGATTGTAGGTCAGAGTATCGGACTTCATCCTCTTGTTACGCTTTTATCTATGTTTATAGGTGCAAAACTTTTCGGTGCTTTAGGACTTATAATAGGACCTGTATTTGTAGTAGTATTTAAAGCTCTCCAAAGAGCAGAAATTATCCCTCCTTGGAAATAAAATAAGGGCATTTGCCCTTATTTTATTTCCTCCATTAGATTTGCCATCTCTATTGCGGTAACGGCTGCCTCAAAACCTTTATTGCCACCTTTTGTTCCCGCCCTTACAATAGCTTGCTCAATTGTATCTGTGGTAAGAACACCAAATATAACTGGAACTTCTGTATCAAGAGATATTTTTGCAATACCTTTTGATACCTCATTTGCAACATAATCAAAATGGGGTGTCTCTCCTCTTATCACTGCTCCAAGTGCAATTACTGCATCATATCTTTTAGATTCAGCCATCTTTTTAGCTATAAGTGGTATTTCAAATGCTCCAGGTACCCACGCAATTTCAATGTCTTCATTTAAAGCACCATGCCTTTTTAGGGCATCAAGTGCCCCTTCGAGAAGTTTGTTCGTTATAAATTCATTGAATCTGCTTACCACAATTCCAAATTTCTTTCCTTCTGCTATAAGTTTTCCTTCATATATTTTCATAAACTATACACTCTCCTTATTAATATTCTTTCATTATATACTTAATAATTACATTTAATTCATTTTTTTGTAGCATTTTACACTTCCAAAATTAGATGTCCCATTCTTTCCTTTTTTGTTTTGAGGTATTTTTCATTATAATGATTTGGACAAATTTCTATAGAAACCCTTTCTACAACATCAAGACCATAGTCTGATAATTCCATAATTTTTTGCGGATTATTTGTCATAATCCTTATCTTTTTAACTCCTATATCTTTCAAAATCTGTGCAGCTATACTGTATTCTCTTAAATCGGGTGGAAAACCAAGCTTAATATTCGCTTCAACAGTATCAAGCCCTTGATCCTGCAGATGATACGCTTTAATCTTGTTTAAAAGTCCTATACCCCTTCCTTCCTGCCTCAGATAAACTAGTACTCCTCCTTCCTGTCCTATTCTTTCCATTGCCGCATGAAGCTGGTCACCACAGTCACATCTTAACGACCCCAAGATATCCCCTGTAAGACATTCAGAATGTATCCTCACAAGTACAGGTTCTTTATTTATATCTCCTTTAATCAAAGCTACATGCTGTTTCCTTGTTAATATTTCTTCATATCCAACAATTTCAAAATTCCCATACTTAGTTGGAAGTTTCGCCTGCGCTACCCTTCTCACAAGTATTTCATTTTTCATTCTGTACTTTATCAAATCTTCAATAGATATAATTCTCAATCCAAATTTTTTTGCAAACTCCAAAAGGTCAGGCAACCTTGCCATATTTCCATCGTCTTTTATGATTTCGCATATTACTCCAGCGGGTTTGAGTCCTGCAAGAACTGCAAGGTCTACAGCCGCTTCTGTATGCCCTGCTCTTACTAATACACCACCATCTTTGGCTCTTAAAGGAAAAATATGTCCCGGCTTTGTAAAATCTTCTGGTTTTGAATTATCATCTACTAATTTCTTCACCGTCAGTGCTCTTTCAAATGCAGAAATACCAGTGGTACATTCTTTATAATCTACAGATACAGTAAAAGCAGTTTCTTTATGGTCAGTGTTATTCTCAACCATTTGGTAAATGCCAAGCTCATTAAGTCTCTTTTCTGTCATCGGAACACATACAAGACCCCGTCCATATTTTATCATAAAATTAATGTGTTCTCCTGTAACTTTTTCTGCTGCCATAACTAAGTCGCCTTCATTTTCCCTATTTTCATCATCTACCACAATAATCATTTTCCCTTGCTTTATATCTTCTATTGCATCTTCTATCCTATCAAACATTGGTCTTTCCTCCTTAACTTAGAGAAGTCATCAACATCTATATAAATCCATTTTCTTTTAATAAATCTTTTATATCCTTTTTCCCTATTAGTTTTTCTACATACTTAGAAAGTATATCAACTTCGATATTTACACTATCTCCTACCCCTTTATAACCCAATGTGGTCTTAAGCATTGTATGTGGAATAACTGAAACAGTAAAATAATCATATCCATCCTCAACAACCGTTAAACTTATACCATCAACCGCAATACTTCCCTTACGGGCAATGTATTTTGTAAATTCTTTATTGATAGCTATCTTAAATATAAAAGCATTTTTTTCCTGCCTTTTGTCTATGATTTTTCCAACGCAATCTATATGACCAGTTACGATATGCCCACCCATTCTCCTTCCAACTTGAAGTGCTCTTTCAAGATTGACAATGCTTCCAATTTTTAAATCTTTTAAATTGCTTGCTCTCATGGTTTCAGGCATAACGTCAGCTGCAAAACTTTCGTTTGACATATTAGTAACAGTTAAACATACACCGTTAACTGCTATACTATCACCTATTTTTGTTCCCTCAAGGACTTTACTACATTTTATAACAATTTTTGTAAAAGTACCATGTATAATATTTTTAACAGTTCCTGTTTCTTCTATAATTCCAGTAAACATACGCCATAACCTACTTTCTTACATATGCTGTTATTAGTATATCATCATCTATTCTATCAATCTCCACATCTTTTAATTCTATTGAATTTCCTATATCCGAAAAGCCTATACCTTCTACAGGTGTTAAAGCATTTTTTCCTCCTATTATTCTAGGTGATATAAAAAACATAACTTTATCAACAATTCCCTCTTTAAGTGCAGACCAATTTAATGTCCCACCGCCTTCAATCAATACACTATCAATCCCCCTCTCTCCAAGTTTTATCATTAGCTCTTTTAAAGGTACTTTTCCATTGTCGTTCTTTAATATAATAACTTCAATATCCATATCTTCAAGCTTCTTTCTCACATTGTTTGGCATAAGTTCTGTTGTAGCAATTATCGTTTTTGCCGTTTTGTCTCTTATTACATTTGAGTCAAATGGAATTCTACCTCTACTATCCACAATAATCCTTACAGGACTTTTATACCCCTCCAACCTTGTTGTAAGCATTGGGTTATCCTTAATTACTGTATTTACCCCAACCATAATCGCGGATACACGTCCTCTTATTTTATGAGCAAATTTTCTTGATTTCTCATTTGTAATCCATTTAGAATTTCCATTATAACAAGCAATCTTACCATCAATACTCATAGCAGATTTTACTATCACAAATGGAAATTTTGTCGTAATATATTTAACAAATATTTCGTTGAGTTTCCTCGCTTTTTTCTCCATTATCCCCACATGTACTTCTATTCCCGCCTCTTTTAACCTTTTTATACCGTTCCCGCTAACTTTAGGATTTGGGTCTTCCATCGCTATATACACTCTCTTAATGCCAGATTTAATTATTTCTTCAACACAAGGAGGCGTTTTGCCATAATGGCTGCAAGGTTCAAGTGTTACAAACATAGTAGAACCTTTGACATCTTCAACTGCATTTTTTAATGCATTTACTTCAGCATGTGGCCCTCCAAAATATTCATGATAACCCTCACCTATTATTTTTCCATTTTTAACTATTACAGCACCCACAAGTGGATTAGGGTTTGTATGTCCCCATCCTTTTTCAGCCAGTGTTAAAGCCCTTTTCATATATTCTTCCAATTTAATCCCTCCTATACTAAAAAATCCTGAAGGTTAAACCTTCAGGGTTAAAAAACCCCAGAGAATATATCCCCTGGGGAATATTTCTCCTTCTCCCATCCAGACTTTAACTGTCGGCCTCGGAATTTCACCGAGTCTGCCAAAAGGCTCGCGGGCTATACCGCCGGTACGGAATTTCACCGATCCCCGAAGGTTTTATCCAATTGTATTTTCAACAGTTCCACCTGCAGGAATAAATGGAAGCACCATCTCGTCTTTATTTATAATACATTCTATCATAAAAGGTCTTTTTTCGCAATAGGCTTTTTTGAAGGCTTTTTCAAATTCTTCTTTTGTTGTAACTCTTATTCCTTCTACTCCAAAGTCGTTTGCGAGCTTAGCAAAATTCAAATTTGCGTTCAAATCTGTGTGGGAAAATCTCTTGTCATACAAAAGGTTTTGCCATTGTCTTACCATGCCTAAAGTTTGGTTATTGAGTAGTACTGTTATAACCGGAAGATTATACACAGCAGCTGTTTCTAAGGCATGTATATTCATTCTCAGACTTCCATCACCTGCAATGTTTACAACTCTTTTATCTGGCCTTCCTACTTGCGCTCCTATTGCAGCAGGAAGTCCAAAGCCCATTGCCCCTAATCCTCCTGAGGTGACAAAAGTCCTGGATTGTTTAAATTTATAAAACTGGGCAGCCCACATTTGATTTTGTCCCACCTCAGTGGCTATTATAAGGTCATCGTATGAAAGCTCTTGAATTTTTTCTACTATCCACTGAGGCCTTAAAACTTCATCGTTTTTGTATTTTAATCCGTGCTTTTCTTTTAAGAAAGAAATTTCCTCTAACCATTCCTTTCTTTCAATGAATGAAAGTTTATTCATTAAGAGTCTTAAAACTTCTTTTACTTTACCTATAATTGCTACATCTACTTCTACATTTTTCCCTAATTCTGCAGGGTCAATATCAATATGGATTATTTTAGCATTTGGTGCAAGTCCTCCTGCTTTGCCAGCAACTCTGTCGCTAAATCTCGTCCCTATCGCTATCACAAGGTCTGATTTATACACAGCCAAATTCGCAAATCTGCTTCCATGCATACCAATAAGACCTAATGACAAAGGATGGTCTTCTGGAAAAGCTCCCAATCCCATCAAAGAAGTAGCAACAGGTATATTGGTCTTCTCGGCAAATTCTACGAGTTCGTTTGATGCTTCTCCCCAAATCACTCCTCCTCCTGCAAAGATTACAGGTTTTTTACTTTGTAAAATAAGCTCTATAGCTTTGTCTAATTCTTTTTGCGAAACTACTCCATTGATATCGTTTTTTATATCAATACTATCTCCTATTCCCTTTACATATTCTATATCGGCGTTTTGTATATCTTTTGGAATATCTACTAATACAGGACCTGGTCTTCCACTCTTAGCAATTGCAAATGCCTGTCTTATAGTATCTGTTAATTTATCAGGAGACTTTACAATAAAGTTGTGTTTAGTTATAGGCATTGTAATACCTGTTATATCTACTTCTTGAAAAGCATCCTTTCCTATAAGATTTGTAGGCACCTGTCCTGTTATCGCCACAACAGGTACAGAATCCATATAAGCGTTGGCTATACCCGTAACAAGATTGGTAGAACCAGGGCCAGAGGTAGCAAAACAAACCCCTACTCTTCCAGTAACTCTTGCATAGCCATCTGCCATATGGGCTGCCATTTGCTCGTGAGTAGCTAAAATATGCCTTATATCAGAGTCATAAAGAGCATCATAAATGGGAATAACTGCCCCTCCTGGTATGCCAAATATAGTATCAACGCCCATCTCTTTTAAAACTTCTATAATTACTTGCGCTCCTTTTAACTTCATATACCTCCCCCCTTAAAAACTGCACCTGTATTTGCAGAAGTCACTTGTTCTGCATATCTTGCCATATAACCAGTTTTTATCTTTGGTTCAGGTCTTACCCATCTTTTCATTCTTTCTTTAATCTCCTCATCAGTTAATTTCACATTAATTTTTCTTGCGGGAATATCAATTTCAATAATATCCCCATCTTCAATAATCGCTATTTCTCCCCCTTCCATAGCCTCTGGAGATACATGTCCTATTGAAGCCCCTCTTGTTGCACCTGAAAACCTGCCGTCTGTTATAAGAGCGACATCTTTGTCAAGTCCCATACCTGCAAGGGCTGAAGTAGGACTTAACATTTCTCTCATTCCCGGCCCACCTTTTGGCCCTTCATACCTTATTACAACTACATCGCCTTTTTGTATTTTTCCTCCATATATTGCAGCTATGGCTTCTTCCTCAGAATTAAACACCTTTGCTGGCCCTTCGTGTCTTAACATCTCTTTTGCTACAGCAGATGCTTTTACAACAGCTCCTTCTCTTGCAATGTTCCCGTACAGTATCGCAAGACCTCCAGTACTGCTGTAAGGGTTGTCTATTGGCCTTATCACATCATGATTTAAAACTTTCGCGTCTTTTATATTCTCTCCTAATGTCTTTCCTGTAACTGTTAACGCTTCAGTATTTATAAGATTAGCTTTCGTCAGTTCTTTTAAAACAGCCGATACTCCCCCTGCAAAATACAAGTCCTCTATGTGGTATTTACCTGCAGGACTTAACTTACACAAATTAGGCACTCTCCCGCTTATATCGTTTATTTCATCAAGAGATATTTCTACCCCTGCCTCATGGGCTATAGCCTTTAAATGCAAAATTGTATTTGTGGAACCGCCTAAAGCCATGTCTAAACTAAAGGCGTTTATGAATGCCTCTTTTGTGATTATATAAGAAGGCTTAATTCCTCTCTCTACAAGCTCCATGATTTTTATTCCAGCTTGTTTTGCAAGTCTTATTCTTTCAGAATAAACCGCAGGAATTGTGCCATTTCCCGGAAGCCCTAATCCTAAAGCTTCTGTCAAGCAATTCATAGTATTTGCCGTAAACATTCCTGAACAGGACCCACAAGTAGGACAAGCATTAAGTTCTATTTTATAAAGGTCTTCCTCTGAGATTTTCCCTATTTTATGTGCTCCTACAGCTTCAAAGACGCTGCTTAAATCGCACACCTCTCCATTACACTTTCCTGCAAGCATTGGGCCTCCGCTTACAACTATTGCAGGAATATTTAGGCGTGCTGCTGCCATAAGCATTCCCGGCACTATTTTGTCGCAATTGGGAATCAGCACAAGCCCATCAAATCCGTGTGCTGTTGCCATAATTTCAATGCTATCTGCTATAAGTTCTCTGCTTCCCAGTGAATATTTCATACCTTTATGGTTCATGGCAATACCATCACAAACGCCGATAGTGGAAAATTCTATAGGCGTTCCTCCTGCCATTCTGATGCCTGCTTTTACAGCCTCAGCTATTTTATCAAGGTGAATATGTCCTGGTATAATTTCGTTTTTTGAATTTGCTACACCGATAATCGGCCTTTTTATTTCTTCATAAGTCAAGCCTAAAGCATATAAAAGTGACCTATGTGGCGCCTTTTCAACTCCCTTTTTTATGCTATCACTTACCAATATCCTCACCCCTTTATATACTCCACCACTTTATCTCCCATTTGTTGGGTATTTAAAATTATTCCTTTTCCTAAATCAAAAGTCCTATAACCTGCCTCTAAAACTTTATTTACTGCATCCTTTATGTCATTAGCAGCATCAAGTAGATTAAAAGAATATTCCAACATCATAGCAACTGACAGTATTGTAGCTAAAGGATTTGCCTTCTTTGTTCCAGCAATATCAGGAGCAGAACCGTGTATAGGTTCATAAAGTCCCACTTTATCTTCTCTTAAGCTAGCAGAAGGAAGCATACCTATAGAACCTGTAAGTTGGGAAGCCTCGTCACTTAAAATATCGCCAAACATATTGGAAGTAAGAATTACATCAAATTGAGAAGGATTTTTAATTAGTTGCATAGCACAGTTATCTACATACATATGGTTTAACTCAACATCAGGATATCTCTTACTTATTTCTTCTACCGTTTTTCTCCACAATCTTGAAGAATCTAAAATGTTTGCCTTGTCTACAGAAGTGACTTTCTTTTTCCTCTTTAAAGCCGCTTCAAAGGCAATAACCGCTATCCTTTCTATCTCTGAAGTCTGGTACACTTCTGTATCATAAGCCTTAAAGCCATAATCTATAGCAACTATTCCTCTTGGTCCAAAATAAATACCACCAGTAAGTTCTCTTACCACAAGAATATCTAAACCCTCTTGTAATAACTCGTTTTTTAAAGGAGAAGCTTCTTTTAAAGGAGGATAAAGAACAGCAGGTCTTAGATTTGCATAAACCCCTAGGCTTTTTCTTAAAGCCAGAAGACCCGCTTCTGGCCTTTTATCCCCCTCAAGGTCATCCCATTTAGGCCCCCCTACTGCTCCCAAAAGAACAGCATCACTAGAAAGACATGCATTTTTTGTCTCTTCCGGATAGGGAACGCCATATTTGTCTATAGCTTCTCCCCCAAAAGGATACTTTTTTACATCAAATTTAAGTTTGTACTTGTCTTCTATAGCAGACAAAACTTTTAACCCTTCTTCTATGACCTCAGGTCCAATTCCATCTCCAGGCAGCACTGCAATTTTAAACAATGTCACACCTTCTCTCTGACATAATTTATAAGTCCACCATATTTCATTATTTCTTTTATAAAGTCAGGAAAGGGTTGAGCTTTAAATTCTGTCCCTTTAGTTAAATTTTTTATAATTCCATTATCTGTATCAACCAAAACAATATCACCTTCTTCAATCCCATCTACTGCCTCTTTGCATTCTAATATCGGAAGCCCTATATTTATCGCATTTCTGAAAAAAATTCTTGCAAACGACTTAGCAATTATACAGGATATACCAGATGCTTTAATAGCGATTGGCGCGTGCTCTCTAGAAGAACCACTACCAAAATTTTCACCTACAACCAGTATATCTCCTTCTTGAACTTTGTTTTTAAACTCTTTGTCTAAATCTTCCATGCAATGCTGTGCCAATTCTTGTGGGTCTGATGTGTTTAAATACCTTGCTGGTATTATAACATCTGTATCTATATTGTCCCCGTATTTTATGGCTTTCCCCTGCATCATTATACCTCCTCTGGACTTACGATATATCCTGCAATAGCTGAAGCCGCCGCAACAGCTGGACTTGAAAGATACACTTCACTCTCAGGATGTCCCATTCTTCCTACAAAATTTCTATTAGTAGTAGCCAGTGCCCTTTCTCCTTTAGCCAAAATTCCCATATGTCCGCCAAGGCAAGGTCCACAAGTAGGAGTAGATACTGCCGCACCTGCTTTTATAAACTCTTCGATGTAACCTCTTTTAACACATTCTAAGTATATTTCCTGTGTTGCGGGAAAAATTAAAAGTCTTACATCAGGATGAACCTTTTTGCCTTTCAATATCTTATAAGCTATCTCCATGTCTGATATGCGTCCATTGGTACAAGAACCAATAACAACTTGGTCTATTTTTACTTTTCCAACCTCATCAATATTTCTGGTGTTTTCAGGCAAATGAGGAAATGCTACTTGAGGCCTTATCTCATCCAAACTTATCTCATAAACCTCACTGTA
Organism: Thermoanaerobacter brockii subsp. finnii Ako-1; assembly: GCF_000175295.2. NCBI lineage: Bacteria > Bacillati > Bacillota > Clostridia > Thermoanaerobacterales > Thermoanaerobacteraceae > Thermoanaerobacter > Thermoanaerobacter brockii. The sequence continues at coordinate 18,503 of NC_014964.1, read as the reverse complement.
CTCAGCATCTACATCCCTTTCAAATACCTTATACTCTCTTTTTGCTCTCCCTTTAACATATGCTTCGGTAATTTCGTCAAAATCGAAAATACCGTTTTTAGCCCCTGCTTCTATTGCCATATTGGCGATTGTGAATCTATCGTCCATTGACAAAGCTTTTATATTCCCTGTAAATTCCATAGATTTGTATAAAGCTCCGTCAACTCCTATTTTTCCGATTATATACAAGATAACATCTTTTCCGCTTACCCATTTTTGCAAATTGCCTTTTAACACAAATTTTATAGCTTCTGGCACTTTAAACCAAGCCTTGCCTGTCGCCATCGCTGCCGCCATGTCAGTGCTTCCAACTCCTGTAGAAAAACAAGTAAGAGCGCCATAGGTACAAGTATGAGAATCGGCACCTATGACAACATCCCCAGGAAGTACAAGTCCTTTTTCGGGTAAAAGTGCGTGCTCTATTCCCATTTGCCCTACTTCAAAGAAATTTACTATTCCATGTTTTTTTGCAAATTTTCTCATTATATTCACTTGCTCCGCCGATTTTATATCTTTATTAGGAACAAAATGATCAGGAACAAGGGCAATTTTTGTATTGTCAAAAACTCTATCAATGCCTATCTTTTCAAACTCCTTTATAGCAACAGGAGCAGTGACGTCATTGCCTAACACCATATCCACATCAACTTCAATTAACTCCCCTGGTTTTACTTCTCTACCAACTTTTGCTGACAATATCTTTTGTGTCAATGTTAAGCCCAAGCTTCTCCCTCCTTAAAACTCCTAAACTCTTCCAAAGTCTCTTCAACAACAAATCTTATATCCTCATCCACAATGACCTTTTTTCTGTCTGCCAAATCTTTAAACCTTCTAAAAGCATCACTTAATTCTCCTGGTGAAAGATTATTGTACCCCAATTGTCTGACTTTCAATTCAAAAGCATTTCTTCCTGAAAGCTTACCTAATGCAAAAGTATCTGGAATTATTCCAATGTCCTCTGGTTTCATTATTTCATAAGTAGCTCTGTTGTTTATAACTCCATGTTGGTGAATTCCCGCTTGATGTCTAAAAGCATTAGCACCTACAATTGCTTTATTAGGTTGGAGTTTAATTCCTGTAAGTTCGCTTACCAATTTGCTTGTATTGTATATCTCTTTAGTGTTTATTCCGTGAACAAGGCCAAAATAATCTTTTCTCGTATTTAATGCCATCACTACTTCTTCCATAGCTGCATTTCCTGCCCTTTCTCCTATTCCGTTTACAGTCACTTCTACCTGAGTTGCTCCGTTTTCTATGGCAGACAAAGAATTCGCTACAGCCATTCCTAAATCATTGTGACAATGAGCACTTATCATTACTCCATCGATGTTGGGAACATTATTCCTGATGTATTTTATGAGTTCTCCAAATTCTCTTGGCATCGCATATCCCACAGTATCGGGCACATTTATTACATTTGCTCCTGCATCAATTACCTCACTAAAAACTTTTACTAAGAAATCCCAATCAGTCCTTGAAGCGTCTTCTGCTGAAAATTGAATCTCATCAAATTTTCCTTTTGCGTATTTTACCATTTCAACGGCTTTTTCAAGCATTTCTTCTCTTGACATCTTAAGTTTGTATTTAAGATGTATATCAGAAGTTGCGATAAAAACGTGTAATCTCGACCTTTCAGCATTTTTCAAAGCGCTGCTAGCTCTGTCTATATCCTCTTTTACAGACCTTGCCATTGCAGCAATAGTAACACCTTTCAATTTATCAGCAATATTTTTAACTGCTTCAAAATCTCCATTAGAAGCTGCTGGAAATCCTGCTTCTATGACATCAACTCCTAAGGATACCAACTGTTTTGCTATTTCAAATTTATCGTTAATGTTAAAGTTGACGCCAGGAGTCTGCTCACCATCTCGTAACGTAGTGTCAAAAACAATGACTCTTTTGACCCCCATCGCCTATCTACCTCCTTATTCATTCTTTTTTAATCCAAGCCATCATTTCTCTCAAACCTTTGCCGACTTTTTCAATAAGATGATTTGCCTCTTTATCTTTTATAGCATTGTACTGTGGTCTTCCTACCTGATTTTCTAAAAGCCACTCTTTTGCAAATTTTCCTGATTGTATTTCTGACAAAACTTTTTTCATCTCTTTTCGAGTCTCTTCTGTTATTATCCTCTTACCTGTCATATAGTCTCCAAATTCTGCAGTATCCGAAATAGAATATCTCATATAACTAAAACCGCCTTCGTATATGAGGTCAACTATAAGTTTCATTTCATGCACACATTCGAAATAAGCTATTTCTGGCTGATAACCAGCTTCTACCAATGTTTCAAATCCTGCTTTCATGAGTTCAGTAACTCCACCACAAAGGACAGCCTGCTCCCCAAAGAGGTCTGTTTCTGTCTCCTCTTTAAAAGTAGTCTCAATGACACCTGCTCTTGTACCTCCTATTCCCTTTGCATAGGCTAAAGCTAAGTCAAAAGCCTTCCCTGTGTAATCTTGATACACTGCTACAAGATTTGGAACTCCCTTTCCTTCTTGGTATACCCTTCTTACAAGGTGTCCTGGTCCTTTTGGAGCTACCATAAACACATCCACATTTTTTGGAGGAACAATCTGTTTAAAGTGAATATTAAACCCATGAGCAAAGGCGAGAGCTTTACCTTCTGTAAGATTTTTTTCTATGCTTTCTTTATAGACTTTTGCCTGCTTTTCATCCGGTATCAGTATCATTATGATATCTGCTACTTTAGCTGCTTCCTCAACTGTATAAACTCGCAGCCCCTCTTTTTCTGCTCTTTCTTTTGATTTACTTCCCTCGTAAAGGCCAACTACTACATCAAGTCCAGAATCTTTCAAATTTAATGCATGAGCATGACCCTGACTTCCAAAACCTATTATTGCGATTTTTTTGTTTTTAAGTAAATTTAAATCTGCATCTTTGTCATAATACATCTTTGCCATTACAATTCCCCCTCATATTCTTTTAATGATTTATTGCCTCTTTCTAAAGCTACAAGGCCTGTTCTTACCAGCTCTTTTACTTCAAATTTGCTTATGAGATTTATAAAAGCATTAATCTTTTCACTATCTCCGGTAATTTCTATAATCAATGAGTCCATTGAAATATCTATAACTTTTGCTCTAAAAGTATCTACAATGTGCATTATGTCATCCCTTGTATTTGAATCATAACCCACTTTAACTAACAGCAATTCTCGAGAAACATTATCCCTTGCTCCTATGTTTTGTACTTTCAACACATCTACAAGTTTATTAAGTTGCCTTATCACCTGGGTAACTGTATAATCATCTCCTTCCACTGTCAAAGTTATCCTTGAGATGTCTTCTTTTTCTGTCGTACCTACTGCAAGGCTTTCAATGTTATAGCCTCTCCTTGAAAAAAGACCTACTACCCTTGACAAGACTCCTGGATGATTGTTAACAAGGACAGATATAATGTGCAAATTATCACCCCCTATAAAAATCATTCCCCGCCCTGAAAGCACAGGGCGGGGATTTCCTCCACGCGGTACCACCTGTTTTCGCTATTACCTCACGGCAATAGCCTCACCAAGTTATACAACTTGACCTGTAACGGGTAATCCCGGTATAGCCTAATAAGCTTACCGCCGTTCAGCTATACAGCTCCAGAGCGATCTAATATGCGCCTCGGCACCGGTTTGCACCAACCACCGGCTCTCTTAAGCCTACGCACATACCCCTCACCTTCATCGCTTTTATACTTTATCATTTTAAAAATACAAATCCAAATAAAGTTACTTGTTATTTTAGCAGCATCTTTTACTTTAGTCAACTAAATTATTTGTAAATTTTCAATAATCTATCGTTTACATTTACTAAAAAATTTTAAATATCTCCCAAAAAAATTACTCTTTTTTTAACTATCATTAAAAATTGCTTTAATCGCATGCAGCTTAAACATTTTTGTCAAATTTGGTTTTTAAAAAGATATGTATTATGATTAAAATTAGAAAGTTCAAGAAGGGAGAGTGTTTATGAGTATTTTACATATGCCTTTAAAGATAAAGGATATTACAATAAAAAATAGAATCATGATGTCTCCTATGTGTATGTACTCAGCTTCTACAGATGGGATGCCAAATGACTGGCATATAGTTCATTACGCCACAAGGGCTATTGGTGGAGTAGGACTTATTATGCAAGAAGCCACAGCTGTTGAGAGCAGAGGAAGAATAACTGATCATGACCTTGGCATATGGAATGATGAACAAGTTAAAGAATTAAAAAAAATTGTAGACATTTGTAAAGCAAATGGCGCTGTGATGGGAATACAGCTTGCTCATGCAGGAAGAAAATGTAATATATCCTACGAGGATGTCGTAGGACCTTCCCCTATCAAAGCAGGAGACCGCTACAAACTTCCAAGAGAATTATCAGTTGAGGAAATAAAATCTATAGTAAAAGCTTTTGGGGAAGCTGCTAAAAGGGCTAACTTAGCAGGTTATGATGTAGTTGAAATACATGCAGCTCACGGCTATTTAATCCACGAATTTCTTTCTCCTCTTTCAAATAAACGAAAAGATGAATACGGCAATAGCATTGAAAATAGAGCAAGATTTTTAATTGAAGTGATAGATGAAGTTAGAAAAAATTGGCCTGAAAATAAACCTATTTTCGTGCGGGTATCTGCAGATGATTACATGGAAGGCGGAATAAACATAGATATGATGGTAGAATATATCAACATGATAAAAGACAAAGTTGATTTAATTGATGTAAGCAGTGGAGGACTTTTAAATGTTGATATAAATCTATATCCTGGATATCAAGTTAAATACGCTGAAACAATTAAAAAGCGCTGTAATATAAAAACTTCTGCGGTAGGATTAATAACGACACAAGAGCTTGCAGAAGAAATTCTTTCAAATGAAAGGGCAGACTTAGTTGCACTTGGAAGAGAACTTTTAAGAAATCCCTATTGGGTTCTGCATACCTACACTTCAAAGGAAGACTGGCCAAAACAATATGAAAGAGCTTTTAAAAAATAAGCCCCCAAAAATTGAGGGCTTATTTTTATTCTTCATTTTCTATTCTTGCAGTAGAAACAACCCTGTCACCATCATCAAGCTTCATAAGGGTTACTCCTCTTGTATCTCTGTGCATCTTAGAAATATCGGACACCTTCATTCTTATAAGAATCCCATTTGCAGAAATTATCATAAATTCATCTTCTGGATTTACTGACCGTATAGACACCAATTTACCAGTCTTTTCGCTAAGCCTTATTGCAATTATTCCCTTTCCTGCTCTTGTTTGAAGCCTGTATTCCTCTAAGTCCGTTCTCTTCCCAAATCCATTTTCTGTTACTACTAAAATTTCGCTATTGGGATGAACAAGGTCCATTTCTACCACTTCATCATCTTCTCTCAAGGAAATAGCTATTACACCTTTTGCCACTCTTCCCATAGGTCTTATGTCTTTTTCATTAAATCTTATAGCATAGCCTCTGGCAGTCCCTATTATTATTTCTCTTTCTCCATTTGTTAATTTTACATTTATAAGCTCATCACTTTCTTCCAACGTGATAGCAATTATACCATTTCTCTTAATTGACCTGAACTCTTCTATAGAAGTCTTTTTAATTATGCCTTTTTTAGTGCACATCACAATATACTTAATATCTTCTGACTTTTTAAGAGGAATAACCGCTGTGACTTTCTCTCCTTGAGCTATCTGTATGAGATTGACAATAGCCGTGCCTTTTGCTTGTCTTCCTGTCTCAGGAATGTCTATTGTCCTTAAACTATATACTTTCCCTTTGTTTGTAAAGAACAACAGTCTGTCATGAGTTGTAGTGATAAATATATCCTCTACAAAGTCATCTTCTCTTGTAGATATACCTAATATGCCTTTCCCTCCACGTTTTTGAGCCTTATAAGTATCAAGAGGCATTCTCTTTATATATCCATAGTGAGTCATTGTCACTACGACATCTTCCAATTGAACCAAATCCTCTAAATCTAACTCTTCTTCTTTTGCCACAATGCTTGTCTTTCTCGGAGTAGCATATTTATCTTTTATTTCCAAAAGCTCTTTTTTGATTATTTCCAGCACTTTTCTTTCATCTGCCAAAATTTCCTTTAATTCTTTTATCTTTTCAATTAACTCTTTAAGCTCATCTTCTACTTTTTGCCTTTCAAGCCCAGTCAACCTTCCTAATCTCATGTCAACTATCGCTTGTGCTTGTTTTTCGCTTAACCCAAACTTGTCCATTAAATTTTGTTTAGCAATTGCTTCTGTCTTTGAACTTCTTATTATGTTTATCACTTCATCAATGTGGTCAAGCGCGATTTTTAACCCTTCTAAAATATGGGCTCTTTCTTCTGCTTTTCTTAAGTCAAACTTAGTTCTTCTCGTTACAACATCCGCTTGATGGTCCACATACTTTTCTATAATCTGCTTTAAATTTAATATTTTTGGCTCTCCATCTACAAGAGCCAACATTATAGCTCCAAAGGTCTGCTGCATTTGTGTGTGCATGTAAAGTTTATTAAGTATTACCTTTGGATTGACATCTCTTTTTAGCTCTATTACAATTTTCATTCCATTCCTATCAGATTCATCTCTTAAATCAGAAATCCCTTCTATGTGCTTGTCACGGACTAACTCAGCTATTTTTTCAATTAACTTAGCTTTTAAAACCATATAAGGAATCTCAGTAATTACGATTCTCGTCTTACCGTGGTGTTCTTCAATTTCTGCCTTTGCCCTAACGACAATTTTACCTCTTCCTGTCTCATAAGTCTCTTTTATACCGTCTCTTCCTAGAATTATTCCTCCTGTAGGAAAGTCAGGTCCCTTTATATATTTCATCAGTTCATCTACTGAAATATAAGGATTGTCTATATAAGCGACAATTCCATCTATGACTTCTCCTAAATTGTGAGGAGGAATGTTGGTAGCCATACCTACAGCAATGCCTTGAGAACCGTTGACTAAAAGATTAGGAAATCGAGAAGGAAGCACAACTGGTTCTTTTAAAGTCTCGTCAAAGTTTGGCACAAAATCTACTGTTTCTTTATTTATATCTGTAAGCATTTCAAGTGCAATTTTTGAAAGCCTCGCTTCCGTATACCTCATGGCAGCTGGAGGGTCTCCATCTACGCTTCCAAAATTTCCATGCCCATCTATCAAAGTTTCTCTCATTGAAAAATCCTGTGCTAGTCTCACTAAAGTATCATAAACAGCCGCATCACCGTGAGGATGGTATTTCCCTAAAACTTCACCAACAACTGCAACGCTCTTTTTATATGGCTTGTCAGGAGTTAATCCCAACTCATTCATAGCATAGAGAATCCTTCTATGAACTGGTTTTAAACCATCTCTCACATCTGGCAGTGCCCTTCCAACAATTACACTCATCGCATAATCTATATAAGATTTTTTCATTTCATCTTCAATGCCTACTGGGATTACCTTCTCTTTTTCTTCACTCATCTATTTCACCTCTTTTATATGTCTAAATTTCTAACTGTTTTTGCGTGCTTTTCTATAAATTCCCTTCTTGGTTCGACTTTGTCCCCCATTAAAATGGTGAAAATTTCATCTGCAGCTATCGCATCCTCTAATGTAACTTTAAGCATCGTCCTCTTCTCTGGATCCATAGTTGTATCCCATAACTGGTCAGCATTCATTTCTCCAAGACCTTTATACCTTTGAACAGTATAATTTTCCCTTCCAATTTCATTTAAAATCCTGTCTAATTCTCTATCCGAGTAAGCATAATACACCTTTTTGCCTTTTGTAATTTTATATAAAGGCGGTTGAGCAATGTACACATTTCCATTTTCAATTAAAGGTCTCATAAACCTATAGAAAAATGTTAAAAGCAGTGTCCTAATATGACTTCCATCTACGTCCGCATCTGTCATTATGACTACTTTGTGGTACCTTAACTTACTTATATCAAATTCATCTCCTATGCCAGTACCTAAAGCAGTTATCATTGCTCTTATCTCTTCATTAGACAATATCTTGTCAAGTCTTGCCTTCTCCACATTTAAAATTTTTCCTCGGAGTGGAAGTATCGCTTGGAATCTACTGTTTCTACCTGATTTAGCAGAACCTCCTGCAGAGTCACCCTCTACCAAGAAAAGCTCACATTTAGAAGGGTCTTTCTCCGAGCAGTCGGCAAGTTTACCTGGCAAAGTAGTATTCTCAAGAGCAGACTTTCTTCTGGTAAGCTCTCTGGCTTTTCTCGCAGCTTCCCTTGCCCTTGCTGCTTGAGTAGCTTTTTCTACTATAACTTTTGCAACTGAGGGATTTTCTTCTAAAAAAGCCGAGAGTTTTTCTGTTACTACATTTTCTACAATAGACCTCATTTCAGAATTTCCTAATTTTGTTTTAGTCTGTCCTTCAAACTGTGGATTTTTTAATTTTACACTTACAATAGCTGTAAGTCCTTCTCTTACATCTTCACCCTGTAAATTTTTCTCGTTATCTTTTATAATCCCGTATTTTCTTGCGTAATCATTAATGACTTTAGTCAAAGCTGCTTTAAAGCCTACTAGATGAGTACCACCTTCTCTAGTATCAATATTATTAGCAAAACTAAAGATATTTTCAGTATAACTGTCATTATACTGCATGCAAACCTCTACTTCATAGTCGCTATTTTTCGCTTCCATGTATATTGGCTCTTCATGGAGGACTTCTTTATTTCTATTTAAATACTTTACAAAAGATATAATTCCACCTTCGTAATTAAAGACCTCTTCTTTTCCGTCTCTTTCGTCTATAAGCTTGATATTTATACCTTTATTTAAAAATGCTAATTCTCTCAATCTTTGAGCTAATACATCATAGTCGAATACAGTTTCTTCAAAAATCTCCTTATCCGGCTTAAAAGTAATAGTTGTACCTGTCTCTTCTGTCTCTCCAATAACCTCTAAATCAGTTTTTGGCACTCCTCTTTCATATCTTTGCCTATAAATTTTCCCATGTTGTTTTACAATAACTTCTAATTTTTCAGATAATGCATTTACAACAGAAACACCTACTCCGTGCAATCCTCCAGAAACTTTGTAAGCGTCATTATTAAATTTTCCACCTGCATGTAACATTGTTAAAGCTACTTCTACAGCTGGTTTTCTAACTTTTGGGTGAATATCTGTAGGAATACCCCTTCCGTCGTCTTCAACCGTTATAGAATTATCTTTGTGTATAGTAACTACTATATTTTTGCAATAACCGGCCAATGCTTCATCTATACTATTATCGACTACCTCGTATACTAAATGATGCAGTCCTCTGCTACCAGTAGAACCTATATACATTCCTGGCCTTTTTCTTACCGCTTCTAAACCCTCTAATATTTGTATTTGACTCGCAGTATAAGTTTCATCCTTTGCCATATTCACAACCTCCGCAAATTTATCCAACAGTTTTATTTTATCATTATTTTGAAATTTGCTCAATTCAAAATAAAATTTACAGGATATAATTATTTCCTGAAAAATTTCCCGGGAAATCGAGAAGTATAATGTATTTAACAAATTATACCTATAATATAATATACCTATAATATAATATACTTAAATTGGGGTGAATTCAATGGCTACTTATGAAGATTTTTTAAAAAAGTAAATTTGCCACCCAAACAAATTGCAGACTTCGTATCTGAAGTTTTAATATTAGGGGTAGATGATGAAGAAGGAAATGTAGTATTGCTTCAACCAGAAAGAGAAATAAAAATAGGAAATAAAATTTACTAGAAGGTGGTAAAGAGTGAAATTTTTAAGTGTCAACTTAGGTAAACTTGTGAATATATCTTGTAAAATAACGGGAAAAGATGGAACATCTTTACCTGGAAAAATAGCTCTTAAATCTGATTCTAAATTAATAAAAAAGTTAATTGAGCCTATAAAAGATAATAAAGTAATAATAACAGGTACAAATGGCAAAACTACAACTTCCGGATTAATAGCCCATATTTTGACCACTTCTGGGAAAAGTGTTGTACACAACAAAGAAGGAGCAAATATGAAAACTGGAATTGCGACTACTTTGATAAAAAACAGCAATTTTTTAGGAAATTTAATAAAAGATGCAGCCGTTTTTGAAATAGATGAAGCAAACATGCCAATTGTAATAGAAGATATAAAACCTAATATAGTAATAATAACTAACTTTTTTAGAGACCAATTAGACAGATATGGAGAATTAGATACAACAGTAGAAAAAGTAAAAAAAGCTCTATTAAAACTGCCACAAGAATCTATAGTATTACTAAACGCTGATGAACCTTTTACAGCTTCAATAGGAGATGAGATAAAATCGAAAGTCTTTTACTATGGAATTGAAGACAACATTGAAGGAATTAACTCCTCTTCTTTTGAACAAAAATACTGTCCAATTTGTGGCCACAAATATGAATATAGAAGAATATATTACGGGCAACTGGGAGACTATTACTGCCCCAATTGTGGCAAAAAACGTCCAAATTCTCATTTTAAAGCTACTAATATATTTTTAAATGAAGATGGAATAAATTTTAATCTATACTATAAAGATAAAATTTTTACAGTTAAAAGTAGATTAATAGGCTTATACAATGTGTATAATTTATTAGCAGCTATATCTGCTGGCATTTTGTTGAACATAGACTTTAACACTATATTAAAAGCAACAGAAAGCTATTGGCCAATAGAAGGAAGATTACAAAAAACTAAAATAAAAAACAAAAAAGCGATAATAAATTTAATTAAAAACCCCATCGGTTTTGAAAGCACTTTAAATATGCTATCTCAATTTAATAAACCTCTAAACCTTTTAATCTCTATAAATGATAACTACGCAGATGGAAGAGATGTATCTTGGTTGTGGGACGTAAACTTAGAAGACTTTTTATCAAAAACAAAGGTAAATTATATAATAACTTCTGGTTTAAGAGCTGAGGACATGGCAGTAAGACTGAAATATGCAAACTTTGATATTAATAAAATAAAAGTCATAAACTCTATAGATAAAGCTCTTGATACAATATCTGAACTAACTAAGGAAGAATTAATAGCAGTACTTCCAAATTACACTTCCCTTTATGATGTAAATAAATACTTAAACTCACAGGAGGACAAAAAATGAAACTTGTCATTGGCCATATGTATCCAGACTTATTAAATTTATACGGGGACTTAGGAAATATTTTGACATTAAAAAGAAGATGTGAATGGCGAAACATTGAAACCAAAGTAAAACCAATTACAGTAGATTCCAACACGAATTTTGCTGATATAGATATACTTTTTTTAGGAGGCGGATCTGATAGGGAACAAAAAATTGTAAGCGATGACTTGACAATTAAAAAGGGTAAAAATCTCAAAGCAGCTATTGAAGACGGTTTGACAGTATTAGGTATATGCGGCGGATACCAACTTTTAGGAAATTATTATCAAACCTCAAAAGGTGATAAACTAAAAGGAGTTGGTGTATTAGACGTGTGGACTGTCGCGGGTACCAAAAGGATGATAGGAAATGTGGTAATTGAAGCAAATATAAATGAAAAAAACTTTAAAATGGTGGGCTTTGAAAATCATTCTGGAAAAACCTATCTCGGAAAATCTAATCCTTTAGGGAAAATAATAATTGGAAGTGGAAATAACGGAGAAGATAAAACAGAAGGATGTATTTATAAAAATGTGTATGGAACATATCTCCATGGCCCAGTACTTCCTAAAAATCCTGAATTTGCAGATATTTTAATTGAAACTGCTTTAAAGAGAAAATATGGAAAAGTAGAATTAACTCCTTTGGATGACTCCTTAGAACAACAAGCTAAACAATCTTTAATAGAAAGATTTGTAAAAAAATAGAGGCTTTTGCCTCTATTTTATAATTCAATTTCACAATTTTCCTTCCCAACTTTTTCACCATTTATCTTAATCTCTTTAATATCACCAAAATTTTTAAATATAAATTTATACTTTTTAACTCCTTTGTCATAGCCAAAGTGAATTTTATCAAATTTTATATCCATCCTTCCTTCTTTATAACAAAAACTTATATCGAAGAGGTTATAAACCCCTTTAGTATAATCAAAGGACTTTCCATCGTCTTCATAATGGAGATAATGCCCTTCTTCTCCTCTATAAATTTCCACTATTATCTCTTTTATTTCCTTTTCTTCTACAAAGGACTGAGGCTCACGCTTTAATAATATTCCTCCTTCTTTTACAAAAAGAGGTATTATATCTATAGGAGCATCCACAAGATAATAGCTTTCTCCTTTAAATTCTTTTCCAGTCCAGTAATCATACCATATTCCTTTTGGCAAATACACTTCTCTTTTTTCTTTAGAAGGTAAGTATATAGGCGCAACCAATAAATTATCTCCTAACAGAAATTCATCGTATATTTTATGAGTATTTTCATCTTCTTGATACTCAAAAACCAATGGCCTCATTATAGGATAACCTTTTTGGGAGGCGATGTAAAACAAATCGTATAAGTAAGGTAAAATCTCATATCTCATTTTTATGTACTTTCGCGATATATCCTCACACCTTTTTCCGAAAGACCATGGCTCTTGGTCTTTAGTACCTATTGCAGAATGCACTCTTAAAAAGGGAGTAAAGGTAGCTGCCTCTATCCACCTTATAAAAAGTTCTTCGTGACAATCTCCCTCAAATCCCCCTACATCGGCTCCTGCAAACGGTTGTCCAGAAAGCCCAATATTTATCAACATAGGCATCATCATAAGAAGGTGTTCGTACAAGCTTCTGTTGTCTCCTGTCCACATTGCCGCATACCTTTGTATTCCTGAAAAAGCAGCTCTTGTCAACACAAAAGGCCTTTCATTAGGTCTTATCCTTAGTAAACCATCTCTTGTGGCCATAGCCATATAATTAGCATAAACGTTATGGGCTTCTTTGTGAAGTACCTTTTCTCCATCTAAAATATGAATATTATCCTCTGGCATAGTTTTAGTAGGAGTTTCAAACACAGCTGGCTCATTCATATCATTCCATATACCATCAATTCCATCCTTTATAAATTCTCTGTGCTTTTCTCCCCACCAATATCTCACTTCTTCTTGTAAAAAGTCAGGAAAACAAGCTTCCCCTGGCCATACTTTTCCAACATAGGTTATACCATACTTATCCTTTACAAAATAATCCTCCTCAATTCCTTCTCTGTAAACATGGTAGTCGTAATCCCTCTTAACTCCTGGATCTACAATCGTCACTACTTTAAATCCCATTTCTTTAAGCTGCTTTAGCATTTCCTTATAATTTTTAAATGTATCTTTATTCCATGTGAAAACTCTATATCCTTCCATGTAATCTATATCGAGATATATCACGTCACAAGGAATATCTTTTTCTCTAAAAGTTTTTGCAATCTCCAGTACTCTCTCTTGTGGAGTATAGCTGTACCTGCTCTGCTGATTTCCCAATGCCCATAAAGGTGGAAGATTTATCCTTCCAGTGAGATATGTATAATCCTCTACAACCTCTTTTATGTCTTCTCCATAAATAAAGTAATAATTCATTTGACCTCCATAGGCCCCAAAATAATAGTATTCTTGGCTTTCCTGTCCCATATCAAAAAAAGACCTAAAGCTATTGTCTAAAAATATTCCATAAGTGTGATAATCGTTCATTCCTATGAAAAAAGGGTAAGACTCATATAAAAGTTTTGTAGTCTGGTTGTGAGTCATAAATTCATCTGTATTCCACATCTCTAACCTTTCGCCTTTTTTGTCGAGATATCCTGCTTTTTCTCCAAAACCGTAAAAATGGTCTTCTCTTAACTTTTTATAGCATCTAACATCTGTTTCACTAAATTTTACTCCTCCATTGTAATCCTCATTAATTATATTTTCATTTTTATCTAAGAAACTCACAGAAAGGTCATTTTTATTTATTTTTACTTTTAAAGAATCAGTTTCAATTAATATACTTTCTAATTCTTTTCTTACACTGAACTCAGGAATATCGTATTCTTTCCTTTCTATCGCAATTGTATCCTTTCTTTTTTCCTCTTTATCACTTACAAAAACGTTAATAATTTTATCACCTAATACTCTAAGCTCTAACTTCTTTCCTTCATTTCTCACAACAATTCCTTCTGATGTTTTTTGATACAATTTAATACCTCCCTAATCCTCTATTTTTTGTGTCCTTCTTATAAGGGTAAAAGCAGAAATTGGTGATAAATAAATAATACTCCTCTTATCCCTTTCTGTGATTATAAAAGACTTTGGCTTTTCGTCAGAAATTCTGACCACAAATCCTTCTTCTTCCGCTATTTTTAAAAATTGCACAGTAGCCTCCGAAGTAGTTACAACACTCATGTCAAAAATAGCTATAATGTCTTTGTCAGGAACTACCACGTTGCCGCCTAAATGGACATACATTTTTTGACCCCCTATTCTTTAATAACAACCCCATTAGATATCTTAAAATAACAATCTCCTTTTAAATATCTTTTTGTAGTATGGGTTATAAAAGTCTGAAAACCTTTTAATCTTTCTAGGACATATTTTTTTCTATTTTCATCTAATTCTGACATTACGTCATCTAAAAGCAGTACTGGTTTTTCACTAGTCTCCTTTTTTAAAATTTCAAACTCTGATAATTTAAGGCATAAAGCCGCTGTTCGCTGTTGACCTTGAGAAGAATATACTCTTGAATCATAGCCGTTTATAATAATTTTAAAATCTTCCCTATGAGGCCCAACTTGTGTTGTAAAATACCTTAAATCCACATCTATATTCTTTGATAGTTTTTCTTTTAATCTTTTTTTAACTATTTCTTCATCTGAAGCATCTTTAAGTCCTACACTATTTAGGTAGACAATTTCTGCTGTCTCATTGGAAATTTCAAGTAAAAATTTTTTTATATTAATTTCTACGTTTTTTAAATAATTTTGTCTCATCACAATTATTTTTGCCCCGTATTCTACTAATTGGTCATCAAAAATTTCTAGTATACTTTTACTTTTCCCTTCTTTTATGCTCTTTAATAGTTTATTTCTATTCATTAGTATTTTGTTATATTGCATGAGGTTATAAAGATAATTCTTTTCAACAACAGATATACAAGAATCCAGATATTTTCTGCGATGGGAAGGTCCTTCTTTTATTATGTTTAAATCTTCAGGAGAAAAAATGACTGTCAAAAGTTGACCTAAAAGTTCGGAAGTCGACTTTATTTTATTGCCATTTACTTTAATGACTTTATTTTCATTTTTCTTGTATCCAAATTCTATTTTTTTATCGTTATTTTCTTGACAAATTATTGCTTTTACATAAAAATAATCTTCTCCAAATTTTATTAGTTCTGTCGTTTTGCTCCCTCTAAAAGACCTTCCCATACTTAAAAGCCTAATACTTTCTAATAAATTGCTCTTTCCTTGTGCATTTAAACCATAAAATATATTTATTCCTTCGCAAAATTCTATTTTTTGCTTTTGTAAATTTCTAAAATTGTCGACAAATAGCTCCTTCACATACAAGTTAAATTCCTCACTTTATGATATAAGTTTTACCATCTACCTCAATTATATCATTTTTGTGAAGTTTTTTACCTCTTTTTAATTCTATTGCGCCATTTACTTTAACTTTTCCTTCTAAAATAAATTGCTTTGCTTGTCCTCCAGTTTGACATATTTTCATATACTTTAAAAATTGCCCTAAGGTAATATATTCCGTCTCTATAGGCACTTCTATCATTTAAAAAACACCTCTTATTTTCAATTGAGCTTTACAGGAAGTATCATATAAAGATAATCTTTACTTCCTATAGGTTTTATTATTAACGGATTTATACTATTTATGAAATAAAGCGTTATTTCTTCTTCATCGATGGCTCTTAAAGAATCTAATAAATATCTTGAGTTAAAAGCGATCTCAAGAAACATTCCTTTTACATCAACTTCTATTTTTTCTATCATCTTGCCCTTTTCAGAATTAGAAGAGACAGTAATAAATTTATCACCAATCTCAAACTTAATCAAATTATTTTTGCTTTCTGCAATTAGTGAAGCTCTTTCAATACTTTCAGTTAAAACTTCTCTTTTGACTACCACTTCAGTCTTATAATCCTTTGGTAAAACAGCATTGTAGTTTATAAAGCTTCCTTCTAAAAGCCTCGATATTACCTTTGTATTTTCAATTTGGAATAACACTTGATTAGCAGTGTGGTATATCTCTATCTCTGTTTCCTCATCTTTTAAGATTCTGTATATCTCTTCTAAAGTTTTACCTGGAATTACTATAGAATATTTTTCTATATCCTCGTCAAAGAATTTTTCCTCACTCTGATAAGAATATATAGCCATTCTAAATCCATCTAAAGCTACTGCTTTAACTTCAGTTTGAAACACTTCAAATAGAACACCTGTCAAAATAGGTCTTGTTTGCTCCTGGGCAATACAAAAGACTGTTTTTCTTATTAAGTCTTTTAGAATATTTTGCGTCAACTTAAAAGAATTTTCTTTAGATACTAGAGGGATTTCAGGAAACTCTACAGCGTCACTTCCTGCAATAGTGAAATTTATACTATCGCAAACTACATTTACCGTGTTTTGAGAATCACTTTCTATTTTTACATCTCCCTCAGGCAATTTACGAACTAATTCTGAGAAAATTTTTGCAGGTACTACTATTTCTCCCTCTTCTTCTATCACTGCAGGAATTTGACACTCTATTCCTATGTCCAGATCAGTTCCTGAAAATTTGACTTGACCTTTCAAAGCCGAAATTTTTATACCTTGAAGAATAGGAAGAGTAGTGCGGGAAGATACCCCCCTTATTGCAATATTTACTCCTTCAAATAATGAATTTTTATCACACACAAATTTCATTTTTTTCACTCCTGTTTTTGAGAATATTTTTTTGAGTCAAATCATATAATAGATAAGATAAGCATTTAGTAGTCATAGTAATAGAAGATGTTAGTTTGTTAGTAATAGTTTGTGAAGCGGAGAAAAAGTCGATAATTGTCTGTGAATAATTTCTGAGTAAACAGTTAAATTTATTAACAATATTCACAGACAAAAAATTTTAAAACATATAAACAGGGTTATCCCTGTTTATATGTCAATAACCTTTTATCCTCTTTTTAAGTTCCTCAATCTGCCTTGAGAGAAGTTCATCTTGTTTTATTTCATTAGAAATTTTTTCATAAGCATGTATTACAGTAGTATGGTCTTTTCCAAATTCTTCTCCTATTTTTGGAAGAGATAAATCTGTCAGTTCTCTTGCTAAGTACATGGCGATTTGTCGCGGATAAGCTATGTTTTTTGTTCTCTTGCGGGACCTGAAATCTTCTAGTTTTATGTTATAGTACTTGCAAACTTCTTCCTGTATGAGTTTTACAGTTATTTCTCTCGTTTTATTAGATACAATTTCCTTTAAGGCATGCTTAGCTAATTCTAAGTCTATATTGGCTTTTGTAAGATTTGAAAAAGCTACGATTCTTATTAATGCTCCTTCTAACTCTCTTATATTTGATTGAATTTTTTCTGCCACATAAGCTAAAACTTCGTCGGGTATATTTAGATTTTCTGTTTGAGCCTTTTTCTTAAGTATTGCAATTCTTGTCTCATAATCTGGTGGCTGTATATCCGCGATTAAACCCCACTCAAACCTTGACCTTAGCCTTTCTTCTAAAGTTGGAATTTCTTTTGGTGGTCTGTCACTGGAAATAACTATTTGCTTGTTGGCTTCGTAAAGGGTGTTAAAAGTATGGAAAAATTCTTCTTGAGTTCGTTCTTTTTTGGCTATAAATTGAATATCATCTATTAGAAGAACATCAATATTTCTGTACTTGTTTCTAAATTCTTCATTTTTGTCGTCTTTTATGGAGTTAACTAACTCGTTTGTAAACGTTTCTGACGTAACGTACATTATTTTGTAGCCACTTTGATGTTTATTGATAAAGTGCCCTATTGCATGCATTAAATGGGTTTTGCCTAAACCTACTCCTCCATAGATAAATAAAGGATTATAGGCTTTTGCTGGAGCCTGAGCTACTGCAAGACATGCAGCGTGAGCAAGTTTATTGCTGTTTCCAACTACAAAAGTATCAAAAGTATATTTTGGATTTAGAGTGGAAAGAGTAGTGGATTCAGTTAGGTTTTCTTTTTCAATAGATTCTTTGATTTCTCTATATTCTTCTTCGTCTTCTGATAATATTTTTATCTCGTATAATTTATTTGTAGCTTTTGAAGCAGCGTCGTAGATAATATTTATATATCTTCCATTTATTATATTTTTTGTAAAAGTATTAGGAGTGCTTAAAAATAACACATCATCAATAATTGCTAAGGGTTTTATGTGAACTAGCCAGGTGTTGTAGCTGGTGGGGGTAAGCTCGCTTTTTATGACCTCCACTATCCTCTCCCATATTTGACGATGATCTCCATACATTATATGACCTCCTAAGCCCATCAATAAAATGTGGATAATTTATTTAAAAGGGTGGCATAATATATTATCGGTATAATTTAGTTGT